>JANSXX010000098.1:0-1505 GCA_024742815.1 bacterium
AAGCGGGACAACAACCATATACTTAGAAAATATGTCAATACACATCATGCCAACTTTCATTTTTTGTTTAGGGATATCATTAATGAAAAATAAATCAATTTGAAACTCATAATATGCGTTAGGAGCTACAAATGAATTCTGTCCTCTTGGCTTGGCTTTCTGTTCTACATTCTTCCTAAAAAACTCATTAATATCGTTTATAGTGATTGTGTTGTCCTTTTTCCTTGCTTCTTGTAGTGTTCTATTTCGTGAGCCAAAACCCCCCTTGTCAAAATAAACATCTTTTATTATATCTTCTTTACTATTGCTCATTATACTAAAGAAGATATTTTAATCCAATTGTTCTAATTATGGTTCTTGTTCTGGTTGTTCTTGTTGTTGTAGCCATCGTTGGTGCTTTTTAATCTTTATATGTTTTGATATGTCGCCTTTGCGATGAAGTGTGCCACATCCACACATAATTTTCTGCGCTTGGTTTGCTAAAACTTTCTCTCTGCTCAACTCATAGTTTTTCTTGTGTCTCTCCCTTTCCCTTTCAATATTTTGATCATAATATGTTTTGTGTCTTTGTTTGTAGTATTCCTTGTTTGCTTCGTAGCGTTCTTTGCTTTTTTGGTTGAAATACTCTGCATTATCTTTTCTGTATTGCTTCAGTTCTTCCTTGTTTTCCTCCTGATACCTTTTGGCATTAGCGCTTATCTTTTCCTTGTTGTCTTGTCTATATTCCTGAGCAGTTCTACCAGAAATTATTTTATTTACACATTTGTTTGATTTTATATATTCTCCTTCCTTTCGTAGTAGCTCTGCCTTAGTTTTGCAAGGATATAACTCAACAAGTTCAATTTTACAGTTTTCAACGCCGTATTCATCAAGTAGTAAGGTAGAATTCATTTTAACTTGTTCTTTATTGTCCCGCAAGTATTTAAAATAATAAGCTCTATGCCGTGTCATTCTCTGGCTTAATTCTTCACAAGTAGAACCTATATAACATTTATTATATCCCGCATCTACGATTTTGTAGATTTTGCTTTTTTCATATCTATTCATATCCTTATTTATCTTAAGTTATCATTTCTTTAAACCAATTTATTTAGCACTACAATTGCAATACTTACACCACGCTTCGCAGTTGTCTTTTTCATGTGCATATAGGTTGCATTTGCGCTGGGCTGTCATATTGCTATGAATTAGCCCATTGTTTATTTCTATTTCAAAGTCAGTTCCGCATTTATTACATCTTGTTCCAATTCTGTTAAGCAACCATTTAACATCTATATATTTATTTTCATTTATCTCCCTTTGAGATTTCATGTCTTGTAACGGCCTGATGGGTTTTCGCATGGCGATGAATTGACCGATGGCGTCGGTCAAACCAAGCTACCGGGCCCAGGTCGTGCTACCACCGCACGAAGGAGGAGGCCCGGGCCTTCAAGGGTCTTTAGAGAAAGTCCCCCGGGTCCTTGGTATATCATAACTATGCATTGTGTGCGTAGTTTTATGATATA
>JANSXX010000142.1:0-1092 GCA_024742815.1 bacterium
AGTCAGCCGCATATACTGGAATGAACCTTAAAAATAATTCAAACATGGTGGTCAAAATTCGCCCCCTCGATGGAACTACTTTATATACAAGTGAATTCATGCCGACACGGATGTACATTCATATGATATATGAAACAATCCTTGAAATCCGTTCAAATTCCGTAACCTTTTATGATTAGTTTAATAATATTACCATAAAATAGTATAAAGAAATATTATTTTATAGTAATATACAATGGAAAACAGTAAGAAACATAAAGACTATAATCAAGGCAAAATATATTGTATTAGAAACACTATAACAGATGATGTGTATATCGGTTCAAGTTGCCAACCTTTAAGCAAACGAATGGCAGAACATAGACAAAATATAAACCAAGCAAATACACGACACTATAAACTGTATATGAAAATGAGAGAATTAGGACAACAAGCGTTTTACATAGAATTAATTGAAGAGGTAAAATGTGATAATATAGAACAACTACGAAAACGAGAAGGAGAGTTAATCCGAGAAATGGCAACATTAAATGCCAGAATTGAATGTAGAAGTGTTAAGGAGTGGAGACAAGACAATAAAGAAACCCTTAAAGACAAAATTAAACAATACCGAGAACAAAATACTGACAAAATAAAAGAACGAAAACAAATCTACTATGAAAACAATAAAGACAGATTGAAAGAAAAAAGGATAAATTATTATAATGACAACAAGGAAAAAGGGAGAGAATTAAACAATCAATCATACCAAAGAAATAAAGAAAAACAATTATCAAGACAAGCAGAACCTTTTGAATGTGAGTGCGGTAGTATAATTAAAAAAGGTCAAAAGTCAAGACATTTAAAATCTAAAAAGCATCAAGACTTTATTAACAATCAATAATATGATATTATTAATTTTCTAATTAATAATATAATATTATGAGCAAAAACTTAATGAATACTTTTGATATTACCGCAAATAAAATTAGGCAAGTAAAAGACGGAGCAGTCAATGATATAGAAGACCTTTACGCGAGTAAATCTGACATTCAAACAGTATTAGATAGTAAAGCAGACCAAGCAGATACTTACACAAAGCAACAAATAGAC
>JANSXX010000066.1:0-2000 GCA_024742815.1 bacterium
ATATCTATTAGTATCCATTAATAACATTATATATCTTTTCTTTAGGAGTGTTTTAATGTGTAGTGTCGCAAGGCTCACTAGGCTATTCCTTCGGAATAGTGTAGTGTCCAAAAGGTATTGAATTAAAAGCGTCAAAGTAATAGCGTTGATTTTCATAATTACTGAGAGATTGCTTGACTTGAGACATTGAAAAGATTTGATGATTACGGCTACGAATAAAATTGTAAGTTATTTCGTGCTTTTTGTTGAGATAAAGTGCTTCTTCATAGTTTTGATAATTTAATTCTTTTTTGACTTTATGTTTGACTACACCTTTTGATTTCTTATGTTCTTCTTCTTCACCATAGACTTGAAAAGCGTATGATTTAGGCTTCAACCCAATGAATGATGTTATATTTGTCCGTTTAATTCATCCTTAAACTTTCCTAATACTTTCTTGTTTGCTTTGTCATGGCATGGATGTTCCACAGGATAATCGCTAAAATCCATGTGTTCCCTTAAACCATTGAAGTCCTTGTAAATGTCTTCTGTTTGAGTTTGAATTACATAACTATCAGTATCGGTATATATCAATTTGATTTGTTCATTGTATTTTTCCTTAAGGACATCATAGTAAAATTTATACATGTGTAATTTACTTAAATCTAAAATACTCATTCCTAGGAAAATCGGTTTGTCCAGTTTCAGTTTCGCTTTAGTCTTCTCCACACCTACAAGATTTTCATTTATTATAAATCTGTTTTTGAATGTTGGATTATTCACACACTTTTCATATCTTTCTTCATTATCAACTAATTCAAAATCCATGTGATTTCGCTTGTCTTCCATAGTTTTTCCGTATATACTATTATTCATCAGCTTATAGAGTTCTTTCTCAAAATCGCTTTTCGCTTCTTTCATTTTACCAGTGTTAAAGTCAATCCACGGTTTCAACCACGCCCTTTGTTGAAATTTTATTATCCTATGGACTTGACCCATTTTCAAACCCATTTTCAAATAATATTGTAAGGTCTTAATATGAACCACGTATTTTTGTTTATCCTTCAGGTTTAATATTAACTTACTGGTTTTCTCATCCTTCGGGTTTTTTCCATCATAATATATTTTATAAACTTGCTTTTGATAATCCGAAAGCATGTCAGCATTGACATTCATTATTTCAGGTGCTAATGGATAATCCGAGTGATAGTCATGTAATTCTTCAGGATATTCTAAATCCACTTCAAGGATAAAACCAAACTCATCTCGCTCGTCCCACTTTTCAATATCAGGGACTTTCTTTCCCCATTTGATATTCTTTAATGGCAACTTTTGAGACATCGCCAGTCCATACAAATTATTCGCATCTAAATAATTGATATAATTTGATGGATTTGAAGGGTTGTATTTTTCACCCATATACTTATTATTTGCCACTGCTATTTTATGACTGACTTGACACATTCCTCCTCTCATACCCTTCTCAATCATTTCATACATTTCCTTATCACTGATTTGTTCTATTTCCACACCAGTTTTTAAAAGCATGGCATCAAACGCAAAATTTGGCAATGTGTAATAATGAGCGGGGTCTAAACCGTAGTATTCCATACACAAGTCCCTGAAATTTTCAAACACATCGGTCAGTAGTAAAACATCCGTGCGTAAATAAAGGTCGTGATACTGCCCGAGCGTCCTGATACCGAAGTGCTTCCAGACCTTCAAGGCACGTTCGTAATCTTTATCACTCACATGTTCTTCACTCAATTTGCTATAAAACGCTTCTTTAGGTGGTAAAGCCCTTTCCTTAAATCTTTCAAAGTCATCAAAGTAGTCGTAGGGATAAATACCCTTATCAGTCAGTAAATCCAAATCTTCATCGGTTTTAACATATGGGTTTCTAACGCTGTATCTGAAATTGTTCTTCCAGTTATCACGCTTCTTATCATCCTCGTACGTGCCAGAGGCACCTAGAACTCCTTCGGAGTTGTACTTACTCAACTTGACCAACTTATCCAACG
>JANSXX010000143.1:0-1088 GCA_024742815.1 bacterium
CTGTGCTCGAGATGATATTTGGCTGTAAATATTCACATTTCACCTATTTCTGCACTTTGGCAAGCTGTGCTAAATTCAGTGGTTTAGTGTAAATCATGCTGGATCTTAGTTCAAAACCAAAGACCAACACCTGCAACTCATTGTTCAAGCTGTGCTCCGACTAACATTTGATACTAATTCTTCAATGTCATGTAGGTATTTAGGCGTCTTGCTTGTCATTGCAAGCAGAGCTTGCAAGCCCAAGCGCTTTTAACCTTCAATCAAAGGCTCAAACTTCCAAAACTAAAGCACGCTGTGCTAGTCTTGTGCACAACTGCATTACACCTTTAAAAATACGCTCTGATAGAGATGCAAATGATTGCATTCCACAGTCTCCGCATTTACTTCCTGTTTCTGAATCATTGGGGAGGTGGGTGTTTTCACCATTTGACCTCAAAGCCGATTCCAGTTGTCCGGCAGCTCTTTTTTGCTCAGCTTGTCACTTTTGCCTCGTGAGCGCGGTTCCTATGTTCCTTATTATTATTCGTAAGGTATTTTATTTTTATTTTTGGTTCCTAAGGCTAATTGTTAGGCTCCTAAGGTGTATCACTAACTTTTACTAAGTTAGCTCTTCTTTTCCGACTGAAAGGAGGTACCGTAAATAGGCATGCGCACCGATGTGGGATGGGGTGCAGCCGATCGGGTGGCCGATCGGGTGGCCGATCGCATGGCCGAATTTCGCATAATGCATACTGGTGCATGCCTATAATAATTTCTGCAAGCTGAGCTGAATTTGGTCTGGATGTTCAGGTTTTGCCATCATTTGCAAAAAGTGAGAGAACCCGGCTTTTGGATGATGGGAAATTGCAGTCTTTTTGGGTAGTTCCTGTTCTACTATCATTTTGTGTAGCCGTTAGCTCAGCGTGTTTTTTATTGAGAGATTTAAGTCTTCGACTTAAAAGACCTCAGCGTGTGATTTGTGTTCAAAACACAAAATGTGTGTATGAGCATGGAAAAGAGTATTTTGTGCTGTTTTCTATTATTTTGCACTAAGAGCTCAGCGTGTTCTGCATAAAATTAGTGCATCCTGCACTAAATCATTGGAACAG
>JANSXX010000071.1:0-1865 GCA_024742815.1 bacterium
AGAACGCCCGGATCTCATTGGGGTCCACCTGCACCTTGCCGGACTCCTCAGATTCGATCGATGTTCGGCATTCAGGCACCCTTAAATACAAAAAAACACCACCCTATCGTGTGAATACTCGAACAGAAAACAAAAACATTAAATAATTGTTTCCCCCCCAAGCTTCAGTAAGGTAATGAAACAGCTCATGCGGGAAGATCATAGGGATCTTCATCATGGTGGTGGCCCTGGTTCCAGGCTTATCCAAGTCCTTCACAGGGATGTCGATCCACCACAAGTCCTAGCAGGGTCTAACTGGCCATATTAGGCCATAGCTATGGTGGACTTGTCAATCATGTGTAGAATGACATGGTCAGCAATTGGAGTATTGTTTTGTGAAGCACCGGCTGTTGGGCTAAGACCAAACATACATAATTTATTGTTTGTACGTACAATGATTTGAAACATATAATATGCATCACTTGAAATTTATTGATGCAAAAATTTTGAACTAATAGTCCAGGGGTAGGTCTAGAAGGCGACACAAGTCGCGCTCAGCATTCTGAGGGTGCTTTCCAGAAGATCCAATCCTGGCAATCCGCCTAGGTTGATGTTGACCCCTCGATCGATATTTGAACAACGCTATTGTTGCGATAATAGGAAAACCAATCGAAATCCCCAAACAGCATCAGTAACTGCATATCAAGACACCGGGTCAGCTCTGAGCACGTGTTGCCCGATTCCTCCACCATAGCAGCCGCTGCTTCCTGCAGCTGTGCGCAACTCCTTAGTTGGTGCAACCAAATATTCATACAAAAATCAAATTAATGGAAAATAGTTTTGGCACAAAGTTCAAATTATGGTTGGTGGGGGGGTGTGTGCGAAACGCCAAACAGGTAAATAATTGCATACCCCAAAATAGCAATCAAGACTCGAGGCACCCTTTCCCAGAGTGCTGAGAAGATGCTCAGCAAAAGCAGCATCTTGTCCCAGGATCGAAGGTTCCACACGTCCCAGCACGCACACGACCTGCGTGGGTAGGCATCACTATATGTTACAACCCAGAACCATGAATTCGGCAATTCGTTCAAAGGTTGCACCCTCAAGCTGGCAAATACTCAATCAATTGAGGCACTCGTGATTTTCCGCTCGGCATCCCCAAATATTGCATTGCAAGGATTTCCCTGCATGCACAATCGCACACACTGTTCATTCAGTGTGTCATATCCCCAGCAAGCTTTTGAAAAAGGGCTAGTTTGACAAATGAGGATGTATGTGGATGGCTGTTTGTCTGAAAAGGGAATTCGAACAAAAACATGTTTTGTGTTGCTAGAATAACTTCCAGCTAGCCCTAACCACAGCATCAAGCACCATCGATGTTAATTGCCTTGGCCTTTGGCTTTGGCTGGGCGGAGTGCTTTTTGGCATGGATGGATGCCTGCTTGTAATCTGACATCATCTTAGCCAGGTAAGACGTCATTTCTCTCACTTCTTCATCAGGCTTTCCCGATGCCACCGATGCCTGCCCAAGGTTAAGCGTTCAATGGACTGTTCGAAGCGATTGATCGGTTGCCCCCAATTCGCAAAATGCCGCAGTTTTTAGTTATAACGATCGATAGTTCTGTGATTGGTTGATCGGGGGATCCCGCACCAAGCCTCCACGGCCGCTCTAGCATTTCCCAATATAGTCAAATGGGTCTCGGTGTCGGCAATGATGGCTTTGGCGATGTTCTCCGGCCTTAGTTTTGAGTGTATAGTTTTCGGTTGGGTATTGAAATATTATTGTAGCCACGATGGATCAATACTTGAACCCTCCTTTTTTTGGGGAGGGGGGGAGGGCAGGAGCTTTTGGGGACCCCCAATCTTCATTGCAGATTGATCTGGCG
>JANSXX010000090.1:0-1614 GCA_024742815.1 bacterium
ATTTTCTTCACAAACTTGTGTACCCATGCCTTCGAAGCCTTCGATAGTAAAAAGAGCGTAGGCTTGCATGCGTAGCATGCAATGATACGCGATATCCTTTGGATAACTATAATTTCCCATCAAAAACACGCTGAGCTCCGATCTTCACAAAATGATAGAAGAACGAGGAACTAGACATTTAAAGCCGAAATCGTGAACATCGATATCCCGGGTTCTTTCACTTTTAGGCTCAAAGCCGAATTCCCAGTCTTCCCTGCCTCCCAGAGCTCAGCTTGCGAAGCAAGTGCATATGTGCACCGATACGCATGAAACCCGATCGGCCGGCCGATCGGCTGGACCCGATCGCGTTATCGGTGCGCGCCCCTAATTACGGTAAGCGGCCTCTTTGAGGCCGCGAAAAAGAAGAAGGAGCTTGCTTAGTAAAAGCAAGTGATATGCCTTAGGAGCCTTAGGAACCGTAATGAAAAGAAAAATAAAACTAAAAACCTAAGTAAATACCTAAGGTAAAGTATACTAAACCGCGCCCACGAGGCAGAAATCACAAGCTGAGCTAAAATTGCAGGCCGAAGACTGGAAATCCAATCATTTTCGGATCGGTGAAAACACCCGCCTCCTCGATGTTCCTGGATTCGGCTTTAATGTGGGAGTTCCCGAATCCCCAATTGTTTTATCAGAGCGTGTCACCAAAGGCAAATAACAGTTGTGCACATTGTGCACAATTCTACCTGCATGACAAGCATACAAAATGTAAAAAGCGCAAAGGCTTGCACCTGAAAGGTGCAATGATTTGCAAGATCCAACACGAATAGCATAATTTAGCATTGGAAGTGAAGAAGTTGCAGTCATTTCTAGAAATATCACAGCTTGCGAAATGTGTTCCACAGCCAAATTTATGTGCTGCAGTTCACGATTTACCATCAATTCCCAAAATAGCACAGCTTGTCGAGGTGCAAAATGTTGGAGAATCATGAGCATCTCTATTTAAATGACTTGTGGAGCACAGCGTGCTGCACTTTATGTTCAAGCATTCTTTGCTCAAAAGATGAGCTCCGGCTCAGATTTAGAGCAATTATTGTTGCAGCTAATGTTGCAGCACATTAATGCAGCCAATTATTCTGCATACTTCTGCACAATTATGTGCAGATACATGCAAGCCTTGCTTGCATTCTTAACCAAATATTGCATGCGAAGCATGCTTTAAAAAGCAGTTTGGCTGCAAGCCAATCTTTATTCGGAAGGTGAAATAGTGCAAAATAAGGCAGCAGCATTTTATCTTCAAATCGATGAAACAACGTTTTTGATGTCAAAATGGCACTTTTCAGGTTCTGACACACATTCCTTCTCAGTCATTTTACACTGCGAGGCATAATTTACGATCACAAATATTTGCTCATCCAAGTCTTTTATATTGCAAGCGAAGCTTGCATTAGCCTGCAGAAACACAAGAAGAATAAGCTGTTTTATCCGAAGAATAAGCTGAAATATCAACACAATTGCCTACAAAAGTAGGCCTCGAAACCACTAATTCCTAGTGAATTATATAATTGTGTGACCAACCTGCAGTAATCTTTATTTGGATTGCACTTAAGCGGTTGAAACATGCGATTAATAAAG
>JANSXX010000058.1:0-2307 GCA_024742815.1 bacterium
CCGATTGAGTCCAAAGGAGTTTATTCGTGCTCAAGCTGACGGAGCATATGGCGACTATACAGTTAAAATATTCTCAAAATTAACCTCAACGAAACGGTTATTCGTTAATTAAAAACGTCAACCTTCTTTAGGCATCAACAATGAGTCCACGAATAACCATTAACAAATAACGATTAACGATTAACTTTACCCTATCAACCGAGCAGTTCCATTCCTTCGAGTTGTGCGGCTTTTTTATCAAAGGTGAGGGTTGAAAGTGAATGGGCATTATTTATTTCACAAATCAAACAATCATTAAAATCTGCAGAACTACCAATAAATTTGGAGAGAGCCTTAACTACGATTGCGTGATCGAATACAATAAATGCCGAACTATCAAGCAAATTGTCATAGGCTTGCACTAATTCATCTTTGGTAAATTTATAACTAGAAATGAGCACCCAGGTTAGTTCTGTAAGTACCGAAGCATTGATATAAAACTGTTCACCTTTTCCTAGAACTTCAGTGATTTTCTCACTTTGCTCTGCTACATCTCCAATAAAGAACCGAGCTAAAATATTTGTGTCTACACCTTTCATTTGACCCGATATTTTTTCCTAAAGTACTCAGCAACTCCCTCATCCATTTCTTCAGGAGTAAGCCCTTCTGGTTTAGTTTTTTTGTAATTAAATTTCCCAATGATCTCACTATAATGCTTTTTTCCCACACTTATAGTGATCTTAGAATTTGATTCGGTTTCAAAATTAAGCACATCTCCCGCTTTCAGATTCAGTTCATCTCTTATTTTTTTGGGGATGGTGATTTGCCCTTTCGATGTTATAGTTGCACTTGGCATGATAACTCTCCTTACTTTTCTTACCTGAGGTAAGGAATTTGTTTAATTTCGAATCGGAAAGCAAAAATATATTTGCCACGGAAGCTCAGAAACACGAATTATGATTGGTTACTTTTGAACACTTTTCGAGATGAATTAGATTTCGTGAATGTTCGGAATGGGCAGCACATCGCTGTGATTTGAACTCTTTTCGAGATGAATTAGATTTTTTCGCGCCCCTCAAAGTATTGCTCGTAAGCTGTGATTTGAACTCTTTTCGAGATGAATTAGATTATACACCGTGCCCGCTTCCGGATTCGGATCGCTGTGATTTGAACTCTTTTCGAGATGAATTAGATTCAAGGGTTTTTATTAGCCAAAAAGAACGGGGCTGTGATTTGAACTCTTTTCGAGATGAATTAGATTAATGCCCAAATCATGACGGGATTAATACCAGCTGTGATTTGAACTCTTTTCGAGATGAATTAGATTTTTACGATGATTCACATGCACTCGGCAGTAGCTGTGATTTGAACTCTTTTCGAGATGAATTAGATTATGAAAAATCCCGTACATTCCATCGAGCTTGCTGTGATTTGAACTCTTTTCGAGATGAATTAGATTCAGCTCTTCAAGGCATCTAACACTTGTTAAGCTGTGATTTGAACTCTTTTCGAGATGAATTAGATTCAACAAAGGAACCAATAAGCCTAAGCGAAGGCTGTGATTTGAACTCTTTTCGAGATGAATTAGATTGAATTCACGTTTGGTTTTGGTCCAATGTTGCTGTGATTTGAACTCTTTTCGAGATGAATTAGATTGTACCTAATTTCAATAGGAGTATTACCAAAGCTGTGATTTGAACTCTTTTCGAGATGAATTAGATTCAGACTCCTCACCTGTATTTGCGTAATCTCGCTGTGATTTGAACTCTTTTCGAGATGAATTAGATTTCCAAGAAATGTGAGAATCCGCAGGAGTAGCTGTGATTTGAACTCTTTTCGAGATGAATTAGATTAGGTAGATCAATGGTTGAGTCAATATTAGAGCTGTGATTTGAACTCTTTTCGAGATGAATTAGATTTGTGTATGTCAATTCTTCACCAATTTTTTGGCTGTGATTTGAACTCTTTTCGAGATGAATTAGATTCGTCTCCGGTGAGCCTCAAGCATAAACCAAGCTGTGATTTGAACTCTTTTCGAGATGAATTAGATTAAGAGTGTGAAAAGTGGAACGAAATCAACTGCTGTGATTTGAACTCTTTTCGAGATGAATTAGATTGGCAACAAAAGAAAACCATTTATGGATTAAGCTGTGATTTGAACTCTTTTCGAGATGAATTAGATTAAACTCCTAGCAAGCGACTACGGAGTGGATGCTGTGAATTGAACTCTTTTCGAGATGAATTATATTGAATATGTTTCGCCTTGATGATTCAAAAGCGCTGTGATTTGAACTCTTTTCGAGATGAATTAGATTAAAGGTAGTATCG
>JANSXX010000073.1:0-1836 GCA_024742815.1 bacterium
CTAAACCTTAAACCCTAAACCCTAAACCCTAAACCCTAAACCCTAAACCCTAAACCCTAAACCCTAAACCCTAAACCCTAAACCCTAAACCCTAAAGTCTAGCCGAGCCCACCATGCCCATTACTTGGGTGGGCGAGGCCCGCCGAGCTCCGCGAGCGTCTTGAATCCTTCGCCAGCCCGTAGGTTAAGCTGCGGGCTTGCTGCCTTGCTAGGCTTCAATCAGCCGGCCGACAGGCTTTGCTGGTCTACGACAGTAGACTAAAGTTGAAACCCTAAACCCAAAGGTTTTTCCCTCTGAACTCCTTCTTAGCTAAAAATGGCCGGCCTTGATAAAACGGCCATTGGCTTTGATAAGCCGGCCATTGGCTTTGATAAAGCGGCCATTGGCTGTGATTGACTAGCCTGCCTTGATAAAACGGCCATTGGATTGGCTTTGATAAGACTTGCCATCGGGGCCGGCCTCGATCAAATCCGTGGCCGGCCGGCCGTTGATAAACTGCTTATGCGGCGCAATAGCGGATCGAGCCTCCGAGAGCTAGATGTAAGGGTTGGCCCTTCCGGTTGGAGCTGGCCTTGATAAACTGGCCATCGTGGCCGGCCTCCATCAAGGCTCAGTGCTGATAATCCTTGTCCTTAAGCTTTGATAAAATGGCCATTGGCCATCGGCCTTGATATAACGGCCATTGTTGATAAACGGCAACTGCGGCTGCCCGCCCTGGATCTTTGCCAGCCTTTGCTACAAAGAGCTCGGCCTGGCCGCTGATAAACTGCTTATACGGGACAATATGAAATCGGCCCGAATCTAGAGATCTGGACAATTGGCGGCTTCTTGTTGATAAAACGGCCATTGGGCTGGCCGGCCGGCCGTTGATAAACTGCTTGTGTGGCGCAATAGGGGTCGAGCCTCCGAAAGCTAGATCTAAGGGTTGGTTGAGCTGGCCTTGACAAAGTAGCCATCGGGGCCGGCCTCGATCAACTCTGTGGCCGGCCGGCCGTTGATAAACTGCTTACGCGGCGCAATAGCGGGTCGAGCCTCCGAGAATTAGACTTAAGCGGTTGGCCCTTCTGGCTTTGATAAACTGGCAATCGGGGCCGACCTCGACCAAATCCGTGGCCGTGATAAATCACCGTTCATAAACTGCTTACGCGGCGCAATAGCGGGTCAACCTCCAGAAACCTCCAAAACCTAGATCTAAGTTTATCAACGGCCGGATAACCAGTTATCAAAGCAGCTCCAACCGGAAGGGCCAACTGCTTATGTGGCGCAATAGCGGGTCGGGCCTCCGAAAACTAGATCTTAAGGGTTGGCCCTTCCGGTTGGAGCTGGCCTTGACAAACGGCAATCGGGGCCGGCCTTGATCAAATCCGTGGCCGGCCGGCCGTTGATAAACTGTTTGTGTCGCGCAATAGCGGGTCGGGCCTCCGAAAGCTAGATCTAAGGGTTGTTGGCCCTTCCGGTTCGAGCTGGCCTTGATAAATTGGCCATCGGGGCCTTCCGGTTCGAGCTGGCCGCCGTCGGGGCCGGCCTTCATAAACTGGCCATCCGGGCCGGCCTCGATCAAATCCGTGGCCGTGGATAAACTGCTTTCGCGGCGCAATAGCGGGTGAGCTAGATCTAATGGTTGGCAATTCCGGTTGGAGCTGGCCTTGATAAGCCGGCCATGGAAACAAGCCTCAACCAAATCCATAACCGGCGTTCCAGGATGGCAAGCGAAAGCTGCCGAGCCAGGACTACCACGGCAGCGGCCGAGTCCACGTCCACAGCCTGGACTACTTGCAGAACGTGGAGGCCGTTGGGCTAGAGCGCAAGATGTGCGCTGCGACCCCTCCAAGAGA
>JANSXX010000012.1:0-102741 GCA_024742815.1 bacterium
ATAGTGGCCTTGTTCTACTTGTTCGACCACCGATAATTTAAAGCCCATCGTGTAATCGCGCTGACTGCGCTTAGTCTTTGTTCCTTTTTGTGTTGACATTTTTAAGTCTAATTTGTGTCAACATATTTCAGGACAAGACAGGAAAAAGAAAAAAGCCTTCCCGGATTTCCGGAAAGGCTTTTCTCATAGATGACCACAAAATCTTCGGCTACGCTGATAACTTATTCGTAGCGTCCATCACAAAATCCTTAATTGCTGCGAAAGCGTCAAGTGTTTTTTCAATATGTTCATCATTATGTGCTGCGGTAGGAATGAGTCGAACAAGAACAATTCCTCTTGGAACAACCGGATAGGCCACACCGCTAACAAAAACGCCATGTTCTTCACGTAATTTGCGCATAATATCCTGGCAAAGCTCGGTGCTTCCCTGCGTTAGAACCGGGGTAACCGGGCTTTCGGATGGCAATACATTGTATCCGATTTTTTGTAAACCTTCACGAAGCTTGAGCGTGTTATCCCACAATTTTTTTCTCCACTGCGGATTATTACGAATCATTTTAACTCGCTCACGAGCGGTTACCACAATTGGATTTGGTAACGATTTCGCGAAAATCTGGCTGCGCACATTTGCTTTCAAAAATTCAATTACGCGTGGTTCGGATGCCACAAATGCACCAATAAGTGCAACAGCCTTAGCAAACGTACCAAAATAAATATCGATACCATCCTGGCATTCAAGTTGGGTACCTGTTCCTGAACCGTCATGGCCAAGTGTTCCTAAACCGTGGGCATCATCAACCAAAAGACGAAACGGAACTTCTTTTTTCAGTTCGATAATTTCAGGGAGAATTCCCAAATCGCCGGTCATACCAAAAACACCTTCGGTAACCACAAGAATCGAAGAATTGTCTTTCTTTTTTGAAGCAGCACGATATAATTGCTTTTTAAAGCTCTCGATATCGTTATGCTTGAACACAGACTTCTCAGCCATGGCAAGTTGTTTACCATCAACGATACAAGCGTGGCTCAGCTCGTCGTAGATTAGGAAATCATTACGGTCAACGAGAGCGTGAATTACACTCATAATTCCTTGATATCCAAAATTAAGAAGCTGAGCAGCAGGTTTATGTACCCATTCTGCAAGTTCTTTCTCTAATTCTTCATGTTCGGTGGTGTTACCTGTCATTAAACGGGCACCCATCGGCGAGCTCAACGAATATTTAGCCGTCGCTTCGGTATCAACTTTTTTGATTTCTTCGTTGCTACCTAGGCCCAGATAATCGTTGATACTCCAAACGATCATATCTTTACCATTAAACTTCATTTCAGGACCAAGCGGACCTTCAAGTTTTGGAAAAGTGTAGTAGCCATATCCGGCAGAGGTGAAAGGTCCTAATGGACTCGGGCGTCCTTCTAGCTTGTCAAATAAATCCATGAAAAGAGATTGGGGTGTCGTTTATTTTTGCTGATTTAGAAAGTGCTAAAGTTACGTAAAAGTGCCTTTAACTTAAAAATTGAGCAGTTTTTTAATCTAGAATAAATCTGTAGATAGGAAATTTACTTAAACTATTAAGTACCAATTATTTGATTGTTCGATATTGAAAACACAAGGGAGAAGAGGCCCGGGTTCAGTATAAAAACAGATCAGATTTGAGCAATTTAGTAGCATAATTTATTCATTCAAATGTGGGTTTAGAATAAATAAGCCTCCAAAAATATCACTTACTATAATAATGCCACTTTCAAAGTATGGATAGCTGCTCCACGTACCTTGAAAATCAACTACATTATTCCTTGGCGTGGTATCGAAGAAGCCAACTTGTGTAAATTCGGCATCTGATAAATCGCGATTTTCAAGTATTCGAAGCCCGGAAGTGTAATTCGTTAAAAATGTGTGGCCATTTTTCACATACAAATTGTGATCGATGGTCCGTGTAATGTGATCAAAAGAGCCAACAAACTCGGGATTGTCTAAATCACGTACATCAAATACATGGGTTTTAGTATTTCTTCCAAGGTTTAATTCATCCAGCTCGTCGTTCATAATAAAATAGGCTTGATCTTCCGTAAGCCATCCTTGGTGTGAGTACTGCACATTGGGATTTGCCGCAAACCCAAGGTGTAGCGGATTGGATTTATCAGAAACATCCGCAATATCAACAGAGCGCTCGGCAGCATTAAAACAGATTTCTGAGCCCTGATAATCGGCATCAGGACCGGCATACTGTACACACTGAGCATCGTGAATATAAGCTGAACCAGCGCGGCGGCGAGGGGCATCGGTATTTCGATAGCAACCTGCAAATACGGGGACTTTTGGGTTTGAAATATCGATCATGTGTAAACCGCCCTCGTTGCAATCGTTAACAAACTCTTCGTTTACGCTGTTTGTAGCACCTACGGCATACGCAAATCCGCTCTCCTCATTAATCACAATATTATGCGCGTTCGAAATTTTGGTGTAAATGGCATCTTCAGAAAAAGTAAGCGGTGTCCCTTCAAATTCACGAAGTTCACTAAGATCAAATACCTGCATTCCGTGAGATTGTGCATCACTGACTATAAAAAGGTGATCATCGTAAACCTTTAAGTCGCGCCAAACCGATCCTTCAGTTAATGATTTGGCTTCGGGAGTGCTTCCGATTCCAAACTCACAGATTTCAAAATCTGCTGTTTCTAAATTTAATCGTTTTGCCGAAAAACTGGTTTCCGGTAGTGAACCGACGATAACCGGAGTTTTAGGATCGCTCACATCCACAAATGAAACACCATTGTAAAGGCCAACCAAAGCGTATTCTTTTCCGGTTTGGGGGTCAGTCCATCCCCAGATATCGTTTAATCGCTCTGTATCAAATTCAGAAAGTGGGATATGTGCATACATTCCAACGTTTTCACAGGGATATTTCCCGTCGGCCATGCCATCTTCACAGGGAAAAGGTTCGTCAAAAAGCGATTTATTTTTATCGCAAGCCATAGAAAATATGGAACATGAAGCAATAAATAGGATAACATATCTTACACGCATGGCTCGAAATCGGTTTAACATGTACAACATACACAATCTACAATTAGTACAAAGTAGTTGGCAAGCGATTCAAAATCTCAATAAAGTTTAACGATTGCACAACAATCATAAATTCCTTTTTTGCCAAACTAAGCGCATATTAATTAACCGTAATCAGGGTTATCAATCAAACAGGGAAGCAGCAATGCTCATCATATTAAAATACATCGCCAAATTATTGAAGGCGTTATCATCAGAAGCATCGCCGCCACAACTTGCCGGCGGTTTTGTGTTGGGGATGATAATCGGGTTGACCCCGTTTTTCTCGTTTCACAACTTGATTATAGTGGCTTTACTCATCGTTCTAAAAGTAAATATCGGGATGGCCATTCTCGCTTTTTTGATATTCAGTGGAGTTGCATACATCGCAGATCCGGCCTTTCACAATTTTGGAACCTGGTTATTAGAGCATGAGTCGTACCAATCTCTGTGGATTAGTTTGTACGACAATGAGTGGTGGGCGATGACTCGCTTCTACAATACCGTAGTGATCGGTAGTTTTTTTGTAGCGGTTTTTTTAACGATTCCGGTTTTCCCGAGTGTAATCTTATTTGTGAAACAATATCGAAAACACATCCATGAACGAGTACAAAAGTTAAAAATCGTACAAGTATTAAAAGGCTCGAAATTTTATTCCATTTATCAGGGCGTTAACAGAGTGAGGGGCAAATAATGAGAATTAAAGGATTACTGTTTGTATTGATTGTTGCCGGATTGTTTTTCGGGATTCCCTTTCTTATCCCCGATGGATACGTCGAAGAAAAAATCGAAACACGATTAAGTATCGCAAACACAGCTAAGGTTGAGTTTGAGGATTTTAAACTTAGTTTAGTTGATTTAGAACTGAGTTGGAGTCGCCTTCAGGTTACCGATCCCGATAATACGATGATGAATTTATTTGAGACCGGCGAAGTAGAACTGGATTTTGAATTCTGGCCGGTGCTGTGGGAACAAGTGATTATAGAAGATGTGCGAATGACCGGTTTTGCATTGGAAACAGAACGCGAAACCGATGGCGCTTTTGAAATTCCTGAGGGCTACGATCCGGAAACCGGTGTGCCCGAAGATGCCGGATTCTTCTATAACATTACCAATCAGGTGACTTCTACGATTGCTGAAAATGCACGCATGGAATTCACAGATGTGAAGGATGACATCAACGTAGATAGCTTGCTTGCCACCATCAATCTGCAATCGATTGATAAGATGGAAGGACTCAAAAACGGTTTGGAATCGAACTACTCAAAATGGGATTCTACCATTACGAATAACAGTATTGAAAAGAATGCTCGTGAAATTGAGAACTTGGTGAAATCCATTAAATTGGACGAGATCAAAGATGTGCCGGCAGCACTCAAAGCGATCGAAACCGTTCAAAGAGTGGTGAAAGAAGCCGATTCGCTGAAGAATGAGATTAACACACTACAAACAGATTTTCGGGCAGACATTCAAAACTCACGGAATAGCATTGGTCAAATTGACGAGTGGATTAGTGAGGATGTAGACCGTGTAAAGAATGTGGCGAAACTGCCTGAGATTAATGCACAGAGCATCGGTACTGCCTTATTTGGGCAAAATTTACTTGCCGATTTGAATACCTACCTGGAATACTTTGCTATGGGTAGAGAATACGGACAAAAGTTTATTGGATCAGACGAGAAGGATGAAAAGCCTGAACGCTACGAAGGCGTTAACTACGAGTTCACCGATAAATACGATTTGCCTAAGCTCTGGATTAAGAATATTGAGCTCTCCGGTGTAACTAAAAATAATATCGAGTTGGCCGGACAAGTGCTCAACGTAACAAATAATCAGAATAAAACCGGTTCGCCCATCACTTTTCAATTGTCCGGCGCGGAGGAAGGTGTGGCTACATTAACAGTAGATGGTGCTTTGAATTACTTGGGGGAGGAGAAATCTGAAAGTCTTTCGATTAATTACTCAGGCTTTTCGCTGGTAAATTCTAAGATTTCGCCCTCAGAGTTGTTACCGTATGATTTACGCTCGGGTAAAGGCGATATTAATGTGGACTTGACGATAAAAAATCGCAGAATTGAAAGTCGGGTTGATTACGTGGCGGACAATATTGCCTTCGATTTTGAAAGTGCCGGTAGGCCAAAAGGAACCGTAGAGCGTTTGATTCGGGATGCAATTTCGGGCACCAATCGAATTACAGCCACAGCCTTAATCGACAACACCGAAGGCCCGCTAAGAGCTCGGGTTCGATCGAATGTAGATGATTTATTTTTAAATGCGCTAAAGCGAACGGTGCAAGCAGAAGTGGATAATGCAAAGCGTCGCATAGAGAATGAAGTAAACACACGCGTAACGGCAAAAAAGAAGGAAGTGCAAACTCTGGTGGAAGAGCAGGAGCAAATCCTTCGAAATAAATACGCCGAGCTTGAAACCAAAGTGAATGAGCAATTGGCCATTGTTGAAAAGAAGAAAGAAGAGCTCGAAGAGAAAAAGAAAGAACTGGAAGAAGAGCTAAAAAACAAAGCTCTGGATGCCGTTAAAAAGAAGATTGGATTCTAGAAAAAATTTCAGACCAGCTAATTTAAAAGGGTAATTGATAACTCACGCTTAAAGATGCGGTTCGATACATGGTTTCGAAGGTAGTGGCAAGAGCAAAAAGCTGTCTGCGTGGTTCAATCTCAAGTTGAACATTAATCATATCTTTAAAAATGTAACCAGTGGCAAAAGAAAAACCGGGTTTGGAAACGGTGTCGTTTGCACCGTTTCTGTAATCGTATTGAATATCGGTTTCACCAAACATGGTGAGGATCAAGCCCGATTGCAGATACCAGCGCGACTGTGGGTTCAAATACTTGTTGAATCTTAATCCAACCGGAACATTGATAGAAGAATGGTCAAAAGATACGGTTCCGAATTCGTTCGTAATGGTATTAGAAAACTTCTGAGGAGTAACTCCAAATAGAATGCTCCATTGATTGTTATTGAAGGGTAAAAAAGCTTCGACTTCGATATCGAAAGTAAAATGAGTTACTGAACCAAAATCTGCAAAATCTCTTTCTCTGCTACCGGTAACTTCAAGTGTAGAGATATATACCCGCGGACCAATTGAGATATTTAAGCGCTTGGCTTTTTTGCCTTTATACTCGATATAGTCGCTATTCATACAAGTATAATAGGATTTAAATACCGCTAGTAACGCTCTCTTTTTGTATTCGATTTTTTCAAAATCAATTACTTCTGTGTTGGCACAGAGCAGCTGGTTTGCAAGTTGCTCCTGATAAGTTTTGTTGGTTCTGATTTCAGTGGATGAAATGAAAAACTTCTTGTACTCAAGTGGTACGATTTCTCCGTTATTGATCTGAAAATAAAATCTCTTATTTACCTCAGTTTCGAGTTCAAAAAGTGAGGCAACTCCTTCTAATACTACTTTTAAAAAAACGGTATCCGTTTCAAATTCGGGAACCATAGAAACTCCAAGCTGAGTTCGGGAATCCGTCGATTGATCAACCGGTACTTCTGCGCGTACATATTTTAACTGCCCAATAATTTCAAACAAAGACGCTTCAGTAATATCAACTACTTTTGGGACATCATTTTCCGACGATTTAAACTGAAAAGAGCTTGGGTTTTTTTTCCAACCCAAATTCTTAATCAGGCCTTGCTTTTTTACTCCATCTTGGGTGATGTAATATGCTTCTTCGAATTCAATTTGGGCGAATGCTGATACTGAAAAAATAAAGAGTATAACCAAAGCGAGAGGACACCGAAAAGATTGCATGCGAACTATGAATTAAACTATATATGACTCGAAAGCTAATGGTAAGGCTATCAGAATTACTTTACTAATTGATAATGAAACAATGTTTTAGAAATAAAAAAAGGGACGAATGTCCCTTTAAATTGTAAAGCTAAAACTACGATTAATCGTATTTGAAGAATACGGCTTTAACCTGAGTTTCTTTGTTGCTCGAATCACCGTCGTTGTATCGCTCGGTGTCGATTCCGGTAATGATGATGCCATCTGCGCCTTTTCGTTTAGCGGTCTTCACCATTTCCTTTTGGATGTCTTCGATGGAATTAAACCAAGATGAAGAACCAATGGCCTGCCCTATAATGGTATATTCGTACTCTATAGCTTTCTCATCATAAAAAATTTCAACTTCTGTTGTTGGCTCATAACTCTGTCCGATATAATTCACTTCGGCGCAAGATGCGAACACAAATATCGCAGATAAAATTAGTAAACGTGATTTCATGGATGTACTCCGATTAGGTTTAAAATGTTTGCGTGAAGGGTACGAGGTTTTGCACCTTAGGTTCATAACATAATCATGCTAGCGGTAAAAGAATAGCATGACGATTTGGTAAAATTCACACCCCTGAATCCGACTTTAGTAACAGTCTTTTTAGTGACAACTTTAAACGGATAAATAACTCGGAATCTTACAAGAATTTCAGATTACTTTTCACTCGTTCCAAACGTCTTCGTTTGGAATGTCCCGGTGAATCGGGAGAAGCTCCAGCTTCCTTTTTTTAATAATTTGTTTACTCATTCTTGCCAACCAATTTAGCTCGCAAATAATCGGCATTGAAATACAGAAGCGCATAGCCCTCACTGCTTAAACTCGCGTCTTTCTCTTGTTCCACCAACTCAATAAAATCAGACAGGGCATTGGCTGCAGCTACTGAATCCTGTGCAAGAAGCGAGGTTTTAACCTGAGAAAGATCGTCTTCCAATTGCCCACACACATTGGTATTGTTTGCCCACCCTAATTCTTCGCACGATCGAAAGCGGAAAGTTTCGAGAGTGTCGGTGAAGGAGTCGAGGCTCAGGGTGGAATCGGGGAGCCATGGGCCTAGGGTAAGTTTTTTTACCCCTGCTGAACTGAGCGAATCTATAATATTATCAAGCTTTCCAAAAGGACCCTCAAATTCATATGGAAATGAAGCCCAGAAAGTGTTTTCAGAGATGCTAGTTGATATTGAAGGTGGGTAGTTTGACTCAAAAGAATAGTTATTCAAACTATTTCCTGGCGCAAGTCCAGGAACGCCATTTACTTTTGACCAAAATATATACCCCCTATTTTGCGAATATATACCTAACCATTCAGAACTTGGAGTAGTAATGTTTGATACTAAAAGACTTGAAATAATATAAAAACGTCGAAGCAGTTGAGGAGATTCAAGTTCATTTGTTAATTCATATTTATAATGAAAATTTTCTGAATGATTTTTAGTAACCATAGCTTTAACAATAGGAATTACATTATTCCTAGGCATTATTGTTCCAGTATAAGCACTGTCTGAATCTGGATATTTATATGTTAATACATAATATCCTTCTGTTGAATCGTATCTAATTTCTTCTATTAATTGTTGTGAATAAACTAAATCACAAAGTATAATTATTAAAGTAAGTGCAAGTATATATTTTCTCATAACAGTTTAATTGTTATATAAGTATAAATGGTAGTGTTCATTTGCTTCACTTCCATGTAGAGAGGAATTATTATCTGCTCCAAGTAAAAAGAGTAAGTCTTCGAATAATAAATTTTTAAATACTTCAAAATTATCATCATCTAAGATAGGTTCACCGAGTTCATTAACTAAAGCTGTCACTAGCACTCCATTTCTGTTGTTTCCTATGGGTAGGTTTCTAGTTGTCCGAATATCTACGTCTCTTCCAACTCTATGATTGTAGTGTGATCCAGTCCATCTTCCAAATATGTCAAATTTACCACCGTTTGGTAGGCTCATATCGTTGATGTTCAAGGGCGTTTGTCTATTATCTTGAGTACTGTCTGCTAATACAATAGCTTCCCATACATTTGATAGGTTAATAAGAAAATCAACAAGTTCTTGCGTGCCATAATGATTGTTATCTGGTACTCTGAAGTCTTGATGTAGATGATCAACTCTTGGCCCAAAGTGACTCGGTGTTCCACCAACTTTTGAATAACTAGTTCCTTCTGGTAGTAAAATCAAGTTTGGAACCAAAATATTTACAGTATCTCTTGCAAACAGAGTATCGGTTTCTTGAATATATCGAGCTACTAATGCAATCTGACCTCCAAATTCAGGAGCATTATACCTAAGGCTTAATCTCCCTGTTTCTTCATTTGTTAGAGCTTCTATTTCACCTTGAGCAGAATCTCGTTCTGCTATATTTACTAAGTAACCCATTATGTTATTAGGAGGTGTAATTAAATCACCCGATCCTACTGTGTCTTGGTGATTATGGCCACCTGATTCTGTTATCCATTCTGCTTTTACATTTATGGCAGTGTTTCCTAATGGAGTTCCTCCACTTTTTAAAGTCACAATAATCTCTTCAAGACTACTTTC
This sequence comes from bacterium, assembly GCA_024742815.1. Taxonomy (GTDB): domain Bacteria; phylum Bacteroidota; class Rhodothermia; order Balneolales; family Balneolaceae; genus HXMU1420-13. Next base: position 9,386 of record JANSXX010000012.1, read on the forward strand.
AACTTGACTAAAGTCGAAGTCATTAGGGGCTCCAGTTGAAGGTATAGTTGGCCACATTTCTTTAGGCTCAGGAATTTCAATACTAAATTCAATTTCTGGCTGTTCATCCCCAATCCTAAACTCAAAGCAATTCACGAATATATTATCCTCAACGGCATCGATGGGTAGGCCACAATTTGGGTCATTAATATCATCATTTACCGAATAGCCGGGTGGCAGGTTAAAGAGTTCATCCGCTGCATTGGAAAATCTAGCGCTGGCCATTTTACCGGCCATTAAGCCTTTAACCATATAGCCGTACACGCGCACTTAAATTGACCTTACAGGTTGGTAAATCACACCCCCGAATCCGCCAAATACTCATGCACGTATTTAATGCTCATGGCGCCTTCTCCCACGGCTGAGGCCACGCGATTCATCGCTCCTGCGCGTACATCACCCGCTGCAAAAATTCCGGGCGAACAGGTTTCCAGTAAGTATGGCGTTCGTTCCAGTTTCCATACTTTGGCAAAATCGTTGTATTTGTTGAGTTCTTTTCCGGTTTCGATGAAGCCCTTTTCATTTTTGATGATCTGATTTTGAACCCAATCGGTATAAGGCCGGGCGCCGATAAATATAAATAAACCGTCAGCGTCAACATCTTCGGTCGATTCGTCCTCCGTATTCTGTAATACAAGGCGTTGCAAATTCCCATCACCACACGCTTCTACTACTTCGGTATAGGGCAGCAGTTCAATATTTTCGGTTTTATTGATCTGATCGATCAAATAGGAGCTCATACTGCTCACCAGCGATTCCCTTCTAATCACAATATGAACCTTTTCCGCAAAAGTGGATAAATACATGGCAGCTTGTCCGGCAGAATTTCCGCCGCCTACAATGTATACCTGCTTGCCTTTAAATGCGTGGGCTTCCGTCATGGCTGCGCCATAATACACACCGGCACCCGTAAAGTCGCTCAATCCTTTACTTTCCAGCTTTCGATAATTCACTCCGGTTGTAATTACAACCGCTTTGGCATTTACAGAGCTTCCATCCGAAAGATGAATCACTTTGTATTGATCTTGCGACTCGATGCCCACCACTTCTTGTGGTGAGAGAAATTCTACTCCAAAACGGGTAGCCTGAGTGATGGCTCTTCGGGCCAAATCAGAGCCGGAAAGTCCATTTGGGAAGCCCAAATAATTCTCGATGCGGGAACTGGTGCCTGCTTGTCCGCCCGGAGCTCTTTTTTCGATGAGTAGCGTTTTCAAGCCTTCCGATCCACCGTAAACGGCAGCAGCTAATCCGGCCGGACCTGCACCAATAATAACTACATCGTAAATTTCAGCATCAGGATTGGGATTTCGCCCCAGTTTTTCGGCAATTTCTAAGGGCGTTGGCTCATTGATGTATGTTCCATCTTCAAAAAATATGGTGGGTAATTTTGAGGCATCAATACCCTTATTTTCCAACAATTCTGCGGCTTTATCAGAATCTTCAATATCTAACCATTGATAGGGAATCAAATTCCCGGACAAAAAATCTTTTATTGCGTGCGATTTTGGGGAGTATTGATATCCTACTAGTTTGATTCCCTGAAAATCGGGTTTGAAATTCGCCTGCCAGTCGTCGAGTAAATCATCCAGTACCGGGTAGAGTTTCTCTTCGGGTGGATCCCACGGCTTTAATAAGTAATAGTCAAGCTGCACTTCGTTAATCGCTTTGATGGCAGCATCGGTATCGGAATAAGCAGTTAAAAGTACACGTTTGGCCTCCGGAAAGTGCTTTTTTGCCTGTTCAAGAAAATCCACTCCGATAATTTCCGGCATGCGTTGATCGGTCAGGAATAAGGCAACTGTTTCGCCTTTCGATTTAAGCTCGGATAAGGATTCCAAGGCTTCTTTGGGCGAGTCGGTACTTAATATGCGATAGGTAGACCGATAGCGTTGGCGCAAATCGCGCGTAACTGCCCGAAGCACCTGCGGGTCGTCATCAATAGCAAAAAGAATGGGTTTTTTCATCCCGAAGGGAATTTTGAATTAGGGATTATGAATTATGAATTGTCAATTACCCAAATTCATAATTCATAATCTAAAATTTTTAATTATTTAAATGGGAAAATCAGTTTGAATTCGGTGTTTCCGGGTTTTGAGTTTAACTCGATGCGGCCTTCGTGCTTTTCGACGATTTTGCGCACTACATCCAGCCCGAGCCCGGTTCCTTTGCCAACATCTTTTGTGGTAAAAAACGGATCAAAGATTTGAGATCGGATTTCATCCGGCACTCCGGCACCATCATCTACAAAGCTCATGGCCAAATTACCGTTTTCACTGCGAGCCGAAATTTGAATCTTGCCCGATTCTTCCACCGCGTCGATGGCGTTATCAATTAAATTGGTCCACACCTGATTCAATTCGCTCACATGTCCACAAAATTCAGGTAAATCTTTCGGCACTTGAACATCCACCGAAATATTTTTCTGCTTGGTTTTATGATTGAGCATCGTAAGGGTGCTTTTGATCATTTTTTTGATGTCTACCGCTTCCTTATCCGAACCCCGATCCATATGCGAATAGGTTTTTACGGAGGAAACCAGTTCCGAAATCCGGCGCGAGGCATCTTCAATTTCTTCTACCATTTTTTCAGTGGTAAGCACGTCTTCAACCCATCCAAGAACCGGTTCTAGTGCTTCTTCGGTGAGATGCGATTTTACAAATTCGAGATCATCAACATCAAAACAGAATTCGGCGAATGTGGGAGCATATTCGAAGCCGAGTTCAATATTGTGATCGTCCAGCCAGTCGGTGAGTTCATCTTCCAGTGCCGTTCGCTCCATCAGCGATTGATTATTGGTAGATCCTTTTCCCGCTTTTCGGAATACCAATTCATTTACCGCATCCACTTGTTCATCCGTTAATCGAATGTGCATTACAGCTTTAAATTTATCGGGCTTGGCTTGCAGATTATCACGTAATGCCGTTGCGGAGCGAACCATCGCTGAAGCCGGATTATTCAGTTCGTGGGCAAGTCCGGCCGAAAGTTTTCCGAGTGCCACCAGCTTTTCATTTTGCTCTTGTCGAGTTGTAAAATTTCGAATCCGATCCGACAGTTGATGTACAAATGCTTCGATTAAAGGATAGCGTTTGGCAATTTCCGGGAAAAGCGACTGATGCGTTTCCAGTACCGTAGTTTCTTCCATCACGGTTAAATATCCCGTAGATGATTGCATCCGCGAAAAAGGAAGTCGACCGGATACATCACCTTTAGAAAAATGCCCGAGCAGATAGAATTGATTCCCTCTTTTGAGTTCAATTTTTATTTGTCCGTCGAGAAAAATGAGCATTTTATCGATTTCATCGCCGGGTTTAGCGAGGTGCTCATCCGGTTGATAAGTACACACTTTGGAGTTATCAACCAACCAGGCTAAATCTTCAGCAGGAACATTTGCAAAGGCATCCAGCGATTGCAAAACCTGAACTACATATTCGTTGTATTTATTCATGATGACAGCATTTTTGGGTAATAGTGCCATGATTTTTCGGGTTCCATCGAACAAATAATTAGGTGAGTGTGCATTCTATCATTTCTCCGAAAGTTGTTGTTCAATAAATGCACGTAGTGAATTCATTTCAAGTTTACCTTCATATTTCATCTGATTCATAAAGAAGGAAGGTGTGTCATTAACACCGTGTTTAACTCCACTTCTGTAATCTTGCTGAACTCTGCACTTGAAGGTCCGGTTTTCCAGCGCCATTCGAAATTGAAAAATATCCAGTCCAATTTGATCGGCAAATTCGTCTAGCTTTTCTCGATTCAGAGATAAGTTATGATCAAATAACAGATCGTGCATTTCCCAGAAAACGCCTTCTTGACCTGCAAATAAAGCTGCTTCAGCGCAGATCTCGGCATAAGGATGCTTTTTCGAGATTGGAAAATGGCGGAACACAAATCTTAGCTTTTCTTCATGATCTTTTAAAATTCGTTGTACAAAACGATATCCCATTCTGCTATAAGGACATTCATAATCACCAAACTCGATCAAAGTGTATTTCGCCTCCGGATTGCCCTTGATGGCTTCATCCTCATGAATATTTAGTGAATAATCCGACATGTTAAGCAAGCTCCAACGACATAGAGCCATCAATTTCATCACTAATACTGAGCTCAGCTAATTTCCTCCCGGCTTGTTTCATAGGTAAACACACCGCGTTTGCACCGGCCTCGGCTAGCCCGGCATGTTCCTCATCGCGCATGGTTAAGGCGTACACATCATGTTCATAGTTGTTTTCCCTTAACATTTTGGTAGCCTGAAGTTTTGTGTCGGGATTGGTCATCGCCAGGATTACTGCTTTTACTCCTTTTAGGTCGATGTTTTGCCATAGCTCGGGATCAAAAGCATCTCCATAAACTACACGGCGACGGTCTTTCAGGTTTTTTTCGATGCGTGCGGGATCACTGTCCATGCCGGTAACTCGATGTTGGCGTTCTTTTAAATAATCGTAAGCAGCAGCTCCTGCCTGACCCATGCCCACCACTAGATAATGCGCGCCTCCCAAAGAGACTACTTGGTCGCCAGGATGTTTGGTGTCGCGCTCGAATGGAATCAACGAAAACTCATATTTTTTCCAAAGTTTGTTAGCTCCTGAGGCGATTGGAGCATTAATGGCATAACTAATAGCCGTAATCACAGCCATTGCAATAAGTGCTGATTGTGGAATAAATCCGGCGCTTGCAGCAACTGCACCGGCAATCAGAGTAAACTCGCTGTAAGAGGTTAGGGTAGTGGTAACCATAAATGCATTTCTTGATCGAAGTTTGAATGCGATCAACAAAAAGAAATACATCACCGATTTTACAGGAAGCACAGCTAATACAACGAGCGCAAAAATCATGGTGCTCATGTCGGGTAATCCGGCTAAACCTATCTCGAGGAAAAAGCCTACCAAAAATGCTTCCTTCAGTCCCCAAAGTTTTTCGCCCAATTCGTCGGCATTTGGATGTCCTGATAACAGCGCCCCGGCAGCCAAAGCACCTAATTCGGAGGAAAGTCCGAGCACTTCGAATAAGGTTCCCGTTCCCACAGCAAGGATTAGCCCAAACAGAAGCTGTAGTTCTTCATGTCCACTGGCCACAAACAGTTTGAGAATTAGAGGTCGGGCAAGCGGAATGATTAATAAACCAAGGCTCCAAATACTAGGTAATCCGCCACCACTGAGTGCTAATATCACAATGGCCACTAAATCCTGAAGAATGAGAATCCCGATTGCAACACGGGCGTGGTAAGCTCCAAGTTCACCACGAGCTTCCAAAGCTTTTGCAGCGAGTACGGTACTCGAAAATCCAAGTAACACTCCAATTATAACGGAGGCGATGGGACCATATCCGAAGGCAAATGCTATTCCGGCAAAGATGATGGCGGATACCAAAAGATGAATCCCACCGGCGCCGAATACTTCCGGCTGGATGATGTTTTTAAGCCGAAGATGTAAACCCACGGTAAATAAGAGTAATAACACACCAAGATGACCCAGCTCGTGAATTACTTCCGTTTCGATGTGCAGTCCGCTTAATGATAAAATGATACCGGCGGCAAGATATCCGATCAAAGGTGGTAATCGAAGTTCCTGCATTCCCATGCCTAAAACATATGCTAGCACCAGCCAAAGGATTTCCATGAAATGTACCTTAAAAAGTGAGTGAGATTTATAATACCGAGTATATAATCCTCAAATTCTCAACTTCCAAATAGAGAAGATTGATTTAGTTGATTGTTGAAGATGTTCGAGCGTGTGGATTCTTATTACTATTTATCTTCGTAAATATCTCTTCGATGACCAAGTCGGATAACCAATATCAATATGTTTTCGTCTTGAATTTGGCTAATGATTCGATAATCACCCACCCGATATCTCCATAACCCTTTCATGTGTCCCTTTAGAGATTTTCCTGTTCTTCTAGGATCTTCATTTGTTGCGAGGTTTTCTCTTAACCAATTAAGGATGCGCTCTTGAGTTTGTTTGTCGAGCTTTCTGAGTTCCTTTCTGGCTCGGTTATCAAATTCAATTTTCCAGATCATCGCCACGCTCTAACTGATCCAGAGTCCAACGTTTGTCAGGTTGTTCTAGGCGCTGCTCTGCTATATACAAATCTTCAAGTTCGTCCAATTTTTCTACCAACGCTTGGCGAATGTAGTAGGTTTTGGTTCTACCGGTTAGTTTAGCCAGTTCAGCCAAACGCTTTTCAACAGATTCTCCTAATCGTACAGTTATTGGCATTATTCAAGAAATTGGTTTATGTGTCATACAAGTACGACAAAGATACAATTTCGGTTTTTTAGAACGAATTAGAACTTGTACGAAAGAGAAGATGATCTACTCAGTAATTCATCAATATCTATACCATCGATGGGAGTGTAGGTTTTTTTAACTACTAATTCAGATCGTAGTTGAGTCAATGTTGACTTTTCACAACAATCTAGATACTTGCAAGAATAAGTCGATTAATCTGATCAATCTCATCCTGATTTATGGTATGGCCCATACCCGGATAAATTTTCTTGGTCACATCTGCATTTAATGTGGATAAGATTTCAGCAGATTCATGCACACGTTGTTCGGGAATGTGCGCATCTACATCACTACAACCCATGAATACAGGCGTGCTTTCCAAATCTCCGGAATAATGATCTTTAGGGAGCGTATCGCCAATCAGTCCGCCACTTAGAACGATGAGTCCGGCATACTTTTGGGGATGACGAGCCACAAACTCCGAAGCTAAACAGGCACCTTGTGAAAAGCCGAGTAAGAAAATCTGATCTTTTGAAAAGCCATCACTTTCAGCTTGCTGTACGGCGTCGAAAACGGCTTGCAATCCTGAGTTTAATCCCGGCTGATTTTGATCAGTTGGCGCTAGGAAGGAGTAGGGGTACCATGTATGTCCGCTAGCTTGTGGAGCATAAAAAGTGATTGAGTTTTGATGGTCCAATTCATTAGCTAGTCCAAGAATACTTTCAGCACTAGCGCCACGACCGTGAATCATAATCATCGCTGCTTTTGCAGATGCAGGGTCGGCCCCGGCTTGTAGTAATTGCTGGTTTTGGTGTGGACCACTAAATGGTTGGTCGGAGGTTGCGATAAAAAACGACATAATAATTTATTTATGAGGTTGAAATTCTGCGACAAAGCTCGATTAATGGGTTTCTAAAGAAAAGGAGTAGCAATGCAGTTATAGCTAGAAAACCACCACTACTGAGATATAATCCCGGAATGTCTAAAGAAACTTGAATGGGTTGAGTAGCAATAGGTGATAGAAATTGCCCTAAAAACACGAAAGTAGTGATGCCGCCCATAACTCGGCCACGAAATTTTTCCGGTGCTACTTCCGCAAGCCAGGTATTCACGTTTGGCATGAAAAGTCCAAATCCGATGCCGATTATGATTAAGCCGAAAACTAAAAACCAAAGATTATCGGCAAAACTGATACCTGCATATCCAATACTTAACAACAAAAAAGCAGAAACAAGTATGTACACATAGCCAATTCTGTGCTTGATCCATCCATAACACAAAGAAGTTATTCCTGCAAAAAGGGTTACCAAACCAATAGCTAATCCACTCGAAGTAGCTGAAGCGTTAAATGTGTCCATCAAAAAGAAAGGAAGATGAATGGGGATGGTGTAGAAAATTATTTGAGCGGAGAGAATAAGTCCATACACCAAGACGAGTAATTTCAGTAGGTCGGAAGCCGAAATTATGGAAGCAGACTCATCAGTTTTTGTTCTGTTCGTGCTAAGTTCAGGTTCGTGTAAAAACCGAATAGCTAAAGGCACAAATAATAATGCTGAAAGATATATGGCAAAAGGGAATCTCCAGCTTAAGTCGGCCAGAAATCCTCCGGTAGTCAAAAAAATTACGCCCCCCAAAGCCATAAACGAAGATTGCATACCCAATGCTTTTGCACGTTCATTGCCCGAGTAATAATCCGAGAATAAAGTAATAACGGTGGTCATAATACCGGCAACTCCTAATCCCATGATGGCTCTTCCGGCTAGTATTGCGAAGAGGGAATCCAAGAATAGCCCACTGCTTCCCGCTACCGCATACACAATCATACAGCTGATTAAGAATTTCTTTTTAGAATACCGATCGATGAGGGCTCCCGCTGCAAAAGCCCCCAGTACTATAAATAGACCAGGAATGGTAAGAACCAATCGAACCCAAAACTCTGCGTTTTCAACCGAGTTGAATTGTTCTTGCATAGCCGGTAAAGCCGGAGCTATGGTAGCTCCGGCCATTACCGTTAACGTGCTTGTTAATAGCAGTGTAAATAGCGTTAGTTTTGAGTTTTTTGAATGACTCACGTATTAATCCAGGCTAGGTAATGTGCGCTCGATAAGCTCACGGCGAGGTTCTAGCCACGGGGTTAGGATGAGTTTTTCACCAAGTTTCTCGAAATCCTCATCCACAGTGTAACCGGGGTCGTCGGTTGCCATTTCAAAAAGTACACCGCCCGGCTCGTGATAATATACACTCTTAAACCAATGACGATCTATGATACCGGTTGGGCGCAATCCTTTGCTCATTACTTTTTCGCGGAGTTCATTTAATTCGTCCTCATTTTTTGCGCGAAATGCAACGTGATGCACAATGCCACGTCCTCCTTTGCCCGGTTCTTTATCACCGGTTTCGATAATAAGTGAACTACCAATTTTTGCATCGGTTTCGAACAAAGTTAGGTTTCCATTCGAAGAGGTTTCACTAAAGCCAAGCACATCGGTTAGAATATCAACAGTACCATCGGCTTCACTCAATTTTAATCGCGTAGATTCAAATCCTTGAATCGCCGATTCGATAGGCACAGTAATCTCATACGTACTTTCTTGTTCTTTGGCTCCTCCATCGAATACCAAATCCAATTCCAAGCCATCCGGATCGTTAAAGCGGATCGCTTGTTTGCCAAAAATCTCGAAGAAATCAGAGTGCTGAATATCCAGATAATTCAATCGCTCCAGCCAGAAATCTTGAGTTCCTTCAGGCACCTTTAGGGCAACATTCACGGCTTCACCCGTTCCGGTATTTCCTTTATGAGCTCTTGGCCATGGGAAAAATGTTAAACTAGAACCGGGTTGTGCGGCTTCGTTTCCATAAAATAAATGATATGTGCCCGGATCATCTTGATTTACCGATTTTTTTACCATGCGCATACCTAATCCACGTACATAAAAATCTACGTTGTCTTTCGGTGAGCCAGCTAACACGGTGATGTGATGTAATCCTTTATTGTGTTTCATAATGTCTCCTTAATTAGTTTCCGAGCTAAATTTACCAAATAGTTTAATGTTAAACTATTTGGTAAATTCTATCTGCTCTATTGCATTTGTTGATGGAAGTTGTGCAAAGAAATGATGGCTATTCCCTATTTTCTGATCAAAACAACAAACACTCCTTCATGAACATTTACGCCATTGTAATTCTTTCAGCGCTGATCATCGACTATCTGATTGGATTGATCACAAATATCAAAAATCTGAAATCCCTTTCACCGGAATTGCCGGCCGAATTCGAAGGAGTATATGATGCCGAAACCTATGCAAAATCGCAGCAATACACACGGGTTAGAACGCAATTTGGGTTAATTACCGGCACCTTTGATCTGTTTTTGCTACTCGTTTTTTGGTTTTACGGAGGCTTTAATGTGCTGGATCAATGGTTGCGAGGTTTTCCGTTCAGCGATTTGGTAAACGGATTATTATTTATTGGGATTTTACTCATAGCAAAATCTATCATTTCGCTACCGTTTAGTATTTATTCCACCTTTGTAATCGAAGAACAATTTGGGTTCAACAAAACAACGCCCAAAACTTTTTTACTAGATTTAATTAAAGGGTTGTTGCTGGGTGCACTTATCGGAATTCCATTATTGGCGGGAATTCTTGCATTTTTTATGTATGCCGGCGATTGGGCGTGGTTGTATGCATGGATTGCGGTAACGCTTTTCTCTTTGGGGATGCAATACGTGGCCCCAACATGGATTATGCCACTGTTCAATAAATTTACCCCGCTCGAAGAAGGCGAACTCCGATCAGAAATTGAGCGCTATACCAAAAAAGTAGATTTCAACCTTAGTGGTTTGTTTGTGATTGATGGCTCAAAGCGATCCAGTAAATCGAATGCGTTTTTTACAGGTTTTGGAAAGAATAAGCGCGTTGCTTTGTATGACACTTTGATCGAGAACCATACCACTCAGGAACTAGTGGCTGTGCTTGCCCACGAAATCGGGCATTACAAGAAGAAACACATCGTAAAAGGGATGTTGATCAGTGTGTTGCATACCGTTGTGCTCTTCTTTCTGTTATCCATATTTCTGGAAGAGCGCGGTTTATTCGATGCTTTTTATATGGAGGAAATGTCGGTGTACGCAGGTTTGGTATTCTTTGGAATGCTTTATGCTCCAATCGAAATGCTGTTATCGATTTTCATGCAGCTGTCGTCCCGCAAGCATGAATACGAAGCAGATGCTTATGCGGTAGAGACAACCGGAAACAAAGAAGACATGATTTCTACCTTGAAAAAGCTATCAAAAGATAACTTGTCGAATCTTACCCCGCATCCATGGTACGTATTTCTGAATTATTCGCACCCACCCGTATTGCAACGGATTAAGGCGATCAGAGAATTAGAAACGGGTAATTGATCTGTGATTTTTGTTAATTAGGAGAAAAAGTGATGGGAAAGACAGTAAAAGATAAAAAAGACATTCTTGCTGCTCTTAAAAAAAGCGGTAAAAATCGTGCAGATAAGAAGGAAAAGCTAGCCACCTTATTTGGGAAAATAACTCTAAGGGAAGATCCTGTAGAATATCAACATAGAGTACGTGATTGGAATGACGATAATAGCTGATACTAATATCGTTTTATACTTTTTGGGGGGTGACGAGAACCTGAAATCTGTAATGCAGGATTTTGATATAATAGTTCCTTTTATAGTTGAAATTGAACTTTTATGCTATAACAATATCGATTCCTCAGAAGAAGAAGTAATTCGAGAATTCCTAAAGAACTCAATCATCTCTGAGTATAATGAACACATCAAATCTAATACGATAGAAATTAGAAAACGATATGGAATTAAAATACCGGATGCTATGATTGCTGCTACATCATCATACTTGGGCTATCCATTACTAAGTGCTGATACGATTTTTAATAGAGTTGAAGAAATTACCTTTTTAAAATATTCACATTGAGTAAATCCAAAAACATCGAAACCATTGCCATTCATAATGGCAGTAAGCATTGGTCGGGTAGCCGAGGAATTGCATCACCAATGGAACCGGCAACTACGTACGAACATGATATTTCGGGGTATCAGGAGGGAGATTTTATTTACTCGCGATACGAAAATCCTAACAGGTTGCAATTAGAACAGCTGTTATGTTCGTTGGAACAAGGGGAAGCCTGTGCTGCTTTTTCATCTGGAGTTGCAGCCCTAACGGCCATATTTATGAGTGTTCCTAAAGGAGCACATGTTCTGATTCCTGAAGATATGTATCACGGTTCTCGATCGCTACTTGAGACCTTCGCGAATCAATGGGGAATTTCCTACTCAAGTGTTGACACCACAAATCTTGAAGCATTTGTCGAAGCCATACAGCCGGAGACAAAACTAGCCTTGCTTGAAAGTCCTTCCAACCCATTGCTGCTAATCACAGATCTGGAAAAAACGATTCATGTCGCTCATCAAAAAGGAGTTTCGGTGTGTGTGGATAACACATTTTCAACGCCATTCAATACAAATCCGATTGTATATGGTGCAGATTTTGTGATGCATTCTACCAGTAAGTTTTTAGGAGGACATTCCGACATTATTGGTGGCGCAATTATCGCAGCAAAAGCTGATACCCAATTTGAAGCTATTCGAACTATTCAACGTAAACAGGGCTCGGTTCCTTCTCCATTTGATTGCTGGTTATTAGCGCGCAGCATACGTTCATTTCCTCATCGCATGCGTATGCACAATCAAAATGCATGGGAAATTGCACAGTTTTTGACCACTCAAGATTCGGTAGAGAAAGTATTCTATCCGGGACTTCCATCACATAAAGACCACGAAATAGCAGCGGCACAAATGAAAGGTTTTGGTGGCATGGTTTCATTATTGATAGATGGAGATGGTAACCGTGCCTTAGACATAGTCGGTCGAACTAAAATTATTCGTCGAGCCACAAGCTTAGGTGGAATAGAAAGTTTGTGGGAACATCGCCGCTCAAGCGAGGGAGAACATTCCACAACTCCTGAGAATCTTATTCGATTGAGTGTTGGTTTAGAGCATGTAAAGGATTTAGCCGAAGATTTGGCTCAAGCCCTTAAATGATACTAACACTCTCGCACAGGCAATATTATTTTAAACTGAGCGCCACCTTGTTCGCGATTAGAAACGGTTATAAATCCACCGTGTTGACGAATAATTTCGTTGGAGATAGCTAATCCAAGCCCGAGACCAAATTCTGCACCTTGGTTTTTTGTAGTAAAATTCGGTTCAAAAATACGATCGATGATTTCTTCTGAAATACCGGGGCCGTTATCCGAAATCAAGACGACTATCTTAAAATCACCTTCCGATTTCGTTTTGATCGATATGTTGCCACCGTCGGGTAAGGCATCACAGGCATTCACCAATATATTTGTCCAAACCTGATTTAACTCACCCATCTTACCACAGGTTTTTGGAATATCTTTCAAGTCTAACTCCACATTCAGGTACTTCAAACGATGTGAGAGGATAAGAATAGTATCGTTTATGCCATCACGAATATCAATTTCTTCCCATTCGTTATTGTCTTGCCGACTATAACTTTTAAGGCTCTTAACTAGATTTGCAATCCGTTCGCTTGCCACCTGTATGTTGTGGATGAACTTGCCCGATTCAAATTGCCGTACTAATTCATCCAGCCCCACATCTTTTTTGTAATCTAAGATTAGTTGGAGCGCTTCATCCGGCATTTGTGCAAGCTTACGAACTTGTGAGCGTTCTTTCACCCATGGAAACTGCTTTTGAATAGAAAGCATGCGTTTTCGTACATCGGTGCTATTTACCGGTTTGGAATCTAATCCGAGTTTAAAAATCGAAGAAACCGCACTGTTAGTCTGCATATCTCCAAAATTGGATTTCAACATTTCTGAGGAGCGCAAAAGAGCAGCAGCCGGGTTATTTACTTCGTGCGCAAAACCAGCTACCAGTTCTCCCAGAGTTGCCATTTTCTCTTGATGCACCAGTTTTTGATGCGAACTTTCCAGTTGTTCATACGCAAGTTTAAGTTGCTCACCTTCATCTTCCAACTGCTTGTTCAACGCGTTCATTTTTGATTCAAGCTGAACATTTTTCTGGAAACGGGTAGCCATATTGCTCAGCATCAGTTTTTGAACAGGACTGCTAAGCTTTGGATGCTCGGTCATCACCGATTCGTATTCATCAGGGCGAATGCAAAGTGCAATAGTATTTTGGCGGCATATGCATGTGGTAAGCGAATCGTTACCAGTTGTGAAAGCTACCAATCCCACAAAATGTCCGGGAGCAAGAGTTATAAGATCTAATTCGGTACCATCTTCACGCTGGTGATTGAGTGTAACTTCTCCTTCGAGCAACAAATACAAATGTGGAATAGGATCACCCTGCTGAAAAAGAACCTCTCCTTTAGAAAACGTGCGCAATAATTTTTGTAGTTCCGGTGATTCGGTAATGGCCTGCCGAATAAACCGAAGTAATTCTGGCCGATCTGAAAAAGCTTTAGAAGGCATTAGTGATCCGTTATTTTATGCGTTCTCATGTATTCAGAAAGGCGTACGCTGTCCAAAATCATCATGTATTGCATAGGATTATACTTCCGCTCCATGATATAATTCGTTAGCTGTGTAGTTACAACTTCTTCCAACTGTTCTTTTGTCCACGGTTTAGCAATGTAATAATCTAGTTTAGCGTTGTTGATGGCCTGAATAGTATCTTCTAAACCTGCCTGACCGGTTACTAATACTTTTTTAGCTTCATGCTGAGCATTATTGGCTTGAAGTTCGATCAAAAAATCTACTCCATTTTGTCCGGGCATTACATGATCGCATAACACCAGGCCGATCTCATTTCCGGTGGCGTAAACATCTTTCACTACTTGTTTAGCTTCTTCGGATGAGTTGGCAGATTCAATGGGAAAATACTCCTCGAATTGCTCCAGATCATTTACTAGAGCTTCCATCACTTCCAGTTCGTCTTCAACTACGAGAATATATATTTGTCGATCCATGACTGATTAATTTAGAATGAAAGGCCAGTAGAACAAGGCATAAATTACCACCAGTATAATTCCGAATATTCCTACAGAAATACCTGCTTTTGCCATGTTCGAAGTTTGAATGGTTCCTGTGCTCATTGCGATAGCATTAGGCGGAGTTGAAATTGGTAACATCATTGCCATACTTGCACTAACACCGATTACAAGACTTACGATTATAAGATTGAATCCATCGCCGGCAATCCCTGAAGTTGCCAAACTTACAGCCAAAGGAATAAGTAAGGTTGCTGTAACAGTATTCGACAAGAAGTTACTCATCAAGACAGAAACCGAAGCAAATACTACGAGAAGGGCAATGGTTCCAAATGCGCTCCACTCGATGCTACCGACAATCCATTCAGCCAATCCGGTGCTCTTCATCGAAATACCTAAAGAAATACCTCCGGCAACAAGCCATAGCACTTCCCATGGTAGTTTTCGGATATCTTCTTTGGTGATAACTCCACTTAGCGATAGAAATACAACCGGAATTAACGCGATGATAGCACTTTTTACACCATGGAAACTTTCGGTTACCCAAAATAAAACGGTAGCCCCAAAAGCCAGATAAAGCAAAATTGCATTCGTAGAAGTATTGAACTTACCAGACATATCAATTTCTACCGACGCGGCTTCAGGTTTAAACATTTTAAGCAGTAAAAACCAGGCAAATAACAATGCGATAACCACTAAAGGAGTAGCTAATATCATCCATTCGCCAAATGGAATATTTATTCCTTGTTGAGAAAGTGCCCCAATAACAACGGCATTGGGTGGGGTTCCGATGGGAGTTGTAATACCGCCGATATTTGCCGCAAATGGAATGCTAAGCGCCAAGCCAATGCGCAATGGATCTGTTTTACTGATGCGAGCCATTATTGGGAGAATTACCGTCATCATCATAGCAGTAGTGGCTGTGTTGCTCATAAAGGCAGATAGCAGTGCAGTAACCACCATCAAGCCAAGCAAGATAGAGCCCGGTTTTTTGCCAAAGGGTGATAACAGAATTCGAGTGAGATTTCGATCCAGATCGTATTTAACGGCAGCATCAGCTAATACAAATCCGCCCAAAAATAAAATGATGATTGGACTAGCCAATGTGCCAATAAATTCTGTGTAATTGTTAGGCGAATACTCTGCCGTACTTTCGGGAAATAGAAAGCCTTGTTGGCTGAGTAGAATTACTTGTAAGAAAATAACCAATACTGATGTAGCATAGATTGGGAAGGGTTCGAGCATCCAATACGCTGCAGCCAGAAAGAAAATCCCCAAGGCAACATGGCCGGCATCCGACAGTCCTTCCAGATGAAAGAAAAAGGGAATAATCAAGCCAATTAGGCCGATTGCTATACCAATTAGTTGTTTTTTGTTGAGCTTCATTACTTTGATGAGTGAGTGTTAAAAACTAATGGTGAATTGAGTGAGAAATTCGAAATAGTTGCAGTTTTTTATCGCGGCAAATTCTTCGCTAACATATCCGAGTTGAGACTGTAATTTAAGTGAGTGACCTAAAAAGAAGTAATTGAGACCCATAGAAACTTTTTGTTGTTGCGTGAATTTACCCAACTCATTATGATGCAGGACATCCGGTTTTAAGGTGCTAAATCGAGTAGTGAGTTCGATTTTTTCGTCTACAAAATATCCAGCTTGCGTATAAAACCCTTCTCCACTGGTTTTGTCAGCATAGAAAGTTTGTCCGTCCGAAATCAAAACCTCATTGTCTACCGATCGTTTAATGTATTCTGCCTGAAACGAAAATCCATTGTACTTGAAAACAACATCGGCATACCTGTCGAAAATATCATCTTCTAATCCATCCCATACATTATTTCCAAGTTTAGTATAAGCATCTTGGTTAAAATAGAAGCCTGCACCGACGCTAAGTTTTGGTGAAATTTCACGCTGTAGATCACTTTCTATATAATCTCCACCTTTTGCGAAGCCGCCGAAAGGCAATACTTCCACACGCGACATATACGCCCAGCCACCAGAGGCAGTTTTTAGATTTTTGCCCTCGCCATGGGTAAGCGCTCCGGAGGATTTAAGCTGAAAAGTTGGGCTGAGATTAAAAGTTCTGCGAACCCGAATGCCTAAGTCGTAATCAGTAAAGAAAAAACGACTCACATTCGATCGATCCACCATCTGAAGGTTTTTAGATGTGGTTTGGAACTGCCGAAATGTGGGCGGGAAAAACTGCCCAAAGGTAATTTGAGTGTTATTATCCGGCTTCCAGGTGTACTCTGCATTTAACAGCTCTACACTTCCTCCATCCATGCCTATTTGAACTAGATAATCGAGTTTGTTGTGGAATAAAAACCCTCGAAATAACGCACGTTCTCTCCGAATTAAGTATTCACCTTGTAGGTTGTCTTGTTCGCTTACAATTTGAGTGATAGCAAGTTGCTGTTGTAAACGAAAACCCATTCTGAATTCCATGAATCCATCGGAACTATTAAAATGTACTCCTTTTTCTGGGCTAACATTAAATACACTAGGTTGTGGCTCTCTTGGTTGGGCGTGTGCAATCAGAACTGTGTGAAAACAAAGTGCGAGTATAAAACATCCTCGCATCAGCCATTTCATAATCTTTTACCTCTGTTATTTTTAAAATCGATAAATAGCTTTGTTTATTACTTTCAGCTCAAGATTACGGGCGTAATAAGAATATTATGTGAAGGTTTTTCAAGGCGATAGAAAAGAAGCGCTTCCATCAAAAAGAAATTCTTATCCACCTAAATTTGTAGTACTATTTGTTATGTTTATCGATCCGGAAATATTATCAAAACTTGCATCCATAGAGCTGCGGGCAAAAAAAATAGTCGAGGGATTTATCTCTGGATTGCATCGAAGTCCTTACCACGGTTTTTCGGTAGAGTTTGCAGAGCATCGACCCTATAATGCCGGAGATGATTTTAAGCACATCGACTGGAAAGCATACGGCAAAAAAGAGCGGTTTTATGTGAAGCAATATGAGGAAGAAACCAATCTTCGCTGTTATGTAATGCTCGATACTTCTTCCTCGATGTTATACAAACATTTTGGAGTGTGGAGTAAACTTCGGTATGGTATTCATTTTGCAGCTTCGTTGATGTATTTAATGCACCGCCAACGAGACGCTTGCGGTCTGATTCCCTTTAGTGATGGGTTGGAAACCTTTATACCTGCAAAAAGTACGTATGCGCATTTACGCCAAATTTATACGCAATTAGAACGAGAGCTAATTCACGAAGAGAAAGCAGACAAAGAGCAACGAAAAACGGCCTCAGCGCAAGCTATTCATGAAGTTGCGAAGCGGCTCAATCATCGGAGTTTGGTGGTAATAATCACTGATCTTTTTGAAAATGTTGATGAACAAGATGCCTTGGTTTCGGCGCTAAAACACTTGCGGCATCGTAAGCACGAGGTGTTATTGTTTAATGTGTTGGAACATAGAAGTGAGCGCGATTTGGCTTTTACAAATGATCGGATTGTATTCGAAGATTTGGAAACCGGTGGTGAAATCGAGGTGATTCCTTCTCAGGTACGCGCTGATTACAAAGCTAAAATCGAAGAATACACGCATGATTTCCAAATGGCTTGCAGTGAGTTTGAAATCGACTTCGAGCAAATCGATACCGAAGGGCAGTTTGATACTTCACTTCTCGCATATTTAAATAAACGTCGCCGACTTAATTAATTTAAAGTTAGTTTAGTTTATCCAGCTCGATACGCAAAAATGGAATAAGGCTATCTGCTACAAATTGGTGACCTTCCGGCGTCCAATGCCCTCCAAAAGTTTCATATCGAAAGGAATTACTCACATCGAGAAATGGGAGGTCGAGTTGATCGACTAATGATGTAACGGATGGTTTTGGACTTTGCCCCAAAAGAATGAATGGGATGTTTTTGTTGCGTAGATCACTATCAAATTTCGTAATCAGATCTAAGGTAGGATCTTCGATGTAGATTTTGGCTTCAGCCCGGTTTTTATACCACGCAGAAACACCTAAGCGAACCAACCACAGTTTAGAGAGTCGTGGAAATTCCGCATAAAAATAACGTTCGCCTTTTGGAACAGGAGTTCCTTTTAGCTGCAGTTCAGTTGCAGTGCGCTCAAAATAGGGTTTATAGAATCCGCCGTGTCGCATGTTGGTAGAATTATCGACATGGTCGTTTTCTCCAAAATAAAGCAATACAATGGCATCAGGTTCAATGGTTTGTTCAATCTGATTGTACCAAAGCCACTGTTGATCGGTACCGTACCCATTCACTCCTGCATTGATGATTTGATATTCAGGAAAGTGCGCTTTTAAATGGTTAGTAAAGCGCTCTTCTTGTTGCACATCGAATCCCCAAGTGAACGAATCGCCTAAAAAGAGTAGTCGTTTTCGTGCATCTTCTACGATTTCACTTTCTCTCATTCCCATCGAATTATGTGTATAATCGATGGTTCGGCTAGCGGTGTAAGTTCCTGATGAGTTGGGAATAATCGACCATCCCAGTTCTGCATCATAGGTAAACATTGGTTCGCCCATAATGGCATTGCTTACCGAGATATGCGCTGGGTTATACACCAAACGAAGAGCAACTTCGGCAATCATCAGCCAAAAAAAAGTGGCGCCAATCACCAAAGTTATATTTTTCATATCACTTTACTGCGCTTGAGAATCCGATTTAGTAGCCAGGGCGAGATTCGTTTCATAATTAATCCAAGCCGTTCTTTCGGGCTGGATATGTAGATTTCTTCTTTCTCTTTTTTGATGTCGCTCCAAATTCTGCTTACCATTTCGTCGGCATCCATAGCATTGCTGTGTAAGTTTCCCATCTTCCCAAATGAGCTGCCATCCGCCGTTAAGGAGTTTTGTGTAATATTGGTTTTGATTGGGCCGGGGCAAACCATCGTAACAGCAACATTATACTCGTACATCTCTTGTCGAATACAATCAAAAATTCCTTGGAGGGCATGCTTACTAGCCGCATAGCCCGAGCGATATTTCGTGCCGAATTTTCCTGCTACACTGCTGGTAACAATAATTTGTCCGCCTTTTTTCTCCATCATGTGTGGTAATACATATCGAGTTAAAGCGACCGATCCGAAGAAATTAATTTCCATCAACCGGCGAATGGTATCCATATCAGTTTCGGCAAACAGCGAACGCTGGCTTACACCACCGTTATTCACCAAAACATCGACGCCCCCAAATAATTGGAGTGCTGCTTCACTTTTCGATTCTAAAGTTTCGGATTGCGCCAAGTCGAGCGTGAGTATTTTAATTCGAGTATCATCGCCACCTAATTCAGATTTAACGCGTTCGAGCTCTTCCTGTCGCCGTGAGGATAGAATCAATTTTGCGCCATCGCGATAGAAAAAACGAGCAAATGCTTCACCAATTCCCGATGATGCACCTGTTATCCAAATAGTTTTATTTTTATAGTTCATTCTGATAACTTTTCGCTGAACTTAATCATTTTTACTCACGTGAACACCAACCATACTATTTTACTCGTCGAAGACGAAATCGAATCTGGCGAAATGCTCGCTAACTTTCTGGAAATCAACAATTTTAATGTGCATTGGGCGAAGGATGGAAAGGAAGCGCTAGACATAATAGAAAACAATGCTAACGATCTTGAGCTGGCCGTACTCGATATAATGGTGCCGCACATGGACGGTAAAGAGATTTGTAAACACATTCGAAAACATCCGGTGATTAATGAAATCCCGGTATTGTTCCTAACTGCGCGCGATGAGGAAAAAGATGAGATCGAAGGTTTACAACTTGGTGGCGATGATTACATCAAAAAACCGGCGAGTTTAAACTTGATAAAAGCCCATATCGAAACGTTGCTTCGTCGTAGAAATCCGGAGAAGTCGCAATGGTTACGGTATGGCAATGTATATCTCGATACCGATACCAATGAGATGTACATCAACGATCAACAAATTGATCTCACCCATACCGAGTATGTAATTGCTGAGTTAATGTTTAAGCATCCGAAATTGGTATATAGCCGGCAAGAGATATTGGAGCATATCACCGACGAAGAAAAATACATTTTTGACCGAACTGTAGATGTTCACATCAAAAATTTACGCATCAAGATGAAAGATGCCGGGAAACTGATCAAAACCTATCGTGGTGTGGGGTATGGATTCAATCGGGAGTTCATTAATTCGTGAATATCCAGCAAAAACTTGCCGTTACTTATATCACCTTACTTTCTTTTGGCGTAGTGGCAATTAGTGCATACGCAATTTTGAGTATACGCTCTTTTTTATTGGATGAAGCGATTTCTCAATTCGAAGAGGATGCCCGAACTTTTGCAGAGTCGTTAGAATTGGAAGACGATTTTACCGATCTATTTATCAAAACAACGTTTACAGCCGACCTCACCGGTTACCAAATTGCCTTGTTCGATTCATCGGGTACGGTACTAGTAAATGCACCGGTTGATGTGCCTGAATTCGAAGATTCACGCGCCTTTATGAACGATGAGATTTTGGCTCAATTGGCTACTTCCAATCAGGTAATTCTAAATGATGAAGATTTAGATCAGGTAATCTCATTTCATTCCATAAATCGGGATATTACAGAGGTACACTTTTTACGCATCTCCAAAAATAAAAAGGAGTTGTATGCGGCGGCAGCTTCCATTCGACATTTGATTTACGGCGCCATGATTGGCTCCATTTTAGTGGTGATTTTAGTGAGTATTTACTTTGCTCGTTATTTGGGGAAACCCATCAAACAATTGGAAGAGGCTGCACTTGAAATCGCGAACGGCAATCTGGATCGGGAAATAGATCTTGAACGTCAGGATGAGTTTGGCTCGTTGGCGAAATCGCTCAATAACATGGCCGCCAAACTTAAAGATGACTACGAAAAGCTGAAGAATCTGAATGTAAAGCAGAACGAATTTTTCGCAGACATTGCCCATGAAGTACGAAACCCATTGCATACAATATCCGGAGCGATGGAAATGTTGCAATTGGAAGGATTAAGCAAGGAAAAGAAAGCGCAATACTTGCATACAGCCCAAAAACAGGTAGATCGGGTGGTACGGCTTTTTCAGGATATTAAATCGCTTCAGCGTTTTGATATGGATGAGAGTTACATCCATAAATCTACCTTTGTAATGGAAGATTTAATTGAAGAAGTGATTAAGACTTACAAACCCATCGCCAACGAAAAAAATAATGCACTCCGATTTGTGAAAAAAGGGGAGCATACTGTGTTTGCGGATTACGAAAAAATGGAGCAAGTATTGGATAACCTGGTTTCAAATGCCATCAAATATACGCACGAAGGGGAGATAAGGGTTGAATGCACCAAAGTTGGTGATGAAGTAAAAGTTTCGGTGATTGATGCCGGAATTGGAATCGGTGAGGAACACCTAGACCGGCTTTTTGATCGCTTTTATCGCACGGATAAAGCACGTAGCCGCGATAAAGGTGGTACCGGACTTGGACTTGCAGTTGTGAAGGGGATTTTGAACGCACATCAAGCGGAGATTTATGTTGAAAGCACTCCTGATGTTGGTTCTACCTTCTATTTCTCATTACCTATTCACGAAGCTTAGTCGCTGGTATACCAATGCAAAAGCGCTGCTAGGGAAGCTCCGGTTATTGGCGCTACGGTAAACAGAGGAATGCTTTCGAACGACTTACCGCGCTCGGCCATAAAATCGATAATGGAAGTACTAATCGACATAGCCGGATTCATGTAACCACCCGATATGGTTGCTCCTATCATAATACAAGCGGTAAGTGTAAGGCCCACACCAAGGGCATTAATTCGGAATGTTTCTTCGTGTTGATTGTTGATCAGATTTAAATAAGCCGAAACAAAGAGAAAGGTTAAAAAAGCCTCTACACTAACCTGCTGATAGAGATTGGTTGTGGTTGGAGGTTCAACAAAAAACACCGAGTGAGTGACCATTAGTATAATTCCGGCGGCGGCAAAAGCGCCCAATAATTGACTGGCAGAATAGCCTAAAAACATGCGAAATGTGATAGAGCGGCGTAAAAAATAGGCGAATGAAACGGCGGGATTAAAATGAGCTCCCGAGCTATACATGCCCATATAAATTAGTGCAGAGAGGGCAATCCCCAATGCAAGTGGTTCGGTAGTAAGCCCAAAAGCCAACACCAACGCCATGGTCCCGATTACTTCTATCAAGTATTTACGCATTCCTAACCGCTAAATGTACTACTGTCCTTCCAGATTGCAGGAAACTAATTGCAACCGATAGTAATTGCAAACATCATCAAACAATCAGTGTAAATGTTGGTATATTGTGGATTCTAAGCTTTTGTGTTCATTCGAGCTACAAAAATCGGATTTTCATTATTTAATATCTCTCTCATTCTATGCTTGAAAAACTGAAACAGCGTTGGAATATCCAAAGCAACACACAGATTGTTATCGTGTTTATTGTGTTTGCTATAACCGGGTTTTCGGTACTTTATGCCAAAAAGTTAATCTATTTGTTGATTGGCGTTGATCCGGAGTGGGCGTGGTATTTTCGATTGGGGATTTGGCTGGTGGCAATTTTGCCAACTTATTATGTCCTGCTGCTGTTTTGGGGAGCGGTATTTGGGCAGCGTGAATTCTTTTTTTGGTTTGCAAAAAAATCCTTATCAAGATTTAGACGATCTAAACCTAACAGTTCTACGACCGCTGATCATTAATCAATGCTTGTACCTTTTTAGGTAAACCGGATACAATCAGATCGTACGAATGGTCGATCAGCTCGCGAATGAATTCGTCAGAAAGTGAGCCGTTCATGTCTACGGTATTCCAATGCTTTTTATTCATATGGTAACCGGCGATGATCTCGTGATACTCCTCACGTAACTGAATGGCCCGTTCGGGATCACATTTTAGATTGATGCTTTGGAATTCATCCACATCAGCAAGAGCGAACATTTTATTGGCCACTTTAAACACCAACACTTTGTCATCAAATGGGAAGCTTTCGGTAACTTCAGGAAAGGCTAAGCAATAATCTCGATACTCTTCGATGTTCATACTTGTGTGGTAATCGGCAATTAATCATTGATGCGGTAGAGTAGCAAACCTCCACTTCTTGTTCCAATTAATAATTCGGGTATCTCATCGCTATCAATGTCCTTAAAAAGTGGAGCGCTTAAGGGTGCGGTAGCGGTTTTGAAAGGAACTTCGGCTTTTTGGAATGATGGAATGCTTGGTGATCCAACATTCTCGAAATACAATAGACCTTCAATTTTACTGCCTGTTAATAAATCAAAGTCACCATCTCCATCGGCATCAAAAAAAGTGGGCGTACTACGATGTTTCGATTCAATACCATCGAAAAAACCATCTACATATTCAAAACTTGGTTGCTTGGTATTACCCACATTTCTAAAAAAGTGAATATCTCCACCCGACGAACCCGATACAATATCTAAATCGCCATCATTATCTAAGTCGACTGTACGAGGTACGGCGTTACTACCTCGTGGTAATTCTACAAGTTTTTCTGTTTCGAGGTTAAATGCTCCATTCTTGTTGAGGTAAAAAGCGATATCGCCTTTCCAATTTCCCAGTAGCAGATCATGGAATCCATCGCCGTTGAGATCGGCTAGTTCCGGCGCATAATGATAGCCGTTGGGCAAAGTGAGCGTGCCTTGTACTTGAAAGTCGGGCTGTTCTTTTGATCCAATATTCTCAAAAATGTACACGAAGGAAGATTTCAAATCTGATGGATCAATTTTGTTTGCTAATAGCATATCCATATCTCCATCACCATCAATATCGCCTACCGCAGGAATGCTTTCGTCGCCCACATCGATCTGTGACAGAAATTGTTGGGTTTGAAGTGAAAATCCGTTCGGGTTTTGCTCGTAATAGTAAAAATTTTCGGCGGTAGTTCGGTTGGCATTATACGCACCTCCCAGAACGCCAAGGAGTAAATCCGCATCGCCATCCATATTCCAATCCACTAAAGCAGGTGCATTATAGCCACTACTTTGCACAGGATTACCGGGTGGAAAGGGTTGAGGTTCGCCCTGAAAAACCGGGTTTTTACAAGTTCCTTGATTTTCAAGAAGCAGGATGCTTGGTTCAAAAAAATCGCCCCAAAAAATATCCTCATCTCCATCGCCATCGATATCCATGAAAGTCATGGTATTGGCGCCATGCAATGTTCCAAACTGTTTAACAATCTCAATATCTTCAAAGCGATTGGTGAGTAAGTTAAACTGAGGAATGTCGTTGGCATCGTTTCCAACGGCTTCATACCGAGAAACCGTACCGTCTAAGCTTCCGATAAACAAATCGGGGAGTCCATCGCAATCGATATCGGTTACATTTGGAATATTCTGTCGATCTGAAAAAATGGGAGTTCCTGTGGCATCTTTTAGCGAATCGGCTACTAACACAAAATTGGGACGGCTTGCACTTCCAATATTTTTATAATAACTGATATAACTAAACGGCTGTTCGGTTAGCAGATCAAAATCTCCATCTTGATCCATATCCACGAAACGAAACCATTCACCGATATCGATGCCGGCATATTGTTCTGCCCTGAAGACGAGTGGCGACTCTGAGCCGGGATCAACATTCTCAAAAAACATGAGTTCATCGGTGTGTTCCTGCACGAATAAATCAGGATCGCCATCGGCATCAATGTCTACAAATTGGGGGCGAGGAGTATTTAAACCGCCTAAAAACGGGTGGTCTAATTGGTTACCTTGTTGATCAGAAACTTTGAGCCCGGCAACATCTCTTGAATAGGTGTTCGATTCGCTTCCGGATTTTGAGAGTTTGGTAGTAGATGTGCAGGATGCTGTTAAAACAACAAGCAGAGCTACAATTGGCAAAAAACGAATAACTGGAAACTCGCCCCTTTTCATAGTTCCTATTTAGTTCCAATTCCGGTTGGATTCATTCCAACCTCGATAACTTTTACGATTTCCAATTTCTCTGTATCCACAACGGTAACCGTTCCATTTTTCGGCATTGCGTGATTACTATGATCGGAGTGATTGCCACCGCCCATCATATTCATTTTCATGTGATTATTGGATACAAACAAAAATTTATTATCCGCTGATAACACCGCTCCGTGCGGTTGAGCTAAGCCTTCGCCGGTAATCACTTTTTTAACAGTCATAGTTTCGGCATCAACAACGGTGATTGAATTTCCTTCTTTATTCCCAAAATAGATGCGTTTACCGTCATCAGAATAAACAGGGTGCCAAGGCTGTGCGTCTACATCCAACGTTTTTGTTAAAGTTGGCGATAATGGATCGGCAATGTCAAAAACCAGTAATTTTCCCGTCATTTGTGTAGTACCAACTAAGGTTTGATTGTCGGGAGAAACTGCAAAGTTCACGAACATGTGATTCATGCCATCCATCGTAATTAACTCACTTTCACCCGATTCGATATTCGTTGTTAATATTTGATTGGACGATAAGCTTGCAACAAAAATGTGTTGTTGTGTCGGTAAACTCGCGATAGCATGCGGACGAGTAAAAAACAGGTCGATTTCGTCCATTACTTCCATATTTGCCCGGTTTACAACGGCAAAGCTTTGTGGAGGATTCACAGCGCTCATAGAGCGACCTACGAATAATACATTTTCTTTAGGATGTAGTGCTAATAAACCCGGTACTTCTAATGAGGCTCGGGCAACAATTTCGTTGTTGGCATTGAATTTAAGCACGGTATTTTCGCCAATTAGGCTTACATACCAATGTGATCCATCGGGCTCAACTACGGTGTGATGAGGTTTAGCATTTTCAGAAAATCCAAACTGTGTTAAATCTACGGTGTGTTCAATTTCGAAAGTAGAACCATTAATTACGGTAACAGAAGCCGAATTCTGATTGCAAACATACACCTTTCCATTGGTGCTTTGTGCTTGTGCAGATATGGAAATCGAAATAAAAAGTATAATGCATCCTACAAAAGAGGATACAAAGTTGAATGATGAATCTCTCATAGCGCCATCAGATAAATAGTGTTGGGTAAAAAAAGTAGGACCTCCGGAAATGACCGGAGATCCCATAAAATTGATCTGTTATTTGTTAATAACAGGACTTGTTTCAAGTACAAACAAGCCTTCGGTGCCGCTGGTCATGATAATAATACCACTTTTGAAATATGGGTAATTACTCCATGTTCCACTGAAACCGGCTTCATCAGGCATAAACGGGAAAGTATCGAAGAAACCTACTCGCTCTGGGTTAGCAGGGTCAGATACATCGATTACTTGTAAACCACTTACGTAGTTTGAGGCATACATGATGTTATCTTTGATATACAGGTTATGATCAGACGATTTATTATCGTTGAAATATTGAGTTAATACCTGTGGATCATCCAGATCAGTAAGATCCCAAACAATAGTTCTGGTTTCTTCAACCGTGCCCATAAGCTCATCGAGCTCATCGTTTTGGAAGAAGTAACGATGATCTTCGGTAAACCAACCCTGGTGTACGTATCCATAATCAGGATAAGAACCGGTTGATAATGCAATCGGGTTGTCTTTGTCGGTTACATCTGCAATACTAATGGCAGTTTCGTTAGCTCCCACACAAATCTCTTTTCCTTTGTGCTCCTCGTCCGGTCCATCGTAAATCACACACTGTGCATCGTGAGAGTAACCTGTTCCACTTCGCCCGGTTGATGGATCAGCAAAACAACCCACAAACTCAGGATTCTTTGGATCCTGAATATTTACCATGTGCAAACCTCCACCGCAAGTAGTTCCGCCACCACTTGCACCAACGATATAGGCAAAACCGGTATCTTCGTTGATTACTACGTTATGCGCACTATTTACAAGATCGTAATGAGCATCGGTATCCAGAAGCATTGGCTCGCCATCGAATTCGCGTAAACGAGTAAGATCAACTACCTGCATGCCGTGAGGGCCGGCACCATCCGCAACAATATAGGCATGGTTTTTATACACTTTGATGTCGCGCCATGCGTTGATTCTAGCGCCTTCTGTCATTGGAAGATCTGCAACATACACCGGATTAGATGGATTGCTTACATCAACAAAAGAAGTTCCGTCGGTTCTACCTACCAAGGCGTATTCTTTTCCGGTTTCAGGATCTTCCCATCCCCAAATATCATTCAAATTGATACCGCGTTTTCCACCGATATCACGATTTGGTAAGAATGAAATCAAGTTAACATTTTCGCAACCGAAAAGGTTAGCGGCACCGGCGTCGCAATCAACTCTTCCATCGGTAACAGGAGCTAATAAATTTGTAGGCTCGCTAATTACGATGTTTGATGCTGTCCAGTTTCCCATTTCATCTTTTTCAAGAATAGCTGCAGCACCCGAACGTTGATCTACACCAAACATTCCTGAAACAGCAATATCACCCTTAACAGCCAGTGAATAACCAAAATAGTCACCTGGATTTTGGCCTACATCACCCAATTTTGTGGATGATTCGATCGAACTGTCTTCGTTCAGCATAAAGCGATATAACTCACCTGCCGACGAATTTGCATTTAAAGCGGTAACCCAAATCTCGTTATCTGCAAAACCAAGAGCATAACCGAAAGAAAGACGTGGTTTTCCATCAAAAGCTGCTAGTCGGCCATCGGCAGACCATCCATTTTCTGAGTTTCTATATACAAATACTGTTCCAATACCATCCTGTCTGGAGGCACCAATCAGTGCAATATCGCCATTAATAGCTACAGAATTAGCAAAACCGGAACGTTCGGTAAGGCTTGCACTCTTTAGAGTACCATTAAGAGTCCACTCACCGGAATCATCCATTCCATATACATAAGCTGCTCCGCCATCGCGGCTTGTAGCCCCAACAAGTAAATTAGTGCCATCAAATGCTAATTCTGAACCAAAACCTGTTTCAGCTGTGTCGGTATTCATAATCAGGTAATCCTGCATCCAGTTTCCGCCATCAGCTTTGAACACTGCAACAGCCCCGTCGCCAAGCTCAGGAACTCCAACAAAGGCGTAGTCATTACTGAGTGCTACACTTGAACCGGCAGCAATTACTGATGAATCGGCCTGAACGGTTAATGCTGCAACTTGCGACCAAAGTCCGTCTTCGCTTTGCATAAAAATGTACGCGCCGCCTTCGTCATCATTTTTATCCGGTGCGCCTACCATCAGCATGTTATCGTTTGCAGAAATGGCTTGTCCAAATCCGTCGCCAATTACGCCGTCTTCTGCTTTAATCATAAACTTTTGTGTCCATTCCCCATCCTCTTTAGTGAAAATATACACTACACCGGGTAAGTGAACATTCGAAGGTTCGCCGATAAATACGTTGCCGTTAGAAATATCCACGGCCTGACCGAAGCCTTGCATTTGAGTCGAATTCCCATCCGGAGTTGACTGAGCGTTGACTCCGAGTGTCAACATCGCCAAAACAAGTGTGCTTATTAAGTTATAAATGTGCTTCATGTTTAATAGTTGGGTTATCATTTAATGAATAGAATAATTCATCTGATTGAAGGAATACAATCAGGAAATTCCTCTGCGTAAACATAAACAGAATGTTGCATATAAAAATGCTAAGAAGAGTAAACGAGCAATAGGTTTTATTAGTACTAATTTACCTCCATAAATTCATCCTTGAAGAGATTAGCGGTATATACGGCTTGTTCCACAATTAAAGGGAGAAGATCTTCAGATACTACACCAATTAGCCCTTTATTCCATGTTGAGGCCATACTTTGAAGGTCATTTTTAAGGACCAGCTTTACAGGTTGGTAGAAATTTAATTCGATGGAATAAGGATAGGTTAGGTTTGGAGCTTTCATCACGTTGATGTGAATATGGAGTATGGGATATTGATCGGATTGCCGAAGTATTGCGTCTGAAATGATTTCGATTGGAAGCTCACTTAACTGCTCGGCTATTTTTTTGCGGATGTCGCGACTATTAAGTTCATTATCATCGATGGAGGCAGGTTTTTCGATATTAACGACCACACCAAAGCTGGAAATACCTGAAAGTGAATTTAGTTCACGAAGTACTTCGTTTTGGGCAAATATATTTGCTGAACTTAAAATTAAGAACAGCGCCAAAAAGGAGAATAAACTCTTCATAATGTGAGCATTAATTTTTATCAATTACGCCAAAAATAATTCCTTGAGCAATAGTCTCTGTCGCTTAAAACAGAAAAAGCCCACTATAAAGCGGGCTTTTCATATCTGATTGACTGAAGGAATAACTCAGTCATTAAAAAATTTAAGACGGATTTCTCAGTACTTATTCAAAGAATCGAGACCCATCGGTTTGTACGGCAAATTCTACCGTGTAATGGCGATCTTCCGGTCGGGTGAAGAAATTAGCAAAGGCATCGGATGATAAATCAGGATTTCCTTTGTAATAGTTCAATACGCGGAATTTAACATACTTTTCATCCGCAGTTTTTACCACTAAGGTTACACCGTCTTTCGGGAGAACTGCATGCTTTGGTCCACTCGGTGCTTCGCCGGTGTAAGTATACCAGGTAGCGTTGCTTTCGGTGTATCCGCCGGTTGGTGCTTCGGTTACTTCGTCAAAAGGAATGTTGAGGGCCTGAATACCGCCACCATTTCCGAAGTTTGCAATGATGGTTGTTGCGTTTACTCCGATATCCCATTGAGAAGACGCAGAATCTTGCACAACGGCACCAGTTTCAAAATCGAAGAATGTAAATCGATCTTCGTGGAACAGTTGTGTGGTTTCGGCACCTTGAACGGTGTAATTGAAGGTGAAATACTTATCGGCCGGACGGGTTCTAAAGTCCGCGAACTGTGGAGTTGAGGTATCCGGATTACCTTGGTAGTAACTTAAGATCTGGATTTTAGCGTAGCGTCCATCAGCAGTTAAAACTACAACCGTTTTATTGGTGTCGGCAATAACGGCATGTTTTGGACCATTCGGCGCTTCACCAGTATATGTATACCAGCTTCCAGAGCCACCCACTTCTGCATTATAACCGCTTGTAGGAGCTTCCATCACGGTTGAATATTCAGCGTCCAGCACTTGAATGCCACCACCATTTCCTGAGTTGGCCAACAGAGTTGTTCCGCCATAAGCAATGTCCCATTCGGCTGAAAGAGAATCCTCTACGGTACGTCCGTTGTCAAGATCGTAAAAGGTGTAGCCGGGATTTGCTTCGGTATTTCCTTCTACATCCGACTCAGGGATAGCCGGAGAAAAGATTGTGTTTACGTTAGCTGGAATATCAGTGGCTATCTCTGCATCAACTGCAGCCGGACCACTAGTACCTGAGTCTTCACAAGCGGTGAAGATCAAAGTAGAACCAAGTAGTAAGAAAAATGCTCTATTGATTAAATTTTTCATGTTGGATGAATTAGTCTTTAGAATAGATTTATGTTTATTTGAGTGTAAAAAGTTCGCCCAGGGTTTGATGGGAGCACGATTTCGTCTTGGAAATCAAACAGATTGTTAATGCCAAGTTGTAGTTTATATCGCTCGGCAAATGTTTTAGAAATGGAGTAGTTAACAATGGCATTTTTGAACGGATTCTTGTCGTTCAGTACATATTCGCTTTCTTCGTCAATGCCATTATCGTTAAAATCGAAAAACCAGTATTTACCGCGAAGCATTACGCGAAGGCCGGTTTCCAGCCCTAAATCATCAAAATACTGATACACTTTTGCATTAAAAGTATGCTTCGAACGGTTGTACAACGGAATAAACTCTTTCACCGATTTTGTAACTACTTCACCGTTTTCGACTCGGTCAAATGTACGGGTGATTTGCCGCCGAGCATCAAGAAATTGATAACCCAAAGAAAGTGACAAACCTTCAACTTGAGACGGTTGGTATTTAAATTCCGTTTCTAATCCCTGCGTGTAAACTTTGTTTAAGTTGAAGTAGGAAAAAACCGACTGTCCATTAGTTTTTAACGCGATTCGCTGCGTTTCGATAAGATCATTAATGTTGTTTCGGAACGCATTCAGATTGATTTGAAGATCATCATGCACGAACAGATCAAAACCCGCATTGAAGGCAAACGATTCTTCGGCGCGAATGTCGGTAATCTCATTAGGATTGAAGTACAATTCTTCGATTTGTCCATCTTCAGATAATCGCTCGATGCCCTGTACAACGGTACTGGTGCCGTACACACTATAACCGGCAATAGGGTTGGTGAAATTCAGGAATAACTGTCGAAAATCAGGAGCTTTAAAACCTCCGCCAAACGATGCTCTGAACTGAATTAATTCGCTGGCTTTGTAAAGCGCCGAGAATTTAGGGCTCAACTGCGAACGGTATTCACTGTGCGCATCAAACCTGAATCCTCCGGTCAGCGACAGTTCCTCGGATGCCTGCCATTCATGCTGCCCAAATGCGAAATAAGAATTAAAGCCCGGAACATCAGCATAAATTTCTGCCGTTAAATCTTCTCTATTCATTCCAAAGCCGGCAATGGTAGAATGCTCGTTATTCCAGAATGCAGAGCCTTTGGTTTCGTATTTATTCAACGTTTGTGAAAAGGAATCCGAAAAATAAATATTACCTGATTCTGTAAAGATACTTTCCGAGATACTTTCGAAAGTTGAAAGAAACGCATTGGTTTCAAGTAAAAAACGGTTTCCGAAATAGAGATTTATTTCTGGAGTGATACTCAAATCGGATTGGAAATCTTCACCAATAACCGGATTAGTATTGGCGCCATCCGAAACTTCATCGTTATAAAATTGATCTTCAGAATAATATCGAGCAGAAAGTCCCACATCGATGTTGGAGTTGATGCGATAGTTTGCTCCACCGGATAGCGTAATATTTTCATATTCTGGAATAGTAGGGGCTACTGTTTGAGCATTTAAATCGTAACCGTTTGAGCCATTATAATTTCCAAAAAAACGCCCTCGTAGCCGATCTTGTTTAAAGGTACCGTTTAAACCAGCATCGTAAGTAGAATGTGTCCCATATCGGCCGTTTACATCCAGAGTTAGCGGTTTGCTTCCTTTTTCGGTGATGATATTTATTACTCCTGCTAATGCATTACTTCCCCAAAGTGCTGAAGAAGGACCTTTCACAATCTCAATTTGCTCGATGTTACCTACCGAAAGTCGAGTAAGGTCTAGTGTTCCTGCTGTTCGTCCAATTACCGGTTGATTGTCGATAAGAATGAGTGTGTACTCAGGATCAAAACCCTGAACCTGAATACCGGTTCCGTGATCGGAAACAATGTTTAATCCAATTTGTTCGTCCAGAATGTCGCTCAGGCGTAAACTGCCGGATGCTTCAATTTCATTTTGATTCACCACCGAAACCGGTACACTTACATCTTGCAATAATTTGCTGGTTCGATTCGCAGTTACCACCACAGGGTTGTTGTCATATACTTTCTCTTCCAAAACAATTTGGAGCTCAGAGGAGTTATTTAGCGGAATTTGTAACCAAAGTTCTTTGGGTTGATAACCTACCCGTGATACTACTACTTGATACTCGCCGGTTTCTAAATTGTCGAGTTCAAATACGCCTTCGGCGTCGGATATTGCCCAAATAGACTGTGAAACGTAAACTGTAGCTTCAGAAATCGGAGCGCCTTGTGAGGTAGACACAACTCCTTCTACGGAAAATTGTTGAGCAAACAATCCCGTTTGAATAGCAAAAAAAATACTCCAGAACATGGAGTGTTTTAGAAGTCTCAAAGTTGTGATGATGATGTTGATGAATGATTATTTAGAATCAGTCAAAAGAAACGGGAGAAATGTGAAGATTTTGTGAAGACGGCATAAAAAAACCCGCCAGAGGCATTATTTAGCGGGTTGAATGTGAAGATTATGTGAAGAGGCGTCTAGTCTTGAAATGTAATCCCCTCTCCAAAACGCAACGTGATCTTTAATCTGGGCGGCGGCATCTTTTGGATTTGGGTAATACCAAGCTGCATTTTGATTTTCTTCGCCATCTACTTCCAGCGAATAATAGCTGGCTGTGCCTTTCCACGGGTACACCGTTTGATGTGAAGTTTTATTGAAGAAATTCAGCATTCGAATCTACTAGGCTTTAAACCAAATTAGATGGATTTATTATTCCTATGATGTGATTTAGTATAACAACCCAAATTGCCAGAGTGGGATAGTATTCAGAAACCCGGTTTCAAGTCCATCCTTAACTAAAAACGCATTGGGAATTCCTGAAACTTGTTTGTTGCCTTTATTTTTACCACCAACTTCAACTGTGACAATGTTATCTACAATAAAATCTCCTTTCTCGGCCAGATGAAGTTCATGTCCGGCATTTCGAATTTGATTCACAAAAAAAGTTTCTCTCAATGCACCAATTTCAGCTTGGGGATTGAGGGCTAGCGCCAGATTGGTATTTTCGAAATAGATTTTATCCGGCTTTTGTAGCATTGAAACTCCGCGCCCGGTTTTGTGAGTGAGATTTAGAATATGTGCCTCTTCTAAATGTTTTAAATAATTATAGATGGTATTTCGTCCAACATTCAGCTTACCAGCTATACTCGAAATATTGGGAGAAAAGGGTGCAGTACCGGCAATTACACCAAGCAGTTTTTTTATTTTCTGGATGTTTGACGGACTGTAATCCTGTACATAAGCCAAGTCATTTTCTAATACTGTGTGAATAATCGCGATAAGCTTCTGACGAGTACTTTCTGCTGATTCATTAGTAAGAAATGGAAAATATCCACGCTCCAAGTATTCTTTAAATAATGGGAGGGGTTTTGCCAATTTTAAAAATGTGTTACTTACAGCTTCTGAATCGGATAAAAGATCGTTTAATTTCACGGGAGGGAACTCGATGCCATGCCTAAACATGATAAATTCTCTAAACGACATTCCCGGTAATAAGGTAACGGTTGCTCTACGACTTAAATCGGCTTCTGCTTTAAAAATATCGAAGGCGGAAGAAGCAGAAAAAATAAACTGCATTTCAGGATGTGCATCGTAGCCTGTTTTTAGTTCCGATGACCATTTGGGGTATTTATGAATCTCATCAATGAGTAGTAATTCGCCCCCTTGTTTTCCAAATTCGGTAATCAGTTCGTACAACGAATGTGAATAAAACCAAGGATGATCTGCGGTTACATAAAGGGCACTTTTCTTATTCGGGTACTGATACTTCAAATATTGAAGCATCATCGTGGTTTTGCCAACACCACGTAACCCCTTAATCCCAAATAGCCGTTGTGACCAATCGGTAGTAGAAAAAGCACTGCGCTGCCAACTATTACTAACCGATTGTAGTATTTTGTTTTGATATGAAAACAGTTCTAGCATTAAATTGTTTTGAAATGAAAACAAAATATGCTCAAAATTGTTTTGAGTTCAAAACAATTTAAGGTATAAACAGTATTGTAAAGTGAAACGAAATAATCTTTTCAGAATTACTGCAAATCAATAACAACAGTTTACAAATAAAAAGCCCACTACCTCTTTCGAAATAGTGGGCTATCGAAAATGTGTAAGTTTAAGATTACTCACTCACTGCAACCCCTTTCCAAAACGCTACGTGATCTTTAATCTCGGCGGCGGCATCTTTTGGATTTGGGTAATACCAAGCCGCATTTTGATTTTCTATCCCATCCACTTCCAATGAATAATAGCTTGCCGTTCCCTTCCACGGGCACACCGTTTGATGTGAAGTTTTATTGAAGAACTCCTTGTTGATCGAATCCGGGGGGAAATAGTGATTGTTCTCAATAATAATGGTTTGATCGCTTTCGGCTAATACTTTGCCGTTCCAAACTGCTTTCATAACGGTGATTAATTTGTTGATGATTGTTTACTGTTAACTACTTGTACACCAAAAACAATCCAGCCCGCAATTAGCAGAACTCCGCCGATGGGAGTAATTGCTCCAAAAATGCCGATGCCGGATAAACAGAGGGTATACAGTGATCCTGAGAAAATTAAGACGCCAAAAAGTAAAAGCGTTGTGGCGGTTTTAAATGCTTTGTCAAACTGCTGTTGTACAATTGCAATTAGCATCACACCTAGCGTATTCCAGGTGTGATAAAAAACGGCAGTTTCCCAGGTTTTCATGCGATCCGTAGTGAGGACCTCTTCTAAAGCATGAGCTCCGAATGCTCCAAGTGCAACAGCGGAGGCTAGTAAAAATGCAGAAATTCGGAGTAAAACCGGGGTATTCACGAATCTTAGTTGGTAGTGAAGGTTGTATTGGTAGTGGTTCGGATCGTCATAGGGATTTGCATACCTTGCGCGCTTGCATTCCCAGAAATGTCGTTAACGCTTTCGAAAGAAGTAGGTAATCCGGTGGTCGCATCCAAATTGTAGGTCGCTTTTTGCGTTCCTTCAAGTTTTAAATCTACATTTGTGCCCATTTGAACGGTAGTTGCTTCTATGTTGATGTCGCTGTTTGCTTCGATGGTAGTATCGTTGGCATAACTGTAGGTTGTGGTGATTTCAACAGGCATGTTATTCATGTTGGAGTCCTCGTTACGAGTCCACTCACTAGCGTCATCACCAGAATAAAAACTAAAGCGCTGACGTAAGCCTGTGCGAATTACCTCTTCGTTGAATGTTCCATTAATTTGAGCCTGCATTTGTGGATTGCTTTCAACTTTCGAGCTAACTATTTCCACGAGATCGTCTAGGCCCATTACTTCGATAATCTCGCCACTCTCCGACATGGTAAAGGTGTACGATGTGCCCTTGATCGCTGCATATAATCCGTTATCTGATTCGGGATCTTCCGAATCCATAGTCATGTTCATCATCGGTGATTGAACTTCAGTTTTTTGAGAAAGGGTAGTTACTTTGAGAGTATAAATTCCATCTGCTTTACTAAGAACATCAATTTGTTCAGCTGTTTGATTTGAAGTTGTGATGGTGTTCGGGTTACCCATGATGATTTGGGATATTTCCTGACTTTGATCCACATTCACAGTAAAGGTAGATCCGGTTTCAAGGGTGAAAGAGCGCACTTGAGCCGTTAACGTGATGCTGCATAATGCGATAATGGTAAATAGTGAGAATAGCTTTTGCATAGCTTAATTTTGAAAATTATTAATGAGCTAGAAAGTAAGAAAACTAAATGATTCTAGCTTTTATTTGGTTGTGTGATTAGTAGGAAAAGGTTCGTTAACTTAAGCTCACATTTTTAAATAAACGATATTATGACAAACGGTAAGATTTTAGCTTTTGGCGGCATTTTTACTCTTGCATTCGCCGCTTTTTTATTTTGGCCACAAAACGAAGATACTTCTCAACCATCTACTACTTTGGTTGATGTGGATGAAGATAAAATTGAAGTAGTAATGTATAAACGCGAAACCTGCATGTGTTGCGCAAAATGGGCCGACCACATGGAAACGGCTGAGTTCAAAGTAGAGCAAGTTGTGCCGGAAGATTTATTTGCGGTAAAAGATGAAGCAGGAGTTCCTCAAGAATTGGCGAGTTGCCATACAGCAAAAGTGGGTGGATATATAGTAGAAGGCCATGTTCCACTGGAAGACGTTCGCAGATTATTGGATGAAAAACCGGATGCAATCGGGATTACTGTTCCGGGAATGCCCATTGGTTCTCCGGGGATGGAAGTGGAAGGCCGCCCGGCTGATAAATACGACGTATTGCTCATCCACAACGATGGAACCACCAGCGTCTGGGCATCGCACTAGCTAAGTAAATAATGTATTAAAGCAAAAAGGCTCCGTAAACGGAGCCTTTTCTGTGTGCGAAAGACTATATCAAAGATTCGATGCCGTAATATTAATTAGAACGAACGGGTACGCGAATCAAGCGCACTTCTTCTGAAGAAAATGCTAATTCTAAACCAATGGTATCGCCTTCTGCCAAGTTCATCTCAGGACGGATAATCATAATATGTATTCCACCCGGCTTAAGTTCTACACGCTCACCGCTTGGAATTGCAACACCTTCTACCGGTCGCATGCCCATCATGCCACCCTCAGCTTCAAAGCTTTCATGAATCTGAGTGTCAGCAGCATTGGAGTATCGAACCAACAACAGTGTATCTGCATATGATTCGTTGTTTGTGATGCTGAAATATGCGGCGGTCATCATCCCGGCGTTGGCAGGTCGTGCCCATGCATCAGATATTTCGATGGAAGCATTTCCTATGTTTACCGTATTTCTCTGGCTACTTTGTTTGTCAGGTGAACAAGCTAATGCTGTTATCAGAGCTAAAAATAGGTATTGGTTTAAAGAGTGTTTCATCGCCTAATTTTTTGAAAATCTTCAACAATTAAGTTCGGAACCATCGGTTGGCTCCCTCCATACTCGATGATCACCCGAGATTTAGGATCCATTACCATTATTTTATCGGAATGATTTAAAAAATAGAGTTCATCCCCTGCCTCGGTGGTGGTTGTAAAAGAGACTTGAGTGCGCACACGCAAACTATCCATTAGAGCAGAAACTGTAGTGGTATCGCCGGTGATAAAATCGAACTTATCATCAAGACGGAAGGCCGATTTATATTCACTTAATTTTGCGGGAGTATCTCGTTCGGGATCAAAAGTAAAGCCTAGAAAGTGAACATCATCCGGCGAGCCCAATTCTTCTTTAATTTTGATCATATTTTGTGTGATAAGCGGACAAATATCCGGGCAGTTGGTATATACAAATCCCATCACCACATATTTTCCTTTAAAGTCGTCGGGGAAAGTTACCGAGACACTATCTTGAGTGACTAATTCGAAAGAGGCATCGTTCAAATCGTCGATTACTTGGGTTCGCTGGCAGGCTGCTCCTAGTAATAATGTAAGTGCAATGAATATTCTCATTGAAGTATTATTGATGAATAATTTTGTACATAAAAAGTACGAAACTTGCTTTTTAATAGCCGTTAATTCTTGCGAAGTATCAGTACTAAGATAGGGTTAGATATTCGTTCAAGCCCCGAAAAACCAAATACCGAAACTCACTATTATCGAACCTAACATTAGCAAGTAGGCTTGCTTAACCGGTTTGTCTGGAAGTAGCGTTTCGATTGGGTGTTCATTAATGAATTGCAGTAACTCTTGCTTGATTTCTCTCTCATTGTCATTCAAAATTTCTTCACTCTGTGCCAGTAATTCAGCGCGATTTTTAAACTCATCCACCTGTTGATTAAGAAACTCTGCAATGGTTAGTTCATCAATTTTTGCCAGTCCGCTGATAATCAAATAGGCAGGAATGCCTACCATAAAAATAGCAATTGCAACCAATGATTTATCGTACACAGAAAGCTCTACAAACAAACCAAGAACCATGCTTATCATCGCAGCAAGCCCCATTATGCATAACAAGGCACTTAGTATGAGGCGTAATTTCCAGTTATTAAGAGCTTTGGTTAAAATCAAAGTTAGCTGCTTGCATTAGTTGTTTTGCGATTTCCACTCTTCAAGCATCAGTCGCATCAGAGATTCTGCTGAATGTACACCAAGTTTTTGGATTTGATCAATGGGTAATTCATCGCTTACTTCATAGGTAAGCGCATCTGAACCAAAAGTGCGATATATCCAATTTTTCGCAATTGGGGATGAGGTGTCAAATTCCTCAGCTACAAAGTTCATTTCAGGCAATTCTTCGGTAATTACATCATACCAACGTTGCGTCAAATTATCCGGGGTGGTAACGATTTCTTCGTTGATCGGGTAAAAGATATTCTCGTTGGTGGAATGAAAATCGATACCGTAATACACTTTTTTTGTTGGATCATCGACAAGGGGCGTGAGTGCATCACGAACGGCTCTTGTTTCCGGTTGATTGAAATTTTGCCAATCACGATTTAAATCTACTCCCATTGCGTTATGGCGCCAATGTCCGTTCACCACACCATCGGGGTTAAGCATCGGAAAAGCTTTGATCACAAAATGTTTTCGAAATTCCATGGCTAACTCTGAATCACCAATCAATGTATCAAAAAAGCTGCGATAGGCATGATAACCGGGGAATTCAGGGGGATGCTGCCTACCAATTAGCACTAAAACTCCGGCTTGGTCTACATCGGATTCATCTACTGTAAATTCTAAAATTGCTCGATTTTGATTAGAGTACCCGACAGTATCAACAGTGATATAGGATTGAGGGAATGAGCGAGATTTCAGTATTAACTCAGAATACCGGGAATTCTCTAAAAAATGCGCAGAAATAGTTTGAGGTTCTCTTTCCAGAAATAGCCCAAAAGTGGCGGTGCCATTGGTTGAATCGAATTCGGCATCGGTGATAATATGCTGTGCCGATAATGAACCCATACTTCGGTACACTTTGGGTAAGTAGCGATGCCGGCCTTGATTGTATGCCAGTCTCAGGTTAATGGCTTTTGGTACATCTGCCCAAATCTTAAACGCATACCAAGGACTGTTATTTATCGGGAAGTTTTCCGGTTCGATGAGCACTTCGTAGGTGGTGTCATCAATCTGATAAAAATCAACTGCACGTGCACTTTCAAATTCGTTACTGAGCCAAATTTTCGGTTCGCCAACACCAATTACACGTCGATTTTGAGGAGTAACTTCTTTGCCGGTGGTATTTGTAACACCCGGCGGATCGTATGAAAATCCTGTAAATTCCTGTGTTGATTTACATGAGATTAAGATTATGGAAACAAATAACAGTAACTTCAGTTTCATAGTATAAATATCGTTTGCGCCTAAAATAGAAAGCAATTCGCTGCTTTTAAACTTTTAAAGTGCGTTTTATCTAATAAAAGATAGGAGTATACTGTTAAGCATTTTCAATTCATATTTTGGTTATAAATACGTTCCGACATAGCTCTCTCTCACTTCTCGTTTTTTTCATGTTGAGCGGATTGTTATCACAAGTTTTTGCTCAGGAAGAGGATCCTGCGCGCATTTGGAACGTGGAGATTGAAGGGAATAAGCAATTCGAAGATTTAGTGATTAAGCGCTACATCGCAAATGAAAGGCCTCCGTTATTGAAAAGAATATTTGCACGTCGTTCAGCAGGGATGGATGTAGATATGTTTGAAATAAGAAGGGATGTGATTCGCATCGAGCGATTTTATCAAAGGCGAGGCTACCCATTTGTAGAAGTTCGATTCGAATTAACCGATGATGGTTCGCCCAAACGGAAAGAGCTCACTTTTGTGATTAATGAGGGGGCACCACTTATAATCAGTGCGGTTGAGATAGAGTTAAATGCAAATGATCAAACTAAATCTTTCATCACCGACCACCCGGAATATCAGCGAACAGTGCAGCGAGTTCCATTCAGGAAAGGGCGGAGATTTCA
This sequence comes from bacterium, assembly GCA_024742815.1. Classification (GTDB taxonomy): domain Bacteria; phylum Bacteroidota; class Rhodothermia; order Balneolales; family Balneolaceae; genus HXMU1420-13. The sequence continues at coordinate 49,846 of JANSXX010000012.1, forward strand.
ACAAATCGAAGAATCGGAAGTAGTGGGTACATTCACGCGCACATTAAAGAATATTGGGTATGTATATGCAAATACTTCGGTTGCCATAAAGGTTGATTCTGTAGCAAATGAAGCCAAGATCACCATTGAAAGCACTCCCGGCCCACGTACGCGAATTACAACCGTAACTGTGGAAGGCAATGAATCGTTGAGCGATGACATCATCATCAGAGAAACCGGTTTGAGAATAGGCAGCACTTACACTGAAACTAAAATCCGTGATGCACAGCGTGAAGTTTTTAAACACCACCTTTTTCGGCTAGCGCTGATGTCGGTTCCGGATCAACCAAAAGACACAACCCTAGAATTAAACTTGAGAGTTAAAGAGCTATCGCTTCGATCTTGGCGGAACCGTTTTGGAGTAGGTGATTTTGATCGATTGGATGAAACTCTCCGGTTCGGAAATTCCTGGAAATTAGTACGAGCTCAATCAACCTGGGTGCATCGTAATGTGGCAGGTTTAGGCACACAATTTAGTACCAATATAAGAGCATCATTTTATGAAAAAGAGATAAGCACAGAGTATTTGATTCCTTATGTATTTAATACAAAAAGCAGCTTAAATATTAGTCCATTTATCGAAAACAGGATTGAGCCATCCTATTCTATTACTACCGGTGGGTTAATAAATACATTGGGTTATGAATACAACAGAAGCCTGACCGGAACTTTTTCGTACGAATTTGCCCTGAACAATGAGTACGATATTACGGAAGCTACAAATGTAAATGTGAGCGAAGTGTTACCGGATAGTGTGCTGAATTATAATATTTCTAGTTTTTCGTTAAATGCATATTACGCGCGAGGATTAAGCCGCGGTAAACGGGGTTTGATTATACAGCCTTATCTCGAATTTTCGGGTTTATTCGGAGAATCCACTTTCAGTTTTCAAAAAGCCGCATTAGACGTGCGAAAGTACACCGAACTGAACAATAAATTAGTATTGGCTACTCGTGTACAAGCCGGCGCTATTTATTATTCTAAACAAGATTCATTACCGGCAGATATAGAATTTTATGCCGGAGGAACCAACTCGGTGCGGGGATTCAGTAGGCGAGATTTGGGCCCAAAAAGAGCGATAGTATCCGAACCGGAACCGGGTTCAAGGCAGCAAACAGTAAATTTTGTGCCGATTGGTGGAAAAGCAATGTTCACCTTTAATGTAGAACTTCGCCAGCAATTAGATCGATTACTAAAAGGATTTGGTGTGGCAACATTTCTAGATGGGGGACAGGTATGGTCTGGCTTAAAAAGCCTTAGTAGCCGCGAAATTCAATACAGTACCGGTGGGGGAATTCGTTATCAAACACCCATTGGTCCCCTTCGTATTGATTTAGCCTATGTATTAAATCCAACCGATGCTGATTTAGATGTGTTAACCGGAATTCAGGATGTGGCCGGCAGGCGGTGGCGAATCCACTTTAGCATAGGACAAGCATTTTAATGACCGATAAGCAACCAACAAATACAAATTGGCTTAAAGGAATTGCTATCGCCGTAGCAATAGTAGCCGGCGTATATGTTGGTGGGGCATGGCTTGTACAGAGCGATTGGTTGTTTAACACCATAGAGAAAAAGATTGAGGAAACAGCTTCTCAGATTCTGGATGCCGAAGTACAAATCGAGGAAGTAACCGGCGAGATATTTTCACAATTATCTATCCAAGGTTTGAGTTGGAAAAAAGCTGAGAACGATGTTAAGATTGCGGAAATCCTAATCGATTATTCCATTAAAGAACTTTTATTTGGTGATGTAAACATCCGCGGTATTTATGTGGATTCGGTGTTAGCAAACTTCAACAATCCTAATTTTGAAGAACTCATCCCTGCAAGTGAAGAAGAAAGTACAACTACCTTTGTGGTGGATATCTTTTCGATCAGCGATTTAAGGACCGAATATCGCGACAAAGAGTTTTTCAAAGATACCGCTCTTATTGTCGATAATTTTCAATTGGCAACCTCACTACAAGTAGGCGAAACTAATGCTATTACCATTCAGGATATTTCTTTTGCCATAGAAAGCGGAAAATTACCTGGAAATTTATTGGTTGGACTGCAAGGTGCTGTTGATGATAATACCATTCAACTCAACGACATTATCCTAAAAGTAGGGGAAACTATCCTAAACGGAAGTGTGGATGCTAATCTTTCTAATGAAGAAGTGAATAGCAGGTTCGCCGGCACACCTGTTTATCAAAAAACCATCACTACGTGGACCAATCAGGAATTAAATGCGGATGACATTGATCTACAATTAAGTTTAGAGGGAAATTTTTCAGAGTTCGAAGTCACTGTGCATTTGGATAGTGATAACATCGAACAAGGAAAGATAAGTGCAAGTGTTGTTTCAGAACCCGAATGGACAGTAAATGCGCTGGAGGTTAATGCTTCTTATTTGAATTTCGATCAGGTATTAAATGACAGTACATATATAGCTACAGGTCCGTTTTCGTTTCAATGGAATGGAGAAATACGTCCCGCAAGCAATGAATACTCAGGAACTTGGGAAGGAGAATTATCTAATCCGCGGTATAACGAATACCAACTTTCTGCAATTCGATGGAAGGGTACTATTGATGATGGTGAAGTTGAAACACAATTTTCAGCCAATACTCAAAGCAATGAACAAATATTTGTTGATGGAAACATAACCGGTTTATTTGAAGAAATACCAAATTGGGAAGTTGGATATGAACTGGTGGAGATTAATCCAAGGAGATGGACGCAAAATGAAAGTCTGAGCGGATTATTTACACTATCCGGAACCGTAAAGGGATTTGGTTGGGCGGTTCCCGATTCAGGCTGGACCTATTCGCTAGCCAATAAAAGACTCGATGAAGATGAACTGATTCCGATTCAATTATTTGATGAAGAGTTCGATGCACTTCGCCTTTCCGGTGAGTTCGGAGATTTAAAAACATACGCCGACTTTTTTGCAAAAAAACAAGAAAACGAGGTTAAGGCAGATTTTCAGGCAACAAATATCTTTAGCGAAATTCCCGAGTATAGCTATCAGATAGAATTTGATTCCATTAATGCCGGTAGTTTTAAGCCATTGGAAGGCAATACTACCAACATAAACGGCAGTTTTTACGGGATAGGAAATGGTAAGTCGCTAGAAACGATGAATCTCTTTGGTACATTATCCATCACCGACAGTGAGATAAATGAAGCGCGACTCGATACTTTTAAAAGCAGCATCAATCTGGATGAAGGTATTCTGATCCTTAAAGAAGGAACTATCGATAGTGAAATTGCGTCAGGGAAAATTAGAGGGCAACGAAATTTATTCGATTTAACCGATCCCAATAACCGATTAAGCTTAAACCTGGATGTGTTAAATACGCAGCCATTGGCAGGTTTTTTGGGGCTACAAACCTTACAGGCAACAGGTAAATTAACGGGCGAAATAACCCAAGCTGAAAACCAAGGGTTAGAAGGAATATTTGATCTCGGGCTAAATAACGTCATGGTTGATTCGATGTTCAGTGCAATTTCTGTTAATGGCGAGGCTAGCCTTAGATTTGCAGAAACCATTGGGTTTGATGGAGGATTTAATATCAAGGAGCCAAGCCTGCAAGAGGTTGTTTTACAGGATATTATGATGGATGTGAACGGTTTTACAACTTCCGATTCTTTAACAGCAGATTTATCAATCACCATCACAGGAAGTGAACGTGGCCGTTTAGAGCAGAAAGCAAACTTCACAAAAGATTTGAACAAAATGCTGATGGATGTTCGGTTTACTCAATTTGATTTCATCACTTCGGGGTCAAATCTGGTGTTGCAACAGCCATATAATGTCCGGGTAACTGAAGAAGGATTTGGTACTGATACACTCATTCTATCCTCACAAACCGGTGCCTATTTTGAGTTTTCAATCCCGTATTTAAGTGAGCTTGATAAGGAAGTACACCTAAATGGTACCAATTTCGATTTAGGACTGATTCAGGAGATTGTATTAGGCGAACGGTTTTTGGACGGGCTACTTTCAGGGCAAATTCAGTACAGTCAAGATGGCGAGCTTACATCAGGAAAAGGAAATGCAATCATCAGCAACATTAACTATAACGAAACCAAAGCCGACAGTTTAGTTACCAATTTCGAGATTTCTGAAGAACGCTTGCAATTGGAAACGCGGTTAAGTTGGGATAATCAGGTGATGTTAACTGGATCGGCAGATGTACCTTTTGTGATTAATGCAGATTCTTTGGACGATGAGTTTTATAGAAGATCTGTGAGTGGATCTTTATCACTAAAGCCAACTAATCTTGCCAAATTTAAACAATTGCTTGCCGAAGCTGGAATTGAAAATACAACAGGCATAGCTTCTTTTAATAGCTCGATGAGAGGAACGGCCGGCTCGCCTACATTTACCGGACAATTAACCATCGATGAGCCGGTTCTTTCCGGTATTCCCATTAATACGATAACCTCAGAATTTACGTACAGCGCAGAACGTCAATCTCTGGATGTACAATCCGAAATATTTGCGGCCAACACTTCAGCGGCCGAAATTACCATCGAATATCCATTCGCCATCGATTTTAGAACATATGAATTTAAGCTGCCTGGCGACGAAGATAATCTTGCCATACAAGCAGTGAGTAACAAACTGAACTTGGCGTTATTTGATGATTTTATTGATCCTAATTATGTGAAAGGGTTAAAAGGGGAATTAAATGCCGACATCGCCTTTACCGGTACGGTTGGTGAAATTAAACCCGATGGTTTTGTAAATGTAAAGAACGCAAGTTTTGATGTTCCTTTTACCGGAATAAAACTTCGGAATATCAATTCTGAGATTAATGTGAATCCCGAGAAATTGACCATCAACAGAATCTATGCGGAAAGTGGAAGAGGACGGTTTACCGCTAATGGTTCGGCAGCCTTAGACGGGCTTTCTCCCTCCGATATCGACATCAAAACTAATGCACGATTGTTCGAGATTTCGAATACAAGGGACATGAAATTGGCTATTGATTTGGATGCAGCCATGAAAGGAGAGCTTTTACAGCCTGAGCTATCAGGTAATTTGATTATAAATAGTGGCTACTATTATCTCTCGAATTTTGGAGAAGAAGCCATCGAAGAGGTGGAACTTGAAGACGAAGGAATTGATAGCTTTGCTCCCTTCGATTCCCTTAAAATTGATATGACTTTAGAATTACGTCGCGACTTTTTTGTGCGATCGCGCGACTACCTAGATCTGGAACTCGAACCGGTAGGTACACTCGAAATTGCCAAAGAACGTGATCAGGAAATGAGACTTTTTGGCTCACTTAATGCCGATCAAGGATATATTCGCCCACTTGGAAAACGTTTCGAGATCGAGCGGGGAACCTTCCAGTTTATTGGAGATTATGAAAATCCGGAGCTGGATATTAGAAGTGCTTACGTACCACAAACTCGGCAAAAAGGGGAATCGGTGGTGCTTTATTACGTAATTACCGGAACTGCCGACGACCCGGAATTCAGTTTCGAAAGTGAACCCGAAATGGAGCAATCGGATGTAATTTGCTACACCTTGTTTAATAAACCGTGCTATTCGTTGGATTCATGGCAAAGTGTACTCGCCGAAGGTAACGATGCTATGGCTTTTCAGGCATTAGCGGATGTGCTTTTGGATCAGGTTGAAACACTAGCTACTCGCGAACTTGGCGTAGATGTAGTGCAGATCGATAACTCCGGCCAAAATGGAGCTACTGCAATTAGAACAGGGTGGTATTTAAACGATCGCACATTCTTTTCAATAATCAATGAAATCACCAGCTCAACACCAAAAACATTGTTTGTGCTGGAATATATTCTGAATGAAAGCTGGGATTTGATAATCACACAGGGCGACGATGCACGACAGGGCATTGATGTGCGGTATCAATACGATTATTAAAGGTGTAAAATTCCAAATTCCAAGGGAGCAAATTTCAAACAATTTCCAATGTTGAAATTCACTAAGAAGCTCTAAAACACCGAAAAATCTGTCCTACTGAAATTTAAACCTTGGAATTTGGAATTTAAGATTACTTTGTTAGTTCGTCGTAGGCGGTATTAATCTGGAAGTCTAACCCGAGAAACCATCCTTCAAAAGCGAATTCTTCAAATCCGGGAAGCACTTCTGTTTTCGCAATTTCTTCTTTCGATTTACCTTCATCAATTCCTTTTTGCACAAACGTAAGCAGTTCTTCTAAAAAGTTACTCATCACAATAACATCACCTTTAGAGCCTTGCACACCATATGTTGGATTGCCATGGCCAAAAATGTAGATGGCATCGTTAGGCAAATCATCGGCAGTTGATCGGAGAACATTTACCCAATTTGCGATGTTTGCTCCGGCGCCCGGATCGATAAAGGGATAAGCGCGATTGAACACCAAATCGCCCATGTGAGCCACATTTGCTTGCTCGAAATAGACGACAGAATCACCACCGGTATGGGCAGGGCCATAATGCGTTAGGTGAATGGTTTCATTTCCAATATCTTGGCTCCATTTTTCGGCATAAGTCATATCGGCATACACTTGCGCGTCCACAGTTTCTTGTCCTCGCGATTCAGCCGCCGCTTTCTGATAACCGGGAACATTGTTATGTGCTACAATATGTGAGGTAAAGTCTTTGAAAGCCACGTTACCGGCAGTATGATCACCATGATGATGCGTATTAATGAGATAATCCATCTTGCGCGATGTTTTATCTTTTACACCGGCAATAAAATTAGCAGCAGTTTGCGGATATTGAGAATCCACAGCAACCAAGGCGTTGTCGTTCATCAACCAACCAATAGTTCCTCCGCGCTCGGTGTACATGCCAACGCCACGCCTGATTTCTGTAAAATTTGATCGTATAGCTACTTTTGAAAATGCCGGAAATGGCAAAAGTGTTGCTGCTCCAATTAGTGCAGTATTCCTAAGAAAATCAGATCGTTTCATAAATAAGAGTATTAGTTAATCGAGTGAACCCAAATAGCGGCCCTTCACAAAGTTTATAGCCAAAAGCAGGTTCATGCAAATTGCCGCGAGTACAGAATACACCACCGACCAGAAATCAACAACAAAAAATGCACAAACTATAATGGCCACATCCACAACCATTTGAAAACGGCCAGCGTTTACATTGTGAAATTTTTGCAAGTATAGCGAAACGATGTTAACCCCACCCAGACTGGCTTTGTGCCGAAAAAGCATCAAAACACCGGTGCCAATGGTTAATCCGCCAAAAACGGCACCAAACCAAGGAGTGATGGCTCCAAACTCAAAAACACGTGGAATGAGCTCAGTAAATGCTGAAAGTAGAAAAACCGCAGTGAAAGTTTTAAGTGTGAAAGGAATGCCCAATCGCCAGATAGCGAGTGCATAAAATGGAAGATTCAGAACAAAAAAGACCTGTCCAAAACTGAAGTCGGTGTAGTACGAAATCAGGAAGGCAAAACCGGCTGTTCCACCGGTAAGAAATTTCAGCTCTGTAAAAATGGCGATTCCAAAAGCTACTAGCAGTGAGCCAATCAGCAGCGCTTGAAAATCTTCGAAAGGTGAATGTTTTTTTAATTTTGGATCAATGGTGATGGTTTCAGTCTGCGCCATTACCCGTCCAACTCATCTCTGATTAACAACAAAATAGCCGAATGCGGTACTATCAAATAGGTTTCGTTTTCGAACTTAATTTCGTGTGCTCTGCTTTTTAGAAATATAGCTAAATCACCTTCGGTCGCTTGCATCCCTATATATTTGGTGTCTTCGGTTCCTTTCCATGCTTCTTCTACTTCCATATTTGGGATCGGATAACCGGGACCGGTTTTTAAAATGTATCCACTTTGGATTTCTTCTTTTTCCTTTACCGAGGCTGGTAGTACCAATCCACTGCGGGTATGCGTTTCAAGATCTCGAGGTTTAATTAGTACCCGATCGCCCACGACGATAAATTTTTCAATTGAATTTAAATATTGCTGAATCATTGTGTTCTTTTCTACGAAATGGGAATTTGAAATCGATTGTTTCAACCATAGATTAACAGCAAACACAATGCCATCATTCTGCCATGACAAACAAACTATGCATAATTACAGGAGCTAATTCCGGGATCGGATTCGAAACTGCCAAAGAACTTGCACGGCAAGGTGCATTTATTGTGATGGTTTGCCGAAACGAAGACAAAGCCGTTGCTGCAAAACGAGCAATCCAGCAGGACACACCAAGTGCAGGCATTGATATCGTTTTGTGTGATTTTTCGAGTCAGGATGAAATTCGAAAAGCAGCCGATGAGATCATCAATAAATACGAAAAAATTGATATTCTGATAAATAACCACGGTTTTATTGCCAGCGAATATCAAGAGACGGTGGATGGATTTGAAAGTACCTTTGCCGTAAACCATTTGGGCTATTTTCTGTTTACCAATCTATTGCTGTCAACCATTTTAAATTCAGGATCAGCCCGGATTATTAATGTAGCCTCCGAAGCACATCGAAATGGAACCTTTGATCCTGATAATCTACAACAGAAAGAGAATTTTAAAGCTTGGCAAGCTTACGGCAATTCTAAGCTGTTCAATATTCTGTTTACCATTGAGTTAGCTGAACGATTAAAAGGAACCGATGTAACAGCAAACTGCCTACACCCGGGCGTGGTAAAAACCAATTTTAGTGCCGGATTACGCCCTATTTTTAAGTTGTTTTGGTGGATGGGGCAGCCCTTTATGAAATCCGAAAAAGAAGGAGCTCAAACTACAATCTATCTTGCTACATCACCCGAGGTGGGAGAAGTAAACGGCGCGTATTTTGCCGATTGCAAAGTTAAAACACCACGAAAACAAGCTATGGATCCTATAGCAGCGAGAAAATTATGGGAGATTAGTGAGGAGCTTACCGGTTTAAATCATCAATCCTTGCTGTAAGTACAAATACTATTCACATTCAAATCGAAGGAAATCAACTTACCTTTGGTACAGGACTGACTGATTAATCAGATTTCATCCTTTATCAATCGAATGGCTGATTCATACATTCTTCGGGATAATGGCCGTCGTTTCCAACGTTGTCGAGTCACACGTTCGGAATTTGATAAATCTTCCTCAAAATGTGCATCTAGTTCTGTATTCAAAGCTTTATCGATGGCTACTAAATTAATTTCATCATCTTTAAGCATCGACCGATGATTGAAGTTTGCACTGCCAAAACAGGACACCTCATCATCTACCAGCAGAATTTTGGCGTGCATCATCGTTTTCTGATAGTAATAGAGTTCAATATCTGATGCGAGAAGGGGTTCAAAAATATCCTCGGCAGCAATCTTGGAAACCCGTTTATCGGTATGAGATCCCGGCAGAATAATCTTTACATCTACACCACCCGCGGCTTTTTTGCATAAGATTTCTACCAATGCATCGTCCGGGTTAAAGTAAGCCGTACAAATATGAATTTTCTTGCTCGCACTCGATAACAACGTTTGATATAACAATACAATATCACTCCATCGCACTGATGCAGAAGTTCGCAGTACTTGTACGCTGGTTGTGCCCGAGGATGGATGATCGTCAGATTTAAACAGATCGTGATTAAGTGCATCGGTCGCCTCGATCCAATTTTCTACAAAAGCAGATTTTATACCCCTAACAGCAGATCCATTTAATTTGAAATGTGTTTCGCGCCACTCGTTGGGATTACGTGCATCACCTTCCCATTCTTGTGCGATTCCAACGCCTCCCGTAAACGCTACTTGATCGTCGCATATTAATATCTTTCGATGCGTTCTGTTGTCTGATTTCCAGATTTTCCATCGCGCTAATGGGCGAAACCAAATCACGTGCGCTCCAGCCTCTTTCATTTTATCAAGCAGTGCCTTATTCATTGGCAATGCACCAAATGCATCCAGTAAAACCCGAACTTGTATTCCCTGAGAGGCTTTTTCGGATAGGGCTTCTGCAAACTTTTCCGCAATGTTCCCCTCCCAGTACACAAAGGTTAAAAAGTCAACACTTTGCGTGGCATTTTCGATGGCCGTTAACATTGCCGGAAAAATCTCATCCCCATTTTTCAGCACCTCAACAGAATTATCGTGAGTGAAAGGAATGCCTACTGTTTGTTCTAAAAGGGATATTGTATGCACGTATTGGGTTTATTCTGTGGAAGGATTGTTTCCAAGAATAAGTGATAATACGAACAGAGATACAAATACAAAGAAAAGAATCTTAGCGATATCAACAGCAGCTCCGGCAATTCCGCCGAAACCAAAAATGGCTGCAAGTATGGCTATTACTAAAAAAGAAATGCTCCAACGTAACATGAAATCTCCTAACTATTTTAAACGCGCTATCACTAAGCCTAAAACTAAAACAACTCCCGAGATGATTACCGGGGTGATATTGCCGGTACTAACAGCAACATCGGCTCCAAATGCTTCAAAAGATTCTGAATTCTGGAAATATTGATATCCAAAGTAAATGAGACCGAGTAGTCCGCCGCCGGCTAATATGCTTCCAATAGTGCGTTTCATAATTGTGTTTTTTTAATTGATACACCATTAGTAAGTCGTTTTTCGGTAAATTGTTCCAAATTAGCCTCGTTAAGGCCGTTTTGCTGATCAATCAGGCTTCATCAAGTGGTCGGGTAAGTACTTCACTCATATAATCAAGAAACGGACGCACCTCTAAGAATGCCCTTACAACCTCGTATAAAAAATCATCCGATTGAGCTTCTGCATCTGTAAATGGCTTCATAAAAGTAAAAGCCTTAAAACGAAGTAAATCGATTGCCGGGTGATCTTTCGCAAACCCTTTAGGTGCAGTTTTCACCTGATCGCCCTTTAATGCGCCCCAAGTTTTGCTGAAAGCCGGATCGTTTAAGATGTTTCGTAAAGGCTGAGCATCATGGGCAATCTCATCACGAATCATTTTTAGGTCTGATGGGTTTGGATTCCAAAACCCTACTCCCAGAAATACGTTATCCGGTTCAATGTGTATATAATATCCCCCGCGCAGCCATTGGGTAGCTCGTTTTAAACTACCTGAAAGTGCTGTTTTGTAAGGAGATTTATCTTTACTAAAACGAACATCTCGATAGATTCGAAACATCGATTTTTTCCCCGATTCGTTTTCAATGTTATCCACTTTCTTCATTTCTGTAATCAGTGCATCCATAAATGCTATCACGTTTTGATGTGCATCCTGATAACGATTTTTATGTTCGGTAAACCAATCGCGATTGTTGTTCTTTTTTAAGTCGGATAAGAAGTCGAAAGTTGAAGCTTTAAGCATAGTAATAGTTTTAGTTGGAGTAGTTGTTTTTATCAGAATGCACTTCTGTTATCCTTTTCATTCGTGAAAATGGAAAGCCGTTACAGCCTGTGCGGGGAGTTTGCGGATTTGTTTCTGTAAATGCCTCGGCTTCCTGGGCGCTACCAGCATTATAAATGCTAAGGCAAAAAGCCCACTCAAACGGTTCCATGTTCTCCAGTTTGATCCAATCGTTTCGAGTCCACGCTCCCGGATCATAGGCATTCATCGAATCATTTTGAGCAATTATATATTGACCATCTACATTCCATTTTTTTATATGATACACATCAGCAGGCAGAAGAATAAAAAGGGAGTCGTTTACTAAATACTGTATTTCATAATCATCTTCGAAAGTACCGATCAGGTATTCAGGTGGCGTGTTTTGATCAATTTCTTGGGATTTATCAATGCCGCAATTCACAACAATTAAAAAGTATAGTGCTAAAATAAATGCCGGTCGATACATACAATAGTTACCCCGATTTTTGTGGAAAACATTAATAACTAGTTCGCGATATACTTTCAATTGTAAGTTCTCATGTCAATATTGAGTTTCAAGCTTCAAGTAGATCATAGGATTTAATGTCCGAAAATTAAGTTAAACATAAACGAACAGCGGAAATTTGACGAGTTAAAGTCGAAAAATGACTAGATAACTATACCGACTGTTAAACTTTTTGGAAGCCCTTCCTTTTTTTTTGGAAATGGCGAGATATGCTTTAGATTTTCCGACCAAGTGATCCGGATACTAACTAATCAAATTCAATGAAAAATATTAATGCACGCCTAAGTTTGATGATGTTCCTTCAGTTCTTCATTTGGGGGGCGTTTTTTGTAACAATGGGGGCCTATCTGCTCGAAATTTTTAGTGGAGAAGAAGGCTTAAATACAATTATTGGGTCGGCATATGCCACTCACAACTGGGCTGGATTACTGGCTCCGGTGTTTGTTGGATTATTGGCTGATCGTTTTTTTAATGCCGAAAAAGTAAACGCGATTTCTCATTTATTAGGGGCTGCGTTGTTATGGTATGCTTCTACTATTACAGAACCGGGCTTATTTATTTGGATAATGCTGGCCTATTTTATGCTATACATGCCCACATTGGCACTCGTAAACGCCATAGCATTTGCAAACATTAATGATCCTGGATCAGAGTTCCCAAAAATCAGAGTTTGGGGAACCATAGGGTGGATTGTAGCTGGTTTTATTGTAGCTCAAACGGTGCTTGGTTTTTTCGAAGTTCCGCTACTTGGATGGATAACCGGCGTAGAAAGTAATATTCAATCTACTGACATCCCTTTGAAAGTGAGTGCGGTAATCTCTGTTATTTATGGTTTGTATAGCTTCACTTTACCCGAAACACCGCCTTCGGCCAAAGGCGAAAAATTCGATCTAAAACAAGCTTTAGGGTTAGATGCTGTTAAGTTATTAACCGATAGAAATTTCGCAGTTTTTTCGTTCTGCTGTTTTGCGATCAGTATTCCTTTAGCCTTTTATTACGCACGCACCAACGACTTTATCGCAGCAGTTGCTTTTGGGGCACAATCGCCATCCTTTATGGCAATAGGGCAGATGAGCGAAGTATTGTTCATGCTTGCCATCCCATTTTTCTTATACCGATTAGGAGTAAAATGGATGTTATTAGTAGGTATGCTTGCTTGGACGGCCCGTTATTTCTTGTTCGGATTTTTTCCAAGTTCAACAGCCTTAGTTATTCTAGGCATTGCATTACATGGCGTTTGTTACGATTTCTTCTTCGTAACCGGTCAGCTTTATGTGGATAAGAAAGCGCCAAAAAATTTGAGAGCGAGTGCGCAAGGGTTTTTTAATCTGCTAACCTATGGTGCTGGGATGCTAATCGGTAATTACGTGCTGGGTTGGTGGGGCGACAGTATCGCCCTGGACGGTTCGACCAGCGAAGGTTGGCTAAGCGGGGCGCAATCGTTTTGGGTGATGCCCGGAATCCTCGCTTTAGGAGTAGCTGCACTCTTCTTTCTCACTTTTTGGGATAAAGAAGCCGACGATTCCTTAGAAAAAGAATCAGATTTAAGTCCTGTAGTAGAATGAGCCTAACCAATAGAAAACTTAGAATGGGAATGATTGGTGGCGGTGTTGGCGCTTTTATCGGAGCAGTGCATCGCCTTGCAGCCAATCTGGATGGACAAATTGAATTAGTATGCGGAGCTTTTAGTAGAGATCCTGCAACCTCTAAACAAACCGGTAAAGAACTTTTTTTGGATGAAAGTCGTGTATATGACTCTTTCAAGCAGATGATAGAAACCGAAGCTGATTTGCCTGAAAGCCAACGTATGGATTTTGTTTCTATAGTTACACCAAATCATGTACATGCAGAGCCGGCATTGTTAGCACTGGAGCACGGATTTCCGGTAATAATCGATAAACCTCTCTGTTTTAACATGGAAGAGGCGTTTGCGATCCGAAAAAAAGTAAATGAAACAGGATTACCATTAGCGCTTACGCATACATATACCGGTTATCCAATGATTAAAGAAGCCCGACAGTTGGTTAAAAGCGGCAAATTTGGAGCCATCCGAAAAGTGATGACGGAGTATCCCCAAGGTTGGTTGGCTGAGAAAATTGAAGATACTGATCAAAAGCAGGCGGCTTGGCGTACCGATCCAACAAAATCAGGAAAAAGCGGTGCCTATGGCGATATTGGTACTCATGCTGCTAATATGGGAGAATATGTGTCCGGATTACAAATCACTAAAGTACTTTCGATGGTTAAAAAGATTGTTCCGGGACGTTTATTGGATGACGACGCCAGCGCTTTTATGGAGTTTGAGGGCGGAGTTCCGGGAGTGTTGACAGTTTCACAAGTATCTGCAGGCGAAGAGAATGCAATTCGAGTACGGGTTTATGGCGAAAAAGGCGGCCTTGAGTGGACACAGCGTGATCCGAATACCTTGTTAGTAAAATGGAATGATGCCCCCGATCAAATATACCGAACTGGTACCGGGTATGTGTCGGAAGCAGCACAAGCTAATTCCCGTTCTCCAGCCGGCCACCCGGAAGGATATTTAGAAGCCTTTGCAAATATCTATAGGAATTTTGCAATGCATTTACGCGCCATCGATGCGGGAACAACACACAATATGGATGTTTACGACTATCCTGGCATTGAGGATGGTGTGCATGGAATGAGTTTAGTGGAGGCTGTGATAGAATCCACAGAAAAAGGAAATATTTGGGTAAACGTAACAGATTAACAAATGATGAAAACGATTAAAGGACCGGCAATTTTTCTAGCACAGTTTATTGATGAAAGTGAGCCTTTCAATTCATTGGATGGCTTATGTAAGTGGGCTGCGGATTTGGGCTATAAAGGCATTCAAATTCCCACGCTGGATAAGTGGTTGATCGACCTAGATAAAGCAGCGGAAAGCCAAACCTATTGCGATGAGCTAAAAGGAAAAATTGAAGAATACGGTTTGGAAATCACAGAACTTTCTACACATTTACAAGGGCAGTTAGTGGCTGTTCATCCTGCCTATGATTTAATGTTCGATAATTTTGCACCGGTTGAGGTTAGAAATAATCCGGCAGCACGAACCGAATGGGCAGTTGATCAGATGAAAAAAGCGGCAATTGCCAGTCGCAGACTCGGACTGAATGTGCATGCAACGTTTTCAGGATCGTTACTTTGGCCATATTTTCACCCATGGCCGCAGCAACCCGATGGACTTGTAGATCAAGGGTTTGAAGAATTAGCGAAACGATGGCTCCCGATTCTGGATGTATTTGATGAGAACGGTGTAGATGCGTGTTACGAAATCCATCCGGGCGAAGACTTACACGACGGGGTTACCTTCGAACGCTTTTTGGAAGCAACAGGTAATCACAAACGAGCGAACATTCTTTATGACCCCAGTCATTTTGTGCTCCAACAGCTAGATTATATAACGTATATCGATCATTACCATGAATTTATAAAAGCTTTTCATGTTAAAGATTCTGAGTTTATCCCAAATGGAAAAAAAGGAGCTTTTGGTGGATACGGAACCTGGAAACACAGGGCCGGGCGTTACCGGTCGCCGGGAGACGGACAAATCGATTTTAAAACCATCTTCACAAAATTAACGGAATATGGTTGCGATGTGTGGGCTGTTATGGAATGGGAATGTTGCATTAAGAGCCCGGAACAAGGAGCACGAGAAGGAGCAGATTTCATTCAACAGCATATAATCGAAGCTACAACTAAAGTATTTGATGACTTTGCCGGAGGCGATATAAACGCCGATACAAATCGTAAGATTTTAGGATTGGATTAATCACTTTCTTCGGGTACCAATTCCGGCCAAAGTTGAACTTCGTTTCCATAAGGATCTTCGATAATAACTCTGGAAGCAAGTTGTACAAGGCGAGGAATGCTGAATGTGTATTCGCTTTGGAAATAAGCGTCGCAATCTTGATCCGGGGTAGATTTAAACAGCCAAATGTTGAGGTTGTTAGAAAAAGTTTGTGGGTGCTCTAGTTTAAATGTATGTCCGTCATCGCAACCTGAGTAGTTAACTGTAATAGTAAGCTCGTTGTTTTCTACAGATGGTTCCGGTTCGTTAATGGAAATGGAGTAATCGTAGCCAAAAACATTATACCTGGCTTCATCGATTATCAGAACGGAGTTTAACTGAGTAATCCAAAGTGGTTCAGCGTCTTTTGGTACTTTTACGACGTAGCCATTGCCGAGTGGTCGGTCAATTTCGAACTCCAAATCCTCAGCAAGTTCCAGTAAATCCTGGTAGGAAACGCCACGTTCTAATCGGATGAAAACTTCACCCTCTACAAATTCTAGAGCAATTTCAGAGTTCTGATTATTGGTAGTAAAGCAAGCCGTAAGTGAAATTAACAGCAAGCCTATTAGGCTAAATCTTGATATTTTTTTTTGTAATGGCATGGTATTGATTCTCTCTGTTGCAACGCCAATTTTAGAATTATAGTGCCTGTTTAAGTTAATAAAATGGGCCGCATACCAAAGCTTTTTTTACACCCGGAGCTAAATGGTTGATCCCTCTTATCAACTGATCTTCACCTAAGAGTATTTCCACAATCTGACCGCTGTATTTAGTAGCAGTTTCGCGCATAAAACCCATCATTGGCCAGCCCCATAATGCCGAAAATAAAATTCCATCTTCCTCAAAATACGGGTTAGTGAGGTAGGTACATTCAATAACGTTTTCAACAGCACTTCGATTGGTTGCGGAGCCACCGATTAAATCGATTACAACAGTGCCTTTTTCCAATAGAGATTCGGTATGTTTTTTAGTAATTAAATAGTTTTTACCGCGTAAATGCTTTGGTTGTTCAGCGCCGTTAATAATTAAATCAGCATCTTGTATGAACTCTTCGATTCTATCAGGCTGTGTTTGATGCTTCCCTAAAACCCGAATTTCTTTTACTCCTGCGTTATAGCATTCATGAATGGCGCCCATACCAACGTTACCATAGCCAAGAACTGTAACGGTTGCTTCCTCCGGGTTAAGTGCTTTACTGCTTTTGGTGGCTAATAGTTCTAAGCCATATCGGGCACCGGCACGCCCTGTTTCATGTAAAGCCTCGATTTTGCGTTTACCAAATTCTGGAGCTGGGTTTACATGGCGATAATATTTGAGAGCTTGATCTCCATGTTGAATGATGAACTCATTAACATCATAATAGCGCACATTATGTTTTTCGAGCTCCTTGATGAGGGTAGGCGCATCCTGAATGGTGGTAGAGTCGAAAACAACACGAATTTGTTCGTTTAATTCACCTAAATCCTTGATGTTGCCATTTGCGTGGTGCAATACAAGATTTTTAGGATTGTGATTCATCAACCTTCGTATCACACCGGCCATTTTCGTGTTGTAACCGATCACATGAAACTGATCTTGATCAATTCCCGCAACTCTTAAATCCATTTCCACGCAGTTATCAGCAGCCATGGTGCCCAAAACTAATTCTTTAGGTAATTTCTCGGGAGATTGCACCACGCTTTCCATCGCAATTACATTTATTTGATGGTCTTCTAAAAGTTTTGCCCGATCTGGAAAAGAGTGAAAATGAGCCATACAGAACAAGGTGCTTCCGGATTTCATTTTTGGGATGCTTTCCATAGCAGGACCTTTAAACTTTATAATCAGATCTTTATTCGCGTATAAATCCTCATGTGAAACTATTGTAGCACCTGCATGGAGATATTCATCATTAGAAAAACCCACTCCAACTCCGGCATCTTCTTCAACAAACACAGTAGAGCCTGCGGCTATCAGTTTTTTAACATCGGAGGGGATGAGAGCTACGCGTTGCTCCAGTGCACCAGGGTTTTCAGGTGATTCTACTTCTTTTGCAAGTCCGATTATTTTGTACATAGTATCCTCCTAAAATCCGATTCCGGGTAATCCTTTAAATGTAATACCCAGGTAAGTGTCGTAATCAAAGCTGTAATTTATCCAAAAACCGGGTGATATCTTACCAATTTTAAATACTCCGGGAAAAACGTCAAGCCGGATATTTTCTTGATATACGCTATGCGTAGTTACTACTAAAGACATTAGTAAAGAGTTGTTCTTATCGATAAATAAGCCAGCCGATGGAGTCATTTTTACATAATCAATTTGTTTATCCTCATTTAAGACAAATACTTCTTCGGTTTTTGTGCCATAACCCAAACTGAAGGTTTTTCCCTTATGGTCGTAGCCTAAACCAAATAGCCATCCCGCACCCATGTAAAAAAGACCAGAAAAGTTTCTCATGATTTTTGGCTGAACTTTTACTGAATAGTATTGCCCGGTATTACGTAAAGAGGCATCACTTAAAACCACTGAACTCTGACCAAGCCAGCTACGAATTATCAAATTGTGGGAAAAAAAATATTGAATAGGTTCAAAGCTATATAAAATGATGCCGGGGATATTAAAAAAATACCAATCAGCAACTACCGAAGGCTGTTTTATTTCTTTTTCACGCATTTCTACAGCTTCATTTAACAATTGCTCAGTAAGTGACGTTATTGCAGCCCATATTCTGGGATATTTAAAGTTATGGTGGGTGTAATAATCTGTCATTCGAGCATATTCCATTCCTCCACCTAAAAAGTGAAGCGCGTAGTTTGGGATCCATGCACTTGAAGATTTGGCAAACCCAAAAGGGATGAGTTCCGAATGAGCGAATGTATGAAAACCGATTTGCTGCACAGTTTTAAAAGGGTGAAGAATAGATTGTGTAGCAATTCGAAGACCTTTTCGGAGCTCAAAATCTTTAAACTGATTAGTGTAGTTATTGGTTTGTAGCATATCAAAGCTTCCATTAAAAATTTGGGTAGCCGGTGATAAATAAGCTTCAGACCCGTAGTCCTTACCTGTGTAAAAATAGCCGTACTGTGCTTTTACATTTATCGAAAGTACTATGCACAGTAAGGCAACGCACTGCCAACGCTTGATGAATGTCATGTAATAATTGCTTCTAGATAACCTAAATAAAAGTACCAATTAATGTAATAAGGTGTATGATAATATAGATCTATATTAAGTTTCGAATTGTCAATAATTTATGATAAGTTAGAAGCAACAAGTTAAAGGTCAGGTTTCGGTCTTTTAGTACAGTATTTGATTCCCTTCTCTAGTTTGTAAATAAAAATATCCGCACAGCCGATTAAGAATGTAATTCGCGGGCTCATATTTCGTGAACAACTGTACCTGTGCAAACAAGTAATACAAGATTTAATAATGGAATACGGTAAAGTAAAGTGGTTTAATGACGAAAAAGGATTCGGATTTATAACCAGAAATGAAGGTGGCAACGACGTATTTGTACACCGCAATAATGTTGAAAACCTAGCTCATCACGAGTCTTTAAAAGATGGTGATGAAGTGGAGTTCGCAATTACAGAAACTCCTAAAGGGTTGAATGCAACAGAAGTATACGTTTTAGAATGAGATAAATACTATTTCTAAAGAGAAAGCCGCTACGTAAAAGTAGCGGCTTTTTTTATTCGGGCTATCTCAATTGAATATGTAGCTATTCTTCGCTGCCGATTGTACCAATTTCAATTTCTTTTTCGATGTACCCTCCTCTAGTAGAAAGTACTTTCACTGTACCTTTTGCGCCATCAACTCCATTTAATGTAACCCTGAATGTTGCTCGTTTTGATTCACCCGGTTCTGTATATCCTAAGTACACGGTTTTTTCATATAATGAAGGTTCAGTAATCGTAATCTTTGCATTTTCGAACCCTTTGGTTAATTCGCTATCAAAATGTAGTTGAATTCGATCTTCCTGAACTATTTTTACAAGTTGTGCCTGTTTAAGCGCTACCGGTAATTTACCGATATTCGAAATTTGAACAGAAATCTGATAGGTGGAATCGTCTATCTTGTTCACATTAATCTCATCTAAGGTTATTTGTGGCAGTTGCATTGCCATTTCGAGATTAAAGAGGGCTTGTTTTTCTGCCCAATGTTCGAGCATCCAAGTCGGACCATTTTGACTGAAAAATTTTGGATGAAATCCACCAATTTCAACCTCACCTAGAGTGGGATGTTGAAATGGTTCCCATTCTCTGAAACCGTTACCATCGTTTTCTTCATCATCCCAGCGAAGTGCATCGTAATTATCATATACACCATCACCGTCGTAATCTTTCATGGCGCCATTGTTCCAAAGTTCATCTCCATACCAAATAGAGCCAAAATAGAAGTATCCAAAATCAGGGCCATGTCCAAAAAGCGGACTCGGTTTCGACGGGTCGCCTGTTATCCGATTGGTTGGGTAGCGAGTCATATAGGTTTCGTACACATCTCCTGCCCATGGGTATTCAGTTATTTCTAATCCTAATTTATCCAATCGTTCATAAATAGCTAGATCCTCCGGATACATTCGATCGGTGCTTTTAGAAGTTGAAGGTGGTCGTAAATGCATGGGTACACGAGTATCCATAGAGTTAACAACCGAAATGTTAGGATGAGATAGCATCCAAAGTACCACTGACCTTGACTCAGGTTCACTAAGTGGTGCAGCTCCTGCGCCGTATTGAGTATAACCGCGTCCGGTTAAATCGCCGCCAACACCGGGGCGCCAGTTCTCAGCATAATTACGATGCAGGTCTAATCCCCCAACACCATCTTCGTTGTAATCGCCATCACCATCGTTATCTATGCCTTCTGTATACACAAAATGAGTGCCTTTGCCGGCTAACACGCGAGTCATTAACCTCCCGGATGGATCTCGCGGGTCTACAATGTAGTTCGCATCTTCAAGTTCTTCACCGGTAGCTTTTACTCGAATTGAATATATGATACCATCTCCATCTAAATCCTCTTCGTCGTCTTCATCTAATAAACCATCTCTATCATTGTCATGAGGCCGCACCGAGCTTCTATTTCGTTGAGCGGTGTGTAGATAGAGATTCGAGCCATCGGGGTTATTTTGTGGGCGCAGGTAAATGGCCTTGGTGTCGATAAGGTGGGTGATGGCATCATCTTTACCATAATTTTCCAATAAATGCTTAGTAAGCCACAGAATCGATTCACTACTTGTAATTTCTCCGCTATGCCTTCCCCCTTCGAAATAAGCCGCTGGTTTATCTGTGTCTTTTCCGGTTTCTTTGTTTGTAATGGTCATTTGAAGGATGGGGCGTCCCTCAAAACTGCGCTCAATTTCATAGAGATCTACAATTTCAGGGTATTCTTGTGCCCATTTTTTGTACCAATAGTACATAACATCCACGGTGTGGTACACATCAAAGGTGAGTTGTTCGCCGGGGATATATTCAACTTCAGGGTGTTGATATTGTGGAAAAAAACTAATGCCGTGTCTTTCCCCTTTTACCGTATAGGTGGAGGTATCTGCATCTGACTCTGGCCAATTATACTCAATAAAAGTTCGTATTTCCTGTGCCTGTAAATTAAATGTGAAAATTAAAAACAGGCTAAATAGTGTAATCCTCTTCATGCTCATATTGTAATTAGTGAAAGTGAAAAGGAATGGAAGTTTATGGAAATAAAAAAGCCTCACCGGCATCACCCGGTTGAGGCATAGGGTACAGAATAAAAAGGTGTACTTAGAAATAGGAAATTGTTGTGGTTAGTGTGCCGTGATAGGTGCCACGCAGGTTTGCCATTGGTTGGCCAATATCAGCTCCATAAGTTACAGAGTGTACGTCGTTATCGATGGTAGAGCTACTATCTGAGCCAATGGTAATACTTTCACCGAATTCGTTAGTGATAACCACTGATTCTTGATTTTCGATTTGGGCATCCATGCTTTTTGGAGTGGTAATTTCAAACCCGCCTTCCGAGATGGTGTTGTCATCAAAATTTATATCCACCGTATTTACTTCGCTTAGTGTAACTCCGCTGATAACAGATACCGAAACATTCATCACTGCTGTTGCAGACTTCTGAGCCAAAATATTTGTACTCACTAACAACAGTATGATGAATGTCCAGTATGTGTTAATTGCTCTCATGACCAGTAGTATTTTGTTTCTCTCTTGACCAGCTTGACTCTCTCTGAGACAAATATATTAATATTCTCTAATATTAGAAAGTTTTAATAATAAATTTTTTCAGTACATCATTTACAAATCACAAATAAGCACTGATTTTATTAGGTATAGATGAGTAAAAAAAATTTCTCTTTTTACTCTATCTCACCTACATGATTATGTAGAAATGATTTTTTAGTCCGATAAGTAGACAGATTTGGTATCATCACAAGGATATTATTATTACCATGCCACCGAACTTTTTAAGAGAATTGTTATGAAAGGGGTACTACTTAAAGTCGGATTGATTCTTCTACTCGCAGTAACAACTGATGCGTTGAATGCTCAAACTTTTGTTCTGAAACCTGCAGAGCTACAAGGTTCGGATGGTGGGTTTTCGGTTAATCTTTTAATCAAAAGAGATAAAGTTTTTCGTTTAACCTGGTTAAATCCGGATGAATCAGCATTAAATTTGAATGGGGCAAATGCGAAACTATTGATTGGCAGAACTCCTAATGATTATGATGTTCTCTCTGAAAATATTTCCGGGACAAATGCTCAATTTATTGCCGATAATTTAGGTTTGACTCCCGGTAGGTACTACGTGCGAATTACAAATTCAACTAATCGTACGACTTCAGAGATTCAGGCTGACTTCGAAAATGATCCCAACGGCATTATATATTCAAACGAAATACAGCTGTTGATTGAGGCTAATGAAGCACCGGCCATTACGGCTCCCAGAGGCACAATAAATAATTCTTCGCCTATATTTCAATGGACGGCAGTTTCAGGAGTTCCTTCCTATTGGTTAATATTGTCCAGTACACCATTCGATATTGTTGAAGATGAAAATGGCGAAGTTGCCATAGAAGGAGCTACCATTGTTTGGCAATACATCACAAAAAATACTACAGCAAATTATGGCGATATTAATTATCAGTCGCCATTTACCGACGAAGCGCCACCATTAAATTCTGGTCAAGAATACAGCTACACTATTTTAAATGTATATGAAGAAAATAATCCAGGATATACGAGTCCGGTTTTCGGAGGGATTGTACCGTTTACTTATTTTGATCCTAACGCCGTTCCGGTTACTTCCTTAATTGAACCGGTTAACGAAGAGGTGTTTTTCTCGGAAGAAACGATCACTTTTTCTTGGGATGAAGTACCGGAAGCTACCAACTACACAATAAATTTACTGCAGATAGTAAAACAACAAGGTATAGATGTTACCATCCCGATTTGGACAAGTACCACTACAAATTCATTAATCGAATATCCTGCACTAGATAACTTAAAAAACGGGCGGTATCAATGGAATGTAACTACTAATAACAATAGCGGTGGTGGTTCTACAAGTAATAGCCGGTTTTTTACCTATGAAGTGGAAACCGGTGAGTTTGCAGCAAGTATCCGATCAAGCGAAGACAATTCGATATTATTAGGAGTTGAACTAAGTGCAAGAGCTGTTTCAGGTGGTGTTACTCCTTCTATCCCTTATTTCGTACAAAATAGTACCCATTATGATAGTTTAGTTGCTGGTACTTACGAATTCACTGCTACAAAAGAAGGGTTTGAATCAGGTAGTGGTACGCATACTATCAGAGATGATGCCCAAACTAGATTTACACTCGAATTAAACCCTCTGCCATCAACCATAAATGGGTTGGTTGTTGATGAGAATGGTGATGTTGTTCCAGACGCTCAAGTCAATATATCCGGTATTGGAGCAGACTTTAACGATGTAATTAATACTGATATTAATGGTGAATTTTCTATTTCGTTAAACCAAGGTAGTTACAACGCTACAGTAAGTAAATCCGGATATATAAGTGCGGATGAACAAAGTGTAACCGTTGGTTTGAACGAACAAAAAGCATTTGCTGAATCTTTTACTCTGATAAACGATGAAGCCACCGTTTCGGGCTATGTATTTAACGAGGATGGTGAACCAATTCAACGGGCAAAAGTTCGAATTCAAAACAATGAATTTACGTACGAAGTAAACACAAACGGGGATGGACTCTATCAGTTTACCGTGGCGAGCGGAGAGTGGCTGTTATCATCAGAAAAGGTAGGTTTTGTTAAACCTTCAGATCAACAAATAACACTTTCTACAGGTGATGTTCTGCAGAATCAGGATTTTGTGTTAACAGGTAACGCAAACCAAGTTACTGGTTTTGTGAGAGAGCAAATAACTAATAGTGATGGAACTGTAGGTACCAGCATTTTTGAAGGTGTGGAAGTAAAGGCCATACCAAATGTAGGCGAACCAATATCTACAATAACCGGAAGAAATGGACAATACACGCTTTCTCTAAAAAGCGGTTCATATACTATCGAAGCCATTGAGGATAATTATACATCAAATGAGGAAAGAGAACTGGTAATTGGTATTGCAGTGGGCGAGACAATTTCGGGGATGGATTTTGAATTGATCCCAAATCCTAGTGCTATTGCAGGTACAGTAACTTTACCTGATGGTAATGGTGTTGCTGATGCACTCGTTTCGATTCGTGGAGTTGGTTCGGTGGAGACTTCTGGTAGTGGTTTTTATGAAATCAGTGTGCCGGAAGGTGAACATGAAATTACGGTTACCAAGACTGGTTTGGTTAGTCCTGAACCACGCACTATTTCGGTGGCAGTTGGACAAGAACTAACCGGTGTAGATTATCAAATGACTCCAAATGCAGGCACTGTGTCTGGAAGAATTACTGCGGGTGGTGAAGCTTTATCCAATGTTCGTCTTACAGCAAGAAATACTGCAACCGGCTCTATCACATCGATAACCAATAATTTAAATGGTAGCTATTCTTTTAACCTAAACTCGGGTAGTTGGTATATCAAAGCTACTAAATCTGGCTTTATAAGTGATTCAACAGAAGTTTTAACAGTTGGGCCGGGACAGCAGTTAGTGAATCAAAACCTTGTACTTGTAGAAAACTTAACCACACTTCGCGGCACTGTAACTGATGGTACTGCTGCGTTACGAAATGCAAGAGTAACCATTACTAAACCCAATGATGCAACGTTCGAACAAAGCACTGTTACTCAGGTTAATGGAACATTTGCTTTTTCTTTACCCGCCGGTGAAACGTATAGCATCAGATCTACCAAGGATGGTTATAAATCTGCCTCTAGTACAACCAACGAATTGGTAGCTGGCACTACAGTAGTTTCAGATTTTGCGCTGGATGCTAATCCCAGCTCAGTAGCCGGTAAAGTTACGGTAGATGGTGGAGATGTATTATCAAAAGCTAAAGTGATAGCCATTAACTCGAATGGGAATGCCATTGATAGTACAGAAAGCTCAACAAATGGTAATTATTTACTAGGATTAGACCCAGGTAATTACACACTAAGAGTAAAGAAATTAGGCTATACGCGCTCAGAAACATCAACCAGTTTAAGTATTGGGCAAAATTTAACGGGCATCGACCTGGATGTAGACGAAAATTTTGCGTTCATCAATGGAACAATTACGGATGGTAATGGAAGTGGTATAGAACAAGCGTTTATTAGTCTGCAAAAACAAGGAGGTAATGGTGCATCCGCTATTTCAGATCAGGAAGGTAACTTTAACATATCTCGATTAACAACCGGCACATTTACCATAGAAATAAGTAAAACCGGTTTTGTTACTATAAAAGAAACTTTTGAATTACAAGATGGCGATTTCTTGAGCTTCAATCGCCAGCTAGATCCAAAAAATGGTAGTATTTCTGGTTCGATATCTGACGAAAACGGCCTCATACTAAGCGACGCAACCGTCACCGCAACCAATACGGAAGGGGTAACTTACACTGCAATTTCTGATTTAAATGGTGAGTATACGATTAATGCGGTGGAACCATCCACTTATTCCGTAAATGCGGCTCTAACCGGTTACACCACAGCCAGCGCTTCTTCTGTAATTATCAATCTCGATAATTTAAACGCTACTGATGTTGATGTGGCTAATCTTATACCTAATAATGGAGTTATTCAGGGTAGAATTACCAATGTTATTACCGGGGATCCGATTAAAGATGTTCAACTATCTGCAAACGGAAGTAGGGGTTCAGGCTTTGCGATCACGGGCGCTAATGGACAGTTCGAGATTACGAATCTAATCCCTGCTGATTACACACTCATTAGTAGTAAGGACGGTTTTAAATCTGATACCACTACTGTAACCATTGATCCGGGTAATCCCACTTTAGTTTCGAACAGCACTTTATTACAGAACAACGGAACCATTGTCGGAACCATTACTGATGCCGAAAATCAGGTGCTGCCATTCCGAGTAACTGTAATAGCTTCGAGCGATACCGAAACTTTTACCACTCAAACTAACGATGTAGGGGAATTCGCTTTTGAAGGCGTAGAAACAGGGGTGAGTTACTCGATAGAAACAGATATCTACCGAGAAGGGTATGAAAATACGAGTACAGAAATTGATGTTCCTTTAGGTGCAGATGAGGTTAGTTTAGGTGATAATCTGGAAGTAATCGTAAAACAAGGTACGATAAGTGGAAACGCCGGGATAAACGCTGCCAGTGTGAAATTATTAAACGCAGATACTCGACAAATCATAAATCTCGCCAATTCAAACACTTCAGGTGCATATCAGTTTGAGTTTCTTGAAGCAGGTCGTTATCGCGTAGTCGCAAATAGATTAGGGTATGTATTCTCGCCTGATACCACTTCAGTAATTGTGTTGGGAGGTGAAGAATCCAATACTCAGAATTTTTCTGCTCAGGCGAATATTGGTAGCATCTCGGTGTTGGCAAATAATGCAAATGGCGTGGGCCAATCTAACGTAAACGTTACCATAGTTTCGGCTGATACCACAGTAATCTTATCAAAGAAAACAGGAGCAAACGGTGTAGCCACATTTAGTAATATAAAAGCCGGTACAGACTACACGGTTCGAGCATCTAAATCTCAATTTACCTCAGATCCTGAAACTCGAAATGTAGCGTTAAATTCAGGAGATTCTACTTCAGTTAGTTTCCAGATATTGGCAAATGCTGCCACAATTAGTGGAAACGTGCTTTTGGATAATGGTACTACAACTTCAAACCTGAGGAATGTAGACGTTGCGGCCACATTAAACAGTACGGGGCAAAGTTTTAGTGCAAGCACAAATCAATCTGGGGCATATACTATTGCAAATCTGCCAACAGGAACCTACACCTTAATTGCAGAACGCGAGGGATTTACAAAGGATACGGTTACTGTTGTTGTATCTGCCGGTGCAACTGCCACAGCTAACGATCTTATACTAAACAGAGCTTCTGTGGATGTGCGTGGGATTGTTCGATACAAAGGTGATGGTGTTCAAGGTATTTCTGTTGAAGCTATATCTGGTTCATCATTCAATGCCACTACTAATTCTAGTGGCCAATTTAGATTCAGCACGTTACCGGTAAAAACCGGTGCTTCGGATACTACTACGTATCAAGTGCGTATTAAATCCGGGCTTTTTACTAAAAGTTATACCCTATCGCTCACCGCCGGTGATATTGGGCAGCGTAGAAATGTGCCCACAACCAATTTGCCAAGTGGTCAGGTAAATTTATTGGTTACCGATGGAGTTAATCCCCTTGAAGGAGCGATTCTGGAATTTGGAATATCAGGTGGAGAATCAAACGAGATTGTAACGGGATCAGACGGGAGTTTTTCTTCGGATGATAACCTGCGCAAAGCAACTTACGTGGTGGCAGTTTCGAAAAGTGGATATCTCATTCCAAAAAATACCATCAGGATTTCATTACCGAGTGATACAACAATTATTGAAAATGAAGTAGTTCTGCCATTCAGGCAATTAGTAGTGAATCGAATTTTAGCAGATGAAGAAACTCCGGTACGTGTGATAAACCCAAGTGGGTATGATAATTCGGGAGTGTCGGGCAATCTATTTTACAAAAGAGCATCACAAACTCAGTTCCAAAAAGTAGTCATGGTGCAAAGTGGAGATACGCTTTCAGCGTTTATTCCTGCGATTAACTCTACAGAGCAGGTTACGTTTTACACTTCTATTGATGATACTAATGCTTCAAATACCTTTGTGAGTAATCAACGCACAATTACTCCTTTGGCGAGTGGAATTTTAACAAATGTTCGACTTACACCATCGGTAAATGGGCAAACTCTACGGGTGGGCGAAACTTATAATCTGCAACTGTTAGTTCGTGATGGTGTGAATAAGTCCCTGGCTGATAAGTTTGTTGGCGAAAACGCCTTAGGAAACATATCGGTGTCCAATTTATCAGATACCACAGGCATTGAGTTGGCAATTACAACCGGTACTTCAATCCGTTTAAAAGCTCTAAAAAGTGGTACCTACAAAGTGCGAGCTACAGCAATTTTGAATGGAAGTAATGTTGCTACGAGTATTTCTTTCTCAGTGAGTGATATTCCGTTACAGTCTATTCTTGTAAACGCGCCCGCAAAGCAGCTCGATAATGCTGCCACTCATGTTTTTTCGTACTCTGCAATCGATACATCGGGCAAAACGGTGTTACTGGGTGAAAGTCTTGAGTGGAATATTAAACCATCTAATTTTGGTACTATTGATAACAGAGGCGTGTTTGTGCCTACTTCAAACTCGTTCTTAGGCTCGTTTATAATTTCGGCAAGTGATTCAGTTTCAGGCTTAATTGGTAGCACAGAAAGCGTTGACTTAGTTGCCAATGTAAAACCGGATGAAGCCTATACCTTAATCAATGGAGGTGGGTTGGAACTGCAATTACCGGCAGGGTCTGTTGATTTCACATCAAGAATTGCCTTAACAGAAACCAATCCCCCACCCTCTAAAAAGTTTGTATTTGCACAGGGCTCGGATCAGAGTTACACCGTTGGTGATCGGATTTATGTGCTTTCTTTCTCGGGAAGTGAATTAAAATCGTCGGCACAACTAACCTTGCCAACCGATACCACCATATCCGAATTGAATAATGGGGAGCGGGAAATTGCTAGATTTAATTATACAACTCTGCAATGGGAAGTGTTTAGCGACATTGCAACGAAAAATACATTTTCTGAGCTTGCAGGCACAGTAACCACAGAACGACTTGGGCAATTTGCAGTACTGGCAGCGAATGAACCTTTAGGAATTCGAAATGCAGCCGTTTTACCTAGTCCGTTCTCGCCTGATATTGCCCCAGTGAAAATTGGATACTGGCTTGATACTGCCTTCCCACCTGCTAAGGTTACCATCAAAATCTTCAATATTCGTGGAGAACTGGTGCGAACACTTCTGGAGAATGATTTGCAACAACCCGGAAGATATGGCTCCCAATCGAGCACGAAAGAAATTCTGTGGGATGGACTTACAGATGCCGGAAATATGGCAAGAAACGGGCGCTACGTAGTTCAAATTTCTGCCAAAGACCAACAGGGCGAAGACGTTCAACTTTTACAAGTAATTCTAATCAAGTAAGCACCATGAAAAGACTCATACTCCTTTTAGTTACACTCGCAGTGCTTGCTTCCGGCAATGCACAATCTCAGGAACTATCGATGATTCCAGGTTCCTTCGTCGACATTGGCTTTGGAACACGCCCCGTTGGGATGGGATTTGCATTTGTTGGCCTTGCCGACGATGAAAACAGTCCGTACTGGAATCCGGCCGGGTTAACACAACTCAATGAGATAAAAGCAGGGTTTTCTCAAGCCGATCAGCTGGGATTAATCACCTACAATTACGCTTCTGCTACTATGCCGCTTCCCGGAAATCAGCACGCCATTGGTATTTCTGTAATTTCCTCAGGGGATGAAGCCATGGAAGAACTTTCGGTGCATGCCGCCTACGGTATTCGCTTTAACATTGTGAGCTTGGGAGTTGCATTAAAGTATCGCAATGCTTCTTTCGGAAACAATACACTCAATCGCGACGATTACGTTGTGTTCGATGACGATGAAATAGATATCGGATTTGGGCAACAAGTTTTTGGGGATGCGAATGGAATTGGCCTTGATCTTGGGGTTTTAATTCAACCTACAGAACAGTTTCAACTTGGAGTGGTTGTGAGAGATGCTTACGCCCCTATGAGTTGGAACAGTGAGGCACGGAGTGTAGAATATCAGGCCCGTGGAGAGTACGACGAAGATTTACCTTATGAACTAATTGTTGGATCAGCGTTGACCTTCTCAAAGAACTTTTTGGCTGTGGTCGATTTTCAACCGGCAACGAGTAGTGAGCGAACGAATTGGGTGCGTGCCGGGGTAGAAGGCAGATTGGTTAACGTGTTAATGATTCGGGCAGGAACCGAGCAAGGAATCAACGAAATTGATGATGACCGTTTCACCTTAGGAACGGGTCTCGATATAAGGATTAAAGACAAACTTCGGCTGCAATCCGATTTTGCCTATGTAATTGATCCGATACAAAATTCACAACGTATTAGCTTCACAATCAGTTTTTAAGGGGAATAATCATGAAATTCATAAAAAAAATTACCGTATTGATTGTGCTAAGCGTTCTGCCACTAGCTGGATGGGCGCAGGAAGAAGAAAATGAAGATGCCAACGAGTTACATGTATTCCGTGGTGGCTATATGGATGTTAACTTTGGGCTCAATGTAAATACTGTTGGCAGTAGCTTGGGTTCTGGTAGTATGGGTGGAGTTATCTCTTCCAGAGTTTCGAATGGAGCATTAAGTGTTAACTTAAATCCGGCTCACCTAACAAATCTAAAGAAAGGCTATTTAGCCATTGATACACGATTGGGATTAGGAACCAATTACATCTCTAGTGTAAATAAAGAGCTACTTAAAACGGTTAACGAAGAACTTGATACCGCTGTTAATGATGAGTTTTCGAACGAAGCTTCGTGGACAACCTTCCCGGAAACTTACATCAAACCAACAGAAATGCGCAGCCTGGATGTTGGTTTTGATGATGAAATTGCATCCATTGCCTTTGCAGCGCCTATTAGCGATAAATTTACCTTAGCAGGAGCATATACCTATCCGGTTTCTGTGAACCTGGATTTTGGTGTTACCGGATTATCAGCAAAATTGGCGCAGGAGCAAGGAACCGACGAAGTAGCCATTCGATTCGATGTTTTAATGAATATTTCGTTGCTCACACAAATGAATTTCAGAATGTCCTCACTATCGCTGGGAGGTGGAGCAAAAATATTTGAAACTCGACGAAAAAAACTGAGTGTTGGCGCCACGGTTACACGATATGAACTAACGAACACCAGAAATTTACAGGCCGATCTGTCAGGTTTAGTAGTAGTTGGTGGTGCTGATGAGCGATATTTTAACGATCCGAACGACCCAAACTTAAACAGAGATCTAGGCGAGTCGAATTCCTTTTTTATGAATGCCTACGGGGAGTTTGCAGCTACTGAATACGGTACCCGAATCGGTTTGTATTACAATCTTGACGATGAGTTCAACCTCTCGATTGTGTACAATCAAATGCCGACCTTTCAAATGAAAGGGACCAATAAAGTAGCGAGTGCTTTCTTGCCGGTGTTTCTTGTTGGCACAGGGGATGAAGTGTTAAGTGGCGATATTGAAGTTGCACTAGATAGTTTACAGGCTAACAAACCAAACTTAACTACCGAAAGAGATATTTCATCATTGGTAAGTGATGGAGAACTTCAAATCCCTTCCTCGCTGTTGCTAGGTATCGACTTTGGCTTAGGTAAGCATACCATGGCGTTTAATTATTCTAGATATTTTGGTGATTTATCCTTCAAACATGGTAGTACAACTATCGGTAAGGCCGCAACACATGGTTTAGGTCTTGGTTTCGATTTTCGAATGCGTGATCGTTGGGTTAGTCCTGCACAAATTCTAACGCTTCCTGTGCGATTACTATTCTTGGATATTGATGGCTTGATTTTTCAGAGTTTAGGACGCTTCACCGGCTACAAAAATTCGCACTATCGAATTGGTGGAAATGTGATTATTGGAGAAGGAATAGCAACTAACGATAATGAAAGCTTAAGAAATAACTTGGGTAATCCTTTACCTCAATCATTTTCTATGGGGCGGCAATACACTATTTTCGGGAATCTTGACGTTGGTGTTACGGTTTTGGCTGTTCCTGATCTGATGCTAAAATACTCTGTAGGTATTCGTTTCTAGTATTTGTGATTCGATTACGATCAGGCACATATCTTTCAAATAATTAACCAACAGTTATATGTACTCTGATCGTAAAGAATTTCTCAAAAAAGCAGGCTCAGTTGCACTTTTTGCAGCGCTAGGAATCCAATATACAGCCTGTTCATCCTCAACCGGACCGGAAACTAATAATGATGATGACGCCAACGGCGAGAACCCAATAACCATTGATGGCAATAAAGTTACCTTAGACATTTCCAGCTCATTCTTTGATGATTTACAAAATCAGGGAGGAATGGTTGTCTCGGTTTCGGGTGGTTTTTTAGCAGTAAATGTTGATGGCACTACCATTCGGGCTTTTACAAATGTATGCACGCATACAGGCTGTACCAATAATTGGAATCTACCCGGAGACCGATTCGTGTGTACATGTCACAATTCTGTGTTTAACTTAAATGGTAGACCAATCAGCGGACCTGCTGAACGAGATCTTGCCGAATTTCAAGTTTCTCGAAATGGGAATACGGTTGTGATTGATAAAGGATGATACTTTTTCAATGATTTTAGATTGAAAATCTAATTGAGATCAGGTCCTGTCTTTCCTTACCCAAAAACGTTGGAAAATTTGATATGCAAGTGCGTGAGTAGCGCACAACAGGCAAATAGGGGATGTATTACGTTTATATTTTATATAGTGAATCAAAGGGGAAATATTATACCGGCTATTCGGAGGATACTAAGAAACGCTTGATTCAGCATAACTCGGGAGAAACCAAATCTACAAAATCCGGCATTCCTTGGATTCAGGTTTGGCAATCGCTTGCAACGACGAAGACGGAGGCACTTCGCTTGGAACGAAGGATTAAGAAACGAGGTGCTAAACGATTTTTGGAAGATGAGTCCTCAAAAACAGATTGAGATTAGGTACATCATCGTTGTATCTTTGAGTCACTCGGGACGTGGCGTAGTCCGGTAGCGCACTCGGCTGGGGGCCGAGGGGTCGCAGGTTCAAATCCTGTCGTCCCGACCATGTAAAACCTCAATCAAATTAGATTTGGTTGGGGTTTTTTATTTGTGAAACTTTTCGATAACCGACAGCTAATTCATGAGCAGAAATGACAACTCAGAGAACTTTGAAATCGAAATAGAAGGACGTGGTCACGCTGGGGCGTGAGAAGCGCACTCGGCTGGGGGCCGAGGGGTCGCAGGTTTCCCGCCCGGCGGGATCGTCACGACTATTTAAACCTCAACCAAAAACAAAATTGGTTGAGGTTTTTTTGTAGGGGAAACTTTTGAGAACCGATAGCTAATTTATGAGCAGAGTAGACAGCTCAGAGAACTTTGAAATCGAAATAGAAGGACGTGGTCACGCTAAGGCGTGAGTAGTGCACTCGGCTAGGGGGCTAGGGGTCGCAGGTTTCCCGCCCGGCGGGATCGTCCCGACCATGTAAAACCTCAATCAAATTAGATTTGGTTGGGGTTTTTTATTAGTGAAACTTTTGAGAACCGACAGCTAATTTATGAGCAGAGTAGACAGCTCAGAGAACTTTGAAATCGAAATAGAAGGACGTGGTCACGCTAAGGCGTGAGTAGTGCACTCGGCTAGGGGTCGAGGGATCGCAGGTTTCCCGCCCGGCGGGATCGTCCCGACTATTTAAACCTCAACCAAATTTAATATTTGTTGGGGTTTTTTGTTAAAACGAAGTCTTGGGCCAATGATTGAACTTGCAAAGTGAATGATTTACATTGAGCGTTCAGAGAGGCATTAATTTGAGCTGATTAATAATAGATCGCATTAAGGACATCTATGCTCAAAATCATTATTCTTTGCCTGCTTAGTGTATTCATCCCATTCCAAATAGAAGCATCCGAACAGCTGAAATTGACAGGTGCGGTTCAAACGATCGGAATTCAAGATAATCTTGATACGCTTAGAGTACTCTTCGTCGGAAATAGTTACACATACTTTTGGGGACTCGCCCAACTTGTTGAGGGACTTAGTAGAAATGGCGATCGCTACATTTATACAAGAACTTCCACAGCAAGTGGCGCTTCACTAAACGATCATTGGCATGGAAGATTCGATCTAAAAACGATTGAGAAAATTGAAAATGGTGATTGGGATGTTGTCGTACTTCAAAATCAAAGTAGAAGCAGTATTGATTCTCTCGATCAATTTTTGAGTTACGGGAAAAAGTTTATCCAATTGATAAGAAATGCAGATGCTATTCCAATAATCTTCGAAACATGGGCACCGAAAAGAGATCCCTTCATGCAAGAACTAATAACTAGTGCGCACGATGAGCTGGCCAGTGAAACGAATACTAAAAAGATTCCGATTGGGACACTTTGGGAAAAAG
The DNA here is from genome assembly GCA_024742815.1 of bacterium. Lineage (GTDB taxonomy): Bacteria > Bacteroidota > Rhodothermia > Balneolales > Balneolaceae > HXMU1420-13. Next base: position 84,074 of record JANSXX010000012.1, read on the forward strand.
TAAAAGAGCTAAAACCCGGACTAGATTTATACGATCCTGATGGCAACCATCCCAATTCGACCGGTACTTATTTTAACGCCTGTGTTTTTTATGCCTTTTTTACCGGGGAAAAGGCTTCATATCTCGATAGCAGAGTACAAACAATCGATCATCATGGTGATTCCATTCAATTAAGTGTTCAAGATGATCAAGATGCACTTTTCCTGCAAAGTATAATCGATACCTACTTAATTCAGACCTTAGGCGGGCAATAAATCGAACAAAAGACCCCGACTTTAATAGTCAGGGTCTTAGTAATCATAATGATTTATCAAATTGAGTATGCAAATATTACTCAGCAGCTTCCAATTCGTTTGAGACAGGATAGTCAATGTATCCTTCTTTCCCAGGTGTATAAAATGTGTCAGGATTCGGTTCTGCTAAATCGATATTATTTTTTAGTCGGCTTGGCAGATCAGGATTTGAAATGAACGGACGGCCGAAGGCAATTAAATCACCCAAACCGGATTCTAAATCTTCGTTCGCCTGGGCTTCTGATGTGTAACCGCCTGATAAAATAATTGCTCCGTTCGAAAAAGCATCACGAATACTTTGTTTGATTTCACGCGGAACTTCCGGCGCTCCCATCGCAGAGTGATCTACGATGTGAATATATGCTAACCCGATATTATTTAAGCCTGCTGCAAGTTGATTATATTGTTCATTGAGTTCTTGATGAGGCTTTATCTCGTTAAATACTCCAAACGGCGATAAACGAATTCCTATCTTATCTGCCCCAATAGCGTTAGAAACAGCCTTCGCCACTTCTAGTGCAAAACGGTTTCTATTCTCGATACTTCCACCATATTCATCTTCTCTTTGATTTACATTTGGTGCCAAAAATTGCTCGATTAAATAGCCGTTAGCGCCGTGTAATTCCACGCCATCAAAACCAGCTTTGATTGCTCTTTGTGCAGCATCCACATATTCTTGAATGGTAGATTCAATATCATCCAAAGTCATAGCTTCAGGCGTAGGAAATTCCTGAGGACCTTCCTGATCGGTATACATTTGCTCACTTTCAATTCTTACCGCACTTGGAGCTACAACTTTTGCATTGTCCGGCAGATTCAATGGATGTGACACTCGCCCCGTATGCATTAACTGCATAAAGATTTTTCCATTATTTGCGTGGACTTCATCCGTAATTTTCTTCCAAGCCTCGGTTTGTTCATCATTGTATATCCCGGGAATTCTTGGATATCCTACTCCATTCGGTGATGGCCCAACACCTTCGGTAATGATAAGCCCGGCTCCTGATCGCTGCCCATAATAAGTGGCCATAATTTCAGTGGGAATGTGATGTTGATCCGCACGATTGCGAGTCATGGGAGCCATCACGATTCTATTCTTTAATGATACATTGCGAAGTGAATATTCTGTAAATAACATGTGATTATTCTATTGATTAATACTTAACTCAATACTTAAAAGAGAAGGAGTAATAATCAGTTCCAATTTGTATTTCGATTCTATCCGTAAAGCCTATAGAGAAAATTGATGAAGCAAAAATCAGTTCATCTAATTCATCATCACTTCATAGATTCAATTATATTCTAAGCTGAATTTTTAAAACTATGATGTATGAAGCGTTTACTTACTCTTGTGTTTTCTTTAGCGGTATTTCTCAGCTGCACGACTTACTCAAATCGGGATTTTATTGATTTCGAGCATTCGGGCAACCAATATTCGGTAACCGTGGATGACGGCGAGTATATTTTTCAATTCTATTCGCCTGAAATCTTGGAAGTACATTTTATTCCAACCGGAGAAACTATGGAAGATAGTTCTCATGCCGTGGTGATGGAGCTTCCTCAGCAGGCCATTGCACAGGTAAATGAACAACGAAATTCCATCACGCTAGAAAGTGAAGCCCTTTCCGTTCGGATCCGAAAAGATCCTTTTCAAATCTCTTATTTCCATGATGATGAACAAGTTATTGCAGAGTTAGCCGGTTTTGAGAGAGATACGTTGGAAACCATCGAGTTTTCTATAACCGATATCGAAGCATTATATGGAACAGGTTCACGTGCTTTGGGGATGGATCGGCGCGGTCACCGGCTGCCACTTTACAACAAAGCTCAGTATGGATATAGCGATTATAGCGAACAGTTAAATTACACGCTTCCTGTGGTATTATCCTCAAAACAATATCTGTTACACTTCGATAATGCGCCGATTGGTTTTATTGATTTAGACAGCCAAGGTGATAATACCCTCACTTATGAGACGATTTCGGGCAGAAAAACCTACCAATTGGTCGTTGGGGATAGCTGGCTGGATATAATGGATAATTACACCACGCTTACTGGAAAACAACCTATGCTACCGCAATGGGCGTTAGGTAACTTTGCAAGCCGATTTGGCTATCACACTCAAGACGAAGTATTAGAAACAGTAGCAAAATTCAAAGAAGATGAAATCCCTGTTGATGCGGTAATCATAGATCTATTTTGGTTCGGTAAAACGATTCAATACACCTTGGGTAATTTGGAATTTTACGCCGATTCATTTCCCGATCCGGATCGTATGATTCGCGAATTACGTGAGCAGGATGTGGAAACCATTCTCATCACCGAGCCTTTTATTCTTAAAACTTCAAACCGATGGGAAGAAGCACTTGAAGAAGAAATTCTTGCTGTTGATTCAACCGGAGAAGCCGCTGAATTTGAGTTTTATTTCGGTGAAGGCGGAATTATCGATATCTACAGCGAACAAGGATATACTTGGTTTGCAGACATCAATAAAGCACTTTTTGAACGCGGTGTAACGGGCATGTGGGGCGACCTTGGTGAACCGGAAGCTCACCCATCATACGTAATTCATGAAACCGGAACTGCGGATGAAGTGCATAATATTTACGGCCATGATTGGGCGCGATTAGTGTTCAACTCGTTTCTTGAGGTTGATGAAAACATGCGTCCTTTTGTTCTTATGCGGGCTGGATATTCTGGTTCACAACGATATGGGTTAGTTCCTTGGTCAGGAGATGTAAGCCGTTCTTGGGACGGACTAAGTTCCCAAGTTGAAATTGCGCTTCAAATGGGAATGCAGGGATTAGCCTACATGCACTCCGATTTGGGAGGGTTTACACCGGCTGAAGCGGACGGAGAACTCTACGCACGTTGGATGCAGTATGGTACTTTTCAGCCCATTTATCGTCCACATGCCGATAAGGCCCTGCCAAGCGAGCCCGTTTTTTGGGACGATACCACCAAGGCTTTAGCCAAACAAGCCATTGAGTTACGCTATCAAATGTTGCCATATAATTATACACTAAGCTGGGAAAATACAGTGACGGGAGCACCTCTCATGCGACCATTATTTTTCGAGGAGCCTGAAAACGAGCAACTTTTCGATTACGATATTTCCTATTTCTGGGGCGAGGATTTCTTAATTGCTCCTATCATGAATGCCGGACAAGAAACAATCGAGTTTTATGCGCCTGCAGGCTCTTCTTGGTTTGATTTCTACACAGACGAGCGTTTGGACGGCGGGCAATATCATACCGTAGCAACTCACATGGAATACATTCCAACGTATGTTCGATCTGGTGCGATAATTCCGATGGCGCAATCGATGCAATCCACCAAAGAATATGATGGCAATACACTGGATATTCATTATTTCTACAATGCTGATGCCGGTTCTACCACAGCCACAGTCTACAACGATGATGGGCTTACCTTCGAAGCCTACGAAAAAGGGGAGTATGAACTATTACAGTTCGAAGCAGTAGCAGATGAAGCGTCAATAGCTCTCTCATTAAGTGCAGAAATTGGTGCAAATTATGCAGCACAAGATAAAAGCTTAAATCTGGTACTTCGAAATATTGATAGAGATCCGGCGCAAGTTACCGTAAATGGAAAACCTGTGGTAAGTACCTGGAATTGGGACGAACAGCGAGTGAGTTTTGCCTTAGAGTGGAATACAGCGGAAGATGCAGAGGTTTTAATTCGGTTTTAGAATTCTTGACTGAGTTACTTTAAAACACATTTTAGTAGATAAAAAAGTCAGTTCATCCCTATGGTAGATGAACTGACTTAAACATATATGGTATTTACTCCGCCAAGAAAACACCATATTTATTGAAGGTTTTTACTACTTCTTCAATATTTGATTGATCCATGTTGTGCACTTCTTTAAACATGCGTTCGAAACCACCTTGTGCAATAGTTACAAGCATTTTAGTTGGCTTTAAAAATGTATATGCATGCGGCACGTTTCTTGGGCCAAAAATTGTATCTCCAGGACCTGCAACAATCTTTTTGCCATGCACCATAAATTCGGCCTCACCTTCTACGATATAAAAAACTTCATCTTCGTTAGTATGGTAATGAGGAGGAACTCCGGCTCCTGCTTCGTTATTCGTTTCAACAACGGTAAATTGTCCGTGTGTCTCTTCGCTGGATACTTTAATGGTAATATTATCGGCTAAAACTTTTACGTGTTCGCCTTCGCCACTCTTGATATACTTTGGTTCTAATGTGTTCATCGCTCTGATATATTTTGTTTGTGATTAACTTGACGTTTAAAATTTACAAACAAAGTAAATTCAGTACCTTGAAGTAGGTTAAGAAGGGCACTTAATCTAGGTTAAGAAGCTTTGGACTGCTGCCAATACTCTTTTTTCAGTTTAGAGAAAAATTCTGGAGTAACACCTATATATGAGGCAATGTATTGATTAGGTAAGCGATGAAGATACTGCGGATAGGTTTCCAAAAAATCTTTGTACCGAGATTGCGCATTTGAGCCAATTAAGCTCAAAATACGATCATATGAGCGAATCATACTGTTTCGGAATTTTTCTCGAAACAGAGAGTTTAGTTCCGGGCAACTTTCAAGCATTTTTTCTTGATTCGCTTTTGTAACACTTAATACTTCTGCATTTTCAAAGCATTGGATGTTTAGCCTTGTTGTTACATCGTTAAAAAAACTTTTGGGGTCACCAATCCACCAATTGTTAAAAGCGAACTGCAGATTATGCTCTTTAAAGTTTTCATCTACAATAAACATCCTAAAAGCTCCCTGAAGAACAAAGTTATTATACCTGCAAAACTCACCTTCGTTTAGAATGTACTGCCCCTTTTTAAATCGCCGTAGCATAAAGCACTCACGAATTATTTCTTGTGTTTCTTCGGGAAGTGAGACTGCGCACTCTAAATAGTTAATTAATTGCTGGTGTTTGATACTCATAACACGGAGCAGAGGATTTAGCTTAGATAGTTTTCGTTGTTATCGACTGATTGAGCTAAATCGTTAAAAAAAATCACTCTCTTAAAAAAAGATTTGTAATTGGAAGGGGGAAAAGCGTTTAAAAAAAGAATGGGTATTACTCATAGAGCAATACCCGAAAAAAAATGACTGAGTTAAAGGTGAACGAGAGCGATCAGATACCTTTCATCAAAAAGGCTTCATGAGTTACATTGTATTTTTGAATTAAAGAATTCATGGTGTCATCACTAATGAACTCACCCATTCTGGTCATATCAAATTCATAGAGTAAAACTACTGCTTGTTGATCGTTAACCTTTATTACTTGAGTTTTAGCTTCATCAGCAAAAAGTGCTCTTCGTTTTGAATCAGTATTGAATGCATTATTAATCCAGCTGTAATAATTATCAAAGCTTACAATGAATGCTAAATCAGCTCGGTTTGGCGCTTCGTTTGGATTTATATCTTTTAGATTGGTTAATCGAAAAACATCGTGGTCTACGTTATATTTTTCCGCCAGCGATTTCATGCTTGGGTGTCCGGCAAATTCCGGCATTCTTTGTAAATCAAACGACTTCAAAATTACCAATCCTTTGCGTTCATCAACTTTAGCAACAATTGTTTGATCTTCGCGGCAATACTGTGCTCTTCGGTCGGTATCCGGTAAAAAAGCGTAATTATACCAACTGTTATAGTCGGTAGAAGTCGCAAAGAATAATAGGTCGGTGTATTCGGTATGGATGGTTGATTTCAGCGATGCTGATTTAACCGAGGCAGCAATGTAATCTTGACCAATAGCACTGCTGGTAAGGCTTAGGCTCAATAGTATGAATAGTATAGTTCTCATGACGTGTATATTTAGTGTTGTGATTATTTTTACACAACAAAATTACACATCATCCAGCCTTCCATCCTTTAAGTAGTTCACTTAATTCTCTTAACCTAGATTAAGCGATGTTTGATTGAAGAGTTTAAATTCTTAACCAATTTTCGAAGCCATGTCGATGGCGGCCATTGCGTAACCGCCGTCGTCGCCATCCACAAAATGAAAATGCATACCTGAATATTCTTTAATCATACAAGTGACCAATGCTGCTTCGGAAGTATGCATACCATATCGGAAAGAGCCTTCTTCTTCGAGTTGATTTAGATAGTTGGTGAGGCTTACTTTTTCTTCTTCGGTACAAGAAAGCACCACACGCAGCATGTCGTCGAACTTTTTATAGTCCGAGTTCATGATGAGGTCTGATTTATAGTTCCCCCAATTGAAAGAGTTAGTTTTGATGTTAAACCCCATCAAAATTTTTCCAATAATGATTCGGTAATATAAATCTATGATATACTTTACTTTATCGATGAAGGATTTTGCAAAAGTACGGGTACGGAATTCATTTTTTAGCCAACGCGGATTAAATGAGAATTTCAGAGCCGGCTCAGTAATGGGATGCTCAGAACTCACAATATCTTCAATATTGGTGATGATTTTGCGGTATTCTTTCACCGAGTTTAATGAGCTTTCGGTACATTTAACCAGCATCGATACAACCAGCTTTCCATCTTGTGAAACCCGATCCCAGCGGCATTCTAAACCCGTAAAATCTGCCATCACTTTTTGGCTGTCCGACTCGATGATATATTTCGAATTTTTTTGCTTAAGCAATTTATCAGCGAGTGCCAATCCTCCGCCGGTGAATACCGCCTGCTCATATACTTGAGAGAGTTTTACTTTCGCAACCAGCAGTTCCCCGCCTTCATCCCTGATTTCTTTAACAGAAATCGCCCCGATTCTAAGCTCCAGAGAAAAAGCTACCTTAGCCATGTTTTTAGTACCTAAAAAAGCCTCTTTGGTGAGTTCCAGATACTCAGGAGGTACACAAATACTTGCACCATCTCCACCAAAAACATAAGGCACATCGATGGTATCTAAAGCGTTGATGGTGGCAACAATACAAGAAGCTCCAATAGTATTTACCTCTTTATACTTTCCGGCTTTAATAGCATCCCGGCTGCCAACTACATCAGAAAGTACAACATACCATTCGTCAGGAATTCGGTGATAAGATTCCGGCTCTGTGATTGCATGGAAATCTTGTAAACTAGGGAGTGAGGCATAAAAATTTGTATTCATACCGGCTTACAACCACTTTTTGTGTTTAAAAAATGCCACTAGTCCTATGGTTGTTACAAGCATTACGCCAAGTAAAGTGGGATAAGCCCAGGGATATTGGAGTTCCGGCATGTGCTGGAAATTCATTCCATAAATTCCGGCTAAAAAGGTAAGAGGGATAAAAATCGCAGCTACAATAGTGAGTACCTTCATCACCTGATTCATTTCGTTACTGAGTAGAGAAATGTGTAAATCGGTTAAGGTTTTTAAGGCATCACGATGATCGTTTAATTGGCCTACAATCTGATTTAAGTGATTTTTCAGATCTTCATAAAAGTGGGAAATTTCGTCGCTTATAAATTCAGACTCATGCTTAGTGATGTGCTGAATAGCCAGATCGAGCGGCACCATATATTTTCTAAGTTGAATGAGTTCTTTTTTCAGCCAGTTAATATCGTTTAGAGTATCCTTGCTGTTATTTTTGAAGATTTTCTCCTCCAGCTGATCAATTTCTGTAGTGAACTCATCGAGCACTAAAAAGTAGTTATCTACTACGGCATCAAGCAATGCATAGAGTAAATAGTCATGACCTCGTGATCTGAATTTTCCATAAGAAATGCGAAGCCGATTTCGAACACCATCAAATACATCACCGGGCTTTTCTTGCAAAACAAGCAAGTACCGATCGCCTAGCACCAAGCTCATGTGCTCGGTTTCGATTTCGTCGTCTTGCATGCGAATCATCTTTAACGTGATAAAAAGCTGATGCTCAAACTCTTCAGTTTTCGGTAATTCGCTGGTATTTAGGGCATCTTCTAAGGCAAGGTTGTTGATCGAGAATTGAGTGCCTACACTCGAAATTACTTCAGCATTGTGTAATCCCGATATCGTAAACCAATTTACTTTGTCGCCCCGAATGGCAGAATACACACCCTCATGATTTGCGATGGCTTCCTCTACCAGCGATTCCGGATTGTATTGAATTGCACTAATCTCGACCGGTGTTTCGGTATGATCTCCGGTATAAAGTAATGTACCGGGCGCTAAACCAGCTTTCTTATACATGTAATACTTTTTTGCAGAGTATAAGAAACCTGCAAAGGTTTCCATAAATAAAAAAGTGTAAGCACTACATGCAGTTTATGTCAAAAATGCGCTAAAATCTAAAAATCTAGGTTACTTCTTACTCTGGCACAGTTCTACCAACACCCCGGCATTGTCTTTCGGATGGATGAACGCCACCAACTTATTATCGGCACCATCTTTTGGTTGTTCATTCAAAATAGTGAAGCCTTCAGCACGCAAGCGATCTAGCTCAGCATAAATATCTTCCACTTCGAAAGCTACATGGTGCAGCCCCTGACCTTTTTTGGAAACATACTTCGCAATTACAGAATCTTCGCTGGTTGCGCCTAGTAATTCTACTTTAGATTCGCCGGTTTGGAAAAAAGCCGTCTCAACTTTTTCACTTTCTACAACTTCGCGTTTGGTACACGGGCTGTTAAGGATAGTTTTGTATGTTTTTACAGCGGCTTCAAGGTCGGCAACGGCAATTCCTATATGATCGATATGCATGTGAAAAGCGGGTTTATGTGTGTGGTTCTTTTCGTAAGTTTAGCATCGCAAATTTACATGAAAATTAAATGAACCCCTGATGAAAAAACTTTTATTGCTTGCTGTAACTGCGTTAGTATTTATTTCGTGCAGCAGCGGAGATGACGCCACTAAACAAGACGATATTGCAATTATTAGCACCGAATTTGGCGAAATGCATGTCTTGTTATACGATCAAACACCTATTCACAAAGAAAATTTCATAAAACTCGCGAACGAAGGTTTCTACGATAGCACCACCTTTCACCGTGTGATTCAAGGCTTTATGATTCAGGGTGGGGATCCTAATTCCAAAGACGACAATCCGATGAACGATGGGCAAGGAGGCCCCGGATACACTCTCGAGGCTGAATTTGACAATCAGTTGGTACACAAAAAAGGAGCGATTGCTGCGGCACGTCTAGGCGATCAACAGAATCCGGAGCGAAGAAGCAGTGGTTCTCAGTTTTACATTGTGCATGGCCGACCGGTACAAAGTATAGAGCTCGATCAAATGCAGGCACAGCGTAACGAACTGGCCCGGCAAGATATGATTAGAAAATATGTGCAAGCTCCCGAGCAACAAGAGTTGTTATCAAAGCTTCAAACCTTTATGCAATCGAACATGGTGGATAGTGTAGAAGCCGCTATTTCTGAAATCGAACCCATCGCTACCGAAGGTTTTGTTCCAACTACCTACACTCCTACACAAGTTGATTTATACAACGATATTGGTGGCGCTCCATTTTTAGATGGAAATTACACTGTATTTGGAGAAGTAATTTTAGGCCTAGATATCATCGATAGTATTGCTGTGCAGGAAACGGGGCAAGCCGACAGACCGTTAGAAGAAATACCAATGACGGTGCGTGTAGAAACCATGGATAAATCAGACATTGAGCAAACTTACGGCTACACTTACGATCAGTAACAAACGGTTATCCTTCTTTTTATTAATTCTGGTTGGGTTGATGAGTTGTGTTCATCAACCCGAACCGGATCATTACTTTTTAGATGGGTATCCGGAACTGATTTTCCGAACTCAGGAAGGAGATCCTGTACCTACCCGTTTTTTTATTAACAATGAAACAGATAATGGTTCAAACACATATCGTGTGTTGGATCAATCGCTAATTCTTACTTACAGAAAGGATGGAAGTCCGTACAGCGGGTTCATCCGCACTTTTCATTGGGGTATCTATAACATCGAAGCCATTTTTCAGGATGGATACATTCAGCGACTTCGTTATTGGCATCCAAACCGCACATTAGGCATGGATGCAAATTTTATCGAACAATCCGGCATTGTGTGGAATTCTGATGGATCCCGATCTATCGCCTGGAATGCCGATCAACACGTGCATTACAATCCATCCACTCAAAAACCACGCGAGATCCAAGAAGACAGTTTAACCACCTATTTCACGATCAGTGGTGAAGTGGATTATTACACTATTCGCGAAGACAGTATGAGCTTATCATATTATCCGGATGGAAGCCCAAGTTATTTCAGGCCAAGAGGAGTGCGAGGGAATGGCCCTGTAAAACGATGGTTCCCAAATGGGCAGCTTCGTGCAGAAGGGGAATTTCGAAATTGGGATGAAGCCGGTATTTGGATTGAATACGATTCGTTAGGTAACGAAATAAATCGAATTAATTACGATCTGGAACCCTAAAGCGGTTGAAAGGCAGAGTATATGTGCTAACTTAATGGTGTTCAATTAGCTAAAAGCCATGAAGTTTTCACTGCCTTCCATTCAGCACATTACTACCGAAGCTTATCACACACTGTCACGTTTTCCCTTTGTGATTTTATGCGCTGTTGTCGCCTCCTGCGCCGCGGTTTGGTACTTCTACCAACCTTATGATGTGCAAACCGACCATCCCCAGATATTTAAAATGATGTTCGTTGGTTTTCTGGGCATTTCATGGATGTACGCTTCCACTACTTTTACTGAACAACAACCATGGAGTACCTTGGTTCGTACTTTATTCAATCTTACTTCTCTCATAGTATTAATCATCTATTATGCGCTTTTAAAAGATGATCTTACAGAAGGTGCCTATCTAGATTGGTACAGGTTGGCGATGCTTTTTTTGATCGCGCATTTATTTGCGGCTTTTGCACCGTTCATTTCAGCCGGATCGGTAGATCAATTTTGGGAATATAATAAAACCATTTTCTTGCGCTTTTTACTTTCGGGGATTTATTCCGGTGTACTTTACGCGGGGCTTTCGGTGGCGCTAATTGCTTTGGATGTTTTATTAGGCTTCGACATTGATGAACGCACCTATTTATCCATGTTTTTTATACTCGCGGGAATTTTCAATACCTGGTTTTTTCTTGCAGGTGTGCCGGATGCCAAGACGATTCAAACGCATTCGATAGATTACCCCAAAGGACTGAGAGTATTTGTGCAGTTTGTGCTAATTCCACTTGTTACTGCGTACATTCTGATTTTATACGCTTACCTCGCGAAAATTTTGATCGAGTGGGAATTACCCAATGGGTGGGTTACCTATTTAGTGCTCAGTTTTTCCATAGTCGGTTTCTTAGCGTTATTACTCCTGCATCCTGTAAAAGAGGATTCCGACAAACAATGGATCAAGTGGTTTTCAACCGGATATTATCGTGCATTAATACCATTGGTTGTGTTATTACTTTTTTCGATTTGGGTGCGAATTGATGACTACGGGGTTACCATTAACCGATTTATTGTTGCAACCTTGGGAGTGTGGCTTACTTTGATGGTGCTATATTTTATCATCAGTAAATCGAAAAGTATTATGGTAATTCCCATTTCGTTGTGTGTTATAACTTTAGGTGCAGCATTTGGTCCATTTAGTGCTTTTTCTGTGTCGCAAAGCAGTCAGCTGTATCGGTTTGAGGAAATATTGAGTGAACAATCGATGATTTCTGAAAGTGGAACTGCAGTATCGACTTCGGAAGTGTTGGAGTTGGATACACGAAAAGAGCTAAGCTCCATCGTTACTTATTTAACCGATCATCACGGAATAGAAGTATTTCAGCCCTATTTCGAAACTTCCATCGAGACTATTGTGGATGATTCAAGTTATCAAAAACGGATGGGTTATTATGACCCGGGCCACGGCGATGCAGCCAGTTTGCTTGCTTCATTAAATGTTGAGTTCACCAACGAATGGGTTACCATTGAGACTATGAATCAAAGTGTGTACTTCGAGTTTACAGCAGAGGTCGGGGTGCAACAAAATATCGGCAATTACGACTACTTCATCGCCCCGATTACCGTGAATACGGTTGAACTGGAACATGAGTTCGAAGTGGGAGATGATCAACTCTTAGTTCGTTTTGATCCAGATGAATTCGCACTCGCTATATCGTTGAAGGGTGTGGAAGAAAGTGAACTAACTATTAATATATTAAATGATATTGACGCCTTTAAATACACAGTAAATCCTTCTAATAATTTTAAAGATATCTCACTTTCTGAAATGACCTTTGAAACTGAAAACGACTGGTTATCTTTACGCGTAATTATGGACTCGCTTTCAGGTATGATGGGAGATGAGCAGCAGCTGAATCGGGCAAAATTTAACCTTTACGTACGCATAGTGGAATGAGACATCATCAGGTAAAATCAAACAAACAATATCCATTTTGGTTAAAAGCATCGGTAACATTAGCAGGTTTATCGTTGCTCTTTGTAATTCTCAGTTACGGAAAATTTATATTGATGCCACTAGCCTTCGCCGCTTTCTTGTCGATGTTGCTGAACCCGATTGTCGACAAGTTAGAAAGCTGGAAGTTAGGTCGTGCATTCAGCATTATCATTACTATGTTGATGGTGCTTATAGTGTTTGCGGGGGTAATCACTTTAATCTCTGCGCAATTTGTGCAGTTTGCTGAACGAGTACCGGAAGTGACTGAACGCCTTAAAGATGTTACGGCAGATGGAATCCGCTTTTTAGAGGAAACGGTAGGTTTATCGGAAGAACAACGCACCGATTATCTGGAACAAGGTCTTAGCAATTTGATAGATCGAAGTGGAAGTTACGTAAGTTCCATACTTGGAGCTACCACCAGCACTTTTACGTTGATGTCGCTCTTGCCCATTTTTGTGTTTTTCATGCTGTACTACAAAGAAATGTATCAAACGTTTTTCAGGAAACTGTTCGAGCGTAAAGAAGGGGTTTCTAAAATCGATGAAGTGCTCGACAATGTACAGGATGTGACTCAAAATTATCTGGTAGGCTTACTTACGGTAATTGGAATCCTAGCTATTCTAAACACAACAGGGTTAATGATAGTAGGACTTGAGCACGCCATTTTCTTTGGGGTATTTGCCTCGTTGATGGCGATTATTCCATATATCGGGATCATCATTGGAGCACTTCCGCCATTACTGTTTGCGCTGCTGTTAGGCGAAAATCTGTGGACACCTGTTTTTGTGTTGGCAGTGTTCGGTACTGTTCAATTTTTGGAAGGAAACTTCATCTCGCCTAGGATTGTAGGCTCCAAAGTTGCAATCAACCCGTTTATGGCAATGTTGGCATTAATTATCGGTGGCGAGATTTGGGGTATTTCAGGGATGATTTTATTTGTGCCGCTCATCGGAATTCTTCGAGTGATTTTCACCGAAATCGACGAGCTAAAACCTTATGGATATTTGCTTGGGAATCAGATTGAGTATAAAGGGGAGGAGTAAACTAAAAATCTGTTCTTCAACTAAGCTTTATAAGAATTAACACTTTGAGTGTATATTTGGTTTGACATTTTCCTCTTTTTGAATAGTTTTCCCTCTATAAATAAAAAACCCCACAGAAGCGGGGTATAAGGATACTCGTTTGAGCAGAGCCGGCAGAGTCTTAATGACATCTTTGATGTGAAAAGACTCTTTTCGAGATGAATTACTCAAAGGTATTGCATTTAAATTAAAAATCAAATTCGGGGAAAATGACTAAGATATTAGGTCTTGATTTAGGTGTTGCATCGATTGGTTGGTCTTTAATTGAACAATTCGATGAGGGTGGACAAATCTTAAAAAGCGGTGTAAGAATATTTCAATCAAATAGCGAAAGAGCACTAGCTGCACCTGGTGAATCTGCAAAATCTGATCGAGGAACTAAAAGGTCTGTAAGAAGGCAAAGAGATAGAAGGTCTAGACGAAAGCAAAAATTGTACAATCTATTATTTAAAAATGATCTTGCGCCAAAAAGGGAAGATTCAGAAAAGTGGATTTCGCTAGATCCATATCAAATTCGAGCAAGTGCATTAGATAATAAAGTAAGTCTTGCTGAATTTGGACGAGCATTATATCACTTAAATCAGCATCGAGGATATAAGAGTAATCGAAAAGATGGTGAAGATAAGGATGGAGCTGTAAGCCAAGGAATAAAAAAGATTAATGAATTAATGAAGCAATACGACGCAAGAACCTATGGTGAGTACTGCTTCAAAATTTCTGGAAATCATCATGATGAAAGTAAAACACCTAATGATGATGATTGGAGGATTCGAAATAATTACACCCATCGTGACATGTTCATTTCAGAATTTAAGTTTCTATGGGAGGCGCAGAAAAAGCATCATCCAACAGTTTTAACAGAAGAATTAAAAAATGAACTGTTTGATACGATATTTTTTCAAAGGAAAATGAAAAGCCAAGCTCATCTGATTGGCAAGTGTCCATTAGAGAAAAACAAGAAACGAATTCCAAAGGCACATTTACTTTTTCAAGAATTTCGAATTAGAAAAGAACTTAATAATCTCAGTCTTGCTGACGAAAATGGATTGCCCATTACTTTAAAACAAGAAGATAAAGAGAAGTTGTTTGCATTTTTAAACAAGCGTTCTGATGCAACATTTAGTGCGTTAAAAACTGTGTTGATTAAAAATAATGTGATTGCAAATTCGAATGTTACATTTAATCTAGAAAGAGGAGACCGTAAGAACCTTAGAGGAAATACTACTAATCATAGGTTATCGAAACCTAAAGCATTTGGCGACGATTGGTTTACACTCGAAAGAGAATTGCAGGATTATATTGTCTATGTTTTAATCCATTTTGATGATCCGCAAAAAGTATATGAAAAAGCTAAAAATGAATGGGGAAGAAGTGATGAGCAAGCAAAGACTCTAAGCCATTTACGTTTAGAGAGTGATTATGGTAATTTTTCTGAAAAGGCGATAAAAAAACTACTTCCTTTACTAAGAGAAGGTAAAGAAGAAAGCACAGCAATAAAGGAGGCAGGATACGACCTCTTCGAAAAAAAGCAAGGTAATCTAAACAAGCTGCCTATGCCTCCAGAAATAAAAAACTCGGTAGTGTATCATGCACTCATTGAGCTTCGAAAGGTAATCAATGGAATTATCAGAGTGTATGGAATGCCGGATATTATTCGAGTTGAGCTAACACGAGATATTAAAGCTGGTTATGATCGTCGCCAAAAGATGACTAAAAAAATGCGTGACCTTGAGAAGAGAAATCAAAAAGCACGTGAAGCATTAAAAAAAGCGCCATTCGAATGTCAAGAACCAACTTATTCAGATATTTTATGGTATAACCTTTGGAATGAATGCAATAGAACATGTCCTTATACCAATAGATCTATTCCCGCAGAATCATTCAATTTCGGTGAGTTTCAAATTGAACATATTATACCATTCAGCAGATCATTAGACGATTCTTTTGCAAATAAGACATTATGCGACGCCGATTTCAATCGTAAAAAAGGAAATAGGACTCCATGGGAGTGTGTTCAGGCAGGGCTAATTAAAGAGGACGATTTACTACAACAGATTCGAGAACTCCCCTGGAACAAAAGAAAGAGATTTATTCAAAAATCGGTTGATCAATCCAGCTTCATAAGTCGACAATTAAACGACACACGATACATCAGCAAAGAAGCGAGTTCGTATTTAAAGCAACTTGCATGTAAAGATATAGAAGTAGTAAAGGGACAAACAACATCACTACTTCGACATGTGTGGGGGTTAAATAGTGTTTTAAATCAGGAGAATGAGGAGATGAAAAGTCGTGATGATCATCGCCACCATGCGGTTGATGCTATTGTTGTTGCCTTAACCTCTCGTTCGATGTTGAAACGAATGAGTGATGAAAATAAAAAGCTAACCGAAGATGAATGGAAAACCTTAGAAGAAACTGGAAAAGCACAATATGCTGAGTTGAAAAAAAGAATGGATGGAAGAATCTGGCTCAGCCATCCCTGGCCGAGTTTTAGAAAGGATGTTGAACGATCGGTAAATGATATCACCGTTTCACATCGGGTAAAAAGAAAAATTTCTGGTGCATTACATGAAGAAACTTTCTATGGGTTAACTAAAGAGAAAGCACCTAAGAATAAAGTTATGATGGTAGTTCGCAAACCTATACATGCACTATCAGCAAAAGAGTTGAAATTAATTAGAGACAGAGGTATTAGGCAGATAGTGAATGAGACGGTTCAGAAAAGAGTAGATGCTGGGCTTTCACAAGCTAATGCCATAAAAAGTTTAGAAGCTGATCCACCCTATATCATTTCAAAAAAAACTAAAGTCCCAATTAGAAAGGTTCGGCTACTCATGGAGAAAAAACCTGAAATCATGCATTCGTTTTCAGATGATGATGGAAATGAGTTTAAACATGCACTTTATGGAAATAACCATCATGTAGCTATTTATGAGACTTTAGATAAGAATGGCGAAGCCAAACAAGTAGGTTATGTAGTACCCGCCATGGAAGCGGCTCGCAGAGTAAAGGATGGAGAATCTATAATTGATAAATCATATAGGTCTCATGATCATACTTTTAAATTTTCTCTTTCAATAAACGACATCATTATAAATCATGAGGATGAAGAAGTTTATAGACTGCAATATATCGAAAGTATTGGGAAAATGGGGTTTAGGAAAATCAATGTTGCACTAAAAAAGCCCTCAGATCCAGGGATTATCCGAAAAATGCCAGGCACTTTGAATGCAACAAAAATAAAGATATCTCCAATTGGAGAGATCTTCCCTGCAAATGATTAAACGAACTATTGAAATATCAAGTGGGCCGATTCATTTATCCATTAAGCATAAACAAATGGTGTTAAAGAAAAATGGAGAAACCCACTCAATTCCTGTTGAAGATATGGGTTTACTGGTTCTTTCTAATCCGGCAATCAGTTATACCCATCAATTGATGTATGAATTATTGGAAAATAATGTAGCAGTTTTGTTTTGCAATAGGCAACATATGCCAGAGGGTTTGCTACTTCCTTTCGAGGATAATCAATTGCACCAAGCTCGGTTACAAGTACAAGCAGAGGTTAAAAAACCATTAAAAAAAAGACTTTGGCAGCAGGTTGTTAGAGAAAAAATTAAAGTTCAATCTGACATACTTTTTCTCAAGCACGGCAATGATGATGGATTAAAGCACTTAATCAAAAAAGTTAAATCAGGGGATTCAACCAATGTTGAAGCAAGGGCAGCTAAAAAATATTGGAAGGCACTTTTTAGCGAGTCTGAGTTCAAAAGGAATTATAAACTAAATGACGTTAACGCTCTCTTGAATTATGGATATGCGATTATTCGAGCAGCTGTAGCACGTAGTATTACAGCTGCAGGGTTACATCCTTCAATGGGCTTACATCATCATAATCAATATAATCCTTATTGCCTTGCAGACGACTTGATGGAACCTTTCCGGCCTTTGGTGGACTCAGTGGTATATGACCAATATGTGGCATGTCAATCACTAGAAATTGAAGTTACTAAAGAGACAAAAAAACCATTATTAGAATTATTGACAGCAAATGTATTAGTCGATGAGATGAAATATCCACTGATGGAAAGTTTACATATTATGGCAAGTTCTCTTGTTGGTTGTTACCTAAAAGAACGTCAACAAATTGCATTTCCAAAAATGGTGTAGTTATGGGGGCTAAGAGTTACATTTTCGGGGGGATGAAAACAATGTGGATGGTTGTTATGTTCGATTTACCGGTAGATACTAAAGCGGCAAGAAAAGAAGCAAATGATTTTAGAAAGCGAATCAAACAAGATGGATTTACGATGATGCAACTCTCTGTATATATGCGGCATTGTCCAAGTAGAGAGAATGCAGACGTGCATGAGCGAAGAGTAAAAAAGATATTGCCACCAGACGGAGAGGTTCGCATTATTAGAATAACCGATAAGCAGTTTGGTAACATGAAAATTTTTCGCGGAAGGCGAAGAAAACCCACTGAAAATGCACCCAAGCAACTTCAAATGTTTTAGTTTTTTGCGACTTGGAACTGAACAAGTAGTTGGGGTACAACTACTTGAACAGAACCTAATCTAATTCATCTCGAAAAGAGTTCAAATCACAGCATCCAAAAAGACCGTGCGGAATGGTGATTGAATCTAATTCATCTCGAAAAGAGTTCAAATCACAGCGGGTTACTTCGCAGGTTATGCTCTGTGCCAAATCTAATTCATCTCGAAAAGAGTTCAAATCACAGCTTTATGGGTAGAGGGTTATAGCAACGAACGAATCTAATTCATCTCGAAAAGAGTTCAAATCACAGCGGACAAATTGCGGGAATCGATACTACCTTTAATCTAATTCATCTCGAAAAGAGTTCAAATCACAGCGCTTTTGCATCATCAAGGCGAAACATAGTCAATCTAATTCATCTCGAAAAGAGTTCAAATCACAGCATCCACTCCGTAGTCGCTTGCTAGGAGTTTAATCTAATTCATCTC
>JANSXX010000072.1:0-1845 GCA_024742815.1 bacterium
AATATGTCCGAGGTGGATACTTTTATTATGGAACAATCAGCATTAGTAGATAAACAAACATTAATGAAAATATATCAAATGGCGGTTAATGACCAGCCTTTTAGTTTTTTATTTGTTAAGCTTCGTGAGAGTGATGTAAATAAAATATTTATGGTTCGTTTTGAAAAAGAAATTCATATAAATTAATAATATTAATATTTTTGATATTATTAACTTAAATTAATGAATAATTACAAATCTGAACCGGTAATTTATATATTAGTTTGTCCGATTTTTCTTTTTCTAATCTTTCTATTCGTGCCACACATTCTTGAATAGATTTAATGATTAAAGTATCTGCTCTTGTTTTTTCATCTACTCTTAAATTCTTTATGTCTTCCATACTGTTGTTTTCATCGTTTTTGCTTTGACCAATACCCATTATATATATTATTTAGATTTTTTCTTTTTCTTTTCAAATAATTCTTCTTCTAAATATTCTACACGTGTAATAAGTTTTGATAAAGCATCCCAACTAATACACGCCATACGGTCATAACACATTGTTAAATAATCACCTGTATCATTTACAATATTGTATTTTGAATTAGTATATTGTTGAACATCTTGTGCAATCCATCCTAATTCAGTTTTTCTGGTTTTCTGATTTTTAATAAATGTTTTAATCTTAATGTTCTTTACCATATTGATAGTGTCATCATCTACATCTTCTATATTATCTTTCAGTCTTCTATCACTACTTAAATTGAAACCGTTAAATGATGAAAATTGTGTATCATCTAATTCCAAATATTTAGTTCCATTAATATAACTATCTATTGAATTAGATGCTTCTAATCTTAATACTGCATTGCTATCTATATAACGAGTATTAATTTTATTTGAAGCACTTACTACAACATCCTGAGTAGTTAAAGTGCCTCCATCAATAACAATATTAGAATAATAAAAAGATGGTTTAAATACACTTAAATTGTCATATGACATTGTAACTGTTGTAATATCTACGTCAGGTGTCTCACCAAAGTCAAAAGATAAAACACCTAAATCTTTATCAGTATTAGTAAAATTCATTCGTTTTACAACTGCGGGAGTTTCAAAATATGATATTTCAACATCACCCATAATAATTTTATTAGCAGTATTAACATTCAAATGACTATTAATATTAATATCGCTTCCGCTATATGTTTGAATACTATTTGTAGCAAATGTGCTTTGACATTCCATCGCTTTATAAACAAATATTTTTGTATTATTGCCATCAATTAACATATAACTATTTGAAGCGATTGAAGGGTCATTACCAATATGAAATGTAATTTGGTTATTATCCATCAAATATAAACTACTTGTAGCAACTAATGTATATTTTTGTATGGAAGCAGTATCATTAAAATTTAATGATGTATTATTTACTAAATTTACAACTCTATCAACTCCACTAAAATTTATATCACCAGTAGCAGTTAAATTTCCATTACTCCAAATATTACCTAACACATCAATAGGTTTGCTAAAAATCGTTTTATTAACCAATCCATCACACATAAAATATTGGTTAGAAGCATTACTAACATCACCAACACTAACGCCAACAAAATTATTATGAGCCATATATAAACCTTCTATTGCATCGGGTGTATATCTTCTAATAGAACCATTATTAGCAAAATTCAAATATGAACCATTATTAAGACTTACTGCTTTATCACTGCCTATAAACTGAACGGCGTCAGTAAATCTCGCTTGACCAGCACAATTTAAAACATAACCATTAACACCAACAGCACCTAAACCGAACCTATCCTTTACCCACACTCTTCCAACATTAGCATCTCCTAT
>JANSXX010000100.1:0-1479 GCA_024742815.1 bacterium
ATACCGATTACTATTGGACTGCCGACAACACTTATATTTTGGATGACTTGGTGTTCATCAAGCCGGGTTCGCGCTTATTCATCGAGCCGGGAACATTGATTCAGGGTAACACCGGCGATGGTAACGACGCTACCGGTCTTGTAATCACGCGCGGTGCTAAGATCTACGCTGAAGGTACCCCATCGAATCCAATCGTATTTACTTCTATTGCCGATCAAAGAGATGGTACGGCGAACTCATCGCTTCGCGGATTGTGGGGTGGAGTTGTAATCCTGGGTTCAGCTTCAACCAATAACGCTACCGCAGGTGGTGTGAAGTTGGTGGAAGGTGTGGATCAGATTGCCAATCCTGTAGCTCTTGCTGAGTACGGTGGAGACAACGACGCTGACGATTCCGGTGTATTCCGCTATGTATCTATTCGTCACACCGGTATTCAGGTAGGTGATATTGATGGAAACGAGATTCAAGGTCTTACTTTAGGTGGCGTTGGTTCTGGAACCACCATCGAGTACGTAGAATCATTTGCCTCTAACGATGATGGATTTGAGTTTTTTGGTGGAACTGTAAACACGAAGTTCTTAGTGTCTGCGTTCAACACCGATGATGCTTTCGATTGGGATGAAGGATTCCGTGGGAAAGGTCAGTTCTGGTTTGCCATTCAGGATAACGGCGTAGCGGATGGTTACGGTCGTGCTGCAGAGCAGGATGGAGCCACTGGTGATGAGAACACCACTCCGTTTGCCAAGCCGGTAGTATCGAATGTTACCTACTTGGGCGCTGGTTTAGATGCCGGAGCGAATGCCGGTGATGGTTCGCAGTTACTTCTTTTCCGTGATAACACAGGTGGAGAGTACTACAACTCAATCTTCGGCGACCACGCCGGGTTAGGAATTACGATTGAAGCAGCGGGTAAAGTAGCCAACTTTGATTCCAAGACTCGTTTAGCCGAAGGTGATCTGAAGTTGATGAACAACCTGTGGTGGGGCTTTGGTGCCGGTAACACGATTGCAGAATTCGCTGGTGGCGAAGATCAGGGACATACTCGTGATTACCTCAGCAATGCCGCTAACGGTAATATGGTTGCTGATCCACAGTTTGCTGCAATTGGCCGTACAGATGGCGGAAATGGACTAAATCCTGTTCCTGCTACCGATGGTCCTGCTTTTACAATGGATAGAATGATGATGGAAGATCCATTCTTCACCAATGTACCTTTTGTAGGCGCATTCGGTTCTGAAAACTGGTTACGTGGTTGGACTGCACTCGAAGAGCACGGATATTTAGCAGCTGCATCAGCAAAAACCACTGTAACGGTTGCTAACGCTGACTTTGTTGAAAATACCGATTACTATTGGACTGCCGACAACACTTATATTTTGGATGACTTGGTGTTCATCAAGCCGGGTTCGCGCTTATTCATCGAGCCGGGAACATTGATTCAGGGTAACACCGGCGATGGTAACGACGCTACCGGTCTTG
>JANSXX010000107.1:0-1355 GCA_024742815.1 bacterium
TCAATTTAATTATATCTTCTTCTGTCTTGAGTCTCTTAGATATCTTAAGATAAATTTTATATCTAAATAGTTGATTCAGACAGTTGTTTAAATATGTCTCGTGGTCTTGGGTGTTAGTTAAATCAGCTATAGGTTTCAACTGCTTCCCGTCAGCAGTTCCTATAATTATCTTATCTGGGTGCGTATCCTTAAACTCCCCAACTCTGTTCAAAATATAATTACCCGCCATGCCTAGCTCGTCAAACACAGTACAATTATAATCAGAATGGTCAAACGTCGGTAGTCTTTCTCCAGCTTCTATTGGGATACTAAAAAACTTGTTTAATGTTATGGCGTCGGCTTTGGTTTCTTGCTTCTGCATGCTATTAGGACATACGAATAACACATTATAACCTAGATTCTTCATATATTCGCCTATATATCTCTTGCCACTTCCAACCAGTCTTGCTTTTATCAAAACCGGATGACACGCCACAATTTGCTCACAAATGCTTTTGGTGTTGTATTCGTCTTTAGGACGAATTTTTACATTGTTGTAAGTCGGAATTGCTGATAACTCATTAGCCTTAATTTTTATATATCGCTTGGCGGCGATACTTGTTTATTATCTTCAGCTCTCCATCCTCCCCTTTTGGTTGAAAACCTAATCAATGTTTTAGCCCTGTCAAGGTTTTTCCTATCAATAATGAAGGCATCGGTTTTAACACTATGCGCATTGATATTGTTGTCTTTCAATGTTTTATAATCTTGATGCACTTTAAAATTATGTCGTTGCATGAGTAGTTCTTTAACATACGCAAAGCCATTGGTTAAATCTTTTCTATGTGTCATTGTCAATGTGTAACATTTGGCTTCTGATTCCTTCTCAACTTCTTTGATATCGTAATATTTACCATCTATAATTCTAAAATATCCCTCATGATAATAACTATAGTCTTCTTCATAACTACCGTCATCAAAATAACGAAACTTACCATATCTAACTTGATATTCGCCAGAACCACAACCATGAGGGTCAAATTCTAAAACCATCCCCTCTCCCTTATTCCGACACAACTCTATCCTTTCTAATTCTTTAATATATTCATCTGTCATCTCTGTCAAAACCTCATCGCTATAGAATCCACTAATCTTATTAGTTGTTTGTTCCGCCATACACATTTTGATGATACAGTGCTTCCGCTCGTGTATCAAATACTAAACTCTTCTGAGACTTGTTAGTTCCCTTTTCTAGCAATCCGATATTTACATTCGAAATCAACTTCTTAACCTGGATGTCTTCACCTAAATTATTTGATATGTTAGTCTTCCATAGGTTCTCAGCTATTTTTATAATCTACTTCATAAATCGAACA
>JANSXX010000044.1:0-3358 GCA_024742815.1 bacterium
AAGAAACTGACAAAAGAACCTACAAAATACGATAAACAATATAAGAGCTTAGATTATGATACTACAAAAGATATAGCAGAAACTCAGATTAATTATTCTACAATGCTTCCAAATAGAAAAATGTGTAAACAATAAACAATAAAATCTAAGTTATCATATATATATATAAGTAATGGATAATATAATTGCAGAAAGTGAAACTACAATGATTAACTCATCAAATTTTGGACTTCCTGAAACATCACAATATATCACAGACAGAACACATGTCAATTACTTTCCATCAGGCAGTAATGTTTATAACCCAAATGCTGGAAACAAAAATATTATATTTCATATTTCAGGAGAAGACAACACGTATGTTGATTTATCTTCTGTTAGGTTATTCGCTAACCTTCAAAACACCGACGGAACACGAAGTCATTTCTTACAACCATTAGGCAACTTGTCATCCTTCTTCAGTCGCTATAGATGCACTGCAGGCGGTCAATTGGTTCAAGGCATTATTGAATACGATACACACTGCAAATTGTATAATTCCTTTAAAAGTCAAGATGCTAGAGATATGGATGATTTAGAAGGTGGTGCTAATCCTCGGTGGGATGATGACTGGCGACATACTTATGCTACTGGATTAGCAGAATTTATTGATGTAAATAATGAACGTGGAACTACTGGAACAGCACCAACCACAGCGACGTTCGCTTTGAGACCATAATAATTGGGGCGATATAACTTCACGATGCACTCGTCATTCAGTTGCAGAAATTCCGGGCGCTAATGGTGACATGAGATTAGCACATAAACCAGTATGTTGTTTGTGAGAAACAAATTATTATTTGCCTCTCCATTATGCACCACTCGAAATAGAGTTTGCAATTGTATCAGTTGAACATACGCCAGTAATTACACCATTTGGTCCTCGTAATGGAGCAGGAGATTTGAGTAACAACACCTACGAGCACCTCGTGAGAATTGAACAACGTAATTCTGCGAGCCGAGGTAATTCAATTGGAAAACACGGTTAATAATAATATTGTTTAACATTTGTTAGAAGGACAGTCTTTGAAATTGGTATTTCCTATGCATCACACTATGATGCAATCAGTCAACGCGGCTGGAAACGAAATTAATATGAATACTGTCAAATCTGCTTCTAAATTAAATGGTTGTTTCATTACTCTGTATCGCACACCAAGAACTGGCGCTGACCCTCAAAAGACAAACTATTACAGCAGGGACACTCACATTTACAAACGATGGAATTACTTTTACAATCCTATGATTAACTCACGCATTTTTGCTGGCGCTGACCCTGATTGCGAAGGTCGCGCAGCATATCAAGGCAATAACGATTTAAGTTTAACGTGGCAATTACAGATTAATAATAAGTATACGGAATTGAATGTCAATCCATGGCAGAAACTGCATATGATTTAAGACGAACATTACATGTTTTGAAGCCTGACCAAGATGCCTTTAGCATTTCCTACAAACGATTTAGAGAACATAAATTTGTCATTGGCATTTCATTTGAAAAGATGGCAAGTCAAGCACCAAGTCTACCGGACAGAATGCTAAAATGGGTGGTCTGTGAGTATTCAAACTGAAAGGAACTAATAGAGCACTGACAACTGATGAAGATGTGCGAGACATATATTTTTTGCATATGATTAGTGAGAGCGTGCTAGAAAAACGCGAATCGGGCAGTGTATTATATGATTAAAATTGAAATCTATGACAAATGTACAATGTATAAATGATAAATGTCATAAGCGAACATCGCAGATTAAATACTCGCCATTTGACCAACGCGATACAGAATATCTAAAACATTTACACGAACAATTGAAGTTAAGAAACTCACTGGAAGTATCAGTAGCACTTAGAAAACATATACAAGAAGGAAACACCAGAGCAAATTATCAACATTAATTAGACAAACAAACAATGGAACTACACCAACCAAATCTACCATATTCAACAAAGGAGCATTTAGAAAAACGAATTGCAGAGTTGAAGAACTTAACATTTACTTAACATTCATTACGTAGCAAAAGCCCTCAACTATTGCACATCGACCACGCCGATCCCCGCAAAAAGTCCTCAGGTTTTGCGCATCGACCACGCCGATCCCGGCAAAGGGTGTTGTTTTCGCAGAGTGGGCATGGCCCCACCGTGCCGCCCTAAAGACTAAGTTTAATTTCGAGTTCGCATTCTCGTGCAAAATGTCTCGCGCAATATTTCTCGTGCAAAGTTCGCTCACACAATGTGCTGCGCGTGTTCTCTTGTGCATCTGGCGCGCGTGTTCTCTCAGAGCATGTCCTCTCGTGCTTGCTGCGCATGTCCTGTCGCCCATCTTGCTCTGCATATCCTCTTGTGCATCTTGCTCCGCGCTCTGCATGTCCTCTCGCAACTTCGATGCATGATTTGTCTTGTTCCCGCAAGGGGGAAAACACAAAAAACAGCTGTATGTGGCGGTGCTGCGCCGCGGCAAGTTCCTGAGGCAAGGAAGCCGATTGGCACCACCCTGCGGACTTGCCGGTGGCAACGCAGCACCGCTTGCTGAAGGTTGGCCCTCAAGTCCTGCCAGCAAAAAAAAAAACCAGGCAAGTTCCAGCAAAGCCCGGCCTTAAATTGACCAGCTTTCCAGGCCACGAGTTCCCTGCCGTCACCTGCCCAAGGAGAGGGGATGGCGCTCCCCTTCGGCAACATGCAGCCAGAGGCAGCGCGTCTGGATTCCCATGCCAGCCTTCCTGGCGTTGCTGATGAGGAGACTGTGGGCTACTTGGGAAAGCTACCCACGTCACTGCCAGGCCAGCTTGGTGGGTGGACGGATATGCACCCATCCATTCCTCAATTCGTCTGGTTGACAGCTACATTGCGTGTGTTGATTCAGCATTTCCACCGACATATCCGCCCGACCCCTTCTCCTCAAAGGGGGAGGCGTGCGGGAAGGGCGGTTACAAGTCCAAGGCTGGCTGGTGAATGAGCATAACCGAAGATTCAACATCATCATCATCATCATCATCATCATCATCATCATCATCGTGGTGGTCGTCGCCCGATAGACCCGATTTGAGATGCAGAAGATGCGTGGACATGATTACCATGAAGACTGCTGGTGATGCGGAGGATGCGTAATGATGCTTAGCATGCGAATTGAGGTGCGCAAGACGCGCGCGCGTGCGTCATGATGATTATCATGTGACTTGCGACGCAAAAGATGCGTGGACATGCCTATCATGATGCCTGCTGATGATGCTGAGGATGCGTCATGATGATTATCATTGAGATGGACATGATCATCATGATGACTGCTGGTGGTGCTGCGGATGCGTGATGATGATTATCAGTG
>JANSXX010000083.1:0-1726 GCA_024742815.1 bacterium
ATTGGAGGCTTGAAGAGAAGCACACTATAACATTACCAACCCAACCATACAAATATAAGTTTAATGAATTACCTGAAATACCAAAGATTAAGAATGTTAATATTCCTATTGAAGATGAATGGAATACTGAAAGCATTTGTAAAAAAGTTATTAAACAAAATCCGTGCCTTGTGAAAGGGAAAGTACCGGGCACAGGTAAGAGTTATATAGGCGAATATTTCCAAAAAATGAATTATAATGTTCTGTTCGTTGTTCCAACCAATAGACTTTTACAAGAGAAAGAAGTAGAGGCGACAACATACAACAAGTTTTTTAGCATTGCCGTTCATGAAGATGCCGGAGAGAAATTGCCACAGTATGATTACTCGCCATTTGATATAATTGTATTTGATGAAATATATATGGCAAATTTATATGTATTGAATAAAGTAAGGTTATTCATTCAGAATAATCCAGATAAAATTGTTGTTGCTACTGGTGATGTCAAGCAATTACAGGGAGTAGAAATTCTGACTAACTGCCAAGATCCAGCGACATACATGGATAATTGTTTGGACACAATCTTTAAATACAACATCTTCTTAACAATTTGTAAAAGAGTAGGTGCAAAAGATAGTGAAGAAGGAGAAAGAAACAGAGCAATAATTAATGATATGTATGCTGACTTTTGGGAAAATAAATTGCCAATTAATGACATCATACCCAAATATTTTGAATTCACTGATGATATAATGGCATCGGATCATAACATCGCCTATACCAATATTAGATGCCGAAATGTAGCAAGTGAAATCAGAGAGAGATTAAACATACATGCCAAGTATGTAGTGGGTGATATTTTAATTGCCAGAAAGTGGATTAAACAACCCAGAGTTAATATAAATTTGAGATACAGGATTACAAATATACAAGATGATGAATTAGGAAAACAAATAACATTACAAAATATAGCAAGGGGAGAAGATAAATTTGTGTTGTTTGAACCTATTGTAGATGCTAATTTTATATATTCGTATTGTGCTACTACTCACTCATCACAGGGAGCAAGTGTAAAAGAAAGCATGACAATACATGAATGGAATTTACCATTTGTAAGTAGAGAGTTTTTATGGACAGCCATTACAAGATGTGTTGATTTTAGGAAAGTTAAATTTTATTGTAATCCAGACTTTGATAAGCAAATGGATAAAAATATGATAATGAGATATTTTAAAAACAAAGTAGAAAATTATAAGATACAAGACCGTCGCGCTCAAAGAGAAATTAATGAGGAAGAATACATTAGTGCTGAATGGTGCTTGTCGCAGTTTAAAAGTAGATGCCAAAAGTGTAATACTTCATTTAACTTTGAAACGAAGAAAGGTAAATTATGTAGCAACTTTACAGCACAAAGGTTATGTAATTTCGCCAACATGAAGTGGATAACTGTCTTGCCTACTGCGTCTATTGTAATGTACCAGCACATTAAATAGGTTTAAAGACAGGATATGTTAAGGAAAGTAGAGGATGAATAAGTATGAAAAAGGCCAGACTTATAAAATAGTCAGTCCCGACTTCGGTAAATGCTACATTGGAAGCACCACCGAAGGTTTGAGCAAAAGACTGGCACGGCATAAAGCAAGTTATCATTATACCAGAAACAACAATCAAATAAGAGTTGTACATGCTTTTTACTGTTTGACGAATTTGGAATTGAAAATTGTAAAATATACTGGGTTGAAGATTA
>JANSXX010000067.1:0-1977 GCA_024742815.1 bacterium
ATTTCGGCACGGGGCCTAGAGGGTTTTAACAGAACAAAAGAAAGAAAGAAAGAAGGAAAGAAGGAAAGAAGAAAGAAAGAGAGAGAGAGAGAAAGAAAGAAAGAAAGAAGGAAAGAAGGGAACAAACAAAGAAAGAAAGAAAGAAAGAAAGAAAGATAGAAAGAAAGAAAGAAAGAAAAAAAGAAAGAAAGAGAGAGAGAGAGAGAAAGCAAAGGACGCTGCACCCGCCTCCTTTCTAGAAGCTTCCGGCTTGCATCTCTGCTGGACTATACTTGGTAATGAGAAATATTGATACGCATATTTATGCATATAGTACGCGTTTTCTGGTGACCCCGTTACATAGCATGTTTTTTCTTTTTCTTTTCCGCATTTTGTGGCCAACAATGGGCACCAAAGACGGGGGTGCGCCGTGACTCGTAGCGGCAAAAAGAGTTCTTACTGTTGTTGGGATGTTCTTCGTGGATCCAAGATCCAAGATAGCTGGGGGACTTTGGAGGGAACTCTTGGATCCATGAATGCCCCTGAAACCTTAGTAAGTCTTAGGCGTGGCGTCCCTTTGAGCTGCAAGTGAACCTTACCGTGCCCCGGACACGCCGAACATTGCTCTGATAAATCCTGCCCAAGGGCGCTGATATGTCCAACCGGGTGCTAAATCTGCTGATATTAAACTATTAATCGTATTTGAATTTTCAGTTATTAATAAATCTTGTGTAGTGTTGTCTGATATGATTGAAGCAAATGTATTGCTGTATGCGGTATTTGTATTGAATAAATTAGTATCATTTGTATATAATGTTGATACATCTGCTTGAATAGTTGTTTTTTCGGCCTCGAATTGGCCCATTGGAGCGAACCAGACCCAACTACAACTACCAATTAAGTTTCCAAAGCCCCAAAAAATCACTTCAAAGGGTTTCCTCTTTTAAATTGGTTTTAACGGGACGCCAACAGGACAGCCGCAATTCTTCAGGGTCCCTCGAATGACATGGAACCCAAGCCACATGCACCTGACGGCCTGACGGGATCTCGGATCGGGCATCGAGAACCCCCACCCCTGCGCCGCAAGGCTGCCCCAAAGAACTCGCAGCGGATGCCCCCGGTACCTCAAGAGGCCAAAACAGCTCACTACCAAACAGAGCATCAAAGTAGAAGTCACTTGCTGAAGGGATGGCCCAAAAAAAGTTCAATCCTGTAAATATTTACAACTAAAATGGTCTTCCCAAAAAGTTTAAAGCTCATGAACTCAGGAAGTGAGAGAATAATGTAATAGAAATACATAAAGGTGCATTTCGAAGCCAACCACAAAAACCCAGATGTTTCTATTGACTTCTACTTAATTCTTCATCAATTAGAACTGTTATTCTTGGATCACTTCCATGCACGTGAAAACATGTTAATGCTAGGATAAACATAAGCCAAATCAACAAAGAAAGAAAACACAACTCAGAGAACAACACATAACAACAATCCACCGACTAATGATTCTAAAGATTATTCTAGGAACTTCAGAAACTTACATTCATCGTATTCCTGTGATGTCCCTTTGCATTGCGGGGAGATCCGCCAAAGGGATCCACATTCCTCCAAGAAGTAGCCAATGCAGTTGAGTGCTTTTCACCGAGCCCTTGACCGCCATCTCTAGAACACGTAAATTTGAGAAAATCATCGCCCAGCCACTTTTTTTTCTTCTTTTTTTTTTTTTTATTTTTATTTTTATTTTTTGGTGGACCAAAGGGGCGGGGCCCCAGCAGTACATGTAGAGCGGCGTCTCCTGGTTCCATTTGCTTCCCACACGTGTTTGATCAGTTTATTGCTTAAATCACAGCACCTGACCCAGTTGCCTAATGGGCGAGGCGTCGCTTTCGCCCCACGGGGCATGCATCTGCGCCTGGGCCCTCGGGGTCCGGTGTGTGGCTGCCAGCAAACATGGACGTTCGAATCCGCCCCGGGACGCTTTTATTGTTTGTTTGCTTGACA
>JANSXX010000039.1:0-3855 GCA_024742815.1 bacterium
CAGCCAAAGTATTCACCTCCTTGAGGGCTTCCAGGACTACTTTTGTTTTGAAATCAGCGTTGAAATTTCTTCTGCTCATGATAGCTAATTTAAGGGTTTTTATAAATCAAGCTACCTGTCTAGTTTTTTGGGGAAACTCCATACTTCCTTTTTTACTTTGAGTAATGTTAATGATCTCTTCCCAACTATCCACATCCACCTCTTCTCCTTTAATAGTATAAGGATCAACAGTAAAGTCATATCCTGTTATCCGAAAATATTGAGACCGTTGATAATCTATGTAGTCTGCATCGCTATGAAAGTACTGATGTATTACTTTATAAGGAATCCTTTCGCCTTTTTTATTGAGTACGGAAGTGTCGAAAACCTGATGCTTTGGGAGATTGAACGTGCTAAGTACCTCTACTACGGAAGGGCTTGCCAAAATATTAGTTGACCGCCCTAGTACACTTGACGATAAAACATCGGTAAGTTTTGCTTTATACTCTAATTTGAACGTGGGAAAGCGTATTTCCTTTGGCAATTCTTTATCGTTGTATTGGTTCAACACTAAGTCGTGGCTACCTCGTTCTAACACTTTAACTTGAGGGTACACACTTCCCTTTTCCTTAGTATCCGTTGTATAGGTTAGGATAAAGTACTTCATAGCTTGATTTTTGGCAATGCGTCAATAGCAAGGAAACAAGGTTGCATAAATCCAATGAAGATGAGGGTTCCACAAGTTTTCACCTTTACATCTGATGCAACGCCCAAAAATTATTCAGCTAGTGGTTCAAAAGCATATTAATATTTCAGGCCCTTTCTGGCGATTTTTGACCGCTTTTTTTCAGTGAAATCTTCTCCTTCTTGGAGGGGAACAAGCTCTATTCCAGTAATCCTTTTTCTGACTATTTCTTCAATAAGCTTTTGATTTCTAATCACATAAATCGACGGGACCTCAAGGCTGAAAAAATCATAAGGGACCGATTGGATAAACAGTGCCGAAACCTTACCTTTGATTCCTTTTTCCAATCTTTGTCTCTCGAATGATTCGTAACTGTCGAATTGGTAGGTCGATTTATTCATTTCAGGAAAAGATATTGTTTGAAATAAGGTCTCAGTAAAGTTTATATAGCTGGTAGCAAACTGTAAGAAGTGCAATATATAGTATGGCAGTACTCCTTGATCAGTAGTCAATGGAACAGGAAAAGCCTGCATTTTCATTGTACTATAGCTCGAAATTATCTTAAACAGCCTCTCACTCACAAGGGCGTCTGTGACTGTTGGAATATAGTTTGATAGTAGCCAATCCGCAGGTTTTGCTTGTTTTTCTAAAGTAAGCTTAGGGAAGTTCGGTGTTTCTGGTAAAGGTTTGCCTCTATACTCATGAAGCAATACACAGTTTTCGGATTGCTCATCTTTGGTTACTTGAGGTACAATATCTCCAATATGTTCTTTTTTTATGGAATTATATAGAATGTGCATTGTTGTGAGTTTATTATTAATTCAAGAAAAACGACAGACTGAATATTTCGTGCAAATATATAGTCTGTCGTTCTCCGTTTTGAGCAAAATTAAGGAATAGCCGGCAAATCAATTGTGTTTATGCTGGGATTAGAGGGGTTGTCTCCAATTGTATTTTTAAGAGCGATTTGCCATTGTGCTAATGCGGTTGCCGCTTCTTCTGGGGAGGCATTGGGATTTGCTAGCATCCAATCCTCTAATTCGTCAAAAATTTGATCGCTATAGTTTTGATGGTTACTAGTATGCCTAGATTTATGTACCGGCCAACCATTCGATGGCATGTTCATATGAAACGGGTCTATTCCATCAGTTAGGTTTTCAGGGTTTGCCCGGGCTGCTTTCTGAACCAAAGGGTGATCCCAAAACTTTTGAGGAATAACGTGGTGGGCGATGTTATCAGAGCTATTTAAAGCAGGATAAACTCCCTTCCATACTTTCCTATAACTTCCGGCATGGCTAAAGGTAATATAATTACCTACTTGCCGCCAGGCAAATCTTCTGGTTGTTCCTCCTATATCAACAGCTTTTTTTACAACCCTAGATGCCGTAACATAAAAGCCACCAGGAGCAGCAGCGAGAAAGCTCAATGCCGCGTTCGTTCCATCTCCTTCTATTGCATAAAACACTCCGTTGGCCATGTCACAAGCACTACCCCATCCTTCAATAAGACCACAAACATCAGCGAGTGTGTGTATACCATCTTTATACAGCCTCCACTGTGCCCAGTGCCGTATCAAAAAGTCATTCCACCCTGGATATACCTGCTTAAGCATTAAAATTTCATCTTGCAGGATTTCCGCATATGCCTGACCTTCTGGAACATCGGTCCATCCGTCATAGTCATCAATTCCTTCTGGGCAGCAATCTGTATATTGCATGAGAATTGCCATGCTCGACTCTGAGAATAATTCACCTACTCCTGCCACACCAGCTAAATCAGCTGCAATGGTCCAATGAACTGATTGAATTGCATCTGAATCAAAATGCGTTTCATCTAAGAACATTTTGGTGACCTCAAAGCCATCTGGGTTTTCTAGTAACCATCTTACTTCTCCTAAGTGTGGTGTAAAACCATAAATGGAAGTAATCCAATTAAGGACATTTTTGGCATGGGTTTTTGCTTCTTCTGTCCCTCCCTGATGAAGGTGAATGTAGCGTGCCACCACGTAAATCCGGTCTGGCCCCTCAGGGTAAACAGGCCGGTCAATCAACCAGTTTATCGCTGCCTGAGAAAGTAAAGTGTTATAATTTAGACCAAAGGTGCTCAATACAGCAGCCTCGTTTATACACTGCTCAAAGGTCGGTGACGCACCATTGCAACCAAGCAGTTCTGCAGTTTGGACTAAGTCGTCAAACGAATTGAAGGAGTAGCTAAATCCTTGTGAATGAGTGTCGTAGTAGTCGAACGCCCTTTCCATAAAAATGTCTTCATAACTTGGGCATTCCAAACATGGGACGTAGTCTGAAAATACATCCTGCCAGTTATCAATGTCAAACTCTCCAACACCGCAGTCTAAAACATAGTAGGCAAAACATCTTACCTCTCTTTCTTCTATTGGTGAGTCAAGCGGGTCATACCAGCCTCCACCGCAAGCATAGATAGGATCATCCCAAGGGTCTCGCGGATCATCATAACCATGATCATCATACCATTCATCATAAATATAGTCTTGCCAATCTAACCACATATCCTGCCAAATCCCTTCCCAGAATTCCATAATTTCCTCATAGTCGTTATACCAGCTACTTCCTCCATTATTCTGAAAATATTGATCGTAATCTCCTAAATGCTCATATTCATTTTGAAGCCACCATTCTCTTAGCCAATCTTCAAATTGATCTTGTGTGATACCTAACGATAGAAAGTCCTGATCTTCACTGTTAATGATTCCGTCTCCGTCGTGGTCAAGATGGGGAGGCATATTTGAAATACCGCCAAACCAAGTAGTTTGTGTATTTAAATCGCTACAGATTACAAGCACATTCCAAGAACAGTCAGGAGAGTCGGGAGGTAAATTACTTGGGTCATTAGAAGGGTTTAGAGAATCATTATAGCGGCATATTGCTTCAACGGATTCTCCTTGTTTATCATCAAATAGGAAACTATCATAATATGCGAGCGCCTCTAAGAACGCAATCTTTCGTTCAATATCATCACTTTCAATGTCCAATAAGCTTTCGCGGGTATGAGCATTGATTATATAGTTGTCAGCTAAGTACATGACAAAAAACGCATAACCCCCGCGATCAGGCGCTTGTCGCCTGACCAGAAAGCATCTCGGATGGCGTCCAGCCCGATCCGCAGGGTGCTGTATCGGGGGCGTCCGTGCTTCAGTTTACGGCTCAAACGAG
>JANSXX010000017.1:0-79632 GCA_024742815.1 bacterium
CAGGATCAAACTCTCCATTGTAAATTATAAAATATATACTCTGTGAGCTCGACCCTACGCTTCCTCAATCTTCAAAAGAATATCAAGCTTATTTAAGCTCGCACAAACAATCTGTTTTATGCTTCAGTATTTCAAAAAACATTTCCTGTTGGAGATAAAAAAAGCTGATCTAAAACTTTGTTTTTGATCAGCGATTTCGTTCCGTTGACAGGATTAAAAAGGTACGAACATGCGCCCCTTAATGGCAAGCCTTTTTTCTAAATTTTTTTCTTTTTCTCTAAAACCGTTTCCATTAATTCTGACAAAGCAATTAATCCCATTTACTTAGCCTAATTACCAGATCTTTTTGATAATTCCACATTGCATTCAAGATAGCCTAATTAACCTTTTGTACATCCGGATCTTCTTCAAAATCCTTGAACAATCTAACCCCGACGTACATCAGTGGAGTATCGATGAGCGCGAAGGCGAATTTGAAGAGGTAAGAATTAATGATGAGGATGATCACCGCACCAACCGAATCTATTTCGGGACCAAAGTTATTGGCTAAGTATAGAATGGTAATGATGGCCGTTGAATCTACTAATTGGCTCACTGTTGTGGATGCATTATTACGAAGCCATAAATGTTTTCCGTTTGTGAGTTTCTTCCAAAAATGGAATAACCGAACATCCACACTTTGAGCGATTAAGTAAGCAATCATACTTGCAATCACGTTACCAACCATGAACTCGTAAACCCCATCGAACAATTGGAGCCCACCACTTACGCCGGAAGCATTAGGTAAGTGGAAATTGATGGTCATCAGCATCAACATGAAACAGTTCATTGCAAAACCGATCCAAACAACTAGCTGTGCTTTTTTACGCCCAAACAACTCTGAGATAAGATCGGTTGCTAAAAAGGTAAATGGATATGCAATCAGGCCGGCTGGCACAATCATTGAATACACGGAGCCATCTCGTACAAGTTCAGGGGTAATCGCCAGCATCCAATTAGGCAAATTGAGACTAAATATGGTAACAAACTTTGTGGTACCGATTACATTACCCAGTACTAATGACGTGAGAAAAATCCCAGCAAGTGTTAAGAATAAAGCGTCGCGCTTATGATTCATTTTATTTTTTGAAACGAGTTTACAAATTGAACCGAATGAAACAAAATATGGTTACATCAGTCGAACGAACTGCAATTTGCAGGTGTTAGTTCAATTCTAAATTATTCGAACTATGGACGCAGATCACATCAACAAAAAAATAGAGATTACCTGGGCAGCGGTTGACATATATCAGGAGAAAGGAAGAGTTTCGATTCCTGATCTGGTACAAACCACCAAACTATCTGCCACAGAGATTTATGAGCTATTCCCTAACAAGAAGGCGATTTTGGCTTATTTCTACCCTGCATTAGTAATGCAATATTGGGCCATGATTGAAGAAATTGAAGACTTTGAAAATTATTCGATCAGTGAGAAGTTTTCGAACTTCATTTACACCATGTTCGATTTAATGGCAGAACGCGAACACTTTGTGAAGGATACCTTTGACAAACTAGTATTTCGAAAAGGATCTTCGTCAGATTTCCACGAAGAGACCACTACCTTGTTCAAAGAGTTTCTTACCACCGATGGTAATATTGCCGTAAGTGCCGGTTTCTTTATGGGTGATACGTACTATAAAATTCTCGCCTCACAGTATTTATTTCTGATCAAATATTGGTTAAACGACCCCTCCGACAATAAAGAGCGTACACTTGCATTGTCTGATAAGCTTGCTTCACTTTTTGAAGAGATTGTGTACAACAAATCGCTCGATAAGGGCTTCGACCTCATCAAATTCATATTTGGTGGGAAAGACTTCGAGAGTTGGCTACCGAAACTAGATGACTGGAACTGTTCCTCATCCAAAAAAAAGAAAAAAGATAACACCGAAACTAACATAGAAATAGAGAGTGAAGATGAGTGATTTCCCATCATCAAAGTTTGAGAGAAGTAAAATAATTGCGAAAACAGGTTTAAAAGTTGGCACCAATTATGCCCAGCGATATCTAAAGAAAAAAGTGCTTGGCAAAAATGGGGATGACAAGAATTTCCATAAAGAGAATGCCAACGAAGTATTTAAAGAGTTTACCAAGTTAAGAGGAACGGCGTTAAAAATTGCCCAAGGGATGAGCATGGATCAAGGGTTCTTGCCTGAAGAATTTGCAGAGGTAATGACTCAGGCTCAATATTCAGTACCTCCTATCAACAAAGCATTGGTACGAACTATTATTAAAAGAGAACTGGGCGATTACCCTGAAAAGATATTTGCGAAATTTGATGCTGAGGCATTTGCAGCCGCATCTATTGGTCAGGTACACAAGGCAGAACTAAAAGATGGCCGAAAAGTGGCGGTTAAGATACAGTATCCTAATGTTCGTGAAACTATAGACTCTGATATGGCTGTAGCCAAACAATTGGCTAAGCGAATTATCAAAAAAGGATCTGATATTGACCCATATTTCAATGAAATCAGAGATACCCTACTCGAAGAAACCGACTATATAAATGAGGGCGCTCAAATTGATGAGTTCCGAAAACGATTTGGATCGGATACGATTATAATTCCGGAATGGATCCAAGAATACAGTACAGAGAAGGTCCTTACCATGACCTTTATCGAAGGCAGGCACATGGGTGATTTTTTGAAAGAGAATCCAAGTCAGGAAGAGCGGAATCATTTTGGTCAACTTATATGGAATTTCTTTCATGAAGAGATTCGCGTTGGTGGTGCCGTTCATGCCGACACGCATCCAGGAAACTTTTTATTCACCTACGACGGCAAACTTGGCGTGATTGATTTCGGTTGCGTGAAACTGTTCCCTGACGAGTTTTTCAAAAACTATCTGAAATTGTTACCTACTCACCTTGCCGACGACCAAGATGCTATTCGCGAATTATACATCAAGTTGGATGTGATAAATCCATCCGCCAAAGAACAAGAGCGCGAACTGGAGTATTATCATTTTGCCAAAAACTACGGCATTATGTTTTCGAAACCCTATCGTTACGACAGCTTTAATTTCGATAACCCGGCCTATGATGCCGAAATCCGACATTTTACAAAAGAAGCTCCATTATCAAACGAACTACGCGGTTCGAAGCACTTTCTTTACACCAGCCGAGTACATACAGGTTTGTACAGCATCCTAATTAAGATGGGTGCCAAAATTGACACCACCTGGGCGAAAGACGTTCTATCAGAATTACTTAATATGGGATTTGAGCAATTCAAGGAGCCGGAAGCTATTTACGAATAATATCGAAGTTATTTACGTTCTTTGATACCCAATTAATTTGCTCAAGCCTTAGGCTTTGCCTACTATGGCAACTTCAATGAACTAGCATTACTGTGAGCAATTTCAGAGCGTTAATTTTTATTATTTATTTGATAGGGGCTTCGATTTCTGCTGCATTTCTGTACGGACAGGAACAAGAGAAAAGGATACTTCAAGCTGAACTGGTTGAACTTTCGATGGTAAAGTACGGCATTTTCAATGTTGATGAATGGGAGCAGCAAATATCAGAGATTATTGTAAAGCGGCTGAATGAGTTTAAGCTTGAAGAAAACAAAGAAAGCGAGCTGCGCGATCAAATTGAGGACTTTCTGCATCAGGCAATCGATAAACTTGAGGAAAGTTTTAACGATAAAAACTCCGGCAGCATTGGCGGTGTATTTAAACGAGGGGTTGCCAATTTAACGGACGTTTTTGGAGTGATGCGTGAAGATATCCCTCTTATCACCGAAAGCATCATCGCATTTATCAAGGATCCACAGAATAAAGAGCTAGCCAGAGAATTTTTGCTCGAAAAATTGGATGAGTATTCCGAAGCAACCTTTTCTGAAATTGATTATTCCGTATTCAATACCATTTTAGAGAAGCATGGTGCGGAAGAAAAAAACGAGGCAAGGGAGATTATTTCCTCAAAAATTGAAACACTCGAAGACAGGCAAACGGTGTTTATTTTTACGGTTTTTGGATGTGCGCTGTTGGTGTTTTTAACTGTCATGTTCTCAGGCTCATTTGCCAATTTCGAATTCATGATACTCACTTTATTTTGCTCTGTTTTTCTAACAGTGGGTTTGCTTTTACCGATGATTAATATCGATGCAAGAATAGCCAGTATGGAAATTATGCTGATGGGAGAAACGATTCGATTTACTGATCAGATTTTATACTTCAAAAGCAAAAGTATTCTTGAAGTGGTTTGGGTAATGCTTCAGGATGGCAAACCCGATGTGATGGCGGTGGGAATACTGGTTTTCTCATTTAGCGTATTATTTCCGGTCTCAAAATTGAGCACCTCATTAATCTACGTGTACTCAGAAAAACTTCGCACAAATTCTGTGATCAAATTTTTGGTATTTAAAACCGCGAAATGGTCGATGGCGGATGTAATGGTGGTCGCCATTTTTATGGCATACATTGGTTTTTCAGGCATAATCTCATCCCAATTACAAGATTTAGAAAACATCACCGAATACGTAGAACTTGTCACGACTAATGCCTCGAGCCTACAAATTGGCTTTTACTTGTTTACTACCTTTGCTCTACTGAGCTTGTTGGTTTCTCATAAAATGCAGTTTTCGAAGAGATAAGGTTAAACACTAGCATTTATTTTTTCGCTATTCATAATCACTTTTTCCCAAAGGGATGTGTAAGAATTTCGTTTTACCGATAAAAAGTTTGTAAGGAATTACTTTTTCAAGATTCTTACATAATAAAAAAGTTCATGCACCAACTAGACGATACAACTCAGTTAAACGCTACAAAGATACAACCCAAAAAAATTCTAAAGGAAGTTTTCGGCTACTCGGAATTCCGTTCACTCCAAAAAGAGATTATTCATCAGGTACTGCAAAAAAGAGATACCCTTGCCATAATGCCCACAGGTGGTGGCAAATCGCTCTGCTATCAGATTCCCGCACTTATTTTTGATGGGCTAACTATTGTGATCTCACCCCTGATCTCGCTAATGAAGGATCAGGTGGATCAGCTTAAAGCATATGGCGTATCTGCCGCTTATTTAAACAGTTCTTTACTACCCCAAGACTACGAAGCAGCATTAGATCAAATCCGGCTAAATAACCTAGACTTATTGTATTTAGCACCGGAAACGTTACTAAAAGATCGGGTTCTGAAGATTCTACTTCATTCTGATGTAGATTGTATCGCCATTGATGAAGCACATTGTATTTCGGAATGGGGACACGATTTCAGACCGGAATACCGACAACTATCTGCGGTAACAAAACGATTCGAGAATGCCGTAACATTGGCATTAACTGCTACTGCCACTCCTCGGGTGCAGAAAGATATTGCTCAATCGCTAGAACTGTCCGATGCGCAAACATTTGTTGCCAGTTTCAATAGAAAAAATCTGTATTTGGATATAGTTTCCAATAGTAATCCACTGCAACAAACCATTGATTTTATACACCTTCATAAAAATGAATCAGGGATTATTTATTGCTTCTCCAGAAAACAAGTCGATGAGCTTTATCAGGATTTAAATGCTAACGGGTTTAATGCACTTCCCTATCACGCAGGGCTTTCAGAAACTGAGCGTACTAAAAATCAGGAAGCATTCATTAAAGATGAAGTAGATATTATAGTAGCCACCATCGCATTCGGTATGGGCATCGATAAACCGGATGTTCGATTTGTGGTGCATTATGATATGCCCAAAAATATAGAGTCATATTATCAACAAATCGGGCGCGCCGGACGTGACGGCTTACAAGCACATTGCTTATTTCTTTTTGGATACGGTGATGCCAATAAAATCCGGTATTTCATAGGTCAAAAAGAGGGAAAAGAACAGCAAATTGCAGAAGATCACTTACAGCAGCTAATTGCTTTTGCGGAATCCTATCAATGTAGAAGAATCAAGTTATTGGAATACTTTGGCGAACAACACAATGATCAAAATTGTGGAATGTGTGATGTTTGCACGGGAGATATCCCTCAGAAGTCTGACATCACGATTTCGGCACAAAAATTTCTTTCTACTATTGTTCGAACAGATCAGCGATTTGGATATCATCATATCATACACATTCTTCGGGGTTCACGTCGTAAACAAGTGCTAGCTCTTAACCATAATAAACTTTCCACGTTTGGGATTGGAAAAGCAGTTAGTACACAAGAATGGAAACAGATTTATCGCGAGTTGTTAAAACAACAAGTAATTGTTCGGAATACGGAATTTAAAAGCCTAAAACTAACCCCAAAGGCCAAAGAGATTTTAGTTGGCGATCAAAAAATCTATGGTGTAATCGATGAGCCAACAGTTAATGAGAGAGTTAAAGCCTCTAGATCAGAGATCGAATCGTTGAATTTCAACCGCGATTTATTCCAACTCTTAAGAGATAAACGATCAGAATTAGCACGATCTGAAGGGGTGGCTCCTTTTATCATTTTTGGGGATAGTACTCTGATCGAGATGGCCTACTATTATCCGCAAAGCATGCAAAGTGTGCTTACTATACATGGAGTAGGCAGAGCAAAAGCCGAGAAATATGGAGAAGCATTTCTCAACGTGATCGTTGATTTTTGTGAGCAACATTCCTTGGTGGAACGCTCAAGGTTTCCGGCTGCTAAAAAGGTTAGAGCAAAAAAAGCTTTAAATAAAAATAGCCGACCCTATGAAATTGGGAGATTGTTCAATAAAGGCACTTCCATAAAAGCTATTGCCTCAGAATATGGAATTAAGGAGGGTACGGTTATTAGTAATCTGCTTAAATTTGTAAGAGCAGGTGAGAGTATTTCTCCAACTCAACTTTTGAACCACTCCAAGCTTAGCGAACAAACCATTTCTGATGTTGAATTAGCATTTCAAAAGCATGGCTATGATTTACTCCGGCCGGTATTTGATGCCTTGAATGAACAAGTTTCTTACGATGACTTACGCCTGATTCAATTGTATTTTCTGGCAAAAAAATAACTGATTCTTTCTAGTCCATAACCAAAAAGGCTTGCAGAATTAACTGCAAGCCTTCTTTAGTTTAAGAATCTACTGATTATTATCAGTCATCGATCGAGTTCAAGTATTTATAAAACTCACTGTCGGTTGAGATGATAAGCGATGTTTCCGTATCGATGGTTTTGGTGTATGCTTCCATACTTTTTGTGAAACTGTATAGATCACGCGCAGCTGAGTTTCGATTGTATGCTGCATTATATATGGCAGCAGCCTCGGCGTCAGCACGACCACGAATGGTTTCCGCTTCTCGGAATGCTTCCGATTGAATTCTCAACAGTTCACGCTCTTTCTCACCATTAATTCGAGAGGCTTCACCCTGACCTTCTGATCGGAATCTGTCAGCAATTCGATTACGTTCAGAAATCATTCTTTCGTAAACGGTGCGCCGAACTTCCTCATCATAATTAGTTCTTTTGAATCTGAAATCCAGAACCTCAATTCCTAAATCTTCAGCACGTTCATTTGCAAGCCTTTGAATTTGATCCTGAATTTCTCCTCTACCAATAGTGATGGTTACTAACGAATCATTTACAATATCTGCAGCCTCAGTTTCAATTGGGGTTCTGTTCGTACTTCTTATAAGTTCAATCAAATTATTTGAAGCAACCGCATTTCGGGTTTCTCCATCTAGAATATCGTCAAGTCTGGATTGAGCTCTTTCTTCTGTTCCAAGTCTTTCAAAGTATAACAGTGGGTCAGTAATTCTCCATCTTGCAAAAGTGTCTACAAAAATGAAAACCTTATCCTTAGTTTGAACTGTATTTGGGTTTCCGTCCCATTCCAGATATCTCTTTTCAAAGTAATTTGCCTTTTGTAGAAATGGTACCTTTGCATGTAGTCCTGGTGAAGTAATTGCTTCACCTTGTGGTTCACCAAATTGGGTTATAATAACTTGTTCTTGTTCATTAACTATATATAGTATTTGGCTAGAAAGAAACGCTACGATTCCAAAAATAATTAAAAGTCCAATTCCTTTTACATCTTTCATTATAATATCCTCTTATTGATTACTTCCGGTTGTTCTTCGAGCGCCATCCATCTGCAACTGCAATAATGGTATCACTGAGTTTCCTTCTTCATCAGTGATGATTTTCTGCCCCATTTGAGGTAGAATTTCTTCCATCGTTTCCAGGAAAATTCGACGTTTAGTTATTTCCGGAGCTTTGATGTACTCTTCATATAATGCATTAAAGCGAGCCACTTCACCTTCAGCAGTATTTACTCGGCTTAGTGCATATCCCTCAGCCTGCTGAATCGTTTGTTGAGCCTCACCTGCTGCACGCGGAATTACACGGTTATAATCTGCTCGTGCCTCATTAATAAGTGTCTCGCGCTGTTGTTCTGCTTCATTCACTCCATTAAAAGAAGGTTTTACCGGGTCGGGTGGTGTTACATCTCTAACTAAGACTTGATCAATTTTTAGACCCATCTCATATTCAGTTGCAATGTCTTGAAGTATTATCTCCATTTGAGTTGCAATCTCAGCACGTCCTACAGTAAAAACCTCATCTACAGTACGATCACCTACAATTTGACGCATTGCAGCCTCAGAAATATCACGAAGTGTCTCATCAGCATTTCTTACTTTAAATAAGTAATTGTATGGATTATCGATTAAGTATTGAACAACCCATTCAATTTCACCAAGATTTAAATCTCCGGTTAACATCATTGCTTCATCTTCATAGCCTGCTTTTCTAATAGTTGAATTAACTCCAGCTGATGTAGTACGATATCCGAATTCTTGTTTTAATTGTCGCTGAACAGGCACAAACTGCACCTGATCGATAAATGGGAGTTTGAAATTTAAACCCGGACGGGCTTCACTTACATACTCCCCAAAACGCGTGATTACGCCTACTTCTTCAGTTTCTACCGTAAAAACGGACGAAAAAGCGGCAGCAACCACAACAAACCCGACAATAACCAGCCGGATATTTTGTGTAATCTTCTCAAACTGCGGTGGCAGGTTGAACTCTATATTTGGTTCTTGAGCCATAATTGATTGTTTATGTGTTGGTTGATAATGCCTGACCTTTGTAACCCAAAGATCACGCCAAAAAAATCCCTTAATGTTAAACTGACAGTAGTATTACACTTTTAAACAGATTACCGTTGTGTCGTCGGCCAATTTAAAACTACTGTATGTCTGCACCGTTCGTTTTATCTCTTGTGCTATTTCTTGTGCACTCAATAATTCGGTGTCGATTTGTTCGAGTAACCTAGGTACAGCATCGAAACCATAACGCTCGCCTTGTTCGTTCTCTGCTTCGGGTAATCCATCAGAATAAAGCAGAAATACATCGCCCTTTTTTAATTTAAAAGTATGTTCACCATATACGGTATCCGGTTTGAAGCCGAGTGGTAATTTTGGGTCCGGTGTTTGAATGAAATCAGCAACTCCGTTTCTCTTCAATAAAGGTTTACAATGACCTGCATTTGCAACAATCATTGTTCCTGTATTCAATTCGTATCGGGCAATAGCGCAAGTGATGAAGGTTCGCTTATCGGTTCGATTATAAATGGGTTCAGCAACTTCGGTTAAAATTCGATCGGGCATTTCGTTTTTCATTTTAGCAAGCAGCAAACCGCTGGTAAATACTGCTGGCATTGCAGCCCTCATGGCTTTCCCCGACACATCCACTACTGCCATAGTTAATGCCGTTGGTTGCCCTTCTTCGTTATTTGCTAGCACATAATCGAAATAATCACCGCCCACTTCTTGTGAAGGCAAAAAGAATCCGTACACATCCAAACCTTCAGCTTTAGGTGGATATAAGGGCATCAACTGATATTGACTTTCCCGAGCGATCTCAATCTCTTTTTCTACCCGAAGTTGTTGCGCTAACCGCGCCTGATATTCCGGAATGTAATCTCCAATCTCGGAAACAGAAACTCCGTATTTGTAGGCAGCAAATCCAAAGAATAAAATGGCAAGATGCACTCCGCCTTGTATCCAACTTACCAATGCATGACTAATACTGCTTGAATTCAGATACGGCATCACCAAAATAACCGTAACAAATAACCACCAAGCTGTGTTTGATGTAATAATTCCAAATTGTTGATAGCTGTACATCAACACAACGGAAAGCAGTAAGTATATGAGA
Source organism: bacterium (assembly GCA_024742815.1). Classification (GTDB taxonomy): domain Bacteria; phylum Bacteroidota; class Rhodothermia; order Balneolales; family Balneolaceae; genus HXMU1420-13. The sequence goes on from JANSXX010000017.1 coordinate 10,135, forward strand.
AAATCATCGAAAAAAGTACCCGGTGTACCAACTAAGCGACCCATTACAGTTATAAAAACTGCTGAAAATAATATCGCAAAAGCCAGCGAGCCCCAGTGATGCTTAATCCAATGTTTACAAAACCCATAAACGAAACCTACCTGTGCAAACCCAATTAGCCAGGTGGTTGTCCATGCCGACATATTTATAGAAAGTAACTTTGCTTTAATGACGGGCTCAGCTACTCCGAATTGACTATCAGCTTGCAGAAAGAATGTATTCTGCAGATAAATCATCAGCGCAAACACCCCTAATAAGATTCCACCAAATCCAAAACCGTGAATTACTGCAAGACCGGTTTCTCTCACAAAAAACTTTCTCTGCCATAATGTATCCACCAATTCAACTTGCCCATTGCGTTGTGATCGCGCGAAAGCCTCCCAACTTATGTATGCCATGGCACCATATACACCTACCAACAAACCCGAAATTAAATTATTAAGATTGATTTGAAGGGATGCTGTGGAGCTCATAAACTCGCCATAAGCACTATAATAGTAGAGAGTCCGCCAGCCGATATATCCTAATGTAATAGAGATTAATATGAGCAAGGCACGTCGCCATTCAACTTTGCCTTTGAAAATATTGCGTGTACCAACGGTGAAAATTAAAATGGATAGAATGATAACGGCGCCAATAAATACAATGGCAAAGGTTGTTAGCGACTCTGGTTCGTTCGTTGTTAGCGATTCCGGTTCCAGCTCATATCTTGCAGTAAAATCGACTAACTCATAGCCAAACTGCGTACGTAGCTCACCATTTTCTTCGATTTCCCGAACTTTTTGCCGAAGTACAATATTTAAAAGGTCAGGACCGCCAGTACCCGTTTTTGATTTCCATGAATACTGAAATTCGGGAGCTTCAACATCTTCATCCTCCGTTTGTATAGTATTTCCTGTAGAAACTTCAATCTCCAGATTTGGCGCCACCAAACTAAGATCATCCATCGAGTATTCTTCCAGATCATAACCAAACATTTCACCGGCGATGGATGCTGCAACTTCTTGAGCCGAGCTCCCTTGAATAAAAGTAGGATTGTATTCGTCTTCTTTTGCATCAAATCGAATAACTTTACCGGCATTTGAAGTCCTAAACCTCACTTTCCCCATCACCTCGTACGCACTAGATGGCGTTATTACAATGGCAGACATGCCTTCTGGAGCTCCAATAATTCCTACCCAACTTTGAATGTGTCCACCATTTTCGTTCAAATCGGCAGGAGTAAGATCACTATTTACTGAGTCTTTGAGTTCATTTAAATACCGAGCGTGCTGTTCGTACATCACCGAAAGTGCTAACGAATCTAAAGAAAACCCAAGTTGCTGAGAAAGCATCTTATATTCTGCCCGCATTTCATCCACATCTTTTTCGATAGGCCCACCTGCATTCATATCTATTGATGAGCGCAATAATGCAAACACAGCAACCCCTATAATGCCGGCAAAAAGTATAATTTTAGTGATGTTTTGCATGGTAGTAATCTGCCCAAAAGTTGTGTAGAAATACCGAAGCCCCTACGTGAAATCCAAACTTAAGTTGCCAATTTTTGCATTCAACAGCGAACGATAATTTTGTCTAACTCTTTATTTAAATTCTACCGCCACAAAACAATCAGGCAGATCTTTGCGTAGCAGATTACTTTTAAAATCCCGATTAATTTCCGTGTATGCATTCGAAACTTACTTTACTGCTTTTTTTAGCCTTATCCTGCACCCATTCTCTATTTGCACAAACCCATGCAGTAAAAAGTGAAGCTCTTGACAAAATCTCCGAAGAAGCCTCAGCCATTGCTTCCTTACGATCTCTTATCATTCAACAACATGGGGTATTACTGCACGAAGAATACAATACCGGAAGAACTGCCACTAAAGATTTTAACATCAAATCGGCATCGAAAAGTATTATTGGCTTATTAACAGGCATTGCAGTGGAAGAAGGTTTTATCCCAACTATCGATGAACCCATTAGCCGTTATTTTGATGATTATTTTGAAGAAAATCCTGATCCTAAAAAAGAGAACATCACCATTAGAAATTTACTTTCAATGCAAGCCGGGCTACGCTCTACAAGTTCAGGTAATTATGGGGCGTGGGTAATTTCAAAAAATTGGGTAGAATTTGCTCTCGATCAGGATTTTGTATCCGAAATTGATGGCAGAATGGTTTACAGCACAGGAACTTCACATTTATTGTCGGTGATAATTACTAAAGCCACCGGTATGAGCACCAAAGCATTTGCCGAGAAATATTTATTCGAGCCTTTGAACATTCGAGTGGGAGGTTGGGATAAAGATCCCCAAGGCTTTTACATGGGCGGAAACAATATGGCACTTTCTCCCGAAGATCTATTGAAAATTGGCCAGATGCTGCTGGATGATGGTAGATGGGAAGGCAAACAAATAATCGCACCAGCTTGGATAAAGAATTCTTTCAAAACCTATACCTACAGTAATTATAATCCCTATGGGTACGGCTATCAATGGTGGAATAAGGAAACGGCGGGCTACACTACGTTTTTTGCCTGGGGTCATGGCGGGCAATACATTATGATGATCCCCGAACTTGATGCGGTTGTGGTAATGACTTCATCAGTTACAAACGCAAGCCGACGCAGAACGTATAAACGTCCGGTATTTATTCTGCTTGAAGAACACATCATTCCCTTTTTAGAAAACCAAGCAAACTCAAAAAGTTGATTTACTTTTTTGATTAAGTTCATTCTTAATCTTTATCACTGCATTTGCTTTCCTTAAGTTTGGGCAAAAATCCATTTCGATTATGCAAGTACAGCGCCTAATACTCTTTGTTCTATTATTTGCCGGTAGTTTCAGTACTTCGGCAATTGCATTTCAAAACCCAACGGCCAATACCGACGGCTATTTATCTAATCCTCGGCGCGCAGTGCATACCTTTTTACATTGGCAGCAGCAAGGTCATCAAAATCTAGATCGTGTGATTTTGCCCATGCAGCTGAGCGATGGTAACAAAGAAGAAAAAGTTGAACTTGCCACCGAACTTCGTAAAGTGTTAGATGCTCGTGGGCTGTTGGTTGTGTATGAAAACATCCCCAATAACCCGGCCTATACCGATAGTCTGTCCGGTCTCAATCAATATATTCTGTTTGATGAGCTCCCAGAGGTATATCTGGTAAAACGCGATAATAAATGGGTATTCTCGGAAGCTACCATCGAACAAATTCCAATCCTTTACCGGGATACCTTTAACTCGCTGGTTGAAGCATTACTAGATAAACTCCCTGAATGGGCGAATAACGAATGGTTTGGTGTCGAAATCTGGCAATATTTAGCGGTTTTGATGTGGCTGTTAATCGGTATGGTGTTGCGAAAAATCTTTGAGTTTGTACTCGATAATTACATCCGCCGAATCACTAAAAAAACCAAATTCACTTGGGATGATGATCTCTTAGATGGCATTGAACGGCCTTCCGGGTTTATCTTTTTGATGGGCTTTTTTCTGATCAGTTACACCAACCTGCAGCTTTCGGTTACCGTGAATCTGTATTTATCTACGATTTTGGAAATCGCCTTGATGGTTGGTTTTGTGTGGCTTTTTTACAACCTCGCCGATGTTTTCGCAAAGTATATGACGGTAATAACCTCCCGCACCGAAAACACCCTCGATGATCAACTGGTGCCACTCATCCGAAAAACACTACGCTTTTTTATTGTGGTGATGGGAGTGATTCTTATCCTACAAAACAACGGATATAACGTTGCATCGTTAATTGCGGGTCTGGGGATTGGTGGTTTAGCGGTAGCCCTTGCTGCAAAAGATACCCTCGCTAATTTCTTTGGCTCTGTGACTATTTTTGTTGATAAACCTTTTCGTATAGGTGATTGGATAAAAGTTGGAAATGTTGAAGGTACTGTTGAGGAAGTGGGCTTTAGAACTACACGTGTTCGTACTTTTTATAATTCTCTCATTTCTGTTCCAAACTCCAACATTGCCACAACCGATATCGACAATCTAGGAATGCGAAAATATCGCCGTTTCAGAACAATGCTTAACCTTACTTATTCTACCTCACCTCTCCAAATGGAGGCGTTCGTGGAAGGGATTAAAGCCATTGTGAAAGCGAACTCACATTTTCGCCAAGATTATTTTGAAGTGCACTTTAACAATATGGGTGCCCATTCTTTGGATGTATTAGTGTATGTATTTTTTGATGTGCCGGATTGGAGCACTGAATTACAACAGCGCCACAATTTCTTACTCGAGATTTTACGATTGGCGGATGAAGTGGGCGTTGAATTTGCGTTCCCTACTCAAACTCTACATGTCGATTCTGTTCATAGCAGTGAACCACGTAAAATTGGGGAAGATAGAACCGAGGAAGAACTTGCTGCCGGAGTAACAGCTTTTGGACCGGGAGGTGAAAAAGGCAACCCTCAAGGGATGCGAATTTTCAAGGATGGAAAAGAAATCGATTTTGGGGCAAAAACTTAATTTTTAAGCCGGCTCAAGCATCTCATCCACAGCAATTGACAATTTATCTTCTGAAATCGGTTTTACCATAAACCCTGAATTTGGGATGGCCGCTGCTCTTTGTTTGTAGCGATAGTCAGAATTTCCGGTAATAAATAGAATGGGAACTTCTGAAAACGTCCTGATTCGTTCCGCTGCTTCAACACCGTCGATGGATCCTTCCAGCATGATATCCATGATAACTATATCAGGAGAATACTTTTTCACCAATCCTACCGCAGATTCGCCATCCCGTACTTCACCAAGTGTTTTAAACACCTTTTGTTTAAGATAATTCTGATACAACACCGACAAGATCAAATTATCCTCAACAATGATCGCCTTTTTCGATATTTCCATCCTATACCCGTTTTAGTTATAAAAAAACCCGATAAAAATATTATCGGGTTTATATACTAAAAAATAAGTAGTTAAAACGATTATTTTTCGGCTTCTTTTCCTGTAAAAGCTTCAAACACCATTTTTAAGTCGTTCGCTACATCTTGGCTGGTTCTGCCTTCTATTCGATGGCGTGGAATCATTGCTTTGATTTCACCATCCACAAAATAGGCGAAAGATGGTGATGAAGGCGGAAACTCACTAAAATATGCACGTGCATGTGCCGTAGCTTCTTTATCCTGTCCGGCAAAAACGGTAACCATGTGATCCGGTTTTGCTTCTGATTCTTCCAATGCAATACCCAAACCCGGACGTGCATTACCGGCTGCGCATCCACACACCGAATTGATTGCCATTAACATCGTGCCTTTATATTCTTTCATCGCACGATCTACATCTTCAGGAGTCTTTAGCTCCTCTACACCATATTTAGTTAATTCCTCTCTCATCCACGAGGTATCGGGTCCCATTCCAAATCCAAATTGCATAATAGTTGCTCCTTATAGGTTTACTCTAAAGTTAAAATAGTATTGTATTAATTACATGACCAAAAAGACGAACGACGTACGACAAAAGACCAACGAAACTCAGAAACCATAATTTTCGGTTTCTTCATTTACATAATTATTACTCGAACGCTTTTTTATCGCATTCTTCATTGCAAGTATTTTGGCTGATAATTTTTCTGATTCGGCATATAGCCTTTCAAAAGCTGAACGATCGAGATAGTTATTCTCATGAATCAAAATTAAGCATGCTACAACTTCCATTAATGACCGATGTGCATACCCTAAAAATCTCTATTGTTCGGGATCAGTTTGAGAAGTTGATCCCTCAGCAATATTTAGTGCAATTGACGTTGAAGCACGACGAATTTGTGAACTTAAATTAAACTGTTCCTCCTTCGGCAAGTCATGGACCAAACTATAAACTTTTTTAGTAAGCTCCTTTGCAAGTTGCCAGATTTCAAGGTTCTCAAATATAAACGCCATTTAAATAGCTCCAATAATACGAACGACCGTAGGTTTCTACAGTCGTTCGTCGTACGTCATTTGTCGTAAATCGTTTACCGTTTTACTTCGCAGCGGCGTAGTACTGTCCCACTTTATTCCAATCAACCACATTCCAAAATGCAGAAATGTAATCCGGTCGACGGTTTTGATAGTTTAAGTAATAGGCGTGCTCCCAAACATCTAATCCGAGAATTGGAGTCATACCTTCCATAATTGGGCTATCCTGATTGGCTGTAGAATGAACGTTCAAATTCCCGTCTGCATCTACACTTAACCATGCCCAGCCAGAACCAAATCGTGTGGCTGCAGCATTAGAAAATGCTTCCTTAAATTGATCGAACGATCCAAAAGTATCGTCGATAGCTTTTGCTAAATCTCCTTCAGGATTTCCGCCACCATTTGGTGAAAGAATTGTCCAGAATAACGAGTGGTTAGCATATCCACCACCATTGTTAATCACAGCTTGCACTTTATCAGTTGGCAATGCAGAGATATTCGATAACACATCTTCAATGTCTTTGTCAGCAAATTCGGTTCCTTCCAATGCTGCATTCACTTTGCTGGTGTATCCGGCATGATGTTTTGAATGATGAATTTCCATTGTTCGAGCATCAAAATGAGGTTCTAATGCATCGTAATCGTATGGTAAATCTGGTAATGTATAAGCCATGATTGTTTTTAAATTTTTTGGTTGATGTATCCAACATTAGCATGAAATTCGAGTGAAAAACTCAGCTCGTTTCCGTTGGACAGCAATTAATTAACTCCATTTAAAATAACGAACCGCAGTTAAAAAATCGTTCCACTTCCGATACAAAGAATCTATATCGATGATAGGGAAGATTTGAACAGTTGAACAGTTGAACTTTGAATTACGAAGAATGAATTTATGCTCATAGCTCATAGCTAAACATAGTGAATCGCTTTTGGCAAGCTTTCGGAATCATGTTCTACTTCAGTGGGAATGGTTTTAAGCCCTTTTTTCTCGGATTGTTTGGCGTAATATGCTAACACCATAGCATCCACGATATCGTCTTCGCCAACATCAGCACGGCGGTATTCTTCTTTGATATCACGGAAGAAATCATCGGCAATGGGTTCCTGATCGCGCAGTAACTCTAAGCGATGGCGAATCCCTTTTTTCAAATTCTTTTTCTGAAAAATCATCCCTCCGTTTAATTTCTGAAAAAGTAATTCGGGATGGGATTCTAACACTTTTGATTTGAAAGACTCATTTTCTCTGAGTAGAGTATCTATGAGTTTTATTTTCGGAGTGATATTCCAGGCCTGCAGCGACAGTTTTTTTTCAGTCCACTCAAAGCTAGTCATGTTGGCTTCTGCATAACTCGGAGCTTCCAGCGCTGGACGAATTGGCGGACTAAAAACCGAAGAAGCATAATCAGCGCCCAGTTCTTTACGGAGCAACCGATCACACTCGCGAGTGTATTCTTCATCTTCCAAACCAATGGGCATGTCAATAAAAATACGGTCATACTCTTCAAAAATGGAAGTTAAATCCTCAGTTTTTTCAATTACTTGATACTTTTCTTCTCCCTCGGTAAAACTGATGAGGATCCATCCTAATTTACAACCGTCGATACCCGCTGTTTTCACATGTACTCCATTTCTTTAGTTTGATGATTCAATGTAAGCCACTAAAGCACTAAATCTCGAAAATAATTCGATTTTTTCTAGTCACAGAAACACAAAAGCACAGAAAATTTATTTATCTCAACTCATTATCTGTCGAAAGAGCGACTAGCCAAACAGAATCCGTTCGTCTTTCGTCGGTAGTCGTTGGTAATTTCCTAAACTACTTAATAATTCGTTTCAGGCTGATGTGTAACTCATCCAATTGATCTTTTTCCACCTCAGCAGGTGAATTATCCATCATACTTTGTGCACGCTGATTTTTAGGAAAGGCGATTACATCACGTAAACTTCCTGCGCCGGTCAGCAACATTACAATTCGATCTAACCCAAGTGCAATTCCGCCATGTGGAGGTGCGCCGTATTTAAAAGCATCGAGCAAAAATCCGAATTTCTCCTCCGCTTCTTCCTGCCCGATTCCAAGCAGTTTAAACATTTGTTCTTGCACATTTCGATTATGGATACGAATCGAACCCCCACCAATCTCTGAACCGTTCATCACCAAATCGTAAGCGCGAGCTTTTACTGCTGCAGGATCAGATTCAAGTTTGTCCATGTCTTCCTCTTTTGGCGAAGTGAACGGATGATGCATCGCATGATATCGTCGACTTTCTTCATCCCACTCTAACAGTGGGAAATCAGTTACCCAAAGTAGATTAAATGCTTCTTTATTAATCAAACCAAACTCCTCGCCCACCATTAAACGCAGAGCCCCAAGTTGCTCTAAAACCGATGGTTTTGGTCCTGCCAATAAGAACACGAGATCGCCTGTTTTTGCTCCGGATGCTTCCACCATTTGATCCACAATTTCCGGAGTAAGGAACTTAGCTACCGAACAAAGCACTCCGCTTTCCTGCATTTTGATGTAAATCAAACCGCCTGCGCCGGTTTCTTTCTTCACACGCTCTGTCCAACGGTCGATTGCACCACGTCCCATTTCGCCTTGTCCTGGAATGGTTATCCCTACAACAGCACCGCCATTTTTAACGGTGTTTGAGAATACTTTGAACTCCGCATCCTTCACAATATCAGAAAAATCCACAAACTCGAGACCAAAACGAGTGTCCGGTTTGTCGGAGCCGTACGTACTCATGGCGTCATCATAAGTCATGCGGGGAAATGGAGTTTCAATTTCTAACCCGATCGTTTCTTTAAAAATATTCTTGATGAGGCCTTCGTGCATTTCGAAAATGGCTTCCTCATCTACAAAACTCATTTCCACATCAATCTGTGTAAATTCAGGCTGGCGATCTGCACGTAAATCCTCATCCCGGAAACATTTTGTAATTTGAAAATATCGATCGTATCCCGAAACCATCAACAACTGCTTGTAGGTTTGAGGAGATTGAGGCAACGCAAAAAACTTACCCGGATTCACACGACTTGGCACCAAATAGTCGCGCGCGCCTTCCGGTGTACTTTTCATTAAAACGGGTGTTTCCACTTCGGCAAAATCATGCGTATGATAGAATGCGCGCACTGCCTGATACGTTTTTGAACGCAACATCAGCTTTTCCTGCATCTCCGGTCGGCGAAGATCCAGGTAACGATATCGTAAACGCACTTCTTCGTTAGTAGCGATACCATCTTTTATTTCAAACGGTGGGGTATCTGCTTCTGAGTAAATCTCGAGCTCAGTTACTTCAATTTCGATTTCTCCGGTAGTTAAATTGGGATTTTTATTCTCATCGCCTCGAGCAATCACTTTTCCTTTAATGCCAATCACGTACTCTGCGCGTAGTTTTTCTGCTTTGGCATGTAACGTCTCATCCGTTTCTGTAAAAATAATTTGGGTAATACCGTAGCGATCGCGTAAATCGATAAATATTACACCTCCTAAATCGCGGCGGGGACCAACCCAGCCATTTAGTATTACTTCTTCCCCGATGTTACTGGCAGTAAGCTCGCCACAAGTATGTGTTCTTTTAAAAGTCATGATAAATATTCGATGAATCGTCGAGTGATTAACGATGTTGAAAGGCGCTGAAAATACACAACTATATAACGAATCGCTTGTTTGAGTGCATTTATACTAAGATTTTTTCCATCTTGTGGTTACAATCACTTTTAGAATGAAATATAATTTTTGTGGCATTCGTCATTTTTTAGCTACATTGATTGTCCATCTACGCAAATTGTAATTCATTTTGAGCCTGGGGAGGTCTCAAATGGGCGCAATCAAAACGATTGTTGCGGACGGCAACGAAATTTTTCGGCATGGGCTTAGTTCCATCTTACGCGATGCAAACTTTAAAGTGTGCAGCGAAGTAGATAATGGTGCCTTGATTTTAACCGCTTTCGAAAGTGTAAAGCCGGATTTATGTGTACTCTCGTTCGAGATGCCCGAGATTAATGGGATTCAACTTGCCAATAAAATGATTGCTCGTTTTCCGGAGGCAAAAATATTAATGCTTACTGACTCCGATGCAGACGAAGTTCTCAATCAATTCTTAGATTCGGGTGCGCAGGGACTTTTATTAAAATCAGCGCATCGTATAGAGCTTATAGATGCAGCTACAAAAGTAGCCGGTGGCGAAAACTTCTTAGGCAAACAATTCTCCCACATGATGACCCGCGAGTATATGCGCCTAGCTAAAATGCGGAAATCCAAAAAACATGTCACGGTACGCGAACGCGAGGTATTAGGTCTTTTGGTAGATGGACTCACCAGCACCGAAATTGCTGACAAACTTTTTATTAGCCCACGAACGGTAGATAAGCATCGTACGAATCTCTTAAAAAAATTAGGGCTGAAGAACACACCTGCTCTCGTTCGATACGCGTTGGAAAACAAACATTTGGTTTGATTTCTCGTCTTTTCACAACCACTACGTATTTATACGTACATAAATTACATAAAAGCCACCATTGAGCAAGCCGTTTCAATCACTTAGCTTGGAAGTGCAAATGGGGTAATAGCCGTCTGTAGATGATATTAGCCGACCAACATTGAGTTGTGGTCGGCTTTTTTTGTAGATTCATTTTTTTAATGAATTTGATGTAATTGATAAAAGTATATATCCAGCAATTTTACGAGCTACCAAAATCCACGCTCTTATTATTTGTCATTTTCCTTGTTATCTCTATTTCATTGGTACCTGTTCAGGACTATCGTGAATATTTAAATCATTGGAATCTGGTTTTGGATGGTGATAATCCATGGAAATATCTCGGTTACAACAAAACTAATACCTACCCACCTGTTCATGCTTTCTTAGGATATCTCACTTTAATTCATCCGTATCTTCCTCGGCTCATTTCTACTCTATGTGTAATACTTATCTATTTAGTAATTCGTAATTATTCCAAAGAAAGTAATTACCCGTTAATAAATGTATTGTTTTTATTTAATCCGTTTATTTGGATTTCAGGTTCTGTTATTGGACATAATGATGTACTTGTAGCAACGCTTTGTCTTTTCTGCTTCTTGTTGTTCAAATCCGGCAGAAAAACATCTTCTTCTGTGCTCCTGGCAATAGCAACCTGTTTAAAGATTTACCCAATTATATTTGTCCCTTTTTTCTCGATAAGTGAGGGAAAAGTTCAATTCAAATGGGCAATAATCTATCTAGTTTCTTTGCTAACTATTTTAGCCATCAGTTTCTTAATTTGGGATAGTAATTATTTTTATTCCTTCACTTACAATATCACCAGAGAACCAAAATTTCTTTCCATTTTCCGTACTCTATCTAATTCATATATCGAATTTGATACATCGTTCGGAATTGCCCCTTTAACTCTGATCATTTCGTCGCAATTAATAGTATTTATTGCTCATATAAAAAAAATACTTCCTCTAGAAATCTCATTACTCTTATCACTACTGGGTCTATTAACATTTCATATTGTCGGACATGCACAGTTTTATTATTTCTTGATAGTTTTATCGATTCTAATCTTAGGAAGAGGCAGGTATTCGAATAAAGTATACCTGAAACAAACCGGAATCATTTTCATTACCTTTTTTTCGGTGATTGTTACAATCGATCATGTACTTACACTTTCAGGCATTAGTAATTTTCTAATTCGTGAATGGGTAGGGCTACCAATGCTTTTAATTTCAGGAATATTCGGTTATGCAACTTACATGACTTATTATCAAGTATTTAATAAAAAGCGCCGAGCTAATTAGACCATTACTTTATAGAGGTTTAATCAAGTTTTATAAATTTTCTGCATTAATAAGCCATCAATCAATGAACAAAATATTTCTAGTTCTACTCACACTTTCCTATCTGCTAGTATCATGTACACAAACATCAAAGACTGATATCGATGAGAATACCTCCTCCCAATTTGATGATAGTACGCAACAATTCTGGAACAACCTTTCATCACATTGCGGCAAAGCTTTTCAAGGCCAATTGGTAACCGATCCCGTAGAAGGGTTTTCTGGCAAGGATTTGGTTATGCACGTTCTTTCCTGTGATGACAATCGAATTTTAGTGCCCTTTAATGTTGGGGAAAACCGATCACGTACATGGATTTTCACAAAAAAGAACAATCGAATCGAACTAAAACATGATCATCGGATGGAAGATGGGAGCGACGATGAAATCACTATGTATGGCGGTACTTCCACCAATGCAGGAACAGCAAGTATGCAACTTTTCCCTGCGGATCAGGAAACACAAGATAATATCCCTTATGCCTTTTCGAACGTGTGGTGGGTTACAGTAAACGATAGTGTGTATTCCTACAATCTTCGGCGAATCGGTAGATCTAGTGTGTTTACCGTTGAATTCGATTTGACACAAGAGGTAATTACACCCGAAGCTTCGTGGGGATGGGAAAACTTCGGGAAATAAGCTAGTCTGACCTAGAGCACCTCTAGCGATAAATACATTATTTTATATTGATTATTGTTAGATTCGTTTATGCGTATTCTATTTATTTTAATACTAGCTTTTCCCGTTACACTTCAGGCTCAACAAGGTTTTGTGCAGGTCACAACCAATCTTGATAATTTTTATTTGGTCGCTAATCACAATTATGAGGGAGTAAAGCTATATCAACGAGGCGATAAAATACCGCTCGAAGTTGGGTTTAATCATGTTCGGTTGGTTTGGGAGGGCATGAATGACTTTGAGCAAGTTATTTTGATACAAGAAGATCAGGTTTTTGAACTCCGGCCTGTTATCGATTTCCAGAAAAACCCGAAAAAAACATCTCTTGAGGTCATAACCAACTACCGAAATCTCACTATCTATTCTGATAAAGAATCTGAGATATATATTAATGATACCTTGTTAGGTACCGGATTTGTGCAAGGAATGTTAAACCCGGGTGTGTATCGCTTAAAAATGGTTCACCCTAATGAAGGCTCACTCGAAAAAGAATTGATAGTTCGCTCTGTAAAACACAATGAAATTTTCAGATTTAATAAAGACCCGGATCAAATCCCTAAAGTAGTTAAGTTTGTACCTGGTGGTGGCTTCTATGCTAATGGTGAACCCGGAAAAGCAGCATTAACTCTGATGGGCACCTCGATGCTTGTTTTTAATGTATGGGTTCAAAACAGATCCTACGAAAGGGCCTATAACAGATTCGATGAGCTAGTTGTTAAATACAGAAATGAAAGAAGGCAAGATCGAATTCCAGCTCTTCGAAATGAAATAAATGCTCAGCTCAAAACACTGGATAATCGTTCACTCAAATTAAATATCTCCTATTTAACCGCTGGTTTATTTTACGCTTACACAACCTTTCGTGGTTTTAAGAAACCAAAAAATGGATTTGGGTTATTACGTGAAAGTGACAAACAAAATATCAGACTCACCTATCAGGAAAATTTCGGCGTTTCTATTGCCGCAATAAAGTATACCAGGAACTTTCGATGAAAAACATTGCCTTCAGCATCATCTTACTTTCCTCAATCTTTGGCTGTAAGCAAACGCCTACTTTTGTTGATGATAATCCTGTAGATTCAGATTCCCCCTTCTACTCAGTGCCGGCCCCACACTCACCTAGTTTAAGGTTTGACGTAGCAGATTCAACGTACATCCTTAATTGGGGGCTACCTACAACCAAATATTCTAAAACGAGAGTCGATCGATATGATCCAAAAACGGATTCTTTTTCGCCCCACTTTTACGTCAATAACACGGTAGATTCTTTAGCCTACCAACCTGAGCATCAATACATCACTGAGCAAGTTAAAATCTTCAATGTATTTGAAACCGCTACTGGTGACACATTGATCTCACCAATTCAAGAACTTACTCATCGCCAATCCAGCATCGAGTTTAGTGCACTTTTGAATGCGAATAGACAGGTTACCCTAACATGGAATCATGAAATCCTTGCCGAGAACGCAAAAGTAGTCATCGTTCGAAGGCAAGATCGTACAGATCAAGAGATTGCTCGTTTACCTGTAGAAGACTCCACCTTTACCGATCCAAACCCGGTAGATATTTTCACTATTACCGAATACAAACTGTATGCAGTAGACGATTTCTATCAAACACCTACAGAACTGATCACTATTGGGCAAGATGGAGTAAAACCGGTTGATAGGGTTGATTTAGTGAATGACGACACAAACAGGCTTTTGTTGGAAATTGAAACTGATATTGAATCTAAATCTGATTCAATTCTGGTTGTTCTGGAATCAACAATAACCGGAGAGACATTTGTTAAGCGTCAAGAAACACATTATACAGGAATCAACGTAGTTCAATTGAATGAATTAGAGGGTGAATTAGCACCGTATAATTTAAATGTTTTTAACCGCTTATTTGGAGTTTCTTCGGCTCCTTATTCCACTACTCTAAACAGTGAAGTGATATTTGGAAAACCAATAAAAACTAACCTATCCAAAACAATTAACAATGACCTTCTATTTATTGTAAACAATGGCGAGTCGCTTGCTTTCTTAAATGTATCGCCTGAAGAACCTTATATAGCTACCCCTACACTATTAAGTTTAGAAACCGGAACCATTACACATAGTTTTAGTGGCGACACAGCATCATCTACGTTAGAGTATGTGGAATCAACAAATACTTTATATGCAAATCAGCCGGAAGGATTATTGGTGATGGATTTAAATAACAATGATGAACGAATCATTGAGCGTCCCAGCGCTTTATTAAATTCATATATGCTACATGTTGATAATAATAGTATTGCCTACATGTATAATACACGCTACTATGTAGCTTTGTTTGATCTTAAATCAGAAACCCAAATAGGAATTTTGGAGACACCTGAGCCTCGAATACTCTTAGCAGCAGATAAACAGCATTTATTTGCTTACACATATGGTGAAGAGTATTACGATGTTTATCGAACCTCAGATCATGCTATACTTTATTCAAGTTCTGATAAAATTGATTCCCTTCAAATAGTGCCGGATGTATTCTTTGGTGAAAATGAGATGCTATTATGGTCTAAATATTTTGGATTGTATCATTTAGATTTAAACAATCTCGAATATCAATATATCAGTGATAATCCTGCATATGGTCATAATAATTTTCATGGCTTTTATAATGCACAAAACAGAAAATTTTATTCCATATCCAGGCAACACAATTATAACACCATGCTTAGTGTTTGGGATGTAGAATCAAAAAAGATCATACAAAACCTCGATATAACGAGCCATATACCAAGAGGGATAGCAAATCAGACAAGATTAATTTACAGTTACCCTACTAATACATTGTATGCATTTACATACTCTGCTATGTTTGAATTCCCAATTACCCACGAATGGTCTCTTGATGACTAACTAGTGTTAATACTTATTGCTACAAAACATAAAAAAGCCCAGCTCATTTCATTGAACCGGGCTTATAATATGTTAATGGTAGCGTGGGGCGGAATTGAACCGCCGACCTCACGATTATGAGTCGTGCGCTCTAACCATCTGAGCTACCACGCCATGCGTTTCGCAAAGAGCATCAAATATACGCACTTCCTAACTTTTGTGTTAGCACTTTTTTCAGGAAATCTGCCCAATCTAATTTTTAAGTTCCTTACCTTCATTTTTCTCCAAAATCATAAGATTCAGATCAATAATGGCGCAAAAAATCACAAAAAGAGAAAACGATTATTCACAATGGTATTTAGATGTTGTTCGGGAAGCTCAGCTCGCTGAACATTCTCCTGTTCGAGGCTGTATGGTTATCCGGCCAACCGGCATGGCGTTGTGGGAGAATATGCAACGAGGACTCGATCAGATGTTCAAAGACACCGGCCATGAAAACGCCTACTTCCCGTTGTTCATCCCCAAATCGTTCTTATCGAAAGAAGCCCAGCACGTAGAAGGTTTTGCTAAAGAATGTGCCGTTATCACCCACTCGCGATTGAAAGCAGTGGATGGTGGTGTTGAGGTAGATCCTGATTCGAAATTAGAGGAAGAACTGATTGTACGCCCTACCTCAGAAACTATTATCTGGGATACCTACCGAAGCTGGATTCAATCATATCGTGATCTTCCCATTTTAGTTAATCAGTGGGCGAATGTGGTTCGATGGGAAATGAGAACCCGACTTTTCCTCAGAACCATGGAATTTCTGTGGCAAGAAGGACATACCGCGCATGCTACAAAAGAAGAAGCCGTGGCTGAAACCAAGCAAATGCTTGAAGTGTATCGAACGTTTGCTGAAGATTATATGGCTATGCCTGTGATCACCGGAGTTAAAACCGAAAGCGAGCGCTTTGCCGGTGCCGAAGACACCTACTGCATCGAAGCATTAATGCAAGACGGGAAAGCTCTACAAGCCGGAACCTCCCACTTTTTAGGACAAAATTTTGCCAAAGCTTTTGATGTAAAATTCCAGGATAAAGATGGTGAACACAAGCTGGTTTGGGCTACCAGCTGGGGCGTTTCGACACGATTAATCGGTGGATTAATCATGACGCATTCCGATGATCAAGGACTGGTACTGCCCCCAAAATTGGCCCCTACTCAAGTGGTTATTGTACCGATTTACCGAAAAGACGAAGAGCGTGCTGAAGTACTGGAATATGGCGATGCTATATATAATGAGCTTAAAGCGCTGGGAATTCGTGTAAAGCTAGATGATCGTGACAATTTTAAACCGGGATTCAAATTTGCAGAGCATGAAGCTCGGGGAATTCCTTTACGCATTGCCATTGGTCCACGAGATGTGAAAAATGGAAACGTTGAATTGGCTCGAAGAGATACTCTGAACAAGAATATTGTGTCAAGAGAAGGAATTGCACAGCATATCGATGAACTTTTGGTAACTATTCAGAACGATTTATTTACTGCTGCAAAAAATCGCAGAGAAGAAATGACTTCGGAAGTGGAAACCTATGATGAGTTCAAGCAGGTGCTGGAAGAGAAAGGTGGATTTATTTACGCTCATTGGGATGGAACGACAGAAACCGAAGAGCAAATCAAGAATGAAACCAAAGCGACCGTTAGGTGCATACCACTAACCGAAGGCACTCCTGGAAAATGCATGGTCACAGGAAAACCATCTCAACAAAAAGTGTTGTTTGCTAAAGCCTATTAATAAGCGCATGCAAATCCCGCACAAGTATCATATTACATCCGCAGAGCAAAACCGTCGTATGGATTCAAAAACCATCAACGAGTTTGGTATTGATGGTTTTACCCTGATGGAAATTGCAGGCACCCGAGCTGCGGACTATATCATGCAGCACTCCGAAACTGGGTCAAAAGTGCTCCTCGTTTGCGGGAAGGGAAATAATGCAGGTGATGCTTTTGTGGTTGGAAGAATTCTCTCTCAACAAGGTTATAAGTGTAGTTATTTTCTTTGCTTTGGGGATGAAGACCTTTCCGCAGATGCGCAAAAAAACTATGAACTGCTTCTAAAATTAGATTCCGATTTACCCATCATAACGGAATTAAGTGAACTGGATACGAGAAACTACGATGTTATAGTTGATGGAATTTTCGGTACAGGATTAACTTCAGAAGTTCGCTCACCAATCGACGAAGTTATCGACCTGATTAATTCTTCAACCGCAACTGTTTTTGCTTTAGATATCCCGTCCGGACTTTCTTCAGATACCGGCAGGTTAATGGGAGCCTCTGTGCGCGCTCACTATACTTTAAGTTTTGGAGCGCTAAAAGCAGGTAGCTTTCTGAACGACGGCAAAGAAATCTGTGGCGAAGTAATACTATGCGATCTACCGTTTCCGAATGAATATCGGGAACATGCCGGTTATTTGATTGATGAGGATTGGGTTGAAATCAACAGCATTCCTAAGAAACAACGAGAGCATAAATATGCCGAAGGAATGCTCTACATCATTGCAGGCTCGGAAGGTTTAACCGGAGCGGCAATTCTCGCGGCAAAAAGTGCTTGGGCTAAGGAATTAGGGGCTGTTACCGTAATTACTCCAAAAGCATTGCTGGATATCTATGAAAAAACGATCATCCAGATCATAAAAAAACCAGTTGGCAACTCTTCTGATACTCATTTCACTAGTAAACATCTGAATGATGTACTAGAAATTCTCCAACAAAAAAAAGGAACCATTTTGATTGGTCCGGGTTTAGGCAGAGAATCAGAAACTCTCGAATTTGTACGAGCTTTGCTTAAACAATACGATGGAAGTGCAGTGATTGACGCCGACGCACTCTTTGCCCTTGATGAAGCTACTATTCAACAAAAACCAGCAAATACTCAGTGGATATTAACACCCCACCCGGGCGAATTGTCTCGATTATTGACCGATTCTAATTCGCTCGATGATGATTTTAACCGAATGATTCAGGTGTCTGCTTTTGCAAAGAAACACAATATTACCATCCTCTCTAAAGGATACCCGGGAATTCTTGCTTCAAAAAATGGTGAAGCTTTTCTAACTACCTACGACTCGCGCATCTTTGCCCGTGCAGGATTCGGCGATGTACTTGCCGGTAAAATTGGCGCTTTTTGGCTAACAGAACAAAACGAAATCATTGCTTCTAGTAAAGCATTACTCCAAGGTTATCAAAAAGCACGGCTCGTCCTAGAAATGGGGAAAAATGCTCCAGAACCGTTGGATATCATTTGATGGATGTTTTACTAAAATATCGGAACTCCATCTTTCTACTCTTTTTGGGCGTTACACTTTCAATCTTGGTTGGAACTTTATATCCGGCTGAGAAACTATCTAAAATCAACATCTGGGATTACGATAAACTTGCCCACTTTGCATTATTTGCTGTCTGGACTTTTCTTTTTGGCCTCGTTTCTGCCGCCAAGAATAAAAAACGGCCGAACTTATGGCTCGTATTTTGGTTGAGTTTATTTTTTGGGCTAGCAGTTGAAATACTACAGTTCATCCTGCCAACAAATCGAAGTCCGGAGTTATATGATTTTATAGCAGACGCGCTCGGTTCAGGAGCAGCAATTATAGTTTTAAATCAGATTTTTAAGAACAAAAATACGACTTAGAGCCTGCCCTTACATCTTAATGCGATAACATCGCTAAACTGCTCTTTTATTTTTATTGATGTCAATTACAATAAAAACAGGGCATCATGAAAAAAAGCACCCATCACACGTTTAAGCAAAATTATACCCTCTTCATTCAAACAGGATTAATTTTATCACTGATATTTCTTCTTGCATTCACTAAATCAACAATTAGATTTGAATCGCAAAATCTAACCTTCCAACCTGTGGATGGAATAGATGTAGAGGTGATCGAAATACCGAATACAGATGAAATTAAACCGGCTCCTGCAAAACCATACATTCCCATCGAGGTTCCGGAAGACGCCCCTATCGAAGAACAAGACATCGAGTTTCCGGAATTTGAATTATATGAATCAAAAATATCATTACCTCCCTCTCAAAATGTAGATGAACAAGAAGAAATACTTGAAGGCTGGGGTGTTGAAGTAATGCCCATTATGTTGGGTGGCTTGAAAGCGTTGTACGCTGAACTAAAATATCCGGAAATGGCAAAACGCGCTGCCATCGAAGGTAAAGTTATTGTTCAATTTACTGTGAACAAATTGGGTGAAGTAGAAAACCCAGAAATATTACGCGGTATAGGCGGCGGTTGCAACGAAGAAGTGCTAAGAGTTTTAAAAAAGATGAAGTTTTCACCGGGTATTCAAAATGATCGACCTGTGAATGTGCGCATGACTCAAACCGTTGTTTTTAAACTCACAAATTAAGTAAAAAACTAAATTCGTATTATTTTCGTTACGCTAACGTAATAATGGGATTAAATACTTGCGGGCTTTTAAAAAAATCCCGTTCTTTTTACACCCTATAAATTAATCAAGACCAGAATATGACTAACGAACGCAAAAACGCGAAGGCAGACTTGAGGAGATCGTATAACATCACTCTTCAATTCGGTCTTATCGTTGCCTTATTATTTATGATTGGACTTGTTCGCGTAAACCTGTACAGCGAACCTCCAACTCCACCACCCATCGAGCAAATGGAAGAAGTGGTGATGGAAGAAGTTATTCAAACCAAGCAAATTGAAACCCCTCCACCTCCACCTCGTCCGCCGGTTCCTGTTGAAGTTCCCAACGACGAAATTATCGAGGATGATGTAGTGGATCTTGATCTTGAATTCGACCTTGACGGTCCGATGGATCTTCCACCACCTCCACCACCTCAGGAAGAAGAAGAGGAAGATTTCTTTGTAGTGGTTGAAAACATGCCGGAACTACAAGGTGGTTTGGCCGCTCTTCAACGTAAAGTTAAATACCCTGAGATGGCGCGTCGTGCCGGAATCGAAGGACGTGTAACTGTTCAGTTTATCGTGAATGAGCGTGGCGAAGTTGAAAATCCTCGCGTGATTCGTGGAATCGGCGGTGGTTGCGACGAAGCAGCACTTGAAGCCGTAAAGCAAGCTAAATTCACTCCAGGTATGCAGCGTGGTCGTCCGGTAAGAGTTCAGTACTCTTTACCTATTGTTTTCCGTCTGCAAAACTAATTGAAAAGCAGATTTATCAAATTCAAAGCCCGCTCATCTGAGTGGGCTTTTTTTTTGCGCTTATTCCTAGTCCACCCAGGCTTTAAATCGATTTAGTACTTCTTTTAAGTTTTCAAACCCAACTAGGTTAATTGCCTCTTCTAATTTCACCCATTCTATCTGTTCGATTCCTTCGTCAGTTTGTGGTGTAAATGATCCCATTCGTGGGAAAATCATCGAGTACCAATAGGTGGTTTTACCAAAATGAGTGTTTTTTTGGGTGTATTCATGATAGGTAGTTCCTAAATCTGAAAGGATCATAGGAAGTTCACTACCTGTTTCTTCTGCTACTTCACGAGCAGCGCACATCGCAATCGACTCCCCTTTTTCGAGTTTTCCTTTTGGTATGTCCCAAACGCCGTTTCTGTAGATAAGAAGTACCGCCGGCTCTCCATCTTTAAGTGTAAACACTACCCCACCGGCGGCAGTAATTGGCTTAGGCACGATTACTCTTCTGATGATTCTGCTGGCGTTGCTTCTGAGGAGGCATCATCTTTTTTAGAAGCTTCATCGGCGTAATTCAACCGAAGTGTTGTTAATGTTTGATCCAAAAAGCCCTTTAATTCTTTAGGTAAATTTCCTTCGGTATATTTTTCTAGTACCGAAAGTGTATCGATAGCGTATTTTGCCGATGCGAGATCCCGTTCGATAGCGTCGGTAGCAGGATTTTTTAGCTTTCCTAAACCCATCATTCCAATCTGTTGATGCTGTTGAATCAACATCATAAATAGCAATTGGTCTTGCTGATCTTTATTTAAGGAACCTTCGTTCATAGTGCTCTAATTTTTAAAAGTTATCCGTCTACATTTATTGCTGATTTAAACTTAATAAAGTTCTTTTTTCTTTACCTTGGTTAAATCATCAAAGATAGAATATATGGCTGTTTTAAGACCTTTTAAAGCGTGGCGACCCAAAGCAGAATTTGTTAAGGATATTATTTCAGTGCCTTACGACGTAATTGAAACGGAAGAGGCAAGAGTTTTGGCTGGCGATAATGAGTATTCTTTCCTTCGAGTGGTCCGTCCAGAAATAAACCTTCCTGCGTCTACTTCTATTTATGCTGACGAAGTGTATGAATCCGGCGCCAAAACGCTTACCAAGTTTTTGCATTCGGATAAGTTTACGCAAGAAGTTGAGTCAGCTATTTATGTTTATCAACTAATCTGGAATAATAAAACCATTACCGGTTTGTTTGGGTGCGTTTCTGTTGAAGATTATGATTCGGGAGTAATTTTAAAGCACGAGAATACACGTCCTGATAAGGAAGATGATCGCACCAAACACTTGATTGCTCAAAATGCACATGCAGAACCTGTAATGATGACTTTTGAAACCAATGAAGAACTTCAACAGATTATTGAGCAGACAACCACAACTGAACCCATCTTCGATTTAATTGACGAACAAAATGTTGGGCACCGAATTTGGCAGGTGAAAACTGACCAATCAAAAGCGGTATCGACACTTTTTGAAGAAATTCCGCATCTGTATATCGCTGATGGACATCATCGATGTGCAAGTGCGTCCAGAGCAGCGAAGGAAGTTGTTCTTTCCGAATATCCGGAAGCTCGCTTTTTCCCCGCTGTTTTGTTCCCTTTAGATGAAGTAAATATATTAGCTTACAACCGAGTTATTTATCAAATCCCAGATGATTTTCTCGATAAACTGAGATCAACATTCGATCTTAAAGCTACTGAAAATCCCAAACCAGATAATCCGGGTACCATTTGTATCTATTTGGATGGTAAGTGGTACAAAACAGATCTTCCGGAATCTAAATCAACTACCGTCGAATCTCAGCTTGATGTGGCTCGCTTACAAGAATTTATATTAGAACCGTTACTGGGAATCAGCGATCAACGGACAGATAAAAATATTTCCTTCGTTGGTGGAATTCACGGCACCGATAAATTAGAAGAGCTGGTAAATGGTCAAGAAGCTCAAATGGCTATTAGTTTGTATCCGACAAGTATACATGAATTAGTGAATGTATCGGATGCAGGAGCACTTATGCCTCCGAAATCAACCTGGTTCGAACCAAAGCTGAAATCCGGATTTTTAATTCATACTTTTTAACCTCACACTCATCAAGTTTAAACAATGAACAGAATACACAATTTTAGCGCAGGTCCGGCAATCCTGCCTTTGGAAGTACTTCAAAAAGCACAAGAAGAATTTGTCGATTACAAAGGAACAGGAACATCAATTATTGAAAAATCTCATCGAGGGGCAGATTATGTAGAAGTTGATGCAAAAGCGCGCGAACGTCTTGTTCAACTGCTCGGCCTGGGTGATGACTTCGAAGTGATGTTTCTTCAAGGAGGAGCAAGCACACAATTTCTTATGGCTCCGTACAATTTCTTGTCAGAAGGTGAAACCGCAGATTATATTAATACCGGAACCTGGAGTACTAAAGCCATTAAGGAAGCAAAACGATTTGGCAACGTAAATGAAGCATTCACAAGTGCCGATTCTAATTTCCATCGCGTGCCAACCGATGATGAACTTAGCTTAACTGATGATGCAAAGTTTGTTCATTTTACTTCAAACAATACCATTTTCGGCACACAATTCCCTCTTGAACCAGAATCTAATGGAGTGCCTTTAGTTTGTGATGCCTCGTCTGATTTTCTTTCTCGGCCTATTGATATTTCGAAATATGGAATCATTTATGCAGGCGCACAAAAGAATTTAGGTCCAGCCGGTGTTACTGTGGTGATCGTGAATAAGAAATTTCTCGCATCATCTAATAAAACGGACATCCCAACTATGATGAACTATAACACCCATGCCGGAAAGATGTTCAATACTCCACCGGTGTTTGGTGTTTATATGGTAGGATTGGTGTTGGAATGGATTCAGGAAAAAGGTGGACTCGAATATTTCAAAACCTTTAACGAAGAAAAAGCCGGTTTACTTTACAACGAAATTGATGCTGATGATTTCTACCGTGGAACCGCCGAAGAGAGATCACGCTCTAATATGAATGTGTGTTTCAGACTTGGATCCGAAGAGTTAGAAGCAAAATTTCTCTCCGATGCCAATGCGCATCATTTGGATGCTTTAAAAGGTCACCGAAGTGTTGGTGGCATTCGTGCAAGTATTTACAATGCCTGCCCTAGGGAAAGCGTTGTTGCTTTGGTAGACTTTATGAAGGATTTCAGATCCAAAAACGGATAACAAATTATTGTAATTGCAGGGTGAACCGAGAATTCACCCTACTTTTTTTTTATCCATAAAAACCAAACACGGTAAGAAAATGATCAATGGTGTTTGGCACAAAAGCGAACATGTAGATTAGACCCCATGCTGCGCCACCTATATGCGCTTCGTGATTGATTTTACCTTCCTTTTTACTTGCCCAGATACTGTACGCAACGAAAAGTGCGCCAAAAATTATAGCGGGAATTCCGATCGGAATAAAAAACAGATATATCTTTTCGAAAGGAAAGATTACAATAAATGCAAATAACACTGCTTCAACAGCGCCGGATGCTCCAATAGTAGCATATTGTGGATTGTCTTTGTGTTTAATTAACGAAGGTACGGATGAGGCCAATAATCCTGTTACATACAGCGCTAAGAAATGTGCTTCTCCAATAGTACGTTCGAGCACAAGACCAAAAAAGAACAAGGTTATCATATTGAATGCGAGATGGGTAAATCCGGCGTGTAAAAAACCTGAAGTAAAGAGTTCGTACCAAGTTTTTTGACGAACGGCACGGTACGGCATGAACATCCCGATCTCCATCATTCGTTGTGAATTAAATGCAGCTACTGATACAACCACATTTATTGCAATAAGAGTAAGTGTTACACTCATTCGAATCGTTTAAAAATTAGTAATAAAAAACCCTAACGATTCATCACCGTTAGGGTTCCAATCAATAAAGAAGAAAATACTTATTTATCTGCTGACTTAGGAGTTATATCGGTTGATTCCGTACCTGAGATTAGCGTCATCAGTTGATTGATTTGCGCTTTCATCGTTTTGATGTCATCAGCCTGAGCACGTAACTCAGAATTTTCTGATTCAAGCACTTCGATTTTCGCATTCAGCTCTTTAACTGCTTCGATAAGTACTGCTACCATCTGCGAGTAATTCACAGATTTCATGCCCTCATCATCAGTGCGTACAAACTCAGGATAGATTTCCTCTACTTCCTGTGCGATAAGACCAATCTGTGTGTCCTGAGATTTTGTCTCATCTTTCCATTTGTAGCTTACTCCTCTAAGTGCAAGAGCATTGTCCAAAGCGTTGGATATGCTTGCTACATTGGTTTTTAAGCGAAGATCTGAAGATTGGTTAACTGTTCCAGCAAAAGTAGCGTTACCGTCACCAGTGATGTTAACATTCAGGTTACCTCCTTGATACATTTCCAAAAGTGTGCCACCAGCAACGTTATGATTCAATTGAAATCCATCTGTAAATGGATTCAACCCTCCGGAAATACCGCCATTATTTATTTTTATCGCCTGATCGTCGTTAGTATCGCCAACAATATTAAGATCACTTTGATTGATTTCAACAGCACCATTAAAAGTGGCAGCAATATCTGCGTTTACAATAAGTCCTCTGTTATCGGTACCGCCTTCCACAGTTAGATCCATACCTACGTTATTGTTATCTCCATTTATATAACCGAAAAATCCTCGGTTTAGCGTTGATGAGCCATTCACAATAGCTTGGATTCCTGAGTTTTCTGCGGTTGAGGTTGTAAACACGCGAGCTTCGGCACCAATATTAATTCTTGAGCCCTGATCACCACCAATTTCGATATCTACACCAGTGTTTCCATTTAGGTTTCCTTCAACATAAGTACTATAACCGATATTAAATGAGCCAAAATTTCCATCTTGCTCGGCCGGATCACCAATTGGAATGATTTCACCACTACCTGCACCATTTACAAAGGTTCTCGCTCCTTGGTTAAATTTACCTTGACTTGCTGCTCTACCAAATAACCCATACGAACTTCCTCCGGTTCTATCCGGAGTGTTAGACCAACCATATACGCCAATATGGGTTCCACTTCCTTCGCCAACAGCTTCGCCGTACGTTCCTACCTGAAAACTTTCGCTTCCGGATTGTGAAAATGCTTTCCCTTCAACACCCACATTAGTTCCAAAAGTACTTGCTTCACCGATTATAGCTGAGTTATTTACTGCGCCTTCATCACCGGAAATACGCACGGTAAATGCGGTATCGAGTGCTGCATCAAGATCAATTTCAGTGATTAATCCACCGCCGCCTTCGCCGTTGATTGCGCCGTTAACGGTTAAATCACCATTGATCACTACTTCGCCATCGAGCCATGCAGCATAATTTTCTGCGCCATTAAATGCACTTCCATAAAGTGCCACATTTCTACCGGGGCCACCGGCAAAGGCTTTTACACCCATATTTTCGATTTCTGTGGTTCCATCATCTACGTTACTTTCTGCAAAAACTCCGGCGTTATCCGTTCCTGCATTTCCAAAAACAACAGCAGAAACAGCATGGTTTCCAATGGTGTTACCATTCGCTTCTGCACGCACCCCTGTGTTATAGGAACCATTTTCCAAATCGCCACTTCCGGAACCTGATGCAATACCTACCACACCTGTATTGTATTGTACTCCGAAATTTTGAACATCTCTGGCATCTGCAATAATACCTACATTTCTTAAACGGCTGAATCTACCCGAAAACCACCCACCATAGTTTTCTTGGGTACTTTCCCATATGGATTGTCCGCGCACCCCAACGTTCCATGCATTAGCTGCTCGGGCCTCGCCGCGAAGTCCGTAGTGTAGACCTGTTCCTTCCCCAAGCGCTACACCGCGCACACCATATTGAAAGGTTTCATTTCCTTCTAACGACTCGCCAATACCATCAACCCCAATATTAAAACCCGTTGTATTTGCATAACCAATAATTGCAGGGTTAATCAGGCCTCCTTCATCACCAATAGCTATTACAGTAAAAGCAGTATCGCCGGTTGAAACGTCAATTTCATACTCTGTGATAGCAGATGCACCCGTTCCGTTTACAACATCTTGTGCGAGCAAAGCATATGGAACCGACAATAATTTTGTTTTGCCCAAGCTTACAAAGTTACCGGTATTGGTAAGATCGACAGCAAGGCCAACAAAGAAGTTATCTGAACCCCAATTAACACTTGAAAATGTGTTGCCTTCTGATGCAGTGCCCTGCCCGATAGTGAGCTGAAATAAACCCACAGCATTTGTATTAACGGTATGTGTTTCGGTGTAAACCACATCGCCTTCTTCGGTGCCTTTCACGATTTCGATTTGGACACTTATTTCCTGATCGGCTAGTGGTAAACCATCGGTACCGGCAGCTACGGCTTGGAAATTAAAGCCTTGTGGCACCTGTTGCGCGAGCGCCTCCATCCCAAAAAGGGTAAGCGCGATGAGCATAAATAGTAGTGTGTTTAATTTTTTCATAATTCCCGAGTTATTTTATCAATAGCATTTTTTTGGTTTCGATAACATTTCCATCTGCAACTAAACGATAGAAGTACATTCCACTTGAATACGACGATGCATTGAAACGCACCGTGTGGAAGCCGGCCGATTGTTGCTGATCTACTAAAACGGCTACTCGCATTCCAATTGAATTGTATACTTCGATGCGCAGATCTGCATTCTTCGGAAGCATGTACTCAATATTTGTGGAAGGGTTGAATGGATTTGGATAATTCTGACTAATCCCAAATGTAGCGGGAATGTCGCTGTTTACTACTTCATCGGAGGTGATAAGTCCCGAGCTGATCAAGCTAAAGCCTGAGGAAAGGGAAAGATCATCGGATGAGAAGGCTCCCGATACTGCTTCGCCACTTGTAAATGTGAGAGAAATTTCGCCGTTTGACAACTGACCTCCGGCAAAATTTATCGATACTTGCTGTGCAAAGGCAGTGACCGAAAGCATACAAATAAAAACAAAAGCTGGAATAAGCTTTTTAAACGTATGCATAGTTCGATGATTAATTATTAAAGATTGGCATAATTATCGAATCGGCAGACATTAGTCAATATCTTCATCAAATAAATTATAAAACCACATGATCATGCGATAATTACTTGCACCCCTTGAAAATATGAAGCATTTTCTGCATGGAGTTATAAACTAGTATTTAGGTGACAGTTATTAGCGGGCAATGGAAGGAGCTTGTCGGCATCATTTTATTTTCGCTTACAGCGACAGTAATAGGTTATGCCCAATCAGTTCCTAAGCTTCCAAAAGAAGCATTTATAGAACAGCAAATTTCGGAGTACGAAAATACTTCCGATTTGGCGCAAAAGTACGAACGAGCGCGGCAACTTTACCGGTATTTTAGATTTGAAGATCTCGAACTCGCAAAAGAGTATATAGAGCTTAGCTTAGAGCATGCACGTGCACTCGAAGATCCGGTTCGTATCATTTACGCTTACACCGAATTAGGATCTGCCTTTTCGGAACTAGGTGATTACGAGGCCGCATTTCAGGAATACTCGGCTGCATTTACCATGGGTTCCGTTTCTAACATCACAAGCGAGATATTTCACACTAACTATCATCTGGGGAAAACTTATTTCGATATTCAGTTACCAGCACTCTCTGAACCGCTCCTTCTTTCAGCTCTTGATAACTATATTGATGAAAGAAATCGGTGGATACCTAAATATGATCTCGCCGTTCTGTATGCAACAATTGGAGATTCTGCACGAGCTAAAAAACTATTCGAGGAGCTTGAATCCAGCATTTACACTTTCGAAAAAGAAGATGAAATAAGCGATATGCAGCAAACTATTCTGCTGGCAGAACTTATGATAGAAATGGGTGGGTTTAGTAAAGCTGAAAACCTCATGAATGCGCGTCAACCAACATTTCAACAATTGGATTTATGCTTTTTTAATGGATTACTAAGCCTAAACCGAAGCAGAATTGCGATGCATAATAATGACTCGCAATTAGCCCTTGAACTTGCCCTTAGTGCCTATGCAGATTTCAATGCTCATAAAGATGAATCTTACATTCGTAAAATTTTACTACATCTCTCAGAAGTTTACGCCGATTTAAATGATTTTGAACATTCCTATGCTTACATGAGCGAATATCATCAACATTTAGAACTAGCACGATTACAACAGTCTTCGGCAACCGGGGCTCGCCTACTTAGCGAATCTAAAGCAATTGCCGAGGCGGAACTAGAATTACAGCGATTAAATGAAGTGCTACAGATGCGTAACATATACAACACCGCATTACTAGTTCTGCTGATTGCCGTAATTGTGTTACTTGTATTTTGGTTCAGAGTGTATCAAAAAAGAAAAGAAGTAACGAAACAGCTAGAGGATTTAAATACCGATAAAAACCACTTTATAGGAGTCGTTTCTCACGATTTGAGAAGTCCTTTGAACTCGGTGATGGTGTTATCAGAATTTATGAAGGATGATCCTGAAATGGTGGATGCAGATACCGCCCGAGAGTATGGATCAATCATTTACAATTCTACCCTGCAGATGCAGCACTTGCTCAACAATATGCTGGATGTAAATAAGATAGAATCTCAATCGGCAAAAATATCAATTAAAGAACTTTCAATCGAACCTATACTAAAATCGGCCTACACAACGCTTTCTGTACTCGGCAAGGAAAAGGATATAAATACCACTTTAGAAATCGATGGTTCTTTACCTAACATTATGGGCGATGAGAATGCTATCTATCGAATTCTTGAGAATTTGGTAAACAATGCCTTTAAATTTTCATCGAAGGAGAGTTGCGTCAAAATTACCGCCCGCGAAGTAGGCACTCAAGTTGAAATTGCTGTTGCGGATCAAGGTCCGGGGCTTACTGAGCTGGATAAAACCAAGCTTTTTAAAAAATTCGAAAAGCTTTCTGCCAGCCCTACTGCAAATGAGAAATCAACCGGTTTGGGGCTATATATCGTCAAAAATCTGGTGCAACAAATGCAGGGAACCATTTTGGTTGAAAGCGAACAAGGAAAAGGAACCACCTTTAAAGTATTACTTAATAAAGCTCAATTTTAAGTTTATTTAGACCTTGGTATATTTGGCGAACCTCTCTTAACAATCGTATATGTCGTCTACAAAAAGTTTATTTCTACTGCTATCGGTATACCTAATTACAACTGCCTGTGGTGTAGTTCCTAAAACCAAAGGTATGGAAGCCGGTGCAAAAGGATCTTCCAACGCCATAGAAACCGGCGTTGCCAGTTGGTATGGGCCTAATTTTCATGGGAAGTTAACAGCTAATGGTGAAGTGTACGACATGGATGGGATGACTGCTGCACATCGCACCCTTCCATTCAATTCTGAGGTAGTGGTAGAAAACCTAGATAATGGCAAAACAACCCGAGTACGTATCAACGACAGAGGACCTTTTGCTAAGAATCGAATTATTGATTTATCGCGTGCTGCTGCTACCGAAATAGATATGATTGGACCGGGAACCGCTCGTGTTCGGCTTTACTTAGTGGTAGGTGATTTAGAAAACTCTCGGGTTACAGATTTAAAAGTGGCAAATTTCACTATTCAATTAGGCTCGTTCTCTGAAGAAAGTCTTGCTCTGCAAGAATCAGATAAGATTGAAGGCAGCCGCGTAGAGCCGGTTACTGTTAATGGAACATTAGTTTATCGAGTATATTATGGACTTTACCAAGATACCGCTGCGGCACAAAGTGATCTTGAAGCTCTACAACTCGATGGCTTCGATGGCTTTGTGAAACAGATCGAAAACGATTAATTATTTTTTGCGGGATTGATAGCTGAATGATTTGGGTTATGGGGACTCAATCAGAACAAACAGCTACATGAAAAAGAATATTATTGTTATTGGAAGCGGATTTGGCGGATTAGGCGCCGCTTCCCGATTACTAAGCGCCGGGCATAACGTTACCATTCTAGAAAAGAGAGACAAACTAGGCGGACGAGCCTATGTGTACGAAAAAAATGGGTTCAAATTTGATGGTGGCCCTACTGTAATTACAGCCCCATTTATGTTCGACGACATCTTCGAAGCTGCAGGTAAGAAACGATCCGATTATGTAGAGTTTGTTCCTTGCAACCCTTTTTACCGCATTTTCGACGATAAGGGAGAAGCTTTCGATTATAACAACGATCATGAGTTTACACTAAAAGAAATCGAGAAGCGTAACCCATCCGATAAAGAAGGCTACGAAAAGTTCTTAGGTACAACCAAGGCAATTTTTGATAAAGGTTTTACAGAATTAGCCGATCAGCCTTTTCTGAAATTCACCGATATGCTTAAAGTAGCTCCGGATTTGATCAAGCTTCAGTCCTATAAGAATGTATATAAGTATGTAGCGCAGTTCATTAAAGACGATTTTCTTCGGATGTGTTTTTCCTTCCATCCGCTGTTAGTAGGTGGTAATCCTTTTGATACCACCTCCATTTACGCCATGATTCACTATCTGGAGCGCGAATGGGGCGTGCATTACGCGATGGGTGGTACCGGTGCTATTGTAAATGCCTTTGAAAAGTTAATCACCGAGCAAGGGGGAAAAATACATCTTGAAACAGAAGTGGAAGAAATCCTTGTGAAAAACGGCAAAGCAAATGGCGTTCGTTTAAAAAATGGGGAGCAACTAGATGCTGATGTTGTAGTTTCTAATGCTGATGTAGCCTTTACCTACAAAAACATGATCAATCCGGTACATCGGAAAAAATACACCGATCGCAAAATTGAGCGTACCAAATACAGTATGTCGCTTTTTGTGATCTATTTTGGTACCAAGAAACGATATCTCGATTCCGGACTTGCTCATCATAACATCATTTTAGGTCCTAGATACAAAGCTTTATTAGATGACATTTTCCACAAGAAACACGTAGCTGATGATTTCTCATTATATCTACATATGCCAACTATCACCGATAGTAGTATAGCGCCGGAAGGGCATGAAGGATTTTACGTGCTATCGCCGGTTCCACATTTAGACAGCGGCACCGACTGGAACGAGTTCGCGCCGATTTACAAAGATCGAATCATGGATTTCCTCGAAGAAAATTACCTTCCCGATCTTAAAGAAAACCTAGTGGCAGAGCACTATATCGATCCACTACATTTTCAGGATACTTTAAATAGTTATAAAGGATCAGCATTTTCTGTGGAACCTATTCTTACACAGTCTGCATGGTTCCGGCCACATAATAAATCGGAAGATGTAGATGGTCTTTATTTTGTGGGAGCTGGAACGCATCCGGGAGCTGGATTACCCGGTGTGTTATCAAGTAGCATTATTGCGCAGGATCTTATCGGACCAGCTTAGCAAGATTTCCCATCAAACTAAGGTTCAGAAGTTTTTCTGAACCTTTTTTTATTTTATGGGCGATTTAACTCTTTGGTATTCGTGATCTTCATAGAAGGATTCTTCGAAAGTTTCTAGTGAAGACTCGCCAGCAGTTAACACCCTCCACACCATATAGATAATTAGGAAAGGACTCAGAGAAAACATTCCAATTATCAGTCTCACAGGCACACTTGGAATGGATGCTAACACAACATATACGATCAAGAATAATGTTGTTCCTAGTACAATATTTTTGATGGGATCCATAAGAAATTGAATTTCTCACAACACAATCCTTTACAAAAAACCGTTCCTTTAACGGAATGAAAAATGGGGTTTAGGTACTTCTAAGAGGTAAATAATTTCCTCATGATAACACTACTACTCCTTCTTCTTTTTTCAGATCCTGTTCTCAATTACGACTTTGGCAGTTCCAAATCTGGCGCCAATTGGTTAGTAATAAACGATGGTGTGATGGGTGGCAGATCAATTGGCAATGCCTACTTATCTGAAAATCGTATTCATTTTGAAGGAGCTATTTCTTTTGCGAATAATGGTGGGTTTGCTTCTCTTCGAAGTAATCGAATGCAACTTGATTTAGCGCAAGCCAACATCATTGAAATACGCTACAAACTGGAAGGTTTAGATTTCGCGTTAATGCTGGAACAATACAATCAGTTTTACCTGCCCTATTTCTCGTATCCACTTAAAAAAACTGATGGACAATGGGTTACGAAAATCATAAACGTTGATGAGCTCTATCAAACCCGAATGGGTGAGTTTACCGGCAAAAAATTTGATCAAAAAAAATCCAAGCCCTTTCGGAGACTTGGATTCATATCAAAAGAAAAAAAGGAAGCGAATTTTTTACTCGAAATAGATTACATCACTATTAAGTGATTTATTAGCTCTTCAGACTTTCCTGCAAATCTTCCCAATCTTTCAGGAAACGAGCCAATCCATTGTCGGTTAGTGGGTGCTTTAGCAAACCATTGATTACACTTAAAGGCATGGTTGCTACATCAGCACCAGCTTTTGCGCATTCAACAACATGCATTGGGTGACGAATACTTGCAGCAAGTACTTCGGTTGGGAAACCGTAGTTCACATAAATCTCAACAATATCACGAATCAGTTGCATACCATCTGTCGATATATCATCCAATCTGCCAATAAATGGAGAGATGTAAGTTGCACCCGCTTTTGCAGCAATTAATGCCTGGGTTGAAGAAAAGCATAGCGTACAATTAGTTTTGATGCCTTCTTCAGAAAATGTTTTTATGGCTTTTATCCCGTCTTTAATCAAAGGGATTTTCACCACCACGTTATCCGCAATTTTAGCAATCTTACGACCCTCTTCCACCATTTCGTTATAAGTAGTTGAAACCACTTCTGCTGAAACATCCCCTTCTACGATATCACAAATCTTTTTGATGTGTCCTTCAAAATCACGAACTCCGATTTTTGCACATAAGCTGGGATTAGTAGTTACGCCATCGAGAACACCAAGATCGTTAGCTTCCTGTATTTCTTCGAGGTTTGCGGTATCAATAAAAAATTTCATGTATAAGTAATTTTGTGGTGGAATTTCGGATTACAAATTACGGAATCAATAGCACCTATTCATTTCAAAATGTAAACCATGGATTGCTTTTTTTTACATGCTAAAACTCATTCTTACTGAACTATTTAGCGAAATTTCAAGTCTTAGGATACAAATCTAATTCATCATTATATCAGTGAAAAATTTACTCTTTTCGGCATTAGTTCTATCGATCGTAATTATGGGCTGTGGTGGCTCTGAAGAAGAAAGCAACGCAAATTCCCGCGGTGGCGGAGGATGGGGAGGTTGGGGAGCCGGTGGCGGCGGTAACCGTGTAACCAGTGTTGAAACCCAAAATGTATCGTTACAACCCATTGCAGATCAGGTTCGCTCTTTTGGTACTATTAAAGCTCAGGACGTGATCTCAATTACACCGCAAGTTTCTAATCGTATCACTCGTTTTTATGTTGATCTCGGTGATACGGTACGACAAGGTCAGCTTTTAGCCAAAATCAATGATGCTACTTTTCGTGATCAATTATTACAAGCAGAGGCTCAAGTTGCCCAAAGTAAAATTGCAGTTTCGAGAGACAGCGCCGCATACTTCCGCTTGCGCACATTACAAGACCGTGATTTAACTAGTATAGCTGAAGTAGAAACTGCCCAAGCTGCTTACCAAAGTTCAGTAGCCGCTTACGAGGCAGCCAAAGCATCCCTAACACAAGCGAGAGAAAATTTCAGTTTTACCGAAGTACGATCACCGGTTCGCGGTGTAATTATTTCACGTACTGGTGAAGAAGGAGACATCGCTAATGCTTCGCAACCCATTTTTGAAGTGGCAAATTTGGTTGGTTACGAATCGCGTGTATTTCTACCTGTTCAGGATTGGAGATTTGTGAAAATTGGCCAACGCGTTAAACTGCGTGTTTCTAACGAAAGTGATGCAACCGCTGAGGGTGTTATCAGCAGAAAAAGTCCACAATTAGATCCTACCACAGGATTGGGCGAAGTTGTGATTACGCTTACAAACTCTGGCCCAAGTATCTATCCCGGCGTACTTACCGAAAGTATTATCGATATTGAATTTAAACCACAAGCTGTGGTTGTGCCAAGAAGCGCATTGGTCGAAAAAGTGGAAACCGTGGTTGAGCCGGAGTCTAATACCATTACTTTAGATCGTACCTACTCTGTATTTGTTTCTGTTGGAGATACGGTTGCTGAATTACGCCCATTGCAATTAGGAATTGAACAGGGGGATAAAATTGAAGTGCTCTCTGGTTTACGCCCGGGCGATGATATCATTGTTACCGGCCAAGCGAGTTTAAAAGATGGTGGAAAGATCAGAGTTGCAACAGGATCAGATTTTAGCTCACCGGAAGGCTCGGCTGTTGCAAGTGGTTCCGGTGGAGGTGGATGGGATGCCTCCAGCCGTGGGGGATCATCAACACAGCAAGGAAATGCTAATGGTGGAAATCGAGCTGCTGCTTTCGCAAATATGAGCGATGAAGAGCGACAAAAAATGCGTCAACGTTTACAGAATATGAGCCAAGAAGAGCGCCGTGCATATATGGATAGTGTAAGAACTGCTAACGCATCTAATAATTAATTATGGGCGGCTTATCAAAACTGGCGGTTCAACGCCCTATCACCTTTCTCATGGTCAGCCTTATCCTTATTGGATTTGGCATTTTCGGTGTTTCGCAACTTCGCCTGAATTTATATCCGGATGTTAGTTTTCCAACAATCACCATCTACACAGGATACGAAGGTGTTGCCCCCGAAGACATCGAAGCTTTAGTAACCCGCCCCATCGAAGAGCAGGTTGGAAGTATTAGTGGAATTCGCCGGGTTCGTTCACTTTCAAGTCAGGGCGCATCGGTTGTAAAGCTAAATTTCAATTGGGGAACGGATCTCTATGAAGCAGAAAACGACGTTCGTAAACAGTTAGGGTTCGTATCCAGATCAATACCGAGAGATGCAGAAACCCCACTTGTATTTAGTTACGATCCGAATCAGGAACCTATAGTGGTTCTTGCTGTTACCTCTGATGTCCGATCTTCGCGCGATTTACGCACCTATGCTACTCAGATACTTGAACAACGGGTAGAGCGTATTAATGGGATCGCCTCAGCTGAAACTTCCGGTGGATTGGAGCGCCAGATCAATGTAACCATCGATAGCGAGAAAATGCGCTTGTACGATGTTACCATTTCAGATATTTCTTCACGCCTATCTGCTGAAAATATTCAGGTTCCTGCTGGCCAACTTATCGAAGGAAACACTGTGTATTCACTCAGAACCATGGGCGAACTAAAAACGGTTGAGCAAATCCGAAATACAGTTATCGAAGTTCGTGATGGACAAACACTTTTCCTTAAAGATGTTGCTAATGTAGAAGATGGGATAGCCCAGCCAATTGGCAACGTACAGGTAAATGGTGAAGACGGAATCATCATCAACATTTATCGCCAAAGTGATGCAAATGTGGTGGTTGCTGCTGATGAAGTAATTGCAAGTTTAGACGTCATCAAACAGAGTTTGCCTGAAGATATTCAAGTAGAAGTGCTTACAAATAAAGCCGAGTTCATTAAAATGTCGATCGAGAACTTGCTGCTTACCGGCTTACAGGCCATTATTTTAGTTGTACTTATTCTGCTAGCCTTTTTGCGTAGTGGGCGTTCTGCACTGATAATCGCAATTTCAATCCCGGTTTCTATCATTACCACTTTTGCAGTGATGGATTTCGCAAATTTAAGCCTCAATATCATTTCACTTTCCGGCCTAACACTTGCTGTTGGATTGGTGGTTGATGACGCTGTTGTGGTTCTGGAAAATATTTTCCGTTTCCGTGAAGAAGGCCATAACCGAAAGGATGCCGCCGTAATGGGAGCTAAAGAAGTGGCCGTCCCGGTAGTTATCTCAACACTAACCACCTTGGTTGTTTTTCTCCCAATTCTATTTGTGCCCGGTATTGCAGGGTTTCTATTTCGCGACTTAGCCCTCACCATTTCTTTCTCGCTATCGGTATCGTCGCTCGTTGCGTTAACATTGATCCCAATGATGACTTCTCAGTTTTTCAGAGATGGAGAATCGAAATTTCAGTCAGATAATAAACTGGCGTTGTTCTTTAGCAATCTGCTGGCAAAATTGGAAGAAATCTATTCACGACAACTTGATTCAAGTTTACATCGCAGTGGATTAATCATTTTCTCAGCAGTTTTATTCTTTGTGATAACCCTGCCTATTTTTAATTCCTTAGGTGGTGAATTCTTTCCTCGTGTGGATGAAAATGCATTCACATTAGAAGTTAGCCGAGAGCCCGGAGTAAGTTTATTGGAACTAGAGCGCTCGGTAAAACAAGTGGAG
The DNA here is from genome assembly GCA_024742815.1 of bacterium. Taxonomy (GTDB): domain Bacteria; phylum Bacteroidota; class Rhodothermia; order Balneolales; family Balneolaceae; genus HXMU1420-13. The sequence goes on from JANSXX010000017.1 coordinate 46,883, forward strand.
AGTGTACTAACCCGAACTATTCCTGAGGCCCGGATTATAGTTTCAGATTACGGAGATAAAGAAGGAATTGAAGGCGCGGATAATCCAGGTGGCTTTACCGGTACCATTCGGGTAGAACTGGTTTCCCAAGATCAGCGTGATCGAACGCAATTTGAGATTGTAAACCAAGCATTAACCGATTTACAAATTGTTCCCGGTGTGGATGTTCAGGAAATTGTGATTGATCCTCTCTCACCTGATGGTGAAAATGGATTGATCGTCCAAATCTTCGGTTTTGACCCGGCTGTGAAGAAAGATTTAACCGAAGGCGTAAAAGAGCGTTTACTACAAATTGATGGCGTTGTAAGTGCTTATTCTACTTCAGATCAAGGACGCCCGGAACTTCGATTAGTGATGGATCGCGAGCGAATTTCGTTGGTTGGCATGAACACTAATCAAGTTGCAAGCGCGGTAAGTAATGCCGTTCAGGGCTCCATTGCCACGAGTTTTGTGGATCAGGGCGTGGAGTTTGAAGTTTTGGTTGAACTTGACCCGCTTCAAAAGTCTGCTTCTTCCGATTTGGAAGACATTCAGATTCAAACACCTGCAGGCGAATGGATGCCACTTAGTAATTTAGCACGTGTAGAACGTTTCACAGGTCCAACCAACGTTACCCGAATCGACCAAGAGCGCGTTGTTGAAATTTTTACCGAACTTGATGACATCGATTTAAAAAATGCTTCCGCCGAAGCGCGAGTTTTACTTGATGAAATTCAGTGGCCGGAAGGTTACCGTTACGCACTCGCTGGGTCAGCTGAGGAACAAGCTGAATCGTTTAATTTCTTACTCATTGCTTTTGCCATCGCCGGAATATTAACCTACATGGTAATGGCTTCGCAATTTGAGAGTTTGATTGAGCCATTCATCATCATTTTCACTATTCCATTGGCTCTATCCGGGGTGTTAATCATACTTGGATTAACCAGCACACCCATCAGTGTTACCTCCATGGTTGGCTTAATTCTGTTGTCCGGAATTGTGGTTAATAATGGAATTGTGATGATCGATTACATAAAAATTCTGCAAGCCAGAGGAATGAGCCGACATGAAGCCATTGTGCAAGGCGCTACTCGTCGTCTGCGACCAATTTTGATGACTGCACTCACTACTATTTTATCAATGGTTCCACTTGCACTAGAGATTGGCTCAGGTTCAGAAACATGGAGCCCAATGGCACGCACAGTTATCGGAGGACTCACAATGTCTACATTTTTGATGTTATTTGTAGTACCCAGCATTTATAACCTAATCAATAAAGGTGTGAGTAAACTTGGTTTTGATGCTATTCACAAAGAAGATCCACTTGCTAAAGAAGAGGTTACTGTATGAAGAAATTTACCCTGACCGGAGGAATTCTGAATCGCCCGATTACTGTAATCATGTGTACCTTGATTATTGTCGGTTTCGGGATTTTCTCACTTACTAATCTGAGAGTTACGCTTTTTCCTAAGTTGAATATCCCGGTTTTGGCAATTTCAACCGGTTACCAAAACGTTGCTCCCGAAGATATCGACAGGATAATTGTTACGCCCATTGAAGGTGCAGTTTCTGCCATCGAAGGCATAGAAAGTCTCGAAGCGCGAGTAAGTCGTGGTAATGCATTCATCATAATGAGGTTGTATGAAGGCACTGATATCAGAAAAACGGAATTAAAAGTTCAGAAAGCGATTGATCAAATCCGGTCAGATTTACCCCAACAAGCTCGTGAGCCGGTAATTTTCCAGTTCGATCCGGAAAACCGCCCCATCATGCAATTGAGTATTAATTCTGCGCAAAAGGGATTGGATGAACTCCGTAATCTCGCTATTGAAGTGGTTGAGCCAAGTTTAGAGCGCCTAGTTGGTTTAGCCTCGGCAGATACCCGAGGTGGCCTGGAACGTCGAATTTATGTGGATGTTTCACCAATGCGTTTAGCACAGTACAGCCTGGTTCCGCAGGAAATTGAAAACGCAATTTCTACCAATAATACTCAATTACCGATGGGTAATGTGCTTGCGCAGAATATCAGTTACAGTGTGCGGGCAGAATCGATGTACAAAACCGTGGATGAAATCCGCCAGACCATTATCAAAATTGCGGAGAACGGAGTTCCAATTCGTGTTGGTGATGTTGCTGAAGTTTCGGATGGATTTACCGAAGTAACCAGTTTGGTAAATGTGAATGGGAATAATAGTGTATCCATCGAAGTACAGAAAAATTCGGATGCAAACACGCTGGATGTGGTAAATGCCGTAAAAGCAGTGGTTCCTGAAATCAATGAAAAACTCCCTCCTGATGTTGAATTACGAATTCTCAGCGACGAAGGGCAAACCATTGACGATTCCATAAACAATCTGGCTCAATCTTCATTAATTGCGCTCTTGGTTGTGGTGCTTATCATTCTGATTTTTATGGGTGGATGGAGAATTTCTCTTGTCGTTGCTATTTCTATTCCAGTTTCGATTGCTGCTTGTTTTGCAGCTATGTATGCGGCAGGGCTGACTCTTAATATTTTTACGATCTCAGCTCTGGCATTAGCAATCGGATTATTGGTTGATAATGCCATTGTAGTTTCAGAAAGTATTGCTCGAAAAATGGAAGATGGCATCGCAAAAATGGAAGCCGCTCTTTCCGGAACCAATGAAGTAATCGGACCACTTCTCGGCTCCACACTAACCACTCTCGGAGTTTTTATCCCCATTACGCTCATTACCGGTGTTCAAGGAACCTTATTTCGAGAATTTGCCCTCACCATCAGTTTTGCGATCGGAATTTCCTTTCTCTCATCGATAATTTTAGTTCCGGTTGTTGCCTTATTAGTATTGGATCTTGACCAATTCAATAAAGGCGGTGTTGTGTTTAAAGCCATGCACAAGTTAGAAGGTGGCTATGGAAAAATTCTGAACTGGATTTTACACCACAAGTGGCTACCTACTATGCTATTGATCGGGATCCTTGGAGGAACGGTTTATTTATTTCAGAACATCAACAAAGAAGGATTCCCCGAAACTGATTCAGGCGAGATTGATGTAAATATTTCTCTTCAGGAAGGCACAAAACTCGTTAAAACGGTAGAAGTGATGAAGCAGTTTGAGGAAATCCTGCTCGCCAAACCTGAGATCGAAACATTGGTATCAAACATTGGGCGCAGTCGGTGGACCGAGCAAAGTAACCGAGGTAGTTTTACCATCAAATTAGTGCCGCTAGAAGAACGGGAAATAACCAGTAACGAAATGGCAGCTGCTCTTCGTCAAGAACTTACCTATCCGGGCGCAACTGTGCGTGCTTCAGTTGAGGGTGGTGGTTTAAATTTTGGGGGTCGTGGATTTAGCTTTGGTGGTAATTCACTTCGGCTAACGTTTGTGGGTCCCGAAATGGAGCAACTATTGAAAATCTCCAATCAAATTGAAGAACGCCTACTCGACGATCCAAATATCACTTCCGTAGATAACGGACGCACAGATCCTACCCCAGAATTACAATTTGTGGTAGACCGTAACCGAGTTGGATTACTAAATGCAGGTGTTGCCAATGTTGCCAGTAATTTGCGCACACAAACACTTGGAAATCAGGCAGGATTTTTCAGAACAGAAGGACGAGAAATTCCAATCGAAGTACGAACTTCAAAAGATGCTTTAACTTCACGCGAAGATTTATTTGATCTGGAGGTTCTACAATACGAAGATCAGCGCATCCCTGTAGTTGCAGTAGGTGAGTTTGTAGAGACTAAAGGCGTAGATTCCTACTCGAAACGAAATCGCGAAATTTTGCTGGATGTAAACATTCAGTTTAATGGAGAATCTGAAGAGTACAAGGCTCTCATCACCAATTTTATTGACGAAGAAATCGTGATGCCGGAAGGATACCGTTATGAATTTACCGGAGCCAGTTTCGAAACCGAACAAGCAATGAATCAATTCATGTGGGCGGGTATTGCGGCCATTGTACTCATGTTTATGATCATGGCATCGTTATTCGAAAATTTCCGTGATCCATTTGTAATCTGGTTTTGTATTCCAATGGCATTATTTGGCGCTCTTGCAGGATTGATGCTCACCGGTTCGCCACTTAGCACAACCGGGAACATCGGGCTATTTATGCTGGTAGGTATCATACTAAATAATGGTATTGTTTTGGTGGATTACATGCACTTACGAACCCGAAATATGGAATTCGATCTGGACAAGAATTCTGTATTTATGCAGAATATTCTGGAGGCTTGTAAGCGAAGAATGCGCCCCGTTCTTCTTACCGCAATCACCACTATCTGTTCGATGATTCCACTATCGTTAGAATTGGGTGCGGGTGCAGAGATTTGGTCGCCCTTAGCAAAAACAGTAATTTTTGGTCTGCTTTTTGGTGTGATTTTTACGCTGTTCATTACACCGGCCATTTCGTTAGGCTTGAAGCAAGTAATCCATTGGATTGGAAATCTTATCAGTTCGATAAAAAATGCCGTATTCAACAAAAAACAGCAGGCACATATTTGAAGACGCTAATTTACATTGGAGAGCGTTTTTTATATCCTAAGAGTAATAAAGACAAAAGGAGTTATTATGAGTAAATCAGGAAATTTTTTAGCAGGATTAATCACCGGCGCGATGGCCGGAACTGTAATTGCACTACTTTATGCACCGGACACCGGCGCAAACACTCGAGGCAGAATTTCATACCGATTAAGCAACTATCGCGATGAACTAAATGAGTTAATTGCTGAACTAAGAAAAGAGAAGCAAAAACTTATCTCAGAAGCGAAAGAAAAAGGCGATGCGGTAGTACTTGAAGCAAAAGATAAAGCAGAAAGTCTAATTCGTGAAGCTGAGAGCTTATTAGAGTCTATAGAAACCGAATCATAGTTTCGATAGGCATTTGGTTTTTATAAATCTTCAAAGGCATGGGGTTGACCTCATGCCTTTTTTAATTCTCGTCGGTTTCGGGATTGTCTTCCTTTTGTTTCCACACTTCATAAATCGAATCGAATAAAAGTGTATCAACACTGATGCTTGCTTGTTCACGAAGCGTGGTAATTTCTGTATTTATAGCAGTAAACACTTTATAGCGCGACTCAATATCAGCTTCGTCGGTAGATGATTTCACTTCCGTAATTTCTTTTTTAAGGATTTTAAGCACCATCCACCCTTCCGACTCCGAGTAAGCCAGAACCGGCATATTTTCGATCCCTTTTCGAATGAGATCAAAATCGTTGCTCGACGGATCAACTGCTGCATATTCTACTTTTGTGAAAGTGTCGTAGCTTTCCGGAATATCTCCATCTACTATCTCGCTTTTGATTAACTCTGCTTCCTGCAAATTATCAGCGGTAATTTTCCAATAACTAGCTTTCAATAACACGTACTTATTTCGGATGAGTCGATCTCGGTAGCTTGCGGGAACTCTAATGCCGGAAGTATCCGCCAATGCCTCTCTGGTTAATTGGTACTGATAAAGATCCGCCAGCATATCGTATCCTCGCTTCTCCACCTCTTTTTGCACTCGATTATCTTCCGAGTAATTTTCTTCTTCTGCCTGTTTGAATAACACTTCGTTTCTCATCGCTCGGCCCACAGAAGCGCCTGTTCTTGTTTTTGATTCCTGAAACGATAAAAAGGGTAGCCAACGCAGATAATCACCTGCGGTGAATTCAAATCTGCTTCCTTCCAGATCATAAGTAGCGAGCATTAAATCCGGATTTAAGGAAGCTTCTAGTTGCTCAAGTCGTTCATCTGTCCAGTTGTAGGCGTTATTTTCGGGTTGAGGCGCATTACTGATGATCCCTTCACCATCCAGATTTAATATAATCTGCCGAAGCTCATTGAGGTTTTCTCGATCAGGCTGTACATTCAATCCTTCCATTTTTGTTCGGATGTACTCGTCCGAAATAAGCTGTTGCTTGCGCAGCTTTAACTGACTACTTACACCCTGTTTCCGATATTGATACTCATCTTCTGCCAAAATCGCTGGAAACTCGATGTACTCCACATAGATAATGTGATAGCCATATCGTGTTCGAATGGGTTCAGTAAACTGGTTTAAATTTGTAGAATAGGCAGCCTCGGCAAAGGCATCATCTACTCCGAAATAACTAATCGGCCCAAGATAGCCGGCTAGTGAATCGTACTCGGAGGTATTGTAAAAGTCGTTCGCTACGTCTACAAAATCTTCACCGGCTTTTAGCCTTTCATAAGGTTCTTCCAGATCGGAGACATCAGTACTGAACAATTGCCTTACATATACAGAACGTTGCTTTTTTGCATAGGCCAGACGTATTTCCTCATCGGTGAGCGGTTCCAAGATTTCTTCCATTTCATCCACAAAATAGAAATCAATCATAGATTTTTGTTGCTGATAGTCAGTTGCTGCTTGATATTTCGGATGATCCAGCAATCCCTGATTCGCTCCGGCTTGAGCAAGTAACAGCTTATCGATCAGTTCATTCAAAAAACTATAACGCTCGATTTTTGTATCGTTTCGACCTGTTTTTATCAAATATTCTACATAGGCTGATTCGAAATCAAATACTGTTCTCTCAACATCATTTACCTCGAACAACACCTGAAAATCGATATGTTCTTCTTCTTTCTCATTGCTTGAGCAGCCAATAAGTACAATAAAAAATAGGATAAAAAAGAAAGGCTGCCTTGAAGCAAAGCAGCCAATAGTTGAAAAAAGCGATTGAATCATTTTAGAAGTAAAGCTTTACATCCACGATGGTAGTTTGGCCTAAATATTCGAAAGGAACTTGTGCAAAATCAACACCGATTGCCATTCCATTTTGTGTTTTTAATGTAAAACCTGCACCGTAGGTCATGTGCGCATCCACATTATCACCTAAAAATAAATCTCGGTATCCTCCTCGAACGTGGAATTTCACCGTGTTGGATAAATAACTCAGCTGAGTACCGGAATCGAGGTTTATGTTATTATCATTGGTTTGCTGTACTTCGCTAAGCAGTAAAAGCTCCAGATTTTCCTGTTTAATTGCAGGCACCTGAACACCAAACTTAAATGAGAGTGGCAATTCCCAAGAATTCAGCTTTACGTTACCGATAATCCCTTCGTTGTTGCCTTCGTGTTGCGGATCTAAATCCACAAAGGTTTCCGAATTGATTCCCGACATCTGTAATTCATTTCCAAAATTAGTGATAGAAGCACCAATGGTTAACCCGTTGATATAGTCTGTCTTCAAAAGAAAACCCATATCGATGGCAACGGCTTCGGCAACCATATCATAAATTTTTTGTTGGATGAACTTTACACTACCACCAAAGTGAAACGATTCGGTTAAGTTTTGGGCGTATGTAAAAGCGATGCTTAAATCATGTGCACCAAAGGTTGCACCTATTCCATCAGGATCTTCAACGGTTCGAACGTCCATTCTTCCGTAATCAACAAAATTAAGACCGAGACCTAGAACCCGTCCTGGTTTTTTGCCGATTGGAAAAACTAAACCTGCTCCGTAGATATCAACATCTACAAAGTATTGGTTTACGCTGATAAAGCCCGAGCTAAAGGTACCGCCATCATTTTCAACAGATATACCCGCTGGGTTCCAGAACAATGCTTCTGCACCGCTCACATACACCGAGTTGGCATTTCCAAGTGCTGCGCCTTTCGCTCCAACACCCATTGTTAAAAATTGAGCCGCTGTTGTACCCGCACGACTTTCGTTACCGGTTTGCCCGTGAACCATTGAAAAGGCAAGTACCAGAATTAATTGAGTAAGAATGAGTTTTTTTGTCATTGTTTTCACGATTACTTGCCTTATTTGATTATCGCAAATTTGTCGGTGTATTCGCCTATGCCGGGGGCTTCTACATGGTAGAAGTAAATACCGTAGGCTACATCTTCATTTTCGTTAGATTTGAGATCCCACGGCGCTGAACCATCATTATTTGCCCCGTCGTGTTCGATAGTGCGTATGAGTTCACCACGAACATTAAAAATTCGAATGGTGCAGGTTTTTGGCAGGTTAAAGAACTCGATCTTACGCTCACCGCGGCCAATTGAACTACTTGCCCGTTCCCAAGATGCCGCCCCGATATATGGATTTGGTACCACATAAATATTTTCGAGCTGATCTTTGGCTAGTTCATTATCAACAGAACCTGCTCGCATGGCAAACTGGAATGAATCGTCGGAACCAAATTCGCGGGAAGTTGAAATTCTGATCTTATCGCCCGGAGATGGAGCTGTGCTACTTTCTGTTGGTAGAATGCTAACCATAAAACGATAATTGTATACACGATCGTCTCTTTCTGCGATCAATAGCGCGTCGCCCGGACTTAATTCATCGTTATCATCATTATCAAGAACAAACATATCAGCGAGTTCACCTGTCATGAGATTACGAACAAACACCGGAATATTGATTCGGCTAAAACCGCCACCAAAGCGAAGTGGTGGTCGATAGGTGCTATCAGCCGGATCTACAAAATAGAGTTCATAATCATGGTCGGTACGAATGAAATTGGTTAAATCCCCTTCTCTATCCGGTGTAATTACTAATTCCCAGTTGGTCGATAATCCGTCTAGTTCTGTAGGATCTAAACCAAACAGTTCATTTTCTTGCCCTTCGTTTGAGATCCATCCTGTTTTATTGGGTAGGATAAAACCGGCTTCTGCGTTTGTAAAACTGATGGTGAATCCATCCACAATGCTTGATGTGGATGCATAGGAGGTGGATTTAACTTTAACCTCATCCTGAGTTAGTTCGCGCACCTGATAATTCACCGTTTTACGCATTACACCTACATCCGCGGCTGAATCGGTAAAAGTAACTTCATAGAGTTTCGACTCATCAATAAGTGCATCTACTACAATATTTACTTCCGCATAGCCTGTTCCGGTACCGGAAGTAACCGAAGATAAATCGGTGGTGGCTCCACCTTCAACAAATCCCGCTGCTAATGTGCTTGGCATTACTGCTGCTGCATTTTGGGAAGTTCCTACTACCTGACCGGCACCGTTTACAGCAACCCGGAATGTATTCTCTTGTGGATCGATTCCTGGATCGTCACCACCGGCTGAAGGAACGCCGCGATCGTAAGCTACTATCGCGTAATAGTAAATCTTGCCGTTGGTCACATCATTATCCACATAGTAGAATTGTAAACCGGAATTGTCGCCCATATTGTAAAGTGCATCGCCTTCCAGTACGCGAACATTACCGCTGATATCATTATCCAAATCCCATTGTGCAATCGGATCGTAGAACGTTGGTGTTCCGTTTACATCGGTGATAGAACGGGCATCTGATAAGAGGTTATCTGTACCTTTGTAGAGCTTATACCCTTCAAAATCTTGCTCTTGCAGGAATCTGTCGAAACTTGCTACAGAAAGGGTATCCCAAGATAAAACTACTTGCTCATTACCAGCTACTGCGGTAAGCGTGGGCGGAATTGGCGGCTGAGCGAAGTTATAATCGGAGTTATAAATATTCTGAACCGTCCGTCGGTTTTTGAAGAAGTCGTCTCTATCGTCTCCAAAAATCCATGCGGTTGAGAAGAAATCGGTAGACTTCGCGGTAGGATCATTCTCTGAAAATAGTTCTACTTCGCCTGAGGTAAACAGAATAAATGGCTCATCTGCTACCACGGTAGAAGGCTCTTCATAATCTGGATTCGAGAACAATGTTTCTGCAATTCGCTCAAATAACCAGGTATCATCGCGAAGGTTATCACCACTTTCATAGAAAGGACGAGTATTTAAATCGAAACCACGTAAACCAATCTGATCAGATTCATCCACATCAAGTTCGTTGTAGTTTGGCTCACCATTGGTTGGAATTCCATCGCCTTCGCCTTCATCAGGGCCGGGATATTGAACATCGAAAGGACTTAAACCGTCACGACCCACGTCATTATTTAGTGTTTCTCCTTCATCGAAGATTCCGTTTTCATTCGCATCTTCAAAACCCACCCAATCCAGGTTTTCATCGGTGGTAAACCATCTTTCGAAGGTATATGCTGGTCTTTCGAAATATTGCTCACCATAAAAGGCAGCAAACTGATTTACATCGTATTGAGACTCCACATAAGCATCAATTTCTGCAAATGTGGTAAAGAGCAGGTAATTCTCATCAAATCGAGATTCATCGGTAATACCATCTAAATCATCGTCTTCGCCATTCACATCATTTGCAGGTGATTCAAGGAATGCAAAACCGGTATAACCAAGTTCATATTCGGTTGCACCTGCTTGAGTAGGTACACCTACACCATCTGAATCCCATCCATATACTAAATCCAAAAACGGATCATAAGTAGCGTTGTCATCATCTTCGTCTTGCCCGAGGCCGTAATCCACAATCTGAGAAAAGAACAATCGGGTTTGATCGCCTTCTCCTTTATTTGTGATTCTATAGATGATGAACATTGTATCCTCAGACAATATATTTGCCCATTGGAACAAACGAATCTGCGTTTGCAGCCCTAAACCGCCAATAGTAGGATCTTCGAAAGGACTTGGCATGTACACACCTAGATTGCTATGTGGCCCCTCTGTTTCTAGGCCAACGGAGTATTCATGATCCGAAAAATCATCCATCACATAATAAGACTCCAAATCTGAACTTGGGAAACGCCCATCGCGCCCGTTCCATGTGCCGGGCCATCCGGAATCATCTTCGTCTAGTCTATCTGGCCAGAAAGTTGGCCAGCTGGTTGGATCGTTAGAAAGTGCCGGTATTGGAGCCGCACCTAATGTTACAGGATCAACACGATCCGCATTATTAAAGCCGGGTAGTGGCAACCATCCCCAAAGATTTGGTGAATATGGACTAATTCGGGCGCCTGCTTCCCGATAATTGATACTTACCGGATTTAAAAGCGTATCAGGCCGAAAATTATTCGATAATATCGTTCGATAATCTTCTACAGTTTCAACTCGGCTTGCATCCACAGCTTCTACATAGGCAGAGACAACAACGCCAACGCCATCAATATGTCGGCCACCTACTCCACGAGGCCAAACGCCCCATGGAAGATCGTTCCAGCGAGAAAGTTCGCCATGGTTTCTGAAATTCGTTTCAATGAGGTTTCCATCCAATACCCCACGGGCAACGTTATCGAAGTCACCACGGTAAACAACACCGTTTAGTGAATCGGGAATGGTTTGTTGTGCTTGTAAAGGACTTATTGCCAACAGGCACACTGTAAAGAGTACCGCGAACGAAAAAGACTTTTTATACATCTGATTGTTCAAAGATTAAAAATTATAACTTAAGCCAATCTTAACGCTACGAGGAGCGCCTCTTCTTGACGGATCTAAATAAAACTCTTCGTAAGTATTTAACCCACCGGGTCTACCTACTGAATTTTGAAGCCTCCATAAATCGGTTGATTCATTCGCTAAGCCGGTGTCGTTGTAGATTCCAAAGTGTGGATTAGAATCGAACAGATTATCCACCTGTACAAAGAACTCTACATTGTGGCTTATTGCCGGTGGCTTGTAATATGCTCTCACATCAGAATTAAACCAGGTTGGAGTGTCCAAGTTATTTGGGATAAGAGAAGTGATGTCATCTCTTTCACTCGTGTATGGACTGCCTGACTGCAAGCTATTAATTGCTGATAGAGTTAGACCGAATTTGCTTACCCAGGTAATCGAGTTGTTTAGCACATTTCTGCGATCCCAGTTCAAACGGTTTATAAAAATGATATCTTCTGCATTATTTACAAATCGATTGAATCGTTCGCCCGGATCCGAAGCTGATCCGCTGGCAAATTGCAGAGTATAATCTAAGGTCCACGAAAGCTGACCGGTTCCTCGCTCGTACAACGAGAATGTAACTCCCTTCACAGTTCCGTAATCGATGTTTTCCAGTCTACCCACAGGCACCCCGGTATTACCACGGACTACAGTTTGCCCGGCGAGTTCGCGTACATCTTTTGAGAATACAGTCAGATCAAGTCCCATGGTTTCGGTTAGGCCTTGTTGCAAACCAATCTCGAACTGAAGTGTTCTTTCGGGCTCTAAGTTTGCATTACCCAATGTGTACGCTGAAGCGCTTTGAGATCGATCAAATTCGTTGTTTACATAAAGTAGATTCAGCTGAGGGGTTTGGAAAAACAAACCTGCAGAAAAACGCATCACTCCGGTTTGCGAAATGGGGAAAGCCACTCCCAAACGTGGGCTCAATTGATAGGTTGGATCAGCTTGTATTCTGTTTGAAATTTCTTGACCGGGATTATTTGGATCAGGAATGGTTTCCAAATGGAATTGGGTGTAATCGCGTGGAACTACAAAATCAGGTTCAAAGTAATCAAAACGTAGACCAGCGTTAACAATCAATTCGTCGAATTCTAATTTAACCTGAGAATAAGCGGCTGCTTCCCAAGGATTAACTTCCAGACTGTTATTCAAAACATCGTTGGTTGAGCGAAATGCTCGCCCAGTAGCCAGGTTCACACTGATGCCAAAGTTCTCGTTATCTAAACGGTGAAAACGAGTTGAAACTCCGGATTTCCACAATACAACATTGTTGATTTGATTGGTATAATCTGCAACAATTGTATGGGTTTTTGTGATTTCCTGACCGGAACCTAAATAATTACCACCCATCACAAATGCATCGGCTCCTTGCTGCGAACTAAACGCTGCCGGTACGTAGCGCTCGTCTAAGTCGCCCGTGGCGGTAACATCATCATACAGGTAACTTTCAGCTTGATCGTTCAAGAAGCTGTATGAGAAATTAGCAAAGGCATTATCGCCCATCGACAAGCGTAAACCGGCAATATGGGTTTGATTAGAGAAGTAATAATTGTTTATACCGCTTGGATTATATTTATACGCCTGATCGTAATTTCGTCCATCACCAAATTGATAAAATAGATTGTAATCGAATTTTAAACGGCTATTAATTTCATAAACAAATGAGCTGTTTAAAGATAAACGCTCCTGACGATTAATCGACTCAAAATCACCATCTCCCGAAGCTTGAATTAACCAGCTACTTGGATTATCACCCGTTCGCACATTCGCGCTTTGCACATCGCTGGGGCGAAATAAGTCACGACCAATCAAATGTCCGTCGAATTTTACATAGCGTAAAGTAGTTTGGATGCTCAATTTATCTTTAATAATGGGGCCGCCCAATGATACTTGATAATCCTGATCGCCGATTGTTGGCGCTACTTCGCTATAAGTGAATTTTTCGTTCGAAAAATCATCGGCGCTTAAGAATAGTTTCTGATCTGTATTTCTGGTAACGAATTCTAGTTCTCTGCCACTTACAATTCTGCCAACGTAGCCAAGAAAATTGCCCGACCATTCCGGACTTACCCCTTTGGTTACAATATTCACAACGCCCGATAAAGCCTGTCCATATTCTGCATTAAACACCCCACTAATTACCTCGAGGCTAGAAACCATGTTTTGTTCCACATCAAAAGAAGCACCATTGTTGAATGCGTTATTAATTGGAACACCATTTACCAAATAAGAAACTTCACCGGTTCTTCCACCTCTGAAATGTCCATCCACAACACCTGCAGTTTGGTTAATCGCCTCGTTAATACTTACAAGAGGCAGAGCTTCTAATTGCTCTGAGCTAATGTACGATGTGGTTGTGGTTCTGTCTTTCTCTACAATAGGTCGTTCGGCAGTTACTACAATTTCCTGCCCTTCAATTACTTCTTCTCTTAAGGTTACGTTTACTTCGGTGGTTTTATCTACAATTACTTGAACTTTTTCAACTCGTGTTGTTGCAAAACCTATGTATGAAAATACAACTGTATAAGTACCTGGATCCAGATTTATGATGGTATACTTTCCATCCACATCGGTTAGTGTACCTTTGGTTGTACCGTCGATATAAACCTGTACACCGATAAGGGTTTCTCCTGATTCATCAATTACCGTACCTGCAATTTTACCCTTTGTCCCGAATTCAGCCAAAGATGCTGAGTGAAATATTAGAGACAAGACTAAAGCTAGCCCAAACGAATTAGACAAAATTTTCTTCATGACTGAGTGATTAAATCGGGCGCGATCCCAAGACCACGCCCGTTTTTATAAGATTGGCTATGCTTATTTGATAAGCATCATTTTTCTAGACTGTACAAAGTTAGCAGCGCTAATTCTGTACACATACATACCTGATGCAAGACTAGAAGCATCGAACTTTTGTGTATGACTGCCAGCAGTCATTTTTTGTCCATCAATCAACGTTGCTACTTTTTGGCCCAACATGTTGAACACCTCAAGAGTAACATCTGCAGTAGCTGGTAAGCTAAACTGAATGTTAGTGCTTGGGTTAAATGGATTTGGATAGTTCTGTTCTAGTGTAAACACCATTGGAGTGGAAGCTTCCAACTCATCGTTTACAGTGAATACTGCATCGGCTCCAACCAAAGCAACTACTTCCCACTCGGATGGAGTATTCCACCACTGACTGGTACTTTTGCTTGACCACGCGTACTGTGCATCACGAGCTGTTCCGTCATTGTCATTAACAGCAAGTTGGAAAGGTATGGTTGTTACGCCGGTTCCGGTAGGATAATCGAAGTTTTTCGCACCGGTATTTACTCCACTAAATTCCAGCGTACTTATAGCAGTTAATAAGCGATACATACCTGTTTGTGAACTGTCACCGATTGTGGCTGAGTTTTGAATCAACTGGTTAAAGTCACCGGTATCGCCATCCCATCCATGAATGTATGGATCAGCGCCAACCATAAAACCTGCACGTAACTGATAATCAGGTTCGTCGCCAGATTCAAAGGCATCATGTGTAGAGCCGGTTATGAATGATTCCGGTGCATAAGAACCGAAGCCACCTTCCCAACTGTCAAAATTCCAACCACCACCACCGTTAGCGGCGTTTGCGGCAGGTACAATTACGTCGTCCATAATTTCAGCATAGATTACAAACAAATCACTTCCTGAGATGTTTTCGAAGCCAACCCAAAATTTTGCAGAAATATCAGTGTCAGAATCGGCACCGGTACCTTCTGTAAGAATATTGTTTGTAGTGATTTCAAATGGCTTGTAACCATCCGGGAAGAATCCGGCAAGTGTAGCCGCTTCCGGCACAACCCCCGTTTCTAGCGCTCCTGCAACAGCTTCAACCGCTTCTTCGCTTAATTCAACAATGTAATTTTCGCGAACGCTGGTTGCAGTATTAACCATAGAAGCAGTCATATCACTAGCAGAACCTTTTTCCGACTTAGCTACTACTCCATAGTGAGCATCAAAGTTCAGTACCAAATCGGGGTGTGGTGCTTGCGTTGTGTGAGTTAATGATAGTCCGTTTGCCGGATCAATGGTGCCTACATAGGTTCCCTGAGTAGTTTCAGTGAATGCACTATCAGCAAAGAATACATCGTATGAAGCCGCACCGTTATCTTCAACTGCTACCGTAACGATACCATCTGCGGTTGATAAGTTTACCACAGGCGCATCGGGCACTACATCAGTAATTCTTGTGAATACAACGTTGTCGATGAAAACATCACCGGCATCATAATTCACCTCAAAACCAATTCTCATACTCGGCCAAGTTTCACTAACAGCAAACTCACGGGTATACGTTTTCATTTCAGTGTCAATAGTAAATAAACCATCGCTTGCGGGATCAAGGTATCTTGCCCATCCACCGCCAACTTCACCAATAAATACGTGAATGTCGTGTGTACCTTCGTCAGTTCTGGCATCGAATGAAATCGAGTAAGGACCTACATAAATGGAATCTAACTGCTCTTGGTTAAATGGCTGGTTTGCCTGAACGTCGTACGAATTACCTTCGCCTGTCAATCCAATAAATTGTAGCTCGCCATCAACGATTGCACCACCTTCAAACCATGCAGAATCCGCAGAAAAATCACCATTTCGTACAATATTATCCGAAACAGTGCGAAGCTTTACATTATCGATAAAAAACGAAGCATTGTCGGTTCCACCTTCGAAACCAACTTTCATTCCGGCATCGTCTACTCCCCAAGTAGCATTAACGAATACTTTCTGGGTAAATGTTTGCATAGTGTTGGTTAGGGTAACACCGGTTGCATAATTTTCCCATCCACCACCGTTGTGGCCAAAAAATACGGCAATATCTTTTGATTCAGCATCTGTGCGGGCATCGAAACTTAGCTCGTATTCTTTACCCACTTCAATAGCTGCAATTTGATCTGCAGTTAAGATTTGGTTGAATTGAACGTGCCAAGAAGTTCCATCGGTACCGGAGATGCCGGTAATTGATGCAACACTATCTGTAACCCCAAATGTTGCCGTAGCTGCTCCACCATCCATTGAAGTTGAAAATGGTGCCCATGCTGATGAAAGTGTATCCGCAGAGAAATCTCCGTCAATGATAATATCTGTGCCATAAAACGCATACTGCGCATTGGCTGACTCCATTGCAAATACTCCAACAAAAACAAAGAAAAGCACTCTTAATTGATTGTAGAAATGTTTCATATGAGTGTGTTTTGTTAAAATTTCGTCTTGATAATGACGTATCGAATACTAAAAAATCGTTCCCAAATAAACAATTAAATTTGAGATTATTTCTCACTGTATTGGGAACATTTTGCCTATTCATTTACCATAGAAAAGCCCTTTTTCTTCATTTTTCCTTCATAAACTATGCTATAATGCTTTGAATTATAGATGCATCGGGAATTAATTTCATATATAGTAGAAATTTTCTCATTTTTCTATCTACGTGTTGTTTCCAAGCGTGAAAACGACATAGCGTTACTTACATTCAAAACGTGGGAATTTTTCTCACATTTTGTGCAATCATTTTCATATTATTGACGGGCAAAAAGAAAAGCATATGAACAAAGCCACTCTTCAAGATATATCCGACTATACAGGTTTATCGATATCGACGGTATCAAGAATTCTTCGGGGTGAATCGGGATCGAACTCAGAAAACGTAGAAAAAACAATCAATGCTGCGATCAAGCTTAAGTACCCGTTTAACTTCACTTACCTGAAAAATAAATATCAGTTTAGTTCTCAGACTCGAATCGCGTTGATTACCACACTGTTTCCAAGCGAATTTTACGCTTCGTTATTTGCGGGTATCTCGAATGCATCTGAGGCAACAAATTTTGATGTTTCTTTTCATCATATCAATCCGGATAAAACCGATGTGCTGGAATACATTAAAGTTTTAATGGCCAATGAGATTGAAGGGGTGATTCTATTTTTGCCAATGATGAGCGAACCTGAATATGAGCGGCTGCTGGAAAATCTTCCCTCTGATTTCATTTTAATTTCAGTTTTGCCCATTCAAAATCCTTCCGTCGATACCATTACGTTCGATTCTTATGGCGGCGGATATTTAGTAGCTCAACATTTTTATCAAAAGGGTTATTACGATGTAGGCATTGTTAACGGACCTTTCGAACGAACTGAATCGTTATTACGTAGAAACGGATTCCAAGACTATGTAGCCAGACATAAAGAAATGAAGTTAGATTGGTCGTTTGATGGACACTTTAATTTTATTGATGGAGCAAAAGCGTTTGACCATTACCTTCAAAGTAAACACAAACCAAGAGCCATATTTTTTGCTAACGATGTGATGTGCGTTAGTTTTCTATCGAAAGCAATTGAACACGGTATTTCAGTTCCTGATGAGCTTGCCGTTGTGGGCTTCGACGACCTTCCAATCTGCCAATATGTACAACCTACTCTAACCTCAGTGCGCACCGATTATAGTGCATTGGGTAAAAAAGCATTGGAGGTATTAAACACCAAATTATTTGGCGAGAAACAACACGCCGGGGTTCAAAGCCTTATCCCGGTTACGCTCTCGAAGCGCAAATCCAGCTAACGCTTACTGATTCCGCTGCGATTCTAAATATCGTTGAAAATATTGCTGCCCAGCCAATGTATCGCCGGTAACTAAATAGAAACGAGCATAATTGTACAACAGGCGTGTTGAATTTGGATTAAGTGCTTCACTTCTATCTAACCAATACTTTGCATTTTCAGGTGCATTATTGATCAAATAGAGTGAGGAAATAACATCCATATACCGCGGATCTGTATTACCGTCGTTTACAACTTGCAATAACATATTCAATAAATACTCATCATAACTTCTGTTGGTGATCGCAAATTCTGTAACGCGCTCAACCAAACTGATAGAATTTAATTGCCACTTTAATAACTCATAGTAATGGCGAACATACGCCAGTGAATCTTCATTGGCTCGACTGTAATTCACAGCTTCCGTTAACATTTCTGGCACAAATCGTTGCTCTCTCGCAGTTAATGCGCCTAGTGAATCCACATGTGATTTCTCTTGATATTGCCTGAAGATTGACTCAAAGTTTTCCAGCTCTTGCTCTTGAGTTATTCCTTTGGTGAATGGGTATCCGGCTAACAATCGCTCAATAGCTACATTCGCGAAAGTTTTTTCAAAATCACTTATTGAATCAGGTCGACCAAAAGGATTATTGAACAGGCGAGATTGAAGTCGAGGTAGTTTTTTTATCTCTTCCAAAAATGCATCAGCCATTAAAAAATGCCCCTCGAATGTTGGATGCAAATGATCGATAAATAACGATTCGTCTTCGATACTACTTTCCGAAGAATTCCTGAGAGTCTGCTGAATATCTACCATTGTAACCATCTCATTCTCAGAAAATGCTCTTATCACTTCGTTTATGGCCTCCGGTGCGCGAAATCTAATTTCGTCCAATTCTTTGGCTTTAAGAAACAACTCTAAAGCTTTTGTGGTGTCGGTTTTTGCGAAAGAATTGATAGCCTGCTCATAAGCTGTATTTGCAGCTTCTGCATCCGATAATGGCGCTTGATCTTTCAAATTTGAAGCCACTGTTCCGATAAATACCGGCACTTCATCTTTAGAAAAAGTATCAATTACATCGCCAATATTTTTCTCGAATTGGGTAATCCCGTCATGGTATATATCGGAATCGAGGCTAATATCAGCATGTTTTACCACTCGAGCCATCATGGTGCGCCGATCGTTACTTTCTTCACCGCCTTTCGAAAAAAGTGATTCCATTAACTGATACAGCCGCCAATTTTTTAGCCAAAGAATCAAACGCTTCAGCGCTACACTATTCGCCATATTGAATTGAGTTGATGCCGCGCCAAAAGAACCATAAAATTCGTTATGTCCGGCATAAATAATCACTGCATCCGGTTCATATTCTTGTACACGTTTCGATAAGTCTTGGATTACATAACTATTTACAGCCGTCATAGCTAAGTTTATAACTTCCACATTTACGCCTTCTGTAGATAGTAAAAGCTGCTGTTCAATTTGATCAGCAAAACTGTAGTAAAAATTATAAGGAAAGCCGAGAGCAGAAGAGCCGCCAAACACAAACACACGAAAAGTATTGGGCGCCTTTTCTTTTCTGAATGCATTAGGAGCAACTTGGGGTACGAAGGAAGGAAAATACCGCTCAATGAATTTGGTATTAGAAACTAAATAGTTCGGATTACTTTCTACTTCGATGAATAGATTTTGGGAATCTTTGTTATAGCCAAATACTCGCAGTCCAAGCTCAATACCACCAAATAGTAGAAATGGAATGGAAAGAGTGATCGCCCAGAGTAATAACGTTCGATTTTTTGATGAGCTAGACATAAAGCTTAAAACACAACAGTAGCAACAGAATTTGCCGGCACTGATAGGTTATAGGTATTTGAGTTGAGGCGGGTATTTATGGATTCTTCTTTGCTCGACTTGTTTAAAATTATCATCACAACTTGGTTTGATGGAGTTTTAAAGGCAACATTCGGTAGACCATCTAATTCAGTGCTATTAATTCTTACTGATCCATCGGGGATAAACTTTGAAGCATGGGCAATGGCATAATATCCTTGATTTCTAATTACTTCATTGCCTTCAATAGTAACTGCCCCAAGACAAACCGTACAGCCTCCAAAAGGAGTGTAGGGTGTAAGATCAGGATTAGAAGTGAGATTCCATTGCAGCACATTCTTGCTCCAGTTTCTGCTGGCACCAATTATCAGATTTTCTACATGCCACATTAAATCACCGCCAAAATCTCCATTCACATTCACATACTGTTCAGTGAAATATAAATTTTTGTCCGGATGTGCTTCTTTCACTTTCGATAACGCTTCAATATCTCCGGCGTACAAATGAAAAGCTGATCCATCTATGTACTTTCGTGCTTCAGGATCATTCAAAATTGATATGGGATAATCGGGTCGATCAGCATTATGATCCCAAATTATGATTTTTGACTCGATTCTAGCTGCTTCAAATTCTGGTCCCAGATGGTTTTTCACAAAATCCCTCATTTGATCGGCTTCCATGTATAAGCTGGGATTATTCCTATGATGATGCGGTTCATTTTGTATGGTAATAGCATCAATAGTGACACCTTCGGCAGCCATCGCTTGTATGTATTTCACAAAATAATTTGCGTAAACATGCTCGTACTTTGGATTAAGTCCACCCCCAACTGTAGGTGGGAGCGTTGGGTCTCTCTCATTTTCAATCGGTATATCAAACGTTTTCATCCATGTTGGCGGGCTCCAAGGTGAAGCCAATATTTTGATGTCCGGATTTATTTTCAAAATCTCCTTCAGGATAGGAATCAAAAACTCCCGATAGGGCGCAATATCGAACTGTGATAACTCTACATCCGTTTCTCCTTTCGGTAAGTCATTGTATGAATATGTTTCTCTATCAAGATCAGAGGAACCCATACTAATTCGCAGGTAATTGATCCTAATCGCGTTCTCAGCATTTCCAAATAGTTCTTGCAGCAGTTCCTTTCTTACAGGCTCATCCATCTCACTGAGATGCCACGCACTTCCGCCGGTTAAGGTGTACCCAAAACCATCCATCGTTTGGTAGGTTATACTTGAATCAATTAAAATAGTATTGCTTGTGGATAGATTAGTCCCTTCAATTACAGCCCCAGTCATTTTTTCAAGTAAAAGTGATTTATCCGAAGAGGTGACAAACATTACAGGTTTCTCTGAATGATATCCTTGATTTTGGATTAAAATCAGTACAGAAAAGAGTACTACTCCAAAGCTAATTATCGATAAAACGGTGCTAAAAGTTAATTTCATCCGATTAGGGCGTTGAAACTATTTTGAGAAAAGGAAGATGTTATTGAGGTCTGCACGAACTTATCCCTTCTTCCATTGTTTAACAACTCAATTTAGTCGCTGAATTATAGGGTTTGATCAAAACAAAAAAAGCCTCTCATTTCTGAGAGGCTTTCCAATCAAAATAACTGCAAAGTGTTGCTTAGTTCATATCGCCTTCTGTAGCATCATCGCCACCTAACGCTTCAAATACTTGTGCAACTTCTGCTTCGCCTTGTTCCATGTCTTTCTTCGATCCAACAATAATGTCGTTGTAATCGCGAAGACCGGTACCAGCCGGCACTTTGTGGCCAACCACTACGTTTTCTTTTAGTCCACGTAGGAAGTCTTTTTTAGCTTCAATAGAAGCCTGAGTTAGTACTTTGGTTGTTTCCTGGAATGAAGCGGCGGATAACCAGCTTTCAGTAGAAAGAGCAGCTCGTGTAATACCTAGCAAGATCGGTTTCGAAATTGCCGGTTCTGCTTCACGTGTTTGCAACTCTTCTTTATCGTCTTTGATTAACTGATTGTTGATGTCGCGAACTTCACGGCGATCTAAGATCGTACCTTTTTTAAGCTCACTTCCACCCGGATCAGTTACTACAAACTTACCGATTAACTCATCGTTTCTTGTATTCACTTCAAAACGATCCACTTTGTCGCCTTCCAGGAACATAGTGTCGCCCGGATCGGTGATTTCAACTTTCTGCATCATCGTAGATACAATTACCTCGATGTGCTTATCGTTGATTTTCACACCCTGTAGGCGGTAAACCTCCTGAATCTCATTCACTAAGTACGATTGTACTGCGTATGGTCCAAGAATATTTAGTATGTCCTGCGCGGGAATGGTTCCATCAGATAATGGTTGACCTGCCTTCACAAAGTCGTTTGCCTGAACAAGAATGTGCTTGCTTAAGGAAATCAGATATTTCTTTTCATCGGTACCGTCTTTCGACTTCACGATTACTTCCTGAGAACCACGCTTACGGCCACCCATTTCAACAATACCATCAATTTCTGATACTGCTGCCGGATCGCTTGGAGAACGAGCTTCAAACAATTCGGTTACACGAGGCAGACCTGCGGTAATATCTTTCGATTTAGAAGTAGCACGTGGGATTTTCGCAATAACCTGACCGGCACTTACTTTCTCACCGTCTTCAATCACGATGTGAGTTTCAACCGGTAGTGTGCTTTCGCGGAGGATATCGCCTTCGCCACGCACAGCTAACGTTGGAACTAGCGAACGATCTTTAGAATCGATAATCACTTTCTCACGGTGACCGGTTTGGGCATCGGTATCTTCGGTATAAGTCAATCCTTCGAGGATATCCTTGTAATGAACGGTACCATCGATTTCAGAGAAGATTAATGCGTTATATGGATCCCACTTACACAATTGTGCGCCTTTTGGAACCATATCACCTTCTTCAACAATCATTTCTGAGCCGTAAGGCACATTATAACTGATCAGAACTTTGCCTTCATCGTCAACAATCTTCAATTCACCGGCACGGCTTAGAACCACATTATGCTCCTCTTCGCCATCGTCGTAAGTAACAACTCGAACATTTTCGAATTCTACTTTACCTTCGAATTTTGCCTTGTGCTGAGAATCAGCCTCTAAACGAGAAGCTGTACCACCAACGTGGAAAGTACGAAGAGTAAGCTGCGTACCCGGCTCACCGATAGATTGAGCTGCGATAACTCCTACCGCTTCTCCTTTTTCTACCACTGTACCACGTGCAAGATCACGTCCGTAACATTTCGCACATACTCCACGGCCGGTTTCACAGGTAAGTACTGAGCGAATTTCTACTTGTTCGATGGAAGTTTCTGCGATTTTCTTAGCCACTGATTCATCAATCATTTGATTTGCTTCACAAATCAATTCATCTGAAATCGGATCATAAATATCGTGTAGCGAGAATCGGCCGATAATTCGGTCTTCCAAGCGCTCGATAATGTCTTCATTATCTTTTAGCGCTTCCATTTTGATACCACGAAGTGTACCACAATCGCTTTCGGTAATGATTACATCCTGAGACACATCCACCAATCGACGAGTTAAGTAACCCGCATCGGCAGTTTTAAGTGCGGTATCGGCAAGACCTTTACGCGCACCGTGAGTAGAGATGAAGTACTCAAGTACCGTTAATCCCTCTTTGAAAGAAGAAAGAATCGGGTTTTCGATAACCTCATTACCTTGCTGTAAACCAGACTTTTGAGGTTTCGCCATCAAACCACGCATACCACCAAGCTGACGGATCTGCTCTTTCGAACCACGAGCACCTGAATCAGCCATCATAAATACCGGGTTAAACCCGTCACGGTCTTCGGCTAGTGCTTTAAATAGTGTTTCTGAAACTCGGTTTGTGGTGCTTGTCCACTTATCAATTACCTGATTGTAACGCTCATTATCGGTAATGAAACCCATTTCGTAACGGCTCTGAATGTCCATTACTTCATCTTTGGCGCCATTAATTAGCTCAGCTTTTGCATCGGGAATAATGATATCATCTAAGCTGAATGACAAACCACCAAGGGTTGCATTCTCGTAACCTAGTTTCTTCATGTCATCAAGGAATGCAGCTGTTTTTGCTGTTCCGGTGGTGCCATGAATCTCACCAATAAGAATACGAAGCTCTTTTTTACCAAGAGTTTTGTTGATGAAGCCCATTTCTTCAGGTACGATCTCGTTAAAGAGTACTCGACCTGTTGAAGTTTTTACAACTTCAGAAACGATTTCACCATCCGCATTTTTGGATTGTACACGAACGTTAATCTTAGCATGGATATCGATCATCTGCTGATCGAAAGCTACAATCACTTCTTCCGGGCTTGCAAAGGTTTTACCTTCACCTTTTTGTCCACCACGTGGCTTTGTGAGATAATACAAGCCCAAAATCATATCCTGTGACGGAACCGCAATCGGCCCACCGTTTGCAGGACTCATAATGTTGTGCGAACCTAACATTAATACCGATGCTTCAAGTACAGCATCATGGCTTAATGGTAAGTGAACCGCCATCTGATCACCATCGAAATCGGCATTGAAAGCCGTACACGCTAGCGGGTGTAATCGAATAGCTTTTTCTTCAATAAGTACCGGCTGGAACGCCTGAATACCTAAACGGTGAAGTGTTGGAGCACGGTTTAGCATCACAGGGTGCCCTGTAATTACATTTTCCAATACTTCCCAAACTACCGCATCGCGTCGATCAACAACTTTTTTCGCTGATTTTACCGTTTTAACATATCCACGCTCAATCAATCGGCGGATTATAAACGGCTTGTAAAGCTCGACGGCCATCTCTTTCGGAAGACCACATTCGTGCATCTTCAATTCCGGGCCTACCACAATTACAGAACGACCAGAATAATCAACACGCTTACCAAGAAGGTTTTGACGGAAACGACCACTCTTACCTTTAAGCATATCACTCAAAGATTTTAGTGGACGGTTATTATTTCGAACAGCGTTTGATTTACGCGAGTTATCATATAATGAATCAACTGCTTCCTGTAACATGCGTTTCTCATTTCTGAGAATTACATCAGGAGCTTTGATATCAATAAGTCTTTTCAGACGATTGTTTCTGATGATTACACGTCGGTAAAGATCATTTAAATCGGAAGTTGCGAAACGACCACCTTCAAGAGGTACTAATGGGCGAAGTTCCGGTGGAATTACAGGAATTACACGCTGAACCATCCACTCAGGTCTGTTTTCGGTGTGCTGAGCAGCCGCACGGAAAGACTCAATAACCTGAAGTCGTTTTAATTTTTTCTTCTTACGCATTTGTGAAGTTTCGTTCTTCACTTCGTAGCGTAATGTGTAAGCTAATTCATCCAGATCAAGATCTGCAAGCATAGCTTCGAGGGCATCAGCACCCTCTTTTACAATGAATTTGTCCTCATCGTCATCATCCAGCTCGTAATTATCTTCCGGCAGCTGATCCATGATGTCGTACTTCTCTTCTTCAGAGATCATGTCGCCTTTTGCGTAACCAAGATCACGAGCCAAGCCCGGATTGATGATCACAAAAGTTTCATAATAAACGATACGATCAAGATTTTTAGAAGAAAGGCCTAATAAGTAGGCAATTTTGTTTGGTAATGATTTGAAGTACCAAATGTGTACGGTTGGAACAGTAAGGGTAATGTGGCCCATACGTTCTCTACGAACCGCTTTACGGGTAACTTCTACACCACAACGATCACAGATAATACCTTTATAGCGGATTCGCTTGTACTTTCCGCAGTGGCACTCATAATCTTTTACCGGGCCGAAGATCTTTTCACAGAAAAGACCGTCCATTTCCGGCTTAAAAGTACGATAGTTGATGGTCTCGGGGGTGAGAACTTCACCGTGAGAACGTGATAAAATTGTCTCTGCAGACGCCAGCGAGATGCCGATGCTGCTAAAGTCGTTGGTTACTGCTAATGTTTTTGTAATTGGCAAGGGGTTTTCCTCCGAAACTTATATTAACAGTGATTAATTCAAATGAATTTCAAGGCCGAGACCCATAAGCTCTCGTAACAATACCTTAAATGATTCCGGCACGTCTCCATCAGGAAGGTTTTCACCTTTTACAATGGCTTCATAAACTTTGGATCGTCCTTTTACGTCGTCACTCTTTACAGTGAGCATTTCTTTCAAGATGCTGGAAGCACCATACGCATACAGTGCCCATACCTCCATCTCACCAAGTCGCTGACCACCAAACTGAGCTTTACCACCCAATGGCTGTTGCGTAATTAATGAGTATGGCCCGATTGAACGAGAGTGCATCTTATCCTGAACTAAGTGGTTCAGTTTAATCATGTAGATGTAGCCTACAGTAGTTTTTTGTGAGAATTTCTCACCACTTCTACCATCATAAAGTTCAACACGGCCATCTTCAGGTAAACCTGCAGCGCGTAGTTGCTCTTTTACATCGTTCATGCTTGCACCATCAAATATCGGTGAGGCGAAGGTTGTACCTAATTTCTTGGCTGCCCATCCTAAAATGGTTTCATAAATCTGACCAAGGTTCATACGAGAAGGTACACCAAGTGGGTTTAAGCAGATGTCAACCGGAGTACCATCTTCCATAAACGGCATGTCTTCAACAGGTACGATTTTAGCAACCACACCTTTGTTACCGTGACGACCTGCCATCTTATCACCTACCTGAAGCTTACGCTTCTTAGCCACAAATACTTTGGCTTTTTGGATGATTCCCGGAGGCAGCTCATCTCCTACTTGAATAGCAAATGTTCTACGTTTTGCTTCGCTGTCGATTTCGCGACGTAACTCTCTGTAATTGTGGAACAATAATTTTACATGCTTCACCAACTCCTGATCGGTTGCCCAATCGATGTTTTCGTTGATGTTCACAGGATCGATCTCTTCAAATACAGACTTCTTGTACTTCTCACCTTTCGGGATAAGCTCAACTCGGCTGTAATCGTACACACCCGGTGAAGTTTTATCACGAAGTAGCGAATACATTTTATCTGCCCACTGCTGATTTAATTCAGCAATTTTTTGGGAATGACGCTCCTGCTCTTGTTCTACACGCTTTTTCTCTTCTTTACGTGATACAAGTTCGTCTCTCTTTCGGCTGAAAAGCTTAGTACCAATAACAGTACCGGATACACCCGGAGGTGTTTTTAGAGATGCATCTTTTACATCACCTGCTTTATCACCAAAAATTGCACGTAATAATTTCTCTTCCGGAGTTGGATCTGTTTCACCTTTTGGAGTGATTTTACCAACTAATATATCGCCCGGATTAATTTTAGCACCCACGCGAATCATACCACGCTCGTTAAGGTTGCGTGTAGCTTCCTCACTTACGTTAGGGATTTCACGGGTTAGCTCTTCCTCACCACGTTTTGTGTCACGAACTTGTTGTTCGAACTCAGTAATGTGGATAGAAGTGTAAATATCTTCTTGTACGATGCGCTCAGAAATAACGATCGCATCCTCAAAGTTGTAACCGCGCCATGGCATGAAAGCTACAAGTAGATTACGACCTAATGCAAGTTCACCACCATCAGTAGAGCATCCATCAACAATAGCCTGATTCTTTTTAACCTTGTCGCCTACTTTTACAATTGGGCGCTGGTTTATGGCAGTATCCTGATTCGTACGCGTAAATTTCTCTAATTTGTACGATTTGATACCACCATCAAAGTAGCAATTCTGTTGCAATTCGGTTCGCTCATACTTCACTCGAACTTCTGTTGCACTTACATATACCACTTCACCGTCGGCTTCTGCAGTGATAATTGCACGAGAATCTCGAGCAGCACGATGTTCAAGTCCGGTACCTACAACCGGTGCTTCCGGTCTCAAGAGTGGCACGGCTTGACGCTGCATGTTCGAGCCCATCAACGCACGGTTGGCATCATCATGCTCGATGAATGGAATCAACGCAGCTGCTAACGAAGTAATTTGGTTGGTAGCAACGTCCATGTATTCGATTTCATCGACACGTGCTTGGTTGTAGTTACCTTCACGAGCTCTGGAGAATACAGTCTCGTTTTTGAACATATTGTTCTCACCAAGCTCAGCATTTGCCTGGGCGATTACTGTCTCGTCTTCCTGCTCAGCAGCTAAATAATCAACTTCATCAGAAACCTGACCATCTTTTACTTTACGGTAAGGAGTTTCGATGAAACCAAAATCATTTACTTTGGCGTGCACACAAAGAGAAGAAATCAAACCAATGTTCGGACCTTCCGGTGTTTCAATCGGGCAAAGTCGACCATAATGCGTGTAGTGAACGTCACGAACCTCGAAACCGGCACGCTCACGGGTAAGTCCACCAGGGCCAAGCGCCGACATACGACGTTTGTGTGTCAATTCAGCTAATGGATTCGTTTGATCCATAAACTGTGAAAGCTGATTGGTACCAAAGAAAGTGTTAATTACACTCGAAATGGTTCTCGCATTTACAAGATCCTGAGGCGTTAATTGCTCAGCATCGCGCGAGTTCATTCTTTCTTTTATGGTACGCGCCATACGTGCTAAACCAATTGCAAACTGCTGGCCCAGCTGCTCACCTACGGTACGTACACGACGGTTACTCAAGTGATCAATATCATCCACTTGAGATTTCATATTCTTTAGTCGGATTACCTCACGGATAATCGCAACAATATCTTCTTTAGTCAGATACTGAACATCTGTTGCATCTAAATGCAGACGTTTGTTCAATCGGTATCTACCAACTTCACCAAGGTCGTACTTCTTATCGCTAAAGAATAAGCGCTCAAGAATTGCACGTGAAGTTTCCGGATCTGGCATTTCACCAGAGCGAATTTGCTGGTAAACTTCACCAAGTGCAGAAGTTTCATCCCAAGTTGGATCTTTACGAAGTGTGTTCATGATTACAGAACGAGAAGACTCTTCTTCAGAAATTTTCTGAACAAGTACTGTTTTCAGTTCTGCTTCTTTCAGCATGCCGTAATCATCTTCCGTTAATTCATGATCACGTTCGAAAATGATTTTTCGATTTAGTGCTTCGCTTACTTCACCGGTTTCTTCATCAACAACCTCTTCCATTTCTTCCATCACGATATTCTCAGCAAGGCGTTTGCCCACTAAGTTTTTCTGATAGGTTGGCTTGGAACCGAACTTAATTTCTTCCGAAAGCTCAAATAAGCTTAACAGATCTAAATCGGTAGAATAACCAAGAGCACGAAGTAGCGTAGTTGCTGGGATCTTTTTCTTACGATCGATGTAAGCCCAAAGTACGTCACGGATATCAGTAGTGAATTCAATCCAGCTACCTTTAAATGGAATAACTCGAGCTGAATACAACTGAGTACCATTCGGATGCACTGATTGGCCAAAGAACACACCGGGTGAACGGTGTAACTGGCTCACAATAACACGCTCAGCGCCATTAATGATAAAGGTTCCGCGATTGGTCATCCAAGGCAGATCACCCAGAAACACTTCCTGTTCGATGGTTTCGCTGGCTTCATCACTGTCATCTACAGATGAAAGCCGCAGCTTAGCTTTAAGGGGTACAGAATACGTTAAGCCTCGATCCTGGCATTCTTTGATTGTGTATCGAGGTACATCAACATTGTAATATAGAAACTCAAGAATGTGGGTTTCGCGGGTATCCTGAATTGGGAAATTCTCAAGGAAAATTCGCTGCAACCCTTGATTCAATCGCTCGTTTGGGGCAATATCAAGTTGTACAAATTTTTCGAACGACTCTAGCTGTATATCCAGAAAATCAGGATATTCCAGTACGTGTTGAGTTCTGCCAAATGATTGGCGGGAAGTATTTGGGATGGTTTGCATCTTCTTGCTCAAAAGGACCTCTCCTTTTAAATTGAAGGGTAATGGTGAATGCCCGTATTATGGGCATGGGTACATAGACGCCAATAGCCAATACCGTTTTCACGATATTGGCTGCCAGCGATAATTTGCGAAATGATTACTTCAGCTCTACAGAAGCTCCTGCTTCTTCTAGCTTATTTTTAATCTCTTCAGCTTCTTCTTTCGACGCGCCTTCTTTTACTGTGTTAGGAGCACCGTCTACCAATTCTTTAGCTTCTTTCAAGCCAAGACCGGTAATACCGCGTACTTCTTTAATAACAGCAATTTTCTTTGCGCCAGCAGAAGTAAGAACTACATCAAACTCAGTTTGCTCTTCAGCAGCACCGGCATCACCACCACCGGCAGGACCTGCAACTGCAACAGCCGCTGCAGCAGGTTTGATATCGTATTCTTCTTCTAGAACTTTAGCAAGTTCGTTAGCTTCTTTAATTGTTAAGTTTACAAGCTGTTCTGCTAGTTCTTTAACGTCAGCCATTTTATTTCTCCAGTTGTTTTGTAAGTAAAATTCGTAATTAAATAAGGGTTAGTTTTCGCCTTTTTCAGCGATGGTTTTTACAGCACCAACAATGTTAGAACCTTGTGCTTGCAAGCCACCTACTACGTTTGTAATTGGTGCCATTAATAAGCCAAGAACGTCTCCAATGATCTCGTTCTTAGACTTCATAGCTGCAAGTGCATCAAGTTTATCGCCACCGTAAAACTCGCCATCAACAATAGCAGCCTTAAACTGTGGTTTATTATTATTTTCCTTGATGAAGTCCTTCAATACTTTAGCTGGTGCAGATAATTCTTCTTCTACAAATGCGAAGCCATTTTGCTCGTTAAGCGTTGGAATGATATCATCGTATCCACCAACTTCTTCCATAGCAAGCTTCATCAGTTTATTTTTATAAACTTTGAAGAAGACATCTCCCTTACGGAATGCTCCACGCAGTTTGTTAGCTTCCGCCACAGACATTCCCGTGTATTTTGCAACGTATAGAGCGTTGGCACTGCGTAGGTGTTCTGTGATTTCGTCTAATACTGCTCGCTTTTCTGCAGTAGGCATAATTTAATTCCTCCTAGTTAAGGGATGTAACTGCGGTTCTGCTTATAGGTATGCTTGGCCCCATGGTAGTACTCATGTATACACTTTTTACGTATATACCTTTTGCGGATGCAGGCTTTAAACGCATAACAGTTTGAAGAAACGCTTCTGCGTTATCTTTCAAATCTGACGCGGAAAAGCTTGCCTTACCAATTGCAGTGTGCAAAATACCGGTTTTATCAACTCTGAAGTCGATTTGACCAGCTTTAACCTGCTTTACTGCGGCGGCAACATCCATTGTTACTGTACCACTCTTTGGGTTTGGCATTAAACCTCGGGGTCCCAAAAAGCGACCTAACTTACCGAGTTTACCCATTACATCTGGTGTAGCGATAATCACGTCTATATCAGCCCACCCATCTTCAATTTTTGCAATGTACTCATCAAGCCCGACATGATCGGCACCTGCTTCTTTCGCTTCATCTTGTTTAGCTTCGTTAACCAAAGCTAACACCCGCACTTCTTTACCGGTACCATGAGGCAAGCTCACTGTACCACGCACCATTTGATCAGCATGACGTGGATCAACTCCTAAACGGATATCGATATCTACTGAGGCATCAAATGTAGTAGTGGATGTTTTTTTAACAAGATCACAAGCTTCCTCCAGCGTATATTCCAACTCTGGATTTACAAGAGCCTTGGCTGCTTGATATTTCTTTCCTTGTTTCGCCATAGGTATAATTCCTTTACTTGTCGCGATTTACTCTAAGACCCATACTACGAGCCGTACCAGCAATCATTTCTGCAGCAGCTTCAACGTCGAACGCGTTTAAGTCCTCCATTTTTTCCTCTGCAATTGCTTTGCACTGGCTCCAGGTAACCGTTCCCACTTTAGCGCGGTTTGGTTCTCCTGAACCGGATTTAATCTTCGCTGCTTGTTTCAGTAACACTGGTGCAGGCGGGGTTTTTGTCTTAAATGTAAAAGACTTGTCCGCGAACACAGTAATTTCTACTGGAATTACAGTTCCGGTCTTTTCCTGAGTCTTAGCATTAAAGGCTTTACAAAACTCCATAATGTTGATACCAGCCTGACCTAACGCCGGACCTACAGGAGGTGCGGGATTGGCCTGACCACCAACGATTTGGAGCTTCAGGATTCTTTCAACTTTTTTAGCCATGGATTCTCAGGATCCTATTCTAATTTTATAACTTCTATTTATCGCGTAATAGCTAGTTTGCATCAACTAGGTTCTTTTATGCAGTGGATTCAACTTGATTCACATCCACCTCTACCGGAGTACGTCGGCCGAAAATGCTCACCAATACACGGAGCTTCAGTTTATCGGCGTTTACTTCCTGTACTGTTCCGTCAAAATCTTTGAACGGTCCAGAGATCACTTTTACAAGATCTCCTTCGTTGTAAGGAATATCCACGTTCCGGATTTCATCGCCTGCTTCTTGCACTCGTCCAATGATGCGTTGAACTTCGTGCTTCTTCAGCGGCGTTGGCACCGTTTGTTCCTTACCTACTTTCAAAAAACCAAGGCAAGAGGGTGCACTTTGAATTAGATTATTTACCTCTTCATCATAATGAGTGTTCAGCAGGATATAACCTGGAAAAAAGTTCTTTTCACGAGTTCGCTTCTTACCCCCTCTGATTTCAACTACTGTTTCGGTTGGTACCAAAACATCTAAAATCTTATCACCGAGGTCTTGATCTTCAATCTCTCGCTCGAGGAACTCTTTAACTTTTTTTTCGTGACTGGAAAAGCAGCGAACTACATACCAGCCATGTTCTAATTCTTTACTCATTATCTGTAAATAGCTTCAAGTACTGTGCTGTACACTTGATCGATGCCGAAAATAAATGCAGACAGTATGATCGAGAAGACAACAACAATTATAGTGTTATCAATTAATTCCTGTTGTGTTGGCCAACTCACTTTTTTGAATTCAGCAACCACACTCTCGAAGAAATTTGTAAGCTTTTCCATATCAATTTGTTTGTTTGCACGGGCAGAGAGACTCGAACTCCCGACACCTGGTTTTGGAGACCAGTGCTCTACCAACTGAGCTATGCCCGTTTATACACACAAGAGTAGGCAGCTGCGCTACCTACTCTACAATGTGCAAATATGTTGGTGTTAGCCTTAATCTAAAATTTTAGTTACCACACCGGCACCTACGGTACGTCCACCCTCGCGGATCGCAAATCGTAGTCCTTCTTCCATCGCTACCGGCTGGATGAGCTCTACGCTCAACTTCACGTTATCGCCCGGCATTACCATC
>JANSXX010000063.1:0-2088 GCA_024742815.1 bacterium
TGACAAAACTAATAAAAAGGTCTTAGGAATGTTTAAGGACGAAGTGAATGGAAAAATCATTACTAAATTCATTGGATTAAAACCTAAATCATATGCCTTCACAATTCATGGTGAGGTTGATGAACATAAGAAATCAAAAGGTGTAGTGAAACACAAAGTGAAAAAAGAACTGTCGTATCAGAACTACCACGAAGCATTATTTCAAAACAAAAAGCATGAAATCACATATAACTTCATCAGAAGTAAGTCACATCAAATATATTCAATGTCTCAAGTCAAGCAATCTCTCAGTAATTATGAAAACAAAAGGTTTTATATTGATGCTTTCACTTCACTGCCTTATGGGCATTATTCCATAAAATAATTATCTAAATAGTTCTAATAATATGAAATTATTAGAATTATTTTCAGGGACAGGTTCGGGCTCTCAGGTTTGGTCGCAAATTTGAAAGTTCTTGATTTTCTCAACTCCGTTTTGGTGATTTTATGTTTCGTTATGTTTTTTAATTTTGATAGATTTCATAGGGAAAAACAAGGGTTTTGAAAAACAAGAAAAGGACCAAATAACCGAACATTTACAAACAAATGGGTTTGGGAGAGACCTCAAAATAAAAAAAAATCGCGAGAGTTTCGCCTTGTTTTATAGTTTTTTTGTATTTATACTGGTTTGTATATGGTTTTATTAGGATTGTTATTATCCCGTACCCGAGAAACCCGCCTAAGATGTGAATGAGGTCGGACCTTCTGACAAGCGGGATGGATGCGGGGTCGGTAGGGTTGGTAGGGTTGGTAGGGTTGGTAGGGTTGGTAGGGTTGGTAGGGTTGGTAGGGTTGGTAGGGTTGGTAGGGTTGGTAGGGTTGGTGGGAAAAATTGTGTGGCTGGGATGCAGTGACCACATGACAGGCTCTACAGGTAAACTAGGTGAAGCCACTCCCTGCAACATTGGTTGAAACAAGTACCCAAATGTCAGGCTCTGCAAGGCTGTTCGGTAAACTCGCTCCCTTCACATCATTGTTTGAACCCTCCCCTTATCACTAAAACACAAAGACCCAAAACCTCAGAACTCTTCCCGTCCCAGAACCTAGAACTCGCAAGCGATGAAGGTGATGAAGAGCAGGACTTCATAACCTCAGGAGGGTGGCAGATGCGAGGCGTAGACAAAGGAAAGGGGCAGGAAAGGAGCAGGGGTTTCCGACCAGTAAGAAAGAGGGAAAGGGCTTTTGACAGGGAGACCTTCCGAATCTTTGGAAACCCTAATTTAGGTGGTGATTTGCTGGTTTGGGGGTGTGTTTCCAACCCTTTGGAAAGTGGCAGGGGGCTTTCTGAACCCGTGCAAGTGGCTCAGTGACACAAGCACATTCACAACTGCAAAGCAACAGAGAGAGCACCTTTTCTCATCAGACCCATGCCGATGGTGGGTTTCTTGAACGCATCATCACCTTCAAAATGAAGGAGTTGCACCGTCAACCGAAACACAAAATGAAATGTCTGATTTCTATGTTGGTGCCAGATGTCACGTTCGGAGCACCATCTACCTACACCCTGTCAAGACCCAAAGCCGTCAGCAAATACTGGTCGCAAGGCAGGTTCAAGTGGTGCTCACCTGCAGGGTCAGGTTTAAACAGTGCAGAAACACATGTTAAAACCATCATAGGGGTATGACAAAAACATCATCTGGGTATGATAAAAACATCATTCTCTTTCATTTTCCCTTTGAAATCCGAATGATGGTTTCATCATATGATACAAACATCATTTGTCCAACCAATGACAAAACCATCATTATGATACAAACATCATAAGGCAAACCAATGACAAAACCGTCATTATGATAAACGCAACAAGACAAACAAACATGTCGCCTCTTCTTGCGATATCAGGTCTCCATGTCAGCCTTGTCCTGTGTATGAAAGAAGTAAGACAAATCAATTAAATTATTATCCTGAACTGAAATTATAATCATAATATAATAATAACATGTAAAATCTTATATGTTATAATTATACTGAACTTTTAACCTATAAAACCCCTTAAACTTATCTAAATAAATAACCCCTTAAACATATAGAGACCAATGACAGACAAAA
>JANSXX010000075.1:0-1814 GCA_024742815.1 bacterium
GTTTTATTATGATGTATTGAAAAAGAAGTATAATGAAAACATCAAATTGATATATACTGATACTGACAGTTATGTAATTCAAACAATGACTGATGATGTTTATAAGGACTTCAAAGAATTAAGTCAATATATGGACTTTAGCGATTATCCAGTAGAACATCCATGCCACGATAAAACAAATAAGAAAAAACTCGGTTATTTCAAGGATGAATGCAACGGAAAAGTAATTACCAAATTCATAGCACTCAAACCCAAGTCATATGCTTTTACAATCCATGGCGAGGATGATGAACATAAAAAATCAAAAGGTGTAGTGAAACATAAGGTGAAGAAAGAACTGTCGTATCAAAACTATCACGAAGCATTATTTCAAAACAAAAAGCATGAAATAACATATAATTTTATTCGTAGTCGCAACCATCAGTTATTCTCAATGTCTCAAGTTAAGCAATCTCTCAGTAATTTTGAAAATAAAAGACATTACTTAGATGCCTTTACTTCTTTACCCTACGGTCATTACAAACTGCGTTAAAGAGAAGATAGTTTATGATAGTATAAGATGGAAAGCAGTAAATACACAAATGCAAAGATTTACAAAATAACTGATATAGGTTATAACAAATGCTATATAGGAAGCACATGCGAGAACTTAAGTCAAAGAATGGCACGACATAGGCAAAATCATAAGAAAGCAGAGGAATGGAATACTAAAACAACTTGTCGTTTATTGTTTGATGAATATGGAATGGACAATTGTAAGATTGAATTAATAGAAAATTACCCATGTGAAAACCGAGAACAATTACTGAAACAGGCGGGTTATCATATCCAAAATACTGACTGTGTTAATAGATGTGTTGCTGGAAGAACCATCAATGAATGGAAAGAAGACAATCAAGAACACTATCAGCAAATGAGAAAGGAATACTCAGAAAAAAACAAAGAACATATATCTAAGAAAAGTAATGAATACTACCACCAAAACAAAGAAACAATTAGTGAAAAACGAAAAGAACCTATTGAGTGTGAGTGTGGTAGTGTTGTTAGAAAAAGTGATATTAGAAAACATGAGAAAAGCGAGAAACACACACGATACAAAAACAAACATATTAATATCTAAATATCTCTAATAATAATGAACTTATTAGAGATGTTTAGCGGGACAGGGTCGGTTGGGACTGTTGCAAGGTCGCTCGGTTATAATGTCATATCGTTGGAATTGAAAAATGCTGATATTAACTGTGATATTCTTGAATGTGACTATACTCAGTTTGATAGAAACCACTTTCAAGTAATTTGGACATCGTCACCTTGCACTGAATAGAGCAGGGCGAAAACAACGGGTGTCCAGCTTATTGCGGTATTGCGCAATACACTTTACGGGTATTGAAACTGTCAAGTGCTTGGTTCTGCAATACAGAAACGGGTGTTCTGCAATACGGAAACTCCAAGATTGCAATACAAACCTCGGTCAATTACATTTGCTACTAAATAGGTCTTATTGCGGTATTGCGCAATAAGCGCGCACAGGTCTGCAATACAGAACGTCCCGATTGCAGAAAAGGCGGGGCAATACCACAACATGAGGGAAGCAATACCGCAACAAGAGGGAATAAATACAGCGGGTGTTATGCTCCACTAATATGAAATTTTAGTTTAGTTTATTCATAACATTTGATTATAATATGATTAAACATTGTTTTATAATCTAACAAGAAGGTTAAGACATTTAAATTAAACCTGAAACCCAGACCAGCCGACCAGCAACCCCCTAGCCAAAACTACTTAAAGAAATATTACCTTATATATTAAGA
>JANSXX010000065.1:0-2011 GCA_024742815.1 bacterium
AAGAACATGTATGTAAAATTTGCAAAACCTGGAGAGATAACCAAGCTATAATCAATTGTTTGTTGAGATTAAAAGGAAGACATAGTAGAAATGTAGAAGATGACATTTTGATATTTTTAACTGTAAATAAATTACCACCTTACGAATATGTTAAACAGTTTCTTAAAATCAGTAAGAAAAAATATGAAATGATTTATGATATATTAAGGATGTTGTGTCATAGTCAAAAGAAAGGAGATGATATTAAAGAATATATCAAATATTATATTGAAATTTATAAAAAGTTTAATGTTAAAAACACAGTGAGAGATATTAATATTATTTTTAAAATGATGTATGAAATAAATGAGATTTGTCAATTAAATTATTATCCTGAACTGAAATTATAAATTACACCATAAACCTTACAATAAAAAACATTGTAAGATTTATGTTTTGGATTTATGGGGATTTTGGGATTTGGGATTTTGGAAAAATATATTTTGGGAATTTGGGATTTTGGGATTTAGGTGGTAAAATTGGTTGAGGTGGCGTGCCCCTGTTGGTTAATATGGTTGAAGTGGTTGACTGAGGGGATTTTATCTGAACTGGGGCATGCCCTTTGGTAGGTCCTAGTAGGGGACAAAATTAAGCGTGGAACACGCGAAATCCTCTTGGTTTCGCTCGCGCAAGGTGCCGAGTGCCCAGACCACCACATTGGTGCAGCCGCAGGGCTGGCTCCCCTCATTGGAAGGCATGGGCCAAGGCCGGAGCTGAGGGTTGGGTCGAGCGCATCTTCCAATTGCTTTTCAGAATTCGGGGGTTCGGTTTTTTTTGCTGGAGTTGGTACCTGTTCGTGTGGTTTTCCAAAAGGGAAGCCAAGAGGAAAGAAGCGAAATCCACTTTGGGGTGCGCGGCCACGGGTCCTTTTGGTTCAGAAAAACATGGCGGAGGTCACATTGGGGTATATGGGCAGTTGATATTGGTACTGCGCATCCAGAAATCCAGAACCCTCCCGCTAGACTTTCGCTCGGATCTCCAGTCACTTGCCCCACTGGGTGAGCCCAATGCTTCCGGTTGCCAGCTGGTGGGAAGAACCAAACATTAAAAGCCTAGGGTGTTAAGAAACAAAACATGCCTAATTCAGGGGTCAAAAACATGTACCAAAATGGCACCTGGATAAATGGAACCAAAGACTAAAGCCTGCATAACCCTGACTCTTTCATTTTGAGCCACGCCCAAGTGGGATCTTGGGCGAAATGGTTTCAAGGCAAGCGACTTGCCATTGCTGTTGGCTTTGCCCTAAAGGCTTCAATTGAAACTGGCGACGCCGGGCAACATGTTGCGAGAACATGTTACGAGCTTCCAATCGCGCGGGGGCCTAGCCTGGATGGGTGTGACGGAACTTCCTCAAGGGACTGTGTCAAAATTTCGGACCCTCGAAGTTGGAGGTTGTGTCCTTTCCCTCTCAAAACCATCCGAAAAAAGGCGACCAACATCTGCTGCAAATTGGAACCTACCAGGTATCGATCTTTCGTGTTCACCTCCGCATCGTGTTTTCTGTCTTGTGTTGCAGCAGTATGATCTATGACAAACACACAACCACAAATACAAAAAGACAAACACACAAACACACCAAGGCACAACGGCACAAAGGCACAAAGACACACACGCAAAGACACACACACAGACCACAGGTCAGTGCATTCAGTGCATATGTTTCAACAGAAGGAAAGCAGCAACCGTAGGCGCAGGGTTTTGCGTGTTTTGTTTTTCCGTGAGAGGCAGAGAATTACAAGAGAATTCCTAAGGGGAAATGAAGCAGATACTGTAGGTGAACAAAATCCTGCACCAGTTGGTAGGTGGTTTATGCGAGTACCCATACGGTTTCATCCATCCCTGGCGCAGGAGTTTGTCCATCGATAGTATGATTGGTGGCGTAGACAGAGCAAGCAACCCAACCACAAGTCGTGTCCATGGTCAGCTGCACGTTTCCCTAACTACGTGCACTGTTGGCTGCAGCCCAACTAAG
>JANSXX010000114.1:0-1264 GCA_024742815.1 bacterium
GTTATCAGCAATAAGTATTTCCGCCCGATCCCGGAGCAGGATCGCTGTAATGGCATCCTCAAAAGTCGAAGATTGCGCAATTATGCTCCCTTGAACACGGACTTCCACTCCCTTCCAAAGTTTGTTACATCCTCTTAGATGGCTGCTATTTAATGTTAGTTCTGCACCTATTTCTACCCGGAACCCGCTATTGTTGTCTAGAAAAATAATAT
Source organism: bacterium (assembly GCA_024742815.1). Lineage (GTDB taxonomy): Bacteria > Bacteroidota > Rhodothermia > Balneolales > Balneolaceae > HXMU1420-13. The sequence continues at coordinate 213 of JANSXX010000114.1, forward strand.
CTGAGCCCGGAGCGAAAGTGTAGTCTAAAGTGAACGTAACCATTCCTGTTATTTTCAAAAACTGAGGCGTAGTTTGAGCCTGGGCAGGAGGCAGCAACTGACTACCATACAAATCCAATGCCTCAAAATCGCCTTGGATTTCAGTATAACCAATTCCTTCATTACACGTTTCCTGTGCAAAACTACCAATTGGGATGCAAGCCAAACAGATAGTCATCAATACAACACAAAGCAAACAGAAGGTTTTACCCCCCCCCCAACGACATTGCCATAAATGATACTAATATTCATGTCAAATGTATTAAATAGGTTAAAAATGATAAATACAAAGGATACGCGACAATACCATCTTGATTTACAGGATGGAAGAGCTCTATTCAAATCAGAACAGAATACGAATGTCCCTACAGAAGACGACAGAAAAATCCAGCATCTTTAGCAGACCCATAACAGATTAATAAGCTGCCTCACCAATCTTTTGAGCATAACTTACCGTAGGCTGAAAACTGATTTTAAAACATACAGGAACGCTTCTGATTATTACAGAAAACGAAAAAACATTATTTTAAATTTACAAAGCAAATATAAACAATGTCTGAAAATATTGCAAGTAATACAAAATAATAACCTGAAAAAACCCAAGGTAATTATAAAAATCACTTCTACCAGAAAAATATATGCCTGTCAACCCAAAAGGCAGCCATTCTCTTACACCTGAGTTCATTAGGCTGTTACCTAATGCCAACATGGAATGTGTGTATGACAAATTGCACTTTTTGAATAGCTTGGCAGCATTTGCTGTTTGCCTTTCCTGGATAAGCTGGAGCAGAGCGGGAAGCTCTACTCCAGCAGCCATAGCGCTTAAGTGCAGAGGATTGCCTTTCTGTTTTGTGCAATTCGTTATACACACCCATGGAATTAACGATGTACAATAACTGGCAATTTATGTACCTTAGTTTCCTATTATAACAGGCTCTATCATATGAGATTCCTAATCGTAGAAGACGAATACCCTGCCGCCAAACGGCTCAGCCAGCTGATCCTGAAGATGA
>JANSXX010000157.1:0-1008 GCA_024742815.1 bacterium
AATGGGAAGAAAGAAAAAGAATAAGACTGAACCAGTTGTTTCTTCAACTGATGAAGAAAAAGAAGAAGTTGTTAAAGAGACATCAGTTATTGAGTTTGCTTGTCCAATGTGTAAAAGAATATTAGAAATGAAAAATGAATTAGAAATACAAAAGAAAGGAAACTGTAAATGTTCGTGTGTTCCGACAAGTTTCAAAATTAGTAAAAATGATAAGAAAATGAATATTGATAAAACTAAAGACAGTATCAACTTAGAAACAGATGTTCATAATATTGCTATTCGCTTTGGGAGGGGAGTTACTCCATCCGATAATGGTGATAAGGAAACACAGGAAACTGTTAAACAAATAATGAAAAAATAGTATTTAAAGAGTAGATTTAACATAATTGCAACATTTAGTTTTAAAAGTTTATTTTATGATTTAGTATATGGACAAATTTTCAAGTTTAACAAATTTACATAATGGAGCAATTGAATTAGATAAACAAATTGGAGACAATAATTATAATGGTGTTAGTTATTATACTTGTGAGTGTGGTTGTAAAATAGTCTTAACTCGTACTCAAACTAGAAAATATAACTTTTTATTAATTAGTGTTGGTCTTAGCTATGAATATTTATATCTAGACAAAGCGATAGTATGTAGACATACTCAAAAAGATTTAGATAACATTGTTAGACTTATGGTGCAAGGCAAAGAATTTAAACATATAAGTAACAAAGACCTTCGAAATTAAAACATTTAGTTTTAAAAGTTTAGTTTTATAATTTAGTATATATTTACATGGAGGAAGGATTAGAAAAGATTGTTAAAACACTGAATAAGGTTTTTGAACAGAATAAGAATATTTTAGAAATCTTGCAAGAAATGGAAAAGAAGAAACCAGTAACAAACAGTTATCAAAGTAAAAAAGTAGATAGAACCAATGGTGAATATAAAAATAAGAAACAAGTGTATTTAAACAAACTTAATAACAAAGAAATTAAAGAACCGAAGTCTTCCACTAT
>JANSXX010000047.1:0-3080 GCA_024742815.1 bacterium
CCTGAACCGAAATGAATTAACTGCTGAAGATTGGGAAAGGACAATATCGGTATCATCGGTAGGGATAAGCCCAAGAATAAAGAGATTAAAACAAGAAGAGAAAGAGAGGCTAATGAATAGTGGAAAAGAATCGGTAATCAAATTCTTTGAACAAAAAAAATAGTCAACGGTGCCTAACACAGTGCAGCCGACAATACTCCGCTGCGCTGCGTACTGCGGCTGCACAACCCGTTATGATGCATAAAAACAAAAAAATGGCACAACAAAATGACGGTAAAATGAAAATGACGTTAAAAATTATTCTACTTCTGGTGGTATTTGCCAACATGAGTTACTCTCAGAATTGCTATATCAAACTTTCAGATGCAACTGGAATTGATATGTTGGATTATCAATCAGACTTAGAAGCCAAAGCGTGTGAACTGCAGCAAGCTTTTCCAACAGAATACCAAAACCAGTTTAAGGTTTATGACTTTGGATTTTACTCGCTCAACGAGTATATGCAAGGAGGCTTTAATGCAGTTATGGAAAAAATGAAAACCACAACAATTTCACAGTCAAATTTTTACTTGATATTTGGAAGACAACTTCCAGATAGTCAAGGTAAAACAAAAGTATGGATTGATTTTGTGATCCCAAACCCCTCGAACTTTGATTGTATAGAAGAAGAGGATATCGCACCCATGAAGCTTCAAATACAGCAAATAGGTAATGCTACCGATAGCCCTTATGATTGGGCAAATACTGAAATTGAGGCAATGGAGTTTCTTAAGCAAAAAATAGTATGTTCAGAAATTTGTGACAATGGAATTGATGATGATAAAGATGGATGGGTTGATTGTAATGACCCAGATTGTATTGAGCAACAAAGATTACAAGGAAAAAGTAGAACGATTTGTGTTGGACAGGCAGTTTTCAGAGAAAACTTAAACCAAAATTTCGGATTTGATGACAACAAAATTGAATCATATCCCACTTATAATACACCATTAGGTGATGGAGTACCATGGAAATCCTTAGGTATAGGAGCTCAAGATCAAGTAAATGTGGAATTTTCTGATCAACTCTTTCTTGGCGATTTGTCTTATGTTGCGACGGGAGTTGAAATAATTGGAAGTACAACGCCACAAAACTATAGTGAGACCATAACAATAAAGGGTAATAGTCTGACAGAAAATGCTAAGATTGAAGTCAAAGACATTGATGGCAATACTATCGGTGGTTTGATGATAAAGGTCTTGCCTGCCAAATCAATGATCTTGAATCTTGTATTGATGAAACTTCCTGAAGACACCGATTATCCAACCGTGAATTTTAGTGTTTCGGAAATGGAAACAGTTCTTAACAATTGCTTCAAACAGGTAAATATGACGTGGGCTGTTAATCAGATCGATCAGTATGAATATAATTTTGATTTAAACTACACTACAAAACTTGATGGAAATGAAGATTGGGATATTATTGCTAACTATTTAAGAATAAATCATGAAAATCTTTATACATCCAGGTACTATCCAAGCGAAGATCCACCACTATACCAATCTACCTCTACATATATACTGTATGATCAGATACAATCACCAAGTGGAGGTCAAACAAATGGATGGACGAGAAGTGGAGATATCTACGGTGTAGTAAATTGCTCATACCAACATAACAAAAGGACGATGGCTCATGAAAATGGTCATAGAGTTGGATACGAACATCCTTGGGAAGAGTTTTCGGAATATACAGCATTTGACGACGCTGACGCATTAATGGATTACGTAAACATATTAACTGGATATAAAATAAGAGCATACCAATGGACAAACTAATAACAATATCATTAATTCTACTATGTTCAATAACTTCATTAAATGCTCAGTTTTTGAGCGATGAAGAAGCAGTATTACTGAGGCTACAAGGAAAAAACATTGATGGAAAATATACATGGAAACCTAAAGACAAAGAATTAAAAAAAGTGGCCAGAGAGCTTATCATGGAAAATATGGACTTAGTGACTATCAAAGGTATTAAGTCACTTGCATTCATTTTGACAGGAGATGAGTACGATGATAAAAATGATTCATTTTTTTTAAATACATTGATTGATTTTGTGGACGTTGAAACATTAATCAATGAATGTGCATTTGTCGGGAGGCACTTTAAAAAAACATTATACTCTAATGAGTCTAAAGAGAAACTTGGCTCTCTTGCCAATTCTACTGAATTGTTGAGATGGCAGTCTTGGGCACCTTACTATCTTAGTTTTTTGGAAATTGACGGAATAGATTCGACCTTGTTGTTCCTCAAACAAAATATTGATGCAATAAACCACTTACATTTTGCCTTGTATAATGATCCTTTCAGATTTGATACTATTGATATAAATGTATGCCTTGCAAGGATCGGTAAATTGAATGACACGATTGTCATCCAACAAATAGAAGAAAAGTTCAACTCAAATTGGCGCAAGGATTATAGAGAATATTTTGATAGATTATCCAAAATTAGAACCACACTTGCTTTTCAAAAAATAGGTTCATTCTTATTATCGGATTTAAGTTATATTAAGTCGGAAGAGCATCAAAAGCATGTAAGACAAATGGCTTTAGCAGCTTTCTTAGTATATGTTGAGAATTTTCCTGATCAATCAACTAAGATCCAAGAAACAATCAATATGTGGAATTTCGTGGAATTTTCAAATATGCAAGGGAAGGATTATTCAACGGTTGAATACATGAGTATGGCGAAGAATTGGTATAGGGTAAATAAAGATAATTTGGTACTTGATTACGATAAATATTGAATACGCATCATAACATTGCATACCACGACCATATCTCCTACCGTCGTTACGGCGGGTATGCTTCCCGTTGGGCGCACTCCATTTGGGAATAAGAATCTGAAAAACAATTGATTAGAAATTGAGCCTGCCTTTAAAAATCGGAAAAAATTGGTTTTGAAACCCGAGTTTTGTTGGTTACGGTCAATAGAATGTATAACCCAATTAGGCAGGCAGAAAAATGGAAAATCAGTGTTTCTATCGGGTAATCCGTTGTCCCGAATAATTGAGATCCTTAACAATATCCGCTCCC
>JANSXX010000111.1:0-1321 GCA_024742815.1 bacterium
AGTGTGCTGTATATTTTAGTTTATGGCTGCAAGCCATTTACACTAGAATACCTTTTCCTTATGGCTGCAAGCTTCAGAAGCTTCAGGATTGCACGATTGAAGGTTTGGAGCCATATTTGTGCTTTTAGCATGCTATTGCATCATTTTAGTGAAAAGAAGGCCAATACCCACTTTTGCACATATTTGTGCAAATTATGCTTATTTGTGTGTCTTGTGCTTCTTTTTCAAAAGAAGAGCACGCTGTGCTCTTCGTATTACTTAGTTCACGAAGCCTACGATTTAAAAGCGCCGAAAGGCTTGCAACCGAAGGTTGCAATGATTTCGGTGCAATAACCTTAGATTTGTGTGAAACACGCTGAGCTCTTGAGTCATTTTACACTAATTGTAATCATTTTTAACTGATTTGTGTGTTCCCACCCAAAACACGCTGAGATCAAATGATAGGCGACACCAGTCTCCCATTTTAAAGCCTAATCCCCAGTCTTCGTAATCCCGGGTTCTTTCACTTTTTGCAAATGATGGCAATTCCCAGTCTCCAGGAAGCAAATGACCTCAGCTTGCAGAGTTTTCTATGTGCATGCACCTAATGCATTATGCGAAAATCGGCCGGGCGATCGGCCACCCGATCGGCCACCCGATCGGCTGCACCCCATCACACATCGGTGCGCAGGCCTAATTACGGAAAGCGGCCCCTTTTAGGGGCCGCGAAAAAGAAGAGATATATTTAACCTAAGAATACACATAAACCTTAAAAACAAAAAGAAAATACCTTACTATACCTAATTAAGTATAGGAAAAGTAAAGAAGCGCGCGCACAATGGCCAGTGCAAAATGATTGACAAGCTGAGCTCCTCAAGGCCGATTTTAGAACAAAATGACCCGAACTAGTTGTTGCTCAAAAAACCCAGGTCGGCAATGATGGCAAATCACAGTCTTAATTGGGAGTTCTGCAATCCCCAATGTTGCTATCAGAGCGTGTCCTTGATTGGGAAATACAAGTCTTCGGGTTACGAGCCTTACGAATGGAAAAAGCGCTTGGTCTTGTGAGGAGTGCGAAGCACTCTGAACATAGACAAGCAAGATGCCTTAGAAATTAAACTAAAACCTCAAAATAGCACAGCTTGCGAAATGGTGGTTTACAACTAAAATGAACTGAAATAGCACTTTGAGCACAGCTTGCCAAATGGTGGTTTGCACTTATTTCCAAAGCTTGCTGCCTAAGTTTTATGGTGAAGAGTGATTATGAAGCTTGTTTAGTGTTGTTGGAGGTGATTTATCACAGCGTGTTGGAATTAAATTTACAGCCTGCAACCTTGGTTGG
>JANSXX010000145.1:0-1071 GCA_024742815.1 bacterium
CAAAAACACAGAAACAAAAAAAACACAGAGATACAAACTGACTACCTGTGAATTATTCAATAGCAACACGCTGGCATCCAAACTGACTACTATTGAATTATTCCATGGTAGAAATGGTGGTAATGCTCCCCACTTTTGTCACATATATGTTCTTTGTTCTTTTCAGAGTATTCCTTCCTCATATGTTGGTAATGTTCTTTATTATCCTCTTTCCACTCATTAAAAGTTCTTCCAGCAACACATCTATTAAACCAGTCAGTATTTTTAATGTAATAACCTTCTCTTTTAAGTAATTCTTCTCGACTTTCACACGGGGTAGTTTTCTATTAATTCAGTCTTACAGTTTTCCACTCCATACTCATCAAACAATAAGCCACAAGCTGTTTTAGTGTTCCATTCCTCTGCTTTCTTATGATTTTGCCTATGTCTTGCAATTCTTTGACTTAAGTTTTCACAGGTGCTTCCAATGTAGCATTTGTTACAACCAATATCTGTTACTTGGTAAATCTTCGCCGCATTTCTATATTTACTGCTCTCCATAAATAACATAATGTATCTTCTCTTTAACACGGTTTGTGATGACCATATAGTAATGAAGTAAAAGTATCATAATAATATATTTTTTTCTCATAATTACTGAGTGATTGTTTTACTTGAGACATTGAATATATTTGATGAGATTTACTCCTAATAAAATCATATGTTATTTTGTGTTTTTTGTTGTGATGCAGTGCTTCGTGGTAGTTCTGATAGGTCAGTTCCTTCTTCACCTTGTGCTTGACGACGCCTTTGGATTTCCTGTGTTCCTCATTCTCGCCGTGGATTGTGAAAGCATAGGATTTAGGTTTCAACCCGATAAATCTAGTAATGATTTTTCCGTTGACTTCATCTTTGTACATTCCTAAGACCTTCTTATTTGTTGTGTCATGGCACGGATGTTCAACAGGATAATCGCTAAAATCCATATGTTGCTTGATACCTTGAAAATCCTTGTAGATATCATCAGTGAAGGTTTGAATTACATAACTGTCAGTATCTGTATATATCAATTTGATATTTTCGTTGTATTTC
>JANSXX010000155.1:0-1012 GCA_024742815.1 bacterium
CACGCTGAGCTCCGATGTTCACAAATGGATGATTGCGTTACCCAGTCTTCGGATTTAAAGCCGAAATCCCCTACATGCTAAACCCGGGTTTTCTCACTTTTTGGCTCAAAGCCGAAATCCCATTGTCCGGCAGCAAATAGAGCTCAGCTTGAGAAATTACTATGTGGGCGTACCGATGTGCATAATGCGAATTCGGCTGTGCGATCGGCCACCCGATCGGCCACCCGATCGGCCGGACCTCTGGGCATATCGGTGCGCGTGCCTATCTACGGAAAGCAGCCCTTTGGGCTGCGAAAAAAGAAAGTTAATTAAGTTTACAATCCTTAATAACCGTAATGAAATTAAAAATAATAATAATAAATACCGTATAAACCGTAATTACCTATAATTATAAAGGATAAACCGCGCGCAAGGATCACAAGCTGAGCTCAAAAGTGGGCTGCAACAAAGGGATTCGGCTTTAAAACTCGATGCTCAAAACACCCGCCAGAGCAATGATGGGGATTTAGGTTGTAAACGGGGAGTTCCCGATTCCCAATCATTTGCATCGTTATCAGAGCGTATTTTTGATGGTGAAACTTAAGTGTTGCCCTCAATTGGAGGTGAGTTGTGTACATATTTGTGCAGGTAAGTTAATTATGAGCCTCATGAGCCTTTGGATTCATGTTAAAAGCGCTTGGTCTCGTGAAAGAGCGAAGCTCTTGAAACGTAGACAAGCAAGATTAATACTAAATCACACTGGAATATGAGTCAGAGCACAGCTTGCGAATGCTGGAATTATGAGGTGCACAATGAGTTTTAAGTGAAATCAAGCAAAAAGCACAGCTTGCGATTCATAATTATGTGCTGAATTAAAGTTGCAGCCTATGATTTACACTTGTTATCACAGCTTGCCAAAGGTGGAAATAGGCTAAATATTGAGTTTACAGCCTAATCTCATCATCTTTTGCACAGCTTGTTGAGCAGTAAAATGTTGAGCAGTAAAATGCTGGACAATAATGAAGTGCAGTAA
>JANSXX010000049.1:0-2838 GCA_024742815.1 bacterium
AAAGTGATGGATTTAAGGGCCGTAAAATTAAATGGCGATATGGAGGGTTTTATGCAGTTTGTCATTGGCTCAGAACGCAAAATCCGCCTCCAAAAAATGGCGGCATAATGGATGCCCCGCTTTTTTGTCACGCACTCAAATTATACAAAGAAGCTATGGAATTTATTTTTAGCTCAAAAAGTTGGGTTTACTATTCCTAACACTTTAGTTTCCAATGATAGCAGGTTATTAAAGGGTTTTTTAGAAAAAAATGAGAAGGTAATCACAAAAAGTATAGAAAGAGATTTAAACCATTTTAATGAAGCTAGATATTTAGGTGTGTTTGGAACTAGGCTTATTGACAAAAGCAATCTTCAACCATATAGATTAGATGGAACAGGTTATCATTCTTTACTGCAAAACTACATTGAGAAGGAATACGAATTAAGAGTGTTTTTTCTAAAAGAAAAAATATGGGCAATGGCCATTTTCTCTCAGTCGAACACTCAGACTCAAATAGACTTCAGAGCATATGATGCACAAGTGCCAAACCGGATGGTTCCATTTATTTTATCAGATGAAAACCAATCCAAGATATCGGAGTTTATGAAGCTTGCCAATTTAGATACGGGATCCCTTGATTTTGTTATGACAAAAGAGAAAAAGTTAGTTTTCTTGGAAGTGAATCCTGTAGGACAGTATGACTTTGTTTCCACTAACTGTAACTACTATCTCCACGAAGAAATAGCAATAACATTAAGCAATGGAAAATAAAAAGAAACAGATTAAGCTTTTGAAAGGCGTAGATTTTTCTTCGCTACCACTGCACTACCAATTTATTGAAATAAAAGAATATAATGAAAAGATAATCGGTAATGGAAAAATCAGTGAGGGACTAATTTCAGTTGCTAAGTATCAGACTAGAAAGTGCCGCCCTTATTCTCATTATAAGCCTATCAGTAAAATTGTCAATGAAGATATATGAAAACTTACCTGCCAGATAATGTACCATTTAATTTATTTGCTTGCTGTGTTCCAGTGAAAGGAAGTACTAGAAGCGTGATATGCGATTTACAAAGGAAATCCTTTACTCTTATACCAAACGGGCTGTTTGAGATTCTAACCAAATATGAGGGGAAAACACTTACTGAGGTAAAAGCAATATACAACGGTAAATACGATGATGTGATCAATGACTATTTTCTAGTTTTGGTTGAAAAAGAGTATATATTAGATTTTACTAAAATTGAATCCAGACCGCGCGCGCTCGTGTGCGCGAGTTTGGCTGTTTGAAAAAAACCTGCTATGTTATATAGCATGATAGACACAGACCAAATACGAAGCAACCCCGCTCAGCTAAAAGCACTGACAAGTTTAGAGCCAGAAGAGTTTGATGCCCTGCTGTCCCCATTTAGGCACCGTTGGCACCAGTATCACAAGCACTACACCCTGCTGGGCAAGCGCCGGAAAAGGCCGCGCATAAAATACAAGAAGCCAACTAAGACCTTGCCTGGGCCAAGCACGAAGCTGCTGTTTGTCTTAATGTGGTTTAAGACCAACTCCATCCAGCAACAGCTCGCAGCTGAATTTGGCCTGAGGCAAAGCCATGTCAGCCACTGGCTGAAAGCCTTGCGGCCTATTTTGCAACAAGCCATCGAAGACTTGCACTGCCAGCCTGCACAAGACATGGATGAGCTTATCCGGCTATTCCGTCAGCGCAGTGGGCCTCCAGGCTCAGACAGTGCGCCGGATACGCTCAACATGGATGCTACAGAGCGCCCTATCGGGCGCAACCTGGACAATGCAGCCCAGCGTGATGACTACAGCGGCAAGCACCACAGGCACAACTTGAAGAACACGGTGCTGTGCGACGAGTTCCAATTCATACATTTTGCAGGGCAGACCTGGAACGGCTCTGTGCACGACAGCACGATGGCCGTTGAAGAGCTGCCAAGCCTGGAAGCCCTCAAGCCCTATGGTTTATGGTTCAGCAAGGACAAAGGCTACCAAGGCTACCGCCCGGAAGGAGCCCACCTGATAGAGCCGTTCAAAGCCAGGCGCAATCATCCGCTCAATGAGCTGGAGAAGGAGTATAATGCCTGGGCAAGCTCAGTGCGTAGCGTGGTCGAACATGCCATCGGCGGTATCAAACGGTTGGCCTTGCTCTCTCGCCCGATGCGGTACTGGAAACAAGATATACGGCACCAAATTTTCGTCATTGGTTGTGGCCTGCACAACCTGCGGGTCCGCTTTCGGAGCTCCGCGTATACACGCGGCGCGCAGCAGGTGCGCGCGCGTCTAGACTTTTAACTTTAATAAAATCTATTCTTTAATGAGGACGTAGATTGTTTTCCTGAAATTGATATGAGGTGGGATTCACCTTGTTATATAACAAATGCAATTATAGACTGGAAATCAACATCAAATCATAATTGGAGTAGGTTGTTTCTGGAGTTAGAAGAGTTATTGTGCAAGCACATCCAATTGAGATTATATGATAATTGGACCTTGGATCAACTGGATTCAATCCTGTCAAGGTTAACAGAAAGCATTATTTTATCAATAGATATTATTTTGCCATACAATAAAGAATTGGAAAAGGATGATTACAACTCATTGCATATGTTTGTGGAAATGCATAAAAGAGTCAGCTATATGGTTCTATATAATGCACCATACACTGGAATGGTAAGGTCAAGTGGGACAGATATGGGGTATTGGAGTTTCCCCAAAAAACTAGACAGGTAGCTTGATTTATAAAAACCCTTAAATTAGCTATCATGAGCAGAAGAAATTTCAACGCTGATTTCAAAACAAAAGTAGTCCTGGAAGCCCTCAAGGAGGTGAATACTTTGGCTG
>JANSXX010000009.1:0-148708 GCA_024742815.1 bacterium
AACAACTCTATCTGGCAACGATGAATGCCCAGACGAAATGGTCAGGTGCTATGTTTGGATGGAGCTCGGTACGACGAGATTTAGTAGATTATTTCGATGACAGATACTTAACCCCTGACACACTTAATTGAACACTCCCAATTCGTAATTCTTAAATCGTTATTCGCCTATTCGTAATTCTTCCCCGTTCGACGTTCGATTGCTCAATGTTCAAGTGTTCGATGTTCCCCAACTTCTCGCAGGACTAAAGTCCTCGCTTGTTTATGTTCGATATCGGTTCTAAGGTTCAAAACCTATATTTCATTCTTGTTTTTAGAAATATATAATCAATGTCCTTTTTTTCGATCAGATTAACTCGCATAAACTTTATAGATAGATCGCTACAATGGATTATAGTAATGGTGTAAGCAGGCACCAAACATTCGTACCTCGTAATTCTACACACGCTTATTCGTAACTCTATAGATCTCTCTCCGCCGGTTGGCGGTTCGAGATGCCAAAAGGGAAGGTTTGGGTTAGCAAATCGAATTCGATGTTCAATTGCAAAAAGTTCTAGGTAAGTTCCAACAATTCATACCTCGTAAATCAACACTCGCATATTCGTAATTCTTCCCCGTTCAATGTTCGACTGTTCCCCTGTTCTATATAAATTTTCCCAGCCAAACATCTTTGACTTCACCTCATGTTTACAATTAAAGAGTTAATTAACATAAGGAATTATCTTAAAAATCATGGCTGTTCGAAATCAGGTAATTTTTCTGCCACTATTTGCACTTGTATTAATCGGTGGATCATGCAAGAATAATCCCGTAATCATTGAGCCTATAAAAGAATGTGAGTATCCACTAGGGAACCGCACTTTCTCCTGGCAGGCCGATACCGTGGGCTGGTTCCCTTCCAGCATTGGTGGGGTGTGGGCCTTTGCCGATGACGATGCCTATGTGATGGGCTTGATTTGGCAAAAAAACGAAAAAGATGAACTGGAATTTACATATGGCTTGCATTGGAATGGGCAAGAATGGACAACTAACTTTAACGGAAGTCTTGAAGACATCAACCATTTTTCTAACGATGTTACCGGGGATACCAGTTATATGGTCTCGGTAGGATACCGGGGAATAGGACAGGAAAAAGCGAGTCTTGCTGAATTTGACAATACGACCAAAAAATGGACGGGCTACCAGTTCGAAACCAAAGGGGAGCTGCGCGCCGTATGGACCGATGGCAACGGCTATGTGATAGCCGTTGGAGACAACGGCATGGTGTACACCAAAAATAGCTACCAGACCCCTTGGGTATATAGCATAGCCCCTACCGAGTTTAACCTTACCCAGGTGGATGGGGTTTCTGATGGTGAAATATACATCAGAGGTTTTCTTTCGGTTCCTGGAGAGTTCACTTATTATCAGATATGGAAGTACGGAGATGAAGAGTGGGACAAACTTTTCGATAGCCAGGATACAACTGGAACATATCTATCTCTTGAAGGAGCGAACCCACCCAATTACGGAGGTATTGGAGATATTGTTTCTTACCGTTGCTCCGAAACCGATTCGCTACAGTTATATATCATAGGCAATGAGTCCTTTTTGGCCACCGCGGCTGGGCAATCCCTGAATTATGAGGTGATTAACCTGTCTGATCGGGGGCTCCCGCTACGCCAAAACCAGCGTACTGGGTTAAGAGTTGATTTTTTCTCCCCGAATGATGTCTGGATCCATGGGACCCGCTACAACTTCTACCATTGGGACGGGACGGGGTTCGCAAAGATGGAAATCCCCGGCCTGCCGAATGACGATGCCCAGTTTGGTTTCCAGCGGGATATGGTGAAAACACCCAGCGGGAAGGTATTTCTGCCCACCGAGGTGTCTTCGCAAGTCTATGTGGTGGTTCAGGGAACTCCTAAAAACTAAACGTTGAGCAAGAAATAGTACTATCCAACATGACGTCTACATTAGATGTCAAAAAAATCGTAATTCGTAATTCAACCCTCGCCATTTCATAACTCACTAGATCTCTCTCCGCCGGTTAGCGGTTCGAGATGCCAAAGTGCGTTCGATGTTCAAAGATTCATCATACACTGATTATAAATATCGCTTAGGTCTTAATCCTGTGTATGATCCAACGCAGAGCATTGGATCGAGGTAAAAAGTTCTAGGTAAGTTCCACCAATTCGTGCCTCGTAAATCTACACTCGCTTATTCGTAATTCTTCCCCGTTCAAAGTTCGAAGTTCAATGTTCCCTTGCTCAATATTCGACCGTTCCCTGTTCCTTTTTCTAAACTTTAATATCCAGCTTTACGCCTTTGCCTTCGTCTTTTTCTTTAATGATCTCAGGAACTTCCGGCATTTTATTGGGTACGTCGACTTCAAGATGAGCTTTCGAAGCCTGGCTGATGGTTACCTCATCTACAATAAAGCGGGCATTTCTTTCCCGTTCCTGATCGCGCTTCTTTTTCTTTCGTTGCTGCTCTTCTTCCTCTTTCTTGTGCTTGAGCAGCTCAGGAATCTTACTTAATCGTGATATTTTGGGTAAAAGTGACATTCAACGCCTTCCATGGGTATTCGTCTCCTATCACAGTTATCGGTTGGTTTTATCTTAACTAAATCCCTGTAAGATTAGACTCTTCTAACGAACCTTACAGGTACTCTGCATCAACATAGTTGTTAATGCTCTACATACACTACTTCTTCTTTGGTGAGCTCTTGTCGGAGTTGAAGCAATAATTTTCCCACAATTTGTGAGATTCGGGCTTCAGTGAGCTCAAGCAATAATGCAATTTCGCTCATGGTCATGTCTTCGTAGTAGTAAAGCATCAGAATTAAGCGATCGCGCTCTTTCAGCTCACCAATCTTTTTCATAATGGCAGCGGTACGTTCTTTCTTCTCCAGATTATTATCCGGTACCTCGCTGTTAGGGTCGATCTGAGTGTCGTAATACGACGATGAATCTTGATCGTAGGCAGGGCTGTCTAGAGAAAGTAAATTTCGTTGCTGTACATTAGATAACAATTTATTGTAAGCAGAGATGTCCATATCCAACTCATCAGCTACTTCCTGATCGGAAGGCTCGCGGCCAAGAATCTGGCTCAGTTGTTCGATTACTTTTTGAACTTCACCATAGGTTTTACGCTGTTTTCTTGGCAACTGATCGATACTTCGCAGATAATCTACAATGGCGCCACGAATGCGGTAATAGGCAAAAGTATTGAATTGAATATTTCTGCTGCAATCGTACGAATCCATTGCCTGAAGTAATCCGGTAATGGCTGCACTTTCAAGATCTTCGCGTTGCGATAACGGCTGATCCGGACGGCTGATTTTACCGATAATACTGCGTACCAATGGCATCGATTTACTAATGATTGCATTTCGAAGCCCATCAACAGGATTACTGGCGTATAATTCGATCAGTTCTTGTAATGTCTTGTTTCCCATAGCTAGTTCTCCTGCTCTGCATTGCTGTTATTTCCTCCAACGGGGACGTGTTCGGTAGATTTGTTATCTCGAACCACATTCAGCAGAAAAATGGATAAGTACATTACTGTAAACAGACCCATAAATACGAGTAAGCTACGATAAAGTGCTACATCAATTTGAACTCCTGAGATCAAAAGAAGCATAAAAAGAAGTAACGAGATCACTAAAATAAGGCGTAGTAACATAATGTTTCCTCTCTACTAATAAGCTAATTTTAAATGTGGTTTTTCGAGTAAAGTCGATTCAGCAATGATATTCTGGCTGATGAATTCGACCTCATTATTTATCGGGTTCGCACTATCGATACCCAGCAAAGTATTTTGCTTGCGCACGGCCTTGCGTACCTGATCATTCTCCGGGATAAAACCCAGATACACGCTTTCCTTTTCGAGGAAATAGGTTAAAATGGTATTAAAACGATGGATGGTATCAGTGGCTGATTCTTCGCTCTCCGCAAAGTTTACAACACTACCAAATTTGTAGCTTGGATCGATGCTGTACACATATTTGCACAAGCGATACACATCCGAGATGGCCGAAGGCTCATCCACCAAAATCAACACGCCAAACTCGGCGGCATCTAACGACCATAGCGTCATTTCACCAACTCCGGCCGGAGTGTCGATCAAAATAAAATCGTGGGTTTGTTTTAAAGCATACACCGCTTGATCCAACGCATCCATAATGATGTCGGTGTCAATCCTTAAATCTAGAGGATCATCCGATGCTGTAACCAATGTAATTCCGTTGCAATCATGAAAGGTTTTTTCCAAGCTGCATTCATTTAAAATCCATTCGCACAAGCTGGCTTGGAATGGCTGATTGAACATAGTTGCGCAATTCGCCAGGCCCAGATCAACATCAACTACGGCAACTTTATAGCCCATGTCGTTAAGCATAGCTGCAATATTCACGGTGGTTAAACTTTTCCCAACACCGCCTTTTCCGCTGATTATCGAGAAAACAAAAGTCTCAGTTGGTTCAAACAATTGCATGTTTAGGCCTCCAATACTTTTTGAGCAAACCACTGTGGATTAAACTCCATCAAACTGGTAGATAAGTTGGTTCCGGTACTCAGGTACCGCGCCGCACAACCCATTTCTTTCATGAATGGAATAATCGGTCCCCATTGGGTGATTTCATCCAGATGCGTGATTGAAATATAGTCGGGTTGCATTGGGTGATTTTTAGCAGTTGCACCTTCGAAATAGAATTTGCTGCGAGCCGCATTCACCACAAAATGAACTTCTAGCGGTGTTACCGGCGTAAGTAACTGTCTAATTTTCCAGTAATCTCTAAACGATTCTTCCTGCTCAATACTCAGCGAAGGAGTGTCGATGAGCACATGATCAAATTCTTTCCAAGCTTCCAGATGATCGCTTACATCAAGGCCTTTTTTCACTTCGAAAAAGGGAATCTCATGATCCGCACAAAAAGCGCCAAGAATACTGTAGTAGGTTTCACCCGCTTTGCTTTGCGGATGGATGCTCACCACAGCTACTTTCTTGTTGAGCATAAAATCAGGATGCGTACACAATTTCATAATCTGTGAGGTTTTACCCGAACCGGATGGACCTGCAAATAGCATAAACTGAGAAGGCTCTTTGGTTACGGCTTTACCCAGCGAATCGCGAAGTAAGCCTGCAATTTTTGCCATAAAGAGTTCGGTTTGATCGAAAGGATCAACGCCACCTTTAATGATTTCGCTAAACCACCCGCTTACGGTACTGGTATTAATTCCGGTTTGCACTAATTGCTGGAATACCGGATGGCACGCATAATCGATGTTCGCCGAAATGAGAGAAGAATCCAGTAAGGATTCCAGTTTGTCAAATCGTTTGTGTAGGGCTTTAATCGCTTTTTGGTTTTCGATGGGCGATTGAGTAGCTCTCAATAAATCTCGGGGACTTTCTTTGGGCTTCGATTCTCTGAAATGTGTGATAAACTTTCCTGCGGTTTTCGGAATTACAGATTCAGGGGCTTCATCGCGTAAAATTTCTTCTTCTTCAATATTTTTTTGAGGGGCGGGACGTAGGCTTGCTCTGCGGTAAAATTGCCCGGAAGTTTTTTCCTGAATTTCCTCTTGTTGCGGTAAAAATGCCGAGCCGGCTAGTACCGGTTCTTTCTGTAAAGTCTCTTTCTTTTCTTTGATGATTTGCTCGGTGGCATACTTGCGTAGGTTCGCCAATTTCGGACTTTCCTTCTTTTCCTGAGCTTCCATACGCACTCCACTTCGCTCGAATTGTACTCCGGCTTCTTCTTGTTTTAACGATTCACGGAAGGCTTTTCGAGGATCCTGTGCTGGTTGTTCAGCCGATTTTTCGCTATCCGAGAAAATGGTAATTCGAGCATTTTGATGCTCTGAAGTGGCTTCAGATGATTCCAGAATAAGGATATCGTCGCCATACATTTGGTAGGCTGTTTTCTTAGCGGCTTCAACGGTTTTGCCAAAAATATTCTTCAGTATCATACTAATTCACTTTCTTGGGTAGTAGGCTGTAATTGGGTTCCCGAATTCTGATTTGGAATCGTTCGCTCGGGTGCTTGCATCGTTAAACGATCAAAAGTCTTGAACTGAATTTCCTGGCTGATGTCGTTATACGATAACACATTTATATCTGGCAAAATTGGTGCCAGAAACTCAAAGAGGGTAAACCGAAGGATGGGCGAGGTAAGCAGTACTGGCTCAAATCCTTTTCTTACCATATTGGTAAAAGTTGCCGATGCCGACTGGTAAAGTCGCTCTACGGTATCTGGAGTAAGACCTAGCGTATTGCTGTTAAGTGTGCCTTGCTGCGCCTGCGAAATCAAATGTGATTCCAATTGTGGCTCCAGCATCACAACCACTACTTCGTTCTCGGGAGTTACAAATTGCCGGGTAATGGTTTCTGATAAAGCTGCCCGGCAGTACTCATTTAATACATCGGTATTGTTGGTTTGATGACAATAATCGGCCAGCGTTTCCATGATGGTGATTAAATCCCGAATAGGAACTCGTTCACGCAATAAGCGGCGTAAAACCTTTTGAATATCACCGATTTTCATACCGTCAGGTACAAGTTCTTCTACCAGAGCCGGAGCCTGCTCTTTTACATTTTCCACCAGCTTCTGCACCATTTGTCGGTCGATGAGCTTGTGCGCGTTTTTCTTTAGCACTTCCATCAAATGAGTGGTGATTACCGCTCCGGCTTCGATCACAGCCAGCCCATATTTTTCCGCCTCCGACTTATTTTTTCCGCTCACCCAAACGGCATCCATTCCAAAAGTAGGATCCTTGGTTTCAATCCCTTGGATATTCGGTCGGAAATCTTCCGGTAATAGCGTTAAATAATAACCGGGCAACAATTCGCCACTACCTTGTTCTACACCACGCATTTTTATGGTGTAGCGATTGGCGTCCAGCTGCACATTATCTCTGATTCTGATGGATGGAATAATAATTCCGAGTTCGGCAGCCAATTGCTTGCGGAGCGACGTCATACGCTCCAGGAGATCTCCACCTTGGGTCACTTCTACCATTGGAATTAAGCTATAGCCGATTTCCAGCTCAAGCGTGTCCATCATTAAGTAATTCTCAACGGGATCGTCTTTTTTCTGAACCACCGCTTCCGATTTTTCCGCTTCCAGAGCTTCGGTTTCTTCACGCTCGGCATTCCGGTAATTTTTAAAAGCCATAAATATCAGGAATCCACCAATCCCCCAGAAAGGAAGTACAGGTAAACCGGGCATCATTCCCATAAAAAACACGAAGACAGCCGCGATCGTCACCGTTTTGGGATTCCCAAGAAGTTGATCGGTAAGTTCGTTACTCAGGTTTCCTTCCGATGCCGCTCGGGAAACGATCATACCCGAGGCCGTTGAAATTAGTAGTGCGGGAATTTGAGAAACCAACCCGTCACCAATAGTCATTAACGTATAAGTGGATGCCGCTTCTGTCAAAGGCATGCGCAGTTGAACGGTTCCGATGATCAGACCACCAATAATATTGATGAAAGTGATTAACAAGCCGGCAACAACATCACCACGTACGAACTTACTCGCACCATCCATGGCTCCATAAAAATCGGCCTCGCGGGCAATTTCCTCTCTTTTTGATTTGGCTTCTTCATCGGTTAACAAACCAGCAGCTAAATCGGCATCGATCGACATTTGTTTACCGGGCATGGCATCTAAGGTAAAACGAGCCGCAACCTCGGCAATACGAGTGGCACCTTTGGTAATTACTACAAAGTTGATGATTACCAGCACCGAGAAGATGATAATCCCGATTACAAAATTGCCCTGTACAATAAAACCACCAAAGGCTTCGATAATATTACCGGCATTTCCTTCACTTAAGATTAACCGTGTTGTGGCTACGTTTAGGGAAAGTCGGAACAGGGTTAAAATCAAAAGCATGCCCGGGAAAACCGCAAATTGCAGCGGTTTTAGCGCATAAAAGGCAACCAACAGTACGATCAGTGAAAACGTGATGTTCAGCGCCAGGAAAAAGTCCATGAGTGCTGTTGGGAAAGGGATAATCATGATTAATAGGATCATGATGATTCCCGACGAAATCAGTACATCCGTTTGGAAGAATGTTGATTTAAGTTTTTTAGAGTCTAATCCGCCAAGTTTCATTTACACTAAATTCTGTGTTTGTTTTTAAGCTTAAATACGTAGGCCAGAATCTCTGCAACCACTCGGTACAGATCTTCCGGGATAAACTGATCTTCTTCGGCAGTGGCAAATAATGCCCGAGCTACCGGTTTGTTTTCTACAATAGGAATGTTGTACTCTCGAGCTAGTTCTTTAATTTTCAATGCTCGCAAACGCTGACCTTTTACCATTACAATTGGAGCATTATTTTGCTCTGGATCGTATTTGAGGGCAACCGCATAATGGGTAGGGTTGGTTACCACCACATCGCTGGCTAATACTGCGTGATCCATTCGCTTTTGCTGCACCAATTTCAGCCCGAATCTCTTTCGTTGGCCTTTAACATGTGGATCCCCTTCCATTTGCTTGAATTCATCCTTGATCTCTTGCTTGGTCATTTTCATGTTTTTCATGAATTCATGCTTTTGATATACGGCGTCAGCAATGGAAAGAATGAGTAGTGCAGCCAACACTTTTACAACGAAATTGAGAAGATGCCCTCCCATATCACCTAAACTCGATTGTATGGGAACTACAATAAAGCCCACATATTCGGAGACATCATTCTTAATAGAGTAATAACCGATGATGCCAACGATTCCCAACTTGGCAAATCCTTTGATGAGCTCCACGAAGCCTTTCATCGAGACAATTTTTTTGGCTCCTTCAATCGGATTAATCTTTTGTCCTTTGAACTCCAGCGCTTTAACTGAAAACAAGCCTTTGGTTTGCGCTAAGTTTACCCCAAGGGTTACGATCAAAAGCATCGCAAGTAGAGGCATTATCATTTGAAGACCAAAAAATAGTGCTGTGCGTAAATAGCTTTCAGCCTGACTTTGATCCTCGAATCCAAAGCCTGAGTTATAGAAAAAACTCTCGAAGATATAGGAAAGACGATCGTACATCATGCCGCTCACGCCCATGAACATTAATAAAGCGGCGATCATCAGTACAACCGACGATACCTCTTTACTAATTGCAACCTGTCCTTCCTCACGTGCTTTCTCTAAGCGGCGTGCGGTGGGTTCTTCGGTTTTTTCCTGATCTGAATTTTTATCTGCCATGCACTGCCTATTTCAAAAACAGTACCACAGAAATTATTTCAGCAACCTAATTTCTTTTATTTGCTCAAACGAAGGGATTACAGGCTGTTTATCCCATTTAAAAAGAAGTTGAGTGGAGAGAGCTGAGCGCGAGCTTGGAAAAAAATGACCTCCTTTTTTTCCCGCTTGTGGAAAAGTTTTCTTTCGGCTAATCGGACGGTAAAGTGAAAACTTAAGCTTTTACCGAAAATTTTAATGATTTCTAAAAACGAGCTTTTTGGCTCATTAAAAGCCTTTTTTGAGCAGTTTGCTTTGCTGGTTTAAGAGTGATCCAAAAAGATTTAAACATTTAGTGGCACAAAGTTTGATGATTTGAGCGTGAAGTGTCGCTTATCGGCAGCTTCGCTAAAACCTTAAATCTTTCACCACTTTTTTAATAATCCCATGCTAGATCGAATTTACATGCAGATGCAAGCCATGCAGGTTCTCCAGCGATCCCAGGATGTGACGGCTGATAACTTAGCCAACATCAACACCCCGGGATTTAAAGGGAATAAATTGTTTTACCGCATGGTTCGAGAGGAACTGAACGGTCAGGAGATTATGAAGAGTGTTCCAATGAGCCAGATTAATTTAGATCAAGGGATTTTGGAACCAACAGGCAATGTATTCGATGTGGCGATTAATGGAAGTGGATTTTTTAAAGTAGAGCAGAACGACCAGGAATATTTAACAAGAGATGGTCGTTTTTCGCTGAATTCGGATGGATTCCTGGTAAATAGTAATGGAGCAAAAGTTCAGGGAGAGTCAGGCCCCATCCAATTAGCCGATCTGTTTCAGAAAAATAACGAAACCGGCGGGCAGAATGTGCTGGAAATCTCAAAAGATGGCACACTGCTTATTAACGGAGAGTCGCAGGATAAACTGCAAATAGTGAATGTGGATGACCCACAGCTGCTTACACGTCAAGGGAGCGCCTACTTTACCGTGAAAGATGAGATTGAGTTGAAAGAAGATGGCACCGGAATGGTGATGCAAGGCTATTTCGAAAAAGGCAATGTACAGCCACTTACCGAAATGGTAGATATGATGCGCACCATGCAAACATTCGAGTCGCAACAAAAAGCTATGAAAACGACCGATGACATGCTCTCGCAGGTAACTTCAAGACTTGGTCGACTATAATGAACTCGCAATCAAACACATATTATTATGTTTAGAGCACTAAGTACAGCCGCATTGGGCATGAGCGCCCAGCAACGTTCGGTTGATAATATCGCAAACAACCTGGCCAACGTTGGTACCACAGGATTTAAACGAAGTACCATCGCTTTTCAGGATTTGTTCTACGAAAATATAGCTTCGTCCAAACAAGGGAGTTCATCAAGCAGAAGCTCAAGCGACGGACCTATGCTTCAAATCGGGCATGGATCCAGAGCGGTAGCAACCATCAGAAACTTCATGCAAGGTTCGGTTGCCGAAACCGGAAATGCCTTGGATTTAGCCATCAGTGGCGACGGTTTCTTTCAGGTAGAATTACCGGATGGACAAACTGCCTACACACGCGATGGAAATTTCAGCCGAGATTCTTCCGGTTTGTTGGTTAATAATTCGGGCTTGCCATTAGCCGGTCAAATTGAAGTTCCCACTGATGCCTTAGCCGTAGAAATTGATCAGGACGGGACCGTTACAGCCTTATTAAGTGATAACTCTCAGGTTGATTTGGGGCAGATCGAACTCGCGAAATTTGCCAATAGAGGTGGGCTCGAAGCCATCGGAGACAACCTTTATGTAGAAACAGAATCCTCAGGGCTCGCCTTTTTTGGAACACCGGGTGAAGAAGGATTTGGCGTTGTTCGCCAAGGTTATTTGGAGCAATCCAATGTTGATATCGTAACCGAAATGGTTCGATTGATTGAAGCACAGCGCGCTTATGAAACCAATTCTAAAATGGTACAAGCCGCAGAAGACATGATGCAAGTTACTAACTCCATAAAACGATAATCCCAGTGATTTTTAACGCACTCATAGCACTCGTTTTTATGTTCGTGCCGACATCCACCGTAAATACGGCAGGTGACGATGCAACTAAAGAACGAATTCTGGAGCTGGCTGAGGCAACCATCAGCAAGCATCTGGATGAGGAAGTAGTGCGTTTTGACGTAAAAGCACGTTGGATTCCGGGAAGTGTTTTGGCCTCGGAACCCAACGACGTGCTTTCCGTGTCGCTGAATGGAAGCATTCAAAAGTACACGCGCTTTACGGTGAATTACAGCACACGAGCAGGTACTCAATCGGCCGATATTCAACTGTTGGTAGAAACTCAACAACTGATTCCTGTTGCCCTTCGCCGCATCAAGAGTGGAGAGAATGTAAGCACGGCTGATTTTGAGCTTCAATGGACCCCGGTTGAATTGGGGAAAGATCGTTTTGTAGAAAATCTTTATGAACTAAACGGGAAATCCATCCGAAGAACACTACTTGCCGGTCGACCGGTTCGGGCGCACGAAGTAAGCAGCCCGTTACTGGTAAAAGCAGGAGAGCCGGTATACATGCACTTTTCTGATGGAACCATTGCGCTAACACTGCAATGCGAATCGCGAAACAACGGCAGTGCGGGAGAGGAAATTCAGATTTACTGCCAGGAAACACGGAAAAAATACACGACAAAAATTATAGCTGCCGGAGAAGTAAAATGGCTACGTACAAATTAAACAAGAACCTTTACGGACTAACTATATTGGGTATACTATTACTATCGGGTGATGTACTCGCACAGTTTTCGCTATACAGCGATGTAAAAGCGAAGAGGGTGGGAGACATCATCACGGTAGTTTTAAAAGAAAATATGCAAGGGAGCTCAACCACCGATTCCAATGTAAAATCGAGTGTGAACGGACAAGCAAGCGGATCTTTATCCGGTAATTTTATGCCATTTGAGCCGGTATTTGGAAGTGGAGCCAGCGTGAATTACGACAACGATCAGAAAAATGTGGCAACTCAGCGCCAGCTGCTCGAGGGTTTCGTAAGTGTACAGATTGTAGAAGTAACCGAGCGCGGCGATCTGATTGTAGAAGGAAAGCGCCAAACCGAAATCAATGGCGAAGTGCACGAAATGTCGATTTCCGGAACTGTTCGACAAAATGATATCGACGGAAGGAATCAAGTGCTTTCATATCGCATCGCCAACGCACAAATCAGCTACCAAAAAATGGGCGGCATGAAAGACAACAAGCGCTCTAAAGGACTCATCAAAAAAGTAGTGTTTGGTAGCGTGGGAGCCATTTTAACCGCAGCAGCAGTATTAAAAAGCTTAGGCGACTAATCAGGATCAGAACCATGAAAAGAACGTACATCTTTCGCTGTTTAGTTTTATTGATGATTGCAGTTGGCATGTTTTCGATGGATGCCCGAAGTCAATCCCGCCTTTCCGATCTGGTTGAAATCCAAAATACTGGAACCAAAGAATTGATTGGTTATGGATTGGTTACCGGTTTAGACAGAACAGGAGATCGATCATCAAGTAGCCGAGGCGCGGTTTTTACCATTCAATCGATTGCCAATATGCTTGAAAATTTTGGCATTACAGTTGACGCTGAACGCCTTAGAACCCGGAACGTAGCTGCAGTTATGGTAACGGCAAAATTGAGCCCTTATCACGCCCCGGGCAGCGAAATTGATATCACCGTTTCTTCTTTAGGTGATGCAAGTTCGTTACAAGGTGGAGTGTTGTTACAAACACCCTTATTCGATCCATCTACCGAAGAAATGCATGCTAAAGCACAAGGATCACTAATTGTAGGTGGAATTACCGCCGAAGTACAAGGCGCTAGAGTAAGCCGAAATCAGACATTAACGGCTACTATTCCCGGTGGGGCGACTGTAGAAATGAATGAAGAATATGTATTAAACGCCGAAGAGCCTCTTGGATTAGTTCTTCGAGATCCAAGTTTTGCTAACGCAAGAAGCATTGTTGAAGTAATCAACGCAACTTTTGATGAAGAACTCGCCATGATGCAGCACCCCGGACTTGTAAAAGTAACCTGGCCGGATGCCTTCCAGGATCAAGGAGCGATGAATGTGTTCACAAGCATTATTCTGGAACAGGAAATTGAAGTTGAAACCATTGCAAGAGTGGTAATCAACGAGCGAACAGGTACCATTGTGGCCGGTGGCGATGTGATTATTGACGATGTAATGATCTCGCACGGTAGTATTCAAGTACGAACCCAAACTACTCCGCTTGTCAGTCAGCCACCAGCATTTAGTACAGGACAAACTATAGTTGCCAATCAGCAGGAAGCAGGAATTAGTGAGCAACCGGCGCAAACTATTGTATTGGATCCACAGACTACGGTGCAACAATTGGCTGCATCCTTAAACGCCTTGGGACTGAGTCCTCGCGATATCATTGCCATTTTCCAGGCGCTAAACCGAGCCGGCGTGTTGCGTGGCAAACTCATTGTAATGTAGAAGATTATGAATATTGGAAATCAATTTTCGCTGGAGCAGTCCACATTATCTGAAGCACGAAAGCAGAAAAACGATCGTGAAAATGCTGCGGTACAGTTCGAAGAGATTTTTGCCAAACATCTGGTAAAAGAACTCACCAAAGATTCCTTCAAAATTGAAGGGGGAGTAATGGGCGGAGCCAACAAAATGTATCGGGAGTTTGTAACCGATGCCCTTGCCACCGAACTGGCAGCACAAAGAAAATTAGGAATGGCGGATCTGGTGAGCAGATACTGGAATCAGGATACCGTCGATCAATCACAAACAACAAGCTTAAGCAAAGAGGAAACCAATGAGTAACATGCCCAAAGAAATACAGGCTATTTCGGAAAAAGTGGAGTTATTGCACGAGAGTTCGAATCGAATGATCGACGTAATGGAACGCCAAATAGAAGCAATTATCTCGTCGAACACCACACAAATTGAAGAACTGGCAAATCTGCACTCTACACTTACTATTCGATATACCGAAAATGAGCAGGAATTTATTCAAGAGTTGAGCGCGATTCTGTCTACATCTACAGAGAAGAAAGGGCTAAAACTGATTGCACTTAAGGAATTGTTTCCTGCTTATACCAAACAAATTGAATACTGGCAGGCCATCCTTCACGAGAATGTAAACCGCCTACAGCAGAAGCATCATCAAGTAGTGGAATTGCTTGAATTTGCGATGAATAATAATGCCAAAATGTTGGAAACCCTGTACAGCAAAAGTTCCGAAAAGAACAAGCATTACAGTCCAACCGGCGCCACGCATTCCATGATGCCCGGAATGGCTCTTAACCAAAAAGCCTGAGCAGACCGCAATGAAAACGCTGTTCGAAATATCAAAAAGTGGACTTGCAAGCGCACAACGCTCACTTAGTGTAACCTCCAACAACATCGTAAATGCCGATACTCCGGGATATACTCGTCAGCGTGTAGATCGAACGCCTGTGAGTTATAATTCGGCTTTTGGGAATGTTGGCCTGGGAGTAAATATTTCGACAGCCAGCCGATTACGCAACGAGATGAACGATCAACTGACGAATCAAAATCGGCAGGATCTTGGCTCGATGGCGTACAAGAATCAAGTGTTTGAACGATTGCAGGCGGCAATGACCACCGATTCAGGCGGGGATTTGGATGTACGAATCAGCTCATTCTTCGACATGTTCAGTGATTTGGCCAACGACCCACAGGATATAAGCGTGCGCAACAGTTTATTAACTCAGGCACAGCAGCTTACTTCAAAACTGAATAATCTGGATCAGCATTTAGTTGAAACCGGAGAGTTGATCGCTCAGACAACCACAACAACCATTGATGGCATAAACACCATACTTTCTGAGTTGTACGAGTTAAACGGAGCCATTGCCCAGAGCGCTTCGCTTGGTTCGCCTGATAGTTCCAGCCTTGATCTTCGGGTGCAGAAACTGGAAGAACTGTCAAAACTTGTGGATTTCACCCAAAAAACCAACGACAATGGCGTGGTTGAAATCAGAATTGGTGGCGTTCGTGTTTTGGATGATGAGAAAATTCTTCCCATCAAAAGTGAATACAATCCCAACGAGCAGCAATTGAATTTACGTGTATCAGGTGGAACCATGCTGGAAGTAAACGGCGGTGAATTGGGCGCTCAGATTGAATTGTATGAATCTGGAATACCGGACCTGAAAGCCAAATTGGATGTAATTGCCTCAACCATTGTAACCGAAGTAAACGCTCTTCATCAAAATGGATTTGGATTGAATGATGCCACTTCGCGTGCTTTCTTTGATCCTTCCGGCACCACCGCAGGAAGTATTCAGGTTAATCAAAACTTGATTACAAACCCCACCAACATTGCAGCAAGTACGGTATTTGGTGAAGCCGGAAATGGAAATTTAGCTGCACAAATCAATGAATTAAGGGAAGGTGGAATCGTAAATGGTCGCAAACTCATTGATTTCGCCATCGAAACTATTAGTGAACCGGGAGCTCAGATTTTCACACTCAGCTCACAAATCGAAACCAAAGAAGCTGAAATAGCCATGTTACAGGCACAGCAAGAGCGGCAAGCCGGAGTGAATATTGATGAAGAACTGGCCAATATGATTCAGTTTCAAAACTCCTACCAGGGAGCAGCGCGTGTGATGAGAACCGCCACGGAATTGTACGACACCTTATTAAGCATAGTGTAAGGGAAGAATTATGAGAGTAACGAATCGAATAGTATTTGACAACTTTATGCGGGATGTGAACCGCAATCGAACACAAATGGCCGATATTCAATCGAGTCTTTCGAGTTCTAAAGCGGTGCGATTTCCCTCACAGGATCCGGTGTCTTTTCAGCGAAGCAGAGCTATTGAAGAAGATATTCGCGAGTCAGAGCAATTCCAGAATAACATTAACAGCGGATTACGCCAAAGCAGATTGGCTCAGGATGCGCTGGACACCTCCATCGACGATTTAATCGAAATTAAGCGAATTCTGGTGCAGTCGGCCTCGGATACCTATAGTGCCGAAGATCGAAATAACATGGCCGATCAGATTTCAGGCATTCGCGATTCACTGATTGCTACGTTTAATCTCAGTTATGGAGATCGCTATTTATTTGCCGGTACAAACAGTGCCAACGAACCGTTCACTCTTGATGCCACCGCAACCGGTGGAGTTGCCGACACCAGTAATGGAAATCCGCTTCAGGTGGCTGTCGACAATAACGTAAACATCGACATCAGCATTACCGGAACAGAAATTCGAAACACGGATGAAGGCGATTTCTTCGAAATCATCCAAAATATTGAAACTGCACTTAGGGCAGATGACGGCGAAGCGCTGAACAATTTAATCACCGCCGCCGACGAATTGATTGATCATACCACCGATGCCACTTCCCGATTAGGAAATAGCATTGCCCGCATGGAATACATGTATGAGCAGTACGAAAACACCAAAGTGACGCAGAAGGCGGAGATCAGCAAGTTGGTGGATACCGATTATGCACAAGCGATTTCTGATCTGCAGAAAAATCAAACGATTTACGAATCGGCTATGGCCGTACACACCAGAATGTTTAACAACTCATTGTTGAACTATATCTAACCAAGAACAAAACCAGAGAGGTTGTTGTAATGAACAACATTCAAAACAATACAAACAATAATACGAAAGCGAATTGGGTAGATGTAGTTTGGTACCTGAGCGATACTAAATATCTAACCGAGGAAAGACTTGAGGAGCTGAAAGCTACCTTCAATTCGGTAATTGTTGCCACACCGGAACACACTCCGTTAATGACCACGCAGAAAGTGATTTGGCATCAGTATGAAGCCGAAAAGCCCAAAGCTTCGGTTTGGAATGCCATGCTCAACAAAGGGACCAATGCCTGGAAAATGTTCTTGCAAGACGATGAGTTTTTGCGAGTGCCCGATTTGGATGCGTCTATTGCCGGCAATACCAAAGAATGGCCTGCAACGCTGATTATACATCGCGGTAGCGAGAAGAATTATCAGTATTACCAAATGCGACTGGTTCACAATTTCGAAGGTTTTACGTTTGATGGGGTAAACTTACCGGATGCCACCCGAAGTATTATCAACAATGATATTTCGCTATCAAATGTACCGGTAGAAATTATTGCCACACGAAACCCCAATGCCGAGCTGGATATCGAAGAGGAACTATCGGTGGCGAATAATGCGCCGCAGTTGTTCATCGAAAACGGGTATCGTTTATTTAAAGCTAAGAAATACATTCATGCCGCCGCGCAGTATCGTCAGTTAGCAAATTCGGATATGGTGTTGCCTTTTGATCGACTAAGTGCCTTAAACGGAATTGCGAGTTGCCACGCAGAAATGTTTCGATGGGATCAGGCATTAGTAGCAGCGGATCATTCCATCGCAGAGGATTCCTTCCAGAACCTCCCGTATCTGATTAAGTTCAAAGTTTCGCAGCTGAATAAAGAATGGGAAGAAGCATATATGTCGCTCAAAAAGTATTACGAAAACACTTTTTACGAACGCATTAAGCTGCATTCGCGTGCAAACTACGATGTACGTATCACCATCGACGAAACGCTGATTAGTTTGGTGGATCTAGCCTTTAAGGCCGGGTATTTGGAAGAAGCATCGGAGCATTTGGAAGAATTATTCGACTTAAAAGAAGGAAATCTTGAAGATAAACTTGTTCAACAATTATTGGTGCTGTCGATTGAGTTGGAAGACTTTGAAAAATCTGAATTCTATTTCAAAAAGTTGTTTGCGGGCAAATTCCCGAAAAACTTAACCGAAAAAGAAACCAATCAGCTGAACGATTATATGGAGATGTTCATCAAGCAGGGATGGTATGAAACGGTGTACGAGGTGTATTCTGAGCTACACTACCATTATCCGCAAAACGACGAATTCCGCCGTCGGTTGATTGTAACTTTGGTAAAAACAGGTCGCCTCGAGCAGGCAAGAAATCTTGCGTCGAAAGTAGCGTAAGTAGCCCTTATCTAACTATATAAAATACAGAAGAGCAGGTTGAGCAATCAGCCTGCTTTTTTGGTTTTGGTGGTTTCTTTAAATAATCTCAACAATAGTGTTTTGCAAATATATAAACCAACTAAAGTTGAAATTTTCGAGTACTTATTGATTGAAGCCCTTCTCGCGTTGATATGCGGAACTTATTTTTTTGATTTCTGAGATATGATTGTTGAGCGTCTATTTTAGCTAAAAGCACATAGAATAATTCATTTATGTTACAATGTCTGTCTAAGTAAATAAATAATTTTAGTGATAATAGTTATCATTTACTCCTGTCAATGCCAAAAAGTATCACTGATGTAACTAATGCTTGACATTTTTATTTACTCCACATAATCTGCCATTACTACAATTTCTTTGGCAAGTGTTGAAAATGCATGTACTATTTTAGTTCTATAAGTCCGACGTGTAAAATATGTTGTGTCAAAATCATTGAGGACATTATTTGTCCAATTTATTAAACCACTTTCTGATATCGAAAATTTGTATTCATGAGCTAATTCATTCCTCATTTTGTTTACTTCAAATAGATATTTGGTAACTTTTTCTCGACCACCCATGTTTTGATATTTTTTAATTCTACCATAGAAACTAAGGTCCATATCATCCACAATTGAATTTAGGACCAAATCTAGATAAAGGTGACCTTTTAACAAGATGAGTTCAACATTTTTTTCCCTATCTAGGTGTCCCCAGATAGCCCATTCAATTATTTCTTTTGGTAATGATGCCATTTTATCTTTTTAAACAAAAACATACAATCTATAATCATCCACAAACATGGTTGATAACTATTTCTTAACACTATAGTATTAATCCCAATCATTTTAGTGCTAAAATAGCGAGACCACTTTAGTCCATCGGAAAACTCATATACCTGGTGTTGACTCTAAAAATGTATTATTTCATCTATTAACTTATGAAGCAATGGAAATTAAAGCAGGTTCCTGATAGGGTTATGATCGAGAACTCTTGAATTGAGCGCATGTTAACACTTAACCTTTAACAAGTTGGATATCCTCTATAAAACTGACAGGGTTCTTGGCTACTTTCGCTAAAGCCGCCAAATATCAATATGAGAATAAACATAAGTGCAAAAATTAAAGTAAGTATATACACAAATATCTCTTTGCCAATAAAATCTGGTAGTATACTCTCCAATGTCTCCATAACTAAACCTAGAAAACCTAAGAAAATAATTATTGCTAATGGCAAAAGCCCTATTGTACCAATTATCATCAATGATCTTAGATCAATAATAATGCCAATGAAAAGTAAAACAATACCAAATGCGAGAGGGTAAAAAACTATCTTGTCAAGATGTTTATTAAATTTCATTTAACAAATACAATAATTGAGTTAGTAAAATTATGAGATATTTGAGGTGTTTTCTTATTAATCAGGAATAATTTTACTATGCTATTTTAGATTCATTTCTATAAACAATGATAAGTTTTTCTCTATTGAATGTAGCAATGTTCACCCAGCTTCCATTTATCTGCGAAACTAGTGTTATCACATCTTTTTTACTGTTATCCAAGTCTTCTGCTTCAATTTCAATTTTCTGAATTGAATTTCCACTCTCATATTTAGCTGTATATTTTGCCATTATATATTGTATTTAAGTTACAGTTTATTAGTTAATTGTATAGGGTTTTCCTGGCGAATTAGATTAAGTAGATATTGCTTGTTTCATTAGCAAACAACTCCCACATCAAAGCCCATGAAACCTGTTTTAATGAATAAACCGAGGTCTAATACTGATTTTTAGGTTTATAAGGAATTCAATGTTTTACCAAGATAGTACTATCAATAAAAAGATCAACACTATGGGGAAAAGAAATGGATAGTCGAGGTGCGGTGTGGGTAGCTTTTAATTTTCGCCACCTACCGGAGATCACTTCGTTGTTGGCTTTGGTATGCTTTAGATAGCTCAGATTCTCCTCGTGCTGACGGGTTGAAATGCATCGACAATTCTCGGAATCGAATCGTGACTAATTCACATAATTCGAATGACAAAATTCGTACCTCGTAAATCTAAACTCGCCTATTCGTATTTCTTCCCCGTTTGAAGTTCAATTGTTCGATGTCCATGTGTTCGATTGTTCCACAACATTACGCAGGACTAAAGTCCCTGCTTGCTTATGCTCGATATCGATACTAAGGCTCTAAACTTATATTTCGTTATTTTCCTAGAAATATTTCATCGATGGTCTATTATTCGAGAGACTAACTCACAAATACTTAAAAAAAGAGACGTCTTTGCTGGATGAAAATGAAGTGGTAAATAGGTGCCAAAAATTCGTACCTCGTAAATCAACATTCGCCTATTCGTAATTCTCCCTGTTCGAAGTTCGATTGCTCAAAGTTCAAATGTTCGAAGTTCGATTGTTCCACAATCACCCTTCTTCGCCATACTGTTTCAGCTTATTCCGGATCGTTCGATCAGAAATCCCCAGTAATTCCGCTGCTTTCTTTTGATTGCCATTCGTTTTTTCAAGGGCTTTGCGGATCAGCTTCATTTCGGCTTCCTCAATCGACATTAGCGGCAGGTCTTCGCTTTCCATGCTCTCGTTACTCAGATTTTCATCCACACTTGAGAACATTTCATTATTGATGTGCTCAATTTTGATGGAATCGCTATCCTGCGCCAGAATAATGCCCCGATGCATTTTGTTATTTAGTTCACGCACGTTGCCTCGCCAATCCTGAGACACCATGTAATCCATCAACTCTTTCGAAATTTCTTTAGGCTCCAATCCATAATGCTTGGTGTAGTGTTCAGCAAAATAGTTTACCAATAATGGGATATCGCTCTTGCGTTGACGGAGTGGTGGGATTTCAATCGGAAAAACATTCAGGCGGTAATACAAATCTTCGCGGAATTCTTTATCCGCAATGGATTCAGCAATATTTCTATTCGAGGTAGCTAAGATGCGCACATTCGCTTTGATCGGTTTTTGGCTACCCACGCGGTAAAATTCATTTTCCTGCAGTACACGTAATAATTTCGCCTGTACGTTGATGTCGATTTCTGTGATTTCATCCAGTAATAGTGTACCACCATCGGCAGCATCGAAAGCGCCTTTGCGATCAGAAATCGCACCGGTAAATGCACCTTTTATATGCCCGAAGAGTGTGCTTTCAACCAATTCTGAGGGCAGATTTGCACAGTTAATCTTGATGTACGGTCCATCAGCGCGATTACTATGCACATGAATTTGATGAGCAAACACTTCCTTACCCGTGCCGCTTTCTCCTTGTATAAGAACCGGAGCCACATTTTTAGCAATTTGTGGAAGCACACGCATGAGCTTTTTTATCTGAGGATCGTTTCCAATAAACTGATTTCCACCTTTTTTGGAAGCATCAACCGGACTTACAGCTTCTGCTTTGTCACTTTTAATAGTAGGCGCAGCAGTAGCATTTGCTGCAGGTTTTTTCTTTGCGGCTTCCTCTTCAGGATCGGCCTCGAAAAAGCGATTTACTCGGAATAGAATTTCTTTGGCTTTAAATGGCTTGGTGATGTAATCAAACGCACCTTTATGCAATGCCCTTACAGCATGATTGATATTTCCGAAACCGGTAATCATAATAACGCCAATATTTGGATACTCTTTTTTAACCTCGGCCAGCACTTCATCGCCGGTTAATTCATTCATTTTCACATCGGTGATCACTAAATCAACCGTCTCTTTCTTTAAATGATCGAGGGCTTTAACCGGTGAACTGTATGCAGCTACCTGATAGCCGGTAGCTGTTAATATTTCTTCGATAAACCCAAGAAGTAGTTCGTCGTCGTCGATAACGAGAATAGATCGTTTCATAAATAAATTAGATTAAACAGAGGTAATGCTAGTACAATTGTAAGCGTTCGCCCGTGAATGGTAAACAATGAAATTGCCAGATAAAAAAAAAGAGAGCATTAGGCTCTCTTTTTAAATTCTATAAATAAGTAATTGGCTTAACGAAACATGTTTTCAGCCATTTTCTCCCAAACAGCAGGATCGTTCAGCATCTTGCCAAGTTCGGTTTCGCGAGCGGCTTCGGGAGAAACCTGCCTGGCCTGATCGTATTCCTGAATGCGTGCTTTGTATTCTCGTAGTTTAGTGAACGCAGCAGAGTTCGCTTTTTCTAATTCGATTTTAGCAAACTGATCTTCGTTACTTTGCACTCCGGTGCTGCTTAGGGAAACTTTATCGGCGGAATTGCTCGACTCAGTATTACCTTGCACTTTTTGTGCAGAACGGGCTTCGTTGGCTTTCGCGCCATCGATGGATCCGTTTAGTTGGGTTGATAGGTTATTGATTTCCATGGTGGTGTTTTTTAGTAGATATTAAAAATATGAAATGTTGGGAGTTTTAGAAATCCCATAGCTCTCTTGAACTTTGCGCTGTTTGGTTGCCACAGCAAGTTTTTCAAGTTGGTTGTTTAAGAGAGCCGATATTCGTTGTTGTATTTCTTCATTCATGGCTACAAAAGCATCAAAAAGTGGACGAAGAGTTTTTACTTCCTGTTCGCTCAAATCCATTTCCTTCTTATTATTCTGAATTATGGAAAGCACTTTTAGATGTTCCTCGCGTTGATTCATGCCTTCGCGAATGGTTTCCAATGAGGGTGCGTCTTTTTCCAATTCAGATAAGATGCCATCACTTAGTTCATTTAATCGCGATATGGTATGTTCTAGTCGTTTCATGGTCTTAGAAATATGAAGGTGCGCTTACGCTAACACTTGCAAACTGTACAACCTGATCAAACTGTTGTTGTCCGGCTTCCAGTAAAGCGTCGAGTTCGTTAAAAATTCTGCGTTGTTCTTCCTCATAATCGATCAGATAATCTTCTTCGCGCTCTATCAGTCGATCCAGGTTGTCGATTTTATCATCCAAACTGTCGGTTAGTGATGATAAAATCCCACCTGACTTTGTGTAACTCTCGGCCTGTGCCAGCATAGTTGCTATTGGCGAGGTCGCATCCTGAAAGAAAGCAGCGATCTGTTCCGGTCTTTCCTGCAAAACCTGTTCCAAAAGATCGGAATCATCAATTTTCATTTCTCCATCATTTTCGAAACTAATTCCGAAATCGGTGAAGTTTTTCAAATTTCCATCAGGAATACCGGAGGCGTTAAGTATAGCTGTTTGTCGTAAAGCTGTACTTAAATTTCGAACCGAACGATAACGTTGAAGTGGGCCTTTGTTACCGGTTTCGGCATTAATGAACGTTCGCTCCCGAATGGTTTCGTTTACTTCATTAAATGCTTTGATGAAGTCTTCGAGATTGGATTTAGATTTTCCAATATCGCGGGAAACCGTCATCTGCTCCTCGGTTCCACTAGCATCTAATAAAGTAAAATCAAGGCCGTCGATTGCATCAGTTACGTTGTTGGAGCCACGAGTGAACGTAACACCGTCAATAGTAAACTCTGCGTCAAGTTCAGCGTCAGGGACCAGTTCAAGCATTCCGCCGGTAATCTCAGCCAATACGCCGGTGGCACCACTGAACTGAATTCGATTATCAAATCCGGTTTCTAAACTCTGGATGGAAAATTGAACATCTGTGCTGTTAGTATTAAATACATTAGCACTTGCTTCCTCACCAAATTTATCGGCTATTTCGGCCGTAAAAGCTTCCAGAATTTCCTGGTTGGTCATGCTAACCGGACCGGAACCTTCGTCTTTGGTGGTAGCTACGGTGATGGTTTCTGTTTTATCGCCAATGGTTAAGGTAACTTCACCATCACCAAATGCTGACAAATCAGTGGCATCAGCAGTGCGGGTTACATCAAGTGCAACATCCCTTTTTGCAAGTCGATCAACGGTAATGTTAAAAGTATTTTCTCGCTCAAGTGCCGAAATGGAGTTTACTTTAATGACTTGGCTGTCAGAAACCGACGAGCTGAATTGCTCGAACGAATTATTGCTGGCATCGGTAAACTCTGCAATTTTTGCTTCCAGATCAGAAATAGCTTTACTAACTGTGCTAATCGCAGTCTTGCTTTCTTTAACATCGTCTTTATCGGCCTCATATCTGAATTTCTTTTGGCTCTCGATCTGAACCAACTGAGATACGAAGGACTCGTAAGAAGATGTTTGTGCAAATAAACTGGATATGGAAGCCATATTATTGCTGTTGAGTGTTTATACGGATAAGGTGTGAACGTTCACCTGATTGTTAGCTACTTCTTCCCATGTGTTGCGAAGTGGCTCTAAAATTTCTCTGATTTCATCAAAGCGTTGCTTACGGGAAAGCTCCTGGCAATAACGATATAATTCGAAAAGTTGTCCTGCCGGCTCGTAGTCAAAATTCAATCCCTGAATCAGCCCGGAAAGAATCTCACGAACTTTTTTGTCGTCCTCGCGGTAGCTTGCCTGAATGAGCAAGTCGTACATCTTAACCACCAGCTTTAGTGGTGATGCGTTCATTATTGCTTGTCTTTGATATACTAAAGTTGCGTTCTGCATGACATATATATTGTTTACAACTTATTTAGGTTATCGGAGTGCCAGAGGTTTAGTTAATGCAATCAGAGTAGTATTAAAGAACTCTAATCGTGGCATCCGTTTACCTGCCCAAGTTTGTTAGTATTGATGACAACTATTGTGCCAAGCCACTGATTGAGTGGAATCGACACAGGTTGCGTTATAAGGGTTATCAGCACAGGTAAGCTTTACCTTAAGAGCGGAAAAAAATTCATATCAGGAAAAGTTTTCTTCGAAAGCTCAAAAATGGAGCTTTTTGTCAAATTAGATCGCTTAACTCGCATTTACAGCCTCTGCCTTACCATCCTGCGTGATAAAACTCTTATGGAACTATCGGCTAAAGAAGAAAAAGTGCAATGGCATCATTTTTGGGAATGACATCTCAGAATCTAACTAATTGGTAACTTTATGCAGGTAGAAATAGCGCGAGTGCAGGCACTCTTAAGCAAGAAGCATCCAAATCCGGATAAAGCAATCAAAATGCTGCGTCCATTATTAAAGCGTGGTAACAGTCCGTGGATGGTGTACCATTATATGGGTGTGGCATTATTGCAAAAGGGTGATCACAGCAAAGCGTTAGAGTACCTGTTAAAAGCGGTTGATGCAGGTGGAACAGAGCCTGAGTCGTTTCATTTGGTTTCTGTGGCATTCTACAATTTGCAGAATTTTGAGCAAGCCATTCAATACGGGCATCAAGCTATAGCAAAAAATCCGGATTTTCTGGAGGCTTGGATTAATATCGGAGCAGCGCATCGCTCAATGGCGAACTTAGATGAAGCCATGAAAGCCTATACGCAAGCGAATCGAATCGATCCGAAAAATGCAGGAATAGCTTACCGAATTGGATCTATTTATTTCGATCAGGGTGATTTTAAGAAGGCGAGAGAGTTATATAAAATATCAGCGCAAATGGAGCCCGAATACATAGAGGCGCATTTGGGACAAGCATTAATCGACCTGAAGTTGCAGAAGTACACCGATGCAGAAGCAAAGATCAAAAAGACATTGGAAATCGCTCCTAACAATCGCCTTTGCCGAATTCAGTTGGCGGTGGTTTACAAAGAATGGGGACATTACAGCGAAGCGATTCGCATCAACGAGCAATTATTGAGAGAAAACCCAAAAGATGGACGTCTTCGTGTAAATTATGCGCTGTGCTTATTAGAGGTGGGTCGGTTTAACGAGGCAGAACACAACTACATGAAAGCCTTGAAGGATTCGCCCGATGCGCATGAATCGTTGTCGAATTATTTGATGGGAATCCACTACAATCCCGAGCGTACCAAAGAAGAAATTTTTGATGCTCATGCATTGTGGGATGCACACTATGCTCCGAAAATCAGAAATAAGCGACCTGTTCCAAAGAATCTTGACCCGAATAAAAAACTACGTGTTGGTTTTATTTCAGGTGGATTTAGAAAGCATCCGGTAGGATGGATGATCACGCGCGCACTGGAAAATCTGCCCACCGATTTATTCGAAGTGTATGGATACAACACACATTCTGTGCACGACGAATTTACCATGCGCATCCGAAAACGTTGCGAAAAATGGACCGCCGTTATTGGCTATAA
This sequence comes from bacterium, assembly GCA_024742815.1. GTDB lineage: Bacteria > Bacteroidota > Rhodothermia > Balneolales > Balneolaceae > HXMU1420-13. Next base: position 26,214 of record JANSXX010000009.1, read on the forward strand.
TGATGAAATAGTTGCCAAAATTATTCGCGATGATGAAGTGGATATTCTGGTAGAACTCTCCGGTCACTCTGCGTTCAATCGGTTAAAAACGGTAGCTCTTGAACCGGTTCCCATTACCGTAAAATGGGTGGGAGGTTTGTTCAATACCACCGGATTGGAAAGCATGGATTATTTGCTCACCGATCACTACGAATCGCCAAAAGGAGAGGAGCCATTTTACACCGAAAAACTGGTGCGAATGCCCGATGATTATGTGTGCTACGAACCACCCGCTTACGATATTAAGGTTGCTGAACTCCCGGCCTCCTATAATGGATTTGTTACTTTCGGTTGTTTTAACAATCCATCGAAATTGAACGATCAGTTAATTGCGCAGTGGTCGCAGATTTTGCACGCTGTGGAAGGCAGTAAGCTTTTTCTGAAAAGCAAACAATACGATACTGCTGATTTTGTGCAACAAGTAGTAGATCTGTTTGCAAAGAATGGAATCGAAAAAAACCGACTCCTTTTTGAAGGATATGCGATGCATGAAGATTTACTCGCATCCTATAATCAGGTGGATATTGCGCTAGATCCATGGCCATATTCAGGTGGACTTACAACTTGTGAGGCACTATGGATGGGCGTACCTGTGGTTACTTGTGCAGGACCAACTTTTGCAGGTCGACACTCGGTTACGCATTTATCAAATACCGGAAACAGTGATTGGGTTACCGAAAACTGGCAAGATTATAAAGACAAAGTCGTTGAATTGGCTTCCGATTTAGAAAAGCTGGCACAAACGCGTGCAGGTCTACGCAATCAATTACTGAATTCTCCTTTATGTGATGGCGCACGTTTTGGTGCGCACCTCAGCAGTGCGTTTAGAGCAATGTGGCAACAGCGCGTAAACGGCTATGAAAATAATTTGGACGAAGGCGAGTGGCAGGATCATATTGATGTGAAAGCATTAAGTGAAGGAGAGCTAGAAGCATTTTGCAATGCGCATGACTTGAGTATGGAAGCTCCCGTTCTTCAAAAATATGAGCAGATCGATTGGGAGGATGGAATTAGGCTTTCTGTTCCATCGTCGAAAGAAAATTTAACGCATTATGCTTTGGTCGAGCGGAAAGATCAGAATAGCACAATGCACGAATTACTTATTGAGATGATCCACACCGGCGATCGTGTACTGGAAGTAGGAGCAGGATACGGTGAGTTAAGCATGCATCTTGCAAAGTGGGTTGGAAGTACTGGGCAAGTAATCACACTAGAGCCGAATAAAGAGATTTTCCCATATTTAAGTGAGAGTAGAAGACTCAATCGATTTGAGCAGCTCGAAACTTTACCATTAGCAGCAGGTCAAGAAGAAGGTTCTTCTTACTTAAAAGTTGGTAGTGTCGAAGAATTTGGGGTGATAGATAAAGATCATGGAACACAACCGGTTCAAACTTCAACGGTAGATGCTGTTGTGGATCAGTATTTTGAGGAATCCCCGCAGATCCTGGTGGTAGATGTGAATGGAGATCTATCCCATATTTTAAATGGAGCACAGAGTTGGATTACAACAGATTCACCTCTGATTTGTTTAGGGAATCAAGGCGCTTTTGATGATGAACAGGTTCAATCCCTTCGAGCCAATGGTTATTCGATCTATGAATTTATCGAAATAGTGGGCGTACTATCGGCAGTAGAGCCTGAGCACCAATCTACTGCTCGATGGTTATTTGCACTAAGTCCCAAATGGTTGAATCGGTTTGCAGAGAAAGGATTCATCTTTACAGGAGCAGAAACTCAGATTGAGCTTACATGTAATTATGTTCAGGAAGTTCAGGAACAGCCGTGGGCTTCCGCTTTTGTATTAAATTGGATTGGTGATGGAGAATCAGAAGCGGAGAAAAATTATTTCCGGGCGTTAAATCAACTTTGGGAAGTAGAACATAACAGCCTGCTTACCAATGCACAAAAAGCTTCACTTTCGGTAGAAGCCGCAATTAGTTTGTTAGACTTGTACACGGCAAACCCGGGAATGCTTCCGGTAGCTTGTTCTTTGAGTCGGGCATTTTTGAATATCGGTAAGCAAAAAGACGCCGCCAGCATTTTAAAAAGCACCTTCGAGCGCGCAATGACTTCCAATCAGCCATTAGATGTAAGCTTGCCTTTTATGCTTCCCCTCGTAGAGCAAGAAGAGCAAATCATCACGGGAAATGCAATAGACTGGTTGAAGATTAAAGTAGCCGAAGCTTGGTTGTTACTTCAACATTCATCTACTTATTTCTTGGATCAACGAGAGGTAAAAGTTCTAAAGCAGATTAATGGAAATCCACATGCATTGCCGATCATAAAAACCATTGCTGAACAATTATTGATTAAGGGCGAGGTTCAAATTGTACCTGCATCAAACCGTTCGGCCGATGGAAAATTCATTCATATTTGCTTCAATCATACATATGCCAAAGGTTTAAATGATATGTTGATAAAGGTGGCAGAAGAGTCATCTCAAGAGCATTATTTATTGCTAGAAAGGCATACTGCCATCGATAATTTCTTTGTTGATGTGAGTGACAATCCCAATGCGGAGGTTTTTAATCACAAACACGATTTAGATCGCATTAAAAAGCTTTGTACTACCGCTGATGTAGATGGAATAATATTTCACGGCATCTTCCAGGATTGGCAGAAAAAACTGGTAAAACATATCGGTTTTAAAAAGCATATCAGTTGGGTGTTATGGGGTGGAGATCTTTACAATCCTCTAAAATTTGGTCGACCGATGCGATTTATTGCAGGATTTGTAGATAGTATTTTCACTCCTATTATAGGGGATACCAATGTGTTTGCTACAAATTATGGTCGACGAAAAGCCTTCGATTTTGGATATCCTTACGCCGGTTTATATGGCGATATTTCGATGAGTAGCGAAAAATCAGATCCACCGGTTATTGTAGTTGGTAATTCCGGAGATAAAGGAAACGAGCACTTAGCCGTATTGAAAGTGCTTTCCGATAAAAGTGATATTCACAATTATCGAATTGTACTGCCTGTTGCATACAGTTTAAGTGAAGAATATGAATCGCAACTGATTGATGGAATCCAAAAGCTTGGATTAAGCGATATAACTTCATTACAAAAGGATTTTCTTCCAGCTGAGGAATACCTGCAAATGCTAGCTTCCAGCGCCATATTTATTGGAGCGCATAACCGTCAGCAAGCCATGGGGAACATTTTGGGCTCGATGTATGGTGGAGGAACTACCGTATTGAGAAAACAAATCCTAATAAACGATCAGGTCATCACCAATCCAAGCTGGGACTTTCTCACGCACAATGAGTTCAAGGTTACGGATTATCAAATTCTGAAAAGCGTAAAAGCTCTGAGTGAACTTGAAAAATTACCGATTGAGCAGGTAAAAAAGCATCAAGAGATTATTGTAAGTGAGTTTTCTCTCGAAAAACGAGCTGATCAGCTAATCAGTGCTTGCAAGCAGATTTTAGAACAAACAAGAGAACGTCAAACGGCAGCTTTTATAAACGCTTAGGAGGGAAAAATGGAACGACTAGATATACCATTCAATAAACCATTTATCACCGGAAATGAACTTGAGTACATTAAAGATGCGGTAGATCATGGTCAGATTAGTGGTAACGGAAAGTACACGAAACTAACGCAGCAGTTTTTTGAGCGACAGTTTGGTTTTAAAAAATGCTTATTAACCACTTCATGTACCGATGCCCTCGAAATGTGTGCATTATTACTGAATATTGAGCCGGGCGATGAAATCATTATGCCGTCTTATACTTTTGTGAGCACAGCAAATGCGTTCGAGTTGCGAGGTGGAGTCATCCGTTTCGCCGATTCACGGGCTGATCATCCCGGAATTGATGAGGATTCCATCGAAGCACTTATCACCGAAAAAACAAAAGCAATTGTGGTGGTACACTACGCGGGCGTTGCAACCGATATGGATAAAGTGATGGCACTGGCCGAAAAATATGAGTTGAAAGTAGTGGAGGATGCCGCTCAATCTATAAACAGTTTTTATACCCATGCTGATGGAAGTGTAAGTCCGTTGGGTTCTATTGGTCACCTGGGTACATTTTCATTCCACGAGACTAAGAATATCATGGCCGGTGAAGGCGGAATGTTGATTTTGAACGATGATGAGTTCGTAGAACGCGCGGAAATAATTTGGGAAAAAGGTACCAACCGTACCGCTTTTTTCCGCGGCGAAGTAGACAAATATGGCTGGGTGGATATTGGATCTTCTTTTTTGCCATCCGAATTAAATGCGGCTTTCTTGTATGCGCAGCTAAGTAATTTGATTCGCATTCAGCATAAGCGGATGGCAATTTGGAATAAATACCACAAAGGATTAGAAGAGGCGTGCAAGCGATTAGAGATTAAACAACCCAGTATGCCTGATTTCGCAACAAATAACGGGCATATGTATTATCTGATTTGTAAGTCGGAGGCACAACGATCGGGATTGATTGAACACCTTCGCGAGATGGGAATACATAGTGTGTTTCATTATCAATCACTTCATAGCTCAAAATTTTTCGAAAATAAACATGATGGCAGGGTTCTTGCTAATACAGATCGGTATAGTGATCGCTTGGTTCGCTTGCCCTTTTATTATGAGCTGAGTACCACAGATCAGGATTTAATTATTGAAGCCATCAAAAGCTTCGGCGGTAACCGCCAACAGTTAATTAACAACTCGTGGTCGGATACCTATGGTGAGCATGCTGCCACCGGATAACAAGAAACTGTGCAAACAGTACTGGTAGATCGGGACACCGATTTCACCTTTTATTTTAAATATGTTGCTTGAATCGCCTCGACATGGAAATGTGGAGGCGTTTTTTTTTTTTGAGAGAAATGAACACTTGATCAAATACGCTAAAGCTTCGTTGATTAAAAACAGTTGAACACTTGAACATAGATCTCTTTTTGGCATCTCGAACGGAGTGAGAGATCTAGAGAGTTGTGAATATGCATATGTTGAATTATGAGGTACGAATTGTTGCTCCAAATTTACCACTTCATTTTCATCCAGCTTAGAAGTTTCTTTTTCAAGTTTACTTGAGTTAATCTACTTGAGTAATAGATCATGGATGATAAATTTGTCTGGACACTAGCGGAATATGTGTTGTGAACCATTGAATCGATATCGAGCATAAGCAAGCGAGGACTTTAGTCCTGCGTGATGGGGGGAAACAATCGAACATTGAACATTGATCAAGCGAACTTCGAACGGGGGGGGAATTACGAATAAGCGAATGTAGAATTACGAAGTACGAATTGTTGGTGCCTGTTTACCACTTCATTTTCATCCAAGAAAGAAGGCACTTTTTAAAGGTTATGTGATATTCGATTAATTCAATTCTATATCAACGGGTCCTTCTCCTTGCGAAGGAGAAGACAGATTTATCCACTGAAGTGCGTAATCGTACGAAGGTTGAAGAGGTCGGGGGTTAGGGAACAGCTGAACTTTGAACTTCATACAATCGAACTTCGAACGGGGGAGAATTACGAATTTGCGAATGTAAATTTTCGAATTACGAATGGTTGGTTCTTGCTTTGATCGTCACTTTTATTCGTACAACCAGCCCTTCAAACGATCGTGATTTTGTGCTTTAGTGGCAGCACAAAAAGTCCCTTATAAGTTCTGATCAAATAAAACTGAAAACCCTTAAAAAAAACCACGCACAGAAATCGTTGTTTTCGGCTAAAAAAAATTCAATTCCTGCATTTTTTGAATAAAAAGTGAAATTAAATGTTAGCTAAAATCGCCGTTTATGATATCAAAAACGAAGAAAAAGGGGCTTTAAAAAAATATTTGAAAAAAATTTAAGTCGATGATTTAAGACCGTCCATTCCCGCTCGATAACTCTATCAACTAACGTATGCAATTATCTAACTATTTACACAACAACTAAACTATATTGGTGATTTACTATGGCAAGTTTTGGAGATTTAAACAGAGTAGGAACTAACGTTCAATCAATCGACGCGCAGTTATCTCTTAACCGAATTAACCGCAGCTTAGCAAACAGCCAGGAGCGCTTAACTACTGGCAGCAAGATCAACCGAGCAGAAGACAACGCAGCTGGTTATTCGATCGCAACTAAATTAAAAAGTAGAGTAGCCGGACTCGAGCAGTCTCTACAAAATGTAAGTGATGCGAAGTCGGTATTAGACATCGCAGAATCAAGCTTCGACATCGTAATGGATAGCTTGATAGAAATGAAAGCACTAGCTACACAAGCTGCTAACGACACTTTAGGATCAACCGAGCGTGGATACATCGGTGATCAAATTCAGGCCATCGGCTCTGACATTAATGAGATCGCAAACCAGACCATTTATCAGGATCAAAACCTATTAAATGGTGTAGACAACTCAGGAAGTATTTCACTAACCTTCCAAACCGGTGAGCGACAAGAAGACACTATAACTGCTACTATTAATGCAGTAAATATCGGCGAATTATTCGCAGCATCCGGCGACGCATCTCTAGGTGCAACTACAACAGCAGGTGGTGGAGCCGCTTCAGGTGGCGCAATTTCAGTAACTGCTGCTACAGCTTCCGATCAAGGTACTTTCACCTTCGCATCAACAGCAACCGGCGCCGATTTCAACGCTTTCATAACTGCTATCGATACAGCTATCGATTCCATGGCAGAAAATGTGAATCAAATTGGTATCACTCAGTCTTCACTATCTCTTAGAGAAGAAACCCTATCTGAGTCGATCTCGGCAAACGAATCTGCGAAGAGCCGAATCATGGATACCGACTTTGCCAAAGAACAGGCCGAAACTGTAAGACTTCAGATCTTGCAGCAAACTGCGACCTCAGCATTAGCCCAGGCTAACAACGGTCCGCAGGCGGTACTTGGATTCTTAGGCCAGTAATTCAAGCAACGTAGACTAGAAAATCCATACTTGTCCTGATCGGAGGGTATGGTTTTCTAGACTTTTTATTACAACCCGTCCTTTTAAGTGAAAATGCCCGGATTTTTCAATTCGGGCTATTTTTGCGCGCAGGAATTTTACTTTTCTAAAATCTTTTTTTTCTGATTTCGAATTAGCCCACATATTTAACTCCTTGTTAAATTTGAAATATTAGCCCGTGAAATAAGTCGAATTATTTTTTTTAGTTCGATTTAAGATCGTTTTTTTCATCCTCGATAAAAATTTCACCAAGCAATGTATTTCAGAAATAAAACAAGAGGTGAAATAATATGGCAAGTTTTGGAGATCTTAACAGGGTGAATACCAACGTGCAGTCGCTAGACGCACAGCTTTCACTCAATAGAGTTAATCGTGATCTCGCCAATAGCCGTGAAAGGCTAACAACAGGTCTACGTATAAATAAAGCTGAAGATAATTCAGCCGGATATTCAATTGCGACTAAGCTTAGCAGTCGCGTTGCAGGATTAGAGCAATCACTACAAAACGTAGGAGATGCTAAATCTGTACTCGATATCGCGGAAGCGAGTAATGATATCGTGATGGATAGTTTGATCGAAATGAAAAGCCTGGCTACTCAGGCTGCCAACGATACGCTGGGTGATACCGAGCGAGGGTACATTGGCGATCAAATTGCGGCCATCGGAAACGATATCAACGAAGTAGCTAATCAAACCATTTATCAGGAAGTTGAACTTCTGAATGGAACGAATAATTCTGGCAGTGTAAGCCTAACCTTTCAGGTAGGTGAACGAGCACAGGATACGATTACCGCAAACATAGCCGCAGTAAATGTTGGTGAGCTATTTGCTGCCTCGGGTGATGCATCGCTAGGTGCAACAACCACAGCCGGTGGTGGAGCCGCTTCAGGTGGAGCCATTTCGGTAACTGCTGCTACGGCATCCGATCAGGGTACTTTTACCTTCGCATCTACGGCTACTTCCGAAGATTTCAATAGCTTTATCAGTGCAGTAGATTCAGCCATCGATACGATGGCGGGTAATGTAAATACGATTGGTATTACTCAGAAATCGCTTTCTTTGAGAGAAGATACGCTGTCTGAGTCGATCTCAGCTACCGAATCTGCTAAATCCAGAATTTTAGATACTGATTTTGCTAAGGAGCAATCCGAATCAATTCGACTACAAATTCTGCAACAAACCGCTACCTCAGCATTAGCTCAGGCGAATAACGGTCCACAATCTGTACTTGGATTTATCTAGTCTACGATACTAAAATAAATCTATTTTATTAATAAAATCCTGCGCCATTTATGGTGTGGGATTTTTTTGTTTAATCGTATAATAAAACTAAATAAGTAGTTGATATAATTGATCGAAAAAGTTCAATTATATTTCAAAAAAATGATGAATTTTATAGAAAATATTTAAGAATCGTTAATTCAGTTCGATAAGCTAATCACCAAAGCAACATATATAAAATAAAAAGGTGAAATAATGGCAAGTTTTGGAGATCTAAACCGAGTGAATACCAATGTGCAATCATTAGATGCACAACTCTCACTAAACCGAGTAAATCGCGATTTGGCTAATAGCCGTGAGCGTTTAACTACCGGTAAACAAATCAATAAAGCAGAAGACAACGCTGCTGGATATTCAATTGCAACTAAATTGAAAAGCCGTGTGGCAGGTCTGGAGCAATCATTACAAAATGTTGGAGATGCAAAGTCTGTATTAGACATTGCTGAATCCAGTTTTGATGTTGTAATGGATAGCTTGATCGAAATGAAAAGCTTGGCTACACAGGCTTCGAACGATACGCTGGGTGATACCGAGCGTGGATACATTGGCGATCAGATTGCTGCAATTGGAAACGATATCAATGAAGTAGCAAATCAAACCATTTATCAAGATACCGAACTATTGAACGGTGCTAATAACAGTGGTTCTATTTCTCTTACTTTCCAAACCGGTGAGCGAGCTGAAGATACGATTACTGCAACCATCAACGCGGTAAATGTTGGTGAGTTATTTGCCGCATCGGGCGATGCTTCTTTAGGAGCTACAACTACAGCCGGTGGTGGAGCCGCTTCGGGTGGAGCTATTTCTGTTACCGCAGCAACTGCTTCCGATCAAGGTACCTTTACCTTCGCATCTACCGCTACTTCTGCTGATTTCAACAACTTTATCAGCGCTGTTGATTCGGCCATTGATACTATGGCTACCAACGTAAATACCATTGGTATTACACAATCTTCCCTTTCATTAAGAGAGGACACGTTGTCAGAGTCTATTTCCGCAACGGAATCTGCTAAATCCAGGATAATGGATACTGACTTCGCAAAAGAACAATCAGAATCAGTACGATTACAGATTCTGCAGCAGACCGCTACCTCAGCATTAGCTCAGGCAAATAACGGTCCACAGTCGGTTCTTGGATTTATCTAAGAGCAACCGATTTAGTTTACAGCCATGCATTGAGTTTCAGTGCATGGCTTTTTTTATACCCATAGTCTTGGCAGAATTCGTGAGTTCAATAAACAGTTGGGGCATCTTACTCATCACAACTTGTGTATTAACAGTTGAAGTGCGATTGCTGATATTTATTTTTCTGAAAGATTAAGAGTGAGTTTTTGAGTTCGATAATTGATGTAACCGAGCAACACATTAATTATAACAAACTATAAAAGGTGAACTCCTATGGCTAGTTTTGGAGATTTAAACCGAGTGAATACCAACGTGCAGTCGCTCGACGCACAACTTTCACTTAACCGTGTAAACCGAGACCTGGCAAACAGCCGAGAACGACTAACAACGGGTAAAAAAATAAATAAAGCAGAAGACAACGCAGCGGGTTACTCAATTGCAACCAAATTGAAAAGCCGTGTAGCAGGTCTGGAACAATCCCTGCAGAATGTAGGTGATGCTAAATCAGTACTGGATATTGCAGAATCAAGTTTTGATGTTGTGATGGACAGCCTTATCGAAATGAAAAGTCTTGCAACACAAGCAGCCAACGATACACTTGGCGATACCGAGCGTGGATATATTGGTGATCAAATTGCCGCAATTGGATCAGACATCAATGAAATCGCAAATCAAACCATCTATCAGGATACTGAACTCTTGAATGGTTCGAATAATAGTGGTTCGATTTCTCTTACTTTCCAAACCGGTGAGCGCGCTGAAGACACCATCACTGCAACCATAAATGCTGTAAATGTTGGTGAGTTATTTGCTGCCTCAGGCGATGCATCTCTTGGTGCTACAACTACAGCCGGTGGCGCTTCAGCTAGTGGTGGAGCCATTTCTGTTACAGCAGCAACGGCTTCCGATCAAGGTACTTTTACCTTCGCGACAACAGCAACTGCTGCTGATTTCAATAACTTTATTAGTGCAGTGGATACAGCCATCGACACTATGGCAACAAATGTAAATACCATTGGTATCACGCAATCATCACTTTCTTTAAGAGAAGATACATTGAGTGAGTCGATTTCAGCTTCTGAATCTGCGAAATCCAGGATCATGGATACCGACTTCGCGAAAGAGCAGTCCGAATCCGTACGATTACAGATCTTGCAGCAGACCGCTACTTCAGCCTTAGCTCAGGCAAATAACGGTCCGCAATCTGTACTAGGTTTTATTGGATAATTTATCTAATAATTAGTTTTACAAGTAGCCCTTATTACTTAATAGTGATAAGGGCTTTTTTGTTTTAGCGTATAAAAATAGGTGAGTACAGTTATATAATATTTTGCAATATAATTATGATTATAAAGCTAGTTAAATCAACTATTAGCATATTTATAAAATATTTTTCTCTTACGATTTAAGACGGCAATTTTGGGTTCGATAACTGATGTAACCAGAGCAACATATGTAAATATTAATAATAAAAAGGTGAACCATAATGGCTAGTTTTGGAGATCTAAACCGAGTGAATACCAACGTGCAATCATTAGATGCACAACTTTCACTTAACCGTGTAAACCGTGACCTGGCAAACAGCCGAGAGCGACTAACAACCGGTAAACAAATCAATAAAGCAGAAGACAACGCTGCGGGTTACTCAATTGCAACAAAATTGAAAAGCCGTGTGGCAGGTCTGGAACAATCCCTACAAAACGTAGGCGATGCTAAATCAGTACTGGATATTGCAGAATCAAGTTTTGACGTTGTAATGGACAGCTTAATCGAAATGAAAAGCTTAGCAACACAAGCGGCTAACGATACCTTAGGCGATACTGAGCGTGGATATATTGGCGATCAGCTTGCTGCGATTGGAACTGATATCAATGAAATTGCAAATCAAACTATTTATCAGGATACCGAGCTGTTAAATGGTGCGAATAATAGTGGATCTATTTCACTTACCTTCCAAACCGGTGAGCGTGCCGAAGACACCATTACTGCTACAATTAATGCGGTAAATGTGGGTGAGTTATTTGCTGCCTCAGGCGATGCTTCTCTTGGTGCAACAACCACAGCCGGTGGTGGAGCCGCTTCCGGTGGAGCCATTTCTGTTACCGCAGCAACTGCTTCCGATCAAGGTACCTTTACATTCGCATCTACAGCAACCGCGGCTGACTTTAATGCATTCATCAGCGCCGTTGATTCAGCTATCGATACAATGGCTACAAACGTAAATACCATTGGTATTACTCAGTCTTCTCTTTCTCTTAGAGAAGATACGCTAAGTGAGTCGATTTCAGCTACAGAATCAGCGAAATCCAGAATCATGGATACCGACTTCGCAAAAGAGCAATCCGAATCGGTGAGACTGCAGATCCTGCAGCAGACGGCTACTTCAGCATTAGCTCAGGCTAACAACGGACCGCAGTCAGTGCTAGGATTTATTGGATAATTTATCTAATAAAATATTCTAAAATAATAACCCTCATTACTCAAAGTGATGAGGGTTTTTTTATTCAGTAAATTCAATAAAATATAAAACAAAAACTCGGATAAATGCTTCTGAAAAAAAACGATAATGAGGCTTAAATGGCTTTAAAAGGCGATTAATTTAAAAAAATTGATTTCAGAATTTAAGACCGGAAAACTCAGATCGATAAACATATCAACCAGAGCAAACTATATAAATTAATAACAAAAAAAAGGTGAAGAAATATGGCTAGTTTTGGAGATCTAAACCGAGTAAATACTAACGTGCAATCTCTTGATGCACAGTTATCTTTAAACCGTGTAAATCGTGATTTGGCGAACAGCCGAGAGCGTTTAACAACGGGTAAAAAAATCAATAAAGCAGAAGACAACGCTGCGGGCTATTCTATTGCAACTAAATTGAAAAGCCGTGTGGCTGGTCTGGAGCAGTCGCTTCAAAATGTGGGCGATGCTAAATCAGTGCTTGATATTACAGAATCGAGCTTCGATATCGTAATGGATAGCTTAATCGAAATGAAAAGTCTGGCAACACAAGCTGCCAACGATACACTAGGTGATACCGAGCGTGGATATATTGGCGATCAGATTGCCGCTATTGGATCCGATATCAATGAGATCGCGAACCAAACCATTTACCAAGATACCGAGCTGTTAAACGGTGCAAATAACAGTGGATCTATCACTTTAACATTCCAAACAGGTGAGCGTGCCGAAGACACCATTACCGCTACAATTAATGCGGTGAATGTAGGTGAACTATTTGCTGCATCAGGTGATGCATCGCTTGGTGCTACAACCACAGCTGGTGGTGGAGCTGCTTCGGGTGGAGCCATTTCTGTTACGGCAGCAACTGCTTCCGATCAAGGTACCTTTACTTTTGCTTCAACGGCAACGGCTGCTGATTTCAACGCATTTATTAGTGCGGTTGATTCAGCCATCGACACCATGGCATCGAATGTAAATACTATTGGTATTACGCAGTCTTCACTTTCTCTAAGAGAGGACACATTAAGTGAGTCGATCTCGGCTACTGAATCAGCAAAATCCAGAATAATGGATACCGATTTCGCGAAAGAACAATCCGAATCGGTGAGATTGCAGATTCTGCAGCAGACCGCTACCTCAGCGTTAGCTCAGGCGAATAACGGACCACAGTCTGTTCTAGGATTTATCGGATAACCGATATTTCCATCAAAATTCAACCCATACTACGCATTGTGGTATGGGTTTTTTTATGTTTAAAATTCTAGGAACATTTCCATACGTTTGGTTTTAAAGAAGCTCTTAAATGCATCCTCATTTCAAATAATTATTCAGGTAATGGTATGTTGTTGGTACAAATGAAGTCGTTCTTGGTCATTCTCTTTTTGATATTTTGTTCATCTACTTATCTGAATGCACAAACATTTGAGGAATGGAAAAAACAGCAACAGGAAGAGTTTCAGGCTTACAAAGATAAATTTGATGAAGAGTTCATCAAGATGCTTAAAACTACCTGGGAAGAAGTAGGGATATCAAGCGGTGCCGGATTTTACAGCGAGGTAAAGCCCGAAGAAGTACCGGTATACACTGCACCGGAAAGGACCGAAATGGAATTCCCGGAAGATGTGCTGATTGATGAGAAGATTACTATAGATCTGGGATTTGAGTTGGATACTAGTCCCATCGAACTACCTAAACCTAACCCAAGTATTACACTTGAAAGGAAAAGAGAATCAGATTTAGCGCTCGCTTTATTTGGAGAAACAGATGCCCGGCGCTATGAATTAGATTACTTTTCTAATTCGGTTTCTTTCAGTTATCCAACAATGATTTCGAGGAAATTAAACCCATCACATTACCGAAATGGAAAGTTAAATAACGATCGGATTGCGAGGTTCTGGGAAGAAGTAAGTAGTGTGAATCATACTGAGTTCGTGAAGTACACTCTTGATTTAAAAGAAGAGCTGGCCCTAAATGATTGGGGCTACATCTTATTAATAAATTCCGTTTCGAAGGATATTATTGGAGTTCAACATCCGAATTTGGTTCGCCTAATGAATTGGTTTCTGCTCACAAAGGCGGGATATAAAACTAAAGTAGGATACGATGAAAATGGAGTTTATAACCTATTTGCAGTGAGTGGTAATATTTTTGATCAAAAATATTACATCCTTGACGGCGAAAAATATTTTCCACTCAACTATAACGACGAATTTCAATCTCCTGGATCTATTTTTACCTATGCCGGTGGACATGAAGCTCAGGTTCGTAAGCTAGACTTTTCGATTTATGAGTATCCTACTATTGCTGATCAGTCAGAATCATTTCAAAAAACACTGCGATTCGAGTTTAAAGATCGTAGATATGAGTTTCCGGTTACGGTTAGCAGCGAGCTGATTTCGTATTTCGAATATTACCCAAGAACAGATTTGCCGGTGTTCTTTTCCGCTTCGATGTCGGAGCCTACAAAAAAGCAATTATACACTCAATTGGAACCGATTTTGGAATCAATGAATGAGTTGCAGGCCGTTAATTTTTTACTTCGTCTTGTGCAATCATCGTTTGAGTACAAAACCGATCAGGAGCAATTCGATCGAGAAAAATATATGCTGCCGGATGAAATATTTTATTATTCGTATTCAGATTGTGATGACCGAGCTATCTTTTTTGCTACACTAGTTCAGGATTTGCTAGGATTGGAGGTAGTTGCACTGCGATATAGCCGACATTTAGCTACTGCTGTAAAATTTTCGCACACAGTTCCGGGCGATTTTCATGTCTCCAATGGTCAAAAATATGTGGTAGCCGATCCCACTTATGTAAATGCGCCCGTTGGACTAACGATGACTTCTTATCGAAACGAGCGACCGGAAATTATTCGGTTCTAACTAAATATTGAATTGGCGTTTGATTGCCCTATTTTCGGGGCAAAAAGATAATTTCATATTCAATGATTAAACCCGATTACAACCGAATTCCTTATCGTAAATGTGGAAACTCGGGGCTCTATTTACCCATACTTTCACTAGGGCTTTGGCATAATTTTGGAGGGCAACAAACCCCGGAAAAAGTAGATCAAATGTTAACAAGAGCCTTCGAGTTAGGCATTACACATTTTGATTTAGCCAATAACTACGGCCCGCCACCAGGTAGCGCTGAAGAGCAATTTGGACGAGCGTTAAAAACCATTTTCCACGGGCGTAGAGACGAGTTGATAATCAGCAGTAAAGCAGGCTTCGATATGTGGGATGGTCCTTACGGAAAAGGTGGTTCACGCAAGTATTTGATCGCTAGTTGTGACCAAAGTCTAAAACGCATGGGTTTAGAATATGTTGATATTTTCTATCATCATTGTCCGGATTATGAAACTCCGCTTGAAGAAAGTATGCGAGCGTTGGAGCAAATTGTACGATCAGGGAAAGCACTATATGCCGGTATCTCCAATTACCCGGCCGATCGGGCGCGTGAGGCTATCCAAATGTTAAAGTCTTGGGGAGTTCCGATCATTATTCATCAGCCAAAATACAACATGTTTCATCGTGAGCCGGAGCGTGAAGGGATTTTTGATGTGATTCAGCAAGAAGGTGTGGGTAGCATCCCATTTTCGCCATTAGCGCAAGGTTTATTAACCAATAAATACTTACATGGAATACCCGAAAATTCGCGCATAGCCGATCCAGACGGGTTCCTCCAAAAGGGAGATCTTACGGAAGAATTGTTGCAAAAAATCAAAGACTTGAATGCAATTGCAGAATCACGAGGACAATCGTTAGCGCAACTCGCCTTAGTTTGGATACTACGGCACCCCGCAGTTACTACTTCATTGATTGGCATAAGTAGTATTAAGCAACTCGAGAACAATGTTGAAGCCATCAATAACTTAGAGTTAAGCGACGACGAACAGCACCGCATCGAACAAATCCTTCAAAATTAAACCTATGAGATCCTTTCTGCTTTCAGCGATACTTATCTGTTGCTCAACATCGATATTTGGCCAATATCAAAGTGATACCGAATCCATTCAATCAACCATAGATGCGTTGTACGAAGTTATTTCGGGAGAGGCAGGTGAGGCTAGAGATTGGGATAGATTTAAGAATTTATTTGCACCCGATGGCCGCTTAATTCCCACCTATACTGATCGAGAGGGAAATATTGGATATCTAAGCTGGACTCCTGAAGAATACATCGAACGTGCCGGCTCTAGCCTAGAGCGAGATGGATTTTTCGAATCTGAAATTGGGCAAGTTGTTGAGCAATTTGGGAATATCGCCCACGTGTTTAGTACCTACGATTCTCGCCGTACAAAAGAAGGGGAGGTTTTTATGCGTGGTATAAACAGTATTCAATTATTTAACGATGGCAATCGATGGTGGATCATTTCGGTATTCTGGTCCTCTGAAAATCCGGCAAATCCCATCCCTGAAAAATATATCAACCGATAAATTTTACAGCATATCCCTGCATATTTAGTTACTCTGTACTCTCATTTTCGGAGTTCATTTTAACTTAATTAGGTACACTATGCGGAATTTATTCTCGGGGTGCTTCCTTGCACTTTTTATCTTTTTTTCGATTTCTATAGATGCAGTGGCTCAAGATGAGCCAAGCGATTCAAGATATTCTACTTCGCTATCAGCATTTAAATTCAGAAGTATTGGTCCAGCATTTACTTCCGGACGGATTTCTGATTTCGCCGTTAATCCGGATAACCACAGCGAATTTTATGTAGCAACCTCATCGGGTGGAGTTTGGAAAACTACCAATCGAGGCATTACACTAGAGCCCGTTTTTGACGCTCAGGGTTCGTATTCTATTGGTTTTGTAGCCATGGATCCAAATAATCATAATGTAGTATGGGTTGGAACCGGCGAGAATAACAATCAGCGTTCGGTGGCATATGGAGATGGTGTTTATAAGACCATTGACGGTGGAAAAAGCTGGAAACACATGGGA
The DNA here is from genome assembly GCA_024742815.1 of bacterium. Taxonomy (GTDB): domain Bacteria; phylum Bacteroidota; class Rhodothermia; order Balneolales; family Balneolaceae; genus HXMU1420-13. The sequence goes on from JANSXX010000009.1 coordinate 42,971, forward strand.
TTGAAAAATTCTGAGCATATCGGGATGATCGAAATTGATCCACGTGATTCTGACGTAGTTTACGTTGCTGCAACAGGGCCACTTTGGAGTTCAGGTGGAGATCGCGGACTATATAAAACGGTTGATGGAGGCGAAAACTGGGAGAAAATTCTTGATATAAGTGAACACACTGGAATCAACGAAGTGCATCTTGATCCACGCAATCCTGATGTAATTTATGCAACGGCTCATCAACGGCGACGACATGTATTTACCTATATAAGTGGCGGACCGGAATCTGCTATTTATAAATCAACTGATGGTGGGAATAACTTCCGCAAGATTATGAAAGGTATGCCATCGGGCGATATTGGGCGAATTGGTCTGGATATTTCTCCTGCTAACAACGATGTAATTTATGCCACAGTAGAAGCCCAAACCGGCAAAAGCGGTTTTTATCGATCAACTGATCGTGGGGAAAGCTGGGAGCGACGTAGTAGTTATTCATCCAGCGGAAATTATTATCAGGAAGTAGTGGCTGATCCGGTTGATGTTGATCTTGTATATGTGATGAATACCTTTTCGGGAGTATCTGAAGATGGTGGGAAGACCTTCTCGAATGTTGGAGAACTCAATAAGCACATCGATAATCACGCGCAGTGGATTAATCCTGATAACCCTAATCATTTACTAAATGGTAACGATGGTGGGGTGTATGAAAGCTACGATCGCGGGAAAACCTGGCGGTTTTATACCAACCTTCCGGTAACTCAATTTTATAAAGTTGCGGTTGATAACGACTATCCATTCTACAATGTTTACGGTGGAACTCAGGATAATTTCACAATTGGTGGTCCCACCCGTTCGATTGAACCTACCGGTTTAACCTACAAAGATTGGCAGGTAACGCTGCTTGGTGATGGATTTGAACCTCATGTAGATCCCGAAGATCCGAACATCATCTATAGTCAGGCACAATACGGAAACCTGTATCGTTTCGACCGCCAGAGTGGGGAAACTCAGAATATTATCCCGCAACCACCTGCCGGCGCCGATTACGAGTACAATTGGAATTGGGATTCACCTTTTTTAGTGAGTTCACATGATAATAAACGCCTTTATTACGCATCTGATAGAGTACTTCGCAGCGATGACAGAGGGCAAAGCTGGCGTGAGATTTCCGGAGATTTAACTCGACAGATCGATCGAAATCGTTTGGAGGTGATGGATAAAGTGTGGCCAATGGATGCCGTTGCTAAAAACGCCAGTACCACGCAGTATGGAAATATTGTGGCTCTGGCAGAATCACCACTTGATGAAAACCTGATCTATGCAGGAACCGATGATGGACTCATTCATGTATCCACCGATGGTGGGGAAAACTGGGCGAAGTATGACGAGTTTCCGGGTGTTCCAAGTATGACCTATGTGAATGAAATCATTCCATCTGCGCACGATGTAAATATAGTTTATGCTGCGTTCAATAATCACAAGCGAGGTGATTTTAAGCCTTACTTGTTGAAAAGCTCAAATCAAGGTAAACGATGGACTTCCATAGCGAGCAACCTTCCCGAAAGAGGTTCAATTTATGCGATAGAAGAAGATCCTGACGTGGCTGATTTACTGTTTATCGGTACTGAATTCAGCTTATTCATGACTATGGACGGTGGAGACTATTGGAAGAAATTTGCTAATGGCGTGCCAACGATCGCTGTCCGTGATATAAATATTCAAACACGGGAAAATGACCTTGTATTGGGCACCTTTGGCCGGGGATTCTATATTTTAGATGATTACTCAGCATTACGCGACTTCACTAAAGAAGTAGAAGAAAGTGAAGCGCATTTGTTTAACGTGAGTGATGCTTTTCAATACATTCCATACAGCCCAATTGCGGCAAGTGCTACCATTTCCTGGTTAGGCCCCAAAGGATTTCAAGGGGAAGATTTCTATATGGGCGAAAATCCTGAATTCGGCGCAGCCTTTACGTATTATCTAAAAGAGAGCTTTCAGTCGTTGGAAGATCAACGCAAAAAGGAGGAGAAGGAACAGCGCGATGAAGGAGAAACCGTGTACTATCCCACCTATGAACAACTGGAAGCAGAAGCTGATGATGAGAAAGATTATTTGATGTTCACGATCCGTGATGCAAATAATGAGATCGTAAATGAGCTCCGAACTTCAGGCAGAAAGGGAATCAATAGAATTCATTGGGATCTACGTTATCCTGATACCGATCAGATACGAACAAATTCAGCTAATCCTACACAAAATCTGGAATCCGGCATTATGGTACTTCCCGGAACTTACACGGTTCAACTTTCCAAAATGGAAGACGGTGAAATGACGATGCTGTCAGAGCCTGTGTCTTTTGTTGTGAAATCGCTGAATAATGTGACATTACCGGCAACCAATCCTGATGCAGTGCTTGCTTACCAAAAAGACTTGATGGAGCTTTCTAAAGCAGCTAATAGCGCAAGAAATGCTTTTAGTGAAATCAATGATCGTTTGGAGTATTATCAGGCTGCAAATCGAATGGTTCAAAGTGATCTTCTCGATTCTAAAATCGAAGAGTTAGAAGATAAACTAGAAGAACTGAGGCTTTCAATTTATGGTGATCCCATAAAGCGAACACTTGAAATCAATCAGGCGCCATCGCTTAATAACAGAATTAATACTGCAATTGGATCAGGATTAGGAACAACGCAAGATCCTACCGAAACCTCAGCTATGGTAAAAGCCATTGCGGAAGAGCAATTACGACCAGTGATAACTTCTCTTAAATCAATTCTGGAAAACGATATTCCGGCTATTGATGCAGAGTTAACACGACTTGATGCTCCTTGGACTCCGGGCAGAATAATTGATCTGGATTACTAATTAAATTAAAGCTGAACCTGCTTCTTCATTACGTTGAGGAAGCAGGTTTTTTTATATGTTTTTCAAGAAGCCAACCTCACGAACTATTCATACTCAAATTGCAGAATTTCAGGTTGAAGTCACCTTCAAGCCCATCAAGAATATCTACCTGAAAGTTTCTCGCTCTACGGGAAAAATTAGAGTGTCGGCGCCTCTTAAAACGTCGGAAAAAGTGGTACACGATTTTGTGCAATCTCGTAGAAGTTGGATCAGAAATCACCTATCAAAAAAAGTAGAGCAAAGAGTAAAGCAACAATTTGTTGATGGTGAGCTACATAAGTTTTTCGGCGTTAAAATGCCTTTAAAGGTCGATTATGTAAATAAAAACATATTCGCATATTTACATAATGATGGCATACTGCTTCAGATTAAAGAGAATTATGACGCAGAAAAAAGAGAGAAAGTACTAGATCAATTGTATAGAAAAGAGTTGAAAAAACTAGTGGGTGAACTGATAGAAAAATGGGAGCCAATTATGGGAGTTCAGGTGCGAGAGTTTGGCATCAAAAAAATGAAAACACGATGGGGAACGTGCAATGTTCGTGACCACCGGGTTTGGATAAATCTACATCTCGCTAAAGAAAAAACTGAGGTAATTGAATTAGTGGTGGTACACGAAATGGTGCATTTACTTGAACGATTGCACAGCAAAAGATTTTATGCGCTCATGGATAAATATCTACCCAATCACAGAGCTTTGGAACAAGAGTTGGATGGTAAAGTTTGCTAAGCGCGCTCTGCCAATTCCAACCAACGCATTTCTTTTTCTTCAATCAATTCTTTTGTCGTTTCAAACTCTTCGGATAATTCCTGAAGTTTTTCATAATCGGTGATGCCTGAACTCATTTCTTGTTGAAGAGCAGATTTCTTTGCTTCTAATTTCTCAATTTCCGATTCGAGTTTGCTGTATTCCTTTCGTTCGTTGTAGCTGAGCTTCTTTACTTCCGGCTCTTTGTTAGATGCACCCGATTCTGTCTGTTTTTTTGTTGAAGATGCCTTCTTTTCCTCTGCTTCTTTTTCTTGAGCTGTTTTCCGGCTCTTATATTCATCGTAGGTGCCATTAAAGTCTTTGATAATCCCATCACCTTCAAAAACAAAGTAGTGTTCTACCAAATTATCCATGAAATAGCGATCGTGAGAAACGATTAATAGGCAACCACCGAAATCAGCTAAAAAAGACTCCAGTTTTTCCAGCGTGATAATGTCCAAATCGTTGGTAGGCTCATCCAGAATTAGAAAATTCGGATTTTTTATTAGAACCATCATTAAGCCTAACCGACGTTTTTCTCCGCCACTTAATTTTGCTACAGGTGTGTATTGCATCTTGGAATCGAACATGAAATGTTCCAGAAACTGAGATGCAGAAATGGTATCGCCATTTGCCAATTGAATAACTTCAGCCACTTCCTTGATTACATCAATTACTCGAGCATCTTCTTTAAACTTGTGTCCACTTTGCTTGTAATGACCAAAAATCATGGTTTGCCCGGCAAGAACCTCACCAGAATCTGCCGACTCTTCACCCATGATAATCTTTAAAAACGTACTTTTTCCAACTCCGTTTTTACCAATTATGCCAATCTTTTCACCCTTATTGAAATTGTAATCGAAGCCATCAAGAATAGTTAAGTCCCCATAACTTTTAGACACATTTTTCAATTCTAAAATCTGTCCACCCATTCTGGAAACCCCCACTTCCAGTTTGATTTCCTTTTTTACTTTGCCGGAGTTGGCCTTCTTTTCGGTTTCGTAGTAAGCGTCAATTCTGGACTTCGATTTTGTAGTTCGGGCTTTTGGTTGCCGTCGCATCCATTCAAGTTCTTTCTTGGCCAATTTACCGGCTTTGGCAACTTCCGTGGCATAAATCTCTTCTCGTTCTTCTTTATTCCGGAGGAACAACTCGTAATTCCCTTTATGGTGATAAAGCTCTCCATCCTCAATTTCGAGGATATGATTACATACACGATCCAGGAAATATCTGTCGTGCGTGACCATCAATAACGTCATGGTACTTTTACTGAGATATTGTTCCAGCCATTCAATCATCTCTACATCAAGATGGTTAGTTGGCTCATCCAGAATCAGTAAATCCGGATCGTCCAATAAGGCAAAAGCTAAAGCTACCCGTTTTCGCTGCCCACCCGAAAGAGAGCTTATTCGTTGATCGAGGTCATGAATGTTTAGGTGCCCAAGAATTTGTTGAAGCCTTTGCTCATAATCCCAAGCGTTGTTTGCATCCATTTCGGCAAGTGCTTTATCGAATGCCTTCTGAGTGGCCTCGGAGTAGTTCTCTGATTGTGCTTCCACCGCTTGTTCATAATTTCGAACCACTTTAACCATCTCATTATCACCATGAGTGATGAATTCGTTGATGGTGAGCGCGTCGTCTAGTTCCGGCTCTTGTTCTAATAAACTCACACGTATTCCGTTTCTAACCATCACTTCGCCCGAATCTGGCACTTCAGCTCCTGCTAAAATCCGCAATAACGTTGACTTCCCGGTACCATTTTGTGCAATCAATGCCGTTTTATCCCCTTTGGAGATACCAAAAGTGATGTTTTCAAATAATGTTTTTAGCCCAAATTTTTTGGAAAGGTTTTCAACCGAGAGATAGGTCATGGAATAGAGAAATCAGAATCTTGATGAAAACTCAATATACGGGGAAGAGAGGAGGAATTGAACATTGAACAAACGAACAGTTGAAGTAAGAATATGGGAATTAAGAAATACGAGTTACGAATTAATGAACATCGAGCTTACACCTCGTGCCGAACAACATGTTCGGTATGCCTCGTTGAACCACTGGTTCAACGTACGATTTTGATAATGTTCCATTAATAAATCAGCTGTGTATCTAATATCGATCATGAAGTAAAGGTTTTGAACCTCAGAATTTGTCTCGAACATAAACAAGCGAGGACTTCAGTCCTGCGAATTATTGAAGAACGATTGAACATCTAAGATTCTAAGATTTCATCCATTGAAAACACCGAAACCCTCCTTACCTTTAGCGAAACAGCGATCAACACTAATTCCAAATCTAGAATACCTTGAGCGATCAGAAGATTATTTTCTCCATGGTTGGAGTGAGCAAAGTTCATAAACCCAATAAAACGGTTCTAAAAGACATTTACTTATCATTTTTCTATGGCGCCAAAATCGGGGTTCTTGGGTTAAATGGTGCAGGTAAATCTACCTTGCTTAGAATTATTGCCGGCGAAGACAAAGATTATATCGGCGATATCAGTGTGCAAAAAGGGATTACATTTGGATATTTGCCACAAGAGCCGGAATTGGATCAGGATAAGACGGTTAAGGAAATCGTTGAGGAAGGCGTACAGGAAACGGTTGATTTAATCAAAGAATACGAAGCAGTAAACGCTGCATTTGGAGACCCTGATGCCGATTTTGATGCTCTGATCGCAAAACAAGCCAAACTACAGGAAAAAATCGATCATTTAGATGCCTGGGATCTCGATAGTAAGCTCGATCAGGCAATGGATGCTTTACGTTGCCCGCCCGGTGATACGAGCGTAAAAGTACTTTCTGGTGGTGAAGCTCGCAGGGTTGCACTTTGCCGACTTCTTCTCAGAAAACCGGATGTGCTGTTATTGGATGAGCCAACCAACCATTTGGATGCTGAATCGATAGGCTGGTTAGAGCAACATTTAGCGCGCTACGAAGGAACTGTTATCGCTGTAACGCACGATCGCTATTTCTTGGATAACGTGGCAGGTTGGATTCTGGAATTAGATCGTGGAGAAGGGATTCCATTTAAAGGAAATTATACCTCATGGTTGGAGCAAAAATCAGAGCGACTAAAGCAGGAAGAAAAGCAGGAATCCAATCGGCAAAAAACATTACAGCAGGAATTGGAATGGATTCGCCAAAATCCTAAAGGTCGCCGTGCCAAAAGTAAAGCACGTATCAATGCTTATGAAGAACTGTTATCGCAAGAGCAGGAAAAGCGCAGCGAAGAAATGCAGATTTTTATCCCGCCGGGACCTCGTCTTGGAAATAAGGTGATCAACGCCAACCATATTGCCAAAGGATATGATGATCGGTTGTTGGTGGAAGACATGAATTTCGATTTACCACCGGGTGGAATTGTAGGGGTTATCGGACCGAACGGGGCAGGTAAAACTACTTTGTTCAAAATGATCATTGGTGAGGAAACACCGGATTCGGGTGAAATGGAAATCGGAGAAACGGTTCAACTTGGTTATATCGACCAAAAGCGGCCGCTTGATCCTTCAAAAACGATTTGGGAGGAAATATCCGGTGGGCATGATATTCTACAACTGGGCAACCGTGAAGTTAATTCAAGAGCGTATGTTTCTAGATTCAATTTCAGTGGCTCCGATCAACAAAAGAAAACCGGACAGATATCCGGTGGTGAGCGGAATCGTGTACATTTAGCTAAAATGTTGAAAGAAGGCGCTAATGTGCTGTTATTGGATGAGCCAACCAATGATTTAGACGTGAACACTTTGCGTGCTTTGGAAGAAGCGTTGTTAAGTTTTGCAGGTTGTGCGGTTGTAATTTCACACGATAGATGGTTTTTAGATCGTGTGGCAACCCACATTTTGGCATTCGAGGGTGATAGTCAGGTTTACTGGTTCGAAGGGAATTATCAAGAGTACGAAGAAAACAGAAAACAACGCCTTGGTATCACCGACGATCAACCACATCGCATCCATTACAAAAAACTGACGCGATAGTTATTGGGAAATATTTCACCCTTCATTCAGTTATTGGCGATATCGAAATCGCTTTAATTAAATGAATGAAGAGTGAATATTTATGATGCAGAAATTATCGCTATTGCTTATCGGATTAGTTTCTTTAACTAGTCCGTTACTACAAGCGCAGAATAATGCGGAAGTATTTCGCCCAAAGCATCTTGGATTTTCTTTGTCAACATTGACGGGGATGAATATGTATTATATTCAAGACCTTAGCTATTGGGACAATCTGAAATTTTCCGCTTTATTTTTAAGTGAATATGAAGACGAGGCAAAGTTCTCGTTAGGAATTGAATATCAGCGCGATTTGATAGAGCTAAAGTGGTTAAGGTTTTACGGTTTAGCCGGTACTGCTATCGACAATACTTTATACAGATTTGATGCGTGTAATAATAATAACAATCGCTGTTACTACACCAATTATGGCTTAGGTGCCGGACTTGAACTAAAACTCTTCAAGAACTTTGTTTTCAATATTCATTCTACATATCAGATCAGTAATGCTTTTGCTGATCATCGGGAGAAAAAATCCTATGTAGGTGCCGGTTTAGGTGTGGCGATTTTAGTGGGAAATAAAGATTAAATCACCTCTTCAGAGTTCTCGCTTTGTAAATGGTTTTCGAAACACATATCCAATTCGAATCCATCTTTTGTATTCATCTCATACTTGGCATCTAATTGAATGAGTAAAGATTTAATGATTTGGAATCCTAAACCGGTGGTAAAAGAATCGTCATCTGCATTGAATCCGATCCCGTTATCCATATAATGCACTAGGATATTTTTTCCATCGGGATGAATGGAAAGTTTGATTCTGCTTTCTTCGGATATAGTTGGGAAAGCATACTTGAGTGAATTGGTGATAAGCTCGTTGATCAATAATCCAAGTGGTATAGCCTGATTGATATTCAAATTTTCGAGCGTAATATCCAATTCATGTAAAACCCCGCGTGTTTGAATCTGCATATTCGATGCAATACTATTAATCAATTGATCGTAATATGCTTTCAAATCTACTTTGCTGAATTCATCGGTCGAATACAGCAGTTCGTGAACCATCGCAATAGACATGACCCTATTTTGGGCGTCCATCAACTTGCTCTTTTCTGCTTCATTCACAGATCTAAAAACTTGAAGTTGTAGCAGACTAACTACAATGGATAAATTATTCTTTACGCGATGATGAATTTCCTGTAGCAGCGTTTTCTTTTCAGCTAGCGAATCTTGGAGGTGAATTTTTTGAGCTTCTTGCTGGGTGATGTCTAATAATAGAATGATGATTTCTTCAATTTCCCGATCATCGTTGTAAATACAGCCGCTATGTACTTCAATGGCTACTTCCGAGCCATCCTTTATTTCTCGTTTGGCTACACCTTTAAACTGCCCTTGTTCTTTGATCAGCTTGAGATTCTTTTCGAAATCTTCATAGTATTTAGCCGTAGCTAATGGAGTAATTTTACCTAATACTTCTTCTTTTTTCCATCCAAGAATTCGTTCTGCAGCGGGATTCCAAAAATCCTTTACATGCCCGTTCGTATCTAGTGAATAAATTGGTATTGGAGATGCATTGATGAGGGATCGAAGTCGGCTATTCGCCTTTTCAAGTTTACGTTCTGCTTTAATCCGATCATCAATATCGGTAGCAATGGCTGTCCATGTAGTGGTTTCATTTTGATCATCATATTGAGGAAACAAGATCACTTGAAACCATTTATAATGACCGTTTTTGTTTTTAATCCTTATGATTTTTTGAACTGGATTTTCCAGCGATGATGCAATATCCCATTCTTTTTCCAGCTCGCGTGCTTCTTCGTTATCAAAATGATCTAACCAATTCCAAGCATCAAAATCATCACTGGTTTTGCCAAAATATTTAAGTGCTACTTTATTCATGTATACGGGTTTGCCCGTTACATCATTGGTCCAGATTATGTGAGGTAAATTTTCGGTTAAACTGCGGTATTTTTCCTCAGAAGATTCTGCCAGTCCTTTAGATTCAGTTATTTCTGTATGATCTAAGGCAATGGTTAGCATGTAGTTTTTTCCGTCGATCTTGAGGTTCATTACCTCGATTTTAGCTACCAGTATTTTTCCATTTTTTCCGGTAACCCGCCAAACGAGTTTCTTATTTTTTCGATACTTGAGAAAATGGAAAAACTCATTAAATGCAGCAGCCATTTTTTTTGGGCCAAGCAGAATGGAAACACTTTTATTTAATAGCTCTTCTTTGGAATACCCAGAAATTTTGCAAAAGGCGTCATTTACAAACACAAAGTGTAATCCCTGTGTTGTAATACAGAAAGGTATATTTTTACTATTATAGAGCGGACTTCCAATCGCCTGCTCTACAAGTTTTTCGTCAACCATGTCACTCCTTAAACCGACCTAAATCATTTCCATCCGTCAACCCTTAATAGTTTAATATAGAATAATTCTCTTCATTTTATAAGTAATAAGGGCACTTATTTTGGCCGCGCAGCTAACAATCTGATATTCAGAGGATTAATGATTAAGAAGAAATATTGCAGCTGTTTGTGAATTAAAAGTGATGTTTTGAAATATAAGTTATCGGGAGAAAGCAGAGAGTATTGAACAACCAAGAATACTCCGTTTGGGGGATAGAGAATAGCTATGCAAGAGGGTACCATTTGGTAAACTAAACGAATAGAATGATGATGAAAAAATACGTTGGCTTACTGAGTGTGTTAATACTTTTTAGTTCCTGTGCTACTATCCAAACAAAAATGGGTGAAGTTGCCATGAAACTAATGACCAAAAAAGAAAAAGATTTTGGCCAAATAGCAGCTTTAGGATTGTATCAATCAAATATGTATTCGCCGGAAACAGGGATTACCCTGGGATCCGGGGCAGACTGGCAGGAAGGACACACGCTGGTTGGTGTACAACTTTTAAAGCCCGATGGCAGCGTTGGTTTCATTAATCTGGATGGTACTGTAACCGTAGATGGAAAAGAAGCGCCCGGTTATGGCGGTGGCGTTTATATGGCAAAATTTGATGAAGGAGATACATCCCCAAAAACCGTTCGGTTAGAAAATGTAGATGGTGATGTTACTGAATTCACGATTTCTGCTGCTCCATCGGTATCCATTCGAAGTATTAACGGAATGAGCGAGAATGCAACTATTAATATGAACGAAGATTTGGAACTTGAACTCGATTTCAATGAAGCTGCGCGTGGCAAGCGAGTACGAATCGCATTAATTACAAAAGCTGTTGGAGTTAAAGGATTTGCATACTTTCAATCCACTTTAGTTGACAATAAAATTACGGTTCCGGCGAATGCTTTCCTTCATAAACATATTGCAGGTGGCGGCCCAACGGGTAAAGATGTTACAAATTGGGCAACCGGGGAGAATCACCTACAAGTTTCCATAGTTGAAGATAACAGAGAAAACGCCAATCAACCGTTTACTTATTTCAAGCGAACTTCAACGTCCTTCGATACACAACCGGTTACCTTAGAAGGTGACGTTGAAGGCAGAGCCTACATCAGAATAAAAGGAAGTGTAGAGGAAGCCAATGGAAAGTTTTCGTACAACGCGTACAGTTCCAATGCATGGTATGCACGGCCTCTGAACACACAAATAAACAGAATTGGATTGGCCTCGCTCTCCATAAATGGTACGTTGTTCGAGCAAGAAACAGAAACCAGTGAAAGTGAAACGGATTATGGTTCTTACCGGGTAATTACAACAACTACCACAACCACAACTTTCGAATTTCCACAATTGGATGACCGTTATTGGAATCAGTTTATGGAAAACATGTACGCTGACTTAGTTCAAACGCTCGAAAGTGATTTTGGGGCAAGTGTTGTAGATGTGGATGCAATTACATCGAACCCAATTTATAACGAATTCTATGAACCAGAAGACGAGAACACGAAAGTATATATCAAGAAGAATTTCAGAGATACGAAACGATTGGTTGCTACATCGTTAGGCGAAATTCTCTCCGATCGAAGTACTGCAATGATTGCAGACGCCGCACCGATGCCATCACTTCTGCGGGATATGGACTTGGATGCTTTGTTGAATATCTCGATTGATTATCGGGTTGCAGCAAACAGCGATGACAAAATTGTGTTATTGCCTTTAGTGAGCTTTCAAATAACCGGACAAACCCAAGCTTTCGACGGGATGGCGAATACATGGATGCAGGGAAGTTTTGAAGGCCCAGGAGTGCCGTTCTCGAGGGATGAGTTTACGGATCTGAATGCGTTAAATAGAATCGGGCAAAAAGATATGATCATCAATCTGATCAAAAAGACCATGCAGGAGTTGACTGCAGAACAATCGCGATTCGGATACGACGAAGTATGGAATGTAGCGCTGTCAAACTAACCTAGACTGACCATTAATAATCAAAAAAATAAAAAGCGATTTCTGGCGGAATCGCTTTTTTATTTATAAGAAGTTCACATTTCTTCGATATTCTTTGCCGGAAACAAATAATTAATGGAGCGTTAGAAATGGGCGTATACAAATCAGCAGAAGAAGCTGTAAAACTCATCAAGTCGAACGACAGAGTGTTTATTCATGGTGTAAATGCCGTGCCATTCAAGTTAATAGAGGCCATGGTAGGGCGTGCATCGGAATTACGAAATGTAGAAGTAGTTCATATTCATACCGAGGGCGAAGCATTATATGCCAAACCCGAATATGCTGAAAATTTTAGAGCTAATGTGTTTTTCGTTGGGGCAAACATGCGAAAGGCTGTAAACGAAGGTAGAGCAGATTATATACCTGTTTTTCTAAGTGATGTACCCGGATTAATGCGGAAAGGAATATTGCCCATCGATGTTGCATTGCTAAACCTTTCACCTCCTGATAAACACGGATATTGCTCGATGGGTGTTTCAGTGGTTGGCGCACTTCCAGCTGCAGAAACGGCGAAGTTTGTGATTGCACAAATCAATCCCAATATGCCACGTACACACGGTGCAGGTTTCATTCATGTGAATGATATCGATGTGATGGTTGAAAATAACGATCCTCTTCCGGAGCAAATTCTACCCGAACCAAATGATATTGAAATGCGGATTGGGCGCTTTTGTACCGAACTAGTGGAAGATGGCGCCACACTACAAATGGGAATTGGAGCCATTCCTAATGCAGTACTCAAGAGTTTGGTGAATCATAAAGATCTTGGAATTCACACCGAAATGTTTGCCGACGGCGTGATTGACCTGGTTGAAAAAGGAGTGATCAACGGACGTAAGAAAGTAAAATTCCCCGGCAAAGTGGTTTCGGGATTCGTGATGGGATCAAAAAGAGTGTACGAGTACATCGACGACAATCCTTCCATTGCTATGCTCGATATCGAGTATGTGAACAGCACAAAAGTGATTAAACAAAATCCGAAAGTAACGGCTATTAACAGTGCAGTAGAAATTGACATAACCGGACAGGTTTGCGCCGATTCCATCGGGACCTATCATTACAGTGGTGTAGGCGGACAAATGGATTTTATTCGCGGAGCTGCAAAATCGAAAGGCGGGAAACCAATTATAGCACTGCCATCTCAAACCAATAAAGGCATCAGCAGAATTGTGCCGTTTCTAAAACAAGGGGCCGGCGTGGTTACAACACGAGCTCACGTAAACTACATTGTAACCGAGTATGGAATTGCCAGTTTATACGGTAAAAATTTAAGTCAGCGTGCGAAAGCAATGGTAGAAATTGCGCATCCCGATCACCGCGAAGAACTAGACAAAGCGGTGTTCGAGCGATTCAAAGTATAATTTTTGATTAGTTATAGGTTATAAACGGAGGGGACATTACATCCTCTCCGTTTTTTGTATCTATCAATTGCGCAAATTCTTCTTAGATTCACAGATGATTATTCGCAAGCTCTTATTCTTAATTCTATTTGCAGGGTTGATTGGATGTACGCAAACGACTTCAAAAAATGATTCGAAACTCCCGAATGTTCGAAATTTCGATATTTCAGATGTAACTGAAATTAGCTTAACTCAAGATAATACATTCAGAGGTTCGCAGAATGCTGAGGTTACCAAAATCGGAGATATTGCAACCGATGAGCAAGGAAATGTTTATTTCTCTGATGTCTTCAAAAATAAAATTCATGTAGTTGATTCTTCTGGGCTTCCAATTGCTACTATGGGTAGATCCGGAGGAAGAGCCGGCGAGTTTTATAAACTGGGAGACATCAAGGTAGTTGGCGAGTTGGTGTATGGCTTTGATGAAGAACGAGTTGCCATGAATTTGTATCACACCAATGAATTTGAATTCAGATCTACAGTAACTTTTTCAAGCCAAGGTTTGAACAGCGATTCATTGCAATTGAATCCATATTCAGCACAGGTAGTATCAGAAAACGAATTTTTAGTAGGATTTCAGCAGGTAAATTCTCCAACCGATCGACAACTATATTACTTTCGCACTGACAACAATGCTGAAAACTATTCAGAACAACTTCTTACTTATCCCAATAAAAAGCTTTTTGTAGAACAAGGATCCGAAGGCATCACTATTATGATGATGCCATACGAGCGGGAAACACTCTTACAGTCGGATTCAGCCGTAAACTTATACACGTTATTTACGGAAGACTTTTTGGTTAAAAAGTTCGACCGTGAAGGCAACTATCTGGAAGCATGGCATTATCCTTTTGAGAAACGAAGACTCAACAAATCTGATGCTATTGATTTATACACAGAAACCGATATCCGAAGAGCCATTCGAGGAGATAACGCTCCCAACACCTGGCCGGCCGTAGCACATTATTTTATTGATAAAAACAACCGCCATTGGGTAGCCACTATTACTCAAAATCTGGAGAATTACACGTGGTATGTACTTAATGCTGATGGTCAATTAAAAGGCAATTTTGAACTCTCTCGCGATTTCGAACTATTGGCTGTACGTGATCATCAATTGTATGCCAAAAAGTTTAATCCTCGTACGTACGCCGAAGAAATTATTCGATTCAATGTAGCATGGTAGTAGTGGAAAAAGATGAATATCTGCAACAAGGAAATGAACTATGAGTGATAAACCGCAAAGATTCATATCTGTAGATCTACTACGAGCTATAGCTATTTTAGGCATGATACTCTCCGGTTATATTGCTTTTGGAGGAGTGATGCCGGCGTGGATGTATCATGCACAACTTCCACCACCAACTCATGCGTTTAATCCGGAAATACCCGGCCTAACATGGGTTGATCTTGTGTTTCCTATGTTCTTGTTTACCATGGGGATTGCATTTCCTTTTTCGCTACGAAAACGGCTAAATCAATCGGCTGGAATCAGACCAATTATTCAGAAAATTAGTATTCGATTTTTTCTTCTTGTTTACTTTGCGATCTATCTGCAGCATATAAAACCGTACAATTTATCCTCTTCACCATCGACGATTGATTGGGGGCTCTCACTGATCGGTTTTATTCTTTTGTTGGGAGCTTTTGGCGGCTATCAGAAATTTTTCAAAACAAAAATAGCCGGGCAGTATAGTTTTTTGATGGGGAGCCTTCTCTTTCTTGCAATACTGGAAGCTAGTAAAACCAATTTCGAGTTCAGTTTATACCGAAGCGATATTATCATTTTGGTTCTTGCGAATGTCGCATTTTTTGGCGCTTTAGCTTGGATAATCACCAAAGACAATGCTCTCCATAGAGTGTTAATCATTATAGGTGTTTTAGGATTAAAACTTGGAGCAACTATTCCGGATGCATGGACCAACGAGCTTTGGACCTTCGATGCAATTAGCTGGCTTTTTCGAGTTAGTTTTCTGGAATACCTGATTATCGTTTTGGCGGGAAGTATAGTTGGTGATTGGCTTCAATCATCCGTAGAAAAAAGAAATGATCACTTAAAATCTGAATCGAAAAGTAAATCGTTGCTTAGCCTTTCGATTGTATTTCTGATCGTAGTTATGAGCTTAATCGGACTTTTTGCCCGATGGGAGTTTGAGACAATAGTCATTCAAAGTGTACTTGTAATTGCCTTATTTACAATCAAAAAAGCAAATCCTACCGAAAGAGAGATTACAATTCTATCTGCCGCACTGTTAATTATCGGAATGTTAATGGAGCCTTTTGAAGGTGGAGTGAAGAAAGATCCAACCACCATCAGTTATTTATTCATATCTGCCGGACTCTCCGGCTCTCTGCTTCTTTTTTGTATGGATTTGCTGAAAGTTGTGCCAACTAAGAGCTTAAGCTGGCTGATTGATTCAGGGCAAAACCCAATGGTTGCCTATGTTCTGCCCACGATCTTTTTATTTCCGGTATTCGGTTTATTGGATGTACACGATTGGATCAATTATCTGAATGCCAACGAATGGACCGGATTGCTCAAAGGCTTAATCTATACTACGCTGGCAATGATCATCACCTCAATGCTTACAAAACGGGGATTCATCCTGAAAACGTGATTTAAAACGTTCAAAACCTTAGCAAAGGAAGAGCACTCAATCTCGTAGCACATCTATTAAACTCGTGGCAAAAAGCTAATAGTTTCCAATGTTTCTCAAAGGTTGGGAGTTATTGGCAGATTTGCGCTATAATTTGGCAAAAAATCGCTATAAACAGTTAATAAAATTTAACTTAATGAAAAACTATGTTCGTCGATAATGGAATAAACAAATCCACCGATAACCTAAATATTGATTCATCGATGTATAATATTTCACCACCTACTGCAAAAGATGCATACAATGCCATTGTGAAGATAATTGGAGAAGCACAGGCAAAGGAAGCATGGATGCAAGCATGTACTGCATGCAGACTTACAAAAGCGCCTCAAAATTTGATGGAATTAAAAAATGTATTACAGGCCATATCAAGCAAAAATACACTAGCAAGTGTGCCGGCCACTTCATTATTGATCAAAATTCGATCGTATGAAGGAATCACAAAGAAATCTGCATAATAAAAAAGAAGAGATCACTATGAATATTACTCAATCACAAGTAAAAGACGTAATCAAAGACCCTGAAAGATTACAGGAAATCGTAGCGTTAGATTTATTTTCTGAAGAAGTTAAAAATGTATTGGACGATGTAACCCAAAAAGCTGCTGAGCGATTTAACCTACCCATAGGATTAGTTAGCCTTGTTTTGGATGAAGCACAATTCTGGGCCTCAAAATTTGGTATTGATGAAGGCTGGATGAGCGAATCGTTGGGAACGGATGTGGAATGGTCGTTTTGCCAGTACGCCGTTAAAGAAAACAAACCATTTGTTGTTGAAAATGCACTCGAGAATGACCTAGTAAAGGATTCTCCTTTAGTAGAAAATGAAGGCATCCGATGCTATGCCGGTATCCCTATGACCACCTCAAAAGGACAAACTATTGGTTCTTTTTGTGTGGTAGGACCCGAGGAAAGATCATTTAGTGAAGAAGATCTTAACGATCTTAGAGAGCTTGCAGAGGAAGCTGTTTTACGAATAGAGCGAAGAGCCGGAAGAGACGTTTAGCGTAATTCAGTCCCACCCAAAATTCTAGGTTAAGCCCATCTTTATGGAAGTGAAGATGGGCTTTTTGTTATTCAATGTGGCTTCAGATTAGAAATTAATTTAATTCGAGTATTTAATGTTCATCTCAAATCATACCTCATAAATGCGAGGACACTGCCTCCAAAGCCTAGCACTATGCAAACTCCCAGAAAACCGAAATCGAATAATGCCGCTCCAACTGTATCCTGAATCCTAAGTTCTGGCGATTGGTATTGTGGCATTTCACTAGTATCTAAAGTTTGATCGTTTCGGCCAAAATCAATTTGAACACCTTGCTCCGAATCGATGGAAATATTAAAACCGCCATGCCCACCTTCTTCGGCTTCTTTTTGCTGAATGTATTCACTGAAGTCATCTTTGTATAATCGCATCGAAGATTCATAGCGATTTTTTAACCCTACATCGGTTCCTGCTAATTTCATGGCCGCCAATTGAAATGAAGCTACCGGAGAAATACGAGCTATGTTAAAAGCCAGCTGTTCTTGCAGTTTTTTTCGGTTTTGTGATTCCTCGAGTAATCGCCGGTTATTGGTGATGATATCCGATTGAACCTGCTTACGTGAGGCATCATCTTCTTCCAACCAGGTCCATTCCATTTCATCACGATAAGCAGTTCGCTCTTCGTCGCTCATTCCATCCATTTGAGCTTCTCTTTCCTGCCAAACTTCGGTTAATTCAGACGAATAATCGTCCCAGCGCGCTTTTTGAAAGGCTTCCTGCTTGGCTTCAATTTGTGCTACACTTTCAACCTGTACAATTTGTCCGGCTGCCATTACTCCCAAACGTGGCACTATCAATACGCCACTGATCCAGATTACCAGAAGTAGTAAAAAGGAAAGAGAGGAAGACCGAGTGATTGACGAAACCAATATCCCGATAACAATGAATAAACTGATGTATAGCACCGACAAGCCAACCAAACTTATAATCGATAGCCAATCTGTTGATGCCAGTGGAACTTTGAATGCGATGAGCATCAACATTCCCAATAGAATTGGGATGAGCAATGGCACGATTAAGCCCAGCCAGATGCCGCTAAATTTTGCGATCAAATACTTTGCTCTGGATATAGAATTTGCGAATGCAAGCTTTAGTGTACCTTGCTCTCTTTCTCCGTTGATGGCATCGTAAGTAAATAATATGGCAAATAGTGAGAGTACAATTTGAACGATAAATGCAAAATCGATGACTCTGAAAATAGCGAATAATGTTTCATCGCTGTAAGGACTTCGAACCAATTTAACATCGTTATAATCAGAGATGTTACTGAGTCGGCCCACATCAAAATGAACTCCGGAAACAAAAATCTGTACCGGATTTGGTTCGCGGTGTAATAAATTTTGAACGCGTCCCCAACTGGTGGCTTCAGCAATATTTTGTCGTGCGATCTCTTGGTTGGCCTGATATTGAGCAACAGCATTTTCGTATTCATTTATGCCGATAAAAACACTGATAAGAATCAGTAGCGAGCACACCAAAAAAGTGGCTGTAAATTTCGGGCTGGTGATGATGTTCTTCAGCTCTTTTTGAAGTAATAAAGAAAACATAGTATAACCTGAGGTCTAGTTAAGATTCTTGGGGAGAATTATCGAAGATCGTAGTTCAGAAATGCACGAAACGCACCTCCAAAAAAGATCAGATTAAATAGAATGAGCAAACTTAGATCGATCATCCCGGCTTGTGCAGCTTCACTAAAACTTTGACCGCTAAATACGAATTGAGGGAGTTCGTCCGGATCGAGGGGCTCCGGTTCCTCTTCATCGCCACCGGTTGTGATCATAATCATTCGAAAACCACTGCTTCTGTTCGAGCCTGTTTTTTCCTGCATAAAGTCAGCATAAGCGTTTTGATAGGTATAAGCTTCATCCATAAAATTGTGCTGTAGATTTAGGGATGTGCCCGCTAATTGCGTGGTTACTAAGGTGAAAACAGATGTTGGAGATATTCGCGACAATGACAATGCGAGTTGTTCTTGTGCTCTTTTTTTATTCGAATACTCTTCATTCAAACGGGCATTAAATACATCGATTTTTTCTTGTCGAGCAGAGGATAAATCACTCATAAAGGATTGAAAGGCGGTTATTGCGTTTTCAATCTCTGTACCCTCAGGCAATTGAAAGTTCGACATTTTAGGGCGGTCTTCGTCGAATAATTGAGTTCGGTACCGGTTCTTCTGAGCGGTGATTTCATCAATGTTTGGTACATCTACAATTCTGCCCGAAATGAGTACCGATGTTCTTGGAATAATGAGTACCGCAAAAATCCAAACCACTAAGCCAATTAAAAATGCATTGGAAGGCTTTACAGTTGAAGCAGAAATGGCAATTGTTATGGCCAAAAACACCCCGAAATAAAGGATTCCGGCAATGAGAATTAAGCTCAGTTTAAGCCATTCGTCGGTGGTTAGTTGAACTCCCAACACCGGTAACAACGTACATCCAATTAGAATAGGAATAAGTAAAGCCACACTTAACCCGACAAACGAGCCTGCTAATTTACCGGCAATAAAGTTTGCCCTAGAAAGCGGATTGGCAAAACATAGTTTTAGTGTGCCCCGATTTTTTTCCCCATTGATGGCATCATAGGCAAAAATAATTGCAAACAACGATAGTACTATCCCAAAAATAAACTCGAGATCCATAAAGCGGAATACCGCAAATATGGGTTCGTCGTTGAAGCGGGTGTTTTCAGCTCGAAGTTCACCACGCCCACTCATTGCGATGTTTCTGCCAATGTCGTTCGAAACACCGGTAACTAAAGTCATCAGCGGCTGGGGCGGCAAAGTGATGGAGTGTTCTACCATCATCCATTCAGTATGAGCAGCAATTTGATTTCGGTTTTCCTGAATGGCCGCATCATATTGAGCTTTACTTGATAGATAATTTTGGGCTCCCATCACAAAAGCAAGAATGATAAGCACAGAACATACTGCAAAGCTGATGGTAAACCTGCTACTTTGGATGATATCACGTAGTTCTTTTAAGAAAATAAGTTTGAACATGATTTTAATGATTGATTATTTAATCAGGATTAAATCCTTCACAAAT
The DNA here is from genome assembly GCA_024742815.1 of bacterium. Classification (GTDB taxonomy): domain Bacteria; phylum Bacteroidota; class Rhodothermia; order Balneolales; family Balneolaceae; genus HXMU1420-13. Next base: position 63,165 of record JANSXX010000009.1, read on the forward strand.
AAAGGGTTTAAAATTAGGAGAGATTATTGCTCAGTGAACCCGAAACAGGTGCTTCATCCATATATCCGGCCATATATTCCACGTACAATTCTTCCAGATTTACCCCTTCCAGTTCGGCTTTGGTTATTTCAGCAACCAGTTCTCCATTGTTTAGGATGCCGACGTAATCCGCAATTTCTTTCGCTCGGAAGATGTCGTGCGTACTCATCAAAATGGCCTTGCCTTCATCACGTAATTCTGCAACCAATCGGGTGAATTCTTTGCCAGCTTTAGGGTCAAGTCCTGAAGTTGGTTCGTCGAGGAGGATGGCTGGTGCATCTTTCAAAATGGCGATGGCTATACCGCATTTTTGCCGCATTCCTTTCGAGAAATCTTTCAATTTTCTATCAAAAGCCTCCGATTGTAAACCTACTCGGTGAAGCGCACGCTCATAATCGAAGCGTTCATAGTGACCTTTACCTCCCAATCGGACAAAGAAGTCGAGGTTCTGCATGGCGGTAAAATTTGGATACAACTGTACATTTTCGGAAACAAAGGCTACATGTTTTTTTGCCTCTAATGGCAGCGCGTTGGCATCAATACCATTAATCAATGCTTTGCCTGAAGTGGGTTGAATGAAATCCAAAAATGTATTGATGGTTGTAGTTTTACCGGCACCATTTCCGCCCAGCATGGCGTAGATTTCTCCTTCTCGCACAACAATATTCAGGTTGTTGAGTGCCTTAACGCCATCCTCATACACTTTTGTGAGTTCTACTGCTTCAAGTAATGGAGCTGCTTGTATGGTTGAGTTTTGCATGGTTCGTTGATTTTGGGTTTCAATTTCAAAATGGTTTGAGCTCTTCGATTTGAGCCTGTTAAGTGGTTTTCCAGTACTCATTTTTTCAAATCGAGCAATGAAATTTCGTTGGTCATAATTTTTAGTCTCACATCACTTCCTTGAAAGCTTAATTCCAAAAATTACCAAGCCGCTTACCAACCCGATGATGAGTAGTAGGATAAAAGCGGTGCCGAAAACGTTGGCTTGTGCAGCAACCTGAACAGTGAACGTTTTATCCTCGGCGTTAATGGGTTGATTATCTGACAATGAAGTAGATCGAAGTCGTGTTTCATATCGACCTACGCTGATATCCTCAGGTGGATAAAGAAACATTCTAACCGTTATTTCTTCACGAATTCCCAATTCGGGAATTACATTGGGTTCGATGCGTTTTTCCCACTGAAACGGAGCATTTACTTCGAATTCAATATTGTCTAGTCGGCGCGTGCCTTCATTCACTACTTCAAAAGTGAACTCAACCGGACCTTCTGATTCCAGTTCATTATATAATTGTGGCGCTTTGATTACGAGCCTGCCCACGCCTCGTGGAATCATTTCCAGGCGAACAAATCCTACATCAAGTGCTCGAATGTCTTCTTCCGTCCACATTCCTTGATGGCTGGCAAATTCATCGAGTTTTGTAACCGGTACAGCCATCACATAAAAGTCGATGGGTTGATCCATAGGTACATCGGCGGTGGGTCGATCGGGCAAGGAGACTTGTAAATTTGCCCGAATGGTATTTTTTGATTCCGTAAATTTTATTTGGCTGATGCGCCCTTGCTCACCCTGTTCGTTAAAATATCGGGTAACGGAAGCGGGTAGATTAACGACTTCTAGTTTGTAGGTATCATCTAATCCGCTGAACAACTCTAACCCCAATCCATAAGTTGCTGAATTACCTAGCTCCACTTCCTGCGAAAAGCGTTCCGATTGAATCAATACTTTATTCGCAGAAGCATCTTTTTCGAGGAATACTTTAGGATTACGTGAGGCTCCATTTCCGTAGATAATATTTACCGTTACTTCATCGAGATCCTGAAGCAGATCAAAATCTACCGTAACAGGTTCGCCACTTTTAAGGCGATCAATTTTGATTTCGTACGGTGAACTGATGATTGCACCATCATCATTGCTGAGCGATACATACACATTGTGAATCACATCAGGTTGCAGCGACCGAAAGAGCTGATCTTCCATATTCACGATTTGTGAAAACTCTTCGGTGGCACTAGTGGTGTTTTCCAGAGTGACACGTACGCGTTTTACGTTGTCGTCACCTTGAGTTTTCAGCGCTTTTCTGATGCTCACAAATTGCTGTTCGAACAGCAACACCAAAAGGGATTGTTGATAGTTAACCTCAGCATCCTGATAGGTATTTATTGCGTTTTCATATTCTTCGGCACTGATCAGCTCTTTTTCCCATAACTCTTTTTTTCGATCTAGTTCATTGGAAGCGCGATCATACGTACTTTTTGCTCTCTTTAATCCTAATAATGGATAAGAATCGTCTCTTGCATTAGGGAAAGGACTTTGAGCTTGGGAAGCATCCGGCACAAGTACAAGAAAGGCCAGAGCAAATAGTGAAATGTGGAATAATCTATTCATGTTTGCTTTCAATTGTCGATGTTCATGCGAACATTGCCGCGGGGTTCTTGTTTTGTTAACTCAAAAGTCTTAACCAAGCCGTTTTTTTCTATTTCAAGCTCGATGGACGCCCCAACATCCAGCGAATTCAAATATGCCTGCACACTTTGAGCTTGTTCAAACGTTTTTCCATTTATGGATACAATCTTGAAATCAGCCAATTCTTGATCTTGAAGCTCTTCAGGAATCAGTGGCTGAAGAACTGACATTATTTGAATACCGGAATCATTATTAGAAACCAAAACACCGAGTTCTGTTAATAAAGTAGGCGCGCTTTCATCGTCGGTATCAATAGAGAGGACCATCCGTCCGGGTACATTTTCGGGGATGTCTCCTTTAATGGCTCGTACAATGAATCGAGATTCCCCGCGACGAACACCAATTTTAACTTCGTCCCCTTTGTTTAGCTCCTCGTATGTTTCCCGAAGCACCGACACCTCTGAAGCACGTTTGCCGTTCATCATCAGAATTAAATCACCGCGTTGTAGTTCATCTGTTATAGAATTCGAATCTCCCGAAGGTTGCCCCATAATCATTTCAACGTGCAAACCCTCTTCGTTTTGAACGATCATTGCATTTAACTCTCGCAGCAAAAAACTAGAGGACGCATCGAAAGTCATGGTTCGTTGCATCTGAGCATGGAGTGGTTGGGCAAGTGATATCCCTATGGTTACAATCAGGGCGTGGTGGAGGAATTTCATAGATTTCGATTTAGTTATTGGTTCGACGCCAATATTCGAAAGCCATTAATGCGAGTTGTTAAGGCCTCGCAAAATGTTTGTTAAGGATGTTAAATCGATGCTAAATCTTTTCACTTAGTGCATAAAGCACCTACTTTTGGGCATGCAAAACCGATGGTTTACATATAGTTTTTTAGTAGTGCTGGTAGGCGCATTATTGACACTTGCCATCCTGCAATATCACTGGCTTGGCAGCGTAAGTGATGCCGAACGCCAACGCTTAGAAGAGGGTGTAGAGGCTTCCACCGAGAATTTTATTAGCGATTTCAATGAGTCTTTTTCTCGATTGCATCGTGCATTTAGAATTCAAGTCACCAATAATGATAACTCTGCGGAAGAGCTAGAACTTAATGTATTAGAAAGCAGTGATACGTGGTATGCGAGTAATCAGCCTTATGCATTAACCAGTGAGATTTATTTGATTAAAAACCGGGAAAACGGTTCAGAAATCAACCGCTACAATTCTGAAACTAACTCACTTGAGCAGATAAGTCCGGACTCATCGCTTCAATCTTGGCTGGAAGATCATGTTGTTTCTGTAAAGGAGGAGAGGAGTACACCATTACGGAGCCTACCCGATCTTGGGGACCCAAGCTTTTTGAAAATTCCGGTTCAAGTGCTCGATTTTGTTACGTTAAATCGAAGTGATCAATCTCAAAATTTAGAAGTTCGGTTAAGCATTGATCAACTGGATGACTTTGTGCTTATCCGGTTAAATGATGACGTTATCAAAAGCGAATTAATTCCGGATATTGCTTCGCGTTACTTTGGAGATTCTTATCAGGATCAGTATCAAATTGCAATTCTTAATACTGAAAATGGAAGTAGATATTTTACGATAGGTGGTACGCAGGAAAACCCAGAGTTTTCTAAAAATCTGGATCGATTAAACTTCTCTAGCTTGATGATGATAGAGAACGACCGGAATCCTGTGGATATGGAAGGGGATAGTGTGGTATTCAGTTTTTTCAGCTCACATAGCGAACGCATAATTACAAGAGAGCGATCTTCTGAGAATGTGGAAGAAGAGCAGGAACAACTAAACTCGAATATTGATGTAGATGCTAACTCGCAACTGCAATCACTTAATGTTGAATCAAGTACTCGTGATACCAGCATTACTACTGCTTTTGTTGGGAATGTATCGCCCTCTGACTGGCAACTTTGGTTATCATTTAAAGCCGGATCGTTAGATGAATTTGTTTCCAAAACCAGAAACAGAAACCTCACTATTAGTTTTGGAATCTTACTTGTTTTAGGGATTAGTGGCTGTATGATTTTAATTTTTGCACAGCGATCTCGCGAACTTGCCGAGCAACAAATGTTATTTGTGGCAGGCGTTTCTCACGAATTAAGGACACCCATCACTGTAATCCGATCTGCTGCTGAAAACCTAAGTGAGGGAGTGGTTCAAAATGAAGAACGAAAAAAGGAGTATGCCAACTTAATGCTCGCCGAAAGTAAAAGGCTTAGCGAAATGGTAGATCAGATTATGGAGTTCTCCGGAATTCAATCCGGTAAACGAATATACAGTATTACAGATGTAGCCATCGATCCTTTAATGCAGGATGTTTTGAGAGAAATGGAATCTATGGCTGAACAAAAAAATATTGAAATTCAGTATGCAAACATTTCAAAGTTGCCAACTTTCAGGGCAGATAGAGATGCCATTTTTTTAGCATTGACTAATCTTATTCGTAATGCCATTAAATTTAGTGATGCCGGAAGTCGGGTTATTTTCAGAGTTGATGAAGTAACGTATAAATCTGAATTGGGGTTACGGATGCAAATCAAAGATGAGGGGATTGGTATTTCTGAAGAAGAACAGAAGAAAATATTCCAACCTTTTTACAGAGCCGAACACGTTGTTTCTGAGCAGATAAAAGGAAATGGAATTGGGCTGAGTTTAGTAGAACGGGTGGCAAAGGCACATGATGGTTCAATTACAGTTCAAAGTTCGCCCGGAGTTGGAAGTACCTTCACCTTAATCATTCCGGTAAGTTAGCCGAATACAGCGTATGGAAAGCAAAGGAAAAATTTTATTGGTTGAAGATGAACAAGGGTTGATCATGACTATTCAGGATCGCCTTATCGAAGAGCGATATGAAGTGGATAGTGCCTCTGATGGAGCTCTTGGCTTCGAAAAAGCTTTGAATGGAGAATATGATGTAATCATTTTGGATTTGATGCTTCCCAAGAAAGATGGGCTGGATATTTGTAAAGATCTGAGGCAGCAAAATGTTCAGACGCCTATCATCATGCTAACGGCAAAAGGACAAGTAATAGATAAAGTACTGGGTTTAAAGCTGGGAGCTGACGATTACATGCAGAAACCCTTCGATATGATGGAGTTACTGGCACGAATTGAAGTGCAACTTCGAAAACGAAAGGCAATCGAAGCTCACCAAAAACCCGATACGTTTTCTTTTTCGGATGTTGAAATCGATTTTAAAAGGATGAGGGTTTTGAAAAACGGGGAGGAACTTATGTTATCGGCAAAAGAATTTCAGTTACTACGATTTTTGGTAGAACATGCCGACATGATATTAAGTCGCGATCAATTATTGAACGAAGTGTGGGGGTACGATGCCTTGCCTTCCACACGTACTGTGGATGTGCACATCGCGTGGCTACGGCAAAAACTGGAATCTGACAATCGCTTTCCCAAACATATTGTAACCGTACATGGATTTGGCTATAAATTTGTTAGCGATTAGGCACACTAATGGAAATGTGCCTGCGAGCCATGCAATGCTTCTGTAAACACAAAATCAAGCATAAAACGCCCATTCGTATCCATCGTATAATCCGAATCTAGTTGAACAAGTAGAGTTTCGATCAACTGCCACCCGATGGTGTTTTTATGTTTAATCTCATCGATCACAAATCCGGGGCCATCATCCTCGTAGTAAACATTGATTCGATCGTCGGTTTGGGTAAAATGCAGGGTTAGTTTACCGGTGCCATCCTTAAATGCATGTTTGATGGAATTTGTGAAAAGCTCGTTAATTAACAGTCCAAGCGGAACTGCGCGATTTATGTTGATTCGGTCGATATCGAATTTTAAATCATACTCGATATCACGGGGATCGGAAATCGTGTTAGCCTGTAATTTTTTAAGCAGTTTACGATAGTATTCGCGCGGATCAATATGGCTGAAATCCATATCCTGATAAAGCTGTTCGTGCACCATTGCGATAGAGTGGATACGATTACGAGCTTCTATAATCATGCTCATATCATGATCGGTGTCGTTGCGCATGGCTTGCAGTTCCAATAACCCACTTACAATAGCCAGATTATTTTTTACACGATGATGAATTTCCTGCAAAAGAATATCTTTTTCCTTCAAAGCAGCTTCCAGCGTTTTCCGATACTCTTGCAGCTCGGTGATATCGTTTGCAATAATTAATAAATCGGTTAGTTCACCATCTTCATTAAAAAATGGTCCTGCGGTTACCTCAAGAGTAAGTTCTTCGCCAAATTTATTGTTTCGTTTAACGATAAGCTGTCGCGGCGAGTGTTCTTTTTCGATGGATTTAATGATGGAAGCAAACTCAGAATCATTTTCCATATCTACTTGTGGAAGTTCTTTACCAATCACGTCTTTTCGAAGCCAGCCAAAAATATTTTCTGCCGCCGGATTCCAGAAATCGGTAACAATACCATCTGCATTAATCTGATAAATTGCGAGAGGCGAGGCTTTAATAAACGAACGCAATTTTTCGCTGGATCGAACGGCATCCATTTCAGCCATTACACGTTGGGTGCTATCCATAATTACGCTATCCCAAATTACCGAACCGTCAGGTTGTTTAGTTGGAGTAGCAAAGCCTTGTAAGTAACCAATAGAACCATCTGGCGTTTCGTATCGATACACGTGATTCCATTTGGTTAGATTTTCTGCCGAATCAGCAATAGACTTTTTAACTAATTCCACATCCTCGGGTACAATTACATCCCAAATAGTTTGTATATCTTCGTAAGCCTGCTCTTTGGTTACACCAAATACTTCTACCACTCTATCTGAAATATATAGCAGTTCCTCTGATTGGTCGGGGTACAACTGATAGCGTAGCACCACACCTGGAATTTGATTGGTTATGCCTTGTAATTGATTTTGCTTTTCAACGATTTCGGTTTCGGCTTGTTTGCGGTCGGTAATATCCAGATTTATCACATTCCAGATAATGGTATCGTTATCTCCTTTGGTTGGAGCAGCAAAACCATGTACATATTTTAAAGCACCGTTTGGATGAATGATTCTGAATTGAATATCAAACTTCGTGAGTTTATGAGCTGATTCGATAATATTATCGATTATTCTTGGTAGATCTTCGGGGTGGATGCGATCCCAAATATGCTGCGGATTTGATAATGCTTTGTCTTTATCGAACCCATACACCTCCTCAAATCCATCACTAATGTTTGAGAAACCATCTGTTCCATCGGGTTTTCTGAAGTAGGTAAATACAACGCCGGGTAGCTGTTCACCAATCACTTCCAGTTGATGTTGTTTCGTTTCCAGGTCTTTTCTTGCTAAATATTCATCGGTGATATCGATAAATACTACGTCGAATTCAACGATGCCATTATCAAGTTTTTTGGGTGTTCCAACCCCTTGTAGATATTTAATTTCACCGGTTTTTGAAATAAATCGCATCAGATTATTCCATACCGACAAATCCTGAACGGATTCATAAATACTTTCCCGAATCGGCTCAATATCTTCTGGAACTACCCGTGCCCATCCAACATTTATGTCTTTGATTACATCTTCCGCTTCAACTCCCCAGTATTCCTTAACCCTTTTACTGATGTACGTTATTCGATCAGAACCATCCGGCAAATACTGATATTTTAGTACCACGCCGCTTATCTGGTCAGTTATGCTTTGAAGCTGTTCTTTCTGCTCCTTTAATTGTATACGGGCAACTACCTGATCGTGAATATCAAAGGAAATACTACTCCATAATACCGAGCCATTCGATAGTTCGGTGGGCTTCCCAAACCCTTGAAAATATCGGTAAGAACCGTCTTTCACCCGACTACGAAATTGGGTTTCCCAAGGCGTATTGTTTTTTGAGGATTCCAGAATCGAGTTCATAAAATCTTCCACATCATCGGGGTGCATTAACTCCCAGGTTTTATTGATATCGTTTAAAGCATCTTCGGTTTTAACACCATGGATGTGTTCAATTCCTTTGCTTAAATAGGTGATTTCGTCCGTTCCATCGGGGTGACGAACATAGGTGTAAATCACGCCCGGGAAATTGTCGGAGATGACACTAAGGTGTTTTTTGTTTTCAAGAATTTTCTCTTGCTGCTTAACCTGTTCGGAAATATCCAAGCCAATCGAATACCACTTAATGGTTCCGTTTTTCAATTTAGTGGGTGTTCCAGTTCCTTGAATGTGTTTTACATTACCATCAATATCAAATATCCTAAAAGTAGAAACCCATGGCTTTAGTCCGCTGGCAGATTCCTGAATAGAATCACTCAGTTTAGGTACGTCATCCGGGTGAATCTGATTCCATATCAATTGGGTATTTTTAAGCGCTTCTTCTTTATCTATTCCAAACAGTGATTCAATGCCTTTACTTAAATACTCGAAACGATCGGTGCCATCGGGTAGAAGCTCGTAAATATAAACCATGCCCGGAACTTGATTTGTAAGTCGATCGAGCATTCGTTGACTTTCATAAATGGCTCTGTCTTTTATTTTTTGATCGGTGATATCAATTCCTAATGTATCCCAAGTTATTATGCCATTTTCATCAGTCTGTGGGGTAGCAAAAATCCGTAAATAACGTTTCCTGCCTTTATTGTTGAGTGCACAAATTTCTGTGGTAAGCGATTCCGATTTCTCAATAGCTTCTGCCATTTCTTTTTTAATCCGAGGCAGATCATCCTCACATACACTATCCCATAGAACATTGAAGTTACTTTTAGCATGCTCCGGATCAATCCCTAAAATATCACGTATTCCATCGCTTAAGTATTGTAGCTCTTCCTTTCCATCTTTGTCTACCTGAGATCGTACTACAAAACCAGGAAACTGATTGGTAATATTTCTGAGTAACTGCTCCCGTTCGGTAATTTCAAATTCGGCTTCAATCAGATCGGTGATGTCATAGTTTACACCATGAATTTTTACTACTTCGCCATCAGCATTAAAAACCGGTGCCGCCGATGCCGAAATATGCTTCGTAGTACCATCGCCAGCATTAATTCTAAATCGAACATTAAAAACAGTCTCACCGGCATAAGCTTTGGCTAATTCATTATCGGTAGCCTCAAGATCTTCTTCGTGAATAAATTCCCGCCAATCTTTAATGCCAATTGCTGCATTTTCATCTTCAACCCCATACATCTTCATGATTTCAGGATTCCAGATGAGTTCGTCTGCCTGAATATCATACACCCAAATTCCTAATTGGGCAGTTTTAATCGCCAATTCGTACTGTTCGTTAACACTTTGCAGCGATTCAGATTGCTCCTTTATATCGGCTTCTAAGCTTTTTTTGCTTGTTCGATCGATGAAAATCCCCAGTGCAAATTGTTGCCCATTCGATTCGAAGAGACTCGCTTCAATATCTACATACAGAAATTGATCCTCTAAAGATAAAAGTCTCCATTCCGTTTGAGAAAGCTTACCATGTTGAAATAAATACTCTACCGCTTCTTGAACACGATCCTTTTCCTGCTCATGCACTACTTCATGAAGTGGTTTTCCGGTTTGATCTTTCGATAAAACCGGGAATATGGAAAAAAAGGTGTCGTTGGCCAACACAATCCTGCCAGATCTGTCTACAACCAGGCATCCAAAGTGGGTGCTGTGTAACAGAAAATCACCAACGATTGATTCAATAGTACTGTGATCTATTCCCGAACTGCTCATACATCTCTATTATGTGGGAAGGCATTTTTTTGCTTAAGCATAATCGTTTACCCTAAGCTATTTATCAAGTTTAATTACACCTGCATTTTTGGTTTTGAAAGGTGGTGTTAATATGGTAGAATTGGCAATCTAAGTAAGTGTCGTCTCAAATTTAAAATTCTATCATTATCGAAGCGAAGAATAAGCGCCCCAAAGGTTTGTTGGCTTGGGCTTTTTACGATTGGGCCAACAGTGCTTTTTTTGTAATGATCCAAACATTCATTTTTGCAGCCTATTTTGCTTCATCGATTGCAGAAAATGAAACTACCGGTGCCGCACAATGGGGGTTTACCATCGGCTTGGCGGGGTTTGTAATTGCTATTTTTGCACCATTATTAGGCTCCATTGCGGATGTTGGCGGACCGCGAAAACCTTGGGTGTATGCATTAGCAGGTTTATCGATAATAAGTACTAGCTTGCTTTGGTTTGCCGAGCCCAGCAACGATTTTATTCAATATTCTCTTGTGCTGGCTTTTCTGGGAACAGTAGGCGCTGAACTTTCGCTGATTTTTTACAATGCAATGCTTCCGGATTTGGCGCCACCTTCTAAAATGGGACGCTGGAGCGGTTGGGGATGGAGTCTTGGTTTTGCAGGTGGAATTGTGTGCTTAGTGATTGGATATTTTGTGTTGTTTTTAAATGGTTCGAACTTACTCGGCCTTGATGAAGCTCAAGCAGAACACACCAGAAGTACTTTTCTGTTTACCGGAATCTGGTTTGCTGTATTTATGATTCCATTTATTCTAAAAACCCCAGACATGCCTTCCCGAAAAATGGGGTATAAAAAAGCTATTCAAAACGGAGTTTCAACACTTTGGGAAGGGCTAAAATCACTAAAGAATGAATCGAATATTCTTCGTTTTCTAATTGCTCGTTTATTCTATAATGATGCGTTGGTTACCATTTTTGCGATGGGAGGTGTGTACGCTGCCGGTGCCTTTGGCTTTGAGACAGCCGACATTTTTTACTTTGGAATAGCCCTTAATGTAACTGCCGGTTTAGGCTCGTATGGGTTCGCTTGGCTTGATGATAAATCAGGAAGTAAGAAAACGATTCTATGGTCGCTAATAGGACTTATCATTCCAGTTGTAGCCGTAATTTTTGTGCAATCTGTGTTGTGGTTCTGGATTTGGGGATTGTTATTAGGCGTTTTTGTTGGCCCGGTACAAGCTGCAAGTCGAACCTTTATGGGGCGAATGGCTCCGGTGGAAAAAAGGAACCAAATGTATGGACTTTTTGCACTTTCAGGGAAAGTAACTTCTTTTGCCGGACCCATGCTCTTTGGCTGGGTTACTCTAATGATGAGCGATCAGCGATGGGGTATGGGGGTGATTCTGATTATGCTTCTCATCGGATTGATACTTATGTTTGGAGTAACTGAAAAGCGAACCATTCATCATGAGCGAGCCTGAATTAACAGTTCAAAAGTCACTAACTGAACCAGCCAGAAGAATCAATCAGAATGCAATTAAAGCATGGCGATTGAGTGCACTATTATTTGGTTCGTTTGTATATGTAATACCAGGATTATTGTATTTAATCTTCACCTTAGATGGTGATATGAGTATGCTTTACCCGATTATTTCGGCTCCAAGTGCGGTAATTATTCACTGTTTTTTCATTTTTGTATTACCCAAAATTCGATGGAAGCGCTGGAAATATGAGGTCGACGATAAAGGGATTGATATGCAACGCGGAATCATTATCACCAAACGCACAATGGTTCCCATCAACAGAATTCAACACGTTGATACGCGGCAAGGCCCTATCTATCGGAAATATGGGTTATCGTCTATTAGTTTAAGTACAGCAGCTACAACACATGAAATCCCCGCTTTGGATGAAAATATGGCTTCAGAATTACGTGAGATTATCTCCGACTTGGTAAGAAAAGTTAAAGAAGATGTCTGAATTTCGGCGTCAACATCCAATTGCAGCTGTAACACAGTTATTTGTGGTGATAAGGCAAAATATTGTGCCTTTCCTCATTTTTGTGGTGTTGGGTTCACGAAATTCCGGCGAATATTTTTGGTTAATCGTACTTCTAGGAATTATCGCAACTTTTGTGCTCGGCGTAGTTGGTTGGTTTCGTTTTACCTTTAGAGTTCACGAAGATGAACTACAAATAAACAAGGGTATTTTCGTTCGAAAAAAACTGTACTTATCCAAAGATCGAATACAGGTGATTGATATCACCGAGGGATTGATTCAGCGAATGTTTGGCCTAGTAAAAGTCGAAATTAAAACAGCGGGCGGAGGCACCGAAAAAGCCACAATTAGTGCCATTACCAGAAGCGATGCCGTTCAACTTCGTACGTTGTTGAGAGAAAAAGAGGTGCAACGTCCTGCACAATCAGAATCCTTAACTGAGATCTCAGGAGAATTAGAGAGCACTGTTGCTTCGAAGGAGAGTAATAAAACATGGGTACTCTCAAACAGAGACTTGTTTTATGCCGCGTTAACCTCAGGTAATTTTGGGGTAATCGCTTCCATATTAGGCGCACTTTCGGGGCAGTTAGATCAGTTTATTACCGAAGAAAACATGGATTATATTTTCGGTTTATTACCGGGATTTAGTCAGCTTACAGTTATTCTTTGGAGCATTCTTTTCATTTTACTGATCTCTTACCTGTTGTCATTTATAGGGGTAATACTTCGCTACGGCGATTTCAAAATCGAGAAGAAAGAGAAAGAACTTCAAATTACAAGCGGACTTCTGGAGCGTAAGCAATTAACTGTGCCTTTTGACAGAGTTCAAGCGTTTCGCTTTGTTGAAGGAGTGCTTCGCCAACCTTTTGGATACGGGATGCTGTATGTAGAGAGTGCTGGTTTTGAGCAAAAAGAAAATGATCGCTCAATTGTTGTGCTCCCTTTTGTTAAACGTGCCAAACTATCCTCATTTCTAGAGGAATTCATGGATGAAGCGCCGAACGAAAGTACAAGCATCGTCCCGCCAAAAAGATCGCTGTTTCGTTATATCCGCCAACCGAATTATCTACTCCTAATTGTGATTCCAGTTCTTTGGATATTCTTTGATTGGGCTTGGATGCTAAGTGCCTTAGTAATTCCATTTTCTTTATTTGGCTGGCTCGAATATAAAGATGCAAAAATTGAAGTGGCTGAAAACACGGTGCTCATGCAGTTCAGAAATCTGGCTCGAACCACTGCTATTGTAAAGAGAAATAGAGCACAAATTTCAGAGATTTCGATGAATCCTTTTCAACGTCGTAAACATCTGGCAACTGTAAGTATAACGGCAGCATCAGGGGCTGGTGGAAAATCTTTTACTGTAGATGATTTGGATGCAAATGATGCCGAGAGATTGCTAAAATGGCCCATAGCACGCGTATCATGATTAAGGAGCTAACACCAGAAGAAAGAGTTTTTGCAAAAAAATTGTTGAGCGAATACCATCTGCCAACCGATGATATTTTCTCAGAAAACGTTCGTCTATACGGTTACTTCGATAATGATAATTTTTTGGCATGTGTTGGCTTAGAAGAGTTCGATGATGCGATTCTCCTGCGCTCTTTGGCTGTGAAAAACCAACAAGCCACCTGTGGTATTGGTACTAAGTTGACAGAATTTGTTGGTCGATATGCATATCAACAGGACAAAAAACCCATTTACTTACTCACCGATTCGGCCGATGGGTTCTTTTCCCGGATTGGGTACAAACAATGCGAACGATCGAACGCACCTGAAAGCATTCGAAACACAAAACAATTCTCCGAATTATGTGCAGATTCTTCTCTGCTGATGAAGTTAGAATTTTAGTTTGGTGTTAAAGATATATCATCGTAATATTACGATATGGGAAAATCGAAGTCATTTGCTTTTACTACCACACAAAACAGATTAGCAGCTACAGCGAAAGCGCTCGGGCATCCGGCTCGAATTGCGATTCTCCAATATCTTGCTACTAAGAAAAGCTGCGTTTGTGGGGATATTGTTGATGAACTTCCACTTTCTCAATCAACGGTCAGCCAGCATTTGAAAGCATTAAAAGAGGTGGGATTAATAAAAGGTGAAATTGAAGGAAGTGCAGTGTGCTATTGCATAGATACCGATGCATGGCACACGTTAACTAAGCAATTACAAAACTTTTTATCTGCCCCGGCAAACGAAAATTGCTGTTGATTTTTTTTAATCAATTAATCGCAATAATACGATAATGTATACATCAGATTTTATAACACGCATCACAAATACCAATAAAGAATTACATTTTGAACTCATGGACGCAAGAGAAATTGGTGGTGATTTACACATCACAGAAATCAAAAATGTACAAGTTGATTCAACTGATTGCGGTGGAAATCAACACTCATACAAAGAAACAGTAGTTCAACTTTGGCAAAACGAGCGATCTAAAAAACTCGCAAGCTGGAATACAAAAAAGGTTAGCGACATTTTAGAAGTTGTTCAGAAGAAAATGAAGATAAATGGGAAAACAGAATTGTATATCGAATTTGGAAACTCGAACTACCGAACTTCGGTGCATCGTGTGAATTGGAAAGAAACGGATCAATCGGTCACGTTAGAATTGGAGCCAATATACACGCAATGCAAACCTGCATCCCTAACAAAACTAGCATGTTGTTAAGGGGTTTGAGGATTAATAATCGACGCCGTAAAAGTAGTGGATGGCTTCTTTCGAAATTACGTTACGAACATCCTGCGAATTAAATGGAGTTGGTAGAAGATTGGCACTAAATACATTTAATAAGTGCTTTTGCTTCACTTCTTCATGGTTTTGCGGCATCATAAATGTTAGCTCAGAGTCTGAAATAGAATGGAAAAACCGACTAATTTTTAATGCTTCCTCAGAGTTTTTCAGCGATTGATAATCGATAAAAACATGAGAAGGAGAGTACTTGACGAGCACATCTTTAGCCTTATTCCAATCGCTGGTTACGGATATTACATCCACTCCAACTTTCGAGAGAATATCGCTAAGTGTAGCATTGGTGATAAAATTGTCGGTAAATATTAAGGCAGAGGTCGACATGTTAATTTTAAAATAATAGAGGTTGTTTACCTTGATTACGAATGATAATTGGAATCGGATTGGTGATAGAATGAAAATATTAGTGTTATGTACCGGCAATAGTTGTCGCAGCCAAATGATGCATGGTTGGTTGGTGCATTTTGGTGGGCCGCAAGTACAAGTTAGAAGCGCAGGAATTGCAACTCATGGAGTAAATCCTACCGCCATAAAAGTGATGGCAGAAACCGATGTAGATATCAGTACGCATACTTCTAACCATATTGATGAATATTTGGGTGAAGAATTTGATTTAATTCTTACTGTGTGCGATCATGCCAGAGAAAGCTGTCCGGTTTTCCCAAGTTCATCGGAGCAAATTCATCATAATTTTAGCGATCCTGCAAAAGCAGAGGGGACAGAAGAAGAAGTTTTAGCGGCCTTTAGATCAGTGCGGGATGAGATCAAAGAGTTCTCTAAAAAGCTGCTATCGGACCGATTGGTTTAAACATTAAGTTTATTAAAGAATATTAATATTAGAGGGAAAGAATTTTGCTTCGATTGGAGTAAATTCCTTCATGAGTATTAATACGATCGTCGAAGAAGCTTTTACAAAACCTATTGCAGACGGCAGAGCACGCATTTTATTACGGTTCCAAACTATAGAATGCGAAGTTGAAAACAGCGCGCCTGATTTTATTTCGGTAGAGGATGATGAATTATTTTTAAGCGTTCAACCATCTAATGAAGTTGATGTTTCGATTGATGAATTAGAGCAATCATTTCCTGTTAAATTTATCCGCAATAATCCTGACGGAAAAGGGGTGATACTGAAGCCTGTAGACGAATCTATTTGGTTTGATATTGATGTAGAACAGGTCACCGATATCTGGATTGCGGATTTGAGTTTCCGGATCGAAAATAAACACAGCCGATATTTAGCTTACTATATAACAAAGCTTGATCATCAATTAGAGTGGTTACAACCGGAATTACGAAGTGGTGAGATCAAGAGTATGAGTATCTCTACGAAGAAGTTTAAGCCACCGAAAATTACCGGAAAAGAGATGTTCTCATCGGTTGAAGTGATCCGCTGTGCTGATATGATAGGGCGTTCTATCCGAAAAATTGATCTTCGAACAGGGGGCGCCCACGTTAAATTTAATACTGATAAAGGCCGACTTGAACCACTAATTATCGGAATTGCCGATAAACTTGGTTATGTGATTGATCCCTTAGATAAAGAAACAATTGCCGAATTAGACAGGGAAGGGAAGAATGTAAGTCATGCAATCTACTTAAAGCAGACTTAACTAGATTGATCTAATCGCTCATCTTCCAAAAGTAAATACCACCGGCCTGTTTTCCTGTTTCTACATAATCCACTAATTCTTGTGCTTCAATATCTATTACTTCAACCGAGCCGGGTTCTCCACCAATTCCTTCAACCGAAACAAAGGCGTATTTGCTATCCGGACTTATAGTAACACCATGCGAAACTCTTCGTGTATTTGCGATTTTAGCCACTTCCTTCCCGGATTCGAGATCCCAAATTCCGGTCGAGCCTTCACCTTTATAGGTTGCAACCAACCACCTTCCATTTTCTGATATTTCAAGATTGTAAGGTGCTTTTCCGGTATTAAATCGTCGCGTTATAGTCCACTTTTGTATATCTACTTCAATGATTTCATCAGTACCATTGGCTGCTACATAAACCAATGGTTTTGTAGGATGCGGATCGACCCAAGTTGGTTTTTCTACGGGATTTTGCATCATTTCGCTGTGATTCATTCCGGTGCTATTCATTGCCGAATGATGCATAGCATGTTCATCACCAGAAGCCATGGACTTCATGCCTTTGGTAAGTTTTAATTTGCGCGTTACTTCCATTGTAACTGCACTAATTTCAATTAATTCATCGCTCATCATCGAAACGTGATAATTATAGGAACCATCCGGTGAAATTCTTGATCCGTGAGGCATCACACCGGTATCAATTACGTCCAAAACTTCCATATCATTTGGATCTACCACCATTAAATTGCTTGGTCGCATTGGTCCGTGTAAGTCAAAATTAACTACATACAGCAAACCTGTTTTTGGGGATATTTCCATTGTTGCAGGAAACATTCCCAATTCGGTAGTGCCAACTAGCTTATTGGTTTCAGTTTCATATTTTGCCAATAATCCGAAAGGATTTCCATGAGCAATAGATACAAACCAATGTTTCCCATCCGGTGCTACCGAGATTCCATGTGGGCCATCGATCTCAGTTGGAAATCTACCAACCGTAATTGTTTCAGCAATTTCAGCGGATTCAGAAGCTGCATCAAATCGAACAAGGTGTACTTCATCTTCTGATTCTGCAGCTACATATACGAAGTATTCTTGTGCTGAAAGTATACCCGAGCAACAAATTAGAAATCCGAAGAATAGCGCCCACTTTTTCATCTTATTCTGCTCCTGCATCTATCGCTTCGCCAAGTTTTACGGCCCAGATTCCGGAATTCCAGTCGCTTAAAAATATATGACCTTTGTAAGGTTGTGGACCCCAGGTAAACGGAGAATTCGGAATTGCAGCATTAGGATCGGTTGGTAAAAATAAGGCAATTTCACGATCCTGCTCGTACAAATCACCCATTAACTCACCAGAAATATCAACTACACGTAAGCCTCCGTTGTAGAAAGCTGCGTAAAGAATATCGTCTTCAATCCAATAGTTGTGAGAGCCTGCTTCGGGCACTTGATAGCGTGCAACTTCTTTGGGATTGTCCCACCCATCAAATTTCACAAAGTGAACCCAACCGGCAGCACGATTTGGACCATTTGTATCGAGTCCATATGGGAAAGCTTCATCACCAGCAGCAATATAAAAATCACCGGTAGATTTACTTTTAAAAGGAAATGCAGCGTGATTCCAGCCACTTGGGTACGTATAGCTTCCTAAATATTTGGGATTTTCGGGAGATCCGCCGGCGCCGGGCATATCTGCACTACTGTTGCTTCCAATATCCATCGCAACCACTCCGTCGCCCCAGTTAGATGAATACGCAATTCCATCCTGAATCCAAACATCATGAATGGCATGACCGGGAGTATCCAACTCTACAACGCTAACTGTATACGGATTGGTTGGATCTTCGATATTAATGATGTCGTACTTCCGGCCATTATTTACTGCATAAACGTGATCTTCGTAAATAAACGCATTGTGAACACCACCGGTAAGTCCCTCGGTATATTCGCTTAGAATTGTGACATCTCTTGGATTGGTTACATCCAAAATAATGATCCCATTTTTTCGATTCGATGCGCCTTCACGTGTGATTACAGCAATGGTTCCATCTTCCGAAACTTTCACATCATTTACGGTACGCGCATCAACCTGTACCGTATCAATGGTGTGGATATTTGTGGGATCGGTTACATCCCAGAAGAAAGCTTCTCCGCGAGCACCCCAGGTTCCTGTCACGGCATAATCGCGGCCATCAACGCCTTCCCAAACCCACAAGTCGGAAGTTTTAACATCAGGTACGATTCCTTTGCCAGCTACCTGAAGTGGGCGACGAACATTTCGGGATTCCACTCGAAAAGTTGTTTCTGCAATTTGACTTCCTGAGCGAGCCATAACTGTATACACACCGGTATGATTGGCTACGAATTTCCCATCCTGTTCGATAAGTGCCGATGCACCCTGTCCTAAATCATCATCGGGCTGCACGATATACGAGTAGGTTACAGGGATATCATTTACCATTCTGCCTCTACGATCTTTTGGAGTAGCCGTAAAACTTATAACATCTCCAGTTCGCACTTTTTTCCCGGTATAATTATGCGAAAGTTCTAAAGAAGTAACCGGATTTTCTTCTACTTCGATTTCGTATGATTGCGAAATATTCTCGGAAGATAAGGTGAGTGTGGTTTTACCCTTTTTGAGTAGTTTTAGTTGATCAAAATCATCCACAAAAGCTACCTCAGGATTTGAAGAAGATATCGTGTAATCCACATTGTCACGAACCACTTCGGTTGCGTCAACAATTTTTGGAGTTACATTCAATGAGGTATTGGCATACAAGTTCTCAGGAATCCCTTTGATACCAACTGAAGTTACCGGTGGATATGCAATAGTTATTTCGAAATCCTCACGTAGCGGTGTATCACCAAAAGTACGTGCGGTTATGCCATAAGTACCGGGTTTATATGCAGTGATAAATCCATCGCGTGTAACACCAACTGCTCGTCGATTTCGCCGGCTTTGTAGAAAAAATAGCACCGTATCTGGCATTACCTCGTTGTTTGCGCTTATGGCGTTTGCGGTGAGCTGCACTTCATCACCAACATTAAGAATTAGTGCAGTTGGCTCAACCACAATATGCGCTTGCTGCGCCGATGTGTTTTTTGGAACACTAAAAAACGCCATAAATAGAAATAGCGGGAGTAAAAATCGTTTCATAAATACCTCATTTGAGACCGGATTACATCTTGCATGCCAGTATGTTGCAATACCACCGATAAGTTTTTGAATATAGATCGACTAAATAACGGAGTTTTAGCAATCAATGGAAATGATTTTACGCTTATTTAAATCTGATTTTTCCTATTTTTGAGACTGCTTGCAGGAACTGTATTTTCACAAAATTGTTAGCCTGCCTACATACTATAAAACCTACCAAATCAGCATTTAAAATTAGGATTCAATCTTGATGAACATCAACTTTGAGAAAGAGCAATTCGCCCACCGACACCACGGAAACGATGCTACTGCCACCCAAGAAATGTTAGCCACCATTGGCGCCGATTCAATTGAACAATTAATTAATGAGACCATCCCTGATGGTATCAGATTGTCGGAAAAGTTAAATCTTCCGGAGGCTGTAAGTGAATTTGATTTTCTGGTTGAGTTCAAAAAGCTGGCTTCGAAAAATAAGATCTTTAAGTCATTCATTGGGATGGGTTACTATGACACGCATGTGCCAAAAGTAATTCTGAGGAATATTCTAGAAAATCCGGCTTGGTATACGGCTTATACACCGTATCAGGCAGAGATTGCGCAGGGTAGGCTGGAGGCGCTCATCAACTTTCAAACTATGGTGAGTGATCTTACCGGAATGGAATTAGCAAATGCTTCTCTTCTGGATGAGGGAACCGCTGCAGCAGAAGCTATGAGTATGTTTCTTGGGCAACGAAAAGGTGCAAAAAGAAAGGAAGCGAATACCTTTTTCGTGAGTGAACTTTGTCATCCTCAAACTATTGACATCCTAAAAACACGAGCAACCCCTATTGGAGTAGAAATTGTTGTGGGCGATCATAAAACGCTGGATGTTACAGATCCTTCACTTTATGGAATGCTGTTGCAATATCCCGCCACGGATGGTTCAGTAGAAAATTATTCCGATCTTATTGCTGCGGCTCACGAGCATCAGGTACATGCTGTGGTTGCGGCTGATTTATTGAGCTTAACGATTTTAACACCTCCGGGAGAGATGGGGGCAGACGCTGTTGTTGGAACAACCCAAAGATTTGGAGTTCCTATGGGTTATGGCGGTCCACATGCCGCATATTTTGCAACCAAAGAAGCTTTTAAGCGACAAATTCCCGGCAGAATAATTGGGGTAACTCAAGATGCCGAAGGAAAGCCTGCATACCGAATGGCATTACAAACGAGGGAGCAACATATCCGTCGGGAAAAAGCTACATCCAATATTTGTACTGCTCAGGTTCTGCTGGCGGTAATGGCCGGAATGTATGGAGTCTATCACGGCCCGAGGGGACTGAAGAAGATTGCTTCAAAAATTCATGGACTTACTAAATTAGCTAAAGCGGGTCTAGAAGAACTTGGCTTAACCATCCAAAATGATCAGTTTTTCGATACGCTTACTGTTTTGACCGACACTCCAAATCTGAAGCAAATTGCTGAAGAACACGAAGTAAACTTCAGATATTTTGAGGATGGGAGAGTAGGTATTTCCTTTGATGAGACAAAAGAACTAGAAGACGTTCAACTTGTGCTTGATGTATTTGCAAAAGCTCTTGGTATTGAAAGTACCTTTGATGTGAAAAGTGCATCTAAAGCCATGGTGTTAGAGTTGCCAACGGAACTTGAGAGAACGAGTTCATTTATGGAGCATCCGGTATTTCATTTGTATCAAACCGAGCATGAGATGTTGCGATACATGAAGCAGCTAGAGAATAAGGATTTGTCATTGGTGCACTCAATGATTTCTCTCGGTTCGTGTACCATGAAGCTGAATGCAACCACCGAAATGATTCCTGTTACCTGGCCGGAATTTGGACAAATTCATCCATTTGCTCCTATTGATCAGGCTAAAGGATATTTCGAAATGTTTGAAAATCTGGTTGATTGGCTATCAGAAATTACGGGCTTCGATTCGGTTTCCCTTCAGCCAAATTCTGGTGCGCAAGGCGAGTATGCCGGTTTAATGACAATTCGTGCGTACCACCAAAGTCGCGGCGATCACCATCGAAATGTGGCATTAATTCCATCTTCAGCACACGGAACCAACCCTGCGAGCGCGGTAATGGCCGGAATGGAAGTGGTCGTGGTTGCCACCGACAATCATGGTAATATTTCTAGCGAAGATTTAGCAGAAAAAGCGGAAAAATACAGCGATCGCCTAGCAGCATTGATGATTACCTATCCATCTACACATGGAGTTTTTGAACATCGTGTTAAAGAGTTTTGTGAAATTATTCATAAACATGGTGGGCAAGTTTATATGGATGGCGCCAATATGAATGCTCAAGTTGGGCTTACAAGTCCGGGCGAAATTGGTGCCGATGTTTGTCACCTAAATCTGCATAAAACATTTTGTATTCCGCATGGTGGTGGAGGTCCTGGAATGGGACCAATAGGAGTTGCTAAACATTTAACTCCATTTCTATCCGGTCATACACTAATCAAAACAGGTGGAAACGAGGCAATCTCGGCAATTTCTGCTGCACCATTTGGTAGTGCGAGTATTTTAACAATTTCTTATGCTTACATCCGCATGATGGGTGAAGCCGGATTAACTGAGGCGACAAAGCGAGCCATTCTAAATGCAAACTATATCAAAGATCGGTTAGATGATCATTACCCGATTTTATATACCGGCAAAACCGGGCGCTCGGCGCATGAGTTTATCATCGACTTGAGGCCATTTAAGCAATCGGCTGGAATAGAATCGGTTGATGTTGCAAAACGCTTGATGGATTACGGATTTCATGCACCAACTATGAGTTTTCCTGTTCCGGGAACACTAATGATTGAACCTACTGAAAGTGAAAGCAAAGCTGAATTAGATAGATTTTGCGATGCCATGATCGGAATCAGAAATGAAATTCGCGAAATCGAAGAAGGCACTGCGGATCGGCAGGATAATGTGATGAAAAATGCACCACACACCATGCGAGCGGCAGTTACTGATAATTGGAAGCGATCATATCCAGTAGAAAAAGCAATTTTCCCACTCGAGCATTTGCGCTACAATAAATTCTGGCCAAGTGTATCTCGCGTTGATGATGCATACGGCGACCGAAACTTAATGTGTTCATGCATACCTATAAACGAATATGATGCTGAATCATTATTGGAGGAATAATATGAGAAAAGGGATAGTACTTAATTTTCTTGTTTCCATCTTTATGATGTCTTCGGTAGCGGCACAGCTATCAGATATAGAGCAGAGAATGGTAGAACATATCGATAAAATCAACGACGAAGGTTTGCAGCTGCTTATTGAATCGGTGAATATCAATAGCGGAACCATGAATTTTGATGGAATTCGGGAAACTGCCGAGCACATGCTGCCTCATTTCCGTGAGTTAGGATTCAATGCATACTTCGAAGATGGTGCTGAGTGGAATCGAGCAGGGCATTTAATTGCCGAGCATTATGGATCGGAATATGCGCCAAATATCATGCTAATTGGACATTTAGATACTGTTTTTGAACCTGATAGTCCGTTTCAGAAATTCGAAATGATAAACGACACCACGGCAAAAGGTCCGGGAATTGCAGATATGAAGGGTGGAAACATCATTATGTTACAAGCTCTTCGGGCATTAAAAGAAGTGGGCGCCTTGGAAGATATGAACATCAGGATTGTAATTACGGGCGATGAAGAGCTTAGTGGCCGCCCGCTGTCTTTATCAAAAAAAGCCTTAATCGATGCCGCAAAATGGGCCGATATTTCGTTAGGATTTGAGAACGGTGATGGTAATCCTAAAACTGCAAACGTTTCGCGCAGAGGTGCCATGGGGTGGACTTTGACAGTTACAGGAACTCCGGCCCATTCCTCTCAGGTATTTCGCGAAGATATTGGTGCCGGAGCAATTTTCGAGGTGTCTCGTATTCTTACCGCATTTTATGAAGAGCTAAGAAGCGAAGAATTTCTAACCTTTAATCCTGGAAGGATTATTGGCGGAACTACCGTAACTCACGACGATGGCTCAAGTAGCGGAACAACGTTTGGTAAAACGAATGTAGTTGCCGAAACCGCGATTGTAGCTGGCGATTTGAGAGCACTATCACCAGAGCAGGAGGAACGGGTTAAAAATAAAATGCGAGAAATTGTAAATAGAAATCTCCCTAAAACATCTGCTGTGATTGAATTTGATGAAGGCTATCCTCCAATGGCACCAACCGATGGAAACCGTGAGCTTTTATCCATTTATAGTGCAGTAAGCCAAGATTTGGGATATGGTGAGGTAGTTGCTGTTAATCCATTACGTGCCGGCGCAGCTGATGTCTCGTTTACCGCTACTTATGTAGATATGGCCATTGATGCTTTAGGTATGAGCGGTACCGATGGACACACAGTAAACGAGTTAGGATATATCAATCAATTTCCACGGCAAGCCAAAAGAGCAGCAATCTTGTTGTATAGATTGAGCTTAAATTAAGAGTATTTTTAACAGATTATTGCTTGCTAGTTCTGAATTATGTGGATTTATTTCGCATCCATTGCAATAAATACCATAATTCATGAAAACTACCTGTACCGTACTTTCCTTAATATTCGCATTGCTGCTTTCCGGTAATGTGTTGGCCCAATATGGCTATCAGGAACCATCGCAAGCTATGACCGATTTAGTGGATGGCGATGCGACCCCATATATCAGTATTTCACCAGCCGGTGATAAAATGGCGCTTTTACATCGCCCCGGAAGGCCTTCCATCGAAGAAGTTGCTCAACCGGAATTACGCTTAGCGGGGATTCGAATCAATCCCAGAACTTCCGGGCCTTCCAGAGCGCGAACCATGAATGGCATTACCTTTCGAACAATTGATTCGGGCAAAGATGTTGAAGTAACCGGACTCCCGGATAATCCTAAAATTACCGACGTAAATTGGTCGCCCGATGGCAAATATGCTGCATTTTTGTTGCACGGTAGTAATCGAATCGAACTTTGGACAGCAAATGCAGCTAACGGCAAGGCTGCCCGAGTGGGGGATGTAGAAATTAACGATACGTATGGTACACCCATGACGTGGAGCCGCGATTCGAAATCAATATTTGTTCAGGTTGTACCAAAAAACAGAGGAGAGGCTCCTACGGAAAGCATAATCCCATTCGGACCTACTGTTGAGGAAAGTAGTGGCAGTGCTACTCCGGCGCGTACCTATCAAGATTTGTTGCAAAATAAGCATGATGAAGAGCTATTCGATTACTATTTCACTTCACAGATTATGGAAGTAGATCTCAAAGGAAAGGCGAAGGCGGTTTGTGATAGTGGGATTTTTACATGGATGAGCCTTAGCCCAAATAATGAGTATTTGTTACTAACCGAGATTAAAACACCTTATTCATATCGAGTTCCTGCTTTCAGATTTCCAAATCAAACTCGTGTTATTGATC
Source organism: bacterium (assembly GCA_024742815.1). Taxonomy (GTDB): domain Bacteria; phylum Bacteroidota; class Rhodothermia; order Balneolales; family Balneolaceae; genus HXMU1420-13. The sequence goes on from JANSXX010000009.1 coordinate 88,159, forward strand.
GTAAAGGAAAGTTGGTATCAGTAGTTGCTGATTTACCACTTAGAGATCAAATTCCCATTGGTTTTTCTTCAACTTATGAAGGTCCACGTTCCATTAACTGGCGAGCAGATCAGCCGGCAACCTTGGTATGGGTGGAAGCCTTAGATGGAGGTGATCAATACCGTGAAGTAGAGAAAAGAGATCGTATTTTGATGCAAGAAGTTCCCTTAAATGGCGATCCTACTCAAATCATTGATCTGGAATATAGATACAGAGGCATTTCATGGAGTGAGGAAGGATTCGCGCTAGCCAATGAATACTGGAGACCTTCACGTCAAGGCCGTACCTGGATGGTTGATCCTGCCAATAAAACCACAGAGCTCATATTTGATAGAAGCACCGAAGATCGATATACCGATCCGGGCACTCCGGAGTTTAAGCGATCAAAATATGGAACCTATGTTTTGCATACAGTTGATAATGGAGCAGCGGTTCTGATGTCGGGACAAGGATATTCACCGGAAGGAAATCAACCATTTCTCACTTCGTTTGATTTAAAATCAGGAGAAACGAAAGAGCTTTGGCGATCACAAGCACCGTATTACGAATATTTGGTTGCTGTTTTAGACGAGGATGGAGACGAGATTATAACGCGTCGGGAATCTGTGACTGAGCAGCCGAACTATTTTATGCGTGATTTAGATGCGGAATCCATGAAGCAACTTACATTTTTCGAGCATCCTACTCCCGATCTTAAAGATGTAAAAAAGGAATTCATCACCTATAAACGATCTGATGGAGTGGATTTATCAGCTACCGTTTACTTGCCACCAGGATATGATAAAGAACGAGATGGCCGACTTCCGACATTGGTTTGGGCGTATCCTCGAGAGTTTAAAAGTGCTGCGGCAGCGAGTCAGGTTACAACCTCTCCTTACAGATTTACCAGCGTTGGTTATTGGGGACCTCACTTTATGCTAACCGAGGGTTTTGCGGTAGTTGAAAGTGCCGCGATGCCAATTATTGGTGAAGGCGACCAACAGCCAAATGATACCTTTGTAGAACAATTGGTGGCAAATGGACAAGCGATTGTAGACAAAATTGATGAAATGGGAATCGGAGATCCTGAACGTGTAGGCGTTGGCGGACATAGTTACGGCGCATTTATGACGGCGAACTTGCTGGCACATTCCGATATTTTCCGAGCAGGTATTGCCCGAAGTGGCGCGTATAACCGTTCATTAACTCCATTCGGTTTCCAAGCAGAACCTCGTACTTTTTGGGAAGCACCCGAGATTTATTTCACGATGTCGCCTTTTATGAATGCGGAAAAAATCAACGAACCGTTACTGCTGATCCATGGCGAAGTGGATAACAATTCGGGAACATTTCCTATCCAGAGTAAGCGTATGTATGGAGCTGTGAGCGGATTAGGTGGCACCGTTAAATTGGTGATGCTTCCGCATGAGAGTCATGGTTATTCGGCGAGGGAATCTTTACTGCACATGTTGTACGAGCAAACTGAATGGCTTAACAGTTATGTGCGAGATGCCGATCCAAGAGAACTAGAACAGATTGAAACAGCTGTTGATTAATTTTTAAAAAGCCTTCTCCGGAAGGCTTTTTTGTTTGCTATTGGTTGAGGTAAAACTAATTCCAAGTCACTATTGACCTTGATTGGAAGGATTTAGGGATTTACTTGATTTTATTGCATTTTGATTCCAAGAAAAGTTCAAGTTATCCGGGGGAATCATGCTATTTAAAGAATTAACTCATAGAATTATTGGATGTGCAATGGAAGTACATTCAACTCTTGGAAATGGATTTCAAGAAGTGATTTATCAACGTTGTTTGGCAATTGAGCTAACCAACTGCGGGTTAAATTTTCATCGCGAGTTTGAAATGGATATTTACTACAAATCTAATCATGTCGGTAAAAGAAGAGCAGACTTTCTTATTGAAGGAAAAATTCTACTAGAAATAAAGGCTTTGATTCAACTCGAAGATGCTCATTTAGCACAAGCAATGAATTATCTTGAAGCTTATAACTTACCTATAGGTCTTTTGATAAATTTTGGCTCAAAAAGCTTGCAATACAAAAGAGTTCACAACAACAACAAACTTAATCAAGCAAATCCCTAAATCCTTTTAATCAAGGTCACTCGATAACAGATTTACAAATATAATCCGGAATTATTCCCTTACTCTGAATTTGTAGCTGTGCTTTATCACCACGGGTATTTCCTGAAAGAACCAGCATAGTTTGTACACCAAATTTATTTCCGCCCAGGATGTCGGTGTCCAAAGTATCTCCAACCATAAGAATGTCCTTTTTTTCGATAAAGCCAATGTCGTCGACCAACTGCTCATAGGCATACATAAACATCTGCGAATCTGGTTTACCAAAATGGATAAACTTCCTGTTCAGCATATTTTCAACAAGCTTTGCAATTCCACCGGTGGCAACGGCAACATCGTTATTAGAAACAGGATAAAATTTATCTGAATTGGCAAGAATGACCGGCATGGTTTTCTTACGGAGGATATTTACCGTTTTGTTGATGTCGCTATTCCAATCAAAGCCTTCATCATCCAGAAAAACAAAGCAGGAGATTTCATCCATATTTTCTACATCTATATCTCGAACTGCGATGTGCTCTAACCCGGATTGTAAAATATACTCGGCCGAATTTTCGGTACCTAAGTAAGCAATTTTACCTTCCGTTATTTTCTGCTCCAGAAATTGTTTGGCCATCATTCCGGAAGTGATGATCTCGTGCAGTTCGATGTTTTTCAACCCTAATTTTGCCAGACTTTCTTTTTGCTGAACCTGACTACGGGATGCATCATTAGTGAGCAATCGAAAGGTTTTGCCTTCGCTTTTGATCCAATCGATGGTTTTTTCTACACCCTGAATTAAACCTTTATGATTTTTCACCACTCCATAGGAGTCGAGCATTATGACGCGAAAATCTTTGGCAATTTCGAAGAATGAGGGGTAATCCATGGTTATAAATTCAGAGCTTTGAGTAGAATTGATGGGTTAAATTTTTTCTCGATGGAAGGTAAGTGCACTTCCAGTGTTTCTTTTTGTAAGCGTGTGGCAAATATTTCATGGAAGAAATAAGTGCCATACTTCACCACATAATTTAGCAGGAAGAAACGATAGCATTCTTTTAAAAACAGAATTTCTCGTTCACTTAAAGGATTTCGTTGATGATAGGCTTTTAAGTACATCAGAAATCGTTCTTGCATGAGCACATCTATATTATAACTGAAAATCGTTTGATCTCCGGCTTCCGAAACTACGCGACTGAAAAAGTAGAAATCCATAATTCGGCTGCTTACTCTAAACCAGTCGTAATCCCAGCGCGAAAAGAGCTGAAGGTCATCCGTAACCGAGAAATTGCCGATGTTCCAATCCACAAAAACGGGAATGTCTTCGAGCGTGTTGGCTTCTAGTTCTCTGTAATTCTGTTTAAATATCGCGCACTGTTCTTTAATGAAATCTAAATGCATTCGGTATTGAAAGCGACCTTCATCGGTTTCAAGGATGGCTTCCAATCCTTCGATATCAACCATCATAGTTTTTGAAGAACCGGGTAAGCTGTTTTTTATGGTTAAACAAGCTTCATGAAAGCGGGCAGTTTCCATCCCCAATCGAATAATCTGATTTTCATCAAGCTTTCGAGGCAATTTATCCAAGATTTTAACCGGTCGATAAAACACCACCCATGCATCAATCAACTCGGTTTGATAGCGATGCACAAACAATTCGTTGCCCTTAAAAAGTGATCGTGCTAGAAAGTTTTCGAAGGGTTCGGGTAAGTTGTTGGCCATCGCGTTAATGATGGCATGATCTTCCACAAAATGATCAAATAGACCGAAATACGATAACTTTGCCACCACCGAAAATCCATCTTTAAGCGTAATTCGATATACATGATTGGTGGATACTTTCGCACTTATATCTTCGATGCGAGCGATGGGCCGAGAATTATCGTAAGCTTTCCAGGCATCACTCACTATGGCATTGAAATCGATAAAAGTCATAATTCTGCTCTGATGATGATTTAATTAATTATATGATTTCGAAATAGCGCTTCATTTCCCAATTCGGCTGCGAAAGATCTTGCTGACGAACTTCCCATTCACGGGTACGAATAAAGTGATCTACAAATTCATCCCCAAACAGCTGGTTCGCGATATCAGAGTTTTTCATGGCTTTTGTCGCTTTTTCTAAAGAATCGGGGAGTTGTACCGAATCTTTAACCGCATATTGATTCCCATTTGTAGAAGGAATTGTCAGTTCTAATTCGTTTTTGATCCCAAATAATCCCGAAGCCAATGCAGCTGCCATACTTAAATACGGATTCACATCCGCTCCCGATACTCGGTATTCCACTCGCATCGATTGTTCTTTATGATTGATAACACGCAACGCGGTAGTTCGGTTTTCAACGCCCCAACTAACAGATGTTGGCGACCACGAGCCTTCAACATATCGCTTGTAACTATTAGTTGTTGGCGCAAACATCGGGAGTATGTGAGGCAGACAGTGTAATTGTCCGGCAACAAAGTGTTGCATCAGTTTACTAATCCGGTCAGGTTGGTGTTCATCAAAGAAAAGATTGCTTCCATGTTCGTCCCACAAACTTTGATGAATATGACCACTACACCCTGGTAGTTCAGGATTCCACTTTGCCATAAAGCTCGGCATGATTTCGTGAGCAGCAGCAATTTCTTTTACCGCAGTTTTAAAGAGAGCGGCTCGATCTGCTGCAATTAAAATATCATCGTAAGTGATGGCGGCTTCATACACACCATCGCCTGTTTCGGTATGCAATCCTTCCAGAGGAATCCCGAAACTATGAAGTTGATTAAATAATTGGTCTACATATTCAAATTGTTGAGAAAACCGAAGTACAGAATACCCAAACATACCCGGAGTAAGCGGTGTTGGGTTTTGATAACCTTTTTCATGAAATGATTGCGGTGTCTCAGCAAAGTTAAACCATTCAAATTCTGCAGAGAACTTCGGCAAAAATCCCATTTCAATGGCTTCGTTTCGTATTCGCTTCAATAAAGATCGTGGACAAACTTGATTTGTCTCAAGTGCAGATTCAAAATCGGCAAGAAAAAATGGAGTATGATGTTGCCAGGGAATGGTTCTGAATGTTTCCGGATCGATAGAAGCGAAAGCATCAGGATATCCGGTGTGCCATCCACTTACTTTAGTGTTATCGTAACATTGATCGTTTATATCCCAGCCAAAAATCACGTTACAAAAACCAACATCCGAATCTAAAGCAGAGAGAAATTTTTCTTTACTGATGAGCTTGCCTCTCAACACTCCATCTATATCAAAAACACCAAATTTTATATATCGTACTTCAAGCTCCTGAAGCCTGCGAATCGTTTCTGCCTTCGTCATTAAATACTTTTTTTGCCGAATATAGAAAAGAGTAGAGCGAAGTGTAGAGATAAATTAGTTGCCGACATCATGAATGTATTTCCAACCTAACTCTTCAGCATCTTTAAGGTCGGATTTGTTGATATAAGCACGATAATAAATTCCTGTTGGGCAAGAACAAGCTTCGCATACAGATATTTCCAGGGTTTCATTATCAAATACGTCGATGCCCGAATCTTCTAGCTGCTTGATAGCTTCGTCCAACGAGGCATAATCCGGTGGAATACATTGCCGTTCACCAGATGCTACCTCAATCCAAAGGCGATCGGGCTCCTCGAATAAGCTATCGAACATGTTACAGCTAAAAAGTATAATGGAAAGGAACAATAGTGTTTTAGAAGACTTCATACCCGAATATGTTATTTAAAAGTTCACATTCAGATCGTCTTAAAGGTTACCAAATTATTACTGATGATCAAGTTGTGGCAAATAGCACGAAAAATGCTCTTATTATAAGAGTGCCTAAAAACTGAGTAGTTTATGTTCGAAAATGACCTTTCACACGAGAAAGTAAAGCAAATTCATCAGCCTCGAGAAAAGCGTAAAACCTTCCATCCCAATAAGAGAGCGAAGGGTTTATCTACCGGTTTGTCAGAATATATTCCGAGCGAATCTATGCCATGGAATAAAAAACGTGTATTTCATGTGATGCGCCGACTTGGATTCGGAGTTCATTACTCACAAATAGAAAACCTTTTATCTCAGAATCCAACTACTCTGATAGACACGCTTATCGACGAAGCGATTAACGCTCCCATACCCGAACCACCTGATTGGGTTGATATTCGGCCGCCTTGGAATCAAGGTGATGAAGCTATTTTGCAATATTTCAATGATAATTATCATCGGTATATCGAATATCAAACTGAATGGACTGAATTGATGAAACAACATCCATTTCGTGAGAAAATGGTGTTGTTTTGGCATAATCACTTTGTTACAGAAATCGGCAAATATGAGCATGCACCCATGGCTTATCGCTATGTAACAGCGTTACGTACAAACGCATTGGGTAATTTTAAATCCTTTGTACATGATATTGGCCTGGAAGATGCCATGCTTTTTTATCTGGATGGGGTTGAAAACAGAGTGGGAAATCCCAACGAAAATTATGCGCGCGAACTCATGGAGCTCTTTACCATGGGGATTGGAAATTATACCGAAAATGATATTCGTGAGATGGCGCGTGCTCTCACGGGATATTGGTTCAACTGGAATACCTTACGATCAATTTTTGATTCAAATTTACACGACGGAGGAACCAAAGAGTTTTTAGGGAGGCGAGGAAGATTCGATTACAGTGGTACCATCGACATTATTTTTGAAGAGCGTACCCAAGAGATTGCTCAATTTATTTGCACAAAAATCTATAAATATTTTGTGTACGAAACGCCAAATGAAACCATTGTGAATGAGTTAGCTCAGTTGTTCATTCAAGAATCATTTGAACTGGAACCGGTACTTCGCAAACTGCTGAAAAGTGAACATTTCTTTGATACTGATTTTCTCGGCTCCATGATAAAAAGTCCGGTTGATTACATGTTAGGCATGCAAATTGAAACCGGCGAAGATGTTGCAGGAGATTTACGCGGTTGGCAACCCTATCAATTATTCGAATTGGGTCAGTTTTTACTTAGTCCTGTAAATGTAGCCGGCTGGCCGGCTTATCGAAGTTGGATTTCTACCACCACTCTGCCCAAACGATGGAATTTTACCTTGGCCAATTTGTATCACAACGATGACGAATATGGCATCGATCCCATTGCGATTGCAAAAGGTATGAGTAACCCGAATGATCCTTACCAACTAGCCTATGATCTGGCAGAATACATGATTGCCGTAGACATCCCCGAAACAGAGCGAAACCAACTTCCCGGTATATTATTAGCCGGTATCCCGGATTATGAGTGGGACATCAACAACAGCGGAGCTTATTGGCGGGTTTTAGGCTTGATGGCTCACCTTCGCCAACTTCCTGAATATCAGTTAATGTAGAGGAGAGCTATTATGAAAAAGATTAAGGGAAGCAGCTTAGCCGACGGCCATCATCATCACGAGCATCATGATTTATGTAGTCGAAGAGATTTTATTCGCCGATTGGGGTTATTTACTGCAGGAAGTGCATTTGTATTAGGAAATACTCCGGTTCAAGCGCTGCAAAGTTCTTCTTTATTTCGAAAACTTGCAGGATTGGAATCCAATCGGGTTTTGGTGCTCATCCAATTAAACGGTGGAAATGATGGATTAAACACCGTAGTTCCTGTCGAGAACGATTTATACTACAATTACCGAGGGGATATTTCGGTAGCAAAAAATGAAGCTATAAGTTTATCAGATACGATGGGCTTGAATCCTGCCATGCAGTCGTTGATGCCACTGTGGGAGGAAGGTAAAATGGGCGTAATTCAAAGTGTGGGTTACCCAAATGGTGATTTATCACATTTTCGATCCACCGATATTTGGCTAAGTGCGAGCGACCACGATGAATACTTGCAAACAGGTTGGCTGGGGCGACATTTGGCGAATCAAAATCCTGATTTTGTTGAAAACCCACCTAATAACCCACTTGCCGTACAAATTGGCGGTGCATCATCGCTGCTTTTTAAAGGTGATGCTTTGGATATGGGAATGACGCTAAACGATGTTGGAATCCTAGAATATTTGGTTGAGAATGGAGTGATTTACTCGGTGGATGGCTTGCCCGAGACTGTATATGGCGACGAAATGCGATTCATGCGAACACAAGCCAATAATTCATTTCGATATGCAGAGTCGATCAAAAACGCCTACGACGAAAGTTCAAACCGAATAGAATTTAATTCTGAAAATTTGGGGAGAAGTCTTTCTATTGTCTCCAGATTGATAAAGGGGAATCTTGGCACTAAAATATTTTTAGTTTCCTTAGATGGATTTGATACCCATGCCAATCAATTGGGCGATCACACTGCATTACTGACCGAGTTGAGTACAGCTGTGAGTGATTTTTATAATGATTTATCTGCTGATAGTCGATCTGAAGAAGTGCTGATTGCAACGTTTTCGGAATTCGGCCGACGTGTATTTAGTAATGGAGCAGCGGGGACTGATCATGGTACTGCGGCACCTCTTTTTGTGTTTGGTGATACTGTTCAGGGCGGCTTAATCGGTGAGGATCCTAAGTTAGATGCTGATGATTTAGACGAGTTTGATAACATGCAGCATGAGTATGATTTCCGTCAGGTTTACCTCACACTGCTTTGCGATTGGTTTGGAATAAGTGAAGAAGATGCGCAAGAGGCATTAGGAAGTAATCACGAAAAAGTGCCGTTTTTGGATGTTCCGAATACCGTTAATAATGAATCTTCTACCGGTCCAATAAGCTTTAAGCTGCATCAAAATTATCCGAATCCATTTAACCCCGTAACAACAATCTCATTTACTTTACAACAACCGGCTACGGTTCGCCTACAAGTGTTTGATGTACAAGGAAGACACATTCATACGATGATCGATCGTCGGATAAATGCAGGAAATCACAGCTTACGATTTGATGCCTCTGCATTATCGAGTGGAACGTATGTTTACCGACTTCAGGCCGGAAATCAGATCGAGACTAAAAGCATGACCTTAATCAAATAGAACCAAGGATGGTTTCGATTTTAGTTTCGGTAAGCAGTGTTTTATGAACCGGACATTTCTTCGATATATCAATGAGTTTCTTTATCTGTTCGTCGGTTAAATCGCCTTCCAGAATAATTTCTTTTTCAATCAGGTCAATTTTAGAGGCCGGTTTATCGGGATTTTCGCAATCTTCAACATGATTTTTATGATGGCGCAATTCTACATACGCATCACCAAGTGCCCAACCTTTCCGGTTAGCGTACATTTTCATGGTCATAACAGTGCAAGATCCCAAAGCCATTAATAAAAGATCGTAGGGATCAGGTCCTGTATCTTCACCTCCATTTACGGTTGTTGGTTCATCGGCAATTAATTGGTGATCACCCGCAGTTAAGTGTGTTTTAAATGGTTCATTCTCGGGCAAATGAATGTGTACTATTTTTTTTGCGGATACTTCGCTCATAGTAAATTAGGTTAGTTTCTTTGAATGTAAGTGTTTGTTGTGGAGATCAAAAAAGTGGGTTTATGTAACCATATCGTAACATTGAGTGCATAGTAGGTTAACATTGTAGAGAGATATTTGCGAGCAAATCATCTTGCAGATTATGAAAAGACCCATCGATACGGTAGTTATCTCCGATGTACATTTAGGTACAGTAGGCTGCCATGCCGTTGAATTGATTCAATACTTGAATTCGATTGATCCGAAGCGCGTTATCCTAAACGGCGATTTCGTGGATATGTGGCAATTTAAAAAGTATTACTGGCCGGATTCGCACATGCACGTGATCCGAACTTTGATCAATATGATGACCAATGGAGTAGATATTTACTACCTCACCGGTAATCATGACGAGACACTACGAAAAGTATCAAGTTTGCAATTAGGACCACTTTTTATTCGCGATAAACTAGTACTGGAATTGAATGGCGAAAAAGTATGGTTTTTTCATGGCGATATTTTTGACATTACCATGAAGTATTCGAAATGGTTAGCTAAGCTCGGTGGAAAAGGCTATGAACTTTTGATTTTGCTAAACCGATGGGTAAATAAACTATCAGTAAAATTTGGTTACGGTAAGATTTCGCTTTCTAAAAAGATCAAAGACAGCGTTAAAACGGCTGTTAATTTTATCGACGATTTTGAAGTAACGGCTATGGAATTGGCGATTGATGAAGGATACGATTATGTAGTGTGTGGGCATATTCATCAACCAAAAATTCGCGGCTACGAAAATGAAGAGGGAAGCGTGATTTATATGAATTCCGGCGATTGGGTAGAGAATCTTACCGCTTTGGAATACGATGGATTTGAATGGAATTTGTATAAATACGAAAACGATGCTGCTCTTAAAGATAATCCAAAAATTACCCAGTTGATGCAGTCGCACCCTTCAGATGCAAAAATGGTAATCGGATGAGAATTCTGTATGGAGTTCAAGGTACCGGACACGGACACATTACCCGTGCGCGCGTAGTATTACCGGTACTTAGAGAGTTTGCCGAAGTGGATGTATTAATAAGTGGCTACAATTTTCACATGGATTTAGATGGCGAAATCCGATACAAAGTTCGTGGCATCAGCTTAACGTACGATAGCAACGGCAGTGTGGATTTTTTAGAAACGGCATTACAGTTAAAACCACTTACTTTTTTGCGTGATTTAAATGCGTTGCCTACCAACGATTACGACTTTGTTGTAAATGATTTTGAGCCGGTAACAGCATGGGCTGCTCAACAAGCTGGTATTCCTTGCGTGGCGATTAGTCATCAGGCTGCTTTTGCTTCCCCCAATGCGCCAAGGCCATTACGAAAATCACTAGTGGCGGAAGGCGTACTCAAACATTTTGCTCCATTCACAGAGGCACTCGGATCACATTATAAGCGATACGACGAATTTATTGAGCCGCCGATTATCCGACAAAAGATCAAGGATTTGCGTCCTACAGATGGTGATCATGTAACGGTATATCTTCCGGCATATGATCATCAGTTTTTGAGTGAAATTTTTCAGCAAAATCCAGAGATCGAATGGCATATTTTTGCCCCGGGTTGCGAACGGGCATATAAAAAAAATAACGTGTGGGTACGACCTGTTGGCAAAGATTCATTTTTAAGAAGCATAGAGGACTGTCATGGAGTAGTATCATCAACAGGATTTGAAACTACTTCCGAAACCATGTTTTTAGGAAAAAAGCTTCTTACAATTCCGATCAAAAATCAATACGAACAGTTGTGTAATGCCGCTGCGTTGGAGCCAATGGGCGCATGCATTGCCCACTCTATCGATAAAGAATTTAAGCAAACAGTTTCAGATTGGCTAAAGAGCGGGAAACCACTTTCGGTGGATGAGATTACTGATGAAAACGAATTAGTATCGAAGATTATCGCCAAAGGTTTACAACGAGAAGCCGAAATTGCAGCTTAATCGGCTAAGTATTTTTCACGAATCACATTCATGTGATGCCGTTCATGTCCTGCAATGATAAAGGCTAGTGCTCGAACCGTAAAATCAAAACCACTCGCATTTCCTGTTTGATTGATCATGGCTTTGGTCATGGTACTTAATAAGTGAATCGTTGAAACACGAACTGCCAGATATTCATTGGATAGGTTAGCCAAAGTTCGTGAGTTATAGTTGTTATTGGCCATGTATTCATCCTGATCCATGCCGGGCAAAGCTTGTTTCTCACCTCGGCTGATGGCCATAATCCGAAAACTGAACATTCGCTCCGTTTCAATCATGTGCCCGATTACTTCTTTAATGGTCCACTTTCCGGGAGCGTACGCATAAAAAGCTTTATCGCCGGGAATGGTATTGATTAAGGTATAAAGCTCATGCATCTGGGAATTCAGAATGTTGATAATATTCCCTTTTTCCACTAACTCAACATATCCGGTATAAAAATTCACATATTCTGATGAACTTGGATATTCATTATCCCAAATTTCCATGGTATGATGCTTTAAATGTGATTGCTAACAACTGTTAAGATAGAATTCGGTGCCTAGTATCAAAACTTAAATTTTGGACAAAACTCTTTTAAAGGCAACCCATCGCGCGAACTACCTTCATCCCCATCAGCTCTGAAAAGTTCCATTTCGTAAGTAATATATTTGGGATTATTGTACCGTGTTTGAAAGTACACTTTCTTCCCGCCATTGGTTCTAGAGCAGCGATTGATTTCAAGTACAGGATCATGTTCGTTCATTCCGAGATGATCGGCAATCTCTTTGGTAGCTAGTGAAGCGGTAATAGAATATCGTCCCGCTTTTATGGGGATGTCATACTCATCTTCAAGAATCTCATAAATAGTACGCAGCTCTAAATCCTGATCTAACAAAAGATGCCCGTAGCTCACAGGAAGCCAGGTTCGGTCGAATGCAACGGGTATATTATTGGCAAATCGTATCCGATCTAAGCGCATTAAAGATTTTTCAGGTGGAATTTCCAAAATGGAATTTACTTTATCATAGCCGGCAACTTTTCCATGCCACAATAATTTTGAAGAACTACTAAGCCCGGCCCGACGCATATCCTCGTTGAAATCCGTGAGTTGAACGAGATTAGGAGTAGCCGGTTCTTCTCGAACAAATGCGCCTAATCCTTGCTTTTTGTAGATCAAGCCTTCATTCTCAAGTGCTTTTAACGCCTGCCGAACGGTAATCCGGCTTACTTTAAAATAATCGCATAATCGCTTTTCCGACGGTAATTTATCACCGGCAGTAAACTCTCCATCGTTAATTTCTGTTCGTAAATGATCGGCTATTTGCTGATGCCGTGGAATACTCGATTCTATCATAACGTTCGATATTCTTCTTGTTATAACATGTTGTAACAAGTTTACACATCTTCTTATCCTTGAGCAACAATAAAATCAAATAACGCATAAACAATGTTAGACTATTTATCACAACCTATGCCTTGGTATGTAGCGGGTCCGCTAATAGGACTTACTCTACCACTGCTATTGATTGTTGGGAACAAAACCTTTGGAATCTCATCGAGTTTTCAGCACATGTGTGCTGCGGTGTTGCCAAAAAAGTTTCCATACTTCGATTACGATTGGAAATCAAAAGGGAAATGGCACCTACAGCTTTCACTTGGAATAATTCTGGGTGGGGTATTGGCGTCGTTTTTCACGCCTGAAGGTTACACCATCCAAATCGCGGACAGCACCGTTTCTCACTTACGAGATTTAGGCATCACAAATTTCAACGGATTTGTTCCTGCTGAGCTTTTCAATTGGGAAGTTCTTGGATCATTCCAAGGAATTGTACTGCTGGTGTTGGGCGGACTTTTAATAGGTTTTGGAACTCGTTACGCTTCCGGTTGTACTTCCGGCCATGCTATCACGGGACTTGCCACACTTCAAAAAGCCTCACTGATTGCAGTAATTGGGTTTTTTGTAGGTGGTATTATCAGTACCTATTTCATTCTACCACTAATTCTAAGTTAAGAGAGACATGAGATTTATAATCGCAGGTATCGTTTTCGGATTTATACTCATCAAGTCAGAAGTAGTATCATGGTTCCGAATTCAGGAAATGTTTTTATTTGATGCATTTCACATGTATGGAGTAATCGGTTCAGCCATTTTGGTGGGATTGATTGGAACACAAATCATAAAAAGATGGAACATTAAAGATTTGGAAGGCAACGAAATTTCCATCAAACCAAAGGATAATAGCCTAACAACCCGTTATATTGTTGGCGGTACATTATTCGGGCTAGGCTGGGCAATTGTTGGAGCATGTCCTGGACCATTGTATGCGTTAATCGGCACCGGTTATTTGATTTTTATTGTGCCTCTGTTTGCAGCCATTGTTGGGGCAGGGGTGTATGGGATGTTGCAAAGTAAACTCCCTCACTAACTTTAATTTTATAAGGATAAGAAGATGTTTTTTGAACAAATATTTGAAGAGAAATTAGCACAATATGCATATGTAATCGGTTGCCAACGGAATGGACAAGCCATTGTAGTGGATCCGATGCGAGATATCGAGCGCTATGAGCAATTAGCGGCTAAACATGGACTAAAAATTGTAGCTGTAGCAGAAACTCACATCCACGCAGATTATTTGTCAGGAGTAAGAGAATTCGCCGAAAAAGGTGCGAAGGTATACGTTTCTGACGAAGGTGATGCAGATTGGAAGTACGAATACATCATCGGAAGTGACTACGACTACCAGTTACTCAAAGATGGTGATGAGTTTAATATCGGAAATATAAAGTTCACCACGGTATACAGCCCGGGGCATACCCCAGAGCATGTGAGCTATTTGGTAACTGATGGTGCAGCTACAGACGAACCAATGGGAATTCTTTCCGGAGATTTCGTTTTTGTGGGTGATGTTGGTAGGCCTGATTTATTGGAAACAGCCGCAGGACAAGTAGGTGCCATGGAAGGTTCTGCAAAAGTGTTATACAAGAGTCTTGAAAAATTTAAATCACTCCCTGAGTATTTACAGCTTTGGCCCGGCCACGGAGCAGGTTCAGCTTGTGGGAAGGCTTTAGGAGCGGTTCCAAAATCTACGGTGGGTTACGAGCAAAAATTCAATAAATCTATTGCCACAACCATCAACGAGAAGAGCTTTGTAGATTTCATTCTGGATGGACAGCCGGAACCTCCATTATACTTTGCTCGCATGAAGCGCGACAATAAACTGGGACCAAAAGTACTGGGTGGGCTTCCAAAACCGACGCGTTTGGCGGTGAGTGAAATTGTTGAAGCAACAAAGAGTGATAATGCTGTGGTGATTGATACCCGTAATCGCACAGAATTTATGTCAGGTCATCTCAAAGGTTCTATTCTAGCAATTATGAATAAGACCTTTAATACCATTGTTGGATCATATGTGACGGAAGATCAGGATATCTACCTCATTATCGATGAGTCGAAAGTGGAAGAAGCTGTTGTTGATCTGATCAGAATAGGATTGGATAACATCAAGGGATTTGCCACTCCTGCGGATTTGATGGACAGTAATGTTGAGCTGGTATCTACCGAGACAATTAATTTTGATCAGGTTGATGAGTTGCTTCAAAAAGGTGGTTACACCTTATTGGATGTACGCAAAAAATCAGAATATGATGAAGGTCATGGCGTAGGAGCGTTAAATATTGCACATACGCGACTTCTAGATCGCATGGAGGAAGTTCCTACTCATCAGCCTGTGATTGTTCATTGTAAATCGGGTGCGAGAGCATCAGCAGCTAGCTCCCTACTCGAAAATAAAGGCCATACCGTATTTTATGTAGATGATAAGGTTGAGCCTTGGCTAGAACGTACCAACCGATTGGTACAGGCTTAAGATGTTTTGGGCCCTTTTGGGTGCCCTTTTAATTGGAATATCACTGGGGCTGCTTGGCTCCGGTGGTTCTATTTTAACGGTACCTGTTCTCATCTATTTGGTTGGAGAACCTGAAAAGGTTGCGATTGCAGAATCGCTGGGTGTAGTGGCTGCAATTAGTATGGTAGGAATGATTCCTTATGCTATCAGAAAAGAAGTAGACTGGAAAAGTGTGTTCTTTTTTGGGATACCCGGAATGGCAGGAACCTACGGTGGTGCTGCATTATCAAGCTACTTGAGCGGAACTACTCAACTACTGATTTTCGCCGTAGTAATGATCCTTGCTGCCGGCATGATGATCAAAAACGGAGACGAAGCTAATCCGGAAAAGAAGCTAAATGTTTCGAAGTATCTTTTGATTATTGAAGGTCTCGTTGTAGGTGTCATAACCGGATTAGTTGGCGTTGGTGGTGGATTTTTGATTATTCCTGCACTGGTGTTAGTTGCCGGACTTGATATGCGCGTAGCCGTAGGTACAAGTCTGTTCATTATTGCTGCCAAAAGTACACTTGGGTTCTATAAATATTTGGATGTTCTGAGAGCAGAAAGTCTGGATGTAAACTGGGAATTGCTTGGAATATTCACTGTAGTTGGAATAATCGGCAGTTTTGTTGGAGGTAGAGTTGGCCGCTACGTACCTCAGAAAACACTAAAAAAAGGATTCGGCTATTTTCTAGTGGTGATGGGGATCTACATTCTTGGGAGTAATATATTTTAGACGGGAGACGGGAGACGGCGAGGCGTGAAAAGTGTGATATTACCTTCCAGCAATCAGCAATCAGCAACCAGCAATCAGATCCTAACTACCTCGTCGACCTAGCCAAAATAATACGGTGCCGATCAGTATAAACAGTATGGTCATCCAAATATTGATGAAACTCACTTGAAACATCAGCCAGATACAGGCAATAATTCCTAAAATTGGAACAAGAAAACCGCCTTTTAATACGAAGCTATTTTCAGATTTAAACTTAGAGCGCAGTTTGGGAATCGCCGCACAAGTTATGATGTAGAGGAATAATCTGGACAGGACGGTCATTGCAGCAAGTACAGTAAACGAACTAAATGCTGCACCAAGGAAGGCTATCAAACCAAAAAAGACTACAGAATTTGCGGGGGTTAATAACTTTGGATGAACTTTACCAAACCAACCCGGTAATGATTTATCGAGTGCTAACGCATAGGTAAGTCGCGGCGAGGAAAACATATTACTCATAAGATTCGCAGTAACCGAGGTCACAATTCCTATCATCAAAATAACTGCGCCAAAATCTCCGAATAAGGCTGAAGAAGCATCCAATAAAGGCGATTCAGAAGAAGCTAAATTCGGAACAGCCGCTTCGGCTACTAATTGAATGAACATATAAAGAATTACGATGGAACCTAATCCAAGGATGAGTGCCTTTGGCATATCTTTTTCCGGATTTTTGGTCTCACCCGCCGGAACTACTCCACCTTCAAATCCAACAAAAGCATAAATCAGTAATAACGTGGCTGCTCCTATATCAGAAAAGAGTGGAGGGGATTGGTCAATGGAAGGAAGCACTTCCGATCCTAACATCACCAATCCTCCGAACACCAGCAAGATCAGCACCGAAAATTTGATTACGGTAAAGATGGCTAACGAGCGAATGGATTCAACGGATCCGAGGACATTTACGAAGGTCAACCCGCCGCAAACCAGGGCAAGAGCAATTAATCGCCCAACTCCTTCCCCAGCTGGTGCAAAAAAGAAGCCAATACTTTCTACTAAGAGCACAGAATTGGCAGAAAAGGAAATGAGTCGCGCCATGTAATACAACCAACCGGCCTGAAATCCGATAAATGGACCAAAAGCTTCTGTTCCGTAACGAACCGGTCCGCCCGTGCCCCGGAAATACGAACCAGCTTCAGCAAAACTAAGAATTACGGGAAGCATTAGAGTGGCGCATATTACATAAATCCACACGCTATAATCTCCTGCTAATGCTGAGGCACCGCTTGGAAGACCAAAAATTCCGGCGCCAATTAGTCCGTTAACTACGAGTAACCAAATGCCCCATACACCTAGCTGACGTGGAAGTTTTTCGTTTTCGAGAGTAGAAGGTTGATTTTGCATGGGCGGAATGTAGAGGATTTTAGCGAACCGATGAAGTTTGAGTAGCAAGTAGCGCATTATAATTCATGGCTGTGAAAGATCTCCGAATAACGAGTAACGAATTACGATTTTAATATTGAGACTAGTACATGCAAAATCGGTGGTTTAGTGCTTTCGTGGTGGAATTTATTAATCTTCAAATAGCAATGATTAAGTGTGTCTTGCAATCACAAAGTTTTACCGAGTGAAGGATCAGAGTTCATTATTTTGGGCGACAATAATTTTGGGACATTTTATGAAAGCTTTTAATACGATCAGCGCTTTTTTGTTACTGCTATTCTTTTCACTGTTAACTCAAACAGGGATGGCATTTCAGATAGTGGAGGATTCTGAATCAAAAGTGATTCAATCTATTCGGATGAATGCGCAGGAACAATCCGACTTTAAATTTGATGGAAAGTTAGATGAATCGTTTTGGAACAGTATTCCGGCAGCCTCCGGATTTACGCAACAAGCTCCTGTAGAAGGTGCGGATGCATCTGAAAAAACAGAAGTGCGAATCGCCTTCGACGATAAAAACCTGTACATCGGAGTAATTTTATTCGATAGCGAACCCGATCAAATTAAAGCTTTTCAAAAAAGAAGGGATCAAAGAATTACCGCAGATGAACGCTTTGTATGGATTTTTGACACCTTCAACGATCAGCGGAATGCGTATTTCATGGAAATCAATCCAAACGGAATGCGCACGGATGGTTTGGTAAGTACTGGTCAGGGTGGCGGAATAAATCTAAGTTGGGATGGCATCTGGGATGCGCGAACCTACATTGGCGAATTTGGATGGTCGGCCGAAATCAAAATCCCGTTTAGTTCGCTTAATTTTGATGAAAATAGCCAACAATGGGGCGTAAACTTTATGCGCGTAATCCGTCGAAAAAACGAAACGGTTTTATGGACCGGGCATCGACGAAATCAAGGGATTTCACGTCCACAAAACGCTGGTGTGCTTAGCGGATTAACCGGTGTTTCTCAAGGTTTAGGTTTAGAAGTAGTTCCTTTTGGGATTTTACCCGTTTCAAAAGATGCTACGGTTAGCCAATCCGAAGTAGAAATTAATCCTGATGCAGGGCTAGATATCAATTACAGTATCACGCCAAGTTTAAAGGCATCCCTAACGTTTAATACCGATTTTGCAGAAGCCGAAGTAGATCAGCGACAGGTAAACTTAACTCGCTTTGCTATAGCCTTTCCGGAGCGCAGAGATTTCTTTTTGGAGGGAGCAAATATCTATTCCTTTGCACCAAGCAGTGGTATTAACCCATATTTCAGCCGAAGAATTGGCTTAGATCAAGGGAATCCAATCCCAATTACATTTGGAGCTAGGTTACTGGGAAATGTGGGCTCGAATAACCTGGCTTTAATGCATGTGCAAACCGGCGAAAGTGGTGCTACGCCTGTGGAGAATTTTACCGTTGCCCGTGCCAAGAGAAATATTGGCCAAGAAAGTACCTTAGGTTTGATTTACACTCGAAGAGCAACTGTCGATACTGTCGGTTCTGATATGCAAGATCGTCATACTCTTGGTGCAGATTTAGAACTCGCTACTTCCAGCTTTTTAGGCGATAAAAATCTGCAATTTCAGGCTTTTTATGTATTTCACAATCCTTCTACAGTAAGCGATGATTCTACCACTATTTCTGATCGATCGTCGCGTGGAATTCGTCTGAATTTCCCAAACCGACCGTGGTTTGGTCATGTATCGTACCGTGAATTTGGAGATGCTTTTGATCCGGCGGTTGGTTTTGCACGACGGGTTGGTTTTCGCCGATTGCAACCTTCGATTGGCTTTGCCCCACAATTCGCAAATAGTAAAGTTGTAGATCAGGTAGAATGGGGCATTCGTTTTGAACATCTTATGGATTTAGATTTCACCTTACTAACTCAAGACTTAATTTTTACTTTGGGTGAAGTGCAGTTTTCATCAGGTGAAGAAATCGCACTAAATGTGGGCAGAAACTATGAGTTGCTCGAAGAACCTTTTGATATAAAGCGGGATGGAAGCATTATTATCCCGGCTGGTGATTATACAAATTGGGTTGCCGAAGTTGGTGCCGAAACCGCTGAGTTTCGTAAAATTTCAGCCGGTTTTGAAGTTGAGTACGGAGGTTTTTGGTCGGGTACCTACACAGAAATTGAAGGAGGATTGCGCCTTCGTCCCATTCCCGGAATTGAGCTGACCCCAAGTTTTGAGCGAACCATGGTTCGATTGCCAGAAGGCGATTTTAATACCAATCTATTCCTTTTCGAAGGAATTTGGGATCTTTCTACCGAGCTATTCTTAACCTTGAATGTGCAATATGATAACCTGAGTAATGAAGTGGGGATGAACAATCGATTACGATGGATTATCACTCCGGGCTCGGACTTATTCTTGGTGTATAATCACAATTGGGAAGAAAATCCCCTCGGCCGATATGAAACGATTAATCAAGCCGGGATTATGAAAGTGAGTTACACGTATCGATTTTAGGAGGGACAATATTCAATAGACAACATTAGATATTCAACGTGCAATTTCGCTAAAAGTCCGAGTTAAAAATAAGTTCTAATTCTAGTAGATGACCTTTCAAGAATTCTTCCGTTGAACTTTGTAATCATAATCATCTTCATAAACGACGGAATTAAAAAGTTCAATCACTTCTAGTTGTTTTCTGCGTTGGATGTATTCTTCCAATGCCTCGGTGACTACGGCTTTCTTAGTTTTGTGATTTCCGATCCTTTTAGCTTCGTTAATTAGCTTATCATCGATGGCTAGATTTGTAGGCATGACTTTTTATTTCAAATTACACATTACTGTGTCTAGAAAAAAAGTGTAATGTTAAGAAGGTGCTTTCGATTGAATCTGATTATAAACGGATGATCCTTGATTATTCTTTGTTGAATATTGTTTAAACCTGATCAAACCTAAAACAATCAATAGTATGATCATTCACCAATCCACACGCTTGCATGTGAGCGTACATGATGGTGCTGCCTACAAATTTGAATCCTCGCTTTTTCAGGTCTTTGCTTAATGCATCAGATTCGGGGGACGTAGCCGGAACTTCCTTCATCGATTTCCAATGATTCACGATCGGCTTTCCATTAACGAACTTCCAGATATACTCATCAAATGATCCAAACTCGTTTTGTATCTCCAGAAATTTTTGGGCATTGGTTACGGCACCCCGAACTTTTAATTTATTACGTATGATCCCCTCAAATTGCAGCAATTCTTGAATCTTGACTTCATCAAACTGAGCAACTTTTAAAGGATCAAAATCAGCAAAAGCTTTTCTATAACCATCACGACGTTTAAGAATAGTTGCCCAGCTTAATCCGGCCTGCGCACCTTCTAATATCAAAAACTCGAAATGTTTTCTATCGTCATGTACCGGAACACCCCATTCCTCATCGTGATATTGAATGTATTGCTCAAAAGTACCTTCGGCCCATTCGCATCGAGTTAATGTCTCATCCATAAATTTCAAATTTGGTTAGCACAACAAGAATGTACATCCTTAATTGATAATTGATAATTGATAATTGATAATTGATAATTGATAATTGATATCCTAATAATCCCCAAACTTTTTGTTTACATTAGATGATCACACTCACACAACAACACATCGAAGAATAGAGAATAATATGCATTGGGTAGAGACTGTACGCCGTTTAGCTGAAGCCAGCGAAATAAATGAACATCTGGCAAAAAACATAACCACACTTACACAACTGCTTGAGGTTGTTTGTCGCGAACGCTTAGGAGAGGATTTCATAAAAATATTAGGGGAATTACCTCAAAAGTCGATCGATGCCCTCGATAATGGCGATGAAGTTGCTCTGGAAGAACTCAAAGGCTTCGTAAAGGATGCATCCGCAAAAGAATTAAAGGAGTTTTTACGGATTTATACCACATTTTTCCATCTGGTGAATTCACTGGAGCAACACGAAATCAGCCGGATTAACAGGAGCAGAGAACATGCCGAAACTGCTGAAAAGCCAAGGAATGAGAGCATTCTGCAAGCAGTGTATCAAATGAAAGAAGCGGGTTTATCCCTCGATGAAGCGCTCGATGTGTTTCGACAGATGGATATTCAACCCACAATCACGGCTCACCCGACGGAAGCACGTCGCCGTAGTGTGCTAACAAAGCAGCATGAGATTAGTCGACTAATAGCAAAACTTGGAGATCAACATCTTACGGTTGAAGAAACCAAGATCACGAAAAGCGAAATCGTGAATCAAATGCTTCTGTTGATAATGACCGATGAAGTGCGTGCCGAACGGATGTCGGTGGAGGATGAAGTGGAAAACGGAATGTATTTCTTTACTCACACTATTTGGGATGTAGTTCCAACGCTCTACAAAGATATTCGACTTGCTCTGGAAACATATTACGGCGATTCAGGCGAGCTGCCCATCATTCTAAAATATCGATCGTGGATTGGGAGTGATCGTGATGGAAATCCAAATGTGACATCGTCGGTTACCTGGCGAACATTGATGGAGCAGCGCAAAACAGTATTTGCCATGTACCTGAAAAAACTCGATCACTTACGTCGCTACCTCAGTATTTCGTACAAAGAAACCGATATTTCGGATGCATTACGGGAATCACTACGTCATGAAGAAGAAGCGAACCCACTCAGCGATTTGTATGAAAGACGATATCAGCGAGAGCCTTATCGCAGAAAACTCACCCATATGATGCAGTATATCCGCGAACAGCAGGCAGCCTTGGGATTGGATAAAGATGAAGTAATGAAAATCGGGCAAAAGTACACAGCCACAGACTTTGTGAAGGATCTGGAGCTCATCAAAAATAGCCTGATCGAAAACGGATTAGAAGGGCTGAGTGAGCAGGGGCGATTGCATGATTTACTTGTGTGTGCCAAAACTTTTGGTTTCCATCTCACCTCGTTAGATGTACGTCAGCACAGCGCATTACACGAAGAAACCGTTTCAGAATTATTGACGAAAGGGAAAGTAATCGACAATTACGGTGATCTTACCGAAGAAGAAAAAATTGAGATTTTAGAACAAGAACTCAGCAATCCAAGACCTCTGAGTCCTTTTAGCAGTAAGCGCTCTGAAGTGGCAAATAAAGTAATGTCAGTGTTTGAGGAAATTCGGGATATGCTTGCCCTCGATCCAAATTCCTTTGGCAGCTACATCATTAGCATGACTCACGGCGTAAGTGATATGCTCGAAGTACTGCTTATTGCCAAAGAGTTGGGCTTGTGGAGCATTCAGGATGATGAAATCCATTCCAAACTGGATGTAGTTCCGCTATTTGAAACCATTGAGGATCTGGAAGAAAGCTCCAATCAAATGGCGCACATTTTTGAGCATCCGTTGTTTAGTAAGCAGATTAAAGCGCGAGGTAATTTCCAGGAAATCATGTTGGGTTATTCCGACAGCAATAAAGATGGTGGCTATTGGATGGCCAACTGGGCGCTCAATAAAGCTCAATACGATTTGGGTATGGTGTGCAGAGAATATGGCGTCGATTTCCGATTGTTCCACGGAACGGGTGGAACCGTTGGCCGAGGTGGTGGGCAATCGAACAAAGCCATTGCCGCTATGCCACCGGTAGCAAATAACGGAAAAATTCGATTTACAGAACAGGGTGAGGTGATTTCCTTCCGATACTCCTTGCCGTCGATTGCACATCGACATTTAGAGCAATTGGTTAATGCTATGGCTGGTGCAGTTCGAGCTCAAAAAGATAAACCGGGTTACTTAAGCGATTCTGATTACGAGTGGGATATGATGCAAGATCTGGCTCGCGAGACGATGCAAAGTTACCGATCACTTAAAGATGATGATGAATTTTGGGATTGGTTTGTAAGCCATACACCGGTTGAACACATTGGGAAATTACCGATTGCTTCGCGACCCGTTTCGCGAGGAAAAGGTGGGAAACTCAGTTTTGATGGACTTCGGGCTATACCATGGGTGTTTTCGTGGACACAGCTACGATATAATGTGCCGGGTTGGTATGGCATCGGAGACGGATTAGAAAAGGTGCTGGACCGATATCCTGATGCTTTAGAAATAATAAGTCGCTGGCAGAAAGAGTGGAGTTTCTTTTTTACAGTTATGAACAACTCTCAACGCGAAATCGCACGTACACATTTAGCTACTTCTCTGGTTTATAATCGGGAAGAAAATCAACGTTTCCACACCATGATTGCCGACGACTTTGAGAAAGCCTGTAAAAACATCACAAAAATTACTGGCATGGAGAACATTCTGGATCACAATCCGGTAATTCAAAAATCCATTAAATTCAGAAATCCATTTACCTATCCGTTAAATATTCTACAAAGTGAATTACTACGACAGTGGGATGATGCAGAAGATGAGGAACGTAAACAGGAACTTATGGAATTAATTTTCTTAAATATTAACGGGATAGCTGCTGCAATGCAGAGTACCGGCTAATGAATTAGCGGGCAAAAATTGTATATTAATGGCCCTGCCAAATCCATGAAAAAGAGTATAGAATTATGAGCGAGACACTTACGAAAACACCAATAAAAATTGAACCTGCGGCATACAGCCGAATCAGCGAAGTTGATTTTTCTAATCTGCAATTTGGCCGACTTTTTGGCGATCACATGTTCGAAATGGTTTTCGAGAATGGATCCTGGGGAGAACCCATGGTTAAGCCTTATGGAGCCATCGAAATTGAACCGGCAATGAATGTTTTTCATTATGGTCAGGCTGTATTTGAGGGTATGAAGGCATTTTATGTGGATGACAAAACGATCAATGTCTTTCGTCCGGATGAGCATCACGCACGTTTTAACCGCTCTTGTCGCAGAATGTGTATTCCCGAAACTGATTACGAAACCTTCATTTCAGCTCTTGAAACGCTCATCAAATTAGATAAAAAGTGGGTTCCGCAATCGGCAGGTACCGCCATGTACATTCGACCATTCATTTTTGCAAGTGAGAACTATCTCGCGGCTCGCATTTCTAGCAGATACAGCTATTACATAATTACAAGTCCTGTTGGTGCCTATTACGCAGAAGGATTTAATCCCGTTTCGCTAACCACTCCAAATGGTTTTGTTCGTGCGGTTAAAGGCGGAACAGGTGAGGCAAAAACCAGCGGAAATTACGCGGCGAGTTTCTTGCCGGCACGAGAAGCTAATCAAAAAGGATATACGCAAGTTTTATGGTTGGATGCTCATCACAATGAGTTTATCGAAGAAGTGGGTACGATGAATATTCACTTTTTAATTGATGACACCCTAGTTACTCCGGAACTTTCAGGGTCTGTACTACCGGGAATAACCAGAAAATCGGTAACTGCGCTTGCTGAAGAATGGGGCCTTAAGGTAGAAGAACGTAAGATTTCGATTTCTGAAGTTTTTGAAGCTTCAAAAAATGGATCGCTGAAAGAAGTATTTGGTTCCGGAACGGCTGCTGTAATTTCACCGGTAGGATTAATAGAACATAATGGCGAGAAAATCGAGATCGGTACCGGTAAAATTGGTGATTTTGCTAAGCGTTTGTTCGATGAAATCACGGGCATTCAATACGGACGAATTGAAGATCGCCACGGTTGGGTGCATTCAGTGAACGTTTAATATTCTTGTTATGGATTCATTGCTTATCAAACCAAAGAATAAAGAGGAGTTAGCTTTTTTAACTCAACTGATGAAGGAACTTGGGATTCAAAGTGCATCTTTATCAGATGAAGATTTAGAAGATGCCGGGCTAGCCTTACTGATGAAGCAGGTTGATCGAAAAGAAACTGTTAGTGAGCATGAAGTAATGAATAAACTTTCTGCATAATGCAGGTCGTTTACTTAAAAAAGTTCTTTAAAGATCTGGATAAGTTAAAAAAGCCTAAAGATCGACAGCATATTTTAGTAGTTATTGAACAGGTTAAATCAGCTGAAAGTCTGGTTGAAATTTCTAGACTGAAAAAGTTAGTGGTTTATTCTGATGCCTATCGTACCCGAAAAGGAGACTGGCGGATCGGAGTATTTGTAGTCGTTAATACCGTAGAATTTGCCAGAGTTGCTCACAGAAAAGATATCTACAATATATTTCCGTGAAATCGAACTTAATTAACTTATTGGCAATCGGTGGCGGTGGATTCATAGGTTCCATTGCCAGATATCTACTTTCTATGGCGGTTCAAAATCAGCTGAAACCCGAGCAATTTCCAATCGGGATATTTGTAGTTAACATTTTGGGTTGTTTGTTAATCGGGTTCCTTGCCGGGTTGTTCGAATTAAAATCCTGGATGAATGTAGAACTTCGCCTTTTCGTGTTTGTTGGTTTATTAGGCGGATTCACCACATTTTCAACCTTCGCCAACGATACATTTCTACTGGGTAAACAAGGTGAGATGCTTGCCGCACTCATTAATGCAGGCGGACAGGTGCTGATTGGCTTACTTTGCGTTTGGTTGGGGTATTTATTAGTTCGCTATTTCGTTTAGCCAACATGTTGTACTTTTGCCTTGATGCAAAAGTACCAAAAGATCAAGGCTAGAAATACTTCGCGGGTTCATTAACACTTCCTCTGAATAAATCCGATGGTCCTTGTGATATATACTCACATTTACTTTCCATCCGGTGCGGATTTATTCACCCTTACGGGTCGAGGAATCTTTTAATTCACTTATCCGCTCACCATTTCAAGGCCGATTTTAAAATTTTTTTACTAAGGGATTTGCATCAATAACCCCTCGTCCGATCTACTTCAAATAACAAATCCATCCCCGAAAGGGAGCGCTTGTAGTTTTCTACAATAAGGGTGGCCGCTTCTTTTGGATCAGTGATAGATGCAACATGCGGAGTAATCATAATCTTCGGGCGATTCCAAAATAAATGATTCGCCGGTAAGGGCTCTTCTTCAAATACATCGAGTGTTGCACCTTCCAATACGCCTGTATCCAATGCATAAATCAAATCTTCCTCAATCAAATGCTGACCTCTAGCCACATTAATCAGATAAGCCGGCTTCTTCAGTTTTTTGAACAATTCAAGATCTAGAATACCATCGGTTTCCTCAGTAAGCGGCAGCAAACAAACCAAGATATTCGTTCGATCAAGAAATTCATCTAATTCATCAGCTGCGAAGGATTCAAATGTATTAACATCTTTCTTAGTTCGAGACCACCCAACTACCGAATAACGATTAACGATTAACGAACTAGCGACAGCCTGACCCATTTCCCCCAAACCCATCACACCAATCACACAATCCGATTTGGGTACTACATCGTGAGTACTCCAAAAGCCTTCACGCTTCTGATCAACATATCTTGCTGTATTGAAACGATAATTTTGAACAGAATTAAGCACATATTCTGCCATCTGATCTTTTAACGATGGGACTACCACACGCGTTAGAGCTACATTTTCATCAATGGATAAATCTTTTAGTAAATGATCTACACCTGCACCCAGACTACTCACCACTTTTAAGTTCGGATAGTTCAGGAGCACTTTCTCCGGATGATTCCAACTCACCGCGAAAGTAACTCGCTCTTTTTTTTCCACACGAGGCCAGATTTCAACATCCAGATTCAGATCAACAGAAAGCAATGCATCCTTTAAAGGTTCAAGATCTCGGTTTTTGGCAATGAGAAGTAGGGACATAATTATACTTTTTCTTCAAAATACAGAGGTAAGTGATTAATTAGGAATTAGGAATAGGGTAATTAGGAATATTTTATTCGTTATTTATTGCGCTTTCACCACCATTAGTTCATCCCATCGGGTTGTATAGCGTTTGCTCAGATAATTCTGATTCATCAACCATTTATTCCGGTGATCTCCTTCTTTATGCAATCCCGTAGCAGCAAATGCGGCGTGATTTCTTCCAAATTTTGCATTGATTTTATCCACGCATTCCATCAATTGGTGCTGTTTTTGGGTGTATAACTCTGGGTCGAATAAATCCATCTGTACTTCAGTTTGTGGGATGATGCCCGTTAACATTACCGAGGCTTTCTTGTATTTACGTCCAGGTTCAAAAACTTTCTCGGCCAGTTTTTTAGCGATTTGAATCATGGTAGAAGTATGTGCTGTGGGCACTTGAAGTGGTGAATACGCACTGAATTTATACTTACCGCGAATATTGTCATATTTATCGCCGATGAGTTGAATTTGGATACATGAAGCCACCGAATTCTGAGCCCGTAGTTTTTCAGTTGCTCGGGTGGTAAAAGTAGAAAGTGCTTCCTGAATACTCTCAAGGTCATACAATGGCTTACCAAACATGCGAGAAGACAAAATGCCTTTTCTTGAATCCCGACCAACGCTCAATCCCGAACAAGGCTTTCCGTTTAATTCAAGCACGGTTCTCAAACCGGTAACCGCCATTTGCTTGCGCACCCATTTTTTATTGCTGATGGATTGTTTCAACTGGTTGGCGTTTTGAATGCCAAATCGATTAAGTCGAATGGTTAAACCATGACCAATTCCCCAGATCTTACTTACCGGAAATGATTCTAGCAACTCATCTTTATTTGGAGCAGCTTTAAAATCAAACACGCCATTATATTCGGGATTCTTTTTTGCGATGTGATTAGCAACCTTCGCCAATGTTTTCGTGGATGCAATTCCAACCGAAACCGGTAAGCCTGTCCACTTAAAAATGGTCTCTCGAATCAGATTTCCATAATCCGTCAGATTCGGAAAGATATTGGTAGATAATTCTGCAAAGGCTTCATCAATACTATACACTTCAATATCATGCGTCAGGTATCGCAGCGTTTCCATCACTCGATGACTCATATCTCCATACAATGCATAATTCGAAGAGCGAACCACTACGCTTTGTTCTTTAAACTGAGTTCGGTACTTGAATTCCGGCGCACCCATTTCGATTCCGGCTTCCTTGGCTTCCTCCGATCGGGCAATCACACAGCCATCGTTATTCGATAATATTGCGATGGGCTTTCCAATCAACCGAGGATCAAACACTCGCTCGCACGACGCATAAAAATTATTGCAGTCGATCATGGCGTAGGCGGTGGTTGGTAATGTTGAAGCAATCTCCATCAATTTGACAAGAATTGGGCGTTTATAGGGTTAAAGGCACAAAGGCACTGAGTCACAAAGTGATTATGGATCAATTTTGTGGATGAGTGAAGTAAGCATGCGTTCTAGTTCTCTCGAATCTTCATACAGAATATCGAACCATTCTTTTTTCATGTAGTCCAGATTAAGGGCGATTTCTGTTTGAGTTTGAACTTCGTACAACGAGCCTAAAGCGATATTCAGAAATCGAATGTAATCTCCTGTGGATCTTCGACCATAACCTTCCGCAATGTTTGAAGGAATAGATATGCAAGCACGTCGGAGCTGACTTGTGAGCGAATACTTTTCGTTGTCGGGAAAATAATTGGTTGCTGTATAAACTCGGTTTACAAACGACATTCCCTTTTGCCATACTTTAAGATCTCTATAGGTTCGAATCCCGTAATCTGAGACACTTTGTGCCTGAATGCCTTTGTGCCTAACATGCTTTTTATTCATTTCCATAGTACATCAAATATTTAGTTAATTACTTTTAGCTGAATCGATGAATCAAATACGTAACCACTCCCCAAATCATCCATTGGGAGTTGTGCTCCACGGGAATGGGCGGCATCGAAGCGTCATCCGTAACCAAAAACCGGCGATCACCTTGTTTGATTATTCTGCGGATGAGCACCTCATCGTCAATCGTAACCACCAGAATGGATCCATTGGTGGCATTCAGCGATCGATCTACCACCAGAATATCTTTATCGTGGATGCCTGAGGCCTTCATCGCATCACCTTCCACCCGAACATAAAACGTAGAAGTTGGCCGACGAACAATCAGCTCTTCCAAATTCAACGCGCGTTCGAGATGATCGCCAGCCGGTGACGGAAATCCGGTCTCAATTCGCTTCGAAAGCTGTAGTAAATCATTGTCCTCCCGGTCCTTTTGAACCTGAAAGGATGTCCAGTTGCTCATAGTTTTTCCTCCACACATAATATATGTATAAAATATGTGTAGTCAACTACTAAATATTCAGTCTTTGGGTATTGCCAGTTTTAAAGTGTCAAATAATTAATTGCTTTGTTTTAAAAATGTAGTTTTTCCTTTAGCTAAACTACGTTTAATTGATTCTCTCATTTTTGACGTTAAATTACTTTGAGATTTAATTTTAAGATCTGTCAAAAGATCGATGTAAAATTTTTCGTTTTCAGAACCCGGCTTTGACCTTTTATAATAGTATTCAATCAATTTATATAAGTAATAATCCCTTACGACATTATTTTTAACTTCCTTTAAACCATTTTTTAAAATTTTTTTATAGTTCTGACCAGATATATCTGTATAAAGAACAATAGACAAGAATTTTTCAACATCAGATAAATTATCTTTTTCATCATTAATAATTTTGTCATTTATAACAGCAGCCAACTTATTAGTACCAAGATGTTTAAATAATCCAAGTTGTGTATGGTATGGAACTGTTCTGAGTACATATATTAGATCAAACTCAGAAGGTATTGGAGGTGGGTAGCTCTTATTCTTTATAACAAATTCTAAAATATATTCTCTGAAAAGTATAGTCCATACTATTGTAGCTTTTATCAATGAGTTATATGCTTTCTTTTTTAGATCAAGATCTTCAACGCCTTCAGAGTTTCTAAGAACATTGCAAAAAATTATAAGAATTTGCTCCAATGATTTAGAAGAATACTTTCTCATAATTTCACCAGCATTCTCTATTTCCTTAAGTTTTTTATTCTCAAACTCTTCAATCATTTCAGCAGATGGGCGATGATTTTTCAATTCATTAAGATCCAATTTTTCTGCTTTGGGAGTATAAAATTCACCTATCTCTGTAAAAAATCTATCTACATCGACTTCATTTAAGATTTGTTTGGATTCAAGAAATTCTTTTTCAAAAATATCTAGAAAATGTTCGAGAAGCTTTTTGTCACTTCTAGTCAATGCAGTATAGTAATCGATTTCTTTTCCAAATTTATAATATTCCTCTTGATTTAATACATGCTGTTTAAACTCATTATTAAATAGCATACGTTTACTCAAAAAGAAGTGAAAAAAAGAAGAAAAAGAGAACTTGATTCTGTTAGATTGATATTTGACAAATATTTTTCTGTTTAAGAAATACTCCGCAATTTTATCCGCCTCAAAGTCAAAACCAACTAAATCATTTAAATAAGTTTCTATTATCTCTATGAAACTACTATACGTTATAGAATAATTTCCGTTATCCTGTATATACATTTCATGGGCAATCTTTGATAATAATTGTGTCTTATTCGTAAAGTCAAATCTGTCTCTATATATATTCTGTTCTGAAATTTTTTCCAGTATTATTTCTAGATATATTTCTAATAATACCGCATGATTAATGGGTTTTCTATCTTTATTCTCTAGACTCCATAGATATAGAGAAACTGACATTGGGTTACTTGGAAGAGAATAGCTCCTAAAGCTATCAATCATTTTGTCAACAAATAAAACAGGTTCATTTTCATAGCCTGGACTATTCCAGCTTTTGATAATTTTTTTAATATGGGAAGACTGAAGACTTTTTATATAATAATCTCGAAAAGGAATTTTACAATCACTTAGATAGATTGGGTTTGGAACTGAAGTAAAATTAGATGCACTAGTTGCAATAATTTGTAAGTTTGGGTATTTATTTAAGCTTTTGAAAGTATTTAATTTTTTTAGTTTAGGTATGCTACTTGATGTAAAAGAAAAGTTATCAATTAGTAAAACTATCTTGTTTTCTTTCAATAAAAAATTGGCATTTTTAGTATTACATTGTAAATACTCTTTTATGCATGTTTCTATACGTTTATTTCCAATTTCATGAAAGTTAACATAAACAGGAATTTTTCTGAGGAATTCATATCTATCTATATATTCAATAACCAATCGATATAATAAAGTTGTCTTACCAGATTCAGAATTTCCATAAATGATTAAATCATTACTGCATTCTGTGATAGTTTGAATACTTAACGTTTCGTTTTCAATGTCACTACTTGTTATTCGGTTATTCTCTATAGGCGGTAGTATAAATGCTTCTTTTATACTTTTTGGTCCAATTTCGGATTTATTTGATATCAAATGGTTATTCATATCAGATAAGTGCTCTTCTTTGATATTCTCAAGAATTTGCTCCTCTAATCTTATATCCTTTGCACTTTGACTTTTAGGGATAGTTGTTTCAAATACACCATTAGTTGCTAAATCAGTATTTAGTACGAATTTTTTTTGGTCATGATTATAGCGAAAGTAATTGCATCTCAATGTTTCAATTGATTTACTAATATCTATTAGAGAAAAACCATTTGAGTAGTTTCTATCATTTGATCGAATATTATTTAATCCAGAAGGGCAATTATTTATAAATAATGACCCATTAAATGTATTGTAAATATTTGATCCGCCATCGTGTGTATGTCCTGTAAAAAGAATGTTATAATCTTGTGTGAGATGACTAATAATTGTCTTTTTCTCAACATCTGATAACCAATCTATAGGATGATGGCTTAATGCAATTTTGAGATTACAGTTTTTAATATACTTGGTGCTTCGGGCTAATTGCTCATCAGAAATAAATAACCTCCCCTTGTCTTTATCATCGAAACATCTCCATGAAGAATTTAAAGCAGATACTCCAATAGTATAATCATCAATATTATACCTGAAGTTTGATTCAAGCAGTGTTAGGTTACAATCACTATCACTTGTGTAGAAATTATTTTTAAAATTATTGAATGGAATAATTCTTTTGATGCCTTCAGTGTTATTAGTCTTTATTGCATTTTCTACAAATTCGTTTACTTTCTCAGTATTTGATAGTGAATGTCTTAACCCTATTTCTATGTATTCAGAATCTAGCTCTCGGACAATGTCATGATTTCCAGGAATTATGATAAATCTGTTATTTTCTATTGACAAATTTTCTAAAATTGGATGGATTACTTTATTTTGAAATTTATCAAAAGCGTCTTCTACATTGTTAAAATCTCTCCCGCCTCTATCTATTAAATCTCCTGTAAATACCACCAAATCAATTTCCTTTTCTGAACTAAGTTCTGATAATTTTTCCAATAAGGCTTTGCTGAGAAAATTATCCCAATCATTTAGAGTTTTAGGATTGAGATGAAAATCGCTTAAATGTAAAATTCTAATCATAATTATTCATTTTTTGAAGAAGGGAAGTTCAATAATGCTATTGATTAGCCTTAAAGTCAATTAAATATAATTCATGCGGTCAGGTTAGATTTATATATTGTGGAAAACTTCATCTGAATTCGACCGGTTCAACTCCTATATTAAATAGTTAGCAACGAAGTAGATCACGCACGAATTTCCAGCCTGTATGTACCTGATTTTTGATACCGAAACCACCGGTTTACCACGTAATTATTCCGCACCCATCACCGATTTAGACAATTGGCCGAGATTGGTGCAGCTTGCGTGGCAGATGCATGATCACACCGGGAAGTTGGTTAGTCACGGGAATT
This sequence comes from bacterium, assembly GCA_024742815.1. GTDB lineage: Bacteria > Bacteroidota > Rhodothermia > Balneolales > Balneolaceae > HXMU1420-13. Next base: position 121,214 of record JANSXX010000009.1, read on the forward strand.
ACATTATTAAACCCGAAGGCTTTACCATTCCGTTTAATTCGGAGAAGATTCACGGAATTTCTACTCAACGAGCCATCGAAGAAGGTCATGATCTGGAAGAAGTGCTTCAAATATTCCGGAAAGATATAGACAAATCGTATTTCCTGGTCGGGCATAACGTAAGTTTTGATGAGTCAGTAATGGGCGCTGAGTTTCTGCGAAAGCGGATTCCATCGGCAATCATGGACAAGCCCAAAATCGACACTAAAGATGAATCCACCGAATTTGTGAGCATACCGAACGGTCGGGGCGGATTCAAGTGGCCAACCTTGGGCGAGTTGCACCATAAGTTGTTTGATAAAGGTTTTGAAGATGCCCACGATGCCGCCGCCGATGTAGAAGCAACCACCCGTGCGTTCCTCGAATTGGTACGTATGGGCATCATCAAAGTGAATTTCCCTCTGGATGCACGTCTTTACGAACCTGCTCAAAGTTATATCGTTCGGGATCATTACATCGATCTGGTTTCCCCATCAAGGCTGAAAAAAAAAGACAGCGAAATTACGGAGGCCGATTCCGGTAGTGAATTAGACGTCGAACCGGCGGTTGAGCTTTCCGAAGATGTGGTGTTTACCCATCTTCACAATCACTCGAAATTTTCGGTGCTTCAATCCACGGCCGGAGTTAAAGAACTTGTGGCCAAAGCCAAAGAATTTGGAATGCCCGCTGTTGCCCTCACTGATTTGGGGAATATGTACGGGGCGTTTTCGTTCACCTCAGCGGCTTACGCTGAAGGGATAAAGCCAATCATCGGCTGTGAATTGTATCTGGTTGAAGATCGCCATAAAAAGAAATTTACACGTGAGCATCGCGATCATCGCTTCCAGATTGTGATGCTTGCGAAAAATCAGAATGGATATAAAAACCTGGCCAAAATCTGCTCGATCGGATTCACAGAGGGTTATTATTATAAATTTCCGCGGATTGATAAAGAGGTGATTGAAGCCCACAAAGATGATCTGATTTGCCTGAGCGGTGGTACTCGAGGAGTGCTTGGTGATTTGATTTTGAACAAGGGCGAGCAATTTGCCGAGGAAGAATTGAAATGGTGGATGGAAACTTTCGGCGAAGATTTTTATCTGGAGGTGATTAATCACGGTTTGGATGAAGAACAGCGGGTCAATCAGGTGTTCCGGGAGTTTTCACAGAAGTATGGAGTGAAGCTCGTTGCTACCAACAACACCTTTTACATCGATCAGAAGGATGCCGATGCCCACGATGCCCTAATTTGTATCGATGATGGAACCTTGAAAAGCACTCCAATCGGTAGAGGTCGCGAATACCGTTACGGATTCCCGAATCAGGAATTCTGGTTCAAGGATACCGAAGCGATGATTGATCTCTTCCATGATATGCCTGAGGCTATTGCCAATGTGCAGGAAATCGTGGATAAAATCGAGGAAGTAAAACTCGCGCGGGATGTGATTCTCCCTAAGTTCGAGATCCCAGAACAATTCGAGACCGAAGATGACTATTTACGTCATCTGACCTACGAAGGAGCCAAACCGCGATACCCAGAAATGACGCAGGAAGTACGCGATCGGATAGAGCTCGAGTTGGGCATCATCAAAGACATGGGATTTCCCGGTTACTTTTTGATTGTACAGGATTTTATCGCTGCCGCTCGCGAAATGGGCGTGTACGTTGGTCCGGGGCGTGGATCTGCGGCCGGATCGGTGGTGGCGTATTGTACGGGAATCACCAACATCGACCCATTGAAATACGATCTGCTATTTGAGCGGTTTTTGAATCCGGAACGGGTTTCGATGCCGGATATCGATATCGATTTTGATGATGACGGTCGTGCTCGTGTGATTGATTACGTAGTAGAAAAATACGGGAAAGATCAGGTGGCGCATATCATCACCTTTGGTTCGATGGCAGCTCGATCGTCGGTTCGTGATGTAGCGAGAGTGTTGGATTTACCTTTAGCTGATGCCGATCGTTTGGCGAAATTAGTGCCTGAACGTCCGGGCACTTCGCTGGATGATGCCTTCTCGGAAGTGAAAGAATTGCGCGATATCAAAGCCGGAGAAGGGCTGGAAGCTGAAACCATGAAAATGGCACACGTTCTGGAAGGTTCGGTTCGAAATACCGGAATTCATGCTGCCGGGGTGATTATCGCTCCCGATGATTTGACGGAGTACATTCCCGTTACCACCGCCAAAGACGCCGATCTCACCGTTACGCAGTTTGATGGAAGCGTAATCGAAAGCGCCGGAATGCTGAAGATGGATTTTCTTGGATTGAAAACTCTTTCCATTCTGAAAACAGCCATCGGGTACGTGAAAGAAAATCATGGCAAGGAATATGATCTAGATGAAATTCCTTTAGATGATGAAGTGACCTACAAGCTGTATCAAAAAGGGGGAACTCTCGGTACGTTTCAGTTTGAGAGTGAAGGGATGCGGAAGTATCTGAAAGAACTGAAGCCTACCGACATCAACGATTTGATTGCGATGAACGCATTATATCGGCCCGGACCGATGCAGTTCATCCCTGATTACATCCGCAGAAAACATGGTGAGGAAGAAGCAGAATACGATCATGAGTTGATTCGAGATATTCTGGAGCCAACTTATGGAATCATGATCTATCAGGAGCAGATCATGAATGTGGCGCAGAAACTTGCAGGTTACAGTTTAGGACAAGCGGATTTATTACGACGTGCGATGGGTAAGAAAAAGCGCGAAGTAATGGAGAAGGAGAAGCCCAAGTTTGTGGAAGGCGCCAAAGCAAACGGCGTAGATGAAGCCACGGCCAAAGCCATTTTCGAAAAAATGGAAATGTTTGCGAGCTATGGATTCAACAAATCGCACTCAGCGGCCTATTCAGTGGTAGCCTATCACACGATGTACTTTAAAGCCAATTATCCAGCTGAATACATGGCTGCGGTGATGAGCCACAACATGAACGACATCAAGAAAGTGGCGGCTTTTATTGAAGAATGCCAGAAAATGGGCATTCCGGTTGATCCACCAAATATCAACACGGCGCGTGGGAAATTTGTGGCTAAAGAGGGTCGCGTACAATATGGAATGAGCGCAATCAAAGGAGTGGGATCAAGCGCGATTGCGCACATCGTTCAGGAGCGGGAAGAAAATGGCATCTTCCAAAGTGTGTTCGATTTTGCCTCACGGGTAGATTTGCGTACCTGCAACAAAAAAACGCTGGAAAGTTTAATTAAGGCCGGTGCTTTCGACGATTTGAATGACAATCGCGCCGAGCTATTGATGGGTTTGGAAGATATCGTAGCCTACGCACAGCGAAAGCAGGAAGAAGCCCGACTCAATCAAGGGAATTTGTTTGGTGGAGCCGGTGGGGGTGGAGTGCTACAAGAACCTAAGCTGAAACCGGTTCCGAAGTGGAGTAGCATCGAACGATTGAATAAAGAGCGCGAGTTAATCGGGTTTTATTTGAGTGGGCATCCCCTAAATAGGTACAAAGAAGACATCCGGTTGTTCGGAAAGCAGAACCTGAGTGATGAATTCATAAACCAGCTTCAACATGATTCAGAGCTTCGGTTTATCGCCATCATTACTTCTAAACGTCAGGCTGTGGATAGAAAAGGTCGGCCGATTGCGTTTTTGATGGTGGAAGATCTGCATTCTTCCCTTGAAGTAGCCGTATTCAGCAAAGAGTTCGATAAGTTTGCACCGCTTATTGAAGTGGATAACGTGGTGTACATTACGGGGAAGTATGCAAAGCGGGAGCGCGGAAATAGCCTGATTGTAAATAATATGGAGCGGATTGAAAATCTTCGTGAAAAATTTCAGGATAAACTACGCTTGAAACTGAACATTCAAACCGAGCAGATTACCTCGAATGATCTCACTCAAATGGAAACTTTGTTCGAATTGAACAAAGGGAATACCATGGTGAAATTGAATGTGTTCAGCAAAGAAGCGAATGCACCAATCAAAATGAATTTGCGCAATTTTGTGGTAGAACCTTCTGATGAACTACTTTCGGGCTTGCGGGAAGTACTTGGCGAGGAATCAGTTGAGCTTTTTTTAACCGGATGAGTAATACGGAGTTCAATAAGCGAACGCAATGCAATTGATAACGAATACCAATGTGTGTGAGTAAAAAATAATTCTGATATTTGTATCGAATTTTAGAAAAAGCTTATTTAATCAAATAAAAGGAAAAATCATGTCGAAGACAGTTGAATTAACTGATGGAAATTTTGAACAAGAAGTTTTGAAATCTGATCAACCGGTTTTGGTTGATTTTTGGGCAGAATGGTGCGGACCTTGCCGCATGATCGGTCCTGTTGTAGAAGAGATGGCAGGTGAATACGACGGAAAAGCAAAAATTGGAAAGGTAAATGTAGATTTAAACCCGGAAGTATCTGTGAAATACGGTATTCGTTCGATTCCGGCATTATTAATTTTCAAAAACGGTGAAGTTGTTGACCAAATCATCGGTGCTGTTCCAAAAACACACCTCACTAAGCAATTAGACGCTCAATTGAATTAATCATTTTGAGTCTTAATTCTGAAGCCGATTCGTTTGCTCGAGTCGGCTTTTTTTGTGTCTTTCAGTTACTGGTTCAAATAAATTTTTACAAGTAGAAAAATAAAATCAGGATTTATTAATCGCTTATAACAGTTAACGTTAGCAAAAATCATCAATCTCGAAAATAGTTCATGAAACGAGTCATAAGCATCATTGGTATCGCCGTTGTATTAATGATCATTGCCTATCCAAAAGTAAAGGGTTACTTCAATAATTCGTCTAATGCATCATCATCAGGTAGTAATAACAGCCCGTTATTGGTGGATGTATTTGTCATAAAAGCGGACACTCTAGACAACAAGATATTTACAACGGGAACACTCATCCCCAACGAAGAAGTGGAATTATCAGCTGAGAGCCCGGGAATTATTCAGGAATTATATTTGAATGAAGGGGCAACAGTTAGAGAGAATGAATTGCTTGTCAAAATCAATGATAGAGATTTACAAGCTCAACTGACCAGAGCGGAATTTCGATTAAAATTAGCTGAGGAAAGAGAGCGTCGGCAAGAACAGTTGTTATCGAAAGGTGGGATTAGTCAGGAAGAGTATGATGCAACCTTGAACGAGGTAAATGTTTTACGCGCCGAAGTTTCTTTAATTAAAGCACAGATTGAAAAAACAGAAGTAAGAGCTCCATTTTCAGGAATTCTTGGACTCAAATACGTGAGCGATGGAAGTTATATTTCGCCTACTACTCGCATTGCAACATTGCAGGATATAGATCCAATAAAGTTGGATTTTTCGGTCCCTGAAAGATATGCCGCACAAGTAAACATTGGATCCAACATTACCTTTAGTGTGCAAGGTATTGATGAAGAACTATCTGCAACCGTATATGCAAAAGAGCCTCGCATCAATACAGAAACGAGAACTTTACAGGTGAGAGCAAGATCCGAAAATTCGAATGGAGCATTGCTGCCCGGCGCATTTGCTGATTTAGAACTCACCCTAGATACTATAAACGGTGCCTTACTCGTACCCACGGTTTCTTTGGTACCCGAATTACAAGGACAAAAAGTATTTCTACTTAAAAATGGAGTTGTTCAACCACAAAGTGTGGAAACGGGAATCCGAACCGATCGAAAAATTCAAATTACTAACGGAGTTCAGGCAGGAGATACGGTGTTAACAACGGGTCTTCTCCAAGTTAGACCGGGTATGAAGGTAATGGTAAATTCTGTGGTGGATTGATATGAGTTTATCGTCAATTAGTATTCGAAGGCCTGTACTGGCAACTGTTTTTTCCATAGTAATTGTACTGTTTGGGATTATCGGATTTAATTATTTACCAGTTCGGGAATATCCGGCTGTTGATCCTCCAATCATTACGGTAAGCACCAGTTACATTGGCGCTAATGCTGATGTAATCGAATCGCAGATTACAGAACCACTCGAAGATCAGATAAATGGAATAGCCGGAATCAAAAATCTGACTTCTGTGAGCCGAGAGGGAAGAAGTACCATAACTGTAGAATTTGAATTGAGTATCGATCTGGAAACAGCAGCAAGTGATGTTCAATCGCGAGTAGGGCGAGCAGTTGGTAATTTACCGCCCGATGCCGATCCACCGGTAGTTACCAAAGCAGATGCAAATTCCTTTCCCATCATTTTCTTTAACATTAAAAGTGATTCACGCAATCTGCTTCAGTTAACCGATATTGCGGATAACTACTTCAAAGAGCGAGTACAAACCATACCCGGCGTAAGTAATGTTCAGATCTGGGGTGATAAGACTTATTCGATGCGCCTATGGCTTGATCCTATGAAACTTGCTGCTTACGATCTTACTCCGTTGGATGTGAGAAATGCGCTATTGAATGAAAATGTAGAGCTACCATCAGGTAGAATTGAAGGGCAACTTACCGAACTTACGGTAAGAACGATGGGTAGAATGACCTCGGTTGAAGAATTCAATAATCTGATTGTTAAACAATCGAATGGAAGCACCATCAGACTGCGTGATATCGGATATGCTGAACTAGGGCCACAAAATGAGCGCACTATCTTAAAAAGAGATGGAATTCCGATGGTGGGAGTTGTACTCATTCCTCAGCCCGGTGCCAATCAAATAGAAATTGCTGATGAATTCTACCGTCGTGTTGCCAACATCGAAAAAGATCTTCCAGCTGATATAGAAACAGCAACAGGTTTTGATACTACCACTTATGTTCGGGCTTCAATCAACGAGGTTCAACAAACCATATTTATTGCATTCATTCTGGTAATCACCATCATCTTTCTGTTTTTGAGAGATTGGAGAACCACCATTATTCCGGTTGTGGTAATTCCAATTGCGTTGATTGGCGCATTTTTTGTGATGTACATCGCTGGGTTTTCAATTAATGTATTAACGCTTCTTGCTATTGTATTGGCTATTGGATTGGTGGTGGATGATGCCATCGTTGTGCTGGAAAACATTTACAGTAAAATTGAAGCCGGTCAGGAACCTACCATTGCAGGTATTATTGGCTCGAAAGAAATATTCTTTGCAGTTATTGCCACTACTGCCGCTTTGGTTTCGGTATTTATGCCCATCCTGTTTTTAGGTGGAATTACCGGACGTTTATTTCGGGAATTTGGAATAGTGATTGCCGGCGCAGTTTTGATTTCATCTTTCGTAGCATTAACGCTTACACCAATGCTTTCCACCAAATTGCTGAAGAAAAGAGAAAAGCATAATCGTTTTTACGAATTCACTGAGCCGTTTTTTGTAGCAATCAATAATGCTTACAAGCGCTCACTGGAAAGTTTTATGAAATTCAGATGGGTATCGTTTGTGATTATTATCGGTTCAGGATTACTCATTTATGGCTTAGCGAATTACATACCGAAAGAAATTGCACCACTCGAAGATCGTAGCCGCGTTCGTATGTTTTCGCAAGCCCCGGAAGGTGCTTCTTACGAATACATGGATAATTACATGGATCGTCTCGTTCAAATGGTTCAAGACAGTGTGCCTGAAGCCGAAGCTGTAATCTCAGTGACTTCTCCGGGTTTTGGGGCTTCTAGTTCGGTGAATTCCGGTTTTGCTTTCGCTATTCTGAAAGATCCTGAACAACGTGAAAAATCTCAGATGCAGGTAGCCGACGAGCTTTCGGAATTGGTAACCCTGCAAAGCGGTGCACAAACTTTTGTGTCTCAGGAACAGACTATTGGAAGCTCGAGAGGTGGATTGCCGATTCAGTATGTACTTCAAAATCAGAATTTCGAACGCTTGAAAGAGGCTATTCCTGCTTTTTTAGAAGCTGTTCGTGAAGATCCTACTTTTGGCTATCAGGATGTGGATTTAAAGTTCAATAAACCCGAACTACAACTTGAAATAGATCGTGATCGTGCACAAGCACTAGGAGTTTCCGTTCGGGATATCGCTTTAACGTTGCAATTATCCCTATCAGGACAGCGCTTCGATTTCTTCATCATGAATAACAAACAGTATCAGGTAATCGGGCAAGTTGGGCGAAATGATCGCGACGAACCGGTAGATCTAAGAAGTTTGTACGTGCGAAACAATCAGGGACGGCTCATTCAGCTTGATAATCTGGTTAAATTGGACGAGCAAAGTAGTCCGCCACAATTGTACCGCTTCAATCGTTACGCTTCGGCTACTATTTCTGCGAGTCTTACCCCGGGAAATACCATTGCTGATGGAATTGCAGTGATGGATGAAATTGCCGATCGGGTATTAGACGAAACATTTTCGACCTCATTAAGTGGTCCATCCAGAGATTATGTGGAAAGCTCTTCAAGTTTATTATTCATTTTCTTGCTCGCTTTGGTGCTTGTGTACTTAGTGTTATCCGCACAATTCGAAAGCTTTAGAGATCCGTTCACGATCATGTTAACCGTACCACTAGCATTGGCAGGTGCACTTCTTAGTATGTGGTATTTCAATCAGACATTAAACGTATTTAGCCAGATTGGGATGATTATGTTGATTGGATTGGTTACAAAAAATGGAATCCTGATCGTAGAGTTTGCCAATCAACGACAGCGACAAGGTTTATCGATAAAAGAAGCTATTATGGATGCCTCATCAGCTCGTTTCCGTCCCATTTTGATGACATCCATTTCTACTGTTCTTGGAATATTGCCCATTGCGCTGGCATTAGGTGCTGGAGCAGAAAGCAGAACTTCGATGGGTATCGCTGTTATCGGTGGATTGATTATCGGTAGTTTTTTAACGCTGTATGTTATTCCGGCTATGTACTCGATGTTTAGTCCGGTTAAATCGGATGACGACATCATTGATGCAGAAACAATTCGCGAAGCAGAAGAAGAATATAGAAAAGAGGCTCAGCTAGTTTAACATGAGAGTATTCAAACCTTTTTTGATCATCACCATCATGCTTATTCCGGGTGCACTTTGTGCTCAAGAAGCCGATACCCTGGATATTAATGATGCAATACGTTTAGGGATCGAAAATAATTTTTCGATTCAAATTGCCAGAAATAATCAGACTATTGCTTCCAATAATAATACACTTGGAAATGCAGGATTTTTACCTTCGGTAACTGCCGATGCATCGCTCACTAATAGAATTCAGGATAACAGAACGGTATTTGCCGCCGGTACCATCCCCGACCGAGATGACAGAGGTGCAGAAACAACCGTAATAAATTACGGGATCGATGCAAACTGGACCATATTTGATGGACTGTCTATGTTTGCAGTTGCAGATCGGCTGGAAATTGAAAGCGAACGTTCTGAGCTGGAAACTCAACTTCAGATAGAGGCGGTTTTATCTGATATTATCAGCGGATATTTTCAAATTGTAGGGCAACAACAGGCGTATAATGTGCTAGAAAATACACTGGAAATAAGTAGAGAACGTATTCGAATTGCAGAGACTAAGTTAGATTTAGGTTCGGGTTCCAAATACGATTTATTGCAAGCACAAGCCGATTTTAATGCCGATCAGGCCGCTTTAATCAGAACCGGAACCGGGTTAAAACAAGCCAAAGTTCTTGTTAATCAAATATTAGCTATTCCTGTCGACCAAAAATTCAACGTTCAATCGTTTATTCAATTAGGTGAACCATTAGATTTAGATCAGGTGTTAAGTCTCGCCAACGAACAAAATCTTCAACTAAACGCTGCGCGACTAAGCGAACAGGTTGCTGCATCAGAAATCAGAGAAATTACCGGTGAATGGTTTCCGCAAATCACTTTAGGTGGTGGCTATCGATTTAACCGAGTGGAAGCAACGCAAGGATTTAGTGAACTGAATGAGAGTTCCGGATTTAGTTACGGCATCACTGCTAGAGTCAATCTCTTTGACGGATTAAACAAAAGCAGAAGAAGGCAAAACGCCAGCGTTGAGTTAAAGAACGAGCAAATCAGAAATGAAGAGCAGCACTTTGAGATAAATGCACGAATTGTACAAACTTTCGAAGCGTATGATGATGCATTAGCTTTGATTCAATTAGAGGAAGAAAACCTCAATATCAATCAGGAGAGTTTGGATATCGCGTTAGAACGTTATCGTTTAGGCACCATCAATTCGGTGGAGTTGCGTGAAGCTCAATTAAGTTTGTTGAATGCCGAAAACAGACTTATATCCGCAAAAATCGAGGCGAAACTAGCAGAAACTGAATTACTTCGATTAAGTGGAGTGCTCGTAAACAGACTAGATTAATCGGAAACTCAGAGATTAAATTTAAGCACTAGAGTGCGACCTTCATTCTTATATTCGGTTTCATCGGCATACTCTTGCATCAGAAACACTCCGCGCCCCGAAATCTTAAGTAAATTCTCTTCTGCCAGCGGATTTGGGACTTCTTCTGGTTCAAAGCCTGAGCCTTCATCGGTGGTTGTGATGGTAAGCACTTTGTCGTCCGCTTCGGCTGTAATAGTAGCTTTTTTAGAAGGGTCTAATTCATTTCCATGCACAACAGCATTGGTAGCCGCTTCACTTACGGTAAGCATAAGGCGCGCATAGAATTCGTCATCAAAACCAAGTTGCTCCTGCAATTCGTTAAGCAGATGTTCAACTCGCTCTAGTTCCTCATAGGTTGAGGAAAGTTCATATGTGATTGTTAACTCCATACCGAAATATTATCGGCTCAATACTATCACTTAACGAGGATATAACAAAACGAATATTTAAAGTATCAGAAAGACAAATGTATATTTATTGATGGATAGTAATCATTACTTCCAACCAATGATTGAGTGGATGTATAAACCATATAATTGGTACTCTTTCTCTCATGCTGATATTTAAATGCATGCAGTCCGTTATACAAGGTAGAAAATACACCTAGGCCGATATTTAGTACAGAAAGTGCTTTTTTTCTGGGATTCTTTTCATCAATATTTGTCCTTGGAAGAAATGTTTCCTCTGGGTTTGACCTAATCTGATAAAATCTATCACTCGACCGGAATCCTTCTACGCCCGTGTAGATAGAAGCAATGCCAAAAGTGGCTGAGGCAATGGAATACCAATATTTTTGATCTAAGGTGAGATCAGAGTTAGATGAATGAATAGCATTAGTAAATAAGATTTGAGAGGTAGCAAAGCCCGCTGAGATCAAACCATAGTCCCAACCAATTTTTTTGCTGGTTACTTTTTTCGTGCTTGGTATAAAACCTCCATAATACATTGGTTGAATCATGGCAGCTTCAATTTTTGATAATCCGTACTTATTAAGCCAATTATCTAGAATGATAGAATTCATATTCAGGATGTATTCGAATTGAAATGAATCATTTAATGATTCTGCTACTTTCCTGCCTTCAGTTTGCTCTACCAGATAACCAACTGCACAAATAGCTCCTTTACTATCAATGAAATTTGGCCTGCGCGTTCCTAGACCGTATTCGTTGATCGGGAAACTTTTATTATTGATGTATTCATCTAAATAAGCTAATACTTTGTGCCTGTTTTTGATTTGCTGATCACTCAAATGTGATAGGTCAACATTAATTAGTATTTGATATACATACTGAAGATGAGTAGTAATACGAAGTTCTTCGGTATCAAATTGATTTGGCGCTCGGTTAAATGCATCATAAAAACTTATATCACCAATGATAGCATTTATAGACTCATCACCGGAATCAGTAGTTGTTAAAGATATGTTGAGCGCAATTAAAAGAGCAAAGATCGATTGAAATAGCATGTGATGTAAAATGTATTAAACCCTAAAACTGAAAATATTAAATGTAAATACTTTCGCACTCACATTAATATGCTACTCTTTACATCCAATGCCTGAGAGTTAGATTCTTATCGATCTGTATGCAAGAAAAGTTCACATACTCAGATAATACTCTCTTAATATGCTTTCCTTACTTTTCACCGATATTTGATCAGAAACCTCACAACAGATATTTATCTGACTATTCATCCGAACTTATGGCACAAAACGGCACTAATGGTAACGGTACGGGATTTATAGATTCACTCATCCCAAGTAGCTTTTTCACAATCATCAAACAAGAACGGATCTTTATTGGATTAATAGGTTTGTTCTTTTTTGCTGCCGGAGTTTCATTCCCCTATGCAGAAATAGCAATGTGGGTTGGGTTTGTTTTCGCGGGATATTCGGCCATTGCAAACGACTCTATCCAAACAATTGGCACTTTTCTCGCATCTAATCAGGATAAAAAATGGTGGGCGCTGTGGATTTATATTGGCGGGATATTTTTGGTTACGGTAACGGTAAGCTGGGTCATGTTTGATGGCGATGTTAGCTATCAGCGATTGTCAAGTAAAGGATTTAGCGAAGCCCCTACGTCATTTACATTTTTACAAGTAGCTGCACCGGTCTTTCTGCTCATTCTTACCAGAATGCGCATGCCGGTTTCAACCACATTCCTCTTACTCAGCTGTTTCGCGGCTGATGCAGAAGCTATTACTTCTGTATTGGGTAAAAGTTTAAGCGGGTACTTTTTGGCATTTGGTGCTGGTTTAATTGTTTGGTTAACGGTTACCAAAACACTCGAAAAGAAATTTAAAAGCAGCGAACCTGCTAAGTATTGGCTCCCAATTCAGTGGATTACATCCGGATCGTTATGGGCTGTTTGGGTAATGCAGGATGCCGCTAATGTAGCTGTATATTTACCACGCTCGCTCGATTTAGGTCAATTTTTAGGTTTTGCACTCTTCATTTTCTTTGGATTAGGATTGTTGTTCTACTTACGTGGTGACCGTATTCAGCAAATTGTTACTGAAAAGTCGAGAGTAACCGATATCAGATCTGCAACCATTATTGATTTCATTTATGCCCTATTGTTAGTGTATAAATTAACAGTGAGTACCGTGCCTATGAGTACAACCTGGGTATTTCTAGGATTACTGGCAGGTAGAGAAGTTGGGATGAGCGTTATGGATGCTTTAGGTATTGGTAAACCAATGAAAAAAGTACTCAAAATTGTATTCAAAGATCTATCCTATGCACTATTTGGACTATTGGTTTCGATCTTATTAGCTATTTCAATAAATGATGATGTTAGGGAACAGTTATTAAACGCCATCGGCTATTGAATTTTCAAATAAAATGTATCATACTAAAGGGTACCTGCTTTTAGCACGTACCCTTTTTTTATTGATAAATCCTGCGTTCTCTTCGAAAGAAAACATCTACATACTATTAATCTTAACCCTAACAGGTTTTGCTAATGAACGCGACTGTACTTGTGCTGAATCAAGACTATCAACCACTGAGTATATGCTCGGTGCAACGCTCAATGAAGCTTTTATTCCTGGAAAAAGCTGAGTTATTGCACGACGATCCTCATCGTGAACTACGTACTATCAGAGAGGCGTATCAATATCCGTCTGTAATTCGCCTCCGAAATTACATACGTATTCCTTTCACAAAGGTGGTTCTTTCTCGAAGAAATATTATGAGAAGAGATAATTTCACCTGTATGTACTGTGGGAAGAAATCTGATCTAACCATCGATCATGTAATTCCTAAAAGTAGAGGTGGAGGCGATGTATGGGAAAATCTAACTACTGCTTGCGAAAAGTGTAATGTGAAAAAAGGAAACAAAACGCCTAAAGAAGCAGAAATGCCACTTAAGAAAAAGCCGTACCGACCGGTTCCGATTACCTTTTTCAGAGATTACAATGGTAGTGTTCAGGAGCCTTGGAAGCCGTACTTGTACATGACCTAGTTGAATACTAGAGGCACATATCCATTGTGCATATAGGTAGTAAATGTGGTTAGCATCGATAACGCTACAATTACGTCTTCATTCACTTCATTTCGTGCATACTGCCGCGAGAGTAGGGACTGTCCACATACATAGATATTAACGCCAGCTTCCTTAAGTGTAGCAATTAATTCGATATTCGGATTATCCAGCTCGTATCGCTTTTGGTAGGCCTCGTTATTTATGATAATATCGGTAGCTCCACCATGCACAATCACTGCTACATCTAAATTCTCAGCGTTTACACCGCCCAACCCATGAAGGTTCATCATCCGGGCAACATTATTTAAACCAGGATTGATACTCTCCTTATCCCGTTGAAGCGTTTTAAGATCGATTACAATCTTGTACTCCATTTGAGAATCAAGAGAAGTTGCTCCTTCTATTTTATAGATACCGCCAAAGCTTTCAATGATCGGAAATTGTGCTTCCTGAGCGATAGTTGGGATTACAAATAGAATCGCAATAAGTAGTGAGAGGAAAAATTTCATAATAGAAAGAGGATGTCGGTTATAAGAAAAGATGGCTTGAAAACCGGACATAAAAAAAGCCGGCTATTACTGCCAGCTGCTTTTGTTTGAAGTAACTCCTTCAAATATACGATAGAGGTGGCGCGGTTTCCAAATGAAATTCATTATGCATAACTAATGATAAGTAAAAGTGAATAAAGTGATACTTAAGACTTATTTATGATAAATTAGATGTGAGAAATAACTCATTTAAATTATTCAAATTGGATGTCATCCAGATAAAAAGTTACAGGTAATCCGGGGCTTGTGAGTCTCCACCAGAAAGGTGTTTTGATTTGAGATAAATCTTCACCCCTCAAATTGATTGAATATTGTTTCCATTCTTTAGAAAGTTTTACTTCGCTCAACTCTTTCATCACTGTATCATTGTAAGGCACATCATCAGCTAATATTCCAATTCCAAAACTCACTTTTTCGCCACCTTTTTTACCTCGTGCCCAGAAAGTTAGTTTTTCCGCTCCGTTTAGATTAAAACCGCCCGGTAATTGTCCCCAATCGTTTAAAGGGTGTTGCCAGGCAACCCCGGCCCAACCATCAAATCCCAGATATTTTACTTCGAGTGATTGTTTTCCACTTTGTGGGTCTGTGGTCGAATTCAGATTCATCTCAATTTTTTCGGTATTTCCCATCCAGCCGGAATTAAACCAAGGTTGTGGTGCATCATCCGCATAAACAGCGAGTGGGAGAGCCAATTGAACAGGATTAGTTTTGCCTGTTGTTTTTACCGGAATATTTGCCACCGCAGCTGCGCCATCAGGGTCAAATATCTTAGCATAGATACGATATACACCCTCTGTTGGTGCTTTTAGTGTCGCGCTCTCATTATTTGATTCAATAATGATTCCATCCAATTCAAATGGAGTTTGCTGTGCATCTCCACCGGTAAAGTATTCACTTGCTTCACCACGAACTATCCAATCAACTCGTAGTTCTTTTCCTTCTGGGTCGTATGCATTCAATTGTATGTCAAAAAGATCGCCGGCCTCTAGTTGGTTTGTGCCTTGTAATTCAAAACTTTCAATTACCGGAGAAAGATTTTCAGGTGGACTACCAGACCAAATTTCAGCCATGGCATCAACCGCAGCTAATTTTTCTCCACTTGGTAAAAACATACCAAACCAGGTGGCTGTTGCTTCCATTTTTGATCCCCAGGTAAACGCTAAACCGCCAAGACATAAATCCGGATGATCAAGGCACCCTTGCTGATATGCTTCCCGATAAACCATTGCTTTTTGCGTGCTGGTTAATTCAATCGGAGCCCCGAAAGAAGTTGTGCCTGTTTCCCAAGTACCGGGTGGACCAAATTCGGTTATAATGATAGGCTTGGTTCCACCTGCAACTTTATAACGATCAATCATGGAAGGTAAACCACCATAAGTATTTACACCATGGATGTCTATGTGAGTAGTAATTTCATGAACAGCTTGTACACGAGCGCCACCAATTTCAGCAGTAACCGTCATAATAGGGTGATTGGGATCAAGTTCTTTAACCATACTCGCGAGTTCTTGAATATGATTCCATATTTTGGGATTGCCTCCATCATCAAAGCCCTCCATTTCGTTGCCAAGTGCCCACATTAATACTGCTGGGTGATCTTTAAATCGCAACACATCACGTCTAACTTGTTCGCGTTGATCGTTAAGCATTTCCTCATCATCATAATCAAAACCGTGGCGTTCGTGTCCCAACCAATGGCCAAGAATTACCGCAAGTCCATACGAATGAGCTTCATCAAGTAATTCTGCGGTATCCTCACCAATTCCCCACGTTCTGATAGTATTACCCCCATATTGGGCGAGCAACTCGAGAGAACCACCTCCACCGGCACCTTGTATAAAATAAGGTTCACCGTTTCGTAATAATTGCCAACTGCCATCAGAATTTTGTGTCATTTGAACCGGAATAGACTGTGCGACTACGGTAGAAGAAAGCGCAAAAAAAGATAAGAGGATGAGTAGTTTTTTCATGAGCGATAAATTGATGAGTAGCTATTAAACTAGCAGAATAATTTGTTAAAAATCTTTAGAGAGAAAACTATCCATTAGATAATCAATAACAATCAACGTATTTCAATCCTGAAATAAAAAAACCGTATCTTTTAAAGCTAATCAAGAGGTATACAACCATGAGTAAAAAAGGCAGAGTATTGGTTGCAATGAGTGGCGGTGTTGATTCGTCGGTTGCAGCGGTTATGCTACACGAACAAGGTTATGAGGTGATTGGAATCACCATGAAGACTTGGGATTACCACCGAAGTGGAGGTAATAATGGAAAAGAAACAGGTTGCTGCACCGTAGAAAGTATGAATGATGCGCGACACATTGCTGTGAATTTGGGTTTTAAGCATTTTATTGTAGACATCCGCGAAGAATTTGGCGATTGGGTAATCGATCGGTTTGTGGATGATTATTTAGGTGGAAGAACCCCAAATCCCTGCGTGCTTTGTAATACACACATTAAATGGGCAGCGCTGCTAAAACGTGCCGATGCTTTAGGTTGTGACTTTATCTCAACCGGACATTATGCCAGAGTTCGGGAAGAAAACAATCGCTTTGTGATTTCACGAGGTTTGGATCCGCGCAAAGATCAGTCGTATGCACTTTGGGGAGTAGCTCAAGAGCATCTTGCACGCACTATTTTTCCATTAGGTGGATATTCAAAAACAGAAATTCGCCAGATCGCTGAAGACCACGGCCTGCTCAATGTTGCCAATAAGCCGGACTCGTACGAAATCTGTTTTGTCCCTGATGACGATTATCGTCGATTCCTTAAAGACAAAAAACCAGAAGCCATTGAACAGTTAAAAGGTGGAAAGTTTGTTGATCAGGATGGAAACATTTTAGGAGAACACGAAGGCTATCCTTTTTACACCATTGGCCAACGACGTGGTTTAAATCTCCCAATGGGTCGACCTGTTTATGTTACGCATATCAATCCATTTACGAATACCATCACTATTGGTGATAAAGAAGATTTGATCAGCTCTACATTGATCGCAAGAGAATTAAATCTGATTAAATACGATCGAATTCCTGATGGTGGAATGGATATTATTGGTGCAATTCGCTACAACGATGAAGGCGCACACGGTACCATCACTCAAACCGCTGATGATGAAGTCAAAGTCCATTTCCCGGCTGGTCGTGAAGCCATAACTCCGGGTCAAGCCGTTGTTTGTTACGAAGGAAATGACGTAGTAGCCGGAGGATGGATTAAGAAAGTTAGCGTTGGCTTCGAAGATTTAGTTTCCGCTTAATACGAAACAACTTTATCCCAGCGTTCGTTAAAGCGACTGTTTTCTAATTAACTCAAACACAGACTTTATGAAAGTTCGTAATTACTTAATGAGCATGGCGATTTTTGCAATGTTCAGTTTCTCTCACACAGTACATGCTCAGTTTGAAGGGCAAATCAGCATGACCATCTATAATCAGGAAAATGGAGACATCACTGAAGAAAATGTGGTGAATTTATACATAACTCAGGAGCGTATACTTATCAAAGGAGAGGATAAGATCAATATCTCTGATGGCATGATGGAAGCAAGCGGAATACTAATTCGCAGCGATATGCGCGATTTTGTAATTATGATGGGAGAGAAAGAAGCCCTGAGATTTACGAAGGAAGAATTAGAAGGCATGTTTTCTATGATAAACATGATGAGTGGCGGCGAAATGGATAAAAGCGACTCTGATATGAACTATACCTACACCAACGAAGTGAGAACTATTGAAGGGTTGCAAGCCACAGAATTACGTGTGTACGGGAAAGAGCAAAAGAATTATCTATCTATCTGGTTAACAAACGATTTAGATATCGATTGGGGGATGCTTTCAGAGCCATGGAAAAATGTACCCGGTTCTATGTCGGGGCAGGTTAATCAGATGACTCAGGAGTTTAAGTCTAGAAATTTCCCATTGTTGATTGAAGTAACAGAAAAAGGAGAGACATCAACTATATTCGAAGTCACCAAGGTAAAAAAATCACGCATTGCCAAAGATATGGTAGAAATGCCTGCCGGACTTCAACTGGTGAGCCTTCAAGAAATGATCATGAAAGCGATGATGAGCAACTAATTTATTCATCAATAATAAGATTCTGTAAATAAGAAAAGCGACTCCGAACTAACGGAGTCGCTTTTGTTTTATCTGGGAGTGACAACTATTTAATTAGTGTCATTCTCTTGGTGATAGTATTTGTACCGGAGGTTAATCGGTAAATGTAAACACCCGATGCAAGTGCGCTTGCATCAAACTGTACGGTATGAGAACCAGCTGAAAAACGCTCATTTGCGATTGTAGCTACTTCCTGACCAATTAGATTATACACCTTGATCGTTGCGTTACCTGCTTCAGCTAAACTGAATGCAATATTTGTAGAAGGGTTGAACGGATTAGGATAATTCTGTTCTAGTTCAAAAGATTCTACAGCACCTAATGGTTCTTCTTGATTAGAAACTACTTGTCCACGTTCTAAATTTGCAGATCTAGGTTCACTCGCTGTTTGATCGCTTCCATCGCTAACCAATACACGGTGATAAACTTTCGCAGTAGCTCCAATATCTACTCCTAATTCGGCAAGAATTCCATCTAATGTGGCGAAATCTGCCATGAATGATGTTTCAGCTCCAACATTTGCGTTTACTATGATATTAGTAAAGGCTGAATCGGTAGCTAATTGCCAAATATAAGCAATGTCATTTTCGTCGTTAGCTTCTGTCCACGTTGCTTCAAACATTGTAGTTCCGCTACCAGTAATTGATAGCATCGCACCTTCTTCCGGTGATGTTATTTCCGAAGAATCAGGAAACATATTATCGCCAAATAAAAGCTGACCACGTAGTTCACCAGACGCAAATGCAGTTGAGTGAATATTCGCGTACAACTGCTCATTGTAAAGGGCAGTCATCTGCTCAGTTGTTAATTCAATTGTATTCATGGCAGCGGTGTAAGTACCTGCTGTATCCATGTCAACGGTAGTATTAATAAGTACGGAAACATCGCCATTGGCATCAACTGAGCCATTATGTAAATGTGCTCCACCAGCTATTCCGGTATCAATTGCACCGCTTAATCCGGTGTATCCACCAACTACTGTAGCTACATTACCATTTACCTCAACATTCAATTTACCCATTGCATTAGTTACAATCGGTTGTACTTCGTTTACACCAGAAAGGGTAGTTTTGAAGTAAGCTGTTGCTTCGGCTAATAATTGTCCTCTCAATTCTCCTGCACCATTTTCTTTGGTATGGATATTCAGATAATAATTACGAGCCATTAACTCGGTTTTTTGCTCTGCAGTAAGTTCAAAAGCATTTTCTGATGCTAAATATGAACCTGATCTTAAATCAGCGGAAACATCTGCAGTTAACACAAAGTCAACACCACCGTTTGTACCGGCATGTGCATTATGTAAGTGAGATCCACCAGCTACGTTGGCATCAAAATCTGAATTCAGATTTGCAAATGAACCGGATAGGAAAAGTGAATCGCCTTGAATTTCTGCTAAAACAGCACCTGAAGCTTCAGTTTTAACACTTGGTACTTCGGCACTTCCTGATAAGGTTGCATAAAATGCAGCGGTTACCGGAGGCGTTACTTGTCCACGCAATTCACCACTACCATATGCTTTTGTATGAATGTTTACATACATCATTCGATTCATTAGCGCAGTTTTCTGCTCTGCAGTAAGCTCGAATCGATTATTTTCAGGAGAATAAGTACCTGAAAGCTTGTCTTCTGATAAAGTTGCGTTCAAAGAAATCATTACGCTTCCGTTAGCACCTGCTTCGCCCATATGAAGGTGAGATCCTCCTGCAATTTCGGCATCAAATTCACCGGAAAGATTCGTAAATGAACCTGACGCGATTAAAGTGTCTCCTTTAAGTTGAAACACCATGCCACCATATGCCATGGTTTTAGCAGCCGGCATTTCATAAGCACCGGATAAGTTAGTTCGGAAATAAGCATCTGCGCTTTGTACTAATTGCCCGCGTAATTCACCGCTTGCAAAAGTTGCACTGTGCACATTGATATACATTCCCTGCTTTTCAAGCATTGCTTGTTGTTCGGCTGTAAGCTCGAATGTATTACTAGCAGCTACAAAAGTACCGCTTTTGTTATCTGCATTAATGGTTGGAGTTAATGCTACTACAACGCCACCATTTTGGCCGGCCATACCCGAGTGGATATGAGCTGCAGCATAATCGCCGCTTAAATTTTCGAAGCTACCTTCTACTACAAGCTGGCTGCCATTTAAGGTTGCGGTAACATTACCGCTGGCAGAGGTTACAATGGAAGGCACTTCACTGCTTCCGCTAAGGTGTGCTGTAAATTCAGTTTGAGCTTGTGCATAGGATGTCATTCCTACTAACATCAAGCCTAAAACTGTACAAATAGATAGTATCTGTTTTATCATTTTCATAAGTGTTAGTTTTATTTATAATTAAAACCCAATTGGGGTAGAACTGTGAATGAATACGCAGTCTCTTGATGATTGGATTGGTTTTGAATCATCCACAAAAAGAAAAAGGCACAAATCGTTCGATAGGTGCCTATTAGATAGATACTTATGAAATAGGAAATTGTTCCTGAGTACTTTAAAAGCATTTAGTTCATGGCGCCCAACATGAAAATGTCTCCGGTTGGTTGTTGAGAGCCTCCACTTGGTTCAAGCGAAACTGCAAAAGCACCTTCGTTCGCTTCATTAGAAAGATTCTCGATGGTAAAGAAATCATCTCGCTCTGAGTCTCGAACGGCAAATACACCGGCACTAATAGGTTGATTATCTAAAATAAACCAAAGCTGGTAATCGCGAGTTGTGGGTATTTCCGGAAGATTTGCTACCTGGAGCAGTGCACGGCCGTTATTCTTATCCCAAACTACTTTTCCATATCCCTCCGGATTAACATCTAATCCATCCATTAGGATTAAGTCGACATCCCGTGCTTCCAGTATTGTTAACAGCGCCTCTTTACGTTCAACTTCCGTTTCCAATAGCTGAATTTTAATCGCCTGATCATTTATGACCTGACTTCTCATTTCAATATCGGAGTTCAAACGAAGACTGTAGAAAAATAAGCCCATCGTAGTTAAAAGAAGAATAAACGAAGCCGCTATACTGAATCTGGAAACCGGAATATTAAAAATCGTGGCTTGTTGTTTACGCTCTACCGATGCCCACGCCATAGCCATAAGTTCATCTCGAACTAATTGACTTGGTTTTTCGGGATTTGCACCAAGTGCAAGCTCAGCTGCAATTGCTTTCATTTCATTATGCAACAAAAGTTGAGTTTCGGTAGCATTCGCCAAAAGTTCTGCAAATTCTTGTTCTTCCTTTGCAGAAAGTGCACCTAACACAGAGGCTGCACAGTATTCTTCAAATTTGTTGTCTATATCACTCATTACACCGCCTCATCTGCCAATAGTGTTCGTAATTTAATCATCGCGTCTCTCATTCTTGTTTTAATAGTGCCTAGTGGAACATCAAATTCTTCTGAAATCTCCGACTGAGTTTTACCTTCGAAATAGGCAACTTCAATCACTTCGCGTTGTTTGTCTGATAACTGTTCCATGGCTTGTTTCACCAATTTTGCACGTTCATTTAATATGGTATCCTCAAGTGGATTGTTTTCGGATGAATACAAAGTTACATGTACGTCATCGTCATCCAGACTTGAGCTCTGTTTCTTTTGTTCTTTATAAACTTTCGATCGTAAGCGATCGATAGCTTTATTTCTTGTGATGGTACAAATCCAGGTATATGCACTACCTGATGCTGCATCGAACTGATCTGCTTTTTCCCAAATTTGAGTAAACACCTCCTGAAGTAAATCTTCAGCTTCGGTTCTCTTTTTTAGGATGGAAAGCAGCAAACCAAACAACAACCGATTGTAATGGTCATACAATTCACCTAATGCCTGTGGTTCTTTGGCAACAATCCGGCGCAAAAATGCGCGATCACGTTTATCATTTTTGACCAGGAATTCGCCGGCCAGACTTATAAAAAAATAGAGCATATATGGCTATTTGCTAATGAGTACGAAGTTATTCGTTAGTTGGATTGTTTTCGATGCGACAATAATGCAACCAAATCATCTAAATTGCTAACCGGAGCTTCACAACTATAGTTTTTGCACAGGTATATTGCCGTTTTATTATCAATGCTTGAATACAACTTAGTAAATGGAGCGATATTCTGAATCGCAGAATCCTCTGATTTCCAAAGCGTAATCATAGAAGGTAAAAATGTAGTGTTTAGGAAATCTTTTATTTCAGAATTATTACCATTTCCTTCAACTACCACAATTTCTCCGGGTTGATGCATCTGAAACTGTAAAGCCATCATGCCCATGGTTATGCTTGAACCCGACCTTATCAATTCACTTGAAAATAATTTTCCTAATTGACCGGTTTTATTCAACCAATCTTCATTTTCAGTGATTCGACTCAATTTAAGTAGCAGATACAAACCCATAGAATTGGAGGATGGAATGGCCCCATCATAAATCTGCTTTTGCAAGCCTAGAGCTTGATCAGTTCTGTCTTTAGTGAGGTAAAAGCCGCCAAGCTCTTCATCCCAACAATGCTCAACAGCTTGATCAAGTAGATCTACAGATTTTTCTAAATACTCCAGTTCAAATGTTGCGTTGTATAATTCCAATGCAGCCCAAGCTAAGTAAAGATAATCGTCAGCGAATGCGTTTATATCAGCTTCATCTTCACGAAACCGATGCAATAATTGTCCTTTATGAATTAGCTGGTTTTGAATAAAATCCCAAGAGCTTTTCGCAGCATTTAGGTAATCAGAATTTTTGAACACTGCTCCAGCTTTAGCAAAAGCGGCAATCATCATGGCGTTCCAGTCGGTTAGAACCTTGTCGTCAAGTAATGGACGCACACGCTGTTCTCTTTCTCTGAATAATCCGGCTCTACATTTATCCCACTTTTCCTCTTGTTCAGCATTAAGCGGCGTGGTTAGATGAAGAATATTAGCCCCATTTTTTTGTTTGGTGGCTTCATCTTTAAAGTTTCCTTCTTCTTCAACATTGAAGTGTGACGCGATGAAATCATAATCTTTTAGAAAAAATTCTTTTAATTCATCAGCGCTCCACACGTAAAACTTTCCTTCTTCGCCTTCACTATCGGCATCTTCTGCTGAATAAAACCCGCCATCAGGATGTGTAAGTTCTCTTAGAACATAGGTCGCAATTTCATCTACCGTTTGTTTAAAAAGTGGTTCTTGGGTGAGTTGCCAAGCTTCAGTGTAGGCCATCATCAATAAAGCCTGATCGTAGAGCATTTTTTCAAAATGAGGGAGTAACCATTCGGCATCTGTACTGTACCGATGAAAACCAAACCCCACATGATCCCAAAGTCCACTTAATCGCATGGCAATCAGTGTTTCTGAAACCATATCTAAAAATCGTTGCTCTCCGGTGTGGTGATACTGCCGCAACAGAAACATAAGATTATGTGGAGATGGAAATTTTGGTGCCGAACCAAACCCACCATGAGATTTATCAAAACTTTGGGCTAGTTGTTCGGCGGCATAATCGATGGCTTCGGTACCGGGAAAGTGCCCGGGTTTAAATTCCTGCGTTTGCCCGAATCCTTTTTTGATTTGAGCAATTGCTTTTTGGATACGCTCGGGCTCATTATTCCACATTCCCATGATTCCGGGAATCAATTGTCGCATTCCAATCCTGCCAAAACGTGCTTCTTTAGGAATGTAAGTAGCAGCAAAAAAAGGTTCTTTGTCGGCATTCATCACAATAGAAAGTGGCCAACCTCCATGCCCATTTATCAGTTGGCACACTGTCATATAGGTTGCATCGATATCCGGTCGTTCTTCGCGGTCAACTTTTATGTTGATGAAAGCTTCGTTCATCAACTCTGCAATGGCATCATCTTCGAAACTTTCATGCTCCATTACATGGCACCAATGGCAGGTTGCGTATCCAATCGAAAGAAAAATGGGTTTATTGTGAGCTTTTGCAGCTTCAAAAGCTTCATCTCCCCACGGATACCAATCAACGGGATTGTTTTGATGTTGCAGTAAATACGGACTTTTAGCTTTGGCTAATCGGTTAGGCACAATTATTCGATATCTTTTTTAAATCGTCGGCTATAATCTACAATAAAGCGATCATACGGGGTTTCCATCAAGGGCGAGCTAATCAGGAAATCTGCGGAACTACGGTTACAGGCAATTGGAATGTTATATACCACACTTATTCGGAGTAGTGCCTTAACGTCTACATCATGCGGTTGAGCTTGCAGCGGATCCCAGAAGAAAATCATGATATCAATTTCATTATCGATGATTGCGCTACCAATTTGTAAATCGCCACCTAGAGGACCACTTTTGAAGGTGAAAACGGATTGCCCCAACCGTTGAGCAGCTAATGATCCGGTAGTTCCGGTACCAAAAAGATTATGTCCTGAAAGTTTTTCTTTATTGAATTCAGCCCAATCCAGTAAATCCATTTTTCGATGGTCGTGGGCAATTAATGCAATATTTTTTTTAGGTCGCATCGGCAGCGTTGAATCTGCGATAGAAGGATGTTGTTTTTTTACTGACATTATTGGTGAGTTTGTGAACCCATAAGGTACACAGCAAAAAGGAAAAGCGTAATTAACTTGCTGTTATACTACCAATCGAAGAGTTGGGCGCTCTAATCGAATTTGTTTGATGCGGAATTCTTCATCTTTAAAGCCCTTTAATTCGATCTGATTTTCTTTTACAAAGAGATGATCCTTTTTCTTCGCCAGATATAATTGCACATCTGGATGATCAAAAACGGCTTCAGAGATAATGATTTCTTTTTCTTTAGCGATGTCAACCAAACGAGCTGCAATATTTACGGTAGTGCCGAAATAATCGGTTCTATCATTTAAATTTACGGTTGTACAATCGCCGTAGTGGATACCGGCTTTAATTTTAAACGAATCTCCAATACCTGTTGAGCCGGTAAAAATCTGCTGTATTCTTTCCACTGCTTTTAATGCAGAAACCGGTTCACGGAAAACAGCCATTACCGAATCACCAATGGTTTTAACGATTCCTCCGCGCTCCTCAGCAATAATTTGCTGAATTATTTTAAAGTGGCTCATCACTCTGCCAATGGCAAATTCGTCGCCCTCATTTCTGTATAACTCAGTCGAGTTCATCAAATCGGTGAACAACATTGTAACTTCGCTTGCTTTGGCGTTGGTGCCTTCCTTTAGTGTTTCTCGAGGAAAGAGCGAACGAAAGTCATGGGCGGAACCCACCTCACTGGCATAAGTAGCTTCCTGTTTCCAATCTTTCTTTTCGATAAAAGCCACTTGCTTACGAGAAGAATTATTCACTAATGTGATGTTTGGCGTTGTTGAAACCTCAACTTCCTGTCCGTTAAAGTCATCGTCGGTAATTACCAAGGAAAAGGTATCAATACCATCTTCACGGGCATGAAGTACCAAATGTCCTTTATGGTTGTTGCTTTTAAAAAGGTAGGTACCTTCTTCGAGCTTCACATCGAGATACTTTTCTTCACCTAAGGTTAGGAAATGCTGCGATAGTTTATGGGGAGTTGAGTTGGGATCGCCAAAAGAGTATTTACGGTGTGATATTTTTCGGATAAGAGGATGCGGAGTAAACACCATGTGTGTGTTCGTGTTAAAATCCAGCTCAAAATCCAGATCACATTCTTCACAAAAATGGGTCGTGCGAATTTCTTTGAGTTTTCGAACAGTATACTTGGGCGATTTACAGTTTGGGCAGCATACATCCCAATTGAAATCCAGCAGATCCAGTTTCGCAGCGTGTAAGAATACATTTAACACCGAATATTTCTTTTCACCCCAATATTCAGCCAAGTGAAAAGGATGAATTCGTATTAAATCCTCGTCGTCTGCTTTAGTAATGTATTGAATCAAGTGGTTGATAATTCGCTTTCTCTTCGTTTCTGCAACAAGAGCTTTGGTAATCCTACTTATTCTAGATTCCGCACCACGAACAAGTGGTTTCTTATTGTTGATTTCATAGCGTAGCAATTGTTGCGTAGCGCATTTATCATATTCTTTGAGAATGCGGAAATACCGAAGCTTTAAAATTTTTTCGATATAAAAATTAGCAAGAAAGAATAAGCGTTCTTTAGCAGGAGTAAGCCAAATACGCGTGTTAAGTAACGTTCCTTCAGCGTTCGGCTTTAATTCAACCTGATAGCGAAGTTGTTTAATGATCCCCACTTTGTAATAACGGGTTGTTCCAAACCGATATGGTTTTTCCCAGAAGTAAGGTTCTTGCTCCCAAAGAGAATAGGAACTCAAGCGCGAATTTGTTACTTCGATATAACCTTTGGGTGCCGAACGAGTGAGTTGCGTACGTTTTACAGAAGGAGCTCCCATCAACCTGAAAATCTGGTTGGTATCAGAAATAAATGGCCACAATTGCTCTGGCGTAGCAGCTAATTGTATCGACCAATTGAATAGCCTTTGTTGTCCTTCGTTTTTCAAAATTGGTTACACTACTTTATGACTTAACCCGTATCTTTGTCGCTGTTTTGAAGAGGGATTCCTCATTTAAGTGTTACAAAATTTTAATATAAGTAAACAATGGCAATAGAAAGAACATTAACTATTCTAAAACCTGATTGTGTTCGCAAAGGGTTGATCGGAGAAGTAACAAAACGTATTCAGGATGCGGGTTTTAAAATCCTGGCCATGAAATTAACTCGACTAACAGCTGATACTGCCGGTGGTTTTTATGCTGTACATAAAGAGCGTCCATTTTTTGGTGAGTTGGTAGAATTTATGAGCAGTGGTGCATGTGTGCCAATGATTCTCGAAAAGGATAATGCAATTGCAGATTTCAGAACCTTAATTGGAGCTACCAATCCTGCAGATGCCGAGCCGGGTACCATCCGTGCAGACTTTGCTGATTCTGTGGGCGAAAATATCATTCACGGTTCAGATTCAGTAGAAAATGGTAAAATCGAAGCGGCTTACTTTTTTGCCGAATCAGAAGTGGTAGCTAACAACAGTTAATCATTTCACATAAAGTATTTTATCTAAGCCTTGCACTATGTTAGTGTAAGGCTTTTTTTTGAGGATTGTCTTGTCCTGAAATATGTTGACACAAATTAGACTTAAAAATGTCAACACAAAAAGGAACAAAGACTAAGCGCAGTCAGCGCGATTACACGATGGGCTTTAAATTATCGGTGGTCGAACAAGTAGAACAAGGCCACTAT
>JANSXX010000024.1:0-13437 GCA_024742815.1 bacterium
CAGGTGGCAACTTTGGAGTTGCGACCTGACAGGCAACCCCAGCCTCAGGCCGCGATTCCTAAATCGCCGCCTGAGTACCTTAGCACCTCAAAGCTTCAAGTCAGGTGGCAACTTTGGAGTTGCGACCTGACAGGCAACCCCAGCCTCAGGCCGCGATTCCTAAATCGCCGCCTGAGTACCTTAGCACCTCAAAGCTTCAAGTCAGGTGGCAACTTTGGAGTTGCGACCTGACAAGCATGCCCAGCCACCCCGACCGGCACCACCCTCCCCTCTAAACCCTAAACCCTAAACCCAAACAAGAACAAACAGCCACCAAGCACCACTGAGAGAACAACTCCGTGCACCTCTCTGCACTCCCTGCCTCCGTGACTAACTGCCACCAAGACACCCCTTACAAAAAATAACCTAAAAGAAAAAATCCCCCAAAATTTGGCACTCTCAAAACCCCTTCGTTTTTTTGCACTGTCTAACACACTACAGGGCAAACACAACAACATCACTCCCAACACTGCTCGTCAGCCCACTCGCTGACGCAGTACACTTTTACACCTACGTTGATAAGCCCTTGCGACTTATCGTTGGCGAAGCCGTAGGAGCAGGGCGATAGCGGAGCGGAGGTTGAGGTTAAGGCTAAGGTTGAGCGCCCAAGCAATGGCTCCCCAGGCGGCGACCGCAAAACGGTCGCTCCCTCCGGCAGACCCCGCCCGGTCTCAACCTCATCCTCGGTTCAGACCTCGCACAAGAACAACCTCAACCTAGACCCAGCACAAGCATCCTGATACTAACTACAGAATGAAAGTACTAATCACCGGCACCGCAGGCTTCATAGGCTACCACCTGGCCAACCGCCTGATAGCCCGCGGCGACCAAGTCACCGGCCTCGACATCATCAACGACTACTACGACCCGCAGGTCAAATACGACCGCCTGAAAAACGCCGGGATCAATACCGAGGCTATTGAATACGGCAAGCCCGTGCGCAGCACCACCCACGACAACTACCAATTCGTCAAACTCGACCTCGTGGACCGCGAAGGGCTAGATCAGCTCTTCAAAGCAGAGCAGTTTGATGCGGTGGTCAACCTCGCCGCCCAGGCCGGCGTCCGCTACAGCCTCCTCAACCCGCAGGCGTATATCGATAGCAATATCATCGGCTTCACCAATATACTGGAGTGCTGCCGCCACCATGAGGTCGGGCACCTGGCCTACGCCTCCAGCTCCAGCGTGTACGGACTGAATGAGAAAATGCCGCTTTCCACGGCCGATAATGTGGACCACCCGATTTCCCTCTACGCCGCCTCCAAGAAGAGCAACGAACTGATGGCCCACACCTACAGCCACCTGTTTGGTATACCCACTACCGGACTGCGGTTCTTCACCGTCTATGGCCCCTGGGGCCGGCCGGACATGGCCCTCTTCCTATTCACAGAGGCGATGCTAAAGGGAGAACCCATCAAAGTCTTCAACCACGGCAATATGGTGCGCGACTTCACCTATGTGGATGATATCGTAGAGGGCGTCGTGCGCGTCATCGACAACCCGCCCAAGGGCAACCCACAGTGGACCGGCGCCGCTCCCCTACCCGACTCCTCCGTAGCGCCCTGGAAGGTCTACAACATCGGTAACAACAACCCGGTCAAACTCATGGACTTCATCAAAGCCATTGAGGACAAACTGGGCATTACAGCAGAGAAAAACATGATGGACATCCAACCCGGAGATGTGCCTGCCACCTACGCGGATGTGCAGGACCTGGTGGATAACTTTGGGTATAAGCCGGAGACGACGATACAGGAAGGGATTGATCAGTTTGTGGATTGGTACCTGGAATACTATAAAGTCCAAGCCCCAACCTCAAAGTAAAACTGAAACGCGGCTGAATGGATGTTGTTACGGACTGGACTATCCACTAATGTACACGAATGTTCTCCGCAAATGCGCACAAAGTCTCTTCCACAAATGTTCACGGAGGCTTGACCACAAATGTTCACGAATTTCTATACACAAATGCACACGAATATTTGCGACCATTTGTGTCACCATTTGAGCAAATTTGTGGAAAGTCCCATTTGAGAAAATTCGTGGACAATCCCCATTTGCGACCATTTGTGCCCCCATTTGAGCCCATTTGTGTCACCATTTGCGTAAATTCGTGGACAATCCCCATCTGCGACCATTTGTGATACCATTTGAGAAAATTTGTGGAACAAACCCCATTTGAGAAAATCAGTGGACAATCCACCCCCCTTGCCCATTCTACCAAAAACACGTAAATTTATAGGTACAGATCAAATGGTTAAACGATGATTACCGATATCAATCAGTTGGACCTCAATAAAAGGTACTCTTATGCAGATTATCTGCAGTGGGAATTCAAAGAGCGGGTAGAGCTCATAAAAGGGCGCGTATTTAAAATGTCCCCGGCACCTAGTGTCAGACATCAGCAAGTGAGCAGAAACCTGCTCCACTTTTTAGACCCCTTCCTATGGAAGAAAACCTGTCAGTTGTTCCACGCCCCCTTCGATGTAAAACTCAACAAAAAGGGAAAAGATACCGTCGTCCAACCCGATATCTGCGTCGTATGTGATGCATCCAAATTAGATGATCAAAGCTGCAATGGCGCACCCGACCTCATCATCGAAATCCTCTCTCCCGGCAACAGCCGCAAAGAGCGCAAAGAAAAATTTGAGCTCTACGAAGAAAATGAGGTCAAAGAATACTGGCTCGTCGACATCACAGAAAACAGCATCATCGTCTACACCCTCAGCGAACAGGGCCGCTACGTGGGCAGCAAACCATACGTAACGGGAGAAAGCGCCGTATCCACTGTCCTTGCAGGACTAGATATCCCGTTGACCGAACTGTTTGAATGAAGATTTTGAGCCGTGGATGGGATACTTCACAATTGTTCACAAACTAGAGCATTAATTGGCTCAAATCAGCCATTGGCGACCACCTCTTACACCTCCTGCCCACTGATCAAAAACAACATCGCTAATCAGATCCGGAAGTATAGCCGACAGTAAACTAAGAATATCTGAAAAAGGAAAAGCATAAAGCTACCAACAAGGTTAAAGCAACACCATAATACCCAAAAACCACAACACCAAACCACCAGACAACCCCAGGAAAACCAAAATACCACAAAACCAGAATACCAAAAACACCACAGCACCAAAACGCCAGACAACGCCAACAGCTAAGTAATGTCAGCTGAATCAAATAAAAAACCCATGCCACAGCCCCCCTATATCCACCCTTCCTCTTTCGTAGACGATGGAGCACAAATCGGCGAAAACACCAAAATCTGGCACTTCTGCCATATCATGCCTGAGGCACAAATAGGAAAAGATTGTAGCCTGGGTCAAAATGTCTTCGTCGCCAATCAGGTGCGGATCGGGAATAACGTCAAGATTCAAAACAACGTTTCCCTTTATGAAGGCGTGACTTGTGAAGATGATGTATTCCTTGGCCCGTCTATGGTATTAACTAACGTGATCAACCCGCGCTCAGCGGTGAGCCGCAAAACTGAATATAAGCCAACATTAATCCGGAAAGGTGCCAGCGTAGGCGCAAATGCAACCATTGTTTGTGGGAATACGATCGGACAGTATGCCTTCATCGCAGCCGGAGCGGTAATCACCAAAGATGTACCGGACTTTGCCCTGATGGCGGGAGTGCCTGCTCGACGGATTGGATGGATGAGCGAACACGGCGAACGGCTTTCCTTTGATGACAGCGGTAAAGCCAAATGCCCGGCAACGGGCGAACACTACGAGCTTCAGGGTGATGCCGTAAAGAAAATCCCTAACACAAATGAGTAAGAACTTTGCCCTCATCGGCGCAGCGGGCTATATAGCGCCCAGGCATATGAAAGCGATTAAGGAAACGGATAACCGCCTTATCGCTGCTTTGGACAATACGGACTCCGTAGGGATCATTGATTCCTATTTCCCTGATGCCGACTTTTTTGTAGAGTACGAGCGTTTCGACCGCCACCTTGAAAAATTAAAGCGTAGTGGCACCAATTTAGACTATGTGAGCATTTGCTCTCCTAACTACCTGCATGATGCGCACATCCGCTTTGGATTGCGGCACGGTGCAGATGTGATCTGTGAAAAACCATTGGTACTGAATCCCTGGAATATTGATGCACTGGAGGAGATTACGAAGGAGACGGGAAAGGAAGTCTATAACATATTGCAACTGCGTTTGCACCCTAGTGTGATTGAACTGAGAGAGAAAGTTCAAAAAGCGCCAAAGGATAAAAAATTTGATGTCGACCTGACCTACCAAACCTCACGGGGGCATTGGTATTACACGAGCTGGAAAGGCGATTTAAGCAAATCGGGAGGCATAGCGACCAATATTGGGGTCCACTTCTACGATATGCTGCAGTGGATTTTCGGTGATGTACAGGAAAACATCGTGCACATTCACAGCCACGACCGCGCAGCTGGATTTT
This sequence comes from bacterium, assembly GCA_024742815.1. Lineage (GTDB taxonomy): Bacteria > Bacteroidota > Rhodothermia > Balneolales > Balneolaceae > HXMU1420-13. Next base: position 4,466 of record JANSXX010000024.1, read on the forward strand.
TGGAGTTTGAGAATGCCCGGGTACGATGGTTCCTGAGCATCAACTACGATACCATTCCGGAAAAAGTACGGGAGTCCGGTGCTCGCACCTTCCGATCCATCAATATTGAAGGAGAGGAGTTTGAATTCAGCGGTGGATTTACGGACCTGCACACTACCAGTTATCAGGCTGTTTTGGAGGGCAGTGGTTTCCCGCTTACTACGGCTCGAAAAGCCATTGAGATTGTGCACAACATCCGGCACAAAGTACCGGTTGGACTGAAAGGGGATTACCATCCGTTGGCTAAACTGCCTTTGACGCGGCATCCTTTTGAATTATAGTTCTTTCCCGGTCTCTTTATTCTGTAGGAACATGGTATATTCAGATGCCACTTACCAATAAATTATAATTCGTACTTTTGCCGCTTCAACAGGTAAAAGGTCATTATGAATACAATCCCTTCTCGTACCACCTGCTTTCCGCTTATTAGTAGTTTAATGCTTGCTGTGGTCTTTTCTTCCTGCGTTCAACATAGACAGCTGATCAATTTTAATGAGGCTGACCTACCGGAAGATACCCCCGAGCAAATCGTCAACGCCATGAACCTGACGATACAGTCGGAAGACCTCCTGCGAATCGACGTGCACAGCATTGACCCGCTCGCGGCAGCGCCTTTCAACCCCGGCACCGGACCGGACGGACAGCGCCCCCAAAATAACATGCAGATGATGGCCGGCAATCAGGGACAGGGCGGCAACTACATGCTAGAACTGTTCCAGGGCTACTTGGTAGACCAAAATGGCTATATCGACTTCCCGGTATTGGGACAACTGAAGGTGGAAGGGCTCACCATAGAAGAAGCCAAAGGGCAAATCTACGAGCTCCTGCAGGAGTACCTCAAGGACCCGGTGGTGGAAATGCGCTTTCTGAACCTGAAAATTACCATACTGGGCGAAGTAAATCTGCCCGGCGTACAACGCCTCTCCAATAAGCGGGTGACTTTACTCGAAGCCCTGGGCATGGCAGGCGATCTTAGCGATTATGCCAACCGGAATAATGTGCTCGTCATACGGGAAGAGGAAGGACGGCGCACTTATACAAGGTTAGACTTGCAATCGGCAGAGATATTTACCTCTCCCTACTTTTATATGCAGCAGAATGACGTGATCTATGTAGAGCCGATACAGGCGCGGATTGCTACAGTGGCGGACCCGGCGCAGCGGATTATTTCTTATACCACGGCGGGATTGTCATTAATTTCGCTCATTATTGCGCTATCCAGATAATCTGGATTTCAGTATGCAAAGTACATAGTAAGCAATTTTATAAAATAACAATTTGGCTCAACCAATAATAACCCCATCTCCTCAAGACGCCTTGCGGGAAGAAGAAGACGAAGGCATAGACTTCAAGCAGTATCTCTTCCTGTTTCTCAGCAATTGGTATTGGCTGGTATTGGGGCTCGGAATCGGGCTGACCGGGAGCTGGCTGGTATTGCGATATAGCACTACAGTCTATAATATCAAGTCTTCTATCCTTATTAATGAAGAAAAACAGCAGGCCTTTTCAACGGATATCATCGCGGAGGACTTAGGGCTGCAGGATAGGTCTGATATTAATAATGAACTAAGGGTGCTAAAGTCTTCGGATTTGATGCGGCAGGTTGTCGACTCGCTCGATCTGAACGTCACTTACTTTCAGGAAGGGAATATCAAAACCAGTGAAATGTACGGGGAGGGGCGCAGGATACTACTAACAACAGCCACTCCAAGTGAACAGGCGTTTGGAAAAGAATTGAAAATTGAAGTCCGGGATGCGCAGCGATTTGCGCTTATTGCTGGAGAAGAGGATACGCTCATTCAGGAATTTAATCAACCCTTTACCTGGAATGAGGTGACCTGGAAGATTGACCGGCGAGACGCTTCATTAAGAAATGCAGGGACTAAGCTCCAAATAAAGATTCAGAGCCCGGAAAATACCGCCCGGGAATATGCCGCTGCAATAGAGCTACAGGCAGAGAAAAACTCGAATGTCATTGATATGGAAATGACGGACGCGGTCCCGGAAAGGGCGATTGACCTGATGAATACCTTGGCCGTAGTTTATAACCAAACAGTCATTGACCAGAAGAATACCGCAGGAAAACAAACGCTGGCCTTCATCGATGAGCGCCTTCGCTTTATCACGGATGAGCTCTATAGCGTTGAGAAAGAAGTTGAGGATTTTCGTCAAAGCAACCAAATCGCCGGGGGGGCATCTGATCAGGCAAGCCGTTACCTGGAGCAGTTGCAGAGCGCCGATGAACAGCTGATGGAAATGGAACTGCAAACGGATATCATCCGGCAGATGGAGGGCTTTATTCAGGCAGATTCCAACCAATACAAAACATTGCCCATTACTTCACAGGTGCTTTCCGGGAATTTATCAGAGCTCGTCAGGCAGTACAATGAACTTATTTTTAAGCGGGATCAACTGCTGGAGGCGGCAACGACGGCGAATCCCGGTCTTGCCACCTTCGACGAGCAACTCAACTACCTCCGTACCACCATCCTGCAAAGCATCAATACCGTATTGAGCGAACTGCAGCGGCAAAAGGAACAACTCACGGAACGCCTCGCCCCCATCGAACAAAAACTAAACCGCATACCTGCTACCGACCGCCAATTGCTGCAGATCATGCGGCAGCAGCAGATCAAGGAGAACTTATTTCTTTACCTGCTTGAAAAACGGGAAGAAACGGCCTTGTCTATTGCGGCGCAGACCGCGAATGCGCGCTTGCTGGATAAGCCCCGCGCTACGGGAATTGTAGCACCGAATACGCAACAAATATACTTGCTCGGCATTTTGCTGGGGCTGGGGCTACCTGCCGGGCTCATCTTCCTGCGTGCTTTCCTTGACAACAAAGTGTATACCCGTCAGGATATTGAGCGGAAGACGCGAACACCATTTATCGGTATGATTGGTGCTTCTCCGGGAGAGGAAAGTATTGTAGTCAAACGGGGCAGCCGGTCTTCCGTGGCGGAAATGTTCCGGCTGTTGCGCACTAATCTCAACTATCTTTCAGGGGGAGACGAGAGCGATAAGGTTACCTTGGTCACTTCTAGTATTTCTGGAGAAGGCAAGAGCTTTATAACTATCAATCTGGGGATGTCGGAGGCATTGGCTGGCAAAAAGACCATTCTGCTGGGTTTTGACCTGCGTAAGCCGAAACTGGCACGCTACCTCACAGGAGAACCCCAGCTGAAGGGGCTGACGAGCTACCTGGTCGATCAGGCGGAACTGTCAGAAGTAATCCAAGCGGTGCCCGGACAGGATAACATTGACTTTATTGGCTGTGGTCCTGTGCCCCCTAATCCGGCGGAACTGATTATGGGCACCAAAACTACGGAGCTCTTTAGGGCATTACAGGAAAGCTATGACTCTATCATAGTGGATACCGCGCCTATGGGGTTGGTAACGGATGCGTTGCTCCTAGCAAAGCAGGTTGACCGATCCATCATTGTTTCCCGGCATGGGAAGACGGATAAAAACCTGCTGCAGATAACGGAAGAGGTCTATCAGCAGGGGAAATTGCCGAAGATGGGTATTGTGCTGAATGGGGTTCAGAAAGGCAAAGGATATGGATATGGGTATGGGTATGGGTATGGGTATGGATATGGATATGGATATGGATATGGATATGGATATGGATATGGATATTACGATGACGACAAAAAGCGGAAGCAATGGTGGAAATTTTGGGTCTGATTTACCGAATAGGTTTCAGGCTCTGTAGCCTTTTTATTTAATAGACCGTTTGACAGCCCACCCTCAATGAAACAGTTCTTAAAAAAGCAGCTCCCTTCTCTCGCCTACTTCTATCAGCATCTGCGATATAAGCTTATCGTTCTGTTGGTAGTGAGTATACTCGTTGGTTTGATGGATGGGCTTGGCTTAGCCATGTTTCTGCCGCTTTTGGAATTGGTGGCCGATCAGGATACGCAAGCGACAAACGAGCAAATGGGAAACCTGGCTTTTATCCTGCAGGGACTGCAATCACTTGGACTGCAATTGACCCTCACTGTTGTATTGTTGACTATGCTTACGTTCTTTATTCTTAAAGGGATAGCAAAGTATATGTCTGCTTACCTAAACGTTGTCTATCAACAATTCTTTACAAAAAAGATAAGAATCGAGAATATAGATGCGCTGTCTCAATACAGCTACGCTGCCTTTGTGACTGCCGATGCCGGCGCTATTCAAAATACGCTTAGTGGGGAAGTGCAACGTATTGTCCTAGCTTTTGGAAGATATTTACAAATTTTACAGCAAATTATTTTGGTTTTGACATATTCTCTTTTAGCATTCTTGGTCAATCCAGAATTTTCCATACTTGTTATTTTTGGTGGGGGATTTTCTAATTTTCTGTTCTCAAGGCTTTATAAAAAAACCAAAGCTCTATCACGTAAATTGGTACAAAGCAATCATGGCTTTCAGGGGCTCTTGATTCAACAGGTAGCTTTTTTCAAATACCTGAAGGCAACAAACCTGATTGAAAAGTATGCCAGGAATTTAAAGAATCAAGTAAATCTAATTGAAACTCAAGTGCGAAAGATTGGTATTCTGAATAGTATTATGCTAGCCCTGCGTGAACCTATAATGATCGCAGTCGTAGTTGCTATTATTTTGCTCCAAGTTTATCTACTAGGTGGAAATCTGTCTACGATTATTCTCAGTCTGTTGTTTTTTTACCGGGGTCTAGGAGCGGTGATGAGCCTGCAAACCAGTTATAATCAATTTCTGAGCTTCTCGGGTTCGCTGGATAATATGACTGCCTTCGTCCGCGACCTTAAAGCGCACAAAGAGCGAAATGGGGAAAAGCTTATGGAAGCTTTTTCCAAAAAAATTGAGCTTAGGCAACTTAGCTTTGGCTACCAACCCAACGACCTCATTCTCAGAGATATCAACCTGACCCTACACCGTAATGAGACACTGGCCTTAGTAGGCGAGAGTGGTTCAGGAAAGACAACGCTGATGAACATTTTCAGTGGACTGCTGATTCCAGCCCAGGGAAAGATATTAATCGATGGCATAGACAGTCGCATACTAAATATACATAGCCTGCAAAGGCAAATTGGCTACATAACGCAGGAGGCGGTGATTTTTGATGATACTATATTCAATAACGTGACCTTTTGGGCTGAAAAGAATGAAGCTAACCTACAAAGGTTTTGGATAGCTCTAAAAAGAGCAAACATAGCCGATTTTGTCAAAGAACAACAAGAAGCAGAAAACGCTCGTTTGGGGAACAACGGTATTAACCTAAGCGGGGGGCAAAAGCAGCGCATATCTATCGCACGTGAGCTATACAAAGAAGTTGATTTTTTGTTTATGGACGAAGCAACCTCTTCATTAGATTCAGAGACCGAAAGAATCATACAAGAAAGTATAGACTCTTTAAAAGGCAGCTATACGATTTTAATCATTGCTCATCGTTTGTCGACTATTCGAAACGCGGATCGGGTAGTTGTATTAAAAGATGGGGAAATAGAGCATATCGGTAAGTATAAAGACTTAATAGAAAAGTCTATTTCCTTCAAAAAAATGGTGGAGCTACAGGAGTTGTAGAAACAACCGTATACGATTGTTTAGATCCTTTACCCATTTATATATATAGTTCTCCAAGGCAGGATTTGTGCATTTTCGAAAATTTCAACTTCAAATCAACATATCATATCTCCAGTAGTATGGGCTATTGAGTGGAAATCAGGCAAAAATGGTATTTGCACAAATCTTGGCTTGGTAAACTATAATACCTTAGTAATTGACATTGAAGGAGCTGAGAACAATGTTTTGGCCTCAGTAAATTGGAAAAAACACATTTATGTGAGAAAGATATTCGTAGAAACTCATGGGCGATTTACCGGTCAAGATTCATTAAGCAATATGATTTCTTACATGCAGGCAAGCGGATTCATTATTTCGAAACAAATAAATAATCAACTCTATTTTAAAAGATAGAACATGAAAGATAGAACACTCTTATTCACTGTTAATACCAATGGCTATGCGGAATTATATGCTTCCTGCATAGAATCTCAAGAAAAATACGCTAATAAATATGGATACGATTATGTAAACGTAGTAAAACCAAAGTATGTTCTAAAAAATTCATTTGAACTAAGCAGCTGGAGCAAAGTTCCACTAATCTTAAGTGCATTAAATAGTAACTACAAAGTTGTTATGTTTTTAGATGGTGATTGCTTTTTATCTGATGATTGCCCCCCCCTTGAAAAGCTTTTTGATGAATTTCCTGAGGATAAATCAATTTTTGGGGCGAATGGCTTCTCAGGAAGACCAAACGCTGGTGTAATGATATATAAGAATACTGAAAAATCTAAGAGTTTTGTCAAAGAGTTGCTCCGTTTAAACTACTACAATTACCCCATACCTGAAAGTGATATAGTTGGAGCTGAAAACACTTATTTTGTATATTTGATGAGAGAGCATGATGGAACTCAGGTTATTAGCAGAAGCTGGAATAAAAACAGTGATGATAATTTGCCTATTTATATTAAACATTATTCTGGTCCCTACAAGAAAAAGGTAAACGAATTGTCAAGCTACTCAAAGAAGAATTGGAAAAGAGTCATGCGTATTAGAAAATTCGGTAAAATAATTGGCTATTCTAATAATAGGTTTAACCATAATCATGGACCGCGACTCATGAGTATGATAAAAAAATTACACAAGATGCATTTGGCTAATTATCCAGGAATTTTTGACAAGAAAACTTTCAACACCATTTGGCAAACTGTAGAAAATGAGAAGAAAACTGCTTTTGAACTATCGAAATATCCCAAATTGGGGTGACCAGCTGAATTGGTACTTAGCAGAGAAATATTTTTTCAAAGGTATAAAAATCAGACGATATCATGAACAAATACCAAACGAATCATTAAGGAAAAAACTATCAACTATCCTCCCATATCGATGGGTTTTTCATGAAAACGTGCAGCTCATTGGCAGTACTATAGGGTTTTGTAATCCAGAAACGATCGTCTGTGGTGCAGGTCTGATTTCTGAAAGGATGAGTAAGTTTTTACCCAAAAAGATACTTGCGGTACGTGGTCCAATGACAGCTCAATTGCTAAGAAAAAAAGGATTGAAAGTACCTGAAATTTATTGTGATCCTGGGATTTTTATTTCTGACGTATATTGGCCGAATATTGAAAAGGAGTTTGAGTACGGTATTATACCACATTATTCAGAACTCGAATCAGTTCAAAAAATGTTCGCCAACTCTACAAATATAAGAGTGTTATCTGTCCATGATGACATAGAACAATTTTGTGACAAAGCTCTCGCTTGTAAACGGATTGTTTCAAGCAGCCTCCACGGGCTTATAGTTGCAGATGCCTATAATATACCTTCAGCTTGGGTTACATTTGGGACAAAATTAATAGGTGACGATTTTAAATTTCAAGATTATTTTGGAAGCCTACGTGACAAACCAATCCCATTAAGAACTAAAATAGAGGAGGTTACACAAATCAATAAACTTAACTTTAGACTTCCTTCTAAACCTAATATTGATCAATATTTGTCACAAATCGGAAAAATAAAGCTGAACATTAGATGAATATTTTGATTCTAGCAGAAGACTTAAGGATAAGTGGCACAAGTGAGGGAATAGTATCCAGGTCTTTTATTTTTAAACTTAGAGAAGTATATCCTCATGCAATTATTTCTGTTGTACATTTCAACTGGAGTAGTGAGTATGACTACTTAGAATTATTACCAGTTAATAATTTTAAAACTATACAAATACAACAAGTTGGATATAGAATTGCATCAAGACCTTTAATTAAAGTAATTAGAAAGTTACTAGCTTTAGACTTAAATGACTACCTACTGATTCGACAATTCAATAGATTCTTGCTAAAGATAAATGAATCTCAATATGATTTGATATTTGCAAGAAGTGCAGGACTTAAGTACTATCTTCATAGATCTTTGTTAAATCATCCTAAGTTATTGAGCAAATCAGCTCTTAATTTTCATGACCCATATCCAGTTTATTTTTCGCCAGGACACAGCTCTAATATTAAAAAAGCAGATTTAAAGCAATTAACTAAGATGATAAAAATAGTCAACAATGCAGCTTTTGTGTTTGCACCGAGCTCTCGGTTAGCTGAAAACTTATCTTTTTTATACGGTTCAAAAAAAGAAATCTACACTATACCTCATCAATTTCATATCAAATCTTTACCTCCTTTACATGATGAAAATGCATTCCATTCTGACTCTTTGAAAAAAGATGAAATCAGAATTGTATATCACGGAGCTGTGCAATTAAATCAGAATATCTCCATCTTAATAGATTCATTCTTAAATATTTTAAGAAAGAGGCAGTTTACAAGTAAGATTATATTATCCCTTCGATTGAAAGGTAATCAAGCTAATCAATTGAAAACGAAGTATGATAAATATAAAGAAATAGAATTTCTTTCTGTTGTAGAGTCAGCCTACTCCTTTTATGAACAAAAATACAACTCAGATATATGCATAATCTTAGATACCTGCGGCTGGAATAGCGAGATTTTAGTAGGTAAAGCACCAATGCTTGCTGAATTAAACAAACCTGTTTTAGCCCTGACTCCACGAGTTAGCGAATTGAGAAAGATAATAGATGATGATAGATATCTTGCACTTTGCTCCAGTGAAGATGAAATTCAACTCAAATTAAGTGGTTTGATCAATTCTGTCATTTTAAAAGAAAAGCTCCCCCCCCCATTCGGGAGGTACTTCTCAAAAGAGGAGTTTTTCAATGCAATAAATGTTTTGCAAACCCCCTGACAAATACAAGCATTTATAGTCGTCCAAGGCAGGATTTGTGCAAATGAGGAGAGCATTATATTTGTGGTCACCACAACTACAAATTCATGCTCCCCTTCCACCTCAGTCAAACTGAAGTCGATAGCGTAAATATCGAAAGAAAAAATCATTCCAGC
>JANSXX010000139.1:0-1098 GCA_024742815.1 bacterium
CAATTAATATCAGCATTTTTCAAATCCAATGATATAACATTATAACCGAGCGACTTTGCTACTTTACCAACTGAAGAAGTACCACTAAATAGTTCTAATAAGTGCATATATTATTAGAACTATTTAGATATTAATATTTTCACATACATATCGTTGATGTTTTTCAGTTCTGTCGTGTCTTCTTACATCACATTTCCTGAAAACACCACCACATTCACATTCAATAGGTTCTTTTCGTTTTTCCAATATTGTTTCTTTGTTTTGGTGGTAGTGCTCCCTACTTTTATTACATATATGTTCTTTGTTGTTTTCTGCGTATTCCTTCCTCATATTTTGATAGTGTTCCTTATTGTCTTCCTTCCACTCATTAATTGTTCTACCTGCCACACATCTATTCACACAATCATTATTTTGAATGTAATAACCTTCTCTTTTCATTAACTGTTCTCTGTTTTCACATGGGTAGTCTTCTAATAATTCAATCTTACAGTTGTCCATTCCATATTCATCAAACAACAAACGACAGTTTGTTTTATTATTCCATTGTTCTGCCTTGTTATAATTTTGTCTATGTCTTGCCATTCTTTGGCTCAAGCTTTCACAGGTGCTTCCGATGTAGCACTTATTATAACCATCATGTGTTATTTTGTAAATCTTTGCGTTTTTATATTTTCTGCTATCCATTAATAACCTTAGTTATCTTTTCTTTAACGCAGTTTATAATGTCCATAAGGCAGTGAATTGAAAGCATCAATGTAAAACCTTTTATTTTCATAATTACTGAGTGATTGCTTGACTTGAGACATTGAAAATAATTGATGGTTGCGACTACGAATAAAATTATATGTTATTTCATGCTTTTTGTTTTGAAATAATGCTTCGTGGTAGTTTTGGTAAGTCAGTTCTTTCTTCACCTTGTGTTTCACTACACCTTTTGATTTCTTTTGTTCTTCTTCTTCACCGTGTATTGTAAAAGCATACGATTTGGGCTTTAACCCTATGAATTGTGTTATTGTTTGACCGTTGCACTCATCCTTGAAATAACCGAGTTTTTTCTTATTTGTTTTGTCATGGCAGGGGTGTTCAGGTGGATAATCG
>JANSXX010000054.1:0-2538 GCA_024742815.1 bacterium
GAGTGAGCGAGAGCCCGCGAATTTGGCGCCGCCGGCGCCAGGAGGCGGCTTTGAGAGCGACAAATGTTAAGCTGCTTAGCGGCAGCTTGAAATTTCCGGCCATTCAGCAAGCCTCGCAAACGAACGAATGTTTAAGCCGCTAAGCGACGGCTTTTTTTGCGCGGGCCGTGATTTTCTCGGCGGGCAGGCCAGGCCGTGATTGCTAGCTTTATAAGGAGGCTTTCAAGCCGGCGTGCGTTCCTCGGCCATCAAAAAGCCTTCTTTTGAAAGGCAGCTGGAAAAATGCGCAAGTCGCAAGCCGTTTAACGACGATCAAAAATTTCCGGCGGGCCGGGGCCTCGAAAACAAGGAGAACCTTTGGGCCGTTTAGCGACGACTGCAAAAATCCTTGAAGGATATAGGCGACATGGCTGGCTGCCCAGAAGGGCTCGGAAACGTGATGCCGTTTAGAGTTCCCGAGCGCGCAGCTTGAAAAACTTGGCCGTTTAGCGACGGTCGGAAATTTTCTGCTGCCTGGGCGGCTTGAGCAGGAAGGAAGCCCCAAGCCGTTTAGCGCTGGCCGGAAATTTGCCCGGGGGTTAAAGTTGAACAGGTCTGTGTAGCGACGGCTGAAAATTTCCGGCGGCCTGTCTTTCGGCCTGACTCGAGGCCCTTGCCAGAGGCAGCCCGAAAGGTCCGACCCCTAGATTTGACGCCCGGATGGCCGATTTCGAGCCGCGCGAGCAGCTTATCAACGGCTTCGCAGTTAGACAAGGAAATTCGGAGCACGTCGCTAAACGGCCCAGCGCTGCCATTTTTGTTTTGAGAGCAACCAGCCCAAGGAAGTTTTGCTCCGTCGCTAAACGGCCTGCGACCGGCATGCGTTCCCCGCCCATCACAAAGGCTTCTAAGGAAAAGCAGCTCGAAGCAGGCGAAAGCTGCAGGCCGTTTAGCGACGACCGAAAATTTCCGGGCGCGCAAGACCTCGGAAACAAGGTGAAGTCTTGGGCCGTTTAGCGACGGGTGCGAAAAGCCCTTAAGGTTGTCGCCGACGCGGCCAGAGCGGCGCCGTTGCTCGGGGCCTTTACTAGGCCTTCATTAAGGAACCTTGCTAGGGGCCCTTACTACGGGCTGAAGCCGAGAAGGAAGATGCGGAGCGCGCCGCTAAACGGCCCCAGCTGGATTTTTTTTTGCGTCGCTAAACGGCCTGCGACCGGCAAAGTTTTCTCAGCCATCAAGAAGCGTTCTTTTGAAACGCAATTTGAAAAGAACAAAAGCCGCAGGCCGTTTAGCGACGACCGAAAATTTCTGGCCGCGCGAGACCTCGGAAACAAGGTGAAGTCTTGGGCCGTTTAGCGACGGGTGCAAAAAGCTTTTAATTTAAGGCTGTGGCTGACGCGGCCAGAGCGGCGCCCTTGCTCGAGCCCTTTACTGGGCTTTCGCTAGGGGTCGTTGCTAGAGGCCCTTTTCGGCCTTTACTAGGGCTGAAGGCCTTTGCCAAGAGCGCTTACTAGGAGCCCTTGCTAGAAGCCCTTGCTAGAAGCCTTGCTAGCCTTTACTAGAGGCCCGAGCTCTAAAGAATCGAGAAATGAAATTTTGAGCGCGTCGCTAAACGGCCTAGCGCTTCCTCCGTTTCGGGACCGGGCCCGGGCGCCCGGAAATTTCGGGCCGTCGCTAAACGGCCTGCGACCCACGCGCGCCCGCCGGCCATCAAAAAGCTTTTTCTTGCAAGGCAGCTTGAAAAGGCTAGAAGTCGTGGGCCGTTTAGCGACGGTCGAAAATTTCCGGCCGCCCGGGGGCTTTGGAAACGAGGGGGAGCCCCAGGCCGTTTAGCGACGGCCGAAAAGCCATGGAAGGGCGGAAGACCCCAATTCGAGACACCGAGGCTGAAAGGCGCAGAGGCAAAGAGCTTGAGGCAAAGAGGCAAGGCAGGTCGAGAAACAATAGGTCGAGCCGACTCGCGCGTTGATTTGGACTGGATTTGAATTTGCTGGAGTTCGATTTGTTTCCGCCCTTGCCCAGCACTCGAGCACTCGTGGAGAGAAAGCGACCCCAATTTCGAAGGCTCTCTTGTTCCTGACCAGCGAACATGGCGCCGCGCAATTGCCTCGGCTTCGTCGCGAACGCGGATGGCAAGGCGGCGGGCCCTTGCGTCTTCAACGGAAATGGAACGGGGCGCCCGGCGCGCGCGCTGACCCGCGGGCGCTGCGTCTGGTGTTGCCCGGAGGAGATGGCCCGTCGCCTGGCGTCGCCGAACCTCGAGAAGTTTTTGATCTACGCGCTCGCCAACTTCAAGAGCGCAAGCGCGGGCGTCTACGAGAAGGCGAAGGGGCGGCTGCCTGAGGACCGCAAGGCGGACATTTTAGCAGAGGTCGAGGCGCGGCTGGAGCCCGAGGAGGAAAACCCCGAAATGGTGCTGGCGGAGGCGGAGGAGGCCAAGCGCGAGAGCGAGGAAGAAGAGGCGCCGGGCCCGGGAACCGCGAGGAGCTGGGCATCTTTTCCGGCGAGCCGAACGTTGAAGACGAGGGCGAGGGCGAGGAGGGTGAGCTGGGACATCGA
>JANSXX010000041.1:0-3783 GCA_024742815.1 bacterium
TAAATTTTCGATTAATAGCAAATTGTCAGAATTTGAACCCAAAAAAATTGAATTGACCATCAAGAAGAATATCAAATTGGCGTTTGGAGATGCGCTACCAAAAAGCGTCGAGGAAAACATTGAACAACTATTAGAAATTCCATTTGAGAAAGGAGTTCAAAGGTTTATCGAATATTTAAATCAAAACCGGATAAACATTTCAACTGACCTACAAATTCAAATTTTCGAATACGTTTATCATTTGATTGATAGTAAACCAATAGGTAATGAAATAGGAATTGAATGGGCATTAAAGACAGTTTTTAAAAACCAATTGAACCTTGAAAAACCAAGAAGTTGTCAAATCGAAGAAATAAAATAAAGACTACCGACAACAATGTACATGACGATCATGTCGGCTAGCGCCGCCACGCCACATGTACCAACCGTTGCACGAAATAATTAATTATCTTTGTAATAAATAAAAAAAATGGTCTATGCAAAAAATAATCATTATTAAGATTTTACTTCTTTTTTTCTTGTCAAGATTAAACGCTCAAAACTGTTATACCATCATTGGAGACTTTACAGGTATTAGTTTGAATGAAAATGAACAATTAATGGACATTTCCTCTTGTGAACTAAAAGATACACTGCCAATTACTTTTCAAAATCAATTTCGAGTATTTGATTTTGGATTTTATCGTTTGGGAAACGTAATGAATGGCGGTCAAGATAGAGTTTGGAATTCTAAAATCAATCAAGTCCAAAATACATCAACATATTATGTTTTGTTCGGTACTGAACTTAATAATACTCTAGACGATAAAATTAGAGTTGAAATTAATCTACCGAATTCAGGAGATTTGTCTTGCATTACGAATGACAGGGTGGAGGGGTTAAAAAACGAGTCTAGTTTGATTTTGGCTCAGCAAAATAAATCTAATACAGAGAAAAAAGTGGAAGTTCTCAATCTCATCAAGCAGTTTATCACTCAAAGCCTCAATTGTTGTCTAGGAGAAGGACAACGCATGACTAGTTTTATAGATACATCACTTTTAGATATTGGGGTCTGCCTTGGCAATTGTGGGCTTGATTATGTGGAGAATAATGAAATAGCTATAATTGAGAATAATGAAATGCCTACTATTGGGTTCAAATTGATTTATCCAGAACAATTATTTTCTTGTACTGAATTTTATATTAGGTTCTCAATTAAATATATTAAGGATGTGAATGGAAATGAGAGAGATAGAGATGATCTTTTTTTAACAAGTTATTCTGGTGTATATCCTAACGATTATATACAGATTGACTTTGATTCTCTAGAAGTTTTTGATATTCAGTGGCCTTTAATACAAGGGGGACGTGCAAAAATTGAAATTTTAGATAATGCACTTGCACCAAATCCTATAAGGACATTTGATTTCACAGTAAAAGGGCATAATCCAACTATTGCAACGGTTATGGAGCATTTGGAGGGCGCACCCTATGATGATTTTTGGTTTTTTAAGAAGTTGATAATGCATGAAAGTGGTACGTTTTCTCAAAATGCAACAGAAGAAATAAAACAATTCAATCCTTTTGATGAAAATTACGAAAATTTGCATGAAACATGGGATGCGTTTAGCAGGTGTCCAAATGCAAGTGCAAATAACGATGGGGGATTTGGCTTGACTCAGTTGACAAACCCTATACCCTCTTCACAAGCATTGTGGGATTGGAAATGCAATTTATATGGAGCTTATGATCTACTTGTTAACAACAAAAGATGGACAGTAAATGCTTTTTTCGATTCAGATTTTATCTTATTGAATGAATGGAACAATAATCCAGTGAACGAAAGCGACCAAATCGAAAAGGTATCAATAAATTATGCTGATGTAACCTGGGTCATGAGCAGTAGTGATGCTTTTGGAGGGGCGTATCAAAGAATAAATGATTATTTTGATGTTGATGAGCAAGAAGGGCAAAGGTCATTTTTAGATGCTTGTTTAATGATTGCTTACAACGGATATGGTGGAATGAATAATAATAATTTCGTTCATTTGGTTCCAGGCTCTCAAGAGGCTCCTAAACCTTACTGGACAACTATGGATAATCAAAATAACTATGTTGAAGAAGTTACAACAAAGCAAGTACCATTTCCATATTAATCTAAAAAAAAGATAGAATGAGGCTACTTATAATAATCATTATTCTAAACTTAAACACGCTTTTAAGCCAGAATGCTGAAATGTACTTTATCGTTTCAAGCTCGAAAGATTTAGTGACAAATACAAAATTTAAAAACTATCTATCAACACAAGACTCTACGAAAATTACTCTTCTCTGCCGGTTAAATAAGGATAATATTTTAGAAGTAGTTGACACCTTAAATTATGCGTATAATAAGAAGACATTTATCGAGGTAATCAGACATTTTGAAGAATATGGAGTAGTCTTTATCAGAGAGCTAGAAAATTTTTACCCCTTCATTGAAGATAATCCTAAATCAATTTCTTTGAATAGGTATTTTACGGTAATTGATTATTCTAGTGGAGAGATTAAAATACGTAAAGCTAGGTTTGACTCTCTATCAAACCAAAATTGTCAATTGCTAAATGGTAATGCGTATGATGATGATCATTCGTTATTATACACATTTTCATTTTGTAAAGAACAGATACCGTATGAAAGAAACGTAATTGATAAGTTCTTAAACGTACATGAACTAAAAGAATCTATTTTTCTTAAACGTTCATATGCAGGAGGTAGTTCGGGATTTTTCTACAGGAATAATTCAGGAATACCCTTTATTGACGGAAATTTATCAAGTACTTATTATAAAGGAAGTGAAAAAAGACATATTAATATATTTCAGTTTGGGAGAGGCTCTTTTGATGATGAGAAATATTCAGGTATTGAATTCTTATTGAGATCGCCTAACCATAGTTATGAAATATTCTTTAAAAGACAGTTTGGTGGAGCTAGGGATAGCTTATGTACTTATTATTTATATGAAAAGCGTAAACAAATAGTCGATAGTGTAATCATGACTGAAAGTATAATGGGAATGAATATATATGATGACAAATTTGGTTATGGAACACTCGGGGTAAACGGTAAATACAATCCGCCTAACGATACTAGTGATCTAAAGTCAAGATATACTGAAGTGTTTGGTCTTCAACCTGATCTGAGATACCAAACGGGTAAATTTTTTATTTGGGATTTAGAAGAAAATAGACTCAAAGTTTTTGATTTTAGTGATTTGGATGTAGAATTATTGTCAATTTTTGACGATTGGGTTTATTATAGACATTTTGATGAGATTAGAAGATTCGAAATAGGGGTAATGAGGACTGATACCAATGATTTTAAACCTGAACTTGTCTTTAAAGATGTAGATAAGGTTCCCAATGTTCACCATGTCTTTTGGCTCTATCGTGATTAATTCAATTTATTAATTCGTGCAACAATGGCTACATGCCATGCCGGTAAAAATCTTCGAGAGGAAAATTGAGATTGAAAAGCCGCTGCGCTAGCATTTGTGAATTAAGACGAAAATGGTAGATTTGGAATCCGGCACGTCACGTAGCCGGGCCGTTATGGGGTACCGCATTAGAATTGGCATTCTATGGAATTGAAAATATGAATTGTCCCGCCTCAAAAATGAAAACTCAGAATCGGGTAATTGTCCATAAATCGAGAACTTGAGTTCCAAATCGGGTAATTGAAATTTTGAAACGGCGGGTAAATGCCCTGTCGAGTATTGTATTCTTTACGGTTAATCGGGCAGAAAACGAATAATTTGGATGCTTA
>JANSXX010000131.1:0-1164 GCA_024742815.1 bacterium
AAACATGTGCCCATAAAAAAGTAAATGGTCTTTGTCACTTCCTGGTAATGCGTCCTATTCAAAAAGCTTTTCAAAAGTACGGATTATTTTCTAACAAAGTTTTGCCAGAAAACACTGACCGCGAATAAAGCTAATGATCTGGGCTACGCCTGGAAATTGAGGCAAATGCAAAAGATTCTCAACTGGATAATTGCTCTCTTTTTGATGAAATATTGCCAAGCTTCCTGAAACCTGATTCAAATACAATACTACTCGTAGATAGTATAGCGCCTGTTACAGTAGTATGGGCAACAAACAGACGTCTGGGTCATGTCGTACTGATCCTACGAAGAATTTAAAACGTAGCATTTCACCTTTCTAAAGTGCGTAGGGCTGCCATATTTCCAGAACCTTGATTGCGCAACAAATACAAGTTCAAAATAGTATTGTCAGACTTCCCGAACCCTGACCTAGAACCAAAACAAAGGACACAGTAGTATTGCCAAGCTTCCTGCATCCCGACCCCAAAAAATGTGATTTCGAGTATCAAGCTGGACAAATCAGTCAAGATGCTTATTTGGGATCGCAGTGGAGGGGGTGGGGCCCCCGTTCATTACTCAGAGGTGTATCGTGGCTCACCCTTTCTAAACAAATCTTGTTTTTGGCATATTCTAATGGGAAGGCCTTCTAAAACCACGAAAATTGCGGGCGGCGGAAGTGCTTTTTACCAGTTGGGATTGGGAGCAAGATTTCACGGCCTTTCACGAGTAGACAGGGCCTTTCACGAGTAGGCAGGTCCTTTTCACGCTGTTTCACGCGTTTTCACGCTACCACTCCCCTTGCAGAATCCCGTGATCGCCTGGCTCAGCATTCCCAAACCCAACGTAGGACACCGCTCGCATGTCAAATCAAACTGGGCCAGGTTTAATTGGGGGAAGCATTGCTGACCGCATGCAACATGCGTGGTACTACCTCCACCTCTGATACATAAACAGGGGTCCCCACCCCCTCCACTGAGCATCTTGACTGATTTGTCCAGCTTGATACTCGAAATCACATTTTTGGGGGTCGGGATGCAGGAAGCTTGGCAATACTACTGTGTCCTTTGTTTTGGTTCTAGGTCAGGGTTCGGGAAGTCTGACAATACTATTTTGAACTTGTATTTGTTGCGCAATCAAGGTTCTG
>JANSXX010000104.1:0-1384 GCA_024742815.1 bacterium
ATTATTATCTATTGTTGTATGAATATTGGCGTCATTGACAATGGTGGTGGTTGCTGCGCTGTTGAACTTGGTGCTCCTGTGGCTTGATATTCTACTTGGGCGTCATCTCCGCCTGAAATTGGTGAACCTTCGTATTCTGACACTGGGAGATTATCCGGTACTGTTCTTGCTGTTGCCGACGGTGCTGATGTTCTATTGCCTAGCATTTTGTGAAAAATTGTTCCGCCCATATCTCTTAAATTTGATGCCATTGCTTGGCTCACTTCATTTACTCTTTCTTTTGTTGCTGCGGTTAGTTCTTGTAGCCTTGTATCTACCACTGCCTCGCGCTGTCTTGATGTTTGCAGTGGTGTTGAAAAAACATATTCATCTTCTATTGCTTCTGCGTTTCTGGTTAATGGTGCGTCAGCATTCATCCTATGCACTGCATAAGTGCGCCCGTTTCTGCGCGCTTCCTGTTTCATCATTGCCTCTCTCATTTGTCTGTCTAATATTCTCATCTCTTGGTCTTTCAATAAGTCTATATGGTCGCTTCCATCAAAAAAACTGCCTTGAGGACTTGCTTTAAAAAATGTAGCATCTCTGTTAGGTAGTTTTCCCGTTATTAAATCATTTTCGCCAATTAGACCTACAATTTCTTCATAAGTGGGGCGTCGTTTCAATCCAAATTTTGCATATGGATTTATGAATTCTAAACTTTGGGGTGTTGTCATATCAATATAATATTAATTAGAAAATAGTATTCATAATCTTTTTGTGAAAAAACTATTAAAAACAAGATTTTATTGTATAAAATCATACTAGATCAATCTATTTTCAATAAATATTAGTTTTTTTGCATCTTCATACCATTTATTTACATGTTCTTTTGTTGCATGTGGTAAGTTAGGACGATATAATTCGCCCATCATTCTATCCAGCTCATTTACATAGTTTGCTTCTTCTTTCTACATGCTACTGATGCTTCCTGTGAGTTTCTTAACTTCGTTTGTTCGTGTAGGTGTTCTAAATATTTTGTATCTTTCATACCAAATGGCGAGTGTTTAATCTGCGAGGATTGTAAGAACATCTTACCTTTATTTTTTAACTATTTCGTTTATGAAATTTATACATTATATATTAATCATAGATGTTATTTTTAATCATACAAAACGGAGGTATTTTCGCGTAATTCCAGAACAGACTCCGAAATCATATGCACAAATATTTCGCGCACATTTTCATCGGTTGTAAATGACTTGTTTGACCCTTTCAATTTAAAAACGAGTAAGCCGCCCATTTTGGTATTAGAACCTGCGAAATTGGTATCTGGCATTTTCTGAAAGGATACACCAATAACAAATTTATCTTCTCTAAACCGCTTGTAGGAAATACTGAAGGCATC
>JANSXX010000013.1:0-100243 GCA_024742815.1 bacterium
AACTTATAATACCCAACGCCCTCACTGGAGCTTGAATTTAAAGACGCCTCAGCAGGTACACACAAAAATGGCTGAGATAACGCCCAGCCATTATGAGTAAGAGTAAACAAAAACCGTCAACTTATTTTAGGACGGGACAGATGAATATTCTTCGAGCAATTTTCAGCTTATTGATCATCGTAGGATTAAACTGCGATTCAAAAACACCAGATACCGTAAAGGTAAAGACCGGCGCAGAAATGTTAATTGCGCATCATCTCGACGAGCTTCGTGGGCAAAAAGTTGGTTTGGTTATGAATCCTACGGCAAGAATTGGTGACGTCCATGTTCTGGATACGTTAATGAGTAAAGGGGTGAAAATTACTGCACTTTTTGCGCCCGAACATGGATTTCGGGGGAGCTATTCCGACGGTGAGCGCATCGAAAATGGTATAGATACTCAGTCAGGTTTGCCGGTTTTTTCATTGTACGGGGATACAAAAAAGCCAACGGCTTCGATGCTCTCAGAAGTTGACATTATCTTATTCGACATGCAGGATGTTGGCGCACGTTTTTATACATACAACACCACGCTCAAAAATGTGATCGAATCTGCAGCAGAGAATGATAAAGAAGTATGGATTCTGGATCGGCCTAATCCAGCCGGTGGCAATTATGTTTCCGGTTGGGTACTAGAAGATGAGTTTGAATCTATGGTTGGTTCTCATCCAATTCCTATTGTGCATGGGATGACACTTGGAGAACTAGCATTGATGGGCATAGGTGAGGATTGGTATCAATTTTCAGATAAGGCCTCAGTTAAAGTGATAAAAATGGAGGGATGGAAACGAGAGATGCGTTGGCCAGAAACCGGTTTGAAATGGATTCCTCCTTCTCCTAATTTGCCAACTTTTGAACATGCTTATGTGTACTTAGGTACGTGTTTTTTTGAAGGGTTGAGTATTTCTGAGGGTAGAGGAACTGAAGATCCGTTTCTTACAATTGGCGGACCAAATCTTGATATCCCTTTACAAAAGATCAATGAATTAGCCCAAAAGTATCACGTGCGAATAGATACGATTCGTTTTATTCCACGCTCTATTCCGGGGAAGTCGCTCTACCCAAAGTTCGAGGGTAAAGAGCTAAATGGCTTTACTATAAAAACCACACCAGAGTTCGATAAGCCGGTCGAGTTTGGGTTATCGTTACTGTATGCTCTTAGAGTATCCAATCCGCAGATTACACAGCGAGAGCATTTATATCTGCTAGCCGGTACTAAACAAGTAGACTCTTACTCACCAGAATTTGATTGGGGATTGGAATTTCAGGCGTTTATTGAAAGCAGAAAGAAGTATCTGTTATACTGATCGTTTTCTTTTCCAATCGTAGGCAATTAATGCCGCTGTTACTGAGGCATTTAGCGATTCGACATTGTTCTCCATCGGAAGCATTAAAGTGTGATCGGAGTTTTTTAAAATCTTTTTATCGACTCCGCGTCCTTCATTTCCGATCACAAATGCGCTTGGTAAGTTAAATTCTACTTCCCAGAGTGTTGTTTTTGCATTACCATCGAGGGCATAAATTTCAAAGCCCGAGAGTTTCAAGTCTTTGAACGCCTGGTTGCTATCTTGTACACGAATTACCGGAATCCTTCCTGCAGTTCCAGCCGAAGTTTTAAATACGGTCGCATTTAGGGGTGCCTGATTGTGGGAAGGAACTATAACCGCAGAAATTCCCGCAGCTGCCGCAGTTCTTAAAATTGCACCAAAATTATGTGGATCTTCGATACCATTCAGCAAAAACACAGAAGGGTTGGTTCGTAAATCAATGGTTTCTATCCATTCATAAAAATTTGCATACTCTAACGAAGAGCGTTGTGCAACAAAGCCTTGATGATTAACATTGCCTACTAACGATTCTATTTTTTTCTCAGGAACTGTAACAAACGGTATAGAGTTTGCTTTAAGAGTAGAAGAGAGATTTTTATAGGAATTTGGCGGAATAGAATTCCTGATAAAAACTTTGTTAACCGAGTTGCTGTTATTTTCGGCGAGTTCCTCTACGGGCTTTCGGCCGTAAATGTAAAAATTCTCGGAATTTGACATATTTAATTTCAGATAAAAATCTCTTTTCTGTATAATAGAAATGTTAATGGTCGTATTACTTAAAAATAAAGGACATGCACGAGGAACCAAAAGAAAAATATTCCTTAGTTCAAGAGAACTCGAGTAAAATCGATATACCGACCGGTCGCCTTAGTAGTTTTTCTGTATTTTTTGATAAAGTGCATTCTGTGAATGGATTGCATCTTCTCTCAGCGTTGTTTCAGATTATTTTAGGTTCAACCGTGGTAGCGCTTTCAGTGCTGGATATGGTACAACCTGTATTATTAGCCGCATTGATGTCGGTGATTGGCAGCACTGCAATTGTAACAGGTATTTATTTTACCTATTACGTGTTCAGCCGCACGAATTCATTCGATACCCTTATTAATAGAGCTATCAAGCGCGTTATTAATAATCAGAACTAAGAATAGATTATTTATCAGTATTAAAGTGATGTTATGCATCAAATTTGAGTATTTTGATTTTCAAAAATAACTCAAACATTGATGTAATGAGATTTCCTATTTTCACAATAGCGGTATTTCTTTTTTCCGGAACTTTTATTCATACTGTGGCTCAATCCAATTTACCCCAACTCCTTAACTCAAATGACGATAATTTTGTGGTCATTGCTCACCGGGGAGCGAGTGCTTATGCGCCTGAGAATACCCATTCAGCGTTCAAGATGGCGATAGAGATGAAAGCCGAAATGATTGAACTTGATCTATTACTTAGCAAAGATGGTATTCCGGTTGTAATACATGATGAACTACTCAAACGTACAACCGGTGAAAAAGGCAATGTGAGTGATTATACACTGGCAGAACTAAAGGAAATGGAAACGGGGGCTTGGTTTAGCGAAAAATATGAAGGTGAACCATTTCCAACCCTAGAAGAAGTGCTTGCTTACACCAAGGATGTAATCGCTGTAAACATCGAAATAAAACATGACGCCGTAACCGATAATGCTCAAGACGGAATTGTTGATAAAGCTTTACAACTGGTTTACCTAGCCGGAATGCAAGATCAGGTAATTTTTTCCTCATTTGATTACCGAGTTATGGAGCATTTAAATGAACTGGATCCGAATATCTCAAAAGCATTGTTGTACGAAAAACGGCAATCAGGTTCATTATCGCCAAAACAATTGGTTGAAAAATATGCAGTAGATGCGTTCAATTGCAGTTATAAAGAGCTAACAGACGAATGGATCAGCGAGCTAACTTCTAATAACATTCCTTTCTTTATTTATACTGTGAATGAGCCCAAGTTAATGGAAAAAATTACCAAAGCTGGTGCACGTGGAATTTTTTCCGACTATCCCGATGTGCTAAAGGAGGTTGTGGAAAACATGTGAGTAACTAATTTGGCTTTCCCGTGCTCACCGATTGAAGATCGCTTGTAAGTGCCCTATATTTTCCATCCATCAACTTCACTCTCGTCTACATGTCCACTAAGTATATTTTTGTTACCGGAGGGGTAACGTCATCATTAGGAAAAGGAATTATTTGTGCTAGTCTTGGCCGCTTATTAGTTGCTCAAGGGCTACGTGTTACGATTCAAAAACTGGATCCATACATTAATGTAGACCCGGGTACAATGAACCCCTACGAACATGGTGAAGTATTTGTAACCGATGACGGTGCCGAAACAGATCTGGATTTAGGGCATTATGAGCGATTTTTAGACATCACCACAAGTCAGTCTAATAACGTAACAACCGGCCGTGTTTATAACGATGTAATCAATAAAGAACGTCAGGGAGCCTACCTTGGTAAAACCGTTCAGGTAATTCCACACATCACTGACGAAATTCAGTCTCATGTGCTGAAACTCGGTAAATCGGGCGATTATGATATCGTAATTGTAGAAATAGGTGGTACTGTGGGTGATATTGAAAGTTTGCCGTACATCGAGGCTGTTCGACAATTACGTTATAACGTAGGGCGAAAAAACACGCTCAGTATTCATCTTACTTTAGTTCCGTATTTAGCTGCCGCAGGAGAGCTAAAAACCAAACCAACTCAACATTCGGTTAAGACATTATCCGAAAGTGGGTTGCAGCCGGATATTCTTGTTTGCCGTTCCGAACATCCATTGGATGAATCGATACGAAGCAAAGTAGCTCGATTTTGTAACGTAGAAATCGAAGATGTAATAAGCTCGTTGGATGCGAGAACTATTTATGAGGTCCCGCTATTGATGAAAAGAGAGGGATTAGATCAGCGAGTAATTGAGAAATTAAATCTGGAAACCACCGAGCCCAATCTTGATAATTGGATGGGATTTGTGGAAGCAGTTATAAATCCATCTAAAGAAATTACCATTGCATTGGTGGGTAAATATGTTGAGCACCACGATTCGTATAAATCAATTGTAGAAGCCTTTATTCATGGTGGAGCAGTTAATGATTGTAAGGTAAAGGTACGTTGGGTACAATCTGATAATCTAACCGATGAGAATGTTGCTACTGAACTTGAATCGGTTTCCGGGATTTTAGTTGCTCCGGGATTCGGTGGGCGTGGAATTGATGGAAAACTAGCGGCTGTAAAATTTGCCAGAACAAACAACATACCTTTCTTCGGGATTTGTCTGGGTATGCAGTGTGCAGTTATCGAATTTGCAAGAAATGCCTGCGGATGGAAATCTGCCAATAGTGCCGAGTTTGATCAAAATACAGAGTATCCTATTATTGATTTAATGCCGGATCAAAAAGACATCCAGAATATGGGTGGAACCATGCGGCTTGGGAAATATGCCTGTGAATTAAAGAAAGGCTCTAATGCACATAAAGCGTATGGTGATTCGCTGGTTTATGAACGTCACCGCCATCGCTACGAAGTGAATAACAACCTGCGATACAAATTAGTTGAAAACGGTATGCAATTAGTGGGAATGAATCCCGAAAGAGATTTGGTAGAGATTATCGAATTGCCGGATCACCCATGGTTTGTAGGTGTTCAGTTTCACCCGGAATTACGTTCAACGGTTAATAACCCACAGCCACTTTTTGTTGATTTTGTGAAAGCGAGTTTGAAATACGCGAAATCGAATAAATTGGATAAAAAGCTCAAAAAAGGCGCTCCGGTAAGTTGATGAACCACTCATCACCTTATGCAGGGTACATTCGTTATCGAGTAGGTGGTATTCTCGAAGAAAACGGAAATCTTCTATTAGTTAAACTACGATCACCTATCACTAACGAAGATATCTGGATTCCGCCTGGTGGTGGTGTTGATTTTGGAGAGTCTGCTCCAGAAGCCTTGGTACGAGAATTTAAGGAAGAAACCGGGCTTAATGTATCAGTACGTGAATTACTTCACATCAATGAAATCATTTTTAAAGATTTCCACGTGATTGAACACTTTTTTAAAGTTCAGCGGGTAGGAGGGAAGTTAGCGTTGGGCTTAGATCCGGAACATCCCGTTGATGATCAACTTTTATCAGATATTGGTTTTTTTAGCCAAGAAGAAATCGAAAAAATGAATAGCAGACCCGGATTTATTAAAGAAGCATATTGGCACAATCCGAAGATGGTATCATTCAATAGCCAAAGGTAGGGTAAACTTAAAAGTACTTCCTTGCTCATAGGTGCTTTCAACGGTGATAGTGCCTCCATTTTTTTCAATAAACTCTTTGCATAGCATTAAGCCTAAGCCGGTTCCTTTCTCATCCATAGTTCCCTTAGTAGTAAAGAAAGAATCGCTAAATAATTGAGGGAGATATTTTTCTTTGATCCCCACACCATGATCTTTTACGGAAATCGAAACCATATCACCTTCTCGGGTTGTGTCTATATGAATTGAACCGTTTTGGTGACTAAATTTGATGGCATTGGAAAGAAGATTTTGAACTACAAGATCAATCATGTTCAAATCAGCGAAAACCAAAATTTCACTTTGAGGTAAGTGTATGTCCAGGTTTTTATCTTCGATATTTGTTTGAAGTAGGGCGTACTTATTTTTGAAAATCAGAGAAATATCAAAAACTTCTGAGTTTACTTTGTAGCCTTCCATTTGGCTTTGTGCCCACTGCAATAAGTTATTAAGCAGTGTAGATGTGTACTTAAATCTCCGCGCTACATTTGGTATTAATCGGTCGAGTTCTTCTTGCGAAGTTTTATTCATCTCAATTAAACTGATTACCCCATACAACGAGCTAAGTGGTCCACGTAAATCATGGGCAATCATCGAAAAAATACGATCTTTTACTCGGTTGGATTGACGAAGTTTCTCTGCCTGATCCTGAATTTCTTGATTCTTTAAACTAAGTAAGTAATTGTTTTCTTTCTTTTGTCGGTAGTTTCTGTACATACCGATGATTGCCAATGCGGCTAAAAATATTGCAGTAAGCGAGGCGAATAGTAAAGTTTGTTGCTGTTGAATTTTAGCTGTTGTCATTAGATTTGCCTGCCGGTTTGCAGCCAATAATTCAGCTTCCCTTTGCTTAAACTCATATTCTGTTGTGATGCGGGCAATTTGGGAATTGGTTTCTGAATTCTTCAAAAAGTCACTGATCGCTTTATATTCTTCATGATAAGATAAAGCTTCAGCGGCATTACCCATTTTTTTAGAGATGAGATACAAGCTTTGCAAAGTAGCTTGTTTTTCGGGAATAGCATTATATCGATCTGCTATTTCAAATCCTTGTTCGGCATAAGAAATAGCACTTTTCAGTTCACCTGTTCCTAAGTAAGCTTGGGCTAATCCATTTAACGATTGAACCGTTTCGAGTTCATTTTTTCTAGACTCAAAAATTTGGATGGAAGCATTAAAAGCATCAATGGCTTCATCATAATCGCCTTCTGCATTGAACACTTGTCCTAGTTTAAAGTTAGATAACCCATAAACCCGAGGGTCGATGTTACCTTCTTGGGCGAGTGCTCGGTAAAGCTGAAGTTTGGCGTTATCAAAATCACGTAAATCGTAATAAATGTAGCCTAAATTAACCGGTATGCTAACCCGAGCGGCAAGATTTGTTGGCATTTCTCCATCGAGTCGGAGAAAAATATTCAGCGCACTTTCAAAAAGCTCCAATTTCATATACATCACGCCAATATTACTTAGCG
Source organism: bacterium (assembly GCA_024742815.1). Lineage (GTDB taxonomy): Bacteria > Bacteroidota > Rhodothermia > Balneolales > Balneolaceae > HXMU1420-13. The sequence goes on from JANSXX010000013.1 coordinate 7,153, forward strand.
TAACATAATAACCTTCCGGGTTTTCCTCCGGATCGTAATAATCCAATATCTCATAAAACTTGCGAAGGCTAAGTTCATACATCCCCATTGCACCATAAATAGTGCCTTGATCGTGTAATAAATCAATCTTTAGCGTTTCAGCATCAGGATCACTTGAAACAAGACTTAAGGCTCTATCCGCATTTTCGAGACTTTTATCGTATTCGCCTCTCATAAAGTGAACCCAGGTTACCAAACCTAATGCCAATGCCGTTTTTTCTGGATATTCCTCCTCAGAAATTTGATCAATAGCTAAATTTGCATATCGAAAAGTTGAATCCAGATTGGTGTATTTGAACCGTTCGGCTTGTTGGGTGTATGCATTGAATAGAGTGGTATCACTGCGAGTTGGGGCCGTAACTGATTGCGAAAACCCCGGAATAGAAGACGTAATAAATAAAAGAAATAGAAACGCTCGCATTAGATATATTTTTGCCCAACGAATGTAAACAAACACCGATGCTAATTAAATTAAAATCAATTAAAGCTACGGAATGTAAAAGCTCTCAAATTCATAATTTTGACAACTTATATTCTGTATTTTCAACAAAAAAATTCTATGAGACAAATTCTATTACTACTAACTATCACTTTTTTAATTCAGGGTTGCGATAATCCTGCGAATACCACCATCATTCACAACGTTGAAGGGTACACATTCAGCAATGATCAGCTCACCGAATTTAATACACTTATTATTGAGGAAGGTAAAGTTGTTGCAACCGGTGATGAAGCACTTATCTCGATGTACGAGGGCGTTCAGATTGATGGGGAAGGAAAAACCTTATTGCCCGGTTTAATCGATGCTCATGGACATGTGATGGGACTTGGATATCAGGAACTTCAAGTTAATTTGATGGGAATAAATACCCTTGAAGAGACCTTGCAAACCATTAAAGAATACGCAGATGCCAACCCGGATTTAGAATGGATTTTGGGAAGAGGTTGGAATCAGACGCTGTGGCCTGAAAATGAATTTCCAACTGCTGAAGATTTAGATCGTGTAGTCCCTGATCGACCGGTTTGGTTAAGTCGAGTTGATGGACATGCCGGCTGGGGTAATTCATTGGCCATGCAATATGGCGGAGTAAGTAAAGATACTCCCGATCCGCAGGGAGGGAAAATCATCAGAAACAATAATGGAGAAGCCACAGGCATTTTTATTGATGCAGCAGAAGGTTACATCAACGCGGTAGTTCCCGAGCCAACTCCGTTAGAGCAATCTTTAGCACTCGAAAAAGCACTAAAACAGCTTGCACGAATGGGATTAACCAGTGTGCATGATGCAGGTGCAGGTGTGCAAACATGGAATTTGTATAAAGACTTTGCGGATAACGAGAAATTGACTTCTCGAATTTATACGATGGTTTCCGGTGCAGGCAGCACTTTTGATACATTATCTGCTAACGGACCGATTGAATCGTATGCCAATGACCTACTCTCACTAAGAAGTGTGAAACTATATTCTGATGGCGCTTTAGGTAGTAGAGGTGCAGCGATGATTGAACCTTATTCTGATGATCCCGGTAATTATGGCCTGTTGTTTGTATCACAAGAAGAAATGAATGAAATGGCTGCAAAAGTAGTGGGTAAAGGTTTTCAGGCAAATATTCATGCTATCGGTGATGCAGGTAATCGTCAAGTTTTGGATGCACTGGAATACGCTCAAAATACGCATCAGGCCTTTGATTTAAGAAATCGAATTGAACACGCGCAAATTGTAGCTCTAGAAGATATTCCCAGATTTGAAGAGCTTGGATTAATCGCTAGTATGCAACCTACACACGCTACCAGCGACAAAAACATGGCAGAAGATCGAGTTGGGCCAGAAAGAATTAAAGGTGGTTATGCCTGGCAAAAATTTTTGGATCAAGGCACCGTAGTCGCGGCTGGTTCTGATTTTCCGGTTGAGCACTCAAACCCATTTTTTGGGCTATATTCTGCAGTTACTCGAATGGATCATGAAGGAGAGCCCGAAGGCGGTTGGTATCCTGAAGAAGCAATGAGCCGTAGCGAGGCTCTTAGAGCTTTTACTATTGATGCCGCGTATGCAGCGCATCAAGAAGAAGTATTAGGGAGCTTAGAACCGGGTAAATGGGCAGATTTCATTATCATAGATAAGAATTATTTTGAGGTGGAAGCCTCAGAAATCTGGCAAATCGATGTGTTGCAAACTTGGTTAGCTGGTAAAAAGGTTTATCAAAGAATGAATTAAAAAAAAGAGATGCTGGCACTCACATAACTTCCACAAAAGTGAGTGCCGCTTCTTCTAACGATTGTAAACATCTATCTAAAAAATTAGCTGCATCTTGCGGCGAATTCACAAACATTTCTATAGCAAGCCAAACGTTTTCACTGTGGATGTATCCTTTCACTACTTTATGATCTCTGCCAACCTTATCAAGTGCTAGCAAGACTTTATTGCCTTCCAATAAATCCGAAATTGGCCAAATATTAAACATCACCACACGGAAAAATTCAGGATCATTTTCATCCACGCCAATGAAATACGCCTTCTCCTGATATTCAAATTGTATATCACCATCCTCATCCACAAAACCGGTTAACCCACGATTTTCAAGAATTCCCAGATACTGCTGTTGTAATTCATCTTTAGATGTTTGCGCATTCGCTGTAATTGAAATAAACATCAATGGAAGCATTATCAATAAGTGTTTCAATAGGTGAAAATGGGAATAAGACATGGCTAATTTGTAATATGTATGATATATGTGTATCATTTTGAATGAAGAAAGAACTCCCAATAAGAGGTCGTGGCAGTAGCGATAATCCAATTAATAGGTTTGAAGGAAATTATATTGATTATCACGAAGATGAAAAGCCAAATTACCGAACGCAATTATTTAAAGACGATACCAAAAATATCATCAGTTTTAACAGTAGTCCTGATGTGCCTTTCGAAGCAGGGTTAAATCCTTACCGTGGTTGCGAGCATGGATGCGTGTATTGCTTTGCACGTCCATTTCATGAATATCTTGGTTTTTCATCAGGCTTAGATTTTGAAACCAAGATTATGGTGAAGTACGATGCAGCGGAGTTACTTCGAAAGACTTTTTTATCCCCAAAGTGGAAACCACAAGTTGTTGCCTTAAGCGGGATAACAGATGTATATCAACCCATTGAACGTAAACTAAAGATTACCCGACATTGCTTAGAAGTATTTGCTGAATTCCGTGCACCGGTAGGTATCATCACTAAAAATTATCTGGTTACTCGAGATATAGATTTACTAAAAAAATTAGCTGCCTTTCAATGTGTAAACGTTTTTGTTTCGATAACCACTCTAGATCATAGCTTAGGGCAAAAGATGGAACCGAGAACTTCATCCCCAAAAAGAAGGCTTAAAGCTATTGAGGAACTAGCTGAAGCCGGAATTCAGGTTGGGGTAAATGTTGCGCCCGTTATACCCGGTTTAACCGACCATGAAGTGCCAGATATTTTGCGAGCTAGCGCAGATGCAGGGGCAACATCAGCCGGTTTTATAATTTTGCGTTTACCTTTTAAGGTGAAAGATCAGTTCGAAACCTGGCTTGAACAGCACTTTCCTGATCGCAAGGAAAAAGTATTGAATAGAATAAAATCTATGAGAAGTGGAAAATTGAATAACACAGAATTTGGCGACCGCATGAGGGGGGAAGGAGAATTTTACCATCAGATAAAATCAGTATTTGATATTCAAGCTCGCAGACTTGGTTTAAATCGGAAATCAATGGCGTTAAGCAGCGATCATTTTATAAAAAAACACGGTGAGCAATTAGGGTTATTTCACTGAACTTGTTTTACAATTATTTAACGTAAACAAGGAAACTATTTGGCTGTTTCTTCGTCTTTAGGGTGTAGCTTCCCGATACCCTCATCGAGATTTTTAATTAGAACATAGATGACCACTATTTCTTCTCACTTGGGTATCGGGTTTTTTATATCCATACCTTACTAAATATCAAACAACGAAAGACTTAGCCGTCTTTTTTTTGTATATTGTCTCCAAGCATTGGCTTTCATCAAATATGATAATTAGGACATAAGAAAGAGAAAAAAATGGCAGCAGTTGAATCAACGATGGTTGAGCTAGGTACAAAAGCCCCATCGTTTACATTACCGAGTGTTACTGGTGGTAATGTAGAATTATATAAATACACAAAGAAATCTAAGGGCACCGTAATATTATTTATTTGCAATCATTGTCCATACGTGAAGCACATAAATGATAAACTAGTTGAGCTTGCAAACTCTTATATACAAAGAGGAATTGCATTTATAGCGATCAGCTCGAACGATGTAGAGAATTATCCGGCCGACTCGCCTGAATTGATGCGGAAAGTTTCTGAGCAAGAAAATTACCCATTCCCGTACTTATACGATGAAACACAGGAAGTGGCAAAGGCTTATCAAGCAGCTTGCACGCCTGATATCTATCTGTTTGATGCAGATCTATCGTTAGTTTATCGCGGTCAATTCGATGATAGCAGGCCGGGGAATGGTAAAGATGTTACCGGTAAGGATTTGCAGGAAGCGATTGCGGCTCTCATGGAAGGAAAACAACCCGTAGAGCCTCAAATACCAAGTATTGGTTGTAATATTAAATGGAAACCGGGTAATGAGCCCGACTATTTCGGATGAAATGAAAGAACAAGAACTACAAGATCTCCGTCTCGATTATACCAAGCATAGTTTGGATGAATCAGATGTAAAAGCAGATCCCTTTGCCCAATTCGAGATTTGGTTTGAAGAGGCATTAAAAGCTGAAGTTAGCGAAGCCAATGCATTCACGCTTTCTACAGTTGATGGTGAGTCGAAACCGCATTCGAGAATTGTTCTCCTAAAAGGTTTAGAAGGTAAAGCATTTAAATTCTATACCAACTACGGCAGTGATAAAGGCGCTGAAATCGAGGCTAACCCTAATGTCTCGATGTGCTTTTTTTGGGGTGAACTGGAGCGTCAAGTTCGAATTGATGGCGTCGCGTCAAAGCTTCCGATAGAAGAAAGCGAAGCATACTTTAAATCTCGTCCACATATGAGTCAGATTGGAGCGCATGCATCTCATCAAAGTAAAGAGGTGCCGAATCGGGAATTTTTAGATGAAACATTTCAGAAAATGAAAGCATCGTTTGAAGAAGGAAATGTGCCAAAACCAAGTTTCTGGGGTGGTTATGGTATTTCCCCAACGTATTTTGAGTTCTGGCAAGGCAGACCATCTCGTTTACACGATCGGATTGCCTATTCATTGAGCGAGGGTAGCTGGAAGATTAAACGCTTATCTCCATAAATGCCGAAGATAAAAGAAGAACGGATGAAGGCACTGGAACACATGGATAATGTGTTTTTGTGGAAACATTATAACAGTGCCAATCCTTTTCCAAAAGGAACCTGGAATTCCGAAATCTTTAAAAACGATCACCCAATTGTTCTGGAACTTGCCTGTGGTAAGGGAGAATACTCGGTGGGAATGGGTAAAATGTACCCTGAGAAAAACTTTGTAGGATTTGATCTAAAAGGTAATCGTTTGTGGGTAGGAGCAACGAAAGCACTTGAGGAAAATTTAGAAAATGTGAGATTCTTTCGGGCTTACATCGATCACTTGTACGATTATTTTGCTCCAAATGAGGTTGATGAGATCTGGATCATCTTTCCGGATCCTCAACTCAAAAAAGACCGAAAAAAACTAACTTCACCAAAGTTTCTAGACATTTATCGACCTTTATTAAAACCGGGCGGTACGATCAATCTAAAAACGGATAGTCCTGAGCTTTATGCTTATACCTTAGAAATGATTGAGGAACATGGATTGATCTTACATCGAAATGTTGAAGATGTACATCGTGACTGCCCGAATGATCCACTCTTACAAATCAGAACTTACTACGAAGGCCTGCACCTAGAAAGAGGACGAACGATTCGATTTTTATCATTCTCTTTAGCTTAATCAACAGGTTGATATTCATAAAGGGTGGATACTTTTCCATCAACATCAACTTTGCGAACACGAGGGATTAGTAAGTCATCGTTGCGTTGCCAAAATTTCCACCACGCTCCATCACCAATAGTTGATTCAAGTATGTACAATTCGCCGTTGTAAATATCGATTCCGCTTGGCGACCAAGGCCCTTCAGCAGTAACAATGGACGATATTTCGCCACTCCGGTCTACTTTTAAAATTTCTCGATTCCCATAATAAGCGAGATAAACCGAACCATTTTCGTCAACACACATATCAAACAATATATTTGCACCACGAAACGGGATGTTAGGTGGGTTTTCTTTTCTCAATGATTGTGCGATTAGTTCAATCTCGTTATCGATTTGTTTGTATAGGTTATTGTCGGCAACGAGATATAAACTTCCATTGCTATCGAATGAAAGCAGATCAATTCTTCTGAAAGAGTGACCGGTTTCAATCTCATTTACCGTTGATTGGTTCTTAATCTTGTATAGATTTCCTTCGCGTGCGAAATAAAGTGTTGTGCTATCCGCAACAGCGTAGGTTTGTATGTGAAAATTATCCGAGGGGTTTACGCGGTCGAAGTAAGGAGGGGCAACTTTGGCATCTAATCTCCAAAGCATATTTCTGTAGTTGGGTGATTGTCCTGATCGCTCAGCGGCATAAATCTGTTTATTTAGAGAACGGGCAAGAATTATATCAGAAGGCGAGTTTTGAGATTTTAAAACTTGAGTTAAGTTTCCTTCCGTATCAAGTTTCCAAACACAGGCATAATGATGATCGTCAACAATTGGGCACGTAAAGGTGAAATAGATGTTCCCGTCTTCATCAACAACTAAACCGCCCCAAGGATGAGCCTTTGCGATTTGCTGAAAGCTAATCAAGCTAAATAGTATGGTAAGTGAACTTATTAGAAGTTTGGTTCGCATTGTTTATTTCTGTCTCACGTTTAGGAGTGATTAAGATTCAGAGGATAATATTTTTTTACCAATCAGTTTTAGCGTCTTGATTTTCTCCTTCAATAGCGTAACTTAACAGTGTTAACCAAATGTACAGATGTCGAAAAATCAATCAACTTTAAGAGATCGAATTCTCGAAGCTAGTCGTAATGTGCTTTTTTCAAAGGGATATGATTCCCTGTCGATGCGCAAAATTGGAAAAGATATTGGTGTTTCTGCCACAAGTATATACTTGTATTTCAAAAACAAAGATCACCTGGTGCATACCATTATCGAAGAATCGGTAGAAGAACTGAGTGCATCAATCGAACAAGGGGCAGCGCGAGTGAGCGGAACCATAGCCAAGTTTGAGGCCATCATTCGTAGTTATGTTGATTTCGCATTAGACCAACCGGAAAAATATCAGGTGATCTATATGGTTCGCCCCGAAGCTATGGGGCGTTATCCAAAAGAAAAATTTAGAAAAGCCCGTCGAGGTTACGCGTTACTCGAGTCCGTAATTCGCCAAGGCGTGGATGAAGGTGTAATGGAGTTGGATCACCCAATGATTGCTGCCTATTCGATCTGGGCTCAGCTTCATGGAATAATTGATGTGGTTTATAATCAACGCTTAGATAGCCGAATTGATAGAAATGAGTTTATTGAAGAGTCTATCGATCACATTGTACAAGGGTTTTTAATACGCATTACTACAAACTAATCTTATCATCATGAATTCACTTATAGAAAGCTTTGGGTTTTTATATCAATTTCCCATTGTAGCAGTAGTTGTTTCTGCCATTGTTTTGGCAATGGTATTCGCCTATACCGGAAGTCCACTTTGGATTTGGGCAATTGCCGGTTACAGCCTGTTATTTGGTTTAGATGCTCCATTGTGGCTTACCATCACCTACACGGTGCTAGCCTTTGTATTTAATGTGCCGCCAATTCGAAGAACGTTGGTAAGCGTACCGATAATGAAACTCATGGACGCACTTAATTTTTTACCAACCATTTCGGAAACAGAGCGCACAGCCATTGATGCGGGTACCGTTTGGGTAGATGGCGAGCTTTTTTCGGGTAAACCTGACTTTAAACGAATTCTCGCAGAACCGTATCCTGAGTTAACCAAAGACGAACAAGATTTTTTAGATAATCAGGTGGAAGCGCTTTGCGCGAAAGTAAACGATTGGGATATTTTTGTGGATAAGGATTTTCCCGATGAAGCCTGGGAGTATATGCGTAAAGAGGGATTCTTCGGTTTAATTATCCCCAAAAAATTTGGCGGACATGAATTTTCTGCTACCGCCCATAGTGCAATTGTTGCGAAACTAGCATCACGATCAGGGCCACTAGCTACCACCGTGATGGTTCCGAATTCTTTAGGCCCGGCCGAATTGTTGATGCACTACGGAACCGATGAGCAAAAAGATTATTACCTGCCTCGACTTGCTGCCGGTGTAGAAATGCCATGTTTCGCACTCACGGAACCAAATGCGGGTTCTGATGCGGGCGGGATGGAAGCGCATGGAATCGTAATTAAAGGTGATGATGGTGAACTTTATCTTAAACTCAATTGGAACAAACGGTACATCACTCTTGCTGCAATTTCAACCGTTTTGGGGTTAGCTTTTAAGTTATCCGATCCGGAAAATCTATTAGGAAGAGGAAAAGATCTTGGTATCACTTGTGCGTTAATTCCTAGCAATACAAAAGGTGTGGTTATTGGTCGACGCCATGATCCTCTTGGTGTGCCTTTTTATAACTGTCCAACACAAGGGCATGATGTAGTGGTGCCGATTGATGCCATTATTGGCGGAAAAGAAGGTGCGGGTAATGGCTGGAGAATGTTGATGGAATCCTTAGCCGTTGGGCGAGGAATTTCTCTTCCTGCTCAAGGTTTAGGAGGAGCAAAATTAGCTTCCAGAGTAGTTGGTGCATATACGCTAATCCGTAAACAGTTCGGTTTAAATATCGGAAAATTCGAAGGGATTGAAGAGCCGATGGCTCGAATTGGTGGCTATACCTACATGATGGAAGCTGCCCGAAAATACACAACGGGCGGACTCGATAAAGGAGCTAAACCAGCTGTAATTACGGCAATTGCTAAATATAATTTTACTGAGCGAACTCGGGAGATCATCAACGATGCAATGGATATTGTAGGTGGTTCAGGAATTTCCAGAGGACCTCGAAATGTTTTTGCAAATGGCTATATATCTCTGCCAATAGCAATTACAGTGGAAGGGGCAAACATCCTTACTCGAACGCTGATGATTTTCGGGCAGGGAGCTATTCGATGTCATCCTTATGCACTGAACGAAATTAATGCCTTAACCTCCGGTGACGCCAAAGCGTTTGATAAAAATTTCTGGGCACACATCGGTCATGTTGGTAGAAATAAAGCTCGAGCATTTCTGCTTAGCCTCACTCGGGGGCGTTTGGCCGGTTCACCGGTAAGTGGTCCATCAGCTAAGTATTTCCGCCGATTAGCATGGGCTTCTGCCTCCTTCGCATTTTTGGCTGATATCGCTTTAGGATCTTACGGGGGCGCTCTCAAAATGAAAGAAAAGATTGCTGGCCGTTATGCAGATATTCTGAGTAATATGTATCTAGCTGCATCTACTCTCCGAAGGTTTGAAGCCGAAGGTAGAAGAAAAGAAGATGAAGCTTTCTTTCATTGGAGCATGAACTACATGTTCTATCAAATGCAGTTGGCTTTTGAAGGCATTTTGAGTGAGATCAAAGTACCGGGATTAAGTTGGGTATTCCGACTAGCCGGAGTTTGGGGAAGGTTAAATCCAATTGGAACCTATCCATCAGATAAATTGGGCCATCAGGTGGCACAGGCAATGCAAACCGTGGGTGAACAACGCGATCATCTAACGAGTGGAATTTACCTTGCTGATGACCCAACCGATGCAGTAGGGCGCTACGAACATACCATGCGTTTAATTCATGATGCAGATGCCATCTACAAAAAACTCTACAAAGCGGTTAAAAAGCATGAACTTCCAAAAGGCAAAGTCATAGATATGATTGAACCCGCGTTAGAAAAGAAGATCATCACCAGCGAAGAAGCTGAAAAAGTTAGAAAAGCTGAAATTGCCCGAAACGATGCTATTCAGGTTGATGACTTTAGCCAGCAAGAGTTTATGGCAGAAACTGTACAATCCCCGCACGGAAAAGGGCTTTTATCGGAAGATGTAGTCGGTTAAAAAGAACCTGATTAAGTACGAAAGCAGAATCATCTGCTGTCTCAAAGCATTTAAGGGTGTAGAGATAGTTAGATATTCTGCTTTTTTGTTTTATATAGTGTTTTTATCTAAAATATGCCTGATCATTGGATGATCTATCTTTTGATTATCACATTTATTAGTATAAATACACATAGTTAGCAATGAGTGCAGTACGATTAGACGACGTAGACAAAGAGATTCTAAGGATTCTTCAAAAAGAAGGAAGGATTTCCAATAAAGATCTTGCTGAACGAATAAATCTTACAACCACTCCAACGCTTGAGCGGGTTCGTCGCCTCGAAAGAGAAGGAGTGATTAGTGGGTATGAAGCGAAAGTAAATCCGGAGACAATTGACCTGGGTTTAAATGCATTCGTTACCATTACGTTAAGTGCACACCGGCTTCGTTTGTTGGATGAATTTACCAGCGAAGTTAAAGCGATTCCGGAAATACTAGCCTGTTACAACACTACTGGTGATGGCGATTTTCTACTGCATATTGTTGCTAAAGATGTGGAAGACTACGAGAGAATCATGCGAACAAAACTGGCAACCTTGCCCGATGTTCAACGCATGTATACCAGCATTGTGCTAAATGTGATAAAAGAACAAACAAACATTCCGATACCATGATTACATCCAAAGAAAAGCAAGCTACCTTCGCAACTGCCGCCGTTCATGCCGGTGAGCGCGATTTTGATCAATATGGATCTCATATCAATCCGATTTATCAAACGTCGACTTTTGTATTCAGAGATGTTGATGCAGGTGCCAAAGCTTTTCAGGGTGAAGAGGGTGGAGCTTCGCATATTTATTCGCGGCTTGGAAATCCAACGGTAGAAAAATTAGAGCGTGCTATTGCTGAGCTAGAAACTTTTGGCTTGCCAAATCAGGATGCATACACCGGAATGGCTTTTGGAAGTGGAATGGCAGCCATTACAACCGGGATTATCGCTGCAGCCAGAGGTGGGCATATTGTTGCACAAGATGCCCTTTATGGTTGCACCAGTCAGTTTTTGGATTTGGAGGCACCAGAATTAGGGATGAGTCGATCATTTGTTGACATGAGCGATTTGTTTTTACTGGAAATGGAATTGAAGAAAAATTCATCTACCAAACTGGTATACATTGAGAGTATCGCTAATCCTACTATGACGGTTGCTGATATCGAACAAATTTCCGCGTTGGCACATCAACATGGTGCGCTGTTCATGGTCGATAATACGTTTGCTACGCCATTTCACATTCAACCACTAAAATATGGTGCTGATATTGTTGCCCATTCTACCACCAAATATCTAGGCGGACATGGTTCTGTGATTGGTGGTGCGTTGGTTCTTAAATCAGAGTTGATCGAGGAAACACACTTGCACAAATTTCGCAAGAATTTAGGTGGAATCGCAGCTCCTATGGATGCATGGTTACTGAGTAACGGCATTAAAACCTTGCCACTTCGCATGCAAAAGCATGCCGAAAATGGAATGAAAGTGGCACAATTTCTTGAGATGCACCCGGCAGTGGAACGTGTTTGGTATCCGGGATTGAAATCGCATCCTCAAAACGAACTCGCCTCCGAAATAATGAGTAATGGGTTTGGTGGTGTTCTTTCTTTTGAACTTAAAGGTGGATTTGAAGCCGGAAAGGCACTTATGAATGCTGTTAAGCTATGTACGCTTGCTGTTAGCTTAGGTACAGTTGATACATTAATTCAACATCCTGCTTCCATGACTCATTCGGTGATGGATCCTGATTTACGATTAGAAGCCGGAATTACTGATGGAATGGTTCGACTTGCAGTTGGAATTGAAGACGCCGAAGACATCATCCACGACTTAGAGCAAGCTCTTAACAATTATGAATTAAAGATTAAAAATTAAAAATGGTGAACAAGTACTAGTCACCATCTTCTAATTCTTAATTCATAATCTTTAATTTTGAATTTGGCGTAGTCAAACTACCAGCTTCCGCCGGCGCCGCCACCGCCTGAGCCAAAACCACCGCCTCCGCCGAAGCCGCCGAATCCACCTCCGCCACCGGAACCGAATCCTCCGCCTCCACCAAAGCCGGAACCTCCACCTCGATTTCTGCCGCCGCCAAAAATTTGGCTCCAGAAAATGGCTTCTATTACATCGTCAGCGCCAATGGTTCGTTTTCCACCACGTGGTCGCCCACCTTTGGAAACCAGAAAGATGATAATAACAACGATTATTATGATAACATCGATAGGAATGCCAGAGCCACCATTTCCGCGAGTATCATAGGTGGTGCCGATGCCTTCATATTCGCCAGCTGCGAGCTGAATCATGGCATCAGAAGCACGATCAAGTCCTGCATACACGGTTCCACTGCGAAGATTAGGAATCAAAATATCCTGAACAATTCGGTTAGCCATGGCATCCGGAATTGCACCTTCCAGTCCATAACCAACTTCAATTTTTAACTCTCGATCTTGCTCCGCAATCAAGACTAGCACACCGTTGTATCTATCGCCTTCCCACATGCGCCAATTATTAAACAATTCGGAAGCCACTTCTTCTCTGGAATTTCCTTCTAAACTTTCAATAATTGCTACTGCAATCACATTTGAGGTACTATCGCGATAAGCTCTTAGCTTGCGTTCGAGTTGATTTTCCTCATTCGGAGCAAGCATGTTCGCATAATCATTAACATGTCCACTCGGACGCTGAGGTAGAAAATCTAAATTTTGCCCTAAAACAGGCAATGAAAAAAGAACGATTAAGGCTGATAGAATTAGTTTACGCATCCTTTGCTCCATAACTGATGTCATCCGATAGCTCATTTTGGTCGTCTTTTTGATATGGGAAGTTAGCTTTCAATTTATCCCCGATTAATAGAATGGCTTCACTCAGTCCGGTTTCAAAATCTCCCGCTTGAAAGTATTTCGTCATTCTTTTTAACACATCGTTCCAAAAATCCTGGCCAACTTTTGTGTGGATGCCTTCATCTCCCCAGACCGCAATTTTATGATCTTTGATGGCTACATATACAATTACACCGTTTCTGAGCTCAGTTTCATGCATGTGCAACTCACCAAAAACTTCTATAGCTCTTTTGATGGGATCATCTGCTTTACACCGATCTTCCAGATGAACACGGATCTCTCCAGATGTGTTAGTTTCGGCTTCCTTGATGGCAGCCATTACATGTTTCTCTTGTTCTTTGGATAATAATCGAGCCATAGCTTAAAAGACAAAGGACCAACGACGGCCGACGAACGTATCAAAGACGTTCGTCATTCGTCGGTGGTCGTTAAAATTAATTTGAAAAATCTACCGTAGGAGCTTGTTCGGCGCCTTGCTCGGCTTCGAAATAGGCTTTTCGATCAAAGCCACCGATCGAGGCAATGATGCTGGTCGGGAATTTTCGAATGGAGGTGTTATAACTCTGTGCGGCATCATTAAAACGTTTACGCTCGGTTGCTATTCGATTCTCTGTTCCTTCCAGCTGAGCCTGTAAATCGCGGAAATTATTGTTAGCCTTTAATTCTGGATAACGTTCTACACTAACTAACAGTCGAGACAGTGCACCACTTAGTTGTTGTTGAGCCGCTTGAAATTGCTGTAGTTTTGCAGGATCGTTTAAATCATCAGAACTTACATTGATGGAGGTAGCCTGACTACGAGCTTCGATTACAGCCGTTAAGGTTTCCTGTTCAAAATCAGCGGCACCGCGAACCGTATTTACCAGGTTTGGTATTAAGTCGGCCCGGCGTTGATACTGATTTTCAACTTGTGCCCAAGCACTTTCCACATTTTCCTCTCGCTCAACCAGCCCGTTATTTACACTAATGCCAAAAAACGCCAATAGCCCTAGTACAACTACAATTATTATTACTTTCCCTTTCATGATTGTGATTTTTGATTGTTAAATTTGCGCTCGCTATACGAGCCAAAACTGATTTGGTTTTGTTTCCTCTAATTCTAATCAAAAATTATTCCATTGTCTGAGTTAAACCCAGAGTTCATTTATTTTGACCTAGATGACACCTTATTAGACCACAAAAAGGCAGAACAAGCAGGTCTTGCGGATGTTCACCAGCATTTTGACGTATTCAAAAACATAGAACTACAACAATTGATCGACACCTATCATCACATAAATAAAGGATTGTGGGAGGAATACGGACGTGGTGAGATTGATCGGCATATTTTACATCGCCGCAGATTTGAGGAAACCTTCGTTGAGTTAGGAATTGACGCCACGTTATACGAAGAGGCCGGAAAGGTGTATATGAATTATTACCGGAATCACTGGGAGTGGGTGGATGGTGCCAAAGAAGCGTTTGAAGCGATAGCTGAAACGTATCCCGTTGGAATCATAACCAATGGCTTTGCAGAAACACAATGGTTAAAAATTGATCAGTTTGGATTCAAGGAAACTGCGCGACAGATTGTCATTTCGGAAGAAGTAGGAGTGATGAAGCCTCATCCGAAAATTTTTGATCACTCTACAGAATTGATAGGAATTGAGCGAGATCAAATTCTTTATGTAGGCGATTCGCTCACTTCTGATGTGAAAGGCGGAAAAGCAGCCGGCTGGCAAGTTGCTTGGTTTACCAAAAACCCTACAAAAGATGGGGCAGAGTTAGCAGATTTGGTGTTTGATGATTTTGATGCTCTTTTGAACGCGTTATCAGTTTAATGCATCAGGGTAAATGAATTTAGTCATTCCTGCGAATGCAGGAATCTAAAACGCTAAATTGAACCACGTATAAAAGCGGGTTTGAGATCCCCGCATGCGCGATGATGACAGGTTGAAGAGTCTTACCAATCAATCCATACTAGTCCCTGGAAATACACAAAACGAAGAAACACGCTCGCTAATAGCATCTGGCACATAAAGATCGAACAAGATTAAACCGCGAAGCACTAGAACGATCCCAAAAGTAAAGGCGAAGTAAGGGATCCAATCGCGAATCATTTGCCGTAGATCCTGAGAAAGTATATTCGGCGATAGATACATGAAGAACATAGCAGGAAATGTTCCAAGGCCAAATAAAGCCATGTATAAGGCGCTGTGAACAGGGGAGGAAGTGAGTACGGCGGCCGCTAAACCGGAATACACAAACGCACAGGGGAGAAGTCCATTGAGCACCCCAAGACCAAACAAAGTAAAGTTCGACTCCTTTCGTAGTAATCTGCCGTACATCGAAGTAACCCAGGCAGTGGGTTTTTGTAATAGATTTGCAGTTTTTCTTCTAAAAAACTTTACAAAAAAAACACCTAGTATGATTGTAGAGCCCAGAATGATTGAAAGCGTACCTTGAAAACCTCCAATGGTAATCCCGGTTCCTAAAAAGCCAAAGAGTAAACCAAATACTGCATAAGTTAATATTCGTCCTGTGTTATAGATGAGAGCAGAACCGGTTAAACCAAGAAAAGAGTGTGACGATCTTGGAATTGACATGGCAATTGGACCACACATCCCCACACAATGGAAACTTCCAACAAATCCGAGAACCAATGCCGTCCAAAGTTCCATGTAGCTGATTTACCTAAAAAAGAACACCCGTGCCATCATACATTTCTACAAAGTGATGTACCCCAAAAAAGCCTTGGAGAAATGCATAACGCACGGGTATAAAGTTGATTTGCGCTTAGATGATAATAACCTTTTCTGTAATATAATCAAGGTCATTCATAGTCCAATTTATGGTAAGTACCCATTTGCCTTTTTCCATTCGCTCCATTGGTATGACGTGTGTTGCACCGCCTTCGAATTCGATAGGTAATTTTAAATCGAGTTTAGCATCATTCGGTCGGTATAAATTAATATCCCCGGATTGTGCTTGCTTAACAACGTTTTCAGGAAATACAATTTTTACGGCGATGCGTTCTTCATCAAATAGAACCACTACTTCTTCGTCGAGCGCAGCTGTTCGTGCTTTGCTGTCGATTACCTGCTGATATTGCACGCCTTCTTCGTAATGGTTGTTATTGACCAGATAAAAATCCAGGCTAATCATATAGCTCACAGCGCTTAAGGTTCCAATCACAAAAAGTGCAATTGCTAACGTGATTCCCTTGCCCCAGTTAAATGATTTCATGTGTTCCTCTATAGTTAATAATGGTTAATTGGATGGGCCTAAAAAGGCAGTTTCTACGGTTTCGATGCGTTCCCCATTAGCATAAATGCCAAAGATTAACGGTGTTTGAAGTCCTGTAAGTTGATCTCCATTTAATTGAATCATAAAGCGACCTTCAGCTAAACTCTGACCTGCAATTTGGTTTATAGAGCCTAAGGAAACGAGTTCACCGGCAGGTTCTTCAAGTCGAACCTCGTATTCAATTTCTTCGAAGGTTTTGTTGATTACTTTAATGCCGTAAATATTGCTGAAACGGTTATCAGATAATTCCTGATACAGTGTGCCGGGTTCGCGTAAAATGGTGGTTTCTAAATCACTGCGCATACTCATTAAAGTGATAAAAACACCTACAACAATTACTAACACTGTAGAATAACCGAGTACACGCGGGGTAATTATTTTTCGCTCTTCGCTGCGGATTGCATTTTCGGATGAGTAGCGAATCAAACCACGGGGTTTGTCGATTTTATCCATCACGTTATCACAGGCATCAATACAAGCCGTGCAATGCACACATTCCAACTGGGTACCATTTCGTATATCGATCCCCATTGGGCACACTTTCACGCATTGGAAACAATCTATGCAATCACCGAATGTGGTGTCGGGTTCAAGTCCTAGATCGGCAAGGGTAGCTTTACCGGCTTCTACTTTTTTACGGTCACCCACCCGAGCTCTACTTTCTCCACGTTTGTAATCGTACATCACGTTAATGGAGTTATTATCCAGCATAACCGATTGCATACGGCCATACGGACAAACAAAGTGACACACCTGTTCTCGCATAAATGCAAACACGCCGTAGAATACGCCACTAAAAATAATCATGGCAGATAAACCGCCTAAATGTTCACTTGGTGGATCGGTAACTAGTTCGAACCAAGCATCGTCGCCAATTACATAGGCCAGAAACATATTGGAGATTAGAAAAGCCATGCCGAAAAAGATGGCATGTTTAGATCCTTTTTTTAGGATTTTTTCCGCATCCCAAGGTTTTTTGTTGAGTCTGATTTGTGCAGAAGCATCGCCTTCGATCCAATATTCAACACGGCGGAATACCATTTCCATGAATATCGTTTGCGGGCAAGCCCATCCACAAAATAGCCTTCCAAAAATGGTTGTGAACAGTACCACACCAATAATGAAGGCCAGCATCCCGAAAACCAAGAGGTGTAAATCTTGGGGCCAAAAAGCGACCCCAAAAATTACAAACTCTCGTTCCAGAATGTTGATCATAAGCAGCGGATTGCCATTTATTTCTATAAATGGTCCGGAAAAGAAAAACGCGAGCAAGAACAGGGCAAAGATATTTCTTGCCTTATAATATCTACCACTAGGTTTTTTAGGATAAATCCAGTTACGGCCACCTTTCTCGTTTACGGTAGAAAGGTGATCGCGATATTTGTCTTTCGTTATTCGGCGTTCGTCTATTTCTGACATCCTTCTGCCTCGATCAGTTTATTTAATTAATGCCACATTGAGTAGCACGTTCGGTATCGGTTGGCTTAGGATTTGCAGGTGCAGTTCCTTGTAACGATGCGATATAGCTTATTAAATCGGTCATATCATCATCAGAAATGCGTGCGCCACTACCGTAGGCAATCATCCCTTTATCAGGAAAACCTTCTGCAATACTTGTTGCCATATCTTCGGCCGAACAACCGTGTAACCACATATCGTCGGTGAGATTAGGGCCTACCATTCCTTCACCGGCAGCTCCGTGGCAGGTGAAGCAAAGATTGTTGGTACTCATGTATATTTCGCGACCGTTTGCTATGGAAGCTTCGTCGGTTTCGTAACTCCATGAAACGGCTGCAATTGCTTCTTCGCCATCCTGACTGAACCCATACTTTTCAGCAGCTTCAGCCATTTCAGCAGCATATTGCTCGTGTTGATCCATACCAACGCCGGTAACTGTGTAATACAAAAAGTACAACACGCCCCAAACTATGGTGAAGTAGAATAAATACAGCCACCATTTTGGCATATGGTTATCCAGCTCTTTAATGCCATCATACTCATGATCCATCAACAGATCTTTTTCGTCGTCAAATACTTTCATGATTCTTCAAATTTCAGTGTTGTAGTTTCGTCGGATTCCAATGGGAGGTTAGCAGCATGATCCCAATGCTGCTTCCCGGTTCGAATTAAGTATCCCACCAGCAAAATGAAGAAGCCGAAAAATAGGATGAGTGAAATACTTGGGTAAATGTCGATGCCCTCCATGGAGCGTAATACATCTTTATACATAGCTAGCTTAATTAGTTTTGATGTTAGCGCCCATACGTTCGTTCGAAGGCAAGCCCGCAAACGGATCGTTTTCTCCTTTGATGTCTACACCCAATCGTTGTAGGTAAGCAATCAAAGCGATGATCTTTTTGTCGGAGGTAATTTCGATGCCATCAACGGTAGCAAAGCCATTTTCTCGAAGACCTTGAGTAATCATTTCAGCCTGATATTTAGCGTCTTTGATCACGAGTTCTTCGTAATTATCCGCATAAGGAACTCCAACAGTTCGTAGTGCTCCAATTCGGTTTGGCAGAGTTTCTACATTCATTTCTTGTGTCAACAGCCAGGTGTATGCAGGCATTAATGAACCCGGAGAGGTTGACGTTGGATCGTACATGTGGCGTAAATGCCATGAATCAGGATATTTTCCACCAATTCGATGCAGATCAGGTCCTGTTCGTTTAGATCCCCACAAGAATGGGTGATCATACACGAACTCACCGGCTTTAGAGTATTCTCCAAATCGCTCGGTTTCGGAGCGGAAAGGTCGAATCATTTGTGAGTGACAGTTATTACAACCTTCTGCGATATAGATATCACGTCCTTCAACTTCCAGCGGTGTGTATGGTTTTACACTTTCAATGGTTGGGATGTTAGAGTCGATCAAAGCAGTTGGCATATACTCAACAATACCACCAATCAAAATAGCTACAAGTACAAGCATGGTGAATTTTAATGGACGTCCTTCTAAACGACGGTGCCATTTTTCTTCGGTACCCGCTGCAGGATCGATAATCGCAGGAGCTTGTGCTTCTTCTTCGGCAACCAGGCTACCACTACGAGCAGTTTTGTACACGTTATACGCACCAACTACCGCACCCACGATAAATAAACTACCACCAAAAGCACGTAGCATATACATCGGAACGATCTGAATTACAGTTTCAAGGAAGTTTGGATATTGTAAGAAACCTTCAGCTGTAAATTGCTTCCACATTAGCGACTGAGTGATACCGCCCCAGTACATCGGAATTACGTAGAATATTGCACCTAGTGTAGCAAACCAGAAGTGGATATTTGCCAGTTTTATAGAGTGTAATTTTGTTTTGTAGATCTTTGGTGTGATGTAATACAACATCGCGAAGGCAAGACCACCATTCCACATTAAAGCGCCGTTATGTACGTGACCGATAATGTAATCTGAGTAGTGGGCAATCGCGTTTACATTGGCAATAGAAAGCATAGGGCCTTCAAATGTTACCATACCGTACGAAGTTACTCCAACAACCAAAAACTTCAGTACCGGATCTTCGCGAACGCGATCCCACGCTCCTCGTAAAGTTAATAAACCATTTAACATACCACCCCAACTTGGTGCGATCAACATCACACTAAATACGGTACCTAAAGCTTGCGCCCAACCCGGAAGTGAGGTGTATAACAAGTGATGAGGACCTGCCCAGATATAGATAAAAATCAACGACCAGAAGTGAACAATCGATAATCGATAAGAAAAAATCGGGCGGTTTGCTGCTTTAGGAATAAAGTAGTACATGATTCCCAAAAACGGAGTAGTTAAGAAGAATGCTACCGCATTATGGCCATACCACCATTGAACCAAAGCATCCTGAACACCAGCATACAAAGAGTAACTCTTTAGCATGGTAGCAGGAACTTCGAAGGAATTTACCACATGAAGAACAGCAACTGTTACAAATGTGGCAATGTAAAACCAAATGGCTACATATAAGTGCTTCTCACGACGCTTTAGAATCGTCATAATCATGTTGATACCAAATACTACCCAAATTAAGGTAATAGCGATATCGATAGGCCATTCGAGTTCTGCATATTCCTTACTGGTAGTAATACCAAAAGGAAGTGTTAGTACTGCAGAAAGTATAATGGCTTGCCATCCCCAAAAATGGATTTGACCGAGTAAGGGACTCCACATAGGAGCTTTACACAATCTTGGAAGTGAGTAATACACTCCATAAAAAATGGCATTACCGGCAAAAGCAAAAATTACAGCGTTTGTGTGCAATGGACGCAAACGACCGTAAGACAGCTCAGGGATAAATCCCAGGAAGTCCGGTAAAAAGAGTTTTAGTGCGATAATCAGACCTACAATAAATCCAATTACCCCGAAAGCTATAGTCGCAATTCCGAAATTACGTACTATTTTATTGTCATAATGAAAGGTTTCCATCGACATGGTTATTCCCCTCGTTTGGTTAGTGTTTGATTTTTTTGTGTAGTAGTTTCGTTATCGAACAGCATGCGAATTCCCGGTGTTTGTGGGTCGTCGAACTGCCCCGATTTAACCGCCCAGAAGAAGGCGTACAAAAAAGTAAGTGCCACAATCAGGCTGAATAAGATCAAAAAGATGATTACGCCCATATTTTCAACTTCATTTGGTTTGCTTTAATACGTGTTGCGATGTTCGTGAATGCCATCACACTTACCGAGCTTAGGGGCATAATGATTGCTGCCACCAATGGCGATAAATTGCCCGTAATTGCGAATCCTAAACCGGTAAGATTGTACATCAGTGAGATGCCAAAGCTTGCTACTATAATTCGAAATGCTGATCTGCTAAAATCGACCAGTGTTGCAAGGTTTTTGAGTGATGCTGATTCTGCGATGGCATCACACGCTGGGGAAAATGAGCTCATATCATCAGAGATGGCGATACCGAAGTCGCTTGCTTTAAGCGCTCCGGCATCGTTCAATCCATCTCCTATCATCACAACATGCTCTTTTTTCTGATGCAGGCGATCAATGACTTCCAGTTTTTGAACCGGCGATTGATTGAATAACATCTCCGTCCAAAATGGATAGGCTTCTTTTAATTTTTTTCCTTCTGCTTCATTATCGCCTGATACAAGGTATACATCCTGTTGTCTTCCAAGCGTAGCCAGCACATCCTGAATACCGTCTCTGAGTTTGTTTTCCAGGAGAAATGCACCTTTATAGGAATCGGAAATCATCACATGAACCAAAGATCCGGCCGAATTTGTGTTTACAAATCCTGAAATACTTGATGAAGAATGCTCAGCAAGAAATGATTTACTACCGATAAGTACTACATCTTTTCCATAGTGTGCTTTCAAGCCTTTACCGGGAATCTCTCCCACAAAATCAGGAAGCTTTGTTTCTTGAGTTAGAGACTTGGTAATAATTTTAGAAAGAGGATGAATAGACTGCTTTACCGTAGATTTGACGAAAATCTTTTCATCTTCTGATAAATCAGTACCGATAAAACGTACTTCTGATTTTTCGGATTCAGTAATAGTTCCTGTTTTATCGAATACAAACGTAGTTGCTCGGCTTAGAGCTTCTAGTACGTTTGAGCTCCTAACATACAATCCATTTAAAGATAATATGTTAACAGCAGCACCTAGGGTAAACGGCGTAGAAAGAGCTAATGCACAGGGGCAAGCTACAATAAGCACCGCAGTAAAAATGGTGAATGCTTTGCTTGCATCAATTTGAAGCCATACCAACAGCGATACAACGGCAATTGCAAGAACGATTAGGGTAAAATGAGGAGATATTCGATCGGCAAAAGAAGTGATGATTTTTTCTTCAGCTCGCTTGGTAAATGCTTCGTTTTCCCAAAGTTGGGTTAAGTAACTGTGTTCTACTTTTTTGGCGATCAGAAATTCTGCATTGCATCCAATAATTTTGCCGCCGGCGAATACTTTGGTGCCTTTTACTACCGATACAGGTTCCGTTTCACCGGTAATGAAGCTATAATCGATAGCGGCTTGCTCTGAAACGAGTACAGCATCGGCCGGGATAAGTTCTTGATTTCGAAGCAGCACTCGATCACCTATCTCCAGTTTATCTACCGGAATGGATTCTTCTGATGTTCCAATAAGTTTGATTACAGAAATGGGTAGGTAGGATTTATAATCCCGATCGAAAGAAAGGCGTGCAAAGGTTTTTTGCTGTACCACTTTTCCAATCAACAAAAAGAAAATGAATCCGGTAAAAGAGTCGAAATAACCTGCACCGGTACCGCTTAAAATTTCATATAAACTGCGGCCAAACAAGGCTAACAATCCTATGGAAATTGGAACATCCAGATTTACACCACGTTGCGAAAGAGCCGCCCAGGCAGACTTTAAATAGTCGATACTGCTGTAAAAGAGCACCGGAAGAGATAGTAGGATATTCAGCCCTCCAAAGAAATACCGAAACATCTCGGATGAACCCGATTGATCCATCTTCAGGTATTCCGGAAAGCTAAACAACATGATGTTGCCGAAGCAAAAACCAGCTACGCCCAGTTTAAGCCATAAACTGCGATCAATTGTGCCGGATTCTTTTTTATCCAGCTGATCTAAAGTAAGATTTGGTTCGTACCCGATAGTTGTGAGTAATTCTACAATAGCACGAAGTGAGGTAGAAGCGTCATCATAAAGAAAAGTAACTGTACGCTTCATGAAATTGACGGTACCTTTTAAAATACCCGAGTCGATATTCCCGAGATTTTCCAACAACCATACACAGCTGGTACAATGGATATTTGGGATAAAAAAGGTAACCGACGTGGTTGAGCCATTTTTGAAATCGACTAACTTATGTTCTACATCAATATCTTGCAGATACTCGAAGCGTTTACGTGCGATACCGCTCGTAACAGTGTTACCTGCACGCTCATCAAATTGATAGTATGAACACATGTTGTGCTCATTTAATATCTGGAATACAGTTTTACACCCCTCACAACAAAACGATTTATCCTCTAGCATAAGGGGTTCATCATTACAGGTTTCCCCGCAATGGTAACAGGTCGACTTTGATATGACAGATGATTGCTGCACTTAGGCGATCCCGTTCGAGAAGGTGAGTCGTTCTTCGAACCAGGCCTGAGTCATTAATTTCTCGGCATCATCAAAGGTAGTTTGTTGCAACCATTCTTTGATATTCTCGCGCTGTTGTGACCAAAAAAAGTGGAAGGGGCAGGGCTCGATATGTCCGCAGCCTTCAATTCCCATAAAACACAGGTTAAAAAACTCTTCACCATCGATGGCAGAAACCACATCATAAATAGAAATTTGTTCCAGCGGTTTTGCCAGATAAACTCCACCATTTAGCCCTCGCTGGGATTTTAAAATACCCGGAGCTTTTAGTTTTGAGAGAATCTGAGAGAGATAAGCGGCCGGACAGTTTAAACTGCGCGATAATTCAGAGGCCGAAATCACATCGTTCTCGTGTTTAGAAATAGCGATAATCGCTGATATAGCGTACTGGGCGCCCTGTGATACTAATTTCATAGCCTCTACTTAATTCTAATATTCATATTCGAATATCGTTATTAGATTTTAAGAACAGCCTCCGACAATTGCAATACCGGAGTTAATAATTCTTAAAAAAAGAGGGGAATAATCTGTATTAACTGCAACATAATGGGAGACAGCTCGAAACAGGAACGCATAAAAAGCTAATCAACTAAATATTCTATGATTGCACGATTAATGGGCTTAAAAACCATCTCACCTAAAGATTTACTCACGGCGGTTCAAGAGAAAAAGGTGCACGTTTACGATTTGAATTCTTCTGCGGTATATGCTTCAGGTCATGTACCCGGCGCTATTCACCTAAATCACGAAACATTTAATGGGGAAGAGTTACCTGCTGACAATCACGATGAGTTGGTATTTTATTGCTCCAACCCTATGTGTCGGAAAGCCCCAAATGCCGCAAAACTGGCTAAGAGTATGGGATATACAAATGCAAAAGTATTATCAGCGGGCATCTCCGGTTGGATGAGTAAAAAGTTGCCGGTTGAAACTTCTTGATCTTCTTTTATGCGGATAACCTGTGGAAAAGAAGGGCTTCATTAAAGCCAAATTCATCGTATTTTCTGCCCTTCATTCCCAACGAATCTGCAAACACACACTATGGCTCAACCTATCGTAAACGAACCGGAAGTTAATTTAGAACTCGCTCTTGATCACGGCTTAACTGAAGAAGAATACGGATGGATTAAGGAGAAACTTGGTAGAACACCTACATTTACAGAATTAGGCGTGTACTCAGTGATGTGGAGCGAGCATTGTTCGTATAAAAACTCCATTATCGAGCTAAAGAAATTACCACGTGATGGCGAGCATTTGTTAGTAGAAGCCGGAGAAGAAAATGCAGGCTTAGTGGACATCGGTGATGGCTTAGGATGCGCATTCAAGATTGAGAGTCACAATCACCCTTCGGCCGTAGAGCCTTACCAAGGAGCAGCAACAGGAGTGGGCGGAATTCACCGTGATATTTTTACGATGGGAGCAAGACCGATTGCCAGTTTAAACTCGCTGCGTTTTGGAAGTATGGACAATCCTCGTGTACGTTTTCTACTGGATGGAGTTGTACGAGGAATCGGAGATTATGGAAACTCTTTCGGTATTCCGGTAATTGGTGGCGAAGTGTATTTTGATGAGAGCTACGAAGGCAATCCGTTGGTAAATGCTATGAGTATCGGTATTGTGAAAGCCGGTGAAACTGCTTCAGCCATAGCAAAAGGAATTGGAAACCCCGTAATCATAGTAGGAGCGAGTACCGGCCGGGATGGAATTCATGGTGCGACTTTCGCCTCTGAAGAAATCAGCGAAGAAAGCGAAGCAAAACGACCAAGTGTGCAGGTGGGTGATCCTTTCACCGAAAAGTTATTACTCGAAGCCAGTTTAGAAGCGTTAAAAACGGGCGCCGTAATTGGTATGCAGGATATGGGCGCTGCCGGAATCGCGTGTTCAACCAGCGAAATGACCGCCAAAGGCGAACAAGGCATGATCGTTGATTTAGACAAAGTACCGGCTAGAGAAGATGGAATGACTGCCTACGAACTACTGCTTTCTGAAAGTCAGGAGCGCATGTTGATTGTAGCTGAAAAAGGTCGCGAACAAGAAATTATTGATGTGTACGAAAAGTGGGATCTCCATGGAGTCGTAATTGGTGAGGTAGTGGATTCCGGTAAAGTTACTTACATGAAAGACGGCGAAGTAAAAGCCGAAATCCCGGCTGAGCATTTGGTGTTAGGTGGCGGCGCTCCACAATACATTCGCGAAACAAAAAAACCATCCTACCTTGAAGAAACACAGAGTTTTGATATTGATGGGCTGGATCATCCAACTGATCATTCAGAAACCATCAAGAAGTTGTTGAACTCTCCGAATGTGGCTTCAAAGCGATGGGTGCATGAACAATATGATACGACAGTTAGAACAAATACAGTGACAGCACCGGGGGCTTCAAATTCGGGAGTAATTCGAATCAAAGGCACTAACCGAGGATTGGTCGCAAAAACCGACTGCAACGGTCGATATGTGTACTTGAATCCACGTCGTGGTGGACAAATAGCAGTAATTGAATCAGCAAGAAATGTGGTTTGCTCCGGTGGTCGACCTCTAGCAATCACAAACTGCCTGAATTTTGGTAATCCTTACAAACCTGAAGTGTATTGGACTTTTAAAGAAGCGTTAGCTGGAATGGGCGATGCTTGCCGTGCACTAAATACACCGGTTACCGGTGGAAACGTAAGTTTTTATAACGAAAACCCGGAATCAGCGATCTTCCCAAGTCCGATTATCGGGATGCTTGGCTTGATTGAAGATGTAGAAAATCACACTACCACACCGGCGCTAAAAACTGAGGGGGATGTCCTTATATATATAGGCGCAAAAAGATCAGGCTTGGGCGCTACCGAATATTTAAAAGTTGTACATGGTAAAACCGCCGGCGATTCACCAGAATTGGATATCGATTTTGAAGTGAAGTTACAAAACGCACTTTTAGAAGCGATTAAATCTGGTTTAGTTTCTTCCGCTCACGATATTTCGGATGGTGGATTAGCCATTACTCTGGCCGAAAAGTGCATTTTTGGTAAAATTGGAGCCAGTGTTGATTTATCGTCTGTTGGTGGAAATACACATGAAGTTTTATTTAGCGAAGCTCAATCCGGAGTGGTTATTTCTGTATCAGCTACAAAAGTAGATGCCGCATTGGCTCATTTCAAAGATGCTGACGTTCCTGCTTATCAGCTGGGAACTGCAGGTGGAAACGTATTAAGTATCTCAGGAATCGAGGCTTTAGATGTTGCTGAAATGGCTACCATCCACGATTCTGTGATCCCGAATGCAATGGAAGTATAGCTCAATTAGCTAATCAAATTTTTAATCGAGGATAGTTTTTCATAAAGTGAGCCTAAAATGCTTATGAAAACTATCCTTTTTTTTATTGTAATAATACCATCCTTCGCAATTGCTCAATCAACTGAAACCTATTTCGATTTTTGGGTTGGAAACTGGGATCTTACATGGCAACATACAGATGGAAGTGAAGGAACAGGTACAAACCTGATCGAAAAAACCTTAGATGGTGTGGTAATTCAAGAGAATTTTCGAGCTCTTACAGGTGCTTATGCCGGATTGAAAGGCACATCATTATCCGTATATAATCCGCAAACAAAAACCTGGAAGCAGGCATGGGCTGATAATCAAGGAAGTTATTTCGATTTCACAGGAGTTGTTGAAAACGGACAAAGAATATTTCAGACGGAAGAGCAAACGTTAGCAGATGGTAGAACTCTGATCCAAAGAATGAGATTCTATGACATCGAACAAGATACTTTTAAATGGGATTGGGAGTCTTCGTTTGATGGTGGCGTGACGTGGACACTAAACTGGCGTATTTTTTATCGACGATCTGAATGAAGCAATTGTAGTTCATCGGAACGAAAATATGAGATGTTCTCATTTACAAGGGTGACTATTCATCAAGAAAGAAGAGAACATTGAAAGATAAAGTAATACTTATAGTAGGCGGAACCGGAGGAATTGGTTCTGCAATAGCATCCAATCTATCCAAACAAGGCGCGAAAATTGTAATTGCCGGACGCAATAGATCCAAAGCTGAAGAAATCGCCAAAGAACTAAATGCAAATGGGGGAGATGCCTACGCTATTGATGTGGATGTTACCAATCCATC
The DNA here is from genome assembly GCA_024742815.1 of bacterium. Taxonomy (GTDB): domain Bacteria; phylum Bacteroidota; class Rhodothermia; order Balneolales; family Balneolaceae; genus HXMU1420-13. The sequence goes on from JANSXX010000013.1 coordinate 34,647, forward strand.
TTCGGTAAAAAATTTAGCCGAACAAGTAAAAGACGGTTTAGGAAAAGTAGATGTGTTGGTAAATGCTTTCGGTCAAGGGATTATCCAATCAATTACTGATATCGATCATCAAGCTGCCAAAGAGATCATAGATGTTAATGTATATGGTACATTTTTAGTTACCCAAACTTTGCTTCCATATATGAATGAGAATTCACATGTACTGATGTTTCCGGGAACCATGGGAAAGTTTGTGATGAAAAATTCATCCGTGTATTCTGCATCTAAATTTGCAATTCAAGGCTTCACAAAAGCTCTTACCGAAGAATTGAAAAGAGAAAGTGTCAACTTCACTCTGTTTTACTTAGGTGGAGTGAATACTCCTTTTTGGGATGATGATCGCGTGCAAATGCGTGTGAAAAAAGAGGCTATGCTCAGTCCCGAATCTGTAGCAGAAACAGTAACGGCAACGTTATCGCTGCCGTCAACTGCGGTTGTAAATGAAGTTGTGATGCAGCCCGAAAGCCACCAATTGGTTTAGTGAGCCACAGGGCAGCGGGTTAATGCTGCTTTGTATGCATTTTCAAGAATATTTAGACCTTCATCAATATGTTCTGTTGTTACCGTAAGTGGTGGACGGAAACGAACGGTATTATCTCCACAAGATAAGATCATCATGCCATGCTTCATGCATTCACTAACTACAGCATTACGAGAGTGACTATCCGGTAAATCAATGGCACACATCAAGCCTAAACCGCGTGCATTTGATAGATATTCATGGTTATCCGACATAGTTTCCAACTTCGATAATAAGTACTTCCCAACCTTGGCGGCATTTTCTACCAGATTATCTTCTTCAATTACGTTCAAGATTCTTCCGAATCGAACCATATCAACGAGGTTACCACCCCAGGTAGAGTTGATTCTGGATGAAACACTGAAACAATTACTTTCTACTTCATCAACTCGAGGGCCGGCAAGAATACCGCAAACCTGTGCTTTTTTACCAAATGAGATGATATCTGGTGTTACATAATGTTCATGAGCCCAAAATTTACCAGTTAGTCCGACACCAGTTTGTACCTCATCATAGATTAGTAATGCTTCATGCTTGTCGGCTAATTGGCGAAGAGCTTCATGAAACTGAGGTCTGAAATGGCGATCACCACCTTCACCCTGTATGGGTTCAATCAAAATACAGGCGATTTCATCTTTATAAATCTGAAAATATCGCTCAATCTGAGCTACAGCCATTTTTTCGTCTTTCTTAACCAACTCAACATGCTCTGGAGTAGCCGGGTAAGTCATTGCCGGGCTAATCACACGTGGCCAGTCGAATTTTGGAAAGTATTTTACTTTATCATAAACCGTATTGGTTACAGAAAGGGTATAACCGGATCGCCCATGAAATGCTTTTTCGAAGTGTAATACTTTATGGCCTTTCTCCTCGCGATATCCCTTTTGGTAATTCTTCTGCACTTTCCAGTCGAAGGCAACTTTCATTGCATTTTCAACGGCTAAAGCTCCTCCTGAGATGAAAAACGAATGCTGAAGGGTGGAAGGAACTGCTACCAGGCTGAATGCGTCCAAAAATTCTGCAAGCTCTTCGGTGTATACATCAGAATTAGAAGGCTTATTAATGGCTACTTTCCCAAGTTTAGCAACAAAATCTGCATCTCCGGCAAGTTTATCATGATTCATTCCCAAGGGATTAGAAGCAAAAAACGTAAAGAAGTCGAGATAATCTCTACCGGATTTACTGTCGTGCAAATACACGCCTTTACTTTTTTGGAGATCTAACACCATATCGAAACCATCGGTTAGTAAATGCTTACCAAGAATGGATCGAACTTCATCTGGATGAATTGATTGAGTAACAGCCATTAAAATTTTGTTCTATAGGATTAATTTTTTGATTGACGAAGCTAGCAAACTTGCAGGTTGTACTCAATCAAAAAAGCGCTTTTTTATTACACGAATAGTTTCACTGTTTTTCTGATAATATCAACACATTCTAAGAGTTGATCTTCAGTCATAACAAGTGGTGGTGCAAATCGGATAATATTACCATGCGTTGGTTTGGCCAGTAATCCATTATCCTTGAGAGCAAGGCAGAATCTCCAAGCGGTATCACTTTCTGGAGTATCATTAATAATCACTGCATTCAATAAACCACGCCCGCGAACTTTCACGAATAGAGAAGTAGAATCTACGATTTCCTGCATTTTTGCTCGGAATAATTCGCCGAGTTTTCGAGCATTTTGCGCAAGTTTCTCTTCTTCAACAACTTCAAGTGCAGTCATTGCAATTTTGCAAGCCAACGGATTTCCACCATAAGTAGAGCCATGTTGTCCGGGTTTTATCACTTCCATGATTGTATTATCAGCCAGAACCGCAGATACGGGATATGCTCCTCCTGATAAAGCTTTTCCAAGTATGAGGATGTCGGGCTTAGTATAAGTCTTGCCTCGTTCACATTTAGCAGCACAATCACAATTTCCACAAATAGCCAATAACGACCCTGTACGAGCGATCCCGGTTTGTATTTCATCAGCCATAAATAAAATATTGTTTGACCGGCATAATTCGGCTGCTTGTTTAATGTAATCATCATCCGGTACAACAACTCCCGCTTCCCCTTGGATAGGTTCGACCAAGAACCCAACAACATTGGGTTGTGCGAGCGCTTCTTTTAATGCATTGATGTCGTTGTAAGCTACTTTTACGAAACCTTGTGTATAAGGGCCGAAATTCTTTTTCGCATCAGGATCATTAGAGAAGGAAATGATAGTGGTTGTACGGCCATGAAAGTTATCTTCGCAAACCACGATTACCGCTTCATTTTCGGCGATGCCCTTTTTTTCGTAACCCCATTTTCGTGCAATTTTTATAGCAGTTTCTACAGCTTCTGCACCTGTATTCATCGGAAGTACTTTTTCTAGTCCAAAATACTCGGTCATGAACTGCTCATATTCGCCCAATATATTGTTATAAAACGCACGAGAAGTTAATGTGAGAGTTTTGCTTTGATCAATAAGTGTTTGAGTTATTTTTGGATGACAATGCCCTTGGTTTACGGCCGAGTAAGCCGATAGAAAATCGAAATATTTATTTCCCTCCGGATCCCACACAAAAACACCTTCGCCTTTTGCTAACACTACGGGTAGTGGATGATAATTATGTGCTCCGTATTGATCTTCGAGTTGAATAGCTTTTTCTGATGATATCATAGTGTAATTTTTGACTCCTAAAAATTTTCTCAAAAATAATAAACAACCGAATAGGAACCTTAGATTTTCTTTAAAAAAGGATTGATGTTTTATGTGAATGAGCCTTATATTACAAATCTACACCGCGGGGTGGAGCAGCTGGTAGCTCGTCGGGCTCATAACCCGAAGGTCGCAGGTTCGAATCCTGTCCCCGCCACTAATAAAAGCGTCGTTTCTCAATCGGAACGACGCTTTTTTTATTTAGGGGGTAATATGTTTAAGGTATACGCACTGTATTCACCGAATCATGATAAGATATATGTAGGGTATAGTTCGAATTTGCAAGCTCGGATGCGTTCGCACAACGAACTTGGTAAAAAGGGGTGGACGATAAAGTACAGACCGTGGGAAATTGTGTTCACTGAATCATTTGCAACCAAAGCCGAAGCAATGAAGCGAAAGCGAGAGCTGAAGTCAGCAAAAGGGAGAGAGTATGTTTGGAAACAAGTTGCTCTCAAATATGATTTGAGCTAATCGGGCTCATATCCGCCAAATGGCGGACGCAGGTTCTTCCGAAGGAATCCAAACAGGAGAATCCTTACTGAAACCCGACCACTGGCGGGCCGCCACTAATAAAAGCGTCGTTTCTCAATCGGAACGACGCTTTTTTTATTTAAGGGGCATTATGTTTAAAGTATATGCACTGTATTCACCGAATCATGATAAGATATACGTAGGGTATAGTTCGAATTTGCAAGCTCGGATGCGTTCCCATAATGAACTTGGTAAAAAAGGGTGGACGATAAAGTACAGACCGTGGGAAATTGTGTTCACTGAATCATTTGCGACCAAAGCCGAGGCAATGAAGCGAGAGCGAGAGCTGAAGTCAGCAAAAAGGGAGAGTATGAGTGTATTGGCGGTTACTTAAACGATACCCGTTACAATAATAATTTATTCACACGTTATACCTTGTACACTTGGAATCTAATTTAGTTGGTTCTGCTCGGCACAAAAGGTTTGTTATTGCGCTCTGATATTTCTCTTGATTATTACCTTATTATAAAATAAAGGGAGCTTAATTTTTATCAGATGATTGTTGGAATTGCAATTGCAACTTAATAAGTTGTACGCCTAATCGTGTTTAATTTAAAAGGAAGGACAGATTTGATTCATAAATTACTATCAAATACGTTGTTCCCGTTACTTTTTAAACACAGAACATTTCAATTGTACTTAAGTATTGAGTCAATTAAATTCATCTAATACTATTTAAGATGGGAGAGATTCCATCTAAAACAAAAACCAAACATAAGAGGTCATCTATGTTCAAAAAGCTACTAACATTGTTAGTTTTTGCCTTATTGTCTGGTAGTTTGTACGCACAAGTATCCATTTCGGGTACTGTTACAGACGCTGAGACAGGGGAGACTCTTCCTGGTGTAAATATCCTGATCACAGAGCTGCAGAGAGGTGCGGCTACTGATGTTGATGGTGATTACACTGTGAATAACGTTCCCGCGGGCACATATACAGTAAGAGCCACATTCGTTGGTTATCAAACTTTCACGGCGACTCTCCAGGTTGGCAACCAAAATGTAGACTTCGACATTGCTCTAGAATCCGATGTATTCGGTCTGGATGATGTGGTAGTAACTGCTTTCGGTATTCAACGCGAGCGTCGGGCACTTGGCTACGGTGTTGCTGAAGTTTCTGCTGAAACAATCGAAAACAGAAGCGATCCAAACATCGCACGCTCACTTTCAGGATCACTACCAGGTGTTGATATTACATCTTCAGGTGGTTTAACAGGTTCTGGAACTGATATCGTGATTCGTGGTCTTACATCTTTAACAGGTTCAAATCAGCCGCTATGGATTGTAGACGGCGTACGATTCGACGGTGGTTCTAACGCAACTAGTGGTTCATTCACTGGTGGTGGACAGCAAGTAACCCCTAACCGTTTCCTTGATTTAGATCCTAACAATATCGCAGACGTAACTGTTCTAAAAGGGCTAAGCGCAACTGTACTATACGGTGAGCAAGGTCGTAACGGTGTAATCATTGTTACTACTAAATCTGGTTCTTTTTCTTCTGGAGATGCTCCAGCAGGCTTCTCTGTAACAGTGGATCAATCCATTTACGCTACTGAAATTTCATCTCGTCCTGACTACCAAGATACTTATGGTGGTGGATTCGATCAGAATTTCGGTTGGTTCTTTAGTAACTGGGGTCCTCGTTTCGATACTGACAACCCATCATTGTTTGGTTCAGATTACATTGGAACTGATGCTGACGGTACTATTTTAATCGAGCATCCATTACTTCAGAATGCTACTCAAGCAGAAGCATTCCCTGAGTTAGTAGGTGTAGGTTACCGTTACGAAGCAAAACCAGATCCACTAGATGCATTCTTCAGAACTGGATTGGCATCTAACACTAGTTTAAATATCTCTGGTGGTACTAACGATCTTAGAATCAATGCAAACTATTCTCACAGTGGTGAGGAAGGTTTTACGCCTAACAATGATCTTACGCGTGACGCATTCTCTATCGGTGCTAACTACAAGATTAGCGACCGTTTAAGTTCTCAAACTACTTTTAACTTCAGTTTAACCGATGTTAATACACCTCCTAGTTCAGCTGGTGGTGGTTCAGGTCCTGCTGCTGCGGGTGGTACCCCTGGTGTATTTGGTTATGTAATGTTTACCCCTCGTTCTATCGATTTAGGTGGTATTCCATACATTAACCCTGTAACAGGTGGTTCAGCGTACTATCGTTCTGGTAACGATATTCCTAACCCACGTTGGATTGCGGAACGTACAGGTTACAATAACCTTACCGACCGTTACTACGGTAAAACTGAAATGAATTTCAAAGCTGCTGATGGCGTAAACTTAGTTTACCGTTTAGGTTACGATAGTTACAACGAATATCAGGAGTATTTCCAGGATGCAGGTGGTGTAGAGCCGGCTGACTTCATCAACGGTTACTACCAAACAATTTCTCAGCGTAGTGTATCTTGGGATCATAACGTTAATGCATTGCTTTCTTTCCAGGTAACAGAAGATGTATCTCTTGATGCAACTTTAGGTGCTCAGTATGTTTCTGACAGATTTGAGCGTCAGGGTCTTGAAAGCGTTGAAATGATTGTAACTGGTTTCTTTAACCATAACAACTTCTTGAATACATCTGCAGGTAACAGTTTAGGCGGTGGTGGTTACCAGCGTTTAGTTGAAACTGAAAATGCCGGTGTTTTTGCTGAAGCTACTATTGGTTTCCAGGATTTCATTTACTTAAACGTTGCTGGTCGTAATGATTGGTTCTCTACTCTAGAAGCTGACAATCGTTCAATCTTCTATCCATCTGCTAGTGTTTCTTATGTACTATCTGATCACTTAGATATTACTTCTGATGCATTGACTTACTTAAAAATCTTTGCTGGTGTGGGTAGTTCAGCTGGTCAGCCTAGTGCTTATTCTACAAGAAGTACATTAGGTACTAATGCACGTGCATTTGCTTTCAATGATGGTTCTGTAGTAACTACCAACTTCACTTCAAACTTCTTAGGTAACCCTGACTTGAAGCCAGAGCTACACACAGAATATGAGGGTGGTGTTGATATTCGTTTCTTTAACGATCGCGTAGGTTTAAGTGCTTCTGCATATGCAAGAACTACTTCTGACTTGATTACTTCTGCTGATTTGGATCCTGCAACTGGATTTACTTCAACGCTTACTAACATTGGTGAAGTTCAAAACCAAGGTTTAGAATTAACACTTAACGCTACTCCTATCCAGTCAGATCTGCGTTGGGACATCCAAGCAAACTTCTTTACAAATCGTTCTGAAGTAACTGAACTTGGTGCTGGTCTTAACAGAATTCAGATTGGTGGTGGTTTCACAACACGTGGTAACTTCGCGATTAAAGGCGAGCCATATGGTGTAATGTTAGGTTCTAGAATTGAGCGTGTAACGCAAGAACTAAAAGACAGTGATCCAAATTTTGCTGACGTAGCTATTGGTACTCCTATTGTAGGTTCTACCGGTAACTATATCGAGCAAAACGATATTGGAATTATTGGTGATCCAAACCCAGATTGGGATCTAACTTTAAACAACACGTTCCGTTACAAAGGTGCTTCACTTTCATTCCAGGTTGATTATCAGCAGGGTGGAGATATGTTCTCTGTATGGATTAGTACACTTATGGCACGTGGTTTAACTACAGATACCGATCGTGTTGATAGAAATAACACATTCATCTTACCAGGTGTTAACGAGTCTGGCGATCCTAACACAGTTCAGATTTCACCTAGTGGTGTGTTCTTCAGTAACTTCGGCTTTGGTGCGGATGAACTACGTGTATATGATATGACTCACATTCGTCTTGCGAACGTAGCTCTATCTTACGATCTGCCAACTAGCTTGTTAGGTAATACTCCATTTAAGCAAATTACCTTGTCAGTTACTGGTGATAACCTTTGGATGTATGCTTTCAATGTGCCTGAAGGTAGTGGATTCGACCCGAATGTTAACTCAATCGGTGGTAACTCACGTGGATTTGATTACTTAACCGGTCCTGCTGCGCGCAGATTCGGTGGTAGTGTAAGATTCCGATTCTAATAAGAGACATTGAAAAATATTATTGATATGAAATTTAGAAATAGTTTATTCGTACTCGCATCATTGCTACTGTTTACAGTACAATGCGAGATTATCGGTGACGATAAGTTAGATAGTCCGAATTCTCTACCACCATCGGCGGTAGACCCGGATTTCTTGTTGAACCAAATTCAATTAGAAGCTCGCTCGGTGTACCGTGCAGCAGCTTCAGTTGGTGGAGAAATGACCCGTATGACTTACATGTTCGGTGACACTTACGCAAATGCGTTTTCACCTAACTCATTTAATGGTATCTACGGAAATGCATACAACGATCAGTTCAAAGATACAGATAACCTTTTACCAATCGCTGAAGAGCGTGGTTTCACTATCCATGCTGGTATGGCGAAAATTTTGAAAGGTTACACTTTGCTTGTATTGGTTGATATGTTTGGCGACATGCCATACTCAGAAGCACTAGATGCAACCAACTTTAATCCTTCTTTGGATAGTGGTGAGTCTATTTATAACGAAGCCATTGCTTTGTTAGACGAAGGTATTGCTGATATCGATGATGGTATAGCAAACTCTGCTCCAATTCCAGATAACGACTTCTATTACGGTGACGAAAGCACTGCTAATCAGTTAGATTATTGGAAAAGAGCTGCAAATACTTTCAAGCTTAAAGCACATTTGAATACAGGTAACACTGCAGGTGCAACTGCTCTTGTAGCTGATGCTGCTAACTCTCTGATTATTGATGAAGATCAAGATTTTGATTTCCAATACTCATTGAACGAAGTAGATCCTGATTCACGTCACCCTGAGTATTCTGGAAACTACATTGATAACACTGGTGCCGGTGATTACATGGCAGTTAGTTTCATGAACTTGTTGTTGAACGACAAGGATGACATGGATCCACGTATGCGTTATTACTTCTACCGTCAGACAACATCTGATACTCAGGATATTAACGAAAATACATGTATTGCTTCTTTCGCTCCTCCACATTTCGATGCAGACGATCCATACTGTCTGTTAGGTGATGGTTGGTGGGGTCGCGATCACTTGATCGATGACGGTATTCCACCAGATGGAGAACTAAGAACTACTTGGGGCGTTTACCCGGTAGGTGGTTTATTCGACGGTTCCACCGGCGGATCTGCTGACCGTGGTGATGGACTCGGTGGTGCTGGTTTCGAGCCAATCATGTTATCATTCTTTACTCAGTTTATGATTGCTGAAGTTGAGTTAACTATGAATAATGATCCGGTAGCTGCAAAAGCTGCTTTAGATGCTGCAATGCAGGGATCGTTCGATAAAGTTGCTGACTTCGGTGAAGATTTAGCTGATGCTACTCCTTTCGCTATTACTCAGGCTGCTGTAGATGATTACATCGCTGAAGTAACTACACGATGGGATGCAGCTAACAACAATAATAAACTACGCCAGATTATTCGTGAGTATTACTTTGCTGTATTCCCTAATGGATACGAGGCATATAATGCAATGCGTAGAACTGGATTCCCTGACAGAGATGACAACTTACAGCCTGCACGTTCTCCGAACCCAGGTAACTGGTACAGATCTGTTCTTTACCCAGCTAACATGACTGAGAGAAACGAGAACGTAGATCAGAAGTCTAATGCTGACATCCTTCAAGGACCTTTCTGGGATCCGAACAAGGGAAGTACAAAGTTTAATTTCTAAAATCAGGATAATCGAAATGAGAAAATTAAAGTATATAATCGCTTCAATGTTGGTGGTTACCACATTGATTCAGTGTGATGCTCTTGTTGGTGATCCTGAGCTTCCGATTCCTCTCGATGAGACGTTGGAAAACACAGGTGCCTTTTTAAGAGTACTTTCTGTAGAGTCATCAGGATTTGACGTAGCAGATTTAGCTGCTGCAGCTTATACCTTTACTGGTGAAATTCAGGATGTAAACAATGGTGCTGATGTAGAAACAGTAGATTTCTACGTTGCATTTCGTCCTGCAGACAGAACTAATCCAGGTGTTGATGAGCCTAATAATCCTATCAAGACTTATACAGCTGATCAATTCACTACTCGTGAAGCTTCTGGATTACCTAGTGCACAGTTTAGTGTAACACTTAACGAAATTTTAGCTTACTTAAATATCACTCTTAATGACTTAGCATTAGGTGATAATTTTGAGATTCGTTGGGTACTTACTACTAAAGATGGAACTGAGTTTACTAACACCGACGCCAGCCCAGCTGTAACCGGTGGTTTCTACCAGTCTCCTTACTTTGCACGTGCAGGTGTTGTACAAAGTATTCCTGAAACTATTTTCTTGGGTGAGTACACTTTTACTCAATTAAATAATGGTGCTACTTTTAACCCATTATTCGGTGCTACATTTGTAGGTGAACTTCAAATTAATCCGTCAAACACGCTAAATGGTCGTATCATCCGTGATGTGGCTTATTTACCACAGTTTGGTGGATTTAATTTTGACATGCCATTTACATTCTTCCGATTCCAAGACTTCCAGGCATTTACTGCCGCAGATAACTGGGTTTCATTCCCTGGTTCTGTTGATCCTTCTGTAGGATGTGGAATTGGTCTTGTATTTGGAAACGTACCAGATGAAACCAAATCATCATTTGATGTTGATGATGATAGTCAATTCACGTTTACTATCATTGACAATGCAAATAGCGATTGTGGTGGTGCTCCAGCAGAAGTACAATTCACAGCTACTAAAAACTAATAGTTAGTAGTAGTTAACCTTTTTAAGCCTGTGCACGAAAGTGTACAGGCTTTTTTGTGTTCGGTAATTAGCTATTTCAAAAGGAGAAACTTAGTTCACCTATTTGAAACCAATTTTTAAGTACAGACATTAGATTGGATCAGGTTAATTAGTAAGGAAATACAGATTACTACAATCGATTTATCATGAATTGGGCACTCTCTATCAAACATATAAGCGAAAACAAGTATTTGCTTTGATGTGGATCTCCTAAATGTACCGGTTTAACTAGGGGGTATAAGACTTAATGGCTAATCTGAAATCAATAGTTCAAATATTGTAGTGATGTAAGTAGATGAGATGGTGATGATCTCTAAATAAGAGCCTTTCTCCGAAACAATTCAGTTAAAGATTATCAGTAAGAATCTGTCCGGTTAACCACAATTGTTTCTGTCTATATTCAAGATTAAAATATTCCGGAGAGCGATTAAGAATAAAATAATCGAATGGATAGTATTTACTTCGCTGTTTAGGCTTGAAGAAAAAGAAGTTGGTTTGGAAATCATTTATATCGTATGAGTATGACCAAGACATACGTCGAACAGTTTCATCAACATACCAAGGTTGGCCGAATAAAATATACATCATACCCATATCAGTTTTCCAACCTTCTTTGTAGCTGGAAAACAGTTTATTAGCCTGTTCCACCCTATCATAATATTTTTGTATCACTTGTCGTGCAATATTTGGGTTTCCAATATTTTCTAACCAAAATCTATCTACGGCTTGCTTTAGTTTTTGATCACCTTGAATGCTCATTAATGCCCTGTATTCTTTATCGTTCATTAAATAAGCTAAAGGTGCTGCAAGTTCTCTTACACTACTTAATATTGGGTAATTGCGACTTTTAATACTAAAGTCTCTAGCTTGATATAGTTCCTGTCCACCACTGTTTTCGGTTGTTACTTCAAAGCGATAGTTTCCACGTTCTAAATTGGGATAGGTAAATTCTATATATACACTTCCCGGTTGAGTGAGCCTTCGGGTTGTGCTTGCCACTTCTTCATCTTCTCTGTAATCAATCCCTTTGTAACGTAGAGAGCCAATTGTATAATTGTTGTAACTCATTGGCTGCGCAGGTAAGGTGTCGGTTTCGAATCGTATTAATTTAGCCCGAATCAATAATGGATCGTTAGAATTGTTGTTGGTTGCTTGAAATTCAAATCTCAAACTATCCATTTTGGCAGGTACATCGTAGGTAGTAGTTGGGTAGAATCCCTTGGTAAAACTGCTGTTGTCTTTTGTAAGAAGTAAGATACTAGTAAGATTTACCGTAGGATTATCGGGATCAGGAATCGAAGTTTCAGTTTTAATGGATATATCTTTCTGAGAATTCATATCAGTTACAGTAGCATAAACGTCGTAGAATCCGGGATCCACCTGAAAGTTTTTTTGAATCTGAAAACTATCCAGCCCTGATGCGCGAAGTTCTTCATTGTCGGTAACTTTGATAGTCTCGGAATAATTATAGAGCGCCCCAGTTTCTTTATTAATCACTCTTATTTCTAGCAGAACTTCGGCAACTCGTTCGTTATCTATATTCTTAAAAATAAATGAGTTTATAATCAGTTCAGTCGCTGTGCTTACTAAAGGTTGATCATCATCACTTATTACACCTATAGCAGATAATCGAATTTCAGGATATCCAACACGAAATGTATATCCATTACCACGTTCAATATTCTGTTGAGTTGTGGAACATGCAGAAAGAATTACAAAAAGTGAGAAGAGAGCAAAATAAGTAGATTGTCTTAAACTCATTCGAAGGATTGTTAATTAAGAACAGAAGCTATAGGTGTATTACGAAGCAATTAAAAGATGTATTGTTTAAAGATTATCACGAAGTATATCACCAGATAACCAATCCTGTACTTGTTGATAGTGGATACTAAAATACTGTTGATTTCTTTGAAGTATATAATTGTCGAACGGATAGAACTTACTTTTTACTTTTGGATTTCGGAACAAAAAATTTGTTTCAGGATCGGCTAGGTTAGTTGAATACGACCATATTACATCATTGATTGAAGTAGTCACATATCGCGGAGGTCCAAACAGAATGTACATCATTCCCATATCGGTTTTCCATCCTTCTTTATAATTCGAAAACTGCTTATTCGCTTCTTCTACTCTTTCGTAATATAGTTCAATCACATTTTGCGCCTTTCGTTGGTTTTTTATGTTTTTCAACCAAAAGCGATCAATTTCTTGCTTTAATTGGCTTGAGTTGGTAACTGCCATTAATTCCTCGTGTTCGTCCTTTTCCATCAGGTAGATCAGGGGAGCGGCTAATTCCTTAGGTGTTCTTAGGGTGGGATAATTTTTACTTTTAAGGCTGAACTCTCTTGCCCGATATAAATTTAACTCAGAATCCTCGTTATCTGTAAACACCTCGAACCGGTAATTTCCACGTTCTAAATTAGGAAAGTAAAATTCTATACTTACGTTTCCGGGCTGAGATATAAGCCGAGTTGATGTGGATATTTCCTCGTAATTACTGTAGCTGATGCCAATGTAAGGTAAGCTAGACGGATTATAGTTTGGGTAGCTTAGTGGGCGAGCAGCGCTTGTATCCGATCGAAATTTTAACAAACGTGTATTTAGCAGTAAAGGCTGGCCGGCCTTGTTATTGGTAACTTGAAATCGGAATAAAAGAGAGTCAGAAGAATTGCTTAAATCATAGGAGGTTACAGGTTCAAATTGATTGCTTAATGAAGAATCTTTAGTGAACACTTGTACATTGGTGATATGTGAAATTTCGTCAGTTGGATCGGGGATATACGCGTTAGTAGTGCGAACGGTTTGCTTGTCGGTGCTTAAATCAGTTACCGAAAAATTAATGCGGTAATCCCCCGGTGGATGTGGATATTTTTTTGAAAAAATAAAAGTTTGATTGCTATTCGTCGCATTTTGAGATTTCAATGAAGCAGTTAACGGGTATTGATAATTCTTAACTAGTTCATTCTGAGAATTGTCGGTAAAAACGGTGATCTCGAGGAGCATATTCGCTTCAAAATTTGCACCATTTCGTTTAAAGATGAGGCTACTATATACAACTTCGACGGTGAGATCTATAAAGGTACTGTCGGTATTTTCATCCACAATGCCGGCTGAAACACCGGTTACTTCAGGAAATCCGGGTTTATATTCGTAAGTGCCAGCTCGATCTATCCCCTCAATGTATGTGTTCGAGCATTGAATGAGAAATAGGCTCAAAAGCAGAAAAATCGTACCTTTGATGTTCCTCGTGTTAATTAGTAAGGTTAATACTTGGCTCATTTATAGAGGTGCTTAACGCTTAAATGCATATCCTAAAATGTTTACCTAAACATATTAATAAAGCATATTCATTTAAATTATTTTAAGTATTTATATAAAGAAAACATTCACTCACAAGAAACAATAGTCATTTATGACCCCAGTTCGAAGAACTAAAATCGTTTGTACCATAGGCCCTTCAACAAATACCTACGATACCATCGTAAATTTATTACTACATGGAATGAACATAGCTCGTATTAATTGCTCGCATGGCACGCACGAAATTCACGCTCGTAGTATTAGTTACATCAGAAAAGCAGCTCGCGAATACGATTACAGTATCCCCGTGCTAATGGATTTACAAGGCCCAAAAATTAGAGTAGGGCAAATGAAAGATGGCGGACAAGTTCTAAAAGACGGTTCGGTTATCACCATTACTGGCGAAGACGTGGAAGGAACTGATAAAATCATCCCGATTGATTATAAAAAATTGGTAGAAGAAGCCGAAGTTGGGAATATGATTTTATTGGATGATGGCTTACTCGAATTTAAAGTAATCGGCAAAGAAGGTAGAAATCTGAAAGCAGAAGTGGTTGTAGGTGGGTTATTAAAATCCAGAAAAGGTGTGAACCTACCCAATGTTAAGATTTCAATTCCCGCACTTACAGAGAAAGATCTTGAAGATTTGGATTTCGCAATTGAACAGGATGCCGATTTTGTAGCGCTTTCTTTTGTTAGAACTGCAGATGAAGTTTACGATCTAAAGCGAAGACTTGAAGCTGCTGGCAGTTTGGCTAAAGTTGTATCCAAAATCGAAAAACCGGAAGCGATTGATAACATCGACGAAATTATTGCTGCATCGGATGCCATTATGGTTGCCCGGGGCGATTTAGGGATTGAAATTGCCACCGAAGAAGTACCTGTAATTCAAAAAACGATTATCCAGAAATGCAGAAAAGAGGGCATTCCAGTAATTACAGCTACGCAAATGCTCGACTCTATGATTAGTAATCCCCGGCCAACCCGCGCAGAAAGCTCAGACGTTGCCAACGCTGTGTTAGACGGAACTGATGCCGTGATGCTTTCGGGTGAAACGGCGGCAGGTAAGTATCCTATGGAAGCAGTAAATGTGATGGATCGTATCTGTAGAAAAGTTGAAGAGAAGACGCAGGCTTTGTACAATAGCTTAGAGTACCGAAAGCCAACGCTGGAAGAAAAGCAGATTATCGAATCGATTGCTCATTCGTGTATTTTTATGGCGAATAATGTAGGTGCAAAAGTGATAAGCACTATTACACATAGCGGAAGTACTGCTCGAAGAATTGCTAAGTTCAGACCTAATGTTCCGATTTTTGCGTTTACAGAATCGCAGAAGATACGTCGACAGCTAAATCTTGTATGGGGTGTTCGTTCTGTTCGTTTGGATGAACTCTTTGATACCGATAAAAGCGTAGCGTTAATGGAAAATTATCTTAAAGATATTGGTCAGGTTAAACCCGGAGAGCGAATAGTTATCGCAACCGGAATTCCATTGGCAAAACGTGGCCACACTAATATGATTACGGTAAGTACCATAACCGAATAATTGGCGTTGTGAGTGCAGAATATTATTCCGAATGAAGAAACTTTGTTTTTTATTGATAATTGTACTGGGTATATCTGGTTGTAAAACCACGTTTAAATCGAATTTCAGAGATTTTAACGCATACTACAACACCTATTACAATGCCAAGAAAAGTTATAATTCCGGACTTAAAAAAAGCCGCGAACAGGCTCGCACTTACAACATACTTCAACCAATTAGAGTGTACGAAACCCCTCGCGGAGCCGGAGCCTCTGACTTTGGTAATGCGATCGACAAAGGCGCTAGTGTTTTACGAAAGTATAAAGAAACCAAATGGGTAGATAATGCACTAGAGATTATTGGGAAATCCTATTTCTATAGAAGTGAATATTTCAACGCTATTCAAAAGTTCGATGAGTTATTCATTACGGCTGAATCGGAAGAAATGAAGCAAAAAGCAGTATTCTGGCGAGGCAGGGTACTGCTTGAGCTTAAAGCATTTAGTGAAGGTATTCAATATTTGAACGAGCAACTCTCCTTGCTTGAAGGTGAATGGGTTGGTTCGTTGGAGTTTCAAACTAAGACCATTCTTGCCGAACATTATATAGAACAAGAAAACTATGTAAATGCACTGGATTTACTTTCAGAGAGTGCACATAAATTACCCGAAAGAGCTCAAAAGGAGCGCGCTTTTTTCTTACTTGGGCAATTAAACGAAATACTGGGTAATACCGAATCTGCTTTTGATGCCTACGATCAGGTAGAACGATTTTACTCGAATTATGACCTTCAATTCGCAGCAAAGAAAAAGAAAGCAGAAGTAGCCCGAGATTTAGGAAATACAAAAGAAGCCATCAAGGTTTTTTCTAGTATGGTTCGGGATGATAAAAACACTGAGTTCATATCAGAATTGAATTATGAATTAGGTAAAACAGAGCAAATAAGAGGTAATGCCGAGAAAGCGGAGCGTATTTATCTGGAACTACTTCGGAATGATCGATATAAGCCTGAAGCTAACATTAAAGCACTTACTTATTACGGACTTGGTGAATTATATCAGTATGATTTTGATGATTATACCTTAGCCGCTGCTTATTACGATTCTTCAGCTCGACTTAACGTGCCCAAAGATCAATTACCTGAATCGTATAACGCTGGAGAACTAGCACAGTCATTTGGGCAATATGCCAATCTCAAATTCCGAATTAACGAACAGGATAGTTTACTTTGGCTAGGATCGCTATCTGAACAAGCTTTTGATTCTGTGTTAAAAGAAATCAGAGAAAGAAAAATAGCAGAATTAGAACGTCTGCAACGCGAGCAGGAAGAACGCAGAAATACAATGGTAAATGTGAGTTCTTCTAATGAAGAAAGTGAATCGTCAAATAATCGAAGTGGATTCCTGAACATCCAAAATCCGATCTTGATTGCAGAAGCGAAAGAACAGTTCAAAGCGGTTTGGGGCATGCGACCATTAGTAGATAATTGGCGTTTCAGTACGCTGGTGCAAAATACGGTAGTGGAGGACAGTACATTAGCAGATAACAACGCAGTTTCTAATGGGGAAGAAGACCTCTCATCACAGATTACTATTGATTTATCAAGAATCCCATTCACATCAGGCGAAAAAGATTCAGTTAAAGCACTGAAAAGTGAAATGCATTATGAATTGGGTAACTTGTTCTTTTTGTCCTTAAACCTTCCCGATAGTGCCATTCATTACTTCGAAAAAGTAATAACCGGTAATTCCAAAAGTGATATTAAAGCAGTTACTTTATACTCGCTAACCGAGTTACACGATGCGCAAGGGAATACAGATCAAGCAGTTGCTTTCGCAAACGACTTAATCGAATTTTTCCCGGGTAGCGAATATACAGGGAGAGTTGTTAATAAATATGATTTACAACGCCCCGTAGTGGAAGGATATACAGAGGCAAATCCTAGAGATGAATACAGAGCTTTAATTACAAACGAAACGATTCCTGATACAACCAAAGCTCAGGAATTAACTAATCTTGCATTAAACAATAAGCAGGAAGCATTTAGTGATCGGGCTTATTTCGATGCTATATCCATCTATATCCAATTGGGGAAAAGTGATTCAGTATTTAGTACAAACTATCCGAAATGGGTAAGTGCAAAAGAGTCTTGGAAGAAGTCTCAAATGGAATTTAGTTCGCTCAAGGATTCACTTCGAAGTTCACTTGCTGACAGTACCAGCAATTTATCATCACAGGATAGTGTATACTATCGATCAATACTCGATTCAGTGTTAGTTCAGCCTGATTACACAAACTTATTTCCATATCAAGGGAGGTATTGGGATTCAACTCGAACTCATGTACAAACTTTTAGTAGCGAGTTCAGTTCTTCGCAATTCCAAAAAACCATTTCTATCTGGAAGAATGAATTTGCTTTACCCGAGCCTAAAAAAGAGACATTCGAACCTGATTTTAATCCTGTGGCTTCAGATACTACATTTACTAGATCTTTAACTATCGAAGGCTACACTAGTTGTGTCGATTTAGAAGTAGAACCGCAAATTAGAGGTGGGGTAGATGCGTTTAATAGTTCATTAAATGTTCCGGACGGAGTGGAAGAAGAATTTATTACCTACCGTTTTTTAATCAATCAACGCGGAGTAGTTGATGATTTTGAATTAGTCACTGAGACAGAAAATGAACGCCTCATATCGGCCTATCAGAATGCTATAGAATCGTTTATTTCCTTTGAGCCTATTATGTTCGAAGGTGAAGCACAAATGATTTCTTGTAATATCGACTTCGTGATCCCAAAATAATTATCGATGTTGCAGAGACTTTTTTATCTCTTTCACTAATCCCGGTCCTCGGTAAACCATTCCGGTATATATTTGCAGTAAATTTGCACCCGCATCAATTTTCTCTATTGCAGATTGAGCATCTTGAATTCCCCCTACGCCAATAATAGGTTTTTTACCTTGCAAAAATTCATTTAGCCAGCTTACAACTTGTGTGCTTTTTTTATGGATGGCAGCCCCGCTTAGTCCTCCATTTCCAATTTGCTCAAGCCGAGTTGCACTGGTTTTCAATCCCGATCGATCGGAAGAAGTATTGGTGGCTACATAGCCATCAATACCAAACGATTCACATAAGTCTACTAAATGGGCGAGACCTTCTTTAGCCGTATCTACCGAGAACTTCACCAAAGTTGGGATTCTTTGACTCTCTGATAGTGGGAGTCCTTCCAATAAAGCCTTTAAAGCGTCAGGATCTTCAAATGTTTTACCCTCACCGGTATTCGGACAAGAAATGTTTATGGTAATATAATCTGCCACTTCCATTGCTCTGCGATAACTATAGGCATAATCCTCTATGGCAGCATCACCATGAATCGTAGCGTCGTTAGTTTTAGCAATATTAATCCCAAGTGGGATGTCCAATTTTACGTTTTTCAGGCGTTGAACAATTACATCCGCTCCTTCATTATTCAAACCCATTCGATTGATCAGAGAATTATCTTCTGGAAGTCTAAACGCTCTTGGTTTTGGATTTCCTTTCGCTGCTTTTGCTGTAATACTTCCTATTTCAACAAAGCCAAAGCCCATAGCCTGCATTGCAATTGGTGTTACTCCATTTTTATCAAAACCTGCTGCCAAGCCAACCGGATTTGGAAAGTGTAACCCGAAATATGAGTTACCAAGCCCGGAGTTATCCCCACTGTAAACAATTTTGCATAATGCTTTGAGAATAGGTGAATTCGAAGTTCGCTCGGCCCACTCCACAGCTAGTTCATGTGCCTCTTCGGCATCTTTTTGAAATAAATAAGGCTTTAGAAATGTAGAGTAGAACATGTTGTTTTTTTGAGAACGATGATACGAAAACACATAAAAGAAAACCGAAAAGCCTTATCATTGAGGCTGATTACTTTCTATGCCTAAAATTCCTACCCATATCGAAGAGCTGATTTCAAGCCTGCCACAAAATGTAGCGGTGGTTATGCTTGAATCTCAGAAAATGGATCATCAGGCCAGCACTAAATCTCTGATAGCGGTGGGGGAAAAATCTTCTATAACTGCTTATGGCGATACTATCCACATACGAGAAGCAGGAACTCAAACAACAAAGGTTGAAAATCCTTTTTCAGCATTGAAAAAGTATCTGGATTCCTGCAGCGATTGGTTGTTTGGATTTATGGGCTACGATCTGAAATCGTACAATGAAGCGATACCCACTCAAAATTTATCGCTAATTGAAATCCCAGACTTGTTCTTCATTCAACCTCAACTTTTGATTCAAATAGATAATGAGGGAGAGTTAAATTTTTTAAAAGGCAATGTTTCCGAATTACAGAAATTAGCTGTTACAAAGCGAAATAATCAATACTCGATTAGTGGACATAATAGTATATCGAGGCAAGAATTCGAAGAGAATGTAATTGCGATAAAACAGCACATTTATGAAGGAGATGTGTACGAAGTAAATTATTCATACGCTCATGAATTTGAATTTGAAGGTGAAGCATTTAGCCTTTATCGACAAATGCGAAACAGGGGAGAAGTTCCTTTTGCAGCCTATCTTCAGTTTGAGGGGATTAATGTTTGCTGCTCATCGCCCGAACGATTTTTGAGTAAAAAAGGGAACACACTTTTTTCCCAACCCATTAAAGGTACTATTCCGAATTCGAGTTCGCACAGCATAAACGATTTAACCTCAGAAAAGAACCGAGCTGAAAACTTGATGATTGTTGATTTGGTTAGAAACGATCTGAATCGTGTCTCTAAACCGGGTAGTGTAAAAGTTGAGTCTCTGTTCGAAGTGCAAAGTTTTAAAACGGTTCACCAGTTAGTGTCTACGATTACCGCTAGCGCTTTGGAGGATGTTCATCCTGTAGATTTAATTAAAGCCTGTTTTCCGATGGGATCGATGACTGGCGCACCGAAAATTGCTGCTATGGAAATAATCGAAGAATTAGAATCCTACAAACGCGGGCTATACTCAGGAGCGATAGGATATTTTACTCCAAATTTTGATTTCGATTTTAATGTGGTAATTCGCACCGCCATGATTAAAGAGAATAGATTGATCTATCCCGTTGGTGGTGCAATAACAGCAGATTCCGACCCAAGCGATGAATGGAACGAAACGTTAGTTAAAACCGAGGCCCTAAAAAATACTTTAGAAATAACGGATAAGCGTTGAATGATATCCAAAATGGAAAAGTTGTATTAGTAATAAATCCAAAAGGAAACTATGACGAATACAAAGCCGGGTATCACAACATTAGGTGAATTAAAGGCAAGTGGATGGAAATCCATCACAGTAAAAGATGAAATTAGAAAAAACCTGATTGCCGCTATAAAGTCAGGTAGTCCCATTTTTGAAGGTATTTTAGGATATGAAAAAACTGTATTGCCCCAAATCCAGCATGCGATACTCTCACGCCATGATCTGATATTATTGGGCTTAAGAGGGCAGGCAAAAACTCGAATTCTGCGATCGTTAGTAAATTTCTTGGATGAGTACATGCCGGTGATTGCAGGATCAGAAATTAATGATGATCCCTTAAAACCACTCTCTAAATACGCAATTGATTTAATCAAGGAACAGGGCGATGATACTCCTATCGAATGGGTACATCGTAGTCACAGGTATGGAGAAAAACTTGCGACACCAGATACTACCGTAGCTGATTTGATTGGTGATATTGATCCAATCAAAGCAGCCACCAATAAGTTAAATCTGGCGGATGAAAATGCTATCAATTTTGGGCTAATCCCAAGAACCAATCGCGGAATATTTGTGATCAATGAGTTACCGGATTTACAACCACGTATACAGGTGGCATTATTAAATATCATGCAGGAAAGGGATATTCAAATTCGTGGTTTTAATGTGCGGATTCCCCTAGATATATCCATGGCATTTTCTGCTAACCCGGAAGATTACACAAATCGTGGAAACATCATCACACCTTTAAAGGATAGAATTGATGCACAAATAATTACGCATTATCCAAAGGAACTAGAAACGGGTATCAAAATTACTCGACAAGAAGCTTGGCAAGAACGTGAACAGGCGCCAATAATTACAATTCCTGAAATTTATCGTGAAATCATAGAACGTGCAGCATTTGAAGCACGAGACTCGGAATATGTGGATCAAAAGAGTGGGGTGTCCACGAGAATGACCATTACTGCGATGGAACAAATCGTGTCTTCTGCCGAACGCCGAGCTGTGATTAATGGTGAGGATAAAGCAACGGTGCGTATCGCGGATATTTACCACATGGTTCCTGCACTTACCGGAAAACTAGAGTTAGTATACGAAGGTGAACAAGAGGGGGCGATTAGTGTTGCAAAACATATAATTGGTAAAGCAATCAGTAAAACGTTTAAGCTTTATTTTCCTGATCCACAAAACCGAAATGGCGACGGTAAATCAAAATATGAAACGGTTACCAGCTGGTTTACAAAAGGAAATGAAGTGAACTTGCCGGATACACTTTCAACTCCTGAATACTACTCCGCGTTAGATAGCATAGATGGACTCAAAACATTGGTTCGTAAAACTTTTGATAAGGCTCCCGAAGAAGAAGTTTATGCATTAATGGATATGGTTCTGGAGGCATTACACCAAAATTCTATGCTTAGTAAAGAAGATATGGACGACGATACCACTTACTCGGATATGCTAGGTTCCATGTTTTCTTCTATAAGTGATTCTGATGAAGAAGATTATAATGATTTTGATATTTAATGATTGATATCACAAAAAGATCATCGTATATTTAAAGCCTTTCGCAAATTTGATATAGCCAAGACATGAAACAAGGTATCCATCCCGATTACAAAGAAATTACTGTTGTACTGAGCGATGGCTCAGAAATCAAAACTAGAAGTACATTAGACACCAAAGATGGTGTATACAGAGCGGAAATCGATTCTAAAAATCATCCGTTCTATACTAAGAAAGCGTTCACCGCCAAAGCTGGTCGTGTTGATCGTTTCAAGAGAATGTACAAGAAGAAATAATCCTATTTCTCCATGGATTTCAAAAGGATGTATCTTATCGGTACATCCTTTTTTTATAGCTGAAAGATGAAGATTAAGATATTCGAAGTTGGTCCTTTTTTAGAAAACACGTATTTGCTGGAGCAAAACGGTGAGGCTATTCTTTTTGACCCCGGTTTCTCTTCAACTTCCGAGTATCAGCAATTTGTCGACTATCTGGATAGCTCAGGCTCTTCGTTAATAGCCATTTTACTTACTCATGCTCATGTAGACCATGTGTTAGGACTTCAACAAGTACTTAAAGATTTTGAAGTTCCCGTCTACCTGAACACTGAAGATCTTTTTTTATGGGAAAATTTTGGCAATCAAGCTACCATGTTTGGGTTGCGACAGGTTGGATTTAGTTTTATCCCCGAATCATTACCTGTGGATGATACCTTCGAAATTGGTTCATTTTCTTTCGAGTGTTTATATACTCCGGGACATTCACCCGATCACACCACTTTTTATCAAAAAAGTGAAGGTTTTTGTATAGCAGGTGATGCACTATTCAGAGAAAGTATAGGCAGAACTGATTTATACGAAGGATCGATAGAGGTACTTTCCGCGTCAATAAAAAATAAGCTGTATACCTTGCCCGAAGAAACTAAGATTTATCCGGGGCACGGACCTTCAACTACTGTCGGTCATGAGAAAAAATTTAACCCTTTTGTTAAGGGCTAGTCTTTTTTAAGGTCTTCTATTTTTTGCTGATATTCTGAAGCTTTGTGTTCATCAGCAACTACCAATCGCTCATACATTTTAATCGCTTCCTTTTTATTGCCTTGCGCGATATGGATTTTCGCTAAGGTTTCAGAAACGATATCCTCAATATTATTGGCATCTTCACTCAGGTCTTCAACCTCGCCATCGTCATCTATCGGGATTTGTATCCGCTGAGATTCTACCGCTTCCAGCATTTCGATTAATCGATCAAGATCTAGTACAGGTGACCTGCGAGTGCCTTGGGTGAGCGTTGTTTTTTCTGAATATCGGGATTCAGGAACCCGGGCATCAAACTTTTCCGGATGTACCAAGAAGTAATGCAAATGCTCCATTAGTGGACTACCGGGAGCATAGTTTTTTGCGATTAAGGCTTCTTTAATGGCTGATTTCTGATCGTCTTTTAAGTGATAAAACCAAGCTAACAAAAAATGCCCAACAGCATCGGGATCCCTCTTCTTTACTTGTTTCTGAAGTTTTTGAATGGCTTTATCTTCATCAGACTCGAAAATCTCGACAAACGAAGATAGCGACTTTGGTATGTTAAAAGGAATCTGCTGCATCAGTGGCAATAATACTGCACCTGCCATTATTAAACAATGTTTACCAGCTACTTACTGCCTCGTTAAACATGTTATTTGCAATTTGTTCTAACGCCTCATCGGCAGCATTGTCTTCACCTTCGATGGGATCTTGTGTGGGGTCAAAGGTAAATGTGCCGGTAAAGCTCTTATTTTCCCATTCATTATCTGCGTTTTTTTGATAAGAGAAGGTAGCTCGAACCACTATTTGAACCTGATTTTGATTCGCTTGTTCATTCCCACCAATGCTAAATGGACGATTGCTATAGCTGATTATCTGCCCGGTAAGCAAAGCATCAGCATCTTGTTCGCTGTTTGCTAATGCCAACCTACTTTCGTTAACAAAGCGTTGAAGTAATACATCATTTAAACGATCTGAAAGGTCACCGATTCCCGAATTGGATTGATCAGGAAAAAATGGGATAAAAATCGTATTAACATCTTCGGGAATTGATGTACCCGTGAAGCTATACCTCAAGCAACTAGTTTGCATAACCATGGTGCACATCAAAAAACCAAGCAGAAGTTTACGCAAGCCCATACTGATCCAGTTTTCGATACAAAGTTCGTTCGCTGATACCTAGCGCCTCAGATGCTTTTCGGCGATTGCCATCGTATTTTTCTAAGGCTTTTTTGATTAAGAATTGCTCAGTTTCTTCGATTGAAGGAATCTCATCGGAACTGAAAAATTCTTCGATATTGGAGCTTTCTTCATACACCTCAGGCTCCGACTCCAAATTATCTTCCGGCATATTTCGCATTCCAAGAGGAGTATCTATATCGGGGCTGTATTTTATCAGTTGTTCGGTAGCCGCTTCAAGTCCACCTGTAGATATTTCGGGGAGTGCAGGTAACTGTTTATTAGAATTAGAAAACGAGCTGTAAAGAAAATTTGCCAGCATCTTTTTCACGTCTCCAATATCGTTACTAAGTTCAACCAAAGCGCGATAGATCAATTCCCGATCACGTTTACTGAAGCTTTCTTCATAATTTCTGTCATCGCGCTCTTTTTGGTCAGATACCATTGGGAGGTTATCTGCCGATCCACTGCGTTGCCTTCCTTTCAAGTATTTCTGTAGGCGTTCAGCATCAATAAATTGCGATTTTTCAAGAACTACCAGCTGTTCGGCTACATTTCGTAATTCCCGAATATTTCCCGGCCATCTGTAGGAAACAAGCAGTTCACGAGCTTCATCAGAAAACCCTTTAAAAACCGAATCGTAGCGAGTAGAATATTCCTGAACAAACTTTCTGAATATCTCGATTATATCCTCTTGTCGATCTCGAAGTGGTGGAAGATGTATTTGAACGGTATCGAGGCGGTAGTACAAATCTTCGCGGAAAGCGTCTTCTTCAACTAATTTCCATAGATCTTTATTGGTTGCAGCAATTATTCGAACATTTGTAGTCTGTATCTTGCTCGATCCAACTCTAAAAAACTCACCGTTTTCGAGAACACGAAGTAATTTTACCTGTACATTTTTTGGGGTATCTCCAATCTCATCAAGAAAAATCGTGCCGCCATCTGCTTTTTCGAAATATCCTTCCCGACTTTCGTTAGCACCGGTAAAAGCACCTTTTTCGTGGCCAAAAAGCTCACTTTCGATAATACCTTCCGGAATTGCACCACAGTTTACAATCACTAAATCGTTGTGCTTTCGTGAACTTAAACCATGAATGGCACGCGCGGTAACATCTTTACCAACTCCGCTTTCTCCCTGTAACAACACGGTAATATCAGCCTTAGAAACCTGCATGATCTTATCGACCACTTGCTTCATCGATTCTGATTTACCTAATAATCCAAATTGTTCTTGAAATACTTCTCTGTCCATAATTCTTTATGTATCGGTTTGATACAGCCTTTATAGCACTTACTGAATACTATAAATTACGATTTGATGAGTTCTGTAGCCTGCTCGATGGGCAATTTTCTGGTTTCTTTAAAACTTGATAGCACAAGATTTGAGCGCGTTTTATCAACACCGGGCCATGATTGAATTCTGGAAAGTAATTGCTCGAAAGAGGAGGTATTTTTTGTTCTTACTTTCAGCAGATGAGAACCTTCTCCGGTAATGGAGTGACATTCTAAAACTTCTGGTTCATTCTGAATCTTGTCAACAAAGCTGGGGTAGTTTTCAGAGCCATCAATTTGTACAAATAAGAAAGCACAGATATCAAAATTGAAACTCTTATCACTTAAAACTGCAAAATATCCTTTGATTAAACCACGCTCTTCTAACTTTTTCATGCGTTCAGAAACAGAGGGAACGGAGAGGTTAACCATCTCAGCAATTTTATTGCGCTGCGCACGCCCATTGTCCTGTAAGTGATTTAAAATCGCAATATCAATTTCATCAAGCATTTGGCTCATATTTTACTCGCTATTTCCTAAAAATTCTAACAATCATGCAAAATAACCTAATTTATTTAGGTTGGCAATGGCGGAGATTATGATTTTACAAACAAAAGTGATAGCTGATTAGAAGAAAAAAACGCTTCAAAAGGAAGTGAAAACTGCTGTATCTTTGAATCCAAAATTAAATAGAAAACTCATTCAGAAATGCTCGACATAAACTTCATCAGAGAAAACGTTGAAACCGTAAAACAGGGGATGATCAATAAAGGAGAAAAAGAACCGGAATTGGTGGATCAGGTTTTAGCTAAGGACGAAGAATGGAGGGCTTTCGTTCACAAACTCGATACCTTGCGAAGTGAGAATAATGCCAAAGCCAAGCAAATTGGTATGTTGATGGGACAGGGTAAAAAAGAGGAAGCCCAGGCGATTATTAAAGAAACCGGGCAATTTAAGGAAGAAGTAAAAACACTTGAAGAAAAGGAGAGAATACTGTCGGAAGAGCGAGACTCATTGCTTTACAAAATTGCGAATGTACCTCATCCTAGTGTGCCTGTTGGCCATACTGAAGATGATAATGATGTTTTTGCAACATGGGGAACACCAAATAACGAAGAGTGGCGCAAACCGCATTGGGAAATTGTAGAGCGTTATGGATGGGTAGATTTTGAACGAGGTGTGAAAGTTACCGGAGCAGGATTTCCATTCTATGTAGGTCCTGTTGCGCACTTGCAACGCGCATTAATTAACTATTTTATTAATGAAGGGGTTGCTGCCGGATTTACCGAATTACAGGCTCCCTACTTTGTGAATGAAGATTCTGCTCGAGGTACCGGACAAATTCCTGATAAGGAAGATATGATGTACACTATTCCTCGTGATGAGTTTTTTGTGATACCAACAGGGGAGGTTCCGGTAACGAATTATCATCGAGATGAGATTTTGAAAGAAAGCGATTTGCCAATCAATTATGTGTGCCATACACCATGCTGGAGAAGGGAAGCAGGTTCCTACGGTAAGGATGTTCGCGGATTAAATCGACTCCACCAATTTGATAAAGTCGAGATCGTGAAAATCGTGAATCCTGAAACTTCTTACGATGAGCTTGAGAGTCTTCGGGAGCATGCCGAGAAACTCCTTCAAGCACTTGAATTGCCTTACAGAACACTTTTAATGTGTACGGGAGATATGGGCTTTACGCAAACAAAGAAGTACGATCTGGAAGTTTGGAGTCCGGGACAGCAACGCTGGTTGGAAGTGAGTTCTTGCTCAAATTTCGAGAGCTTCCAGGCGCGCAGAATGCAGCTTCGATATCGTTCAGGAGAGAAATCTACCGAGATGGTGCACACCTTAAACGGGTCTGCATTGGCATTACCGAGGATTGTATCAGCTATTTTAGAAGCCTATCAGGAAGAGAATGGCAAAGTACGCGTTCCTGAAGTGTTGAAGCCGTTTTTTGGAAGGGATTATCTTTGATCGTTAATCGTGTAATCGTTATTCGTTTAATTCAAGAAAGACGAATAACGATTAACAAATAACGAAATCATTTCTTCTTAGCGAAATTCCAGATTGCCCAGATAATTCCTACAAATAGGAGTGCGATTCCAAATCCACCTAGGAAAGCGTAAAGTAGATAAGGCACGATCATCGAAAGTACGATGGCGGCGATAGATTTTACTGGGGCGGCTGCAACTCCTGCAGCTCCAAATAATGAGGCGATAATTCGACCGATTCTGGCTAGCATATTCTTCTCTTTGATTAGTTAACTGCGAGTGGGGTACGGAGAAATCACCGAAAGGATTCGGTGCAATTAAGAATTGTTCAATGAGCAATTAAGAATTACGTGCAAGTACCACCCTTAGATTAGATTGTTAAAGTATAAGGCTGATATCTTGTTTTCCAATAATGGCCATTATTTCTACATCATTATTTCTTACTCGATAGAAAATACTTTCGACTCCACATACACAATGGTGGTAGCCTGGCTCTATTAAATCAACAGATTCAAATGGTGTCGGATTCTTAGCTATGATTTCAAAGTATTCGAAAAATTGATTGAAATATTTATCTGTTTGAGATTCGCCGAATTTGTAAACCCCATACTGATGAATTCTGATTAGATCTTCTCTCGCTTGGTAACTAATACGGTACTTAGCCATTTATAAGCTCTTTTGAAGCATTAAGAATATCTTTTTTTCCATCGTTGGTAAATCCGCTCTTCTCAGCTTTTTCCAGTTTAAGCTTAGCAAAATCTATCTGACTCTGTTGGTTTCTTGCCTGACGAATTAAATCGTTCACCAATTCACTTTTACTTGAATATTCTTTTTTCTCAACCTGACTTTTAAGCCATAGATCATTGGGTTCAGTAAGGGAAATGCTTTGTCTTGCCATATTCGAAAAATTGGTTCAAAATCGCATCATAACAACATCAGGATATGGAAAGAGGGTTCAATTATCAATTAAGAATTGTTCAATTGTCAATTATAAATTAAGACTCAAGAGTATTTAAAAACTTCCTTATTACCAGAAACCAGAAACCAGAAACCAGAAACCAGAAACCAGAAACCAGAAACCAGAAACCAGTAACTAATAACGACTCCTAAACAACCGCAAAAAACTCTTCTTCTTTATAGTTGAGTAAAATCTCTAGTATGGGATCCATGGTATCGTACTTCATGAGCTCTAAACGTAGTTTCTTCCCATTTCGGATGCCTTTCAAATACTGCCCATAATGCTTTTTCATGATAATGACGCCATAACGCTCGCCTTGATGAGCTACCGATTTGCGAAGCTGTTCAGCGGTAAGTTCCAGTCGGTCTTGAAGCGTAGGTTCGGGTAGTAATTCTCCCGTTTCCAGGTAATGACGAGTTTGTTCAAAAATCCAGGGGTTTCCAATTGCACCCCGA
Source organism: bacterium (assembly GCA_024742815.1). Classification (GTDB taxonomy): domain Bacteria; phylum Bacteroidota; class Rhodothermia; order Balneolales; family Balneolaceae; genus HXMU1420-13. The sequence continues at coordinate 63,639 of JANSXX010000013.1, forward strand.
CCGATCATCACTCCATCAACACCTGTTTCTTCGAACATTTGTTTGGCTAGTTCAGGAGTAGTTACGTCGCCGTTTCCGATAATTGGGATTTCCAGTCCGGGTGTGTTTTTGAGTTTCTTCAACCATTCCCATCGTGCATCGCCTTTGTATTTTTGGGCACGGGTTCTTGCGTGTACAGTTAACGCTTTCACTCCCAATTTTTGAAGCATCAGTGCCACTTCCTGTATTTTGATGGTTGCATCATCCCAGCCAAGACGTGTTTTTACAGTAACCGGCTTCGATTCAACTGCATCCACAACCGTGCCCGCCATGCGCTCCATCATCCCAAGATCCTTTAGGCATGCAGCACCGGCGCCTTTGTTCACAACTTTATAAACTGGGCATCCGAAGTTGATGTCAACCAAGTCTGGGTTATTGATTTCAGCTACTTTTGCAGCGCCATACATCGCTTCTTCACGACCACCAAAAATTTGAATGCCGAGTGGTCGTTCGCTCTCAGTATAGCTCATCTTGTGGAGTGCTATATCGGAGTCGCGGATGAGTGCTTCGGAGCTAATAAATTCTGTGTAAACGATATCTGCTCCTTTTTCCCGGCATATTTGTCGGAATGGAGAATCAGAAACATCTTCCATCGGAGCGAGGAAAAGCGGTTTCTCAGGAAGTTCTATTGGGCCTATGTTCATGGTTCATCAAAAATTTATAAAAGATAAGGATTTTGTGGCGTTTCGAATAAATAAATCCCGAAACGGAGCAGAATGGCAGTAGTAGTTCCAACGATTATCTGCTATATTTTTGCACCAAATGATTAATCACAAATTAGAAAGATATGTCACTTGATACAGCTAAAATTGCAGAGTACTTAGGAGATGAGGCCTCGTACCTGTTGGAGCATGAAAGTAAAACAATAAGTAAAGATCGCTTAGCATTACCATCAGCGAATTATGTAGATGAAGTATGGTACCACTCCGATCGAAATAATAGAGTGTTGGGGAATTTACAATGGTTAATGGAAGCCGGACGTTTAGGTGGTTCCGGATACGTTTCTATTCTTCCGGTTGACCAGGGGATTGAGCATTCAGGTGGTGCATCTTTCGCAAAAAACCCGGATTACTTCGATCCTGAGAATATTGTTAAACTAGCCATCGAAGCGGGATGTAATGGTGTAGCATCTACTTTTGGTGCACTTCGATCCGTTTCGCGTAAATACGCTCATAAAATTCCATTCATCGTAAAAATCAACCACAATGAGTTGATGACCTACCCAAATACCTTCGATCAGATCATGTTTGGGTCCATCGATCAGGCGTATGACATGGGTGCAGCTGCTGTTGGAGCAACTATTTACTTCGGTTCAGACGAATCAAATCGTCAGATTCAGGAAGTAGCTCAGGCTTTTGCTTATGCTCACGAACTAGGAATGGCAACTATCCTTTGGTGCTATACTCGAAACAACGCATTCAAAGTTGATGGTGTTGATTACCACACATCTGCTGATTTAACCGGTCAGGCGAATCACATTGGTACAACTATTGGCGCTGATATTATCAAGCAAAAGCAACCGGATGTAAACGGTGGTTTTAAAGCACTAAATACAGGTGATTCCAGCTACGGTAAATTGGATGAGCGCATTTACAGTGAATTAACTTCTGATCACCCGATCGATTTAACCCGTTACCAAGTAATTAACTGCTTCGCTGGCCGAGCTGGTTTAATCAACTCTGGTGGTGCTTCCGGCGCAAATGACTTTGCTGATGCCGTTAAAACCGCTGTTATTAACAAACGTGCGGGTGGCATGGGCTTAATCAGTGGTCGTAAAGCATTCCAGCGTCCACTTGGTGAAGGTGTAAAGCTCTTAAACACTATTCAAGACGTTTACTTGAATGACGATGTAACGATTGCGTAAAATTCGCAACCAAACGAAAATGAAGCCACGCACGTCGTGGCTTTTTTTTTATATTTGATTCCATTTCTCGCCATTGAGTACAGACGGAATAAACATACCACAACCCAAGAGTTTTATATCTAAAAGGTATATAGCGCTCTCTCTATCGTTAAGCTTGCTTACGATGGCAGGAGTAATTTACTACACCTATACACCGGGAATTCTAACTCATCTGGCTCCAAAGCGGATGCCGGGTTTGTTCATAGCTTTATTGGTGTCTTTTCTACGGGTGTGGGCTACAGCGGCAAAGTTCCGCGTGCTATCTGAGCAAACAGTTAGTTGGTTAGGTGCTTTTCGAATTACGCTTACCTGGGATTTTACTTCTGCTGTCACGCCATCAACTATAGGTGGCGCACCGATGGCAACCTACGCTATGACAAAAGAAGGACTGAAATTAGGTGAGTCCACTGCAATCATACTTTATAGTGTATTGTTGGATCAGATTTGGTTTGCGCTGGCTATACCTATTTTACTTTTTTCAGGGATTTATTTTGAGGTAGTTCCGCCAGAAGCAGGGATGATTGGGGAAGCCTCAATGCTAATCCTGTACATTTTTTTGCTTAGTTATGCAGGTTTGCTGGCATATGGAGTTTTGGTAAATCCGGCGGCCATCAAAAAAGTAGTTAAGTTTGTTTTCAGGTTACCATTTTTGAACAGATGGGAAGAAAAGATTAGCGCTGAAGCAGAGAATTTGGAAAGCTATGCGCATCAGCTACGTAAAAAGCCATTCTCGTTCCTTTTGAAAGCATTTTTGTTTTCTACCTCTTCTTGGTTGTGTAGAATAGCACTTCCGACCATTGTAATTTTAAGTTTACTTCCGGCACCAGAGATCTTGTCAGTACTTCGGAGTTTAGCAATGAATCTCACTTTTCTAGTAGTTCCAACTCCGGGAGGTAGTGGAGGTGTAGAAGGATTGTTTGTGCTCTTCCAGGGTCCATTATTGTTTATGTCGCCTTCGGAGATTGCGATGGAAGTTAGGGAGTCGTTTATCGGGCTTTCGTTATTCCTTTGGAGGGTGATCAGTTATTACATTGCTATTGGTGTGGGACTTGCTGCAACCACCTATTACATCAATAGGCAGGTTGAAGAGATTCAGAATAAAGACTGATGGCAAAAACCAAAATTCAATTTGAATGCTCTTCATGCGGACATATTTCTCCGAAATGGTTGGGAAGTTGCCCCAGTTGTAATGAATGGAATACTTTTGTTGAAAAGACATCCGCAAAAAAAGAAGTAGAGCACAAAGCGAAGGTAGCGGGAATAGAATCGGCAAGCGCTCCGCAAAAACTTGATGAAGTTGAAACCTCAGAGAAATCCAGGTTTTTAAGCAACATTTCTGAATTTGATCGGGTACTTGGAGGTGGGTTTCTTCCCGGCGCTTACATTTTGATTGGCGGGGAACCCGGAGTTGGTAAGAGTACGCTGACTCTACAAATTGCAAAATCGAATCCTAATCTGAAGATTTTGTACTGTGCCGGAGAAGAATCAGCTGGTCAAATTAAGCAACGTGCTCAGAGATTAGGAGTCCAATCTCAGAATTTACTTGTTTACAACGAGACGCAGGTTAACCTGATCATTGAAGAGGCACAAAAGGTAGATCCTGATTTATTAATTGTGGATTCAATCCAAACGGTATATCGAACAGAATTATCGAGCATGCCGGGATCCATTCAGCAGGTGAAAGAATGTGCCGCTTTGTTTCAGCAAGTTGCTAAGAAAAAGAATATCACAACGCTAGTAATTGGGCACGTAACTAAAGAAGGAGATATTGCCGGTCCGCGAGTGTTAGAGCACATGGTAGACACTGTGTTACAATTTGAAGGGGATAAGAATTACACCTATCGATTACTGCGATCGCTCAAAAATAGATTTGGTCCGGCGCAAGAAGTGGGTGTATTTGAAATGTTCGAGCATGGATTACGAGAGGTATCCAATCCTTCTGAACTGTTCTTATCTGATAAAACTGAAGGTGTCAGTGGAAATGCTATTGTGTGTACGATGGAAGGCTCAAGACCTTTATTAATTGAAGTGCAAGCATTGGCAACACCAACCAGTTTTGGAACGCCACAACGTACAGCTAATGGTTTTGATCGGAATCGTTTATTGTTACTATTGGCAGTTTTAGAAAAGCGAGCAGGATTTAGCTTTGCCAATCAGGATGTGTACCTGAATGTAGCAGGAGGTTTTAGACTGAGTGATCCAGCCGGTGATTTAGGAGTTTGTTGTGCGCTTGTTTCCAGTTTAATTGACAAAGCTATCAATCAGCGGGTTGCTTTTGTTGGGGAAGTAGGGCTTGCTGGCGAAATCCGAACGGTACCTCACATTGAGCAACGGATTAAAGAAGCTGCTAAGTTGGGTTTTTCTGAAAATATAGCTCCAATATCAAAAGGGGGACTAGGTGTTAAGTACTTACGAGACGCCATAAAAAAAGCCCTCCCGATGAATCGGTAGGGCCGTAATTCGTGAAACAACGAATTAGTAATTGTCGCGCTGACGGCGACGTTGCTCGCGTACGGCTTTTTTCATAGCCTCTCGCTTCAAAATAGATGGCTTTGTAAACTGTTGACGATCCTTGTATTCATTCAAGATTCGAGAACGAGTTACCATTTTCTTGAAACGATTGATTGCGCGCTCAACACTTTCGTTGTCTTTAACTTCAACGCCTAGCATTGGAGTCTCACATCCTTTCGTTTATTTTATTTTCTCATTATTGAGAACTTGAAAGATAAAAAAAATTGATTCGAATATACAGAGGAGTAATTCTGAGTGTATTCGAGGACTTAAATCATTTACCAACTCTTTGTTTTCTGAACAGGATTTATTTGATGAAGTGATTTATATGAATAGAACTGAGTATAAATATTCTGATTTAACAGGTAGAATAATAAAAGCAGCTATGATTGTTCATACTTCATTGGGTAATGGTTTTCAGGAAGTAATCTACCAAAGAGCGCTTCAAATTGAGTTAAGAGACTCAAACTTATCTTTCGAGCGAGAACAGGAAATGCCTATATATTACAAAAATACACCCATCGGGAAGCGAAAAGTAGATTTTTTTAGAGGATAAAATCGCGTTAGAAATTAAAGCAGTTACGGAATTACAAGATGTTCATGTCTCTCATGCAATAAATTATTTGGAGGCATATGACTTAGAAGTCGGTCTATTGATAAACTTTGGTGCCAGAAGTTTGCAATTTAAGAGAGTATTTAACAAATCGATCAAACAGAAGCTGCAGTGCAATCCATTAAAAAAGTAATCATGTAATCATTATATCAGTAAAATCACTGTATATCGTTCACATAATATTTCTCATACACAAGCTCTGGGCGAACACCTAATCCAAAAAGTGCATAATCGTATTTAGCAGGATCATTTGGATCGAGGATTCTAAGATTTTCCATGAGTTCCAACACCGATTTCCAGTCGTTTTGTTTACGGGATAAGAGACCCAAAGCTCGAGCTTGTCTAGCAACATGAACATCCAAAGGGATTTTTAATTCGGATGTCGACATGAATGACATGGTTCCTAAATCGACTTTACTTTTGCGAATGCACCAGCGCAGATACATGTACATTCGTTTGGCCGAGCTGTTTTTTTCAGGGTTGGATAAGTGCTTTCTTGAGCGTTGCGGAGTTTCCGGATAGAATTCAAAAAATCGTTGATGAAACACCGCCATGAGCTCTCTTCCTTCTTCTTTTGATTGCATATAGCAATCTGCCCAAAACCCTTCAAAAGAATTAAATTGTATAAAAGCGCCCTGAAGTGCTTTCACCATCCAATAGATATCTTCAGGCTTGAAAGTACGATGTTTGAACCCATCAAATGCTGCTGCGTCAGAGTCGGTGAAATTTGAGATAAATTCATTGGGCCGATAATTCATTCGATTCAGTAAATCATCTACTTTTGCGATTACAATATCGCGGCGCCCCCAAGCCATGATTGCTGCAAAAAAACCGGCTAAATTTTGATCATTTTTATCCTCAAAAGCATGCATGAATTGTATGGGATCAGAATCGATGTAATTTGGGGTCTCGACAAGATCGACCACCTTGTCCAGATAAGGCTTTAGTTCGAGTAGCTTTTTTTTAGAGAGGATTTTGAGCTTTTTGGGCATATTATGATTGTACAAACTCCCAAAATTGTCGTGGCGTTAAGATTTTTGGCTTTTCAATTTGATCAGTAATATCGAGTAAATCCTTATCTCCGGTAATCAAGATGTCTGCTTGAGCATTAATTGCAGATTGAAGAACCCATCTATCGTCTTCATCGCGTATAATAATTTCTGATTTATTTTCAGGAATTTCTTGCACATCAAACTGCCGTAATAATTGTTCAACTTCATCTATATACTTTTCAGGAAGTTTGATTTTTGTCAACATTACTCGTTTGAATTCATTTAATATAAATTCACCCAATACAAGCTCATGTTCGGATAATATCAATTGAAATACATCTGCACTTAGACCACGTGTTGCGAATGCACTAATCAGAAAATTTGTGTCTGCAAATACTCTCAAGAGATTTCACGCCAAATATCTTCATCGGTTAGTAAGCCCTGCGACTCAGCAAAGGGAAGGATTCGAGATCTAAGTTGTTGAAAAGAATCAATAGTTAGTTGACGACGCAGTGCTTCGCGAACAACCTCGCTCTTTGGCCTACCTGATGATCTTGATACCTTATCGAGCATAGATTCCAGCTCAGAATCGATACGTATAGAAATTGTTGTACTCATAGCATAAATAAAATGTATTACAATGTAATACAGGGTGTTTTTAATATCAAGATATTATGTGAAGGCTAAATTAAAATGAAAGGTATCGGAATCGATATACTCCCGGGTCTCGACAAGCTCGACCATCTTATACAAATAAGGCTTGAGTTCGAGGAGTTTTTTTGGATAAGATTCTGAGCTTTTTGGGCATGAAATATATTTTCCTAATTCCTAATTCCTAATTCTTCCCATCAACTTCTCTGTCAACTTTTTATTGGCTTTTGGAAATGGATACTGCTCCAATTCAAAAATATCTACCCAACGTATTTCCTGACTCGATTTTGGTTTAGGTTCGCCGGAAATCAACTTACATAAAAAGGCATGCATCGTAATCGAAAAATGAGAATATACATGCTTGAGAGTCATAAACTCCTCGTAGACGTTTACCTCGACATCGAGTTCTTCTGCTAATTCACGCACCACTGTTTGTTCGATAGATTCGCCAGCTTCCTGTTTCCCACCGGGGAATTCCCACAGTCCACCAAGCATGGCATCTTCAGGTCTAAGGGCAATGAGAACCTTTCCATCATTTCTCATAATAATCCCAACACCAATATGCTTATGTGGCTTTTTCTTTGCCGGCGACTTATAGGGAATCACATCCGTTCTAGCTGTTTTGTTGGCCACACAATCATAAGAAATGGGACAATTATTGCAGTCTGGGTTAGTAGGCTTACAAATAGTAGCACCAATTTCCATCATCCCTTGATTGAAATCAGCTGGATGCTCACTACTTATTAACCGATCAACATGCTGTTGAACTTGTTTGGTAGTTTTGCTGGAACGGACATCTTCTTCGATTCCAAAAAATCGGGTTATTACACGAATCACGTTACCATCTACCACGGCATTTGGTTTGCCAAAAGCTATACTAGTAATGGCAGCCGCAGAGTACGGTCCAATTCCTTTCAGTTTGATGATTTCATCGTAGGATTCGGGTAATTTACCATCATACTCATCGACAATCGTTTTGGCCGCAGCGTGGAGATTCCGTGCTCTGCTGTAATAGCCTAATCCTTCCCAGGCTTTTAAAACCTGTTGTTGATTGGCCTTTGCGAGATCGAAAACAGTGGGAAATTCTGAAATAAAACGCTCAAAATACGGCCAAGCCTGATCCACACGTGTTTGTTGAAGCATGATTTCAGAAATCCAGATTTTATATGGATCTCCGGTTTCACGCCAAGGCATTGGGCGTTTATGTTCGGCATACCAATTTAAGACAGAAGATGTAAAGTTCGATTCGGAGCTCAAAAAAAGACTATTCGCCTCGTGAAATATTTATCACTTTATAAGTTACTTCGATGGATGATGCAGTTCCCTGCTCATCAGTTGCTACGATTCTGAACGACTGATCACCAATCTGCCGTTCGTTGGGCGTCCAACTAAATTCGCCGGTTTGTTCATTTAGTGTAGATCCATCCGGTAGATCAACTCCTAAATATCGAATTAACCCATTTGAAGGATTTTCGGGATCGATGGCGTTAAATGTGATCTGATAAGGATCATTAACTGCGATTGTGGAACCACGAATCGGGCTGAATCGTGGAGGAGTATTGAATGTGCGAACCTCTACAGTAAAACTAGTACTATCGATTTCGCCTTTGCTGTTTGTTCCAATTATAGTAAAAGGAGTAATTCCTACTTGGTTGACAGAAGGTTGCCAATAAAAGCCCTGTTTTTGGATACGAGCATTCGCAACAGGAGATTTGTAGGTAAAAGTTACATCATTATGGTCGCCAGATTCAAGTTCGATAGCTGCAATAAGCGGCTGAGGAAATGTTAGTGTTTTGTTATCTATTGATTTGAGTCGGAAAGCACCTGAATTGGTTCCTGAGGTCGAAACTGGAGCTGAACCATCATTATTTTTTTGCAATGGACTTACTTTATCAAAAATTGAGATCCAGAGTGCATCGGCACTTTTAGCAATATAATTACCGCTTTGGCTTTCTCCCTGCCATAATCGTAAGGCTCCATTATTTTCCGATATCCAAAGCTGTCCATTTTGAGTACGCACGAATAATGTATTGTCAATCTCGGCAACTTTAAAAATTGGTGTATTTGTAGCGCCTATTTTTCGCCCCAAGCCATTTGTGGTAACTGAATACAAATCGCCGTTATCGGTTGAACCCCATAGTTTTTCGTTTTGAATAAAAAGATTAGTTAGGTCTTCATTTACCGTCAATGAACTAATTGACTCTAAGCCGTTATCACCTATTTGAAAGGAGTGAATTTTTCGATCATCAGATAACACAAAGAGTTGATTGGACAATAGCGATGAAACAACGTCTAAAACAGCAACTCGTCCTATTGTGCCATTTGCAACGATTGTTGCTTCCGAATCAAATTCATCGGGAGAAGTCAAAGGAAGTTCACCTAAGCCTTCCTCAGCAAGTGCCACATATAATTTATCAGCTGTACGAGCTACACCTCTTGGCGCAACAGGTAATTGCGTAGATGAAAACACCCCAAGCACAGATGTTGGCTCCAGTACGGTCAATCGCGTCGAATTTCCATACAAGTAGGCGAAACGAATGTCTGATTCAATGATATTTCCTCTACGCTGCATTCCCGATGAGGTGTATAGCCATTGCAAAGAATCACCATAAACACGAAAAACTGCCATGCCTTCAAGTTCGGATAATACGTACAAATGAGAGGCTGAGGCATCTAATGCTTTGATGTTAGATATCTCTATAAGATTTTCGTAATCCTGCGACCATTGAGCGTGCGATTGAGCACTGAAACAAAATACCAGAAAGATTAGAATTGCAGTGGTGATGTTATGCATATGCTTCTTTTATGATTCTACAACCAATTATTATTTTTGTACCATCTAATGGTGCGCGAAATTCCTTCCTCTAAAGTTGTAGTTGGTGTATAACCTAGTTCCTTTTTTGCTTTCGCTGATGAACACACCCATTCGTGGGTCATCTCTTTAGCCTTTTCTTCATTCAAAACCGGATATTTCCCAAAAATTCCTGCGCCTCTCTCCACCACAGAACCAATTTTTTTAATCCAATCAGATTTCAACTTTATGGGGATTGGCTTCCAGCCAGTAACTATTGAGGTGATTTCACGAATCTGATTCCATGAATAAGCGTCTTTAGGTCCACCCATGAAATAAATATGTGTTCCTTTTTTTGTGAATTCTGCGGCTTTCATTATACCGTTAATCAAATCCTTAACGTATACCATTGAGAGCTTTGGATGGTTCCCATCGCCAACCATTGGGCAAATCCCAAGCTTAAATGTTTTAAAAAAAGTGTAGATATCAGATTCGCGCGGTCCAAAAACGGCAGGTGGACGAATAATCTTAATGCTGTCGTTTTCTGATGCAGTTCTTAGAATAACTTCTTCCATTTCTTTTTTGGACTCTCCATACATACTTACCGGGCGCCGCTGTGCTTGTTCTGTGATAGGTGTTCCATTACTAGGTCCTGACGCAGCTAAGGAAGAAAGAATCACTAAGTTTTTAATTCCTTTCTTTTGCGCAATGCGTAGCAAATTTTCAGTGGCATCAACATTAGCTAGTTTAAAATCCATCCATTTTGGAGCTCTAACTACACCCGCCACATGGAAAATTACATCCACACCTTCCAGCGCGGAACTTAGTACTTGTAAGTCGGTTAAATCGCCTTTAACTCGTGTAAAGGCTTTACCGGTTAACCACTTATCAGAACTTCTAACCAAACACAATACTTCAGAATATTGATCGGATTCGATCAGTGCATCAACAAGATGACTGCCAACAAAACCGGTTCCGCCGGTAACAAAGGCTCTCATAAATGTGTATATTTATCGGATTTTTGAAAAATGGTTAGCGCATCATTGGATAGTCGCACAGCCTCGAAGATACAAATCTACGAACTGCTTTTAAACTGAATGAACGAACTGAGAGTAGCATTATTTACTGGTAATTATAATCACATCAGAGATGGTGTGTCGCTTACATTAAACAGACTGGTAGCCTATTTAGAGAGACAAAACATCCCGGTATTAGTTTTCGGGCCGAGTATTAAAAATCCACCTATGGAGCACTCCGGTGAGTTGGTGGTTACGCCTTCCATACCGATGTTGGTTCCCGGTAGAACCGAGTACAGAATCGCCACGCATTTTCCCGGATGGGCAAAAAAGCGATTAGAAGAATTCAATCCAACATTAATTCACATCGCTACTCCAGATGGTCTCGGAAGCAGTGCGCTTAAATGGGGTAATAAACATGATGTACCGGTTGTAGCTAGCTATCACACTCACTTTTTGAGTTATGCCAACTATTATGCTGCGTTTTTAATGCCCGTTTTTCTACCCGCTAAGTGGCACATGAAATCTTTCTACAAAAAAGTGGAAGAAACCTATGTTCCTTCTCAGTCTATGATCGATGAATTAGAAGAAATCGGGGTAGAAAGTAAAATGAAAATATGGGCTCGTGGAATTGATTTAGAACGATTTAATCCAAATAAAAGAGATATTGAATGGCGGCGATCGGTTGGATTTAAAGACGACGAAATTGTAGTGAGCTTTGTTTCTCGTTTAGTGTGGGAGAAAGAATTACGCACTTACATAAAAGCAGTGAAAACTTTACAGGCTTCGAATCCCAAAGTACGTGCATTAATTGTAGGTGATGGTCCTGCTTTGGAAGAAACGAAAGAGCTGCTTCCTGTTGCCCATTATACCGGTTTCGCAAAAGGAGAAGAATTAGCAAGAGCTTATGCAAGTAGCGATATATTCTTGTTTCCATCGCACACCGAAACATTTGGAAATGTTACGCTTGAAGCAATGGCTAGTGGTTTACCCTGTGTTGTAGCTGATGCAATTGGTAGCAAATCATTGGTAGAAGATGGAGTAAATGGATTTTGGGCCGAACCAAAAAATAAAGCCGATTTTACCGAGAAATTGAATAGAATTGTAGAAAACGAGGAACTTCGACGTTCAATGAGTAAAAAGTCACGGGAATTCGCGATGGAATATCAATGGGATTCAATCAATGGTGGGCTCGTAGAAAACTATAAATCCGTGATTAAGAACTATTCTGCTTCATGATGAAGATTTTGTACATATCCCATTTGCATCCGCCAAAAAATGCCCCTCTAGAAAGCATTGGTGGAATGCAAAGAGTTAGTATTCAGCTTGTTGATGAGCTCAAGAAAAAGCCAAATGTGCAGATAAAAACAATTATTCAGCACGCACCATGGAAAGGGATTGAAGCCCGAACTGCAGTATTTTTATTAAAACTGATTCGAAAACTCCCCAAAATTGTTGAGGACTATCAACCCGATGTGATTCTTTTCTCCTCGATGGTTACCGCAACTTTGGCGAAATTCACCAGAAAAAAGATTTCTGTACCAATGGTTACCATTAATCATGGACAGGATGTGAAAATGCCAATAGGTTTATATCAGAACTTTGTACCCAAAGTATTTGATGCGCTGGATGGTGTTATTTCGGTATCAAAAGCTACGCGCGAAGAATGTATCAAACGAGGAATGAATCCTGATAAAGGTATTGCTTTGCCTAATGGTTTTGATATGGCACATATACAAGAGACGCCCGAAAAATCATCAGCCAGAAAAGAACTGGAATATGCATTTGGTTTCTCTCTTGAAGGCAAGAAATTATTGTTAACGGTTGGCCGGCAAGTAAAACGTAAAGGTCATGAATGGTTTATAACCGAAGTTTATCCAAAAATCAATGGCGATGTAATCTATCTCGCTATTGGTGATGGTCCTGAACATGAACGGTTATTGCAAGTTCGGGATGAACTCAATTACAAAGAGCAGTTACACTTTGTTGGAAAACAATCAGACGAATTACTTCGAAAATCTTATGCTGCTGCTGATGTTTTTATCATGCCAAATATTCCTGTTGAGGGAGATATGGAAGGATTTGGGATTGTAATGCTGGAAGCCAATCTTGCATCAACACCTGCAGTAGCCGCCGACCTTGAAGGTATTAAAGATGTGATTAGTGATGGCGAAAACGGTTTTAAGGTAGAAGTAAAAGACGCTGAAAGCTTTGCCGCACGGATAGATGAGGTTTTAACCACTGATTATACTACATTGAGCGAGCGAAGCCGGAACTATGTGGAGCAAAATTTTGCTTGGGAACGGGTCGCTGATAGATATATTTCTTATCTTGGCGAGGTTATAAAAGATCACAGCACTCTAAATGGCTAGTTAGCAGATTTGAATGAATTTTAATACTAGCTATATTCAACGTTATTCGATTATTTGGACAGGACGGATCGCATGAGCGAAACTAAAAAATTGGCCACTCAAGACATTTTTCAAAAAGCACACAATTTCACACGAGCTGATGAAGTAAAAGCATTGGGGTTATACCCATATTTTAAACCGCTCGAAGCCACCGATGGTACCATCGTTGAAATTGAAGGTCAGGAAGTTATAATGGCCGGATCTAATAATTATTTAGGTCTTACAAACGACCCACGTACCATTAAAGCCGCTCAGGATGCTCTTACCAAATATGGCACAGGATGTACCGGATCCAGATATCTGAATGGTACACTTGATATCCACCTAGAGCTGGAAGATAAACTTGCTGAATTCATGGGCAAGGAAGGTTGTGTTCTTTTTAGTACCGGTTACCAAACCAATGAAGGCGCTATTCAAACCATAGCTGGACGAAATGATATAATTTTCTCTGATCGTGATAATCATGCCTGCATAGTAGTTGGTACTCAAGTTTCTAATGCAAAAACGGTGCGTTATAAGCATAACGACATGGATCAGCTTCGAAAGTTTTTGGAGCAAGCCGATCCCAAAGCTGGCAAAATTATTGTTACGGATGGTGTTTTTTCCATGTCGGGTACACTTGCAAAAGTGCCGGAATTAGTTGCTCTCGCTAAAGCATTTAATGCGCGTTTGTATTTGGATGACGCCCATGCTGTTGGTGTTGTTGGTAAAGGAGGGCGAGGTTCTGCTTCGGTATTCGGTTTGACGGATGAAGTAGATTTAATTAGTGGTACTTTTTCTAAATCTTTTGCTTCACTTGGTGGTTTTTTGGTAGGTGATCGCACCGTAATCGAATATATCAGGCATCATTCACCGGCGCATATCTTTAGTGCTTCTATGCCACCCGCTAACGTAGCTACAGTACTTACTGCACTTGAAATCCTTAAGGAAGAAACCTGGCGTTTAGATCGATTAGAAGAAATTTCAATTTATATGCGCACTGAACTGGAAAAAATCGGTTTTAACGTGTGGACGAGTCAATCACCCATAATTCCGGTTGTGATTGGCGATATGATGGACTGTTTTAAATTCTGGAAAGATCTTTTTAAAGAAGGCGTATATGCCAATGCGGTTATACCGCCAGCAGTACCTCAAGGGCAATCGTTGTTACGAACCAGTTACATGGCCAGCCACACTGATGACCATTTAGACAGAATATTGGAAGCATTCAGAAAAGTTGGTATCAAGCACGGGATAATCGATAGTAACGGACACTCGGCAAGCTAGAAAAAGGATATGAACACTACGGGAATTACGATCGTCACCACCGATGACGAGAAAAAGACATTTCTGGAATTCCCGTACACTCATTATCAAAACGATCCTCATTTTGTTCCGCCCCTCAGGCTAGATCAGAAAAAACTGATCGACACAAAGAAAAATCCATTTTATGATAATGCGGAGATTGCACTGTTCATTGCTGAGCATAATGGCAACATTGCGGGCCGTATTTCAGCCACTGTGGATCATCGGTTTAACAAGTATCATAATTCAAATACGGGTCACTTCGGCTTTTTTGAATGTATCGATCATCAACCTACAGCAGAATTATTGTTCAGAGTTGCAGAAGATTGGCTAAGGGATCGTGGAATAACCAAGGTGCTTGGTCCTGCAAGCCCGGGAATGATGGATATGATTGGGATTTTAACCGAAGGCTTTGATCGGGATCCTTTTGTAATGATGCCGTATTCCAAACCTTACTACCCAAAGCTGATTGAAGCTTGTGGTTATGATGTTGAAATGGAATTACTCGCTTTTATGATTTCTCAGGATGATGTGGCTTCCGATCGTATGAAACGCGCAACCGAAATCGTGCATAAACGCAATCCCGGTTTAAGTTTTCGGCAAGTAAATATGAAGCGCATCAAAGAAGAAGTAGAAATTGTGCGCGAAATTTACAATCAGGCGTGGAAGGATAACTGGGGATTTTTACCTTTAACCAAAGCCGAGTTACAGTCCACTGCGGACGATTTTAAACTGATATTAGACGCCGACGTAGCCCACATTGCAGAAATTGATGGAAGACCGGTTGGTTTTTCAATTTCCATTCCGAATTTGAATGTGCTGTTCAAAACAATGAATGGAAAACTATTTCCTTTTGGGATTTTTAAACTACTTTTTGGGCGTAAGAAAATTAATGAATTACGTACGGCACTTATGGGTGTTTTGCCGGAATATCAAGGCAGAGGAATAGAGGCGTTATTAAATCAGCGAACAATTGAACGAGGGAAAATAAAAGGATACGATCGGTCAGAAATCAGCTGGGTACTGAATAATAATGTTGATATGATTCGTGTAGCTGAGCGCCTTGGGGCTAAGGTTGATAAAAAATATCATATGTATACGAAGGCGCTTTAGTCTTCATACCATGTTCATACTGTAATTGGATGTTACAGTATCGTGTTGATTACATAATAGTGCGATAAACTAAAAGTTTAGATTAATAGAAAATCAAAAAATTATGAGCGATTACAGAATCGAGAAAGATAGTATGGGCGAGATTAAAGTGCCCGTAAACGCACTATATGGTGCGCAAACGCAACGTGCGAATGATAACTTCCCTATTTCAGGCATTCGATTTAGTCGTGAATTTATCGAAGCATTAGGTACCGTAAAAAAAGCTGCAGCCTCAGCAAATAAATCACTTGGTTTGTTAGATGAAGATAAAGCTGATGCGATTATGAGTGCGGCTACAGAAGTAATTGAGGGAAAGCACGATGAACAATTTGTGATTGATATCTTCCAGACCGGTTCGGGCACATCTAGTAATATGAACTCAAATGAAGTTATCAGTCATATTGCTAATGAGGGAAAGGAAGGTGAGGATCGAATCCATCCGAATGATCATGTAAATTTTGGGCAAAGTTCGAACGATGTGATCCCCACAGCAATTCGAATAGCTGCAGTTTTATCCGTAAAGAGAAATCTAATCCCTGCTCTAAATCACCTAAAAGATACTTTTTTAGCTAAAGGTGCAGAAAACGCTCATGTAGTGAAAACGGGGCGTACACATCTTATGGATGCAATGCCGGTTACAATTGAGCAGGAATTTGGTGGATATGCTCGCCAACTTGAACTTGGTATTGAACGCGTAAAAGCTGCATTAGAACGAGTAAAAGAGCTGCCACAAGGTGGAACTGCAGTAGGCACAGGTATTAACACGCATTCAGATTTTGGTAAAACATTTGCGGCAACCGTTTCAGATTTAACAGGCGAAGCTTTCGAAGAAGCAACGAACCATTTTGAAGCTCAAGCTACGGTTGATGCCCCTGTAGAGTTAAGCGGTCAGCTTAAAACGATTGCAGTAAGCTTAATGAAAATTTCCAACGATTTACGCTGGATGAATAGCGGCCCTAATTCAGGAATTGGCGAAATTCAGCTGGCAGCCTTACAGCCGGGATCGTCCATTATGCCGGGTAAAGTGAATCCGGTAATCGAGGAATCGATGAATATGGTTTGTGCTCAGGTAATTGGTAACGATGCCGCCATAACAGTAGGCGGTTTAAATGGAAATTTTGAGCTGAACGTGATGTTACCCATGGTTGCACATAATTTGTTAGAATCGATCAATATTCTGGCAAATGCATCCAGAAATTTTGCTGATCGTTCAGTATCCAAGCTTACTGTTCGAGAAGATGTAATTGCTGAAAAAGTTGGTAAGAACCCGATTTTAGTTACAGCTTTAAATCCAATTATTGGATACGATCTTGCGGCAAAAATTGCTAAAAAAGCCTACGCCGAAAATCGTGCATTATTAGATGTAGCGCTTGAAATGACCGACTTGTCGGAACAAGAATTGAAAGATGCCTTAGATCCTATTAAGATGACAAAAGGTGGATTTACCGATTAATGTAAAGATCAGATTACATTAATCTTAAAGCGTAAATTGGGCTTTCTTTGTGCAGTTTCGTGCTTTAAAAAAAGTACATGAAATTGTATATTGGAAGCCCTTTCATAGATATCAAATAGTCAAGTAAGTACAAACCATTGCCATGATAGAAGTTAAGCCAAAGACCCGACGTAAATTCTCTGCCGCTGAAAAGAAGGAGATTCTTTCCGACTATAAACTAGGTTGGACAAGCAGATATATGTCGCTTATTGGCCGCAAAGAAGTTCTATCCGGTAAAGCCAAATTTGGAATCTTCGGCGATGGAAAAGAAATCCCTCAAATTGCATTGTCTAAAGTATTTCGCGATGGCGATTTCCGCTCAGGGTACTATCGAGATCAAACTTTGATGATGGCAATTGGTGGGGTAACCGTAGAGCAGTTTTTTGCACAATTGTATGCGCACCCCGACCCTGAAGCAGATCCTAATTCTGCCGGTCGACAAATGAATTCACATTTCGCCAGTAAATTGATCGATGAAAACGGAGAATGGATCGATCAAACCAAGAATAAAAACACTTCTAGTGGTATTTCGCCAACGGCTGGGCAGATGGCACGGTTAGTTGGTTTAGCTCAAGCCTCTAAAATGTACAGAAATGTACCGGAGCTTTCCGGCGAAGAATGGTCGAAGTTTTCGAATAACGGTAATGAAATAGCTTTTGGAACAATCGGGGATGCATCAACCTCTGAAGGCGTTTTTTGGGAAGCTATTAATGCAGTTGGAGTTTTACAGCTACCAATGGTAATGTCGGTTTGGGATGATGGGTACGGAATTTCAGTCCCAAAAAAATACCAAACTACGAAAGAAAGCATATCAAAAATTCTTTCGGGATTTCAGCGAACAGAAGAAGAGCCTGGCTTTGAAATTCTAACCGCAAAGGCGTGGGATTATCCACAATTACTGGCAACTTACGAAAAAGCTGAAGAGATCGCGCGTGATCAACATGTACCCGTATTAGTTCATGTAGAAGAAGTAACGCAACCACAAGGGCATTCAACATCAGGATCGCATGAGCGCTATAAAAGCAAAGAACGCTTAGAGTGGGAAGTTGAATATTGCTGTCTCAATCAATTGAGAAAATGGATTTTAGCGAAAAAGATTGCCACTGAGGCGCAACTCGATGAAATTGAAACAAATGCACTGGAAGAAGTAAACGAAGCTAAATCAAAAGCTTGGGCGGATTACATCGATCCAATGAAAAAGGAAAAAGCCTTTGTGCTTTCTAAAGTTGCTGAATTGAAAAAAGAGCTGAACGATGATCGTTTTACAGCACTGGAACGAAAGCTCAAAGCATCACCAAATGCCATCCGCAAAGATATTATGCCGGTTGCTAAAAAAGCGGTGCGATACTCCATTGGTAGTGAGAATGATGCTCGCAAAGCACTCATTAATTGGTTAGAAGAAAATAAGCCGGTAAACGAAGATCGATATAACAGTCATTTATTAAGCGAGACTCCAAAGTCACCATTGAACGTTGAGCACATCGCGCCTGAATTTTCCAGTAATTCAGATATGGTAGATGGGCGGATTGTTCTTCGAAATAATTTCGACAAGCTTTTCAACGCATATCCAAATTTACTCACTTTTGGTGAAGATGTAGGCGCCTTAGGCGACGTAAATAAAGGGCTTGAAGGACTTCAAGAGAAGTACGGGAAACTTCGAATTGCGGATACGGGAATTCGAGAAGCAACCATCTTAGGGCAAGGGATTGGTATGGCAATCAGAGGTCTTCGACCTATTGCTGAAATACAGTATCTCGATTATCTCTTGTATTGCTTTTATGTGTTAAGTGATGATCTTGCGACATTGCGCTACCGAACAAAAGGTCGCCAAGCTGCTCCTGTTATTGTTCGTACTCGTGGGCACAGACTTGAAGGAATCTGGCATTCTGGTTCTCCAATGGGAGTCATTTTAAGTGGTGCTCGTGGAATACATTTATGTGTGCCAAGAAATTTAACTGAAGCTGCCGGGTTTTATAATTTACTTCTGAAAGGAGATGATCCCGCAATCGTTATTGAGCCTTTAAATGGGTATCGATTGAAAGAAAAACAACCGGATAATATTGGTGAGTTTACTACACCTTTGGGAATTCCAGAAATTGTTCATCAGGGTTCGGATATCACAGTAGTTTCTTACGGATCAACATTTAATATCATAGAGTCCATCATCCCACAGCTAGAGGAAGTTGGTATAAATATCGAGTTGATCGACGTTCGAACGTTGATGCCTTTTGATATCAACCACATCATTGCTGATTCTGTAAAGAAAACGAATCGATTATTAATTGTTGATGAGGATGTTCCGGGAGGAGCTTCTGCTTTTATTCTGCATAATGTGTTACAAACACAAAACGCATATTACCATCTCGATTCAGAACCACGTTGCTTAACGGCTAAAGAACACCGTCCGGCATACGCTTCTGATGGAGATTATTTCAGTAAGCCAAATGCAGAAGATATTTTCGATGAAATCTATTCAATGATGCGGGAATGCGAACCATCGAAATTTCCATCTATCTACGGGTAAGAATGAACTGTAACTTTTAGTTCTCTTCATCGTGCTAGATGAAGTCACATTAACTACATCTGGTATGAGTAATAGAGAAAGGGTTCGGCCAAACGATAATCAGGATTTTGATCTTGATGATTATTTAAGGGAGAAATCCGGTTTAGAATCAGAATCCGACAGTAATTCCGTCGATGAAGAAAGTACAAATAGAAGGAAATACGGGTTTTGGCTGATTTTTGTGGCGATCGTATTTATCTACTTTATGAACCCACTTGGACAATTTGAGCGTTTTTTTGGAGAAGGAGATAATCAGCTAACCGAAGTTCCTGTTGCTGAAATACCGGCTCCGGTTGTGCCCACTCAACAATCGATACCTGTTACGAACAATTCTCAAGAACAAGCCTTTGAAGCTTTCGAACAAAGTGGAAGTTTTCTTGATTATGCTACCGCTTTACGTAGTTTTGATATCACCGACGATTTATCAGTATCAAATGCACAAGCGTTATTCGATAGAAATATTCCTCTCGATTATATAAACGTGTTAGAAGAGTCTGATTTGTTTGATGACTTATCTTCGGCCGGCATCATCAGCATATTTGATAATAACATTCCTCAAAATTATCTGAATGAACTTGGAGCTTCTGATCTTTTCGATGAAATGAGTGCAGCAGGTATTATCGGATTATATAACCGTCAGGTACCATCCGAATATGTTCTGGCACTAGGACAAACTGATTTATTTGATGAAATGTCGGGCAATGGATTGATTAGTGTGTATAACCGAGGAATTACTGTAGAGTACGTTCAGGCTTTGGCTTCGTACGATTTGATTGATGAAATGAATGCCAACGGTATTATTTCATTGTACGATCAAGACATTCCACTAGAGTATGTTGAAGCTCTTGGTGCTGCCGATTTATTTGACGAAATGAATGCAGCGGGAATAATAGCTTTATATAATCAAGATATTCCGTTGAGTTACATTAAAGCTATGGGTGATGCTAATATCTTTGATGAAATGAATTTTCGAGGAGCATTAGCATTGTACAATCAGGGAATTCCAGAAGATTTCTATCAAGATTTAAGTAATCGTGGAATCGAAGACATAGAGTTCAGAGATGTGCTCAGGCTTTTTGATGCGAACTAGATTAAAGTTCGAGCTTTTAATTCTAAATACTTGTTGATTGCGTTAATTGAAAGTTCCTTTGGTGGGGTGTAAATAGTATGAATTCCATACCGATTTAGTGACATAACAATCTGCTTTTTCTCAAAACTAAATTTCTCTGCAATGGTTTTCAGGTAAATATCGGATACGTTTTGAGCGTCTTTTTGGGTTAGGGATGTTAACTCGGTATTTTCAAAAAAGATGGTCACGAGAAGATGATCCTTTGCAATTTTTCGCAAATAGGGAAGTTGACGCTCCATACTGCTTAAGGTCTCAAAATTGGTATAAAGCAGGATTAAGCTACGTTGCTTCACATGAGTTTTAAGAGCCAGAATCAACTTATCAAAATCCGATTCCATGAAATTTGTATCGATATTATACAACGCCTGCTGAATTTTACGAACATGGGTACGTTTTTTATCAGCTGGTATAACTGTTAAATCATTGTTGGAAAAAGTAATTAAGCCGGCTTTATCTTCTTTAAGTACCGCAATATTGGAAAGCACCAGACTGGTATTTATGGCATATTCCAGTAGTTGTAGACCATCAAAAGGCATTTTCATTACACGACCTAAATCCACCACATTGATAATCTGTTGCGAACGTTCATCCTGATATTGGTTGATCATTAATTGATTGCTTCGAGCTGTTGCTTTCCAATTAATCGATCGGATATCATCACCGCGAACGTATTCCCTGATTTGATCAAACTCCATTGTGTGACCAAGGCGACGCACTTTCTTCACTCCAAGATCGGTTAATCTGTTCGAAATGGCATACATCTCAAATTTCCGCATTTGTATGTACGAGGGATAAACAGGTATGCTTTGGCTTTCATCAATCGTAAACCTTCGCTTGAAAAGAGATAATTTTGTCTGCACAAAAACATTGATTGAGCCAAATTCAAATTCACCGCGATTTACGGGTTTTAAGGTATAGGAAAATTGATGGCTGGCATTTGGATTAAACGCTTGTTTAATCGAGAAATCTCTAATTTGAAATTGAATGGGAAGCTCATCAATAATCTCAACAATTGTGGTAATACTATAATGAGATTTGACGGTAAGTTTTATAGAATTCTCATCACCGTTTGATAGTCTTTGCGGGGTTATTCGTGAGGCACTTATTCCTGAGTTTTTACCAAATAAAAGCAAAAAATCGGCCACACAAATTACAATGAGGCCTACTGCAGCTATTTGAGCTAAAGCGAGTACTGCATCCACAAAAAACCCAACGGTATATAAAATTGCTACTACAAAAAGAGCAAGATAAAAACGCGGTGCTATGTATAAGCTTTTCAGAAAAATCACTAACGAGGTACTTCTATTTTATTCGCTAACTGTGTAAGTACGGAATCCGGAGTAATACCTTCCATTTCTTTTTCGGGAGTAAGTGCGATGCGGTGCCGTAAAGCAGGTACAAAAATTTCCTTAACATCTTGGGGCGTTATGAAATCTCTGCCTTGCATTGCTGCCCAAGCTTGTGCTGCTTTCATGATGTAAACCGAAGCTCTCGGCGATGCACCAATTAATATGGATGCAGAATTACGAGTTTCATGCACGAGTTGAGCAATATAAGTCATCAATTCTTTTTCGACATGTACTTCCTGCACCAATGCTCGCTGTTGATTTAGCTCATTTGAGGAAATAACAGCTTCAATTTGCTGGGTATCAGGGGCAGCTTTTCGTTGATAACTACCTTCCAGAATAGCAACTTCATCGTTAACAGAGGGATAACCTACATCAATTTTAAACAAAAACCGATCAAGTTGAGCTTCGGGTAATCGGTAAGTGCCTTCGTGTTCGATAGGGTTTTGAGTTGCAATTACCATGAATGGATTTTCCATGGGATAGGTATTTCCATCAACTGTAATCTGTTGTTCTTGCATTACTTCGAATAAGGCTGCTTGGGTTTTGGCAGGAGAGCGATTGATTTCATCGATGAGTACTAAATTCGAAAAGATGGGACCTTTTTTGAATTCAAAATCACTATTCTTTGTATTGAAGATTGTAGTCCCAATGATATCAGCAGGCATTAAATCTGGCGTAAACTGAATTCTTGAAAAATCAGTATCAATCGTTTTGGCAAGAATTCGAACGGTAAGTGTTTTAGCTACTCCCGGCACTCCTTCTACAAGAACATGGCCGTTTGCTAATAACCCACAGATAAGCAGATCGATAAACTCGTTTTGCCCGATAATTACTTTTCTGATTTCGTTTCGAATCCGATCTACTAAACGATTAAGTCTGGTTAGATCAATTCTGCTATTAAATGAGTCTTCGTTTTGAGAAATGGATGATTGGTCTTCCATCAGCGTCGTGTATGTTTATAGAACCAATCAATCTGATCGGTTATCTGTTTAAGTTGTTCGGTAGTAATTTCTGTTGCTGATTCAACAGTACGTAATTTTGAAAATAAGGTCTCTATATCCACACTATCTAACCCTGATCTCTGCGCGGTTTGCTCAACATCTGATTGATCAAAGTTGGTAGATATCCCGAGATTAGATCGCAAATATTCCTTAAAAAAGAGCAGTTTTTTATTTAGAAGTTCAGCGTGAGTACCATTGTTTAAGTACAGGTTCGAAATGGTTTGTGCAAACTCAATACTGGTATTTTTTACTGGATGAAGTTCCGGAATAATTCTCTGTTTCCGCTTCGAACCAAAAATGAGGTATACTATCAAGCCAATAATTCCGATAAACCATGCGGTGCTAAGTCCCGGTTGGGATGCCACATAAGCCATAGGGCTGTTAAACTGTTGGCGGCCAATTTTATAGTATTCATCCCATATAGTACGCTGGCGTGGTAAATAGGAGAGTGCTTTAAAAGCATAGTCGTATCGGTCTAAATCTCTTAAGAAATAGTTAGTAAACACGAATGGGTTTGAATGGACAAAGATTTGTCCATCACCATAATCGTATTTTAGAAAATTTACACGTTTAGCTTCAACTTTACCCAGCACGGTCGATTTAGCGGTATCAAATCGTGAGATGTAGGTTTCTACTAAACCAGAAGGGAACTCCCATTTTGAGGAACTCCTTAATTGAGGATTGGAGAAATTAACACGTCGTTGGAGTAATGAATCCAAAGAGCTAATGCTTGGATTGATTCCCGGAAAACCACTTTGGAAAACGATATTTAAGCTATCGGCTAAAGATCCTTCGAAAGTCCAGGCAGAAATAAATATGGAACTACCCGAAGCTACTTTTTGCAGTAGAATCTCGGCTTCAAATTCATCGAAGGTTAAGGCCGAATTGATAAATATTAAATTGGCACGGGAAGAATCAAACGGCAATTCAAAAACAGGAGATAAATTGGTTTCGATATCCCTTTCGGGAATTAGTTCATTCAGCTCATTAAATAATATGAAGGTGCCAAAGGGCTTTTTTTCTGAGGCCGAATAGCCTTCACTCCAATCGATAGGAGACGGTCGCAGTAACCGGATGATTATAGCTACAAGCGTCACTATCAGTAAACCGATGTAATATTTCCGATCAGATTTATTCATTCAATGCAGTCTTGATTTCTTCATGTACAAGATTGTATCGATCGAACTGTGAAGCATTAATTTCAAAATCACCATACTCCACATATTCATAGGTTTTTGTGAGAGAAGAAAAATCTTTCTTAATAGGATGACCGGTTAATTCACGCAAAAAATCGAGATTCGTTTTTTCCAGACTCCAAGTAATAAGCCCTTTCTTGGCCAGCATTTGCAGTGTAATCAGATACACAAGTCGAGTTGCGGCATGGTAATCATTGTTCTTAAGAGCCAACTCTAGTTGCTGCTCAAAATCGGTTTGTTCTAACTCTTCTCTGTTGATGCCGAGAGAGAACCCCTTGTTTTTGTCTTTAGTAAACAAGGTGATCAGTTCGCCACCCAGCAATTGGTTGATGAGGGCAAAAACCAGCCCGATAACAGAGACAATTAGAATAAGATTTACAAAAAATTCACCCAATGGATTATTTAAAATTCGAAGGATCGTATTTATCACAAAGCCGAAGATACGCTGGCTAAGCGAGTTGGGATTTTCCGCTGCTTGTAAATAGGTAAAAGCGGGATCATTGGCGTAAGCTTCAATGGCTTGTTCGTTGGGTAGACGCACATCAACAGTGGAGGAATCTAGCTGAACTTCCTGAGCAAAAGAAAGCTGAGGAAATAGCCAAACAGCCGTGAATAAAACTAACGCTATGATCCTTTGCATGAACTTAATCTACGAGACCTTCAATTTTCGATCGTAGACTTCCACCTTCTTTTCTTTCAACCAGATTGTAATATTGTAGAGCAATTCCAATAAATAAAATCGTGGATAGCAATGAAGTTATTGCGGTTAAAATTCCATTAATGATCATAAAGAGGTTTGCAATAAAACTGGTATCACCTGCAGAAGTGGCTCCTGCATCAATCACCAGAAATGATAAAATTGAAATGGGAAGCAGAAGAGCATAACTCACAAGCATCATCAAAAAGTACATCACAATTAGCACCCCAAAGGTTGACCACCAGTGATTAGAAGTAAGTTCCCACGACCTTCGCATAGCACCTGTGATGGATTCGTCTTCGAGAATAAGTGCAGATGTGCTTAGGCAAAATTTTACTCCAAAAAAGAAGAACGGTATCACAAAAAACAAAAGAGAAAAACCGAGTGTGATCGATAGAATAATGTATAAGCCGATGTACTTTAATACATTTGGAACGATGTCTTCGAGGATTTCTTCCGGCGTGGCTTCGTACCCGTTTTCGGTAAGCTGTAGGTGTTTCAGTGTTACCACGGTAAGCGTTGCACTGGCAAGAATTGAGATTAAGATTCCAAGAAAATATCGCCCGCTGAATAATGAGCTAAAATCGTTGAAGTTATTGGCCTGAATATTCGCGAAGAACTGATCAGTATATCCTTTCAATAAAAAAAACTGAATGATATACATGGGTAACACAAAGAAAAGGAGTGCTTTACCCAAGGTTTGATAGTGCTCGCGAATGTATTGGAAAGAATCGGTGATTATATCACCAATGTCTCGAACTTTATGATGGACGAATGATTGCATGTAGTTGTTTTCTTTTTAAGTAGATGCGTATTGGAAGTACGAAATAATATCCTCCAATAAAAATAAAAGAGCCAATAATAATAAATAAGCTCAGCCAGATCGGCATTTCAGTGTAACGAGTTACATAGCTTTCAAGAAAGCCAGCGGTAATAAATACGGGTACTAAACTAATCAGCATTTTTAAACCGTCTTTAACCCCCTTGGCAAAAGCGGTTGTTCTCTTTAGAGTACCCGGAAAAATGAAGCTATTCCCAAGCACAAATCCTGCGGCTCCCGAAATGGTAATAGCGCTGAGTTCTAAGGCTCCATGAATAAAAATGACCAACATCGCTTCTGAGAGTAAATCGTAACCGGCAAAAAAATTAATAAACGCCCCAACCATTATTCCGTTTTTTAACATCACCCAGCCCGTACCAAATACCGTAAATATCCCAAGCACAAAATTGATAAAAGAAACCCGAATGTTATTAAAGGTGATCGCAAAGAACATGTTAAGCTGAGTATGTGACTTATACACCGCAAGTGGATCTCCTTCTTGGATGTTATTTATCGACATATTCACGTATGCATCACCTAAAATGGTACGAGCAAAAGATGGATCATTTTGTTGGGAGATGACGCCAATCGCACAAAAAAGTAAAAACACTACAACCGCTGCAGACAATTCTTTCAAACGATGCGAAAAAACTTCAGGAACTTCTTCGGTCCAAAAGGTGATGATTCTGCGATTATTCTCTTTTTTATTTCGATAAATGGTGTTGTGAGCCTGAATTGAGAGGTCGTTCAGATATTGAGTGGTTTTGCTTGCAGGATAACAGCTTTGCGCATAGGCCAAATCATTATTCAACTCAAGATAAAGCTCAGATATACTATCC
This sequence comes from bacterium, assembly GCA_024742815.1. GTDB lineage: Bacteria > Bacteroidota > Rhodothermia > Balneolales > Balneolaceae > HXMU1420-13. Next base: position 90,088 of record JANSXX010000013.1, read on the forward strand.
CCATCGTACTTTTTATGATGCTTAAGAATGTACTCGAACTCTTTCCACTTATCGGCATTTTTTCGTAAAAAAGTGACTTCTCGCATTCGCTTCGATCAGGGGTTATTTTCTGTAGATAAATGCTGTATCTTTTTTAAGATACTAACAATTTTCAGCGTTATTTAGAATCAATTTTATGCAGCCTATTGGAGTAGAAACTACCCAACACGTGCAACTTGCCTATAATCCGGCATCGGTAGGAGAGCGGTTACTAGCCTTTTTACTCGACGGTTTTGTAATAGTAGGATATTTTTTGTTGATGCAGTCGTTGGTTGGGGCTTTGGAACAATCGAACCTTATGAGTAGCGAGGCCATAGAAAAACAGCAATGGGTGTTTGTACTTATCTACTCAATTGTTCCATTCTTTTATCATTTGGCAAGTGAAGTGCTATGGAATGGGAAATCGTTTGGGAAATGGATTATGGGCTTACAAGTGGTACGTACAGATGGTACGAGTCCTTCATTTTCAAATTATTTGATTCGTTGGTTATTCCGTTTGGTTGAAATCACATTTACAAGCGGTTTAGTTGCATTTATGACAGTTCTGTTGAACGGAAAAGGGCAAAGACTCGGTGATATTGCCGCGAAAACAGCGGTGATTAAAACCAGAAGGAAAGTAAAACTGAGCGATACTCTATATTCTGAACTTCAAACTGAATACGAAGCACGATATCCTCAGGTAAAAAAACTATCAGATAAAGACATAACCACCATTAAAGAAGTGCTGGCTTCTCGTAAAGGTTACGAATATGCAACCTGGTTTGTGATGGTTCAGCGAACTGCCAATATCATCCAGATGAAAATGGACATCAAAAAACTGGAAGTAAAAGCTGATGATTTTCTAAAACAAGTGATTAGCGATTACAATCACGTGCATCAAAACTAAAACAGTCGGTCGATAAATAAAACTATCCAGAATAAAGGGAGATAAGCGATAGATGCGAACATGAGTTTTCGAGCATTTACCAGCGTACGATCTTTAGCAAATATTATGCTATACCAAAGGTAAACGAGCGCGAGAGCAATGCTTGATACTAGAAAAGGCATCCCTGCGAGTTCAAAATAATAAATGGCAAAGGATGCAGGAAAAAGTAGAAGTGTGCAAAGCACTGCATAAAAGCCCGTTTTTGTTCCCTTGAGGTCGTTTTTGGGTAACATCTTAAATCCAGCACCAAAATAATCGTCTTTGTATTTCCATGCGATGGCCATTACGTGAGGAATCTGCCAGAATAAAACGATCGCAAATAGTAACCACATTCCCGGTTCAGTGATATTACCGGAAGCGGCAGCCCATCCACCAACGGGTGGCAATGCACCAGGTATTGCGCCCACCAAAATATTAAATGCTGAAACACGCTTTAGGGGAGTGTAAGCGGCTAAATAAATGAGTGTAGTTGCAAACGAAACCAATCCTGCAACGGGATTAACCACAAGCACTAAATAGGTCAATCCTGTAAAAATCAGTACTAAAGAAAAGATCATTCCATTTTTGGCAGAAATTCGCTGTTGTGGAAGTGGACGTTGCTCGGTCCGTTTCATCATCCCATCAAAAGTACGCTCCATGAACATATTATGAGCGCTGGTGCCCGATGCAATTAAGAAAGTTCCGAAAATAGCATGTAACATCAAGATGAGGTTAACATTGCCATTACTCCCCAAAATAAAACCCATAAGCATACTCATTAGCACAGCCAATGCAATACCGGGCTTGGTTAGTTGAAAATAATCAGCAATAATCGACTGAAATGATCGCTCTTGAACGATATTATCTTGAGTTGAATTCATGTATTTAATTGGGTAGACACGTAAATTACAGCGCCCAAAAATAAGGATTTTTAAACTCTTTTTCGCATTTCTTCATGAAATTAAACATCTACCAAAAAGTTGCTATTGCCACAGTTTTTGCAACCCTTTTTTTAATTCTTGTGGGAGGATTAGTTAGAGCCACCGGAGCAGGTATGGGATGCCCGGATTGGCCAAAATGTTTTGGCGAGTTTATTCCACCAACGCACGTTTCTGGGTTACCTGACAACTACAAAGAAGTGTTCGTTGAGCAACGAATTGAGAAGAATAAAAAAATAGTATCCTACCTAAATAGTTTGGGATTTACTGAGCTGGCTGAAACTATAGAGAACGATCCAAATGTGCGAAAAGAGGAAGATTTTAACGCTATAAAAACATGGACCGAATATATTAATCGTCTGGTAGGTGCACTGATAGGTATATTGGTTCTTGCGACTTTCATCACCTCTCTCCGCTACTGGAAAACCGATAAAGTAATTCCCATCACCGCATTCGCAGCTGTAGTTTTAACGCTTTTTCAAGCTTGGTTGGGTTCGATTGTGGTTAGTACAAATCTCTTGCCCGGTACAATTACCATCCACATGGTTTTTGCGATGATTATAGTTACTGTACTTTTGTTTGGCGCATTCAGAGCAACTAAATCGTTATTTGTTATTGAAGTAGAGGAAGGAGTTCGCAAGAAAATTTATTGGTCGGGTATCCTGCTACTTGTGTTAACTACGGTTCAAATGATTCTGGGCACTCAAGTTCGGGAAGTGGTAGATGCCGTAAAATTAACTACTGATATTGAACGTTCAGGTTGGTTAGATCAGGCGGGTGTGGTTTTCTTGATTCACCGAAGTTTTTCGTGGATAATTCTAATAACCGGCGTATATGTGATGAGTATTTTCTGGCGGAATGAGATTGATGGAGTTCTCTATAAACTAGGTATAGCGAATTTCGCTCTTATAATCTTGCAAATAGCTGTTGGGGTAGGGCTAGAATATTTAGGAATGGCGGCACCACTACAGGTAATCCACTTGGTGGGTATTGCGCTTATGATATGCGCTCAATTTTTGATGATTTTATTGGTTTCAGAATCGCGGAAATCTATAGCTTCTCCAGCAATTGGTTGAGAAAAACCTTCATCTCAGTTAAATCTTTTTTGATATCGGATGGAACCACCGGCTTAACTACAACGGCATCGTTTTCTCCGTTCAACACTTTCTTTACGCCCTGACTGGTAAATTTTTTTTCCTCAAGAAGATCTTTAATTTTAAAGATCAATTGAACTTCTTCATCTCGATAGGCTCTGTTTCCGGCGCTATTTTTTTTGGGCTTAAGCTGGGGATAGGTCTTTTCCCAATTTCGGAGTACATGAGGGGCTAATCCGGTGAGTTCACTCACTTCGCCCATCGAGTAATACAATTTTTTCATAGATAACAGAAAGTGTATTTTGTCGTCGATTCAATCTACAGGAATTAAACCAATTCAACCGTTTTTTAAAAGCAGGCATTTTGCAGAAAACTGAACATTCAATTCAACCCGAGGTTTCCATTGTAGTACCTCTTTATAATGAAGCCGAATCTTTACCTGATCTGGTTTCCGAAATTGAAAAAAGCCTAACAGGAAAATATGAATATGAAATCATATTTGTTGATGATGGTTCGAACGATGATTCCTGGAAGGTTATTCAGTCATTAGCTACCGGAAAATCATTCATTAACGGGATTTCTTTCCGCACTAATCAAGGAAAAAGTTCGGCTCTTCAAGCTGGTTTTGAGCAGGCAAAAGGCGAGTTTGTAGTTACTATGGATGCCGATTTGCAGGACGATCCCAATGAAGTCCCGGACATGATTGCGATGCTTCAAGATGGAAATGATGTGGTTAGCGGATGGAAAAAAGAGCGTTTCGATCCCATTTCTAAAACAGTGCCATCAAAATTTTTCAATTATGTAACGCGTGTTTCATCCGGAATAAAGTTGAACGATTTCAACTGTGGATTGAAAGCCTATCGAAGTGAAGTAATCAAAAATATTTATCTTTATGGCGAATTACACCGTTATGTGCCGGTTTTAGCCAAACGCCAAGGGTTTACTCGTATCGTTGAAAAAGTGGTGAAACATCATCCCCGCAAATACGGAACTACAAAATTCGGACTTTCCAGATTCATCAACGGGTTTCTGGATTTGATTACCATTCTTTTTGTGCAACGATATCTGCAAAAACCGATGCACTTTTTTGGTAGCATTGGCGTGTTACTACTTCTTGTAGGTGGGGCGATAAATATCTATCTGGCACTCCTCAAATTAATTATGAATATAGGTATTGGAAATCGTCCATTGTTGTTTTTAGGGATACTATTGATGGTGTTAGGTGTACAATTTTTTAGCACCGGATTATTAGGCGAGCTAATAAACCGCAATCACGTTGAGCAACAAAAGCCAAGCATAAAAGCAGAGATTAAGCAAACAAGTTAATGAAAGAACTATCTCAAGAGATTGCGAAATACCGCTGGGCAATTGCTGGTATTTTCGTTTTGCAATTTTTCTACGTGCTTTATGCGGCATGGTCAACCCGGATATTTTACCCTGATGGCACCATCTTTTTTACCCACATTTTACAGGTAGTTGAACCGGTACATTGGCATTGGGACCGTCAATTTGCTTATTACGTTCAGCATTCGCCGCTCATATTATCAATCAAAAGTGGTATTACCGATATTTTCACACTCGCTCGAATTCATACCTTTTGGTATTTCTCTTTTGGATTAATCTCGTTGGTTGCGAATTGGTTTATCATCCCAAAAGAGAAAAAGGCTTATTTCTTATTCCCATTAATCTGGATGTTCGGTTTTTATTTTAATACCGAGTTTTTTCCAATAACTCCGGGAAGGTTACTAACTGCTTTATTTTGGATGATTTTTAACCTGATGCTTTTCCATCGGAGTTGGAGAAGTATCATCCTGATTGTGATCATCGGCTGGCCCTTACTTAGAATTTATCAGGGGATGTTGATTCTTGGCCCACTTTTAGGAGCTCTCGCTTTTTGGAAAGCGTGGGCGTTTAAGGATACCGACAAATTTAAGATGCTAAGTTATCTGATTATTGGTCTTTATATGTTTACCGGGGCATTTTTGTCTTTTTTGTCCGTTCTCGATCCCCAAGACAAAACCAGCTTTGTCACCTTTCTAATTGGCTTTTTACTTGTTTTTGATGAGGAATTATATCCACATTGGCCTCAGTTTTTATCGTTGTTTGCATTCGGATACTTTGCTATCAGTGTATGGAAACCGCAATTGTTTAAATCCACAAAACAAGCGTTCATCCCATTTTTATATGTTTTTTCTGGTGCAGTGTTCTTAATGCCAATAATATGGGCAGAAAGCTTAGCACCGGAAACGCATCAACAAGTTAGATCTTTAAACATCTATTTTACGGCACTTTTAGCTATAGTAGCGTTCTTTGTTGCTCAAAAGAAGATCAAAATATCAAGAGAAATTTATCGATCGGCAGTTCGAGTATTTATGATAATCGCTTTCGTACAAATTGGCTGGGCAATTCAGGCCACTATGCAGTGGAATGAATACTTGGATATATTTAAACAGGAGTTGGCAAGCTTAGAGCCTGGCTTACATATGGCACAGGAAACGAGTTTACTCGACATAAATGAAGAGTATGGACTGTCGAACGGAATGCACAACGATTGGGATACTGTATTGATGAGCATTTTATTTTCGCCGGATGACAGTGTTACAGTAATTATCGCACATGCATACGGAAATGTGTACTTCCCGGTAGATCCATATGATAAATCGAGTATTCCCGATTTATCAGCTTACGGAAAGAACATGGATAAGTATTTCAATGCTTTGGCGAGGCAAGACACGGTGTTAGTCCCTGATCGACCACTCCCGGATATATTAAAGTGGTTTAGCACCGAAACGGTGGGAGAAAACGATTACTTTGAAGATTGATTTGTAGCACGGGATTTAAAATCGTCCAACCGTTTGCGCTCGAAGGCAAAACGCTTAGTGTAGAAATTGTAGGCAAACATAATTCCAGTAACAATCACTTTAGTTAAAATCAGATACTCTAAAAAGAATTGAAACTGACTGAAGAGGTAAATAAGCAAACTACTAATCACTAATCCTAATAAAGAGAAGGTAAGTGATAGTTGAAAGGTTCTGGAAACGGTTCGTTTTAACTCAAATACGAAGCTTTTTTGAAGAAAAAAATTAGTTAATAACCCACATGAGTAGGCTATAACCTGAGCCAAAGTGGTGTATTTCACTGTTAATAAGTGAACTACAGAAAAAAACACTAAATAGTCGATCGAGGTAGCTACTACCGAAGAAGCTCCATATTTTAGCTTAGGTACAATAAAGTCTTTAATTCTCGCTTTTGTAATCAAAATAAATAGAAAATCACCTGATTTGTATATCCCTAAAGTACACAGATTTTTTGTAGCAATTCTAGTGTTGCTTCCTTTCAATAATCATCTATTTGCTCAATCTGAATCAAATCAGGATGTTGAGAACTCCGACAAGTATGAACAATTTGAGCCATGTATCGCTGAAGTATTACGTAGTTCTGATGTAGTAAAAGAAGAGTCCGGTCAGATAGCTGAGGTAACATATCTAAGAGATAATGTGAATCAATGCGGAGCTTCTAGTACGATAACCCGCCGGCTTGCACTCCGGTTATTAGAACTGGGGGATACCAATTACGACGATAAAGGAGTTGAGCTCGAACAAGATAAGCGGGAGATTTTTAATGAAGCATTGGAATGGTCGCGAGTTGCACTCTCGCAGGATACCTCCGAGCATCTTAACTACGAGCAAATGTCGATGGCATTTGCAGCTCTAATTTCTGTTTCGCGACTTAAAGGGAAAGCGGTGCTAGCCGATTCTGTGCGTATTTACGCTGAAGAAGCGGTTCGTATTAATCCAAACAATGATAGAGCCTATCACATATTAGGCCGATGGCATTTTGAGGTATCTCAACTAAGCTGGTTCTTAAGAAAATTATCCAAACTCGTATTTCGCACCTCTCCTGAAGGTTCATTTAAACTCGCTATTAATTATTTCAATAAAGCTTTAGAGCTTGATAATATTCCGGTGCATAGGTATTGGCTAGGAATGGCTTATCTGGAATCCGGTAATACAGAAGAAGCATTAATTCATTTCAAGCAGGTACTGCAATTAGAGAATGTTCAACACAACGACGACTATTTTAAAAGAGAGGCACAACGTCTTATCGATAAGCATGACTAAAGTATTTTTTTCGCTGATTCTCGTTTTTACATTTATAGGATCAGTGCAAGCACAAGATTCTACCCGCACAGGTATTAAATATGGCTTCTTACCGCTACTATCTTTTAATACCGATGATGGTGTTTATTTAGGTGGAGAAGTGCAGATCTATGACTACGGTGCTACGTTACCGTTCGATAGTTATACCAGAGTTAATGCAACCTACCGATCCAATGGCGCATTTGGGTTATATATGTATCGTGATCAGGTTAGAACTTTTGGAACTGATGTCCGCACAGGTATGGACGTTTTACTCTCTCAGAATTTTGGAAATTACTTTTTCGGTGATACTGAAGAGATTGAATTTAGTCAGGCCCGATTTGATACCAGTAAATTTTACTCTTTTAAATCTTTCAGAGCGGCATCCGGTATTTCCACTAGATTTCCGATTAGTTTTGGCGAAGGAATCTCACGCTTCGATTTAAAAACAGGTTTAATTTTGGTCTATGAGTCGCCCTGGGATTTGGCAGAAGGTTCATTCATGGAACAGCAAAAGTTCACCGGTTATGATGGTGCCTTTTTAAGCTTAATGGAACTTGGATTGGTATTAGAACGCCGAAACAATGAATTTGTAGCCCAACGAGGGTATAAAATTGATGTAGGTACAAAAGTAGCCCCACCATTAATTAGCACGAATGTAACAGCTGAAAATTATTTTATATTCGTTGGTTTTTTACCCGTGCTTGAATTTAAGGGGCGTTCGCTTACGCTGGCCTCAAAGTTTGCGTTAAAAAACACAGTCGGAGATACGCCCTATTGGTTTCTCCCCAGTTTAAGTGGTTCGGATAACATACGTGGTGTTTATTACCGTCGATTTTCCAGTGATAATGCCATTTCATATTCGCTTGAAGCCAGAACCTGGCTCATACCCATCAAATACAAGAATATAAACTTAGGCCTGAACTTCTTTATTGACGGCGGTCGGGTTTTCAAAAATGATGATTGGGGAGGCATCCTATCCGATCATATTCATTCATTGGGTTTAGGCGGGGTTATGTCTATCTTTACGCCGGATTTTATTCTCAAATATGAGATGGGATTCTCGGAAATAGGAACAGGAGTTTATTTGGGGACAGGGTACTCCTTTTAGCATTCATCAAGTACAGAGCAGTTTTAATTTATGTGGCCATCATTTATTCCCGAGTTAATAGTAGCATTTTACGCAATCGGTGTTATTCTCATCACTGTGTACACTTTCGGGCAATTTCATTTATTGTATTATTTCAGTACCCCTAAAAAAAATGGGCGTTTTCATCCTTCATATTCTCCGATGAAAGATCAGGATCTGCCAACGGTTACTGTTCAGTTACCCATGTATAACGAGCGATATGTTGCATCAGCTGTAATTGATGCCTGCGCACGTTTGGATTACCCAAAAGACAAGCTAGAAATTCAGGTTGTTGATGACTCTACCGATGATACCGTTCAGATTGTGGAAGAACGTGTAAAACATTGGACGTCTCAGGGTATAGATATTAAAGCGGTACATCGTGAACATCGCCATGGTTTTAAAGCCGGAGCCTTAGCAGATGCCACACCGGACGCCAAGGGAGAATTTATCGCAATATTCGACGCAGATTTCAGGCCAAACCCTTCTTTCTTAAAAAGAACGATTCCGTATTTCCAAAATGAAAAAGTAGGGATAGTTCAAGGCAGATGGGGGCACATTAACAGGGATTATTCGGTATTAACGAAATCACAATCTATCTTTTTGGATATGTTTTTTGTGATTGAACAGCAAGCAAGATCGCTGGCAAAGTTCTTTTTACGATTCAACGGTTCAGGCGGGGTTTGGAGAAAAACAACCATTGAAGACGCAGGTGGATGGTCGGCAGATACACTATCTGAAGATTTAGATTTAGCATTTCGAGCACAGTTAAAAGATTGGGAAGTTATTTACGATGTGGATGTAGAAGCTCCGGCAGAAATTCCCGTTACCATGCTCGATTTTAAGGCTCAGCAATATCGCTGGACGAAAGGTAAAGCTCAGGTTGTGCGCAAATTGTGGTCATCTATCCGCCAAAAGGGAATGTCGTTCAATGATAAAATGCACGTATACTTTGATTTGTTCAATTTCGCGATTATTCCGGGCATTTTCTTGATTGCAGTACTTAGCCTTCCGCTTACAATTTTGTTATTCCAAACGGATGAATTCGATAAAGTCCTTACATATTTCAGCATTGCACTGATAAACATAATTTTAGCGCCGATTTACGCATATATCGTAATGCTAATGTATAATAAAGATTCTAAGTGGGAAGCGTTTAAAGAAACATTGGTTTCATTTTTTCCATTTACATTAATGACTTTGGGAATGATGGCCTTTCAAATCACAAGTATGATTGAAGGCTTCATCAGTAAAAAAGTATTCTTCCATCGCACTTCGAAGTACAACATTACTTCCAACGACGATAAGTGGAAAGATAAAGTATACAGGCCGAGCGAAGTACCGTTGATTACTTATGTTGAAGGGCTCTTAGCTTTATATTTCATGGCTGCCATTTACGTCGATTTTAAGTTTGGCGGACTATTTTTCTTACCCTTTCACTTATTATTAGTATCGGGCTTTCTATACGTATTTATCCTGTCGTTCAGAAAAGCCTAATTTACTTTTTCATGCTGTCCCGTCCTAAAATAAGTTGACGGTTTTTGTTTACTCTTACTCATAATGGCTGGGCGTTAGCTCAGCCATTTTTGTGTGTACCTGCTGAGGCGTCTTTAAATTGAGGCTCCAGTGAGGACGCTGGGTATTATAAGTTTTTACTGATTGGGAAACCATCTTTGCCAATTCATTCATATCTGCGCATCGGTGAATCAAAAACTCCTGCTTGAGTATCCCATTCACCCGCTCAGCTAACGCATTCTGGTAGCAGTCATACCCCTCGGTCATCGACGGGGTAATGTGATGCTTACCCAACAGATCTTGATACGTCTGTGAGCAGTATTGGAGTCCTCGATCTGAGTGATGGATAAGCCGGCCAGAACCGCTTCTGGCGGATATCGCCATCTTAAGAGCCTTAC
>JANSXX010000056.1:0-2450 GCA_024742815.1 bacterium
CTCAGCAGTTGCTAGATTTTCACGATGGGATCGGTGGGTGGAAATTAGCCAAGACTCACGATGAGATCCATCATACAGGAAAGCAGTTGTATGAACAGAAGAAGTGTGAATATGTTGATATCCCGATTGTCAAAAGTAAGACTTTACAGGTTGAAAACGAATGGGACCAAGAGGAATTAGTGAACATTGTCCAAGAGCATAACCCAATCATGGTGAGAGCTGTATTTCCGGGCGGGGGGAAATCTACTATAGGGCGGTGCATGGAAACACTGAAGGGTAAACGAGTTTTGTTTGTCGTGCCAACTAATTGTTTACTCCAAGAATGCGATGGTGAAGCTGTCACAGTCAGTAAGTTTTTTGCCATCAGTGTTGGTGATGAGAAGATGGAAAAGTATGATCATTCTCCTTTTGATGTAATAGTGTTTGATGAGATCTTTTGTAATGATACTTATGTGTTGTCAAGAATTCAGAAATTTACAGAAGATCATAAAGATAGTAAAATTATCATCGGTGCCGGAGATACGGACCAGTTGCCAAGTATTACACCAATCACTAACACACAAAATTATAAAACATATTTGGATCAATGTATAGATAATATATTTGGCTACAACATTTGGCTTTTTGAATGCAAGCGATTGAAGAATAAAGCCGACCGAGACAAACTCAAATGTATTAAGGAAGATATTTTTGTAAATAAACTTCCATTCGTAGATATTATTCTTAAATATTTCAGATTTACAGATAAAGTTGAACTGTGTGAAAACAACATAGCATATTCGAATGAAACTTGCAAGAAGGTATCAAATGCGATTAGACAAATGAAAGGAATTGACGAAGAATATGTTATAGGCGATAAACTCATTTGTAGAAAGTATATGAGAACAAAACACACGACATTTCACGTCAATATCAAATATGAAATTACAGGATTTGATGGTAACATTGTAACTCTTCAGAATGTGAAGACGAAAGAAGAACAAACGACTATGATATGGCACTTGCGATCTAATTTTATTTATGCTTATGCTTACACGTGTCATAGCAAACAGGGATGCAGTATTGATGACGATGTCGTGATATATGATTGGAATAAAAACTACTGTGAGAGGGAGTGGTATTTTACTTGTATCACCAGAGCTAGGGATCTGAATCAAGTAATGTTTTACAAGTATGGTGATGACATACAGGTCTAAAGAATAGATATCTTAAGATAAATAAGGATATGAATAAATATCAGAACGGAAAGATTTACAAAATCGTTGATGTATGCTATAGTAAAGCCTACATTGGTAGCACTTGCGAAGAGTTGAGTCAAAGGATGGCAAGACACCGATACATGTATAACCAACACATCAGTAGAGGCAAGGAAAGCTACAGAAGCGCTAACAGACTCTTTGATGAGTTTGGTGTAGACAATTGCAAGATTGAACTTGTTGAAGAATATCCGTGCGCTAACCAGATGGAGTTACACAGAAGAGAGGGCTATCATATACAAAACAACGACTGCGTTAACAAAATTGTAGCTGGAAGAAGTGACAAAGAATATCGCGATCAAAACGCCGACAGGGAAAAAGAAAGGCATAAAGACTATTACATGAAGAACCAAGACAAAATCAAAGCATACAGAGAAAGCAGAAAAAAGGAACACAGCGCCTACAACAAAGCATATAGAGAAGAAAACAAAGATAGGATCAACCAGCAACGCAAAGAATACAGACAGAACAACAAGGATACGATATCTGAAAGGAACAAACATTTTTATCAAAATAATCTAACAACATACAGAGAAAAGCGTAAGGAATATTATGAGAGGCAGAAAGAGAAACTGTTAGCTAAGACCGCGTGCCCTTGTGGTGGCACTTATGGACACAACACACGCGCGGCGCATTTTAAGACACAGATTCACCAGACCTACTTAGCAAAACAGCGAGAACAACCAGAGCAAGAACCACAAGTAGAAGAAGATAAATAAAATCTCATGTTTATTAATATGAGCAGTATTAATAAAGATGATATAATTTCAACCATATATTATGATCGTGCTGGTTTTGGCTCTTTAAAAACAACTCTTGCAGACGCCAAAAAGAAAGATGCATCCATAACAATGCAAGATGTCAAGGAGTGGTTTCAAGAGAACGTGGAACGGAAAAAGCAACTGTCTGGATACAATTCATTCATCGCTCCACATGTTCTGTATGAATTCCAGCTTGATTTGTTCTTTATTTCAAAAAATGATTTAGCAAACTCAAAAATTTAGTATAGGTTTAGTTCTTATTGATGTTTTTTCCCGTAAAGCCGCGGTGATGCCTATCATGTCAAAGCAACCTGCCGACATCACTGCTGGGATAATGGAAGGATTGAACAAACTGGGGAAGCCCCACCTCATTTACTCTGATGACGAAGGGAGTCTTAACAATCAGGATCTTGTTGACTTTTTCAAGGATCAA
>JANSXX010000141.1:0-1094 GCA_024742815.1 bacterium
CACACATCGTCTGCAACCCCCCCCCTCAGCGAACAAGTGTGTCACGTGCGCGCGCAGCGTGCGGGTGTGTGCGTGTGTGTGCGCATTGCGCGCGCGCGCGCGTGCGGACTATACGCGCGGGCGCTCACGCGCCGTACGCGCGCACTGCACGCGCGCACTGTACGTGCTCACCGTACGCGCGCGCTGTACGCGAACCGTACGCGCGGACTGTACGCAAAAAGTGTGCGCCAAAATCTGCCGCTGCCTTTTGTTGAAAATCTGTTGCGGTTTTTTCAAAATCTGCTGTGATTTTTTACACGTGCGGTCGACACGTGTGGCGGCCGTACGGTACGGGGCGCGCGCGCGCGCGTACGGTGTGTACGCGGGCGCGCGCGCGCGAACTGTACGCGCGGAGCGCGCGCGCTGTACGTACGCACCGCGCGCGCGGACTGTGCGTACCGTACGCGAACCGTACGCCCGGACTGTACGCAAAAAGTGTGCGCTAAAATCTGCTGTGTTTTATTCAAAATCTGCTGTGTTTTTTTCAAAATCTGTTGTGTTTTTTTCAAAATCTGCTGTGTTTTTTTGTACGTACGGTCCGCGCGTACGGTGGCCGTACGGCACGGCGCGCGCGCGCGCCGTGTACGTACGTGCGACGCGCGCGCGCTGTACGTACCGTATGCGCGAACCGTACTCGCGGACTGTACGGAAAAAGTGTGTGCCAAATTTCAAAATCTGATGTGTTTTTTTTCAAAATCTGTTGCGTTTTTTTCAATTCTGCGGTGTTCTTTTCGCACGTACGGTCCGCGCATATGGTGGTCGTACGGTATGGCACGCGCGCGTGCGGTGCGCACGTACGTGCGGCGCGCACGCGCGCGCGTGTACGGTGTACAGCGCACGCGCGCGGTGTACGTGTGCGGAGCGCGCAGTGCGCGTGTATGGCGCGCGTGAGACTCATGTCCGTTGCGCAGCCAGCGCGTTCAGCTGCTGATGCTTTTGAACCCAGCTTCAGGTCATTGGGTTTGCTTTGCTTTCTCAGTAACAAGAAATACCCACACTCATTGACTCCAATGTGAGGACGCGCCGGTTTTCCACAAGCATACACTTAAGGGCAA
>JANSXX010000033.1:0-4589 GCA_024742815.1 bacterium
CTAATTGGCCCCTTAACTCAGAATTAAGAGAGTATTTTAAAAACAACAAAGTGTTAATTTATGAAAGTCGAACTGCCTGCAACAATGGCTAGCCGACAATACTCCGCTGTCGCTCCGTACTGCGGCTAGCCGGGCCGTTAGCGGTTATTTTAAATTACAATAAGCAAAAGGAGTTTTTATAATTGAAACCGTATTGAAATTAGTTTAGATTTGCGAGTTAATTTTTTGGGGTTTAAATATTTCAAGGTTTTTAAACATAATAAGGCAATATCATAAGTAACTGTTTAATTAAGGCTGTTTAATCAGTTCGAGCAAAAGACTTAATTCATGAGGGATAATTTTACCGCTATATTATGAAGAGAATTTATCAATCAGATATTGAATGGTTATCATCTTGGTCAAAAGGAGAGGATCAAAATGCAAGTGAAGATTCGGAAAAAGTATATAGTTTCTTTACACAAGTTCAAGCGGAATCATTAATTATTCCCAATCTTGATAGTGATAAACATTTATTTATAATAAACAAGTCAAAGTTTGAGCGGATATTATTCAATGAAACTAGATTTTCCGGAATTCCAGTGGTAGATAACAGGTTTGACAATTGTATTTTTATAGATTGTCTTTTAGTTGATACAGATATACTTAAATGCCAATTTTATTCTTGTATTTTCATCGGATGTAAATTTTCAAGAGGGGTTATAATCGAATCAACAATTAAATCGTGTCTGTTCGATAATTGTATTATGATGAGGTTAGTTATTGGTAGATCTAAATTATATAACTGCATATTTGAAGGGGGAATGGAACCGATAATTTCTGAAGAAACGATTATTGAGAATACATTACTTTCTGGAGAAATTATTAGAAACAACCGCTAACAATGGCTACATGCCATGCCGGTAAAAATCTTCGATTGAAAAATAAAGATTGAAAAACCCACGCAGGCAGCAAAAGCCAGGCTGCGCCAAGTTCGCCTTTTGCTGCCTGCGCTAGCATTTGTGAAATGAAACGAAAATGGTAAATTTAGAATCCGGCACGGCACGTAGCCGGGCCGTTAGGTGAAAATCCTCTTAACAACATTGTTTAAATCAATAAAAACTGTATATTTATAGCTATTGTTCCATCTAATTTCTGAAAAAACACCTTGAATAACATTGCCTGTGAAAAGAAAGAAGGTTAAACGGAGGGCGTACAGTAAAAAAGATTTAGAGGCGTTAGAAAGAAAGAAAAAAGCAGAGGCTTTAAAAAGAGAGATAATAAGAGCAAGAATAACATTTTGGGTACAAAACATCTTAGGAGGAATTTTGGTTGTTGTTGGTGTACTTGGTATATTCCAAAATGTTTTCAAAATGAACATGGCTTTATCAATAGAGTTTTCCGAAGCAGGAGGAGCGATTGGTGCAGGTTTTGCTTTTTTGAGAGGTAAAAACGCTCTTCGTACAATTGGAAAAATTGCTGTTACGTTGTATAAGGGAGATGTCAAAAGAGGTGAGTTGGAATTTAAAGAGGAAAAAGAAAGATGATTCTTCTTAATTTTTTTGTCTGCAATGAAAATCTTTGAGTTATGAGACAAGAATTAAACGATAGTCGGGTAATAGTTAATCAAAAGCTTATTAATATTTTAAATTTATTGATTTTAATCATTATCAGTGTTTCCATTTTGTTACTAAAAGTAGATAACTTTCTAACCTATTTTATTGGAAGCTTTCTATTAATAATTGGTCTTATAGCATTTTTTCATTCTGCTTCAAATTATTTAAGTAAAAAAAATAACAAGTATACACAGTTTTTTGATCCTGAAATGCAAGAAACTAAGGTCAAGAATTCACTTGAAGAAACATATAAACCAATTAAATCGCTAATTATCGTAGGAGAAAGAAATGTAGGTAAGACAGCCTTAATCAATCATATTAAATCGACCTCAGATAAAGTTGTTAGAAATCGAATATCTAAACTAGACAAGTTAACAGCAAATTATAGAAATATCGATAATCTACAATTAATGGAGTACACCTTCAAGGATTTTGAGATCACGGAGTTAGATGATTTTTTAAATAAAATAAGAAAAGAAAGTTCCGAAATAGATGAGGTTAATAAAACAGATAAACATCTGTTATTCGTAATTAATATCTCAGAAAAAGATAGAAAGATTACTGATAAAAATTTTTATAGTTTAATTCGTGTAACGGTTGAAAATAAATATTTCTCTGAAGGAAGAATAGGAGTTGTTTTATCAGGAGAGAATATTAAAGGTATAGATAGAGATCCAGAGGCATATTTGAAATATAACCTTTACTCTATTTACGAAGGACTGACTGACTTAGGAAAAGAATTTGATTTAGACTATAATTTTTTCTTTTTTGAAAGAAAAAGGACTAGAAGGTTGAATTATTGGCATTCTAAATTACGAAAAGGTAAAATAAACAGAAGATCAATAAAAAACATTTCAGATGATAGTGAAGATGTTGAAGAAATAATTGATTGGGTAGCAGCTACTTAAATTGTTTTAAAATGACACGATTTCATCACAATTGAGTTATATTCCTGATTATATCTTCTTTTAATGGGCAAGGATTTCACCTAACACAGGCTAGCCGACAATACTCCGCTGTCGCTGCGTACTGCGGCTAGCCGGGCCGTTAGCGGCAATAATTCCTCGAATCCAAGTTGTTTTTAAAATTTTTATCCCTAGACGTATGACCAGTAAAAAAAACGACATTAAAGTAACGATAAAGACAACTGAAAAAAAGGCTTACCGAGGATTT
Source organism: bacterium (assembly GCA_024742815.1). Taxonomy (GTDB): domain Bacteria; phylum Bacteroidota; class Rhodothermia; order Balneolales; family Balneolaceae; genus HXMU1420-13. The sequence continues at coordinate 2,766 of JANSXX010000033.1, forward strand.
GAAACAAAAATTGAATTGCCAAGAGTAGTTAAGTGTAAGGAATGTGAAGGACACGGAAGAAAAATATTGACATGTCCTGATTGTTATGGTCTGGGAAAAGTATACAAAACCCGAAGAAGTTTATTCTTTGGTGAAAGTAACGGTTATGAGAAATGTACTCGATGTAAAGGAGATAAAAGAATTTCTATATTCTGTCGCTATTGTAATGGACGAAAAAGGTATTTTCAAAACAAGCAGTATATTATTATAATTCCATTTGGTTCTGAGATAGGAGAAGAGATAGTCAAAGAAGGATTAGGTAACTACGAATTTGAATCTGATAGTACTGGAGATTTAATTGTTTTTCTTGATTATAATATAGCTTCTCAGTTTATTGAATTCAAAGAAATTGCAAAGGATTATTATAAAAAAGGTTCTTTGAATGAAGCAATAGAGTACCTAATAAAGGCTACCGAACTGAGAAAAGATCCTAATGTTGAGAATCAGCTGCAAAACTATCTTGAAGAAAGGGACAAGTTTATACAATTCAATAAGTACCTAAGCCAGGGAATGAAAGCTTATGGCGAAAAAGTATGGGAACTCTCCTTGAGTAATTTTAAAAAGGCGAAAGAAAATTTAAGCGAAACTTCAGAAGCTCACAGAGATTTTATCCAGCAAAAAATTGATATATGCAAAGAAGAGTGTAATGTAATTGAAAAGCTAGAACAAGCAAATAGGGAATTCTCTAAAGGCAATTTAAAAATGTCATTAGATATTATCACATCAATCTTAAAAGAAAGGAATCATAATGATGCATATTTGCTTCAGGAAAAAATTGAGAACTATCTAAATTCTTTAAGGGAACCGTTAAACATCTTTGTCGCTTATTCTCGAAGTGATAAAGAAATTTGCACTACTTTGATCAAAAATTTGAAAGTACTTCAAATTGCCAGACTTATAGAGAATATTTGGTACGACGGGTTAATAGAAGTTGGAGAAGATTGGGATGAACAAATAAAAAACGCTCTGAAAAAAGCTGATATAATTTTGTTACTTATTAGTACAGATTTTATAGCATCAGAATATTGTTATGAAACCGAAATGAAAACAGCATTAAAACTTCATGATGATAAAAAAGTAAAAGTCATTCCAATAATAATTAGAGAATGTCTTTGGCAAAAAACACATTTCAGTTATTTGCAAGCATTACCTCAAGATGGAAAACCAATAACATCGACTGATTGGGAAAATAAAGATAGACCATACACACAAATTACTGAGTCACTGGAAAAAACTATCATTGAATGGCAGAGGGAAAAAATTTTAAATAAGAGGCTAGATGTTTCTAATTGAAAATGCCGCTAACAATGGCTACATGCCATGCCGGTAAAAATCTTCGATTGAAAAATAGAGATGGAAAACCCGCGCAGGCAGCAAAAGCCAGGCTGCGCCAAGATCGTCTTTTGCTGCCTGCGCTAGCATTTGTGAAATGAGACGAAAATGGTAAATTTAGAGTCCGGCACGTCACGTAGCCGGGCCGTTGGTGGCTATGAATAAAAAACGAATGAAGAAAGTCTTCTTGACAATAGATGTAAATGTGAATGATAAATGTTTCGATGATCTTTTGAACTTCAAAAAGGTGAATATTATAGATATTGTCAATAAAGAAGAAATAAATCAGTTGGAAAAAATAAGAGGTAAGGTAATAGCCAAAAAAATTAGTGAAATAGAAAAAGATATACTGATTGGGTTTGCAGTCAAAAATAAAAATGATTTGAAAACAGTTTTGGAACTATCAGGACGAGATAATTTTTTTAAGATTTATTATGATGATGGAAAAAGAAG
>JANSXX010000026.1:0-8853 GCA_024742815.1 bacterium
GCCATCCGGCAAAAAATGTGTTTCAGGAGCCATTCTGTTACAGCCCCCTCCAAACGCAAGGATTGCCCATAAAATATAAGCTCCGTACAGAAGAACCATAATGAATAGGGCTGAGATTATTATACTGCGTATTTTCATGTAGGGCTTGTTGTGCGTTTAAAATCAAGAATTCATGAAATTATAGGCTAGAATCTTTGGCTGTTGATAACAGAAATATACGGCAGAATAACTCCCCCGCTAATATTTTTACTTCGACCGGATAGCTAGCGCGTAGACGCAATTCCTGGATGCTGTACTGACAAACTCCACCGTCAGAATCCGGGAACCGACAGCGTCAGGACTCCTTGCAGCGTTGCTTTTGGTGCTAGAGCTGGAGCTTGGGTTGGGAGGCATGCTAAGGGCAGCTGGGTGGGTCTCAGCATAAGTAGCCATGAACTTTTAAGGCATACCAAATTGTTCTATATTTGAACCAAATGCAAGGTGTCATGGATGAACTCATCATTAAATTTGGCTTATTGGCCCCTTTAAGACGTCAAGAAATTTTGGACTTCCTTGATTTCCTGCTTAGCAAACAACAAGAGGAAAAAGCGGAAAGCTTTGATTCCTACAAAACAAGGATCCTAAAGGTTTCAACATGGAGTGAGGAAGATATAGAAGCGATGCAGGCAAACAGCAAAAAAATGAATACATGGCAAGTTCCCGAATGGTAGCCGATTCAAGTATTTTCATAGCTTTCTTACGAGCTACAGATAAGACGAACACCAAACTTTACCAATTGCCCAATCGTACGGAACTGCATATCTCCGTAGTAACCCTTTATGAGTTGTTAATGGGTGCTACCGATAATGTCAAAAGAAGAGATGTTGAAATTTTGACTCAATCCTTAAGTATTCTACCATTCACAAAGCCTGTCGCTGAAAAGTCAGCAGAGATATATCATGACCTTCGCTAACGCAGTAAACTGATTGAATTCAGGGATATTTTCATCGGTGCTACTGCGCTTGTCCACGGATTACCTCTACTCACCCATAATACGAAGCATTTTGACCGAATTGATAGCTTGTCAATCCTTTAATTTAAAGGATATACTTGAGGCAGCGGGGATTCACCTCTAATACTGCTTGATAGGGTTGCCGCAGCGCACAGCGTCCGCCGAAGCTTAGCGAAGGTAGAGCTGCTAATATTTTCACTTTGACTTGATAGCTAGCACAGGGACGCAGTTCTTGGATACTGACCGACAGCGTCAGTACTACTTACAGTGTTGCTTATGGTTGTTGGGGCTTGGTTTTAGGGTTTCATGCTATAGGGGGCGGGAGATTTTGATGCTATGACTCCTGAATTAAGACAGAGTCTATTTGGACCTAACCCTAACACTCATTTTGATGTTTTTAATTCAATGATAAATGATACAGAAAATCCACTCTATAACTTTATCGCAATTTAACTATGGTTTTTAAATGTATTGATAGGGTCAATGATGTATTATCATTTAAAGTATTTGCAGACAGTTTGTTGTATGTTGTAAAAAGCAGTAATTCATTATTCTTGAATAAAGTCTTATTAGACCAAAATGTAGAGCCAGGCAGTTACATCTTTAAGTGCGGTAAAGTACTTTATTCTAAGAATAAAGCTATTTATTATGATAATGGTTTTATAGCCGAAAAAAGCTTGCTTATTCAAAAGGATCACTCAGGTTGCGAGGGCTTGATCGTGATGGGTGATTATGAACTAATTAACTATGCTGTCGCTGGTGATTATGAATATTTAAATATACAATCAGGAGCAATTTCGCATATCAGTAGATTGCAAAACATTACATATATACTACTATCATCTAGCCAGGTTTTTTTTGCATCTAAAAGTGAAATTTACAGTCTTTCAGTACCTAACCCTGAAAAATTATCTTGGAGAAATAATTTAGCTAAGCTATGCGCTTTCACTAATTCATTTAAGGAAAAAAAAGATTATGAAATTCGCCAGTTCATAGGTGTTCATAAGGATCAATTAATTGTCCAATTAACCGATGCTACATTACTTTTTCTAAATATAGGTAATGGATCAAAAGTACATACTTTGCACTTGAATGAAAGCCACCCTTTTAAGAAGAATAGCGTGTATGACGATGACTACCCTCCGCATTTAGTTGATGATAAACTGATCTGGTTAAACAGGCAGCGTCTCCTCGAAATTGATTTAAATACTTATGACATAGAAATAAAAAAAGACTATTTCAATGTACCGAAAAAGGAGCAGTTTAGGTTCATGCATAGTACCCATTTTGAAGGCAAAATTTATTTTGTGGCGGATTACGGGTGGCAGTATGTAACACCCAGCAGGGTCGGAGTTATGGATGGTAATACAGGCGAAATCATTTGGGAGCAACAACTTGAAAAAACTGGTGGTTTACCTGAGGCTCCGAAAGTGACTTCAGATAAATTATTTATTCGAACGGCAAAAGGGGAACTGTATATTTTCGAAAAATCAGATTTCTCAACATAAGCTTTCTTTAATTTGCAGATTCAAAGTGAATGGATATGAATAAGCCCCGCTAGTCGTAGCACATCATGACACAAGCATAGCCTCTTCCTGGTATCGGAACAGTATCAAAACACAAATAAAGTCAAACAATAAATTTTACGTCTCTTAGGTTTTGTCTACCTTGCAACATGGACAAGCTCTACAAATCCCACGACGGCTTCTTCCGCAAGCTGATGTCAGAACGGCAGACAGCTCAGGATTATCTTGCTGCTTTCTTGCCGGAAAACCTCAAAGACGCTATCGACTTTAACACCCTGGAGCAAGATACCGATTCGTACATTGACGAAAAGCTTAAAGCCTCCATGTCGGACGTGGTCTTCAAAGCGGATACCAGGCAGGGTTTTGGCATCAACTTCTGTTTCCTCTTCGAGCACAAGAGCTACATCGACGACAAAGCCCCCTTCCAAATCCTGCACTACATCAGCAGCGCCATGCTCAAGCGGGCGATTAATAAGGAGGAACAGCGCCTCATCATACCCATCCTGTTTTACCACGGGGAAGCGCCCTGGGAATATGAGTCCATCGGTGACAAGTTCTCAGCGCTTGACAAAGTACTCAAAGTATACCTGCCCCGCTTCGACTACCTCTTCCACAACTATCAGGCCAAGCCGGATGAGGAGATCAAGCAGGCTTCTAATCCAAAACTGACTGCCGCGCTGATTGCCATGAAGCATTTCTACGAGCAGGGCTACCTGCTAAAGCAAATGCAGTTCCTCCTCCTCCACGCCACCGACGAGCACGGGAACTTATACAAGCCCCTGCTTGTTTACCTTTTCGACAAACTTCCTGATCAGATGGACGCTATTCAAAAAGCTATGGAGGACTTGCCTCCTCCTGTAAAAACCGAAGCGATGAGTATTCTTGATGCCTGCGAAGCCAGAGGCAAAGCCGAAGGTAAAGCCGAGGGCTATAGCGAAAAAACACTGCGGACCTGTATCAACATGATCCAAGACGAGTTTGACAATGCCACTATTTGCCGTGTCTTGGAGGTGGATGATGCTTATGTGGATGAAGTGCGGGAGCAGTTGAAAAATGAGGGGCGGGAAGCCTAGTCTTCGGTTCGTGACAGGCCAGCAGCTAAACCTGAAGACTATCGGTATAGCAGTGCTTACAATTACTTGGCTGGCATGGGAGGGAATACTGACACTAATGGTCAGCACAGGTCCCAATTGCTTCGTATCAGCATCTACTCGCCGAAGCAATTTGGAAAAGTCTCAAACCACTTTGTAAGGAGGATAACTGCAACGTTGCATTTGGTTGTGGCGGTTGGATTTTGGGTTTGAGGGTTTTATGATGAAGGCAACGAGAGGTTCATGGCTTCATCTTGTCCGTATCCTGACGAGTATCAAAAATATCAGTGATAATAATGAACGGAGCCGCTAACAAATAGATGATCTTGTACAGTGTTCCAACGAGTAGTGAACGGTGTCCCTTTCCCAAGTCCTTTAGAGACGCTTCTTCAGGGCCTAACTCAGGGAAGTCTTCCAATTCTTTTGCTCTATCCAGTATTTGACGAGCTATACGACGACCCTTTTCAGGATTCCCTTTGTCGGTGTAATAGTCTTGTATTTGACTCAACCTTCGATTGGCGTTGGTTGTGAAGCGCAGCTTCATAAACCCAACGTTCGTTTCACTTCTTCCAGGTCATGGATACGGCCAGCTTCGATATCAGCTTGTGAAGCTAAGGCTCTGGCGACAAGTTCTTCTTTTGTCATCGGTTTGAGATTCTCTTCATAAGCGGCGATCCGCTCCTGACGAGCTTGCTCTGAAGCATCCGACTGATAATTTTTAAACAGACTTTCTGCCAGTTCGTCCAGCACTTGAAGCATCTTCTCATCGGCCTGCTCAATACGAAGATGCAAACGCTCCCTGATCTGATCGACGCCCATGGCTTTTACTTTAGCTTGATAAAAGTAGTTACCTAAAGATAACGGTTTTAAGATGAAAAATGGTTCTTCTATTCTGATTATTTCAAAGGATGATTGCTTCTCCGCTGTCTCGGTAGAGGCATGATCATAAAGATCATTGTAGATATCATGTAAATTCTGCTGGAAAAAACGCCTGCTAAGGAAAGATACGAGCGATTGTTAGCAGCGAACTTTTCCAGCTTCTCTAATATAGGCCTTTCACAAATAATTCGTCTGCCAATCCATCAGCGGCATGTCGGCGTACGCTATTATAGCATCAGGCTTCATTCAGCAGGAAAAATATTGATGGAAGAGGACGGTGGCATGTTTGATATTTTCTCCATCGCCCTACAGCAACAGTTTAAGGAATTTGAGTTATCTAAAGCCATCATGGTCGATATATTTTAATACTACGGGCAGTGGGAGGGTGCTGCTGGCATTTTTACTTTGGCCGGATAACCGCCTTGCAGCGGCATGGCCGCTAACCTACCGACAGCAGGGGAAACCGAGGATAGAGAACTCCTCAAAGACCCTTCCATGCTCAGAAGGCTAAATGACATCACCAAATTCCCAGAAGAAGATAAAAGCTGTATCCTCTACACCCTTGACGCCATGATCAATAATGTTAATTTACGATCACTACAGGCATAAAAAAAGCTCCTGACTCATTCCAAGTCAGAAGCTCTGTATATATTTTCTGTAATACTTTAGGTGAGTTTGCCCTCTCGAACTCGCCAAAAATCTTCACCCCAAGTCAACACCAATTCACTTAAAGTCACTTTATAAAAATCAAGCAACTCCGTATCTGGGACTAATTCAATTTTAGAAAATAAGGAAAATATATCTGATGCTATCTCAAAAAACTCACCATGATCAGAACTTTCACCATAGAGATAAATTCTATCTTCCTTACCACTTTCAACACCAAGCAATACAGCATCCCCATGAGTTCTACCAATCTTTATCATTCCTGACTGATGCCAAGGTTCAATTCTTTGATCATACTCTTCAATTTCATACTTCATATCTTCAAGCGTAGTAATTCCCAGCAATCGATCTCCTTCAATATTCCATGGATTGGCTTTCTTGGAATTTTCCCATCTGATTGTAACTGGCTCAGGCTTTGAATCAGTTTTAACTTTCAATGATCTAAACAACTTAGTTTCATCTCCTAATTCGTAATTAGAAACAAATACTCTATAAATATTTGGAAGACATGAAAATTCATCTCCTATTTTTACTATTTCTTGTCTTGCATTAAGATAATTCAATGCACTTCTTCTATTGACCATCAAAAAATTCTTTTAGTTCAGGGTAAAGGGAATTAGGTTTTGTAAACGAAACTCCACCAGTATGCTTTCCTATCACTTTATCATGTACAGCTTTTTTTACTGCTTGCATTGTTTTGCCATCTTCCATATGATGCCAAGTCATTGGATCAGATGTAGTTCCATTATATGTGATTTCAAAAGGCGAACCAGGACTTACAGTAGCATTTGGGTCTGTCAATTTCAATTCATCTTCCAGTGCTTTGCGAGCCTTACCATAATCTCCTGAAGGTCCACTATTGTGATTACCTTTCATATCAATTTCAACCTTACTTTTTGGAACTGCAACTTGATTACCCTTGAAATTGGGACACCCATATTTATTGAATTCAATCCCTTGATAGTCTTTTGGCAGTCTTAAATTTGGATCATTCTTCCAGCCACCTGGTAATTTGTGAGAAGAACCTTTGTAAAAGTCATCAACCTTAGCTATGAAATCATCACTTTTCCCTGATAGTTTTTCTAATAAATCAGTGTTTAATCTTATCCATTCAGGACGGTTGACTAATCCCTTCCACGCCTTAACCGTTCTAGGCTTAGACAAAAAAGTAGGAGCCAATTGGACAAGCTCCTTAAGCACTTTATACCAAGAGTTTCCTCCTCCCCCATTAGGACCGTTGGGCGTAAAGTTAACATTTGGATTGTACTTTAAAAATATCTGCTTTCCTTTAGTAATTAAATTGCCTAACAAGTTGCTCGTTAAAAGATTTGTCACACCGGTAATTATACCCGCAGTAACACCATTTGAAAAGAAGCCTCCCCATGAAAAACTGGCAGAAGGCGTATTCAAAACATACTCCACCATGCCATTTCCTACCTCGCCGAAAAAATCTATCATCATGGACTCTGCAAAGGCACCTGACCAGGCGGCATAAAATAGCTCCCAACCCGTAAAGCTTGTATTGTCCCATGCTTCTCCCCATGTTTCATAGCCGCCAAACCACTTTTCAAAACATATAGTGATGCCTATGTGCATCAATACTCCTGAGCCAGCCAATGCTGCTTTTTTCAATAACCATTGAGCAATAACTGGGATTATGACAGCACGGTTGTTATCACCAATACCTGGCCTTAAAGTACCAGGCCCAGAACTGTATCCACTATCAACAGAAAATTTATAAAAAACCCTTAGTGTACCCTCAAATTCGAGAATAATGATTCTCTCTTCATATACTAAGCCAAGCTGACCAATACTGGTAGCTTCTGTACGTAAAAAGTCATCAAGCAACTCACAATTGTCCACAGTATAGCGATGCACATCAACTTGTCCAGTTGTAGTCTCGACAAAAGATTTGGTCTCGCTGATTAGATTTACTTCATGCCCTGTGCTCGTTTGAATTGTTATTTCGTAATCAGAATTAACATTCCCTTCATAAGGAGTAGCTAGAGTGTTAATCGTCAAATTAACTCCAGTGTATTCTACAAATCCGTAATCGTCTAGTATATCTCCATATTGATCCTCCTCAAACCAGCAAAAAGTGCACAAAGGCGACCGATTCCCCTCTGACACATTACAGCAATTGACACTCTTGTCCACTAGCGTATTCAAGGTTTCAATTCCGGACAACAACATATTTGATACCCCAACTGAAGAGTAACCTCCTTCAATCTCAATGCTAGCTGATACTTGATTGTATATCAAGCCAGAAGAATAAGCATCCTCTAAACACGGATATCCACTCCCCTCCGGCAGCCTAACCTCCACCCAAATCCGGCCCAGCCCACTATTATTACTCAACTCCCGACCAAATAACAAAAAATACGGTGACTCTTGCTCCACTTCAGCAATCTTGTCCTGAAAGACCTGTGGCATCCCGCCCTCATACCCCTGCTGATGGAGATAAAAGCCGAAACCATATACCGCAAAATCGCTTTGGAATTCTGTGGGGAAGACCGCCCGCAAAGAGCAAGCTGCCGCCTCCAGCTCCGCCAGTTGTGCAGTTGAGAAGGCGATACTGCCTGTAGCGTCGTCTTCTTGAATGAAGCAAGACTGCGCCTTTAGGGCGAAAGAGGCCCATAGCAGGGCTATTAGCAGAATGAGGTTTTTTGGAGAGAACATTTGCTTATTCGTTAATGAGTTAAATAATCCATCACTTCCCTTTTAGCCCGGGGTACCGCTCATACAGTGCCTCCTTACTCGGCAAGCTGGCAATCTTTGGAAAAGGGCGCTTGGTGTTCGTACGCTCGACGGCGAAAAAAACGAGCTACCTTGCATCTCGGTCTTCCATGAACACTAGCTTGCCAGAAAGCCAATGAAGAAAAGCCCACCAAAGGTTGGACTTTCCGCAAGCTTAGGTAATACGGGGTTCCTCGGACGTTTACGAATGCTTTCTTCTGTATAATAATTATGCCTATCTATCTCTCTTTAGCCAATGTTTCACAAAACGATTCCACAACGGAATAAAGAAAATTAGAAAAACGAAATTACCTAATAATATATAAGTTATCATTAAACCGCCATATGGAGCAAACGGTCCTGATAGAAGAGATCCTAACGAATCTTCCTTGATAAAGGAACCAAAACCAATAGAACACAAGTAAATAAGGCACCAAAATAAATATACTTTCAAAAGTAAAAAGCTTATATACTCATGTACGTTCTCTTTTTCCTGGAGTAAGGAGGTAGTCATTTTATAAAAAATATAAAAGTTCATTATTGTAGCAGGAAGTAGCCAAAAAAAATCATAAATAATAATAAGGAAAATATTTGAAAATATTACCTGAGTTATGTTATCTCCTTCTGTAGTAAGAAAATAGGCTTGTTCTATGTTTTCAGGATATTCAATATAGATAATATGGTTAAAAAGTACGTAAAATGCTTTTAGAAAAGCATTATACGGTAAATAAATAAGAAATAACTTTACAATTCTATTATCGCTTCTTATTGACATGTGATAAAGTCTACAGGTGTATCCGACTTGAGTTTATCATAAATAATTGGCTTTGTTGCATGAATAGGCGCTGAAGGAAAGTTGGGCTGGAGTTGTATCTTTGGTTTACGACAACTAAAAATGCAACCAACCAGCCCATGTCAAAGATAAAAAAGGATAAGCACACTTCAGCAGATAAGGCCAAGGAAA
>JANSXX010000021.1:0-16859 GCA_024742815.1 bacterium
ATAGTGGCCTTGTTCTACTTGTTCGACCACCGATAATTTAAAGCCCATCGTGTAATCGCGCTGACTGCGCTTAGTCTTTGTTCCTTTTTGTGTTGACATTTTTAAGTCTAATTTGTGTCAACATATTTCAGGACAAGACAGCTGAAATAAAAAAGCCCCGCTTCTTTCGAAACAGGGCTTTCTAATTTCAATAAGAATTGAGAAGAATTAGTCTTCTTTCTTCTTCTTTGCTTCTGCAGCTTCTTCAGCTTCCATCTTTTCTTTCAGCGCAGCCAAGCCACTCATTTCACCCAGTGTTGGAGCACCGGTTTCCATGTTTGCTTCTTCTTCGGCTTTCTTAGCCGCTTTTACTGCTTTTTTCTGATCGGAATCGAGCTGAGATAAGTCGATTGACTTTCCTGCTTCGTCGAACTTCAATACAAATGCTTCTACTTCCATTCCTTCTTTAAACTCAGGCTCTACAGCTTTCGTTAGGTTTAAGAATGCTTCAGCACCATTGGTAAGCTTAACAAAAGCACCACGATCGGTTACTTTCACAACTTCACCTTTAACTTCGGTACCCGGAGTAAGCTCACGTGCATAAATTTCCCAAGGATTTTCAAGCACTTGCTTGTGTCCTAGCGTGATACGACGGTTGTCGAAGTCAACACCCAGAATAACAACCTCGATCTCCTGATCTTTGGTTACTACTTCGTTCGGGTGCTCCACTTTATCTTCCCAGCTAAGGTCAGATACGTGAATTAAGCCGTCGATACCAGGCTCAAGCTCAACAAACACACCAAAGTTGGTGAGGTTGCGAACATAACCTTTGTGCTTCGAACCGATTGGGAAACGCTCAAGGATATCAGCCCAAGGATCATTAGTTAATTGCTTCACACCAAGAGAGATTTTCTTCTCATCTTCGTTGATGTTCAATACAATACACTCTACTACATCGTCTTTCTCAACAAGTTGAGACGGATGCTTGATGTGCTGAGTCCAGCTCATTTCAGAAATGTGAATTAAGCCTTCCACACCTTTTTCCAACTCGATGAATGCACCGTAATCAGCAATAGACACCACGCGGCCTTGAACTTTCATGTTCTCAGGATATTTACCATGGATTTCTTCCCACGGATGCGGCTGTAATTGCTTCAAACCAAGAGATACACGCTTGCTGCGCTCATCAAAGTCGATAACCGCTACGTTTAAGCGCTGATCCAATTGTACGATTTCGCTTGGGTTGTCAACTCGTCCCCAAGAAAGGTCGGTGATGTGCAATAGTCCGTCAACGCCACCAAGATCGATGAATACACCGAAGTCGGTAATGTTTTTAACGGCACCTTCAAGAACCTGACCGGCCTCGATAGTATCAAGAATTTGCTCTCTTTGTTCTTCAAGATCGCTCTCGATAAGTGCACGGTGAGAAACAACCACATTTTCTGCAGCCATGTTTAATTTAACAACCGCAAACTCCATGGTCTTACCCACGTAAGCATCGAAGTCGCGAACCGGACGTACGTCGATTTGCGAACCAGGTAAGAAGGCATCAATTCCAAATAAATCAACAACCATACCACCTTTAATGCGGCGCTTGATAAGTCCTTCAACCACTTCACCGGTTTCGTGAGCACCTTCAATTTTTTCCCAAGCAAGTAAGATATCTGCTTTACGGCGAGAAAGAATTAACTGACCTTCTTTGTCTTCTACACGGTCTAGGAATACTTCAACTTCATCGCCGGGAGCCATGTTTTCGAGCGATTTGTTCGAAAACTCATTTACGGCAATAATACCTTCCGATTTAAATCCGATGTCGATTACTACATACTTCTCATCAATAGATACAATTCGACCGGTAACAATTTCTTTTTCTTCAATGGTGTTCAATGTATTCTCATACATACCCATCAATTGGTTGTATTCGTCGGCTGTGTATTCGTCCGATGGGCTATCCAATTGGTCGAAAGTATAAACTTCGCCTTCAACGTCGCCGCTAAACACATGCGTTAGGGCTTCTTCTTTCACTTCTTCAGCAGTTTCTTCGGCGTTCTCTTCAGTGGAGGTGGTTTCTTCAGAAACAGGAGTTTCTTGAGTTTCTTCAACTACAGCTTCTTCGGTAGTTGCTTCTTGTTCGATGGTTTCTTTTTTGTCTTCTGACATTATAACTGTTTGTTCATGTTTTACCTCACAACCGACTTTCGGGAGTGGGATAAGGTTATTGTTTGGGTGCAGTTTCTAAATGTGGACGAATGTGTGCACAAATAAATTCTACTTGTTCTTCAAAAGTAAATGAAGTGGTATCAATTTCGATAGCATCCGGTGCTTTCTTTAGTGGATCTGAATCTCTGCTTGAGTCGATGGCATCTCTCGATGCAATATTTTCTCTAATTTCTTCAAGAGAGATATTTTGATCGTCCATTTCTTTTAGCCTGCGCTGCGCCCGAACTTCTAAATCCGCGATCATAAAAAACTTCAATCTCGCCTTCGGAAACACTGCAGTACCTAAATCTCGTCCATCAGCGATGTAGTGATCGTGCTCTACAGCTTCATGCATTAATGCATTAACATAGGCTCGAACCTCCGGCATAGCAGCTACAATACTGACGGCATTATTCACTTCCTGAGCGCGAATTTGCGTCGAAATATTCTCATCATTCACAAAAACACTAAAGAAAGCATCAGAATAAATAAAACTGATATTGACTTCATTCAAGGTATCAAAGAACTTGTCTCTGTCATGATTGCATTGGTTATAAATCAAGGTGGCAGCGCGATATAAGGCACCTGAATCCAAATATTGTATCTTAAGCTTTTGCGCTACTGCTTTTGCAGTTGAACTCTTTCCGGATCCGGCCGGCCCATCTATAACTACTATCATAACAGATCAGCTAAATTAAGTTTATTCCTTTTTATATTCAATCATTTCTTGTTTAGTATTTTAGGAACCCGTAATTTTGCAGTCTTCAAAACTTTTGGACACACAAAGAGAAAATTTAATTATCCATGCCACAAAATAAATCAGCTATCAAGCGTGTACGACAAAACAAAGTTCGTAACGAGCACAACACTGCACGTCGTTCTAAAATGCGTACCCTTGTAAAAAAAGTACTTACTGAGACTGATAAGGCGAAAGCAGAAGTAGCTCTTAAAGATGCTGTTTCTTACCTAGACCGAATGAGTGTGAAAGGTATTGTTCACCAAAACAACGCCGCACGTAAAAAAGCTCGTCTTACCAAGTACGTAAACAATTTGTAACTCCATCCCGAACCCTTGAGGTAACCACCCATGAAAAATTCAAAAGCAATGCTAGTAATTTTAGATGGGTTCGGAATCGCGGAAAACCCCGAGGTTAGCGCTATTGACAAGGCGCACAAACCATTTTATGATTTACTTGTAGAATCATGCCCACACACACAATTACTTGCAAGCGGGGAACAAGTAGGACTTCCAGATGGCCAGTTCGGTAACTCCGAAGTTGGCCATTTGAATATTGGGGCAGGTCGCATTGTTTGGCAAGCTCTATCTCGCATCAATAAAGACATTCGAGATGGCGATTTCTTCGAAAATGAGGAACTACTCAAAGCCATTGAATCCGCCAAAAAGAAAAATAAGATCCATTTAATGGGTCTATTTTCTGATGGCGGCGTACACAGCCATAACGACCATCTATTTGCACTTCTTAAGCTTTGTAAAGATCACGGCATCGAAAATGTGTACGTACACGCTTTTACTGATGGGCGCGATACAGCTCCCGAATCCGGAATAACTTACGCGAAACAATTTCAACAAAAAGCTGACGAAATTGGCGTTGGAGAAATTGCTTCCATCGTAGGTCGATACTACATTATGGATCGTGATAACCGTTGGGAGCGTGTTCAAAAAGGATACGATTTATTAGTACACGGCAAAGGCACATCTTTTAATTCTGCTGATGAAGCCTTCGAAAGCAGCTATGCGAACGGCAAAACCGATGAGTTCATTGATCCCCTGTTATTGAATTCGGATCAGGAATCAAGAATTGATAAAGATGACACGGTAATATTCTTCAATATCCGTGGCGATCGTGCTCGAGAAATCACCAGAGCATTTACTGAAAAAGGATTCAATGAATTTGAAGTAGTTGCTGATTTAAATCTTCACTACACGTGCTTTACTCAGTATGATGCAACCTTTGAGCACGTACACGTTGCCTATCCTCCACAAATACTTACCAATACTTTAGGCGAGTGGGTGAGTAAAAAAGGACTCAAGCAATTCCGTATCGCCGAAACTGAAAAGTACCCGCATGTAACTTATTTCTTTAACGGTGGCGAAGAAGTGCCTAATGAAGGCGAAGATCGTTTGGTAATACCAAGTCCAAAAGTTGCCACTTATGATTTACAACCGGAAATGAGCGCCCCCGAAGTAGGCGATGCTTTAGTAGAGCAACTTCAAAGAGATTATTACGACTTAGTAATTTTGAATTTTGCCAATCCCGACATGGTTGGGCACACCGGCGATATGAATGCAGCCATCGCAGCAGTAGAAGCTGTAGATCTACAACTTAAACGAGTAGTGGAAACAGCCAGCGAGCATGGATACCGAACGTTGATTATTGCCGATCACGGAAACTCCGATCAAATGACAAAACCTGATGGCAGCGCTCACACCGCGCACACCACGGCTCCGGTTCCGGCAATTATCGTAAATCACCCGGAAGATATTACGCTAAAACAGGGAATACTTGCCGATGTAGCACCTACTTTGCTTAAATTGATGGAGATCGATCAACCTGAAGAAATGACAGGCACTCCCCTTTTTTAAGCAAACTAACGTCATTTAGTTTGCATTTACTTACCCGCTCTCCTACATTCGTAACGAAATGAACTAATTTTTTGATTGGCTCGTTTTTTGCCCTAAAGAGAATAGAATTTTTCATTATTAAAGGACTTATCACATGGAGGGTAATTTTTCAAGTAAAGTTCGTGACGTCATACAATTTAGTAGAGAGGAAGCTTTACGACTTGGTCACGATTACATTGGAACAGAACATTTAATTTTAGGTATTGTGCGCCTGGGAGATGGTGTTGCCGTACGAATATTAAAAAATCTGGATTGCGACTTATTTAAGCTTAAGAAAACCATTGAAGATACCGTGAGAGGTACCGGAGGTTCTGTTACAGTGGGAAATATCCCGCTTACCAAGCAGGCCGAAAAAGTACTCCGCATCACTTATTTGGAAGCAAAGCTCTATAAAAGCGACACGATTGGCACCGAGCATTTATTATTATCTCTGTTAAGAGATGACGAAAATATTGCAGCTCAAATTTTACAACAGTTCAGCGTTTCTTACGACGCTGTTCGTGAAGAACTTGATTTAATCATATCCGGTAAATCTCGTGAGGATTCTGACGAAGGCGATGCAATGACAGCAAGCGCAAGCACCCCTCCTTCTAAAGGCTCTCAGAGTTCCGGTAGTGCAAGAGAAAAACGAATGGACAAATCGAAAACACCGGTGCTCGATAACTTCGGGCGCGACCTCACTCAAATGGCCGAAGAAGGAAAATTGGATCCAATTATTGGCCGTGATAAAGAAATTGAACGTGTGGCTCAGGTATTGAGTCGCCGTAAGAAAAACAATCCGGTTCTTATTGGAGAACCCGGTGTTGGTAAAACGGCCATTGCCGAAGGCTTAGCTGCTCGAATTATTCAGCGTAAAGTTTCTCGCGTGTTATACGACAAACGAGTAATTGCGCTCGATTTGGCAGCATTGGTTGCCGGTACAAAATATCGGGGACAATTCGAGGAACGCATGAAAGCCGTAATGACTGAGCTCGAAAAAACTGATAATGTGATTCTGTTTATCGATGAGCTTCATACAATTGTTGGCGCAGGTGGCGCAAGTGGTTCGCTTGATGCATCGAACATGTTGAAGCCGGCACTTGCTCGTGGAGATATTCAGGCCATTGGTGCCACTACTTTGAATGAATACCGACAATTCATCGAAAAAGATGGTGCCTTAGAACGACGATTCCAGAAAATCATGGTTGATCCAACCACGCCTGAAGAAACGGTGGAGATTCTGAATCAGATCAAAGGAAAATATGAGAAGCATCACAGTGTGAACTATACACCGGATGCTCTAGATGCCTGCGTAAAATTGACTGATCGTTATGTAACCGATCACTTTTTACCGGATAAAGCTATTGATGCGTTGGATGAAGCAGGTGCGCGTGTGCATTTAGCGAATATTACAGTTCCAAAGCATATCATTCAGTTGGAAGAAGAAATTGAAACCACCAGTGCCGAGAAAAACTCGATGGTTAAAAAGCAGCGCTTTGAAGAAGCTGCCCGATTACGCGACAAGGAAAAGCGATTAATCGAAGACCTCGAAGTTGCTCAACGTGAATGGGAAAAAGAAAGCGAAAGCATCGTTTTTGATGTGGTTGAAGAAGATGTTGCTTCGGTAATTGCCATGATGAGCGGTGTTCCTGTGAATAAAATCAGCCAGAATGAAGGACAAAAACTTCTGAAAATGAAGGAAAGTCTGAAAGGTAAGGTGATTGGACAGGATGAAGCCATTGTTAAACTAACGAAAGCCATTCAACGAACGCGTGCCGGGTTGAAAGATCCGTCGCGACCAATTGGTTCGTTCATTTTCTTAGGACCAACCGGTGTCGGTAAAACGGAAATGGCTAAAGTATTGGCCAAATATCTGTTCGATAAAGACGAAGCCTTGATCAGAATTGATATGAGTGAGTATATGGAGAAATTCTCTGTATCTCGTTTGATCGGAGCGCCTCCGGGATATGTTGGCTATGAAGAAGGTGGTGTACTTACCGAGAAAGTTCGTCGAAAACCATACAGTGTTGTTTTACTCGATGAGATCGAAAAAGCACACCCGGATGTATTCAACATTCTGTTGCAAGTGCTGGATGACGGTATTCTAACAGACAGCCTTGGCCGACGTGTGGATTTCCGAAACACCATTATTATCATGACTTCCAACATTGGAGCACGTGATATTAAGAATATGGGTAAAGGCATTGGTTTTGCTGATATCAACGAAACAGCATTCGATTACGCTAAGATGAAGACTACTATTCAGGATGCCCTGAAGAAAGTGTTCAATCCTGAATTCCTGAATCGAATTGATGATGTGATTACCTTTAAGCCACTCGAAAAAGCAGATATCTTCCAGATTATCGATATTCTTTCAGTGGAGCTATTCGATCGCATTAAAGAGATTGGATACACTGTGGAAATCACCAAAGGTGCTAAAGACTTCATTACCGATAAAGGCTTTGATCCGAAATATGGTGCTCGTCCGCTTAAGCGAGCAATCCAGAAATATATAGAAGATCCGTTAGCTGAAGAATTGCTGGAGCATAAGAAACCGGAAGGTTCAACCATTAAGATCAAAATGAATAAGTCGCGCGATGACTTAGAATTTGACTGGGTTGAAGTGGAAGAAAAAGCTCCGGAAGCGTCAAACGATTCTAGCGACGAAACCAAAGACGAATCGGAAGAGGCGAAAGCCTGATGAACATTGAACGTTGAACATTCAACGTCGAACTTTTAACACTAAAGCCCGGCTCGGTGAGTCGGGTTTTTTTGTATATAGTAATTGCAAAGAGCCCGGAACTACTATCCAGCAACTGAAATTAATCGACGCAGCAATCTCCTTTTAAACCACTGAGTACACAGAGAACACGGAGTGTTGAATCCTTTTTATTAGCAGGTTTTTGACTAGCTTTTTTATTGAGTCATCCTAATCCGCCGGCTGGTGGAGTTGGATCAACAGAAATAGAAACTGCTTACATGCATTAATCAATCTCTGGTCACTCAGATCACCTGCCGTGTACTTATTGTAATTTTTTAGGATAAGCTTAGCTTTGTATTTTGAAATTAATTCTTTTTATTCACTTTAATCCCCATCGTTACATAGAATAAACTGAATAACACTTAAAGATGAAATAGGGACAGAGTGTACTAAGTTCATTTATTCTGTTGTTATACAACATATATAACCAAAGAATAAATTCATGAAAAAAACACCATCAATTCAACCTATAGCTAGCCATTGCCTAATTGAAAAAACTGAATCGCGCAAAAATGTTACAGACTCTGGAATTGAACTAATGGGAGTAGTAAATCACTTCTCTGAAGGGATCGTTGTTTCTATGGGTAATAAGTTGAGTGAAGACAAAGAATTGTTTGATAAAGATTTAAATTTAGGTTCGAAAGTTTTGTATGATGAGAGAAATGTGATTTATGAAGAACCAGGGGAAGCTTATTTCCTTATACCGTATAACTCAATAGTAGCTATAATTGATAAAGGTGTTAATGCAACATCAAAAGATGATACATCATTCTTCGACATACCAGAATGGAAACAATTTAAAGGTGAAGATAGCGAATCATGGCTTCCATATACTAACATTAAATCATTCAATGTCAGATCTTTATTTCTTACACCATTTCTTAATCTTGACCCACTCCATAAACTCGCACATGAGATAATATTTGAAACACTTAAACATAATGTTCCCGAAATCAGCCTTTCATCAATCAAATCACAGATTGTTGAAAATGAAAAAGGTGTAAAAAGCTATATCACTTTATGCGATGATGATGTTTGGGGATGTGGGTTCACATTATCTACGACAGATGATGGATTCCACTTTGATTTTCTAAAAAACCAAACTGATGTTCAAACAATCTGTAAAACAGGGCCAATTCTTCTGAGTGCATATCACAATATTATAAAAAGCAATCTTTTTAAGCGCTATTCAGAGCCAGACTTCTCCAAAACTAAACGCCTAACAATTACATTTGACCAAGAAATCAAATTAAATTTCAAAGGAATAGGAAAGCATCAGGTGAAAAACTCTGACATAATGCAACAATTCTTAATGTTGAAAAGTGATCAAGATAAAAAATCATCAGCTTTGTTAGAATCACTGGCTTTTAATCCTGAATCGATTGGTCGAATTGATCTCACTTTGAGCTTTGACAAGCAGATTCGAAACAATTCCTTTCACGTTTTTATGTACCTCACTGCTCCTTCAAATGATAATAATTCATTAATTAATGCTAAATGGGCAATTGTAAATGACAACCCGGGAATAATTTATGAAGAAAATCTTGGAGAAGTCTTCGAAGATTTTTTTAGAGACACTATTCTTAAGGCGTTTTACAATCAATGGTTCACAGGTAATGAAATAAATATTTCAACTTTAAAAAAATAGTTATGAAGGAAGAAATCGAAAAGCTCGTTGATAATCCATTAGTTTCAACTATCACAAATGAGATCCCAATAGTAAGCGCAATAACAAATTATTGGAGGGAGACAATACGTCAATCACGAGAAAAAAGATTAAAAGAGTTTCTGAACAATCTTGGAAAAAGATTAGAACACATTGAAGAGTCAAACAAGAATATTTTAGATAAAGTACATCTTGGAAGCCAAGATTACTTGAATCTGGTGGAACAGGTAGCCGAAATTGCGACTAAAACAATAGATCAAAATAAACAAGCCTACCTTGAAAACTTCGTGATAGCGTATGCAAAAGAAGAACGGCTAGATGTCAATGAAAAAGATATTTTTATCTCATTCCTGATTGATCTTACAGGAAGCCATTTCTTAATTATCAATGAACTTTACAAAATTCAATTTAAACTCAGTTCGTATGACATTAAAGCAATAAAACAAAACTCAGATAGAAAGGAATTAATCAAATTAGGTATGCTATCAGCCAGCATAAATATGCCTTTGGAACTGGCTAGACTCTTGTGTCTCTCTCTTAGAAACATGGGGCTGATTGCAATACTTGATGAGTACTCTGAAAATCCAAAATATATACTTGAAGAAATGGGAATAAGATTAATGAAATATGTTGAAAGAGAGATTTAGAATAATTCTTTGTCTCACAAATATTAACATAAATATGCGAATTAAGCTCTCATCCCAGAAATTATAAACAAGAAATTTCGGTGCTTCTAGCAACGCGGCTAATACTCATTTAAGCCTGCACTGCTGTAGTTGAATTCCACAAAAAGAGCTCCACAGCAAAGCTAAGGAGCCACATATGTTTGAACTATTCATTCATCAACCGCCGTTGGTCTTTCGTCGCCTACCGCTTCAACAAACTAATCGCGAATCCACCTCCTTCAACGAGTTGAATCGTCAAAGATGAAGATTGATCAATCTCAATTTCTTCAATGTCTATGGCCGTAGGATTGTCATCCCAATGTGAGTCGGCGGCATCTTTATAGATAACCACATCATACTCGGCATTTGGATCTAGAAAATCGAAATCAATGGTTAGCTCACGTGCTTCTTCATTAGTGATGCCACCTACAAACCAGTTTCCGGTTTCGCGTTCTTCACGAGCTATAGTTACGAAATCGCCCACTTCGCCGTTTAACACAATGCTTTGCTCCCAATCTACTCCTACATCACGGATAAACTGAAACGCCGGCTGACCTTCGTAATTCTCGGGTAAATCTGCCGCCATTTGAACCGGACTGTAAATCACCACATACAACGCCAATTGCTGAGCCAGCGTGGTGCTTACCTGATTATCATCCCGATATGGATCAAGTTTGATGTTGAAAATTCCCGGTGTGAAATCAATCGGTCCGGCCAACATGCGGGTAAACGCAACTTTTGGTAAATGATCGGGTGGATTTCCACCATCTAATGACCAAGCGTTGAATTCTTGTCCGCGTAAGCCTTCGCGGGTAATTAAATTTGGATACGTTCGGCGTAATCCGGTAGCCTTTATCGGCTCATGAATATTTAGTGCTACCTGATATTCCGCAGCCTTCATGGTTGAGTAATTGTAATGGTTTACCATCCACTGTCCGTGATGATATTCTCCATCCGGAATAATCGGCCCAACATACCCGGTTTTCACTGAGTGCATTCCGTATTTCTGCATTAGAGCATACGCGGTATCCATTTGTTGCTCATAGGTTCTTACCGCTGCCGAAGTTTCGTGATGCATGATAATCTCCACACCACGTTCGGTAGCGTATCTAACCACTTCATCGATATCATAATCCGGGTAAGGAGTAACGAAATCGAACACTCCTTCACGATCAGGGAAGCCAATCCAGCGATCCCATCCGGTGTTCCACCCTTCAATCAGCAATCCTTTAATGCCGTTTTCGGAAGCAAAATCGATATATCGTTTCGCATTTTCGGTGGTGGCACCATGTCGGACAGATGTAGCTTCATCGGTATTCCAGGTACTCATATCTTGCGTTTGCTCATAATCCCAGGTAGCAATCCCTAGGTGCATTTCCCACCAGATTCCCATGTATTTCATAGGAGTGAACCAGCTTACGTCGCCCAGTTTATTTGGCTCGTTCAGGTTTACGATCAATCTCGATTCGATCAAATCACCGGCGTTATCTGTAATCTGAATCGTTCTCCAAGGAGTTGCAAAAGGAAGTGCTCGTTTCACAGCATGACCAAAGCGATCTGATTTCACCAGACTACTTTTCATCGAAAGATTGGTAGTATCTACCAAGAGCGTCATTCCCGCGTAATCCCACAAATTTGCTTCATGGAAGCTTAAATGTGTACCATCATCCATTCGCATGGTTACCGGAGTATTCACTGAATTTTCGGGGATGTAAGTCGCTATCAGATTCGCCGGATTTGAACGATACGGATCTACTTCAATCTCCGAAAATTTCGATTCGGTATATAATTGCTCATAAATATCCCAATCGCCGGGTTGCCACCAAGTGGTATGGTCGCCTGTTAAGTTGAATTCGGTGCGCTCGTCTGCAATGGTAAGGGTATCCTGTCCATCCTGCTCATGGAAATAATATCGGAAGGCTACACCGTCATCGTATGCACGAAAATAAAGATCAATTTTCCGATTTGGAGAAAACTGCTCTTCCAATTCTACCTTCATTTCGTTGTAGTGATTTACTACTTCGCGCTGCTCGCCCCAAGGCATTTCCCAGGTTTCCTTTTCAGTGGATTTTTCACCCCCTATCATCACTAAATCCTCATTTAATGGTGCTTGATCGTTAAAATCAAAACCGAGCGCTGAGGGTTTGATAATTTCTTTTCCATCTTTAGTAACACTGTAAATTGGCACTCCTTGCTCATTGAGCTGAAATTCAATAGCTAAATTGCCTGATGGAGATTCTAATTTGGTGTCGGTTAAGTTATTAGAACACCCGAATGTTGCAGTTACTGCAAGTATCATCAACACGGTGAATAGTCGTAGCATAGTACTATAGTTAGTATAGTTGTGGTTTTAAAAAACTTTGTTCTTAGAACTGCGCTCTAAGATTGATCATTGAATCGAGGCCAAGTAGTAAATACCTTCCTTTACCCGTACGCTCCATAACAATTTCATGAAGTTGCTTCATCGTTCCTTCAATATCTTTTCGGGCAATTTTTCGAGCCGATACATTTACCGTATGTGCCTGTAATTCGGAATAGGATTGTTCGCCTTTTCCGGTTAGTGCAATTATGGTTTTATCCTCAGGACTGTAATTAGCATAGATAACACTGGTATTTCTGAAGCTTGTTGATCCTACTCTTTCTTTACTTCTGATTTCATAAGCGGCTGCTCGTCCACCCGAATAAATAGTAGCGAATAATCCATTTTCTGAAAATGCTACTCCTTTTACATCCTGATCGAACTCTATGGTTGCAAGCATATTTCCGAACTGATCCAAAATCGTCACCTCATCATCGGTTCCGTCTTTTATGGTCGTAATAGCAATCAATTCTCCATTCGTGGATATATCAAGATTTTGGATCGCACGATCCTGACTCGAAAACACATCAGTAACTTCCATGTTTGCTTGTACAAATTTTGCACGCGACCCGGTGTTTCCATTCCTTACAATCTTTGGATTATAAATCACTTTTGTTTTTCCATTAACATCCATAGCAAACTCAGAAATGGCCTCGCCCCCTTCACTCTGCGAGCTATTTGATACTGATTTTCGAATATTTCCGAAAGAATCATAAAACAAGAAATTGGCAATATTCTCGCGCACAACCACACTCCCATTGGGCATGGCATAAGCTTTCAATGAAGGATCAGGTTCTGACGGAAAATTATATTCGGCTTCTAATATGGTATTATTTCCTTCACTAACTATCATCCCATTTTCGGTCACAGAAGCGTCTACGGTATTTTTGTAATAGGTAGAAGTAGTAACATCAAGATTTTGTGCAGATACACTTAAAAATGGGATCGAAAGAAATAAGACAAAAAATACGCTTCGTAACATGGAGCATTTAAATTAAATTAAGGCTTTAAAGAAAGGGATTTTTCAAACAAAGTGCTTTATTTGCTAAGGCTTTTTTTAGAATTGCCTATCTTCTGCGATATTTGAAAAATGACATTATGAATTATCATCTAATTACCGGCGGTTGCGGATTTGTTGGCCGCAATTTTGTAAAACGAATTTATAACACTACCACCGACACCATCCTATTTGTTGATGACTTATCGGTTGGAACCCATCCATCAACTTGGCTACCGGAAGGAACCAGTAGCCGGACCACAGAAAACGGACTTGAATATTTTGGAGATGACAATCGCCTCATCTTTCTCAAAGCTGATATCCGCGTATTACTAGAGCATTTAATTGAAGACAGCGACTATCTCAATAAAACGTATGATCTGCCAATCGAAAGATTCAAAGACGTGTTTCACTTTGCGGCGATAGTTGGTGGTCGCGCAACGATAGATGGCGATCCCATGAAAGTTGCTCTCGATTTAGCTATTGATGCGCTCTTTTTCCGATGGATCTGCCTGAATAAACCTGAGCGAGCATTATATCCAAGCTCCAGTGCAGCTTATCCGGTTGATTTACAAACCGAATCGGATGCAATTGCTTTGTCTGAAAGTGATATTGATTTCACGCGTATGGGTCAACCTGATATGACCTACGGCTGGTCGAAATTGACCGGCGAGTATCTCGCTTCAATTGCTGCCGAGCATTATGGTGTTTCGGTAACTTGTATTCGTCCGTTTTCGGGTTTTGGAGAAGATCAGGATCTCTCCTATCCGGTTCCGGCCATTGCCCGACGTGCAGCTCTTAAAGAAAACCCATTCGAAGTTTGGGGAAGTGGTAAACAAGGTCGTGATTTCGTGCATATCGAAGATGTAATGGATTGTACATTGCTTGCTATGGATCATATCAAAGATGGAAGTGCCATTAACATTGGAAGTGGTAAGTTGACTTCCTTCCTCGATCTGATTCAGATTTTCACTTCATTTGCAGGATACAATCCCGACATCAAACCATTGCTTGATAAGCCGGTTGGGGTGCATTCTCGATACGCAAATATGGATTATGTGACTGAGAAACTAGGCTGGAAACCAAAACTGAGCATCGAAGAAGGAATGCGCAGAGTTTATGATGTAGCGGTTAAAAAATACACCTGATATGCCAAAAATCGTGTGCTTTGGTCCGGGACCAAAATTTAAAGGCGGGATCTCAAATTACAATACTTCTTTGGCTAAAACGCTGGATAAAGATCCAAATAACGAGGTTCATATAGTTTCTTGGACAAATCAATATCCATCCATTATTCCCAGAGAGTTTGTTGACAAATCCAGTAAATCTGATTTTTTAGAAGGCACTCGCATTCAGGTAAAGTATCTTACCAATTATAATAATCCATTTAGTTGGCGAGAAACTGCACGATATATTGCCTCTTTAAATCCTGATAAAGTCATTTTTCAGTGGGCGATTTCTATTCAAGGCATCCCAATGGGTTCGATAGCTAAATGGCTAAAAAAGCACTCAACTGCTGAGGTAATCTTCGACCTACACTTTGTAGTTCAAAAAGAAGGGAGTACCATCGATGAGCGACTCACAAAATTGGGAATTAAACATGCGCAAACCTACATTACGCATGCCTACAAAACTGTAAAAGAATTACAGTCTCTATTCCCTAAAATGGATATGCTGGTAAATGAAAACGGGGATCGTTCTACGAAAACCGGACAACGAAGTGTGATCAAACTATTTCATCCGGTGTATGATTTGTATCAGCCCGATCCAAACTTTGATATTGAAGCCTTCAAAAAAGTATTGGGTTTAAAGGAGAATGTGTTTTTGTTTTTCGGATTTATCAGGAAATACAAAGGACTCCATAATGCCATAAAAGCATTTAAAAAAGTTACTGAACAGCGAGACGATGTTTCGTTCTTGATTTGTGGTGAAGAATTCTGGGCTACGCTCGACACCTCCAAATTCTCTACGAAGGTAAAACGCTTTTTATTCAGCATTGCTCAATCGTTATTCTTGAAAAACAAAGAAAGTGAGCAGGATTATCGGCCGCTAAAATTAGTTGATGAACTAGATCTTTCTGATTCGGTGGTAGTGAAAAATGAATTTGTTCCCAACGAGGATGTTCATAAATATTTTCAGGTGTCTGATTGCAGTATACTTTACTACCTAACTGCTACCCCATCCGGCGTTGAATCGCTCACTTATAACTTTGAATTGCCTATACTAGCTACCAATGTTGGGCATTTTCCGGAGACCGTAAAAGATGGTTTTAATGGCTATTTAGCCGAAGCAGAGAATATTGATTCGATGGCAGAACAGATGCTCAAATTTCTGGATCAACCATTACCAACGCAGAATGTAAGTAAAGCAGCCGAGTATATGAGCTGGGAGAACTACGTAAAGGCAATTCTGAGAAATTAAATGAAAATTATTAATCTTTTTTTCAATTCAGTATTGCCTTCCAACCATATAAAATCTTATCTTTCTAGTCTTTGAAAAAAGGCGGGGAGTGGCGCAGCCCGGTAGCGCATTCGCTTTGGGAGCGAAGGGTCGCAGGTTCAAATCCTGTCTCCCCGACAACAAACTGGAATCCTTGAAAAAGGATTTCGGTTTTTTGATTTATTGACACACAAGCTGTGCCTCCATCAACATGGTCGTACTGCTTTAGGAACGGTTTCAAAGCATGCGCTTTGCAGCCTTCTGACATTGACATATTTTAAGCATAAGTTGGGCGCCCATAGCTCAACTGGATAGAGCAACTGCCTTCTAAGCAGTAGGTTTCAGGTTCGAGTCCTGATGGGCGTACTACTACTTTAAAGGCGACATGGCCGAGTGGCTAGGCAGAGGTCTGCAAAACCTCGTACGGCGGTTCGAATCCGCCTGTCGCCTCAAACATTCGGGTTAAGTTGCTCGCTTTGTTCATTGAATTTACTGATGCCGCGTTCGTCTAGAGGCCTAGGACGCCGCCCTTTCACGGCGGTAGCACGGGTTCGAATCCCGTACGCGGTACAATTATTTAGAATCATGCCATCGTTTATACTTTATTTTATAATCGTGTTCTTTGTAATATGCACCTTCGGATATTGGTTGCTGATAACCATGACGAACGCCAATTACGACGATGATTCTAATAAAGACCAGTAGATGGAGCCTGTAGCTCAGTCGGTTAGAGCGCTAGTTTGTGGCACTAGAGGCCGTGGGTTCGATTCCCATCAGGCTCCCCAATTATTGATTTCCTACGCCGCGTTCGTCTAGGGGCCTAGGACGCCGCCCTTTCACGGCGGTAGCACGGGTTCGAATCCCGTACGCGGTACAAAGCCGGTTAGCATTGCTAATCGGCTTTTTTATTGTGCATGTCTTGTCCTGAAATATGTTGACACAAATTAGACTTAAAAATGTCAACACAAAAAGGAACAAAGACTAAGCGCAGTCAGCGCGATTACACGATGGGCTTTAAATTATCGGTGGTTGAACAAGTAGAACAAGGCCACTATACCTACAAACAGGCCCAAAAGCGCTATGGCATTCAAGGGCGTAGTACGGTGTTGGTCTGGCTTCGAAAACATGGTACTTTAGATTGGACTAACCCTTCAGCCATGCGCCGTTCATCC
>JANSXX010000018.1:0-38143 GCA_024742815.1 bacterium
CCCCGTCTTTGCCCGTGATCGGTTTGCCTTGCAATAATTGCTGCGACATCTGAGCAACCAAGGCATCTAATGGGGTTTCTTTACTTTTTTTCTTAGTCATGTGTCTATAGTAATTATGACACACTTAAATAAACAGTCTCGCTTAAGATCAATTTTTCAGCTACTCTCAGAATTATGAGTGTGTATGCTATCTCTCCATCTGTCGGGTGCATACCCGGCTGATGGATTCTGGGTAAAGTGAAAAAATGCTTGCTTTTCCGAAAATTCCATCCCTTCGCTTTGGCGAAATGATGGATGAGCTTTTACATTTTTCGCCAAACTATCAGAATCAAATATACTTCGTCACTCATTTTTCACATGTCAATGCCATAAAAAATCCGACCTACGAGCCTACGCTTTCAGACAGAAAGTTAATCGTCTGTCGTCTGTCTTCTGTCTTCCGTCCTCTTACCTCCGTCCAAAGTCTCAATCCAAATCCCTCAAATGAATATTCAACGCTTTCACACTAATCTGAATTTCGATCATCATCATCCCCAAAGAAATAAGCAGTAGTATTAAACTTACCCCGAATAGAATTTTTCCTAATATCACCCATCCGGCAAATAAAGCTACCATACAGAATACTGATAAGAATAAAGATCCAATGCCTAAAAGCTGCATATTTTTTATAAGCCCTACCCGCTTATGAAGATTTTCAATTTGGGCTTTTGCTCCTTTATCACCCGTTTGCTGATACCGTCCATGCAGAGTTCGAATCAAATTTGCCAAAGAAAGAAAGCGATTGGTATAGGCTAAAAGAAGTAGAGAAATGGCGGAGAAAAGTAGTCCGGGTGTAGTAAGATTGAGTTCCATGTTATTCGTAAAAGAGTTTCCAGATACTAGCAGTTTGAGCCCCTGATTCAAATTTTGATCTCAAATACTCATTTGCCGAAGCTTTTTGCATTCGATATGGAGCATACTTGAAAACAGGAACGAAAGTAACTCCGTTTTTTTCAAAGGCTACGTTTTCTAATAGTTCTGGAAAAAGTTGATGAGAAGTAGTGTAAGGTGCCGGATATACGGTCAGATATTCAACTCTGGATTCCCTTAATCGATCTGCGATGATTATATCTTCAATTTGCTCCATATTTGAAAATCCAAGTTGGGTCGACGATTTAAACACCGTTAATGGTAAATCGGATTGAGCAATACTTACCGCGTTATCCGACCAAACTATGGCCGTATCTGTCAGTTGTTCATTCATCCACTCGCCCATTTCTATTCTGGGCTGTAAACTAAACTGACGGTAATAGGGAATCACAAGCTGTATCAAACTCAGTGCGGTTAGCATAATCAAAAACCGAGTAGTTATAAATGGCCGAAAAAAACCACGACTCCAGATCAAACAAAACCAAATTACAGTAAGCGGAAGAATCATCACCAAGTATCGAGGATCCGGATATACAATGACGGAGGTTTGAGCATAAGCGAAAAACAATAATCCCGATAAAATTAGAGTAGCTAGAAAGTAAGTGAGGGAATACTCCTTTGTACGCAGATCAACCTTTTTGAGCCATATAAAAGCAACGATTAAAGGAAATGCCTGTAACATCGCAAAGAATGGCAGCAGTACAAATCGTTGAAAAAAGCCGGCATCTTGAGCATAAAAACCTGTACTAAGTGTAGTGGATTCTATCCGCATCCAAAGCCAGTTTAACAAATCTCCGGTATTTAGATAACTCCACCAGCTCCAGATTGAAAGTCCGGCAATAATTCCTAGAAGTGTATAAAGCACGGCTTGCTTTCTGGAAACGAAAATCAAATATCCGGTAGCCATTGTAATGCAGAAAACCAGCTCATAGCGTGTCAATGTTGCCAAAAGCGCCGCTATAAATATTACTGATTTAAGCTTTTTCTCTACTCCAATCACCCAGCAAAGAATCAACAAAGCGCCAAAACCTTCCGCCATATTCATATAACTGAATACTATTAAATACGGCATCAGTGCTAACAAAATTCCGGCAACTAGTGCCGTTTTATTACCAACCACTGTACGAACAAGCCAAGTACCTAAACCAACAATGACTACTCCCAGAAAAGAATTAGCAATGTTTAGAGTGATGAGTTTTGCAGAACCGGTAATCCAAATCACCAGACTTCCCCAGTATCTAAACGCCGGGAGCCAGGTTAAATGCCGATCCTTAAAATCTGAGTACACCCAACCATTATCGAGTGTTAGATTACTCATAATAATATTGTGATAGGAATCTCCCCAGTAGTCCTGAAATCCGATAATAAGTGCCAGTGCTCGTATCAGGATCGCTGCAACTACGGCCGTAAAAACAGGACGAGCCTCCAGTTCTTTCAACCAAAGGCTCGTTAATTCGGTTGATTTCATGCTGCAAAGCTAAGCCGAAATCACATAAAAGAGTAGGTACAATTAATTCTGTTGAATCCCGATTACACCGCATCCAATTCTTGGTCCGGCTGCCCCTGAAGGTTGAGATTCTAGGTCATCTTCGCCCCCGTGAACGATTACACCACGGCCGATAATTTGAGCTAAATCAATCTCGTCATCCACATATTCGAGTAGTGCAGTTCCATCTTCTGCAATAATATTTCCTAAATCACCCATGTGACGATTCATGTCTTCCGGTCCGGCATGTTGATTGTTGGTTGGGTTAAAATGTCCGCCTGCCGAGGTACCATCATCCGCAGTGCAATCGCCATATTGATGGATATGGAATCCATGTTTAGTACCTGTTAACCCATTAATTTCTGCTTTAACAAGCACCCCGCTTTCTGTTTGCTCAAAGTGAACCATTCCGCTTACATCGCTTCCATTTTTAGGATGAACTATTGCAACAGCTTTTTCAAATTCTTGTTGTTCTATAACTTCGATCTCAGGTTGTTGCGCACAACCGCTAATAATGATGATGGCAGTAAAAAGTGCAATCAACTTCTTCATAAATCCTTTTTTCTTGATGTTAGTGTTCGACTTACTAAAGTGCTTTTTGGCGTAATTCGTTCAACGTTTTTAGTCCGTTTATGAACGTTTGGTATTCATCGGGGTGTGATTTTCTTAACGCTTCCAGCCGTTTTCTTGTGGTGGCTTCTCTTAAAAAAGTATTCGCGGTTTTAAAATAAATGGAGGTGAACACACTTAACCCAAGATAAATCCAAATATAAAGCGTCGGAACTCCACTCATTAACAGGATCAGAGAAATAAGAATCCAGAAAGCTGGAAATAAAGCTAGTCCCATTACAAACTTAATGGATGCATCAAAAGCTTTATCTTTGATTTTTTCCCTGATCATTTTCCTTACCGGCAAATACGGAATGATATTATTCACCCAACTAAACAGATACAAAGGAGACAGTAAAATCAACAGAAACCATGGTTTTTTGCGGCCATTGATGGTCTTTACCGAAATATCATATGCATTGCTGATTTCCACCACATTTTTCCCTGCTTCGATTTCATCTTCAGAAATAACTGTGGCTACTTTGGCTACATTTTTATTCGCAGAATCTGGGTTGAGGTAATTCGACACGTCATTTTCTAGATCGGTAAGTACAACTTGCATCGCTGGATATTGGTCCAGGTTTGGTACATGCATCACCGTTTTCTTCATGCCCTTGGCTACATCGTTCTTTAGCTGATTGGCGGCTTTCCGTTCATCCTGCTCAAAAATTTCTTTGTAGTTTTTCATTGAGATAGGTTCTCCAAACACTACACGTACTTTATTACGTGATCGGCGATGCTCTTCGTAGTTTACTCCCACCGGCAACATTTGAAGATCCATTTCCCAGTTATTTTTCGCCTCGGCATCAAATGCAATACGGGTGAAGCCTTTACTAAGAGGACGTACTCGACGCCTTAAATCGTGATTTGCTTCGGGAAACACCAAAATCGGATGGCGTTTTTTTAAATTCTCCACACATTGATCAAAAATCTCGTTGTTCTTGGTTACCGAACTTAAACCATCACGCACTCGGTACACCGGTAACATATTCAGGCTTCTCAAAAACCAATTCATGAAAGGCGTAGAAAAAGCTCCGGCTCGAGTTAGAAAAAAGATAAACCCTGGCATTTGCGTGCATACCAGTAACGCATCCATAAAGGAATTCTGGTGATTCGGGAGAATCATAAAAGGCTTGTCTTTTGGGATGTTTTCCCTGCCAACAATTTCAATTTTTCTATAAAATAGTGAGAGTCCGGTTTTTGTAATTCCCAATCGGAAGAAGTTATACCAGAGATAATTTTTACGCATTTGAAAAAACTTTTTGAATACTCGCTTTGCCAATCGACCAATACCAGCCGATAGCAAAGCCCATAATTATATGCCAGATACCCCACCAGGCAGCAATTAATGCCATCCCGCCCAATCCTTCGAAAAAATTAAAAATCAACAAAAGCCCTAAGCCTGAGTTCTGAATTCCTGTTTCAATGGCAATAGATTTCCGATCGTTGAAAGCAAGCTTCAAAACAGTTGCAATGGTAAATCCACCAAGTAGAGCTAACGCATTGTGCAGAAAAACGTATCCCACCACGTACTGCACATTATCGATAAAATTATCGAGGTTCATAGAAAAAGCCACCAAAATAAAACCGGCGAAGAAAATAACACCAAATCCTTTAATCCATTTCGTGAGTTTTAGTGCAAGCTTTTCTTTGAAATGCCGAACCAGCATCCCCAAAACCAGAGGAATTCCAAGAATGATTACCACTATTCGAAACACTTCGTAAATATCGAGACTAACCTCTCGAAGTATCTCGTTGGTTGGGCCGTATAAACTCGCCCAAAGAGTGAAGTTGAGCGGAGTTGCAAAAATGGCCAGTAAAGTAGCAATGGCTGTCATACTAACCGAAAGAGCAATATTACCTCCTGCCAGTTGGGAAAAGAAATTCGAGATATTCCCACCCGGACAAGCAGCCACCATCATCATGCCCAGAGCAAGTGATGGGTGTGGTTCAGTAATAATCACCACTAAAAACGTGATTGCCGGAAGAAAAATGAATTGAGAAAAAACACCTGCCAGCGTCGATCTGGGATTCTTCGCCAGATCTTTAAAGTCCTGAATAGTGAGTTCCAGCGCTACTCCAAACATGATGAAAAACAGCGATGCATTCATCACCATGAGTCCATCGTTGTTTAAATTAAGTTGAAGAGCATCTATTTCCGGCATTCGTGCAAATTAAAAATTAAAGATGAAAAATTATGAATGGACTCAAACTAATTTTTAATCTTTCATTTTGAATTGATTTCGATCTAACTCAAAATTCATAATTTAACATTGAAAATTTAAATAGAGGCGTATGGTCGCATGGCTAAATCATCAAATTCACCTAATTCAGCCTTCATTTTTCCGGTGATGGCGATCATGGCGGCGTTGTCAGTGCAATAAGTTATGTGAGGGATATGAAGATTCAAATCAAGCTCATCAGCCATTTTTTGGGCTTTTGTACGAAGCATGGAATTTGCAGAAACTCCCCCGGCGATGGCAATGGATTTTACTTCGGTTTGTTGTATCGCTCGTTTTAATTTTTTGATCAACACTTCGGTAATCGCCTCCGAAATACTGGCGCATACATCATTCAGGTGCTCATTTTTCCAATCTTCCGATTTATCCTGTAGATAATACAATGCACTTGTTTTTAAGCCCGAAAAGCTGAAATCCAGCCCTTCTTTTAAAAGCGCTTGCGGGAATTTGTGGAATTTAGGATTTCCATCTTTCGATAGTTTATCCATCACGGGACCTGCGGGATAAGGTAAGCCCAAAATCTTCCCGATTTTATCGAAAGCCTCCCCGGCGGCATCGTCTCTGGTTTTGCCTAGAATTTCGTGCTCGAATGCTGCCTTAACATGCACCAATTGAGTATGTCCGCCCGAAACAGTGAGGCAAACGAACGGAAATTCAGGCGCTTCATCGATAAAGTTAGCATAAATGTGCGCATCCATGTGATTAACGCCAACAATCGGAATATCTCTTGAAAGTGACAATCCTTTTGCAAAACACAAACCCACCAGCAAAGAACCCATCAAACCCGGACCTTGAGTTACCGCAATCAGGTCGATTTCTTCAATCGAAATTTCGGCTTCTTTTAAGGCTTGCTCTACCGTTTGTGTGATGGTTTTTTGATGCGCTCGTGATGCCAATTCCGGCACTACGCCCCCAAATTTTATATGGATCGATTGAGAGGCAATCACGTTCGATTGCACGCCTTTATCGGTTAAAACTGCAGCAGAAGTGTCGTCGCAGGAGGATTCAATGCCTAAAATATTCATGCGCCAAAGATAGGGGCAATTTGGCTTAGATTCTCGTTTTGAGATGCAGACTTTTGAACCGGTGATTCAATTTGGCATTCCGAACAAGTTGTTCGGAATGAGAATAAATCGAGTGGCTGATAAACCACAACCAACGGTTTAATTATTGCCAATGACCGGATAGTCCGACATATCAAAATTTTTTGAAGTCGATTCACCCATTGATTTTGTCATCATTTCAAATGACTCGTTGGTTTCTTTGTTTGTGGTAGTCATTTCCAGAATAGTGCCATTCGTTGCTCCCATCGCCATACCGTTCATAAAATAGCGAGTGCTGGAATTAGCACGAACAGCGCGATCATAATCTTGGATGGACTCATTCGCTACCCAAAATTCCGTTTCAATTGTTTCTGAGGTATTTCGATAGCCCGTGCATTCAATGCCCATGATAGTTTTTGAGCCTATTTGCTCGAATCCCGGTTGAATGTATTGTTCTTCGGTGGAATTATCTGAGCTCATTTGTTGCCAATCGTAAGCAAACGAATATTTCCCTTCCTCACTTTCTGAAAGCATCACCATTATACTTCGATCGTAATCGTAAATAAAAGTGGTTTGTTCGTCCTCGGGATTTCCGGTCAAATATTTGCTGGCTGTTGATGCACTCTTCGATGAATAAAACATCTCCACGTTTATCGTTTCAACAACGCCTTGGTCGTTAGTTGACGTCATTTCCATCGTACTCATTCGATCGAAGCTGTATTTATCAGCTATTTCTACCGAGCTATTCATCATAAAAGGCACATTCGTGTTGCCACCATCGCTTGGGTTCGAAGTTCCAAAGACGGATTCCCAAGTCTTATCAACCTGTTTGTACGCGATTTCGCGCAGCTTTTCATCAACTTTATGCTCTACTCTCTCTACTACTTTTTCTTTGGCTTTGTCTTTGAGCCGGCGTAATAATTGTGCCTCTGCAGTTTGTGTGGCCCCTACTAACATCATCCCAACAAGAAGCAGTACATTCAACTTTTTCATTTTTACCCTATTTACAATGTTCTAATTCGAGATGAATATATTGCTGAGTTTCGATCTAAACAATGGTGGGTTTGCGAGAATGAGGTGTGAGGTGTGAGGTGTGAGGAAAAATTCTTTTCAATCTATATATAAGCAAAAAGCCCCGATCATCGACCGGGGCTTTTCAATTTCTGAACTAAATCAGAGTAGTAATTAACGAGTCGCTTATTTCTTATCGTCATCGTCTTCTACTACTTCATAGTCGGCGTCTACAGCGCCCTCGTCTTCTTCGTCAGTTGAAGCATCAGCAGTAGGCTCTTCAGATCCGGCACTAGCTCCGCCTGCGGCATCGCCACCGGCAGCAGCTTCTGCTTGTGAAGCAGCGTAGATTTCCTGTGAAGCGGCGCTCCATGCTGTATTTACAGCTTCCATGGCAGCATCAATCTCATCAAGATTTTCTGCTTTGTGCGCTTCTTCCAGTTTAGCTACGGCATCAGAAATGGCTGTTTTGTTCCCTTCCGAGATTTTGTCGCCATACTCGTCTAACTGTTTCTTTGTAGAGAAGATTAAGCCGTCGGCTTGATTCAATTTCTCTACACGCTCACGGATTTTCTTATCCTCTTCTTCGTGCTCTTTGGCAGCATTTTTCATTTTTTCGATTTCCTCATCGCTTAATCCTGAGGATGACTCGATACGAATGCTTTGCTCTTTGCCGGTTCCTTTATCTTTGGCTACGATGTTCAACACACCGTTAGCATCTAGATCGAAAGTAACCTCAATTTGTGGCATACCACGTGGCGCCGGTGGAATTCCATCTAAGTGAAAGCGACCCAGCGTACGGTTGTTGGCAGCTTGAGCTCGCTCGCCTTGCAACACATGAATTTCTACTGAACTTTGGTTGTCCGCAGCGGTAGAGAATGTCTGTGATTTTGAAGTCGGGATCGTACTGTTCGATTCGATAAGTGGAGTCATTACACCACCTAACGTCTCGATTCCTAGTGTAAGTGGAGTTACATCCAAAAGAACCACATCTTCTACATCACCGGAAAGAACACCACCTTGAATCGCAGCACCAACGGCTACTACTTCGTCCGGGTTAACGCCTTTGCTCGGATCTTTTCCAAAAAATTCTTTTACCGCTTCCACAATACGAGGAATACGAGTAGATCCACCTACCAAAATTACCTGGTCGATTTCTGATTTACTCATTCCGGCATCTTTTAAAGCCTGCTCGCAAGGAGTGATCGAACGCTTCACCAAATCATCTACTAATTGCTCGAACTTCGAACGACTTAGATCGATGTTTAAGTGCTTTGGTCCATCTTGAGTTGCAGTAATAAACGGCAGATTAATGTTTGTTTTCTGAGATGACGAAAGCTCAATTTTCGCTTTCTCGGCTGCATCTTTCAAACGCTGCATTGCCATGGCGTCTTTGCGAAGATCAACACCTTCGCTTGACTTAAATTCATCGGCCAAGAAATTGATAATGCGCTGATCGAAGTCATCGCCACCAAGATGGGTATCTCCGTTGGTTGATTTTACTTCGAATACACCATCGCCAAGCTCAAGAATCGAGATATCAAAGGTACCACCACCAAGGTCATATACGGCGATGGTTTGATCTACATCTTTTTTATCTAAACCGTAAGCAAGTGCGGCAGCAGTCGGCTCGTTAATGATACGCTTTACTTCAAGTCCGGCAATTTTTCCGGCTTCCTGAGTAGCTTTACGTTGTGCATCGTTAAAGTATGCAGGCACGGTAATTACAGCCTCAGTTACTTTCTCGCCTAAATACTCTTCAGCAGTTTGCTTCATTTTTTGAAGTACCATTGCTGAAATTTCCTGTGGAGCGTACTTGCGGTCGTCGATTTGTACACGTGCAGTGCCATCATCACCTTTAACTACTTTGTATGCTACCTGCTCAGTCTCGCCGGTAACTTCATTAAACATCCGTCCCATAAATCGCTTAACAGAAGCGATGGTTTTATCCGGATTGGTGATCGCCTGACGTTTTGCAGGCGCGCCCACTAAGCGCTCTCCGTCTTTACTAAATGCTACTACAGATGGAGTGGTTCGGCCACCCTCTGCATTCTGGATTACTACCGGTTCGTTTCCTTCCATTACGGAAACGCAAGAGTTGGTAGTACCTAAGTCAATTCCAATTATCTTTCCCATTGGTCTAATTTGATTTTATTTGTGCCACGAAATCTCGAAAGCACTAAAGTTTATTGTTTTCTTGTTTTGATATTCTTTGGACTGAAGAAACCATGCTCCTCAGTTCCTTCTTAATTCACTGGAATACTGGTAGTGTCTTTCAGCTTATCTGATTTCGGCATAGCCACTGTTAGTACTCCATTTCTGAACGAAGCGCTGATTTCAGCTGCATTCACATTTTCTGGAAGTGCAAAAGAGCGAGCAAAAGCTCCACGCTTTCTTTCCTGACGCTTAAATTCTTCGCCTTCGCCTGCTTGTATATCCCTTTCACCTTTTATGGTGAGCACATTGTTTTTGAGTGCAATACCGATCTCTTTCTTAGCCAGCCCTGGTAAGTCGATCTGAACTTTGTATTCAGCTTCGCTTTCCAAAATGTCGCAGTCTGGGGCAAAGTCTTTATCATCATGTGTAAGAGGAACTACCTTTTCAACAAATTGCTGAATGTCTTTTCCAAGTTTCGAAAGGTGTTTCTCTATCTCTATTCCAAATTCTGTGAAGTCTCCCATGGCGCTCATGTTCGTTTAAATTCGAACTTAAATAAGCAAGCACAATGCCAATGGAGTCTATCGCATACTGACATGACTAATTGACAATCGAATTGTCAGGCAAGGATGAATTAGGAATATGTGAATTAAGAATTAGGAATATTTTTTAGTAGTCATTCTGATCCCGCCGGTGGTTGGAAGAAGAATCTATGGAAAGTTTTTTAGCTAGAAATATGACTGTGCAGATCCTTCTCCGCCAGCTGGCGGATCAGGATGACTTTTCGAGTGCTTTTGTGTTTTAGTGTCAAGAAAACTACTCCTCAGACAACGCCTCGAAATCCCCCCAAAAGCTTGGGTAACTCGAGGCAGTACTTTC
Source organism: bacterium (assembly GCA_024742815.1). Taxonomy (GTDB): domain Bacteria; phylum Bacteroidota; class Rhodothermia; order Balneolales; family Balneolaceae; genus HXMU1420-13. The sequence goes on from JANSXX010000018.1 coordinate 10,335, forward strand.
GGCGGCTTCGATTTCGGAATCTTCTTTGCCTTTTAAGGATAGGATCGCGGAAGCCATAGCAATGTGGTGGTCGTGGAAAGAATCGAACTGAGCGGATTGAAGGTAAAATCCCTTAACTGACGATGAGTTTTAGTATACTAGTAAGAGAGTATTCGTTTGAGTTCAGTATTCAAATAATAATGTTTTCCGTGAATGGTTCTTTTCTCTAGCAATCTCATTTCAACCATTTTGTTTAAGTAATCTCTCGCGGTATTTTCTGAATATATTCCTTTATCTGTTAAGTGACTTACCTTTGTGAAAGGCTGAGTAAATATTGCTTGAATTAGGTCATCAGGTCTGCGTATTTCTGTATTCTTTTTTAAGTGCTCCAACATGTCTTCTTTCACTGCTAAAATATCTGTGATTTTATCGAAGGTTAATCTAGAAGTAAACTCTACCGCTCTAAGCATATACAAAAGCCAGCTCTTCCAATCACCTTTCTGTGAAACCCCTGCAAGTAAATCATAATACTCCTGCCTGTGGTCCATGATATATCTACTCAAAAATAAAATGGGATTATCCAATAACCCATTTTTGCATAAAAAGTGGATCATCATAATTCTTCCGGTTCTTCCATTCCCGTCAGAAAAAGGATGTATCACTTCAAATTGATAATGAGCCACAGCTAGTTTCAAAAGTGGTTCATCAGGGATGTTTATAATCCCATTTAAAAAATCAATTAGATTGTCCATTTTTCGCTCAACAATCCCCATTCCTCTTGGTGGTGTATACACAGCTTTACCAGCATTAGGTCCACTCCCTCCCTGTCGAATGTATACTCTTGACACTGGCGATCTAAACCTCTCAGTAGTCTCCTTTATCTCATTAAAAACCAGCACAAAATAATCAGTGTCGAAGTTATTATGTTTATCCAAGTAATGATACCCTCTCCATAGTGCTTCTCTATACCTCAACACCTCTTTTGCTGTACCTTGTTTTAGCTCACCCGATTTACCTTCACTATATGCTTTGTATAACTCATCTTCTGTTGTAAATATGTTTTCTATAGCACTTGAATCCTTAGCCTCTTGTAATGTGATCGTGTTTACTAATATACCTTGATTAGGAATCGCTATACTTCTACCATTTAATAAAGCTAATGCCTCCTTTGCCTTACCTAGCTGTTTGTATACCTCTAAATCCAAAAAAATCTCCTCTTCAAGTGGGAGTTCTGGCAAATCATTCCACGGAATACTTCGGTCTGGATTTATGGGATATAACGGATCTTCCGACATTAATTAATCTAATTTTTAATGTTTGCTCTCATTTTGACCTTAAAATAGGTCTTTGGAATCATATAAACATTAAAAAATTTGATTTTTAATGTTTGTTCGAAAAACGACCTTAAACTCATCCTTCTGAGCAGGCAAACATCAATAAAATCGATTTTTAAGGTTTACTATCCTACCAAAGCTGGTACATCCACCCAAAACTTAGGAATTAAAAATAAATCGCTATTGAGTAATTCCGAGTCACGCCGAGGCGTGGCGAATAATCCAGACGGATGAATTCTAACTATTTTTGGTACGTTTGTGATTCAGTGACAAGAAAACTACACTTCAGCCAACTTTTCCAAATCACTCCAAAAGCTTGGGTAACTTACAGCAGCACTTTCGGCGGCTTCGATTTCGGATTCTTCTTTTCCTTTTAGGGATAGGATGGCTGAAGCCATGGCAATGCGGTGATCGTGGAAAGAATCGAACATCCCGCTTTCGAATTCAAAATCCGGGTTGCCTCGGATAACTAATCCATCTTCCATTTCTTCATACACTCCGCCTACCGCATCCAACATTTTAGCGATGGCCATAATGCGATCGGTTTCTTTGTGGCGAAGTTCTTCTGCTCCGGATATGATTGAGGTTCCGTCGGCATACATCATGGCAACGGCTAAAATGGGGAGTTCATCGATGCAGTTCGGGATCAGCGCCGGATCCACATCAATTTTTCTGAGTTGGGCGGTTCGCACGATGATATCACCGGCCGGTTCAGCGCCTTCTTCATGTTGATTTTCGATGGTAATGTCGGCGCCCATCTGTTTTAAAATGGTTAACAGTCCTGTTCGAGTTGGATTCAATCCTACATTTTCCAACCTGATTTCGGAGTCGGGCATAATTGATCCCGCCACTAACCAAAAAGCTGCGGCCGAGAAATCTGCCGGTATGGTGTAACTTTGGTTAGGGATTTTATTTTTTAAGGATGCACTAATCACTCGCTTCCCATCAATAACTTCCACTTCCAGATTGAGCAAACGTTCGGTGTGATCCCTACTTGGAACAGTTTCAATCACACGTGTAGGAGTTTCTCCAAACAATCCCGCCAGCAAAATGCATGATTTTAACTGCGCGCTTGGAATGGGTAATTCAAAATCGATGGGCACAAAAGGATCCTCACGGGTTACAAATAACGGGGCGTATTTTCCATTCCGAGCCAAAATATGCGCTCCCATACTTTCTAGTGGATCAATAATCCGTTTCATGGTTCTTGCAGAAAGCGATGGATCACCAATTAAATACACCGAGGAACCTGAGCCTACTAAAACACCCGAAAGCAAACGCATAGCCGTTCCTGAATTCCCGCAATCGAGTTCGTCGGATAAAGGCTGAATGCCATATCTGCCGCGACCTTCAACCACTACTACATCATCAAGCTGTGTAACTTCGGCTCCTAATAATTCCACGCAATTCAGTGTACTTTTTGGATCTTCGGCCGGGGAATAATTTTTAATAACAGACTTCCCATCATGCAACAGCGCAAAAATAGCTGCTCTTTGTGAAATCGACTTATCCGGTGGGGGAGTAATGGTTCCGTTTAACGAAAATGCAGGGGCAATTTTTTTGATCATCCTGTTCGATGTGAGTATTTAACAACGAAAGACGAAGGTAGGGAATTTATTGTTTCGGTTTTTATTAATCGTTAATCGTGATTCGTTAATTCTAATTCATTGCCACAAATGCACAAAAAACTCGGAAAAGTAAGACGGTGTTTTTTGTTATTCGTTAATCGTGAATTGTCTGAACTCAACAATATCTAGCACATTGCCTTTGTAAGCCCGAAAGATAAATCCACTTGACTAAAGAATTATTTAGAGGTGGACCAAAACTGGTTCAAGAGTCCGCTTGGACATAATCAAACCGCACATGTGGAAGCTTGTGCTAGTATTTAAAAGCTGGAACATTGGAGCTTGTTTGAAAATTGGATTTTCCGAATTTGAAATTTAACAGGCTCTCTTTTACGAATCCCCTGTTCGATCGATCAAAGCTTGAGCTCGTTGAGCCGCTTCTGTTCCTGAATAAAACTCGACGATTTCATTCAGAATAGCTAAAGCATCCCCTCGATTTCCCAACTGAATGTTGCATTCGGCCGAATGATACATCGCCAATGCTACCCAGGTATCGAAGGCTTCAAACAATACTTTAACTCGAGCATATTCAGCGATGGCTTCTTCCATATTACCTTGTACCTGTTCGAGTCGACCCAAATAAAACTGTGCTTCTGCACCGATGTCTGTAGTGTTTCTTTCAGCTATCGGTTTTAAAATGATTTGTGCTTCTTCGAACTTTCGTTCTGCCAATGCAACTTTGCCAAGTCCAACGCTCGCTGCTTCGTTATTCGGATTAATTTGAAGAGCCGATTCATACTCACTGCGAGCAATTTCGTATTTATTTTGGGCCAGACTCGCATTCGCCATTCCGATATACGCCTCTTGAGCAAAGCGACGTTCTTTTTGTAATAAATCGCTAAAATACTGGTGCGAAGTTTCGTACTCATCCAATTCATAATAGAGCAAACCAAGCGAGGTTAACGCAGCAGGCACCTGATCATCGTTTGGATAATCATTCAACACTGTTTGATAAGCGGTAATTGCTCGATCAGTTTGTCCCATTTGTTGATAGGCTACTCCTAAATTCATGTACGCTTCCGGGGCAAGAGCATCTGAATTTGTAACGCGTAAATACTGACGAAATTCACGAATTGCTCCTTCATAATCTCCGGTTTGCAACACGGTTTCTGCTTGGCGATATCGGAGTCGATCAGCCGTAGATGATTGAGGATTATCACTTAAAAATTCTTCGAGAATTACTGAACTACTATCTGTTCCACCGGCGGAAAGCTGTGCATATTGAATTCCATTAATGGCTTCGATGATGTATCGCGATCGAGGATAATCTTCCAGTACTTTTTGATAAGCTTCCACCGCACGATCGTATTCACCGGCATTATAAAATGCATCTCCAATGTTATATTGGGCGCGTGCAGCCCAATCGGTGCCGGGATAGCGATTAATTACCGTCTGAAACTCTTCAATCGCCTGCGAATAATTTGAGGTATTCAAATAAATATATGCCACATTATACTGCGCTTGCTCTCTCAGATTACTGAATGGATAAATCCGCAGCATGCGCCTGAAATTGCTTACTGCCTCAAACGTTCTGTTCGATCGATAATAGGAATTCGCAACCTGAAACATCGCATAATCACCACCCGGTTCGGCGCCAATAGCTTTGTTGTAAAAACGGATGGCATTTCGGTAATCACCCAGTGCATAATAGGCATCTCCAATTCTCAGTTGGGTATCTACATCGTACGGATATAATGCTATTGGAGGTGGATTGTAATTATTCAGAAAATCTTCGAGAGGACCTACAGCTAACTCATAATCCCCGGTTTTGAAGTAGCTCCATCCCAATGAATAACGAGCAGCTCCAATCATTTCGTGGTTCGGATAATTCTCTACAAATAACTTAAATCTCTTTGCAGCATCCCCAAATTGATCGAGTTTGTAGTAGGCATCTCCACTCCAAAAAAGTGCTTCAGCACCGAGTTCGCTGGTCGGCGCTTCTGCGTACACGGCCTCAAATATGGGTTGGGCTTGCTCATACGCTTGATTTCGAAACAAAATCCATGCTTTTTGGAAACGAGCTTGGCGACGAAGCGCCGGATCAATACTGGCTACTTTTTCTGCTTCTTCAAATGCTTGAGTCGCTCTGGTAAATTCATTATTTGCGAAAAAAGCTTCTCCTAAGAACGTATAGATCTTGCCCGGATCATTAAACTCGTCCTGATTGCGCACCAAGCTCAGCATTATTTCGATGGCTTGATCATAATTTCCGGCTTCAAACGCAGAAATTGCCCATTCGTAATAGGCTTCTTCAACCCATAAACCTGTTTTAAATCGTTCACCAAACTCTGCAAAGGTTTCCATCGCCCGGCGATAATTACCACCTAATTTGTGGTTAATAGCCTCGTAATAAAGTGCTTTTCGAGATAATTCATCATTTCCTCCAACAGCTTTTTCGAATGATTGTGCCGCCCAGTGATAAATTTCCTGTCGATTATACAACCAGCCCAATCCATAATGTGCAGGTGCTTCACGATCGGTGCCTTCGGTTAAGCGAATGTATTGGAGGTAATCTTTGGTGGCTTCATCGAAATTGCCCAAATAGTTATTGGCTTCTGCCATTAAGAATAATGCCTTAATTTTGGATTCATCATCCAGAAAAATCATCTGTGCGTCGAGTGCTTCAATCGCTTCGGCATATCGGGCTTGTTGATAATAAGACTCTCCCAGAGCGGTTCCTACCCGACGAGTAACAGGATCGTTTGGGTAACGTTCTTTCAACAACTCGAAGGCGATGGCTGAAGAATCGTATTCGTTTTCGGTGAGGTACAATCTACCCCGTGCATATAAAGCATCTGCCGCCCATTCAGATTCAGGGTAATCGTCGGCTAACTTCATGAAGTAATAGCGTGATTGTACGTAATCTTGCTTCTCAGCAGCTGCTTCTGCAACCCAATAGGTGGTTTCCGCAGCTTTAGTGTTTCCCATCCAAGAATCTATAGCCTGATTATAATAAGCAATGGCTTGATCGTACTCACCTTTTGAAGTAAATCGATGCCCTAGATCTTTAAGCAAAATCACGGATAAGTCACTACCGGGATATTCTAAAATAAATTGTTGGTAATAATGTTCAATATTAACTGAGTCGGCTCCTGTTTTTGCCCGGGCGAGATAATAGTTTGCAGAAATTAAGAGCTCATGTTGTTCATTCTGCTCAATGAAATCAGCGAATGAAGAAGTGGATTCTTCAAAATACCCTTTTTCGTAAAGGCGTAATCCTTCTTCATATAAAAAGTTAGTAGAGGGTTGTGTTGCCTGTGCAGAAATGACGGCAGGCACAAACAATAGTATAAGTAAATACAGGAGGCTTCCGGGAGTAACGAAGCGCATGTGCAGATGTTGAATTTCGAGTTAGCTTTTAGATATCAAGATAACGAATTAGTTCGTCAGCTCGCTCGCTTAAATCCCTTTCCATCGTTGCACTACTTACCTGCGAAGTAACAACATATCCATAGCGTTGTAAGGTGGAACACACGTTCGAAGAATCTTCCATATTCAACTTTATAGATACTCGATAAAATCCGTAGTTATCATTTGGTTGTTCAACAGCTACACCCAAAACTTTGGCCTGCTCGGTTTCGATAAGGCGAATGACTTCTGTAAGTGTGAAATCGTACGGCATCATTTCGATCGTGATCACCGATCCAAAAGATTCAAGATTGAACACATCGCCCAGGGCTTGTAGTACTTCGCGCTTTTTTATCACGCCAACAAAACGTTGCTCGTGGTCTACTACCGGAAGTATAAATTGCTCATGGGCGAGCATGGTTCGTGCTGCTTCAAATAAGTGCTGACTTTCAGGGATTGATATGTTGTCCTGAAGCGACAATGCCGAAATTTTTAATTCTTCGTTATCTGCTTCAATCAACGTATCTAACGAAACCATCCCAATTAGCTCCCCGTCATTAACCACCGGAAAACGGGTGACAAACAATAAATCCAACTTCGTTAGCGCAAGGGCTACCGAGTCGGTTACTTTGAGCGGGGTAATATTTTTGTCGATGATTTCGTGTACAAGCATGATTACATAACCTGACTTTCAGCCCCAATAGTATCTAACAAATGAGACAATTGCTTAAAATCTTTTTTAGCGATTCTGAATGAAATTTCCACATTGTTGCCAACATACTTCTCATTTAGAACGTTTGCGTGTTCGTGGATAAATGCAATCGCTTTGTATTTACTTATCGGGATTGAAATAGTTCGGCTTAAGTAATCGTCTTCAATCAGCGCTTCGATTTTTTGTTCCAGTTCTGATAGTCCGATTCCGCGCTCGGCTGAGATAAAAATTGCTTCAGGATACTCATCTTTCATCATCACCACTTGCTCCTGATCCATCATGTCTACTTTATTAAGAACAAGCAGCGTTTTTGTATTCGTGGCTTCGATTTCTTTGAGCGTTTTTTCTACAACTTCGATGTATTCGTGTGCCATAGTGGAAGAACCGTCCACAACTTGTAACAGAATGTCGGCTTCACGAACTTCATCTAAGGTAGATTTGAAACTCTCAATTAAATTATGCGGGAGTTTTCTAATGAATCCTACCGTATCTGAAAGCAGTACTTCATGGTTTTCAAGCTCGTGGCGACGAACCGTAGAATCCAAGGTGGCAAAAAGTTTATTTTCGGCCAGTACATTGGTCTCAGTTAGGGCATTCATCAAGGTAGATTTACCTGCGTTAGTGTAACCGACTAACGAGATTCGAATCATGCCCTCTCTACCTTTACGTTGAGTAGTTCGTTGGCGATCTAGTTTTTCTAATTTCGATTTTAGGGCTGCGATTCGTTGGCCAATAATTCTTCTATCTGTCTCAATTTGAGTTTCACCAGGTCCTTTGGTTCCAATTCCACCACTTTGGCGCGAAAGGTGCGTCCAATATCGGGTAAGTCTGGGTAATAAATATTGGAGCTGGGCAAGTTCTACCTGCGTTTTAGCGGCAGCAGTTTGGGCTCGGGATGCAAATATATCCAGAATCAATGCACTACGATCGAGTACTTTGGCTTCTGTACCCGCTTCAATATTTCTGATTTGCGTGGGGGAAAGATCATCATCAAAAATAACCGTTTTGATGTTCAGCGCTTTCATCTGCCCTTTTAATTCTTGCAGCTTTCCCTTTCCAACATAAGTGCTTACATCAGGATTATTCCTGTTTTGAAGCACTTTTTCAACAGTACTCCCTCCGGCAGTATCGGTAAGCATTTCCAGCTCATCCAAATATTCTTCGGCTTGTTTTCGTGTGGTGTTAGGTCCATAAAGACCAACCAACATTACTCTTTCTTTGTTTATATCTGTGTTTTTAACGTCGTCGAGCAATAAATCCCTCTAATCTTCTTGAATTTTCCTGAAATCAATTTCGGGCAGTAAATCACTTTCCATTCTTGATTTCAGCTTTAAAGATACCACTTTTTGAAATGCTTTGCGTTTTGTTGCCGGAACCACAATCCGCAGTTGTTTATAGCCTTTTGTTAAAGCTTTATCCATTTCTGAGTACGTAAATGTATACTCACAACCGGCTAATGTTTCTTTTTCTACAAAATCCAGAATCTGAAACCATGGAATTGTTTGTGATGGTTCATTAATGTTTTTTACGATGCCGTAATCAGTGATATAGTGTTTAGAGGCCAGATAACTTGATATAAACCACATACCGCCAATCCATACGTAAGCCGCAAAATATCCAAAGTTTGTTGTGTCTTCGATCAGGTACACGATCATTCCTAAGGTTGTGATCAATCCCAGAAATACCGTTGCGAATAATGGGTAGCCTCTCAGTTTCCCGGCCCTCCAACTCAGCCGTACATTTCTCAGTCGTAGCTTATTCTGAAAAGAATACGCGGCTAATAAAGTGGAAGCGATCGTGAATAACACAATCACGCTTTGAAAAAATAATAACAGAATTTCTTTCATACGTTGGATGATTCTGTTTTATAAAATGCAGCTATCAGGCTTTCTATTACTAAGAAAACTAATCCCAACCACATAAACCAATTCCAAATTTCGCGCCCAAAACCTGACGCAATGACCTCATTATTGAGATTAGTTTCGTCGATTTCATTCACGGCGACTAAACGTGCATTTTGCGAAATTGATTCAAATGTGGATTCATCCATGCTAAAGAAATCACTTTCGTTTCTTGGAAAGTTTACTGCAACATCTATCGTTTTCGCTTCATCGTTGATGGCTACAAAACCGGGCTGCCAGTTCTCTGCATCATAACTTATAGTAGTTCCTAATCCTGTGTTTCTGCTCTCCGGAATAATTTCCTCTTCATTTTTGATGATGCGCACCGTGTTAGCGTCCACATCCCCTGAAAAAGAAAATGGTTGCCCCAACTCATGAGTTAATAACCCGCCTGCATCTGAGGACGCCACATACATCAACGATCGATAAAAGAAAGGAGCAAACAATGGTTTAACCGAGAAATTTGACCATTCAACACCGGTTCCAATCGAAGAAATTAAAATTCTTCCCTCGCCGAACTGCTTCTCTCGAATTAAAGGATCGCCAGAGTTCAAACTAATTAAATCAAACCCACCGGGTGAATTGGAAGCTCTTAGCTTGTAGTAATAAAAAATGTCAGGATTGGCTACCCGAATCGGATTTTCGCCATCAGTCTCAAAAAGTTCGGTGAATATTGGGTGATCTTCCTGGATTTGTGTGCCTTTTGCGATGGAATTAAATGAAGCAAACTCTCCAATTACCGATTGAAATTGCCCAACATTAAATTGTTGTAGAAAGGCATTATAGTTTTGAATATCGCCCTGTTCAGAAGGGAAAAACATCAAACCACCACCGTTTTGTACAAATTCTTGCAACCGGGGAAGTATAAAAGCCGGAATTGAAGTAAGTCCATCGAGTATGATGGCTTCTGTGTTTTGGTAATCCACCGATTCGATGTCGTTGAGGGTGACACGTTGAGTGTTTAGAGTCGCATCATTTTGATTGGAGGCGTTGAGAACTAAATTCGTGTACGATATTTCGGTGGGCGCTGCATTCGGATCGGTTACCCAAACAATCGAACGACTTTCAGGAACGAGTAATGAAAAGTAATAGCTATTGTCGGCCGTAAATTCATCACCTTCGATGCGAACAGCACCTTTCAACGTTCCTATCTGTGATGGAATCACCTCGAACGAATAGGTTTGAATGCCATCAGCTGGAAGAGAAACTGAATATTGGCCCGCTATTCGCCCATCTACTTCTAAGGTAATAAACTGATTGGATACAGGTACTGCGGCATCGTTTTTTACTTCAACAGAAACGGTTACCGGAAGTCCTCGCCCAATCATTGTACTTGATGTCGACACATCTAAAATTCGGGTGTTTTGAACGGCAACATCCCCAAGATTAAACATGGTAAGCGAAATAGTTTCTGAAAGATCAAGCTCGCCTAACTCAGAAAACTGGCTTTGTTGCCCATCGGTAATTAAAAATATATGTTTATTTTGATAGGGTGACTCATCCAAAATACCGGAAACGGTTTGCATTCGCTCGATTGCATAATTCCCACCGTCAGAAATAGCCGCTTCTTCTGTTCTTCGAAGTAATTGACTATGCCCAATGATACTATTAAAAGTAGCTTCGCCATTCGTAGTTTGAATTATAAAACGGTCGCTTTCTTTCGAGGAAGCTTCGATGGTTTCGATAATGGATTTGGCTTGCTCAAAAAGCGGTCCATCTTGCCCAATACGCTGCATGCTAATACTGTTGTCTAACACAATTACATTTAATGATGGCGCATTGTTATTTCCGGTTGAAACGCCAGGCGGTAAAAAAGGACGGGCAAGCACTAAGGCCAAGCAAGCAACAGCCAGTAGTCGAATAAATAATAACAGGTACCGTTTTATCTGTATCTTACGGATGGTTGTTTTTTGCAGCTCCTTAAAAAAAGCAAGGGTAGAAAATGCTACTTTTTGCGGTCTTTTAAGGTTTAACAGATGAATTATTAACGGCAGACCCACGGCAGCAACGGCAAATAAAAATAGAGGACTTAAAAAACTCATTATGGGGTCAAAAAATATTATTTTAAGGGCATTTCAGTGCTGGAACAAAACTACATAATCAGAACTACCGATATACTATAATATTCAAAAAAGCGGCCTATTATTCCATCTATGCAACGTACTGTTCAATCAATCATTACCTTTTTTTGCATCATACTTTTTCTGGGATGCAACAGTGTAAAAAAGCAAAGCTGGGAATATTTAATTCCGGGTGAAACCACATTCGTTATTACGCCAAAAACCGGTGTTCAAGTTTCTAATATTGGTAACACCGATTATGCTTCCATTTTAGACGACTTAACCCCCGGAGCTATACAGCAACTTGGTGAACTGCCAGACAGTATTCTTTCTGAACTTAGTTTAAAGGGACTTGCACTGTACCCGGCTTCATCCACAACCTCTCAGTTTATCTGGATTGCTGAAAGTACTTCAGATATCGATGAAGTTGCTCCTTCGTTTTATGAACCGTTTGAACAAAATTATTACAGCTTTAACGGACTCACCGTACATAAAATAAATTTTAACGAGACGTTGATGTATGCTGCACAAATTCATCAATGGGTAATTTTTTCTGAATCAAGTCTAGCGGTAGAAAGTGCACTTCGCTCGTACTTAGGAATCCAATCTGGAATTAATTTTGCGCAAACCCCAGAACCGGGAACATTAACTCTTAATACCGCAGAGCTTGATCGATGGGTTCAGCAGTTTATCAATGTGGGGTATCGTCCTCAGATTATGGGTTCGTTTGATGGATTTGCACCCTCTAAACTTACCTTTTCTACCGAAGAGAATATTTCCTCTGGATTTGAACTTCGTGGGGTAATTCCTGCAATAGATTCCTCGAAATCAGCTTTAGTTAAGTCGCTAAGTACTATAAATACTCCCATCATTTTAGATCGATACATTGCAGGAAATGCAGCTGCATTTTCTTTACACAGAAATCGACCAATGTTGGTCCCTGATCGAACTACAGTTTCAGAATTCAAGCTTGATTCGCTTCTTTTCTCTGATCCTGAACTGTATCGTGAGTTAGCGCTTTCTCTGGAAACCGAATTTGGAATCGTTGCTTTTCCTGAATCCGGTCTTTTAACGGATGGGGAGTATTTATACCTGAGAAATCTTGAAAATTCGGTGTTATTAAAGTCCCGATTACAGCAGTTTGCTGAAGAAGGACTAGTGTTACAACAGGGCAACTCTTTTTATGTGAAAAGTAAACTCCTAAGCGCTCTAATTAGCGGAAACATGAGTTTATTTACAGATTTCTACCTCGCATTTTCTCAAGATGTAGTAGTGATGGCAAAAAGGCGCGGACTTGCTGAAAGCGTTGATGCCGATCGTACACGCCGCCGAACAGTTTATTATGACGATACTTTCCGATCTGCTAAAAATGAATATCCGGAAGGAGTTAGTGGCTTTGCTTGGGTAAACTCCGATGACTTTCTCAAGTTTCTGGATCCATTGATGATGCGAAGCACTCCGCTAAATGGGCTTATTGGTGTGTATGATATTTTAACAATGGGTTTTACTCAAAACATCAATAAATCGGTTAATTTTACTTTTAAATCGGTAACTGAAGAAGGATCCACCCAACCTTACGACGAACTTTGGGTATTACCGTTGTTAAGTGAAGAACTGACCGGACAGCCTGTTTTAGGAAACATTGTTGGGAATCGCTCAGACGAAATTATCTTTTCAACAACAACTGGAAGAATTGAAGCGGTGGCTTTTGATGGTACTTCGGTGATGCAGGCCCGAACCAACGATGGAGATGTGCCTATTGGGAGTCCGGTTTTGTATGATTGGTATGGAAATGGACAACCGGTTATTCTGCAAGCTGCAGGGTCAAAAGTGTACGCCTGGAATGAATCGGGCAGAGCCTTACCACAATTCCCTATTGAAATTGGAGAACGAATTAGTGCTCCTATTGTCGTTTCGGATGTGTCGCGTAATGGAATTCCAGAAATTATTGTGCCCACCGAAAATCGGAAAATTCATGTGGTTGATGGTCGAGGGCAAAATCTGAGAGGATGGCCTCAATTTACAAGTGCAGTTACGCGCCATGCTCCACTTCATACTCAAGTTGATGGCGAATGGTCGGTTTGGGTAGTTTCTCAGAATATTTTGCACAGTTGGCAAAGAAGTGGAGCCGTTCGTGCCGGTTATCCGACCTTCATTAATGCAGCATTTAACACTACACCAACAATATTTGAGGATAAAATTCTTGGTGCGGGTTCAGATGGATATGTGTATGCCATTGGGCAAAACCCAGGATTTGCAGATTCATTATCGATTAGTGTTCAAATGGATAGCATTGCTATTAAATCGCTGTATGCCACAAGTAGCCAATTGAATAAAATTACGGTTGAAGAAAATATTTTACTTCGTGATAGCTCAGGATTTTATAGATCTGATTTGTATCTGGCACAAAGTGTAAACGGCTCGATTTTGATGTTTAATCCGGCCGGAAAACTTGAAATTACTCATAATCTTGGTCAACCATCTTCTGCAACAATGGCTCCTCAAATTTTGGATATCAATGGGGATAATCGGGATGAAGTTATTGCACTTGCTGATTTCGGCCGGTTGTTTGCTTGGGAGATTTTGACTGGGCGTCGGATTTTCACTATCCCAACTTCGGGAATGGAATATCCAATTATTGCTGATTTGAATAAAGACGGATTATATGAGTTAATTGCTCAAACCCGAGAAGGTTTGCGTTGCTGGACGATCAATAAAGCAGAAAATAATTAAAGATCATTATCAAGTGGTTTACGTTTCACATGTCGGATTGACGCTACTAATATCTTATTAGTAGCAAAAGTGTAAATCACTCTATAGTTTTCTTTAACGATCAACTCGCGTGCTAGCGTCGAATTTAGTTCAGGAACAATTCTGCCCATTTCTGGAAATTCAATCAATTTCGCTAGTTGGTTATCAATTTCTTGAATTAATGCGAGTGCTGAAGAGGGATTATCTCTACTGATATATTCTATTATGGCGATGGCATCAGCGTTTGCTTGCGATGACCACTCGATGTTCATGAAATCAGCTTTGCCTTTAAATTCTTCATTACTTCCTGATGAGGAATAGTAACACCACTTTCCGATTCTTTATGTGCCAGCTCGATTGCATTTAATATATCTTGCTGAACCATTATTTCTTCATAGTCTGCAACGCTTAAAATTACACCGGCACTTCTTCCATTTTGTGTAATTACAATCGGCTCTCTTTGATTGTTGATGTATTCGAGTATCTCTGAAGCATTTGTTCGAAACTCAGATATGGGCCTAATATTCTTTTCTATATTGATTCTTTTCATACCAAATTCATACTTAATTCGGTACAATATAAATAATTAGTTTAAAATATCAGCTAGGGCTTCTTCCAGATCATCAAATCGGAAATCGAAGCCTTGCTCTTGTAACACTTTAGGCTTCATTCGGATGCTATCCAAAATGGGCTTCGCCCCTTCACCATACATTATTTGAAGGGCAATTTTTGGCACACGGAACAGTACCGGCCGGTTCATTACATCCCCAAGAACATCCGCGAATAAATTCATAGTCACCGGTTCGGGTGCACACACATTGTAGGCTCCTTCTATGGTTTCATTTTGGATAGGAAAAAGCAACGCATTGATCAAATCCTCGCGGTGAATCCAACTCATGTATTGTTTTCCATCGCCAACCGGTCCACCTACAAAAAACTGAAAAGGCGGAATCATTTTTTCCATAGCCCCACCGTCTTTTTCGAGCACGATTCCAATTCGTGGATTAGCTACACGTACTCCTAATTCAGTAGCTTTCTGAGCTTCGGCTTCCCAATCTACACACACCTTAGCTAGAAAATCGTTGGCGGCTGGATCATTTTCTGTTTTTATGGAATCTGCACCATCACCATAATAGCCAGAAGCTGAGGCGGAAATAAAAAGCTCAGGCTTTGTTTCAGCCTCCCGCATTGCATCTACCAATGCGCGTGTCCCCTCAATTCTGCTGTTGTAGATTTTCTTCTTAACCTCATCCGACCACCGTTGGCTAAAAACATTTTCGCCCGCAAGATGAATTACGATATCCGCCACATTCATAGCAGAAACCAAATCACCATCCCAGGCAATAAACTGCTGATTTTTCGCTTTTTCGTCTTCATACTTGTTTGGACGCCTGGTAACGATAGTCAAATAATACCCTTCTTGGAGCAATAATCTTCGGAGTTCTTTGCCAATAAATCCGGTACCGCCGGTGAGTAGTATGTGTTTCATAAAGAGGCCTTTATTCAGATAAACTTAAAGAAATACTCTAGCATTTCTTTCAGAACTAGAAAACACCTATTTCTTGAAAAATTTGCAAGCTAACGAACACTACCGGTGCTGCAAGTAATAACGCATCAAAACGATCGAAGAAACCGCCGTGCCCGGGTAGAATGGTTGATGAATCTTTAATATTTGCCCGTCGCTTTAGTTTACTTTCCAGCAAATCACCAATCGGGCCAAATGTTGCCACGAGAATGGTTATAGGAATAACTAAAGTGAAGGTGATTGGCATGTCTAATGGGAACAAGAAATAAACAATTGAAGCACCTACCAAACTGCCCACGTAGCCAAAAAAGAATCCTTCCCACGTTTTTTTGGGGCTGATTTTAGGAGCAAGCGCTCGTTTGCCGAATGTCTTCCCTCCGAAATAAGCAAAAACATCACTACCCCAAACCATAAAAATCAGCATCATGCTAAGTACAAACCCGTCGGTTCCTTCCCCCATTTGATTAATCAACATAAAACAAAGTAAGCCTAGGGGTGCATAAATTCCTGCGAAGAGAGAAGAAGTTAATTTTGAAAATACTACCTCAGCTTGGTTAAAGGTTTGCACCGATAAGAATAGTACAAGAATCCCAACTCCAATTTCGAAAGCAAAGGGCAGATTGGGGGAAAGCATAATCCAAAGACCTAAAGTGTAAGGAAAGAGCGCATCCGTTGGCTGCCCACATTGTTCGAGAATTTTCATCATTTCCTGAATGATGAAAAATCCAATAATTACCATCATGCCTTGAAAAAACCAGCCACCTAACCAAGTAATCCAGATAAATAAAGCCGCAGCCGGAACAGCAAATAATATCCGTTGGAGTAAATTATTCAACCGAATCTCCTTCTTCGTCTTCCGGGAATAAGGGCTCAGCTTCCTCCAATTCTTTGAGCGCTTTTCGGGCTTTCTTTTCAAACTCAACAGGCACGTACAAGTAGATGAGTGCCATTTCACCAATTTGCAAGCTGTATGCTGTATCTCGCTTCGAAAGAATGTTGGATGGAATCTTGAGATTACTCAAGTAATTCTTGGCCATATCAACTTCGTACTCGGTTCCGCTTTCAAGTACACATACCCAATTATCTATATCGTTGGGCTTTGGATGTTCAAATAAACTCATGCCGTGTGGTTAGGTTTCATTCTATACAATAGATAAATCAAAGCGGAAGATACAATAATACTTAAAAGAATGAGTAACCAAGGCATTTCGGTTTCGGGAGTGATAGTTTGCTCCAGCATTTCGGGATAAAATGAACTCGCAATTACCTGTCCTCCATTATTAATGAGATGAGCAACCATAGCTGGAATCAAACTATCAGAAATGTAGGTAACGTAAGCGAGGATAACGCCAAGAAAAGCAAGTGGCAGAATATTTGTTATTTGCAGATGGTATGCGCCAAAAATAAACCCAGACACAAGGATAGCCATCCATATTCCGCCACTCTTTTCTAATGATCGCTGTACATAACCGCGATACATGATTTCTTCGCAAATTGCGGGTACAAAACCGATGTGAATAATGCCCATGATTAAAGCATTATCAGATTTCAGGAATTTTGTAATCATCTCCATCATCGATTCCTGCATTTCTACCATAAAAGCTGGTGCGGGCACAAAAGAGTTTAACCAACCAAGAAATGTTACGGTTGGGAAAACGGCCACAATCAAAACTGCAGATATACCCGTAACTTGCCAAACATTTTTTGATAATTGAAGTCGCAGAAATTTATTTCTTTCACCTTTTACAGCGCTTAATTTCACGATCAAAAGAGTACCAAGTGCCATCACTAATACTTGCCCCGATGTGTTTGCCCAAAACAATAGGTCAACGTTTTCGGCGAGCGATGTCATGATAGCTTGGATATCAGAAAGATCGGGTGCGGTAAGTACTGCCCCAATGGCTCCAACAATAGCACCTACCAGATTAAAGCCAACAAATGCCACTAATACCCACACAATGGCCATTAGCCAGTGAGCGAAGCCATTTCTCTCAACAAAAGGAAGAGGTTTTGGAATAGAATGATCGGTTAATATTGATTCCTCTGCCTTATTAGTAACCTCTTCCATACTGTCTATTTTACTCGATAGTTAATTGTTAGAATTCTTCTTCTTTAGCAAAAACTTTGGCGCCAATAATTCCCGAAATCATATTCAGAATACCAAGAACTACAATTCCAATTCCTAATCCCCATAATAAGGTGCCCATCGAGCCTGGTTCTGGAATAAAATTTAATGCCATTTCGAATTGCTCCGCCGGAAGATTTTGTGCTTCTAAATTGCGAACCGACCAATCATAAACAGCCTGATTTAATTCCGGATCTACCACATATTGCCAGATTAAACTAATAACAGTGCTGATTAATGTTCCTACTACACCGGTAAAAAAACCTACCAATGCCCCTTTTCCAATCGGAAAGGTGATTTCGTTTTCTAATGCGTAATGCCGAACTGCAAAAAATCCACCAATAGCTCCGGCTAAACAAGCAAAGGTTCCAATACCTTGTGCAAGATTAAAGCTAGAACCAACCGGCTCGCTGCTTATCGTCATGTACTGGCTAATAATTCCCAATACCGACATTATTAAACCGATTATTAATGCCCCAATCATTACTGAAGGCCAGTAACTAGGTTGTGCTTGTTGTTCCATAAGTATCCTCCGTTAAAGTGATTTTTTTAAAAAATTCATCGGCTAAAAATAGCATTATTGATAGCCCAAATAGTGCCCCTAATACAAATCTGCTGTGCAAAGTATTGGAATAAATCCCTGTTGCATTAGCTAATACGTCGGCAAAATTGATGATTATTGACGTGGCCAAAAATGCTAAACATCGAGTTCTGTTCAAAAACTGAATGTTAACAACTAATGGAGCAATCAATAAACCAATAAATGACGCGATATAAATTCCAAAACAACGTGCACAAACAGCCATCGAGACACCATTGACGCTGTACGAACGAAATGCATCTTGGTGACAAACTAAATGAAAAATTTTATACTGCCACGAACTATTTGATATTGTTTGCCCGAATAAGCCCGGCCCAACCGCTGAAACTACAAAAAAGCTGGTTACGATAAGTAAGAACCAGTATAAACCTATGTTAGAGCGATTTAGGTTGAGATTCATGAGCTGGCTACTTGAAAATTGCCTGGTTCATTTTGTCGAGAAAATTCTGTGGTGCACGAATTGGTCGGCGCGATTCTGCGCTCATAAAACAGAGCGTTACTTTCCCCAGCACACATTCTTTTTGGGTGATCTGAGAAATCACTTTGTAGTAGGTGATTAATCGAATTCCCGGTTTATCGTAAATCAAGACGTTAATGTGCACGGGTTCGTCGTATTGCACTGGGTTTTTGAACGATAGTTCAGCATCAATAACCGGCAACATGATGCCATCGTCTTCCATATCCTTATAAGTGATTCCGTAAGATCGTATCATTTCGGTTCTGGCTACTTCAAAGTAATTAAGAAAGTGACCATGATACACCACTCCCATTTTATCTGTTTCTCCATATCTACTTCTAAGAGGATAGGAAAACTCGATAAGTGCGTTTGAATCGGGAAAAGAAATCATTTTAGGCCTTTTTGAAGGAACCCATGGCCGAGTACTTTTTAATGCGTTGCTCTACCAGTTTTTCGGGCTTCAATTTCGAAAGTTTTTTCAGGCTTTTTTGAATCTGATCTTTTACTGCTTTAGCGGCAGCTTCGTAATTTCGATGTGCACCGGAAGTAGGTTCTTTAATCACCCCATCAATCACTTTCAGCTCAACAAGGTCAGGCGCTGTTAATTTAAGAACAGAAGCTGCTTGCTCTTTATAATCCCAGGTTTTCCAAAGAATAGATGAACACGACTCTGGTGAAATCACCGAGTACCAGGTGTTTTCCATCATGTATACTTCGTTACCCATACCGATTCCAAGTGCTCCACCACTAGCTCCTTCACCAATTACGATGGTTACAATTGGCACCTTAAGTACTGCCATCAATTTCAGGTTTTTAGCAATTGCCTCGGCCTGTCCTCTTTCTTCGGCTTCTAAGCCCGGAAATGCACCTGGGGTATCTAAAAGTGTAATTACTGGAATATTGAATTTCTCCGCGAGTTTCATCAAGCGATAAGCTTTGCGATAGCCTTCAGGGTTCATCATACCAAAATTACGGTATTGTCGACTTGCGGTATCTCGCCCTTTTTGTTGACCAATAATCATTACGGTTTGGCCATCCATTTTAGCCATTCCACCAACGCATGCTTTATCATCAGAGTGATAACGATCGCCATGTAATTCAACAAACTCGTCGGTCATTAATTCAATATAATCGAGCGTGTATGGTCGATCAGGATGGCGGGCTAATTGCACACGTTGCCATCGGGTAAGGTTAGAGAATATGCTTTCTCTAAGTTTATCTACTTTTTTGCGAAGGCTCTCTACTTCTTTATTTAATACACCGTCGCTTGCAGTGGATAGGTTCTCCAATTCTTCGATCTTTTTCTCGAGATCAGCGATTGGTTGTTCAAAATCTAAATATTGCATGATTGTATTCTACTGTTTAGAGCGGTCTCTAATCGGTTTAAATTTTTACGGTGTTATAATGCGCCAAAAATACTACGAACTTTTAACGCCCAAACTCGCCACATTGCCTCGCGCACAATTTTCTTCGACATTTTGGATACTCCTTCTTCGCGTTCTCTGAAGATAATAGACACTTCCTTCAACTTAAAACCTGCTTTCCAAGCTCTAAAGTGCAATTCGATCTGAAATGCGTACCCATTTGAGCGAATATTATCCAATGATATGTTTTCAATAACACTACGGTGAATGCATTTAAAACCTGCTGTGGTATCAAAAATTGGTAAGCCGGTAATAGATCGGGCATAAATGTTTGCGCCATACGATAAAATCAGTCGGCTAAGCGGCCAGTTTATGATGCTAATCCCATTGCAGTATCGAGAACCAATTGCCAAATCGGCCGATTCTGAGCGTACTTCTTTGATCAATCTTGGAATGTCATTCGGATCATGTGAAAAATCTGCATCCATTTCACAGAGATACTCATAACCTTGTTCTAAACCGTATTTAAAACCAGCGATGTACGCAGTACCTAATCCCTGTTTGCCGGCTCGTTTAATAAGATGAATGCGTCCCGGGTAAATTACCCGCAAATCGCTCACAATCTGTGCTGTACCATCAGGTGAACCATCATCAACCACAAGAATATCTAGTTGTTCTTTCAGCCCAATCAGGGTGTCAATCATCCGGCGAATGTTACCGGCTTCATTGTAAGTGGGGATGATTACAAGCGCTCTGTCTTTCACTTATTGCCCCTTACCTTTAACCATCGTAAGAATGGTATTAATCAAGATTTTCATATCCATCATAAGTGAAATATTCTCTACATAGTAAAGATCGTACTTGGTTTTCTCCTTTACATCTGCGAGCGATTCGTCGTATTTCCATTTTACTTGTGCCCATCCTGTAATACCAGGACGAACTCTAAGCCGGCGTGTATACAATGGGATTTGTACTTTAAATTGATCCACAAAATGAGGGCGCTCAGGTCGTGGCCCTACTAAGCTCATCGATCCACTTAGCACATTAAGCAACTGAGGCATTTCATCCAGCCTGAGTTTACGCAACCAATAACCAACTTTTGTCACGCGTGGATCATTTTCAGTTGCCCACATTGGCCCGGACTCTGCTTCGGCATCCTGCTTCATTGTGCGGAATTTAAACATCGTAAAGGTTTTACCATTTCTACCTACTCGTTCTTGTGCATAAATTACTGGCCCTTTTGAAGTCAATTTGATGATGATAGCAATCACCAAAAAAACCGGAGCTCCCAAAATGAGCACTGCAATTGACACAAGTATATCCATTAAGCGTTTGATTGCGCGCTCCCAAAGTGGCATTGGTTGTGGGGAAATTTCAATAAAAGGGAGTCCGAATATCTGATTCGTTTTATTTAAACCACTTACTAACTGATGGAAATCCGGCAATAGCTTTAGAGTAATATCCGGTTTATCAACTTTTGAAATTACCTCAACGAGTTCTCCTCTTCGATCTGGCTCGATAGCCACTAATACATCCTGAATTTGATTTTTGTTGATGATGTCATCGATATCATCCAGATGCCCGATTACCTGATCAGCTTCGATCCCTGTTTCCGGTTCCGGTGATTTACCATTAACCTGTACATATCCCATCACATCCATGCCAAGGGTACGGTTTCTCATTAGATCATCGTATGCAACTTTTGCATTATAGCCTGTACCAATAATTACTGTGCGGTGAAGGCCTTTCCCGCGGCGAGCATAGAAACGTTGCACTGTTCGAATAACGAAACGGTTTAACGCACTAATACTGAAGGTAAATCCCCAATATAAAAGCATGAGAATCTTTACCTTTTCGAATGCCTCGTTTGAGCTGATATCGAGCAAGAAATACAGCATAAGCGAGCCAAGCGCTGTTGATTTCAGCACTTTGAAAAATTCATCTAAGCGAGAAACCAGATATAATTTTTTATAGAGTCCGGTAATTACGAACATGAACACCCAGTAGAAACTTAGAACGATTCCTACCGATGCAAAATTGGTATCGTACGCCCGTAAAATCTCGTTTATCGAATCGGTATAATTGTAGTGGAAGACAAACCATCCAGCAAGAACAATCAAATAGTCCATAACGCTGGTAAAGATTACTTCCCTATATCGCTTAATGCTGCTCAAGAAATTCCTTTTGAATCATTAAATTCCAAGCCTTGAAAATAAGCATTTTCTTAAAGGCTACATAACCAAGAAAAAGAAGTTCATTTGTATACACTTAAAAAAAACTGCCCGGCAACAAAAGCACGCTTAGGAACATTAAAAACCGATCATGGCGATATAGAAACACCCATTTTTATGCCTGTTGGTACGTTAGCAACGGTAAAAGCAGTATCCCAAACCCAACTTATTGAGGATATAAAAGCTCAAATTATTCTTGGTAATACCTATCACCTTTATCTACGACCTGGAAATGGTATCATGAAAAAAGCTGGTGGTTTGCATGCTTTCATGAATTGGGATCGTCCAATTTTAACAGATTCTGGTGGGTATCAAATTTTTTCGCTAGCCGAGAACCGAAAGTTAGAAGAAGAAGGTGCGAAATTTAAAAGCCATATAGATGGCTCAACCCATTGGTTTACTCCAGAAAATGTGGTGGATACTCAGCGTGTTTTGGGCTCCGACATCATGATGATTTTGGACGAGTGTCCTCCTTATCCTTGCTCTTACGAATATGCTAAGAACTCGATGGAATTAACCCATCGGTGGGCAAAAAGGGGAAGAAAACATTTTCTTGAAACAGATGGTTTATACGGACATCGACAACACCAATTTGGAATTGTACAAGGTGGCACATTTAATGACTTACGCAAAGCAAGCTCCGAGTTTATGGCCGAAATGGACTTTGAGGGCATCGCAATCGGCGGATTAAGCGTGGGTGAGCCTATTCCATTGATGTATGAAATGGCTGATTTAAACACCGACTTTCTCCCCAGTGAAAAAGCTCGTTACTTAATGGGTGTTGGAACACCTGCAAACTTATTAGAATGTGTAGCCCGAGGTATTGATATGTTCGACTGTGTGATGCCAACGCGAAACGCTAGAAATGGCATGGTGTTTACGAGACATGGAAAGGTGAACTTGAGAAACGCTAAGTGGAAAACACATCATGAATTGCTTGACGCTGAATTCCCTTCAGATCTTTGCTCGAAATACACCATGGCATATATGCACCATTTAATAAAAAACGATGAAATCTTTGGCCTCACTTTAGCTTCGCTTCACAATCTTACTTTTTATTTATGGCTTATGGAAGAGGTTCGTACTCGGATCAGCAACGATACATTTGCGGCTTGGTATCCTGGGATGGTAGAACAATTAGAGCGAAAGGTTTAGTAGCTAGATTGTTCTTCGATATATTGGAGGATAGAAAATTTACTTAACATCGATTTCATTAAAATATCGAAATCCATCCAAATGGAATATTGCTGGAGGTAGAAGAGCTCGTAATTTCGAGCATCTTCATCGTCGCTTATTCTTGACTCATTAATTTGCCGCAGACCGGTGATGCCTTGTTTGTAGTTTAATGAATTCTGCTTTTTATCGGATAATGGGGCTCCAACAATGTGAAGATTTCCAATCAATACATTCCAAAGTAGTAGATATCTATTCTTCCATTTGTGAGTGGTGATAGAATCGTAGAAAGTTATTCCGCTTATTTTTCTCTTTTTTGCTTTAGAAAAAAGAATTGCCGGTAATACAAATGGCGAAAGTATTAGCAAACCGAGCGATGCCAAAAGTAACTCTGTTCCGCGTTTTAACCATTGGTTAATTCCCTTTGAATATTCTAGGCCTACATCAATAAGTGGAATTTTTTCAAGGTATTCGACATTCGATTTCCCTAAGATGAAATCCATCGAATCCGGAATTAATTTTACAATTACTCGTTCATTTTGAAGCATGGATAATTGCTCTAGCATGGCTTTGTAGGAGATGCATTTCAATAAAAAGAACACCTGATCTACTTTATACGCTCTAACATAGTCCTTCAATTGTGGTAGAACACCAACCTGTTTAGCGTGTTGTTCCTTAATTCCTACCGTGCCAACAACCTCATAATTCCAATCAGGGTGGGCATAAATCTGTTTCTTCAGTGGCTCGGTTTCTGAATAATCACCCACTAGTAACAACTTAGAGCGTTTAATTCGCCCAGTAACTTTGGTGGTAGATTTCGAAAAATTGATCTGTATCAGGCGTAGTCCAATCATTAAGATTATGGAAATAGCTAAACCATATAATAATGCAAGGCGTGAAAATGCGAGATCACGTACAAAAAATGTCACTACAGCAATAGCTAAAAAGCTACCCACTACCGCTTTTAGTTGGTTAGATATGGAACTCCGTTGGGTACGAAATAAATCGATGGCACTACCAATAGCAACATACAAAACAGAGGCTAACACATTAATCCATAAGTGTTTCAAGTTTTGAAGATTGGTGATCACTTCTAGAGAAAACTGGAAACGGATCAGAAAACCCAAAATCACCGAGATATTTAAGAGAACTAAATCTGTAGCAATTAAGCCTATCAACCTTAGGTTATTCGCAAAAAAAGCAAAAATTGCTCGTAATGTGATTGCGGTAAATATCACCCCTCGAAAAAGGTGACTATAGTTAGAAGAGTGATGCTTGTCAAAAAATTGATACAAGGCTTTGTTAAAGATTTTGACATATTTCAGATCACCTTTTCGGGTACTTTCTCCCTTGTAATGTATGATGGAAGTAGTAGGCACATAGGCAATATAAAAATCGGTTTCCTGTATGCGATAACACAGGTCGATATCTTCGCCATACATGAAAAATCGTTCATCAAATCCATTCAGCTGATGTAAAACGGAAGTGCGCCAAAACATGAAGCAACCGGATAGAACCGGTATTTCTGCAATTTCGTCTTCATCAATCCATCCCAAATAATAACTCCCGAGAATCTTATGCTTGGGAAATAAATAATTTAAGCCAAATACTTTAGAAATTGCGGTACCAATGGTTGGAACGCTTCTCTTTGATTCAGGAGCGTAGGTTCCATCCGGATTTAAAATCTTGCAACCACTGGCACCACATGAGGGATGTTCCTCCATATAATCCATCATACATTCCAGTGTATCTTCACTTACTAGAGTGTCCGGATTTATGACGAGAGTGTATTTTCCGGTAGCAATATCAAAACCTTGATTATTGGCCTTTCCGAAGCCTACATTTTCTTTGTTTTCTATATAGATTACCTCAGGATATCTCTCTCTGAGATATGCGATCGAATTATCTTCCGAATTATTATCAACTACAATGATTTGAAGTGTATATGCTCTTTTTGCCTTATAAATTGAATTCAGCAGGTTAGCGATATACTCTTTAACCTTATAGTTAACAATTACTATTGATATGTCTGCTTGATTACTTTTCAATTTAGAGCTTATCATTTATTATCGAATGATCACTACTTTGCCAATCCCTTTTTCATTATTCGATGCATCTAACGCAATAACGAAATAAACTCCACTCGATAGCTCTTTACCATCAGCTGTTCTTCCATCCCAAACAGTTCTTCCACCCCTGCTTTCGAACTCGTTAAATACCGAGCCATCAGCCCCAACAATTCGAATGGTGGTTTGATCAGATAGGTTTTCAATAGTGATTTGATTGTGCTTCTCGTAAACAAATGGGTTTGGAAAAACCTTCAATTCTTCCATTTTTGATGTCGGCTCTTTTGCTACATCGGTAAAAGAAATCAAACCTAAATCTGTTGAGAAAAAGACTTCCCCCGTACGTTCATCAATTGTTATATCCTGAATATTATCTGACAATAATGGACTATTATTCCGAGTAAAACGTCTTAAAATCTCACTCCCATCTTCATTCAATAACCACACGCCTTGATTTCGGCTACCAATCCATTTTTGATTTGCATTGTTAACCGCAATACTTGCCACATTTGCATCACGCAGTAAAAATCTGGAAGCTGCTGCTGTATCGCTATTTATCAACCATTGAGCACGGAATTCACTCGGATTATTCGAAGACACAATAAAATCTGGAAATATGAAACGAGCAATACCTCGTGTTGTGCCTACCCAAACCTCACCTTCTTTATCCTCTACAACTGTAGTTACATTATCGTCGGGTAGGTTTCCATTATTTTCCCCCGTGGAAAGCTTACGATAAGTATCATCACTACTACTTTGGATGTCAGAACCGGTATCGATGATCAACAAACCCTGTCCATTATTACTTACATCAATTAATGGAATCCATAAATGATCATTCGAATCAATAAAAATTCTAAAATAAAGTTCATCAGAGTTAATCGGGACAGATTCAAAATGAGACCAAGTATTGGAGCTTGCTTCATAGACATTGAGAGGAAAATCAGACAAATAACTTATTGCCCATATATTGGATTCTGTATCCTCATCAATCCCTGAAATCACAACAAAGTTTCTATTTGCTGATATCCCGGAAAAATCACTGTTACTTTTATTGAATACTCTAATCTGATCGTTTTCTTTTTCTTGTAATACAATTCCACCACCCCAACTTCCTACTGCATAATATTGCGTACCATTTAATGCGGAATATGCTGTTGAAAAAGAAAAATCAGCTAATTCTGGATTAGTATTTCGATTATAATTTGTCCACTGTTGATCTTCATAGACATAATAACCTCTAATCGGGTTGAAAGGGTCCGATTGAGGAAATTCATCCGTTGCTGTAGCCAAAAGAGCACCGGTATTAAAATCTAATTCGCTAAAAAAATTCAGGTATGGTCCGTCTGGTAAGAAATTAGTTATTGAGCCATTGTTCAGATTAAGTGAAAGATAACCATCAGCTAAAGTCCCGATCAAAGCATGATCCTCTGTTAAAGTAATCGAACGCAGACTCAAATCACTATTTGTATAAACTTCTGAATTCTGCCCTTCTTCATTTATTACTACTACACTATTTTGATCTAAAACCGCCATGATGTTTTCTGTAGCATATAAATCAATTGGTTTATTTATGCCTGATACTTCTAATGTATTCCAAACACCCCCGTCATAAACAAACAATTTGTTATCAGAGATAGAAATAGTAATTGAGGCATTGGATTCAATGTTATCAACTCGAGTATTACCATCCACATTTAACACAAAATTTTGCCATGCATTGGGATTAACTAAATTATCTTTAAGTGATGCTATACCTATTCCTTGCGATGTACCAACTAAGATAGAATCACCTTTAACTTCGACATCGTAGACTGGAATACCACGTTCAAAATCACCAATTTTCAAAAAATTATTAAGCACCAATAAGTCCGTATTGTCAATTACAACAACGCCAAAATCGGTAGCTACAAAGATTTGATTTTCACTTTGATCAAAGGCATGAATCTGCTTAGATGTAAATTCACCCGACCGATTGATGTCTGATATTCTATTTATTTCAAATGTATCAATATCAATTAAATCAATTACCCCATCTGCATAACCCAGTAGCACAGATAAAGATTCTTGATCGTAAAAGATGCTCATAGGGTCAAGGCGATGCAGTCCATCTACTGTTGTTAATCTCTTTTCAATTATTCCTTCATTTACAATAAAAACACCACCTGTTGTAGCAACAAAAGTAGATGTTAGGGTATATGCTATATCATTTACCGTCGAAAATGAACTATATACATTCCATTGGTTGATTTGACTATAAGCCTTACTGCTTAAGAATAGTAATGCAATTGTTAGGATTGCGAAGTTTTTAAAAGATTTCATTCAGAACTACGTGAATTAAAAATCGTAACAATGCGCCATAGAGTAATTTTAAGCAGATTTTATTGAATACATAGTTTAATGAATTCTACGTATAAAAAAACCCCGTCATTCTAGGAATGCGGGGTTAAAGGGGAAGAGGCGGCGACCTACTCTACCGCGAGTGCAGTACCATCGGCGCTGCAGGGCTTAACGGCCGTGTTCGGTATGGGAACGGGTGGGGCCCCTGCGCAATAGC
>JANSXX010000006.1:0-233955 GCA_024742815.1 bacterium
AAAGCTAATTATAAAGCCACGGTATGAAAAACTGTGGCTTTTTCTATTTTCAATTTAGAAGTATAGGCGATAAAGTAGGGAAAAATTTCTACCTGCTTCAGGATTTAACTCTTTAATACGCGAAAGGTGGTTGTAGTAAGTTGTATTCAACATATTTGTAATGTTGAATGAAAAGGTATGAAGCAACTTGCCATACATAATTGAATAGGATGCGAATGCATCAAGTAAAACAAAATCCTCTGTTTTAGTTTCAAAATCACCCAGATCGTTTTGTTCAGCAGAAGCAGTAACTCTTGAGCCTATTTCAAAACTTTTAGACGAATATTTGAGCGAAGATTTTACTGTTAAAGGAGGAATCAATGGCAGTGGTACCTGTTTGGAGCTGGTGGTCGATTCATTTTGGCGCCCAACTGTGTAAGTAACTGAGCCATTGAAGAGAAGATTTCCGAAAAATTGCTGCTCCATTGAAACTTCGAAGCCATACAGTTGAGCCTCGACACCCACAAACTGGAAATCATTTAAATCGGGGTTTCTGTTATTTCGCCGTCCTGTATCCTGCGCGTACAAATAATTAGAAAAGCCATTGTGGTAAAAGGCAGCTTCCAAAACGGTAAAGCGGTTGTTGTAAGTGACAAAGACTTCCTTCGCAAGGCCTCGTTCAGCTTTGAGATCCGGATTGCCAATTTCAAAACTATAGGAAGCTAAATGTGGTCCCTCGCTATATAATTCTTCAAGTGATGGGGCTCGAAACGAATTAAGCAGTGTTGCTCCAATAATAAACTGTTCATTTAATGGATAAATCGCAGAAAGTGATGAAGAAAAGGCACTAAACTCTCTAGGTCTTATATTTCCGATATTCGAATTTGGATCATTTTCTTTCGGAGCGTTTCGAACAAAATCAAAACGTAGTCCTGCTTCTATGTGTAGGTCGTTAAAGTCTTTTTCCTCCACAATAAAAGCTCCGAAACTGTAGCTATTCGAATTTGGGGTAGATGCTCCAAAAACTGCATAGTCTTCCATTTCAGCGGAGATGCCGAACGTTCCTTTTTCTAGAAAACCTGACGCTCCATGCGACACAAACGAACGTAAATTGGTGGTTACTAAGCCAAACTCGGTTCCAATACTTCCATTCGATTCAAATTCAATATGATTGTAGTTATTGATGGAAAAGTCAGTTTCCCAAACTTTGAGAAAGTCGTTATCAATTACATATTCACTTTTTAGTACATACTGAATTTTTTGCATGTCAATATCCACACCATTTGGATGTCCGGCAGGGTCTGGGGGGATTCCATAATTACTATCATAATAAGAAAATGAACCGCCTAAATACCCCCAGTTTTTTATATAACTGATGCCTAATGAACTAGAATATGTGTTGGTATAAGTATTCTCAATTTTGCCCTCGGGAGTGTTTGTATCTAATGAAGTTCGACCGTTCAAATTGAAATTTAACACAACATTATTGACGGGGACACTTAAAGAAAGGGAAGAAGCTCCGGCCGTACTTACTGTTTCACCCGTTATAGAAAAAGTACCATTAACTCGTTGTGGTACATTTGAGCTAATTTTATTGCTTACAACATTAATAATTCCACCTACGGCATTTGCACCATAAACAAGTGCGGCCGGACCTCGTGCAATTTCAATTTCTTGCGTAGAGGATGATTCAATCGTAACCGCATGATCGGCTGATTGATCAGAGATATCTCCACTATTAATTCCATCTTCTAAAATAGAAAGTCGCTCATCGCCTAAGCCGCGAATGATAGGTCGCCCCGTGGCTGTGCCCATAGTGCGTTGCGAAATACCGGGTACATTCGAGAGCGTTTGAGCAAGAGTTGCCCCCATTTGCTGTCGAAGATCATCCCCAAAAAGTTTCTGTGATACGTGCGTAAGATGCGAACCGCTGGTTAACTCATCAGCTGTAACTTCGATAGATTGTGAGCTGAGCAAGGTTGGGGTGAGATAAATTTCAATGTCAAGAGTTTCATCGTTACTCTCAATTGTGAGTGATACATGCTTGGTTTTATAACCTAAGCGGTGGACAGCCAAATGAATTTCACCCAGAGGAAGGTTATTGATAGAGAAATATCCATCGGCGTTGGTTGTGGTAGAACGATTTACTTCCTCGACATGGAGATACGCAAATGGAATCGTTTCTCCTGTTTCGGAATCTAGTACTCGCCCAGAAATAGCGTTGCCATCCTCGGGCAAAGAATGCCCGAGGAAAAGCAACACCAATGATAGAAATAGATGCAAAATAACCTTCGATTATTCTACGTGAACATGAATACCCTGAGTTGTGAAATCAGAGTGATCGTTGTGCATAAGCTTTAGACGAAGGTCGGTAATACCTGCAGCTTCTGCATGAATATGAAAGCTCCACTTTCCGTCCTCAGAATGTTGTTCAAATTCTGCAATTCCAGAATCTTCGAACTCAAAACCTAAGCTGTACTCTGGCTCATCCGGTTGGAAACGATCTCCATCTTCATCAATAAAATAGATAGTGATAAGATCAGTTTCTTCTCCCGGAGCAAGTTCAAATTCACCGGTAATAGTTGCACCAGGTAACTGAGTAACAACATCAGCACCGTTTAAAGTTAAAACAAATCCTTCCGGCTCAGAATGCTCATCATGATCATCGGCAGAAGTTGAGTTAGAACAGGCAGATGCTACAATAGCAAGGCCTAAGATTGAATACAGAAATAGATTGTTGAATAACGTTTTGTTGTTCATGGCTTGATGAATTAAAAATGATAAATATTAATTTGGTTGCAGTTTAATGCTGCTAATTGTAAATCCGAATCAAGCTAATGAAGGGGGCGCGCGGTTTTTCTTGTAAGTAGTGAAAGAAGTTGCTGCGTAAAAATCGGTAGGCTGAATAATTAGCCCAAATTCCTTAAGTACAATTTCAACTGAGTGAGTATGATGAGCTAACTGATTCTTTTTTACAACACCAATAGGACATAATTGATCGTTCTCGGTGAAGTGTTGCTCATCATTATGTTCTAGGCAGTGCAGGCTTTCACTATGATAATGCATCGTAGACCCGACGAACCCGCCGATGGTTACGACCCAAATAAAAAGTGATATTTTTGTTATGCCTCTTTTCACAGATGTGTAGTATTATAGCTGTCAAAGATATTCTACAAATCGTACAATTGTTGAAAAATATTGTACATCTAATCATTAAACCAAAAGTATGGCAGAATTGTTCGAGACACTTAAAATTTGGTTCCTGAGCCTGGGAGAAAATTATGGGGTAAATCCAATCATCTTTGGTAGCATTTATGTCGGGGCAATTCCATTTTTTACTTTGTCTATTGCTTGGATTGTTAGGAGCTACAAAAAAGGAAAATCAATCATATTACCTTCACTTTCGGCGACTTTCTTTTTCATTTCGGCATACCTGTATTTGATTATCGCCGGACGAAATGTACCATTCTGGGTATATTTGGTTGTGATTGCAATGGTAGTGGTTGGCGCATATTCCACCATAAATAAAGTTCGTGGTAAAATAGAACAAGCCGAATTACCCGCTGATGATTGATTGGTTACTTACAGTTTGGGAATCTGTGATTGAATTAGGGGAACAGCATAATGTAAATCCTTTCCTTTTTGCTGTACTGTACGTTGGTTCAATTCCACCATATTTAGGCTCAATGGCTTGGATCGTTCGGAATCATCGAAGGCAAAAACCAATAAACATTCCGGTAATTAGCACACTTTTCTTTTTTATAATGCCAGCACTGTATGTGTTAATTTTTGGTAGAAATGTTGCGTGGTGGGTTTACGTAATTGTAGTGATATTAATAGTGTATAGCGCGTTTACACTCTCGAAAAAAATTCAGGCGAAAATCGCAGAGTAGCATCTAAAACTCAAAAAAGCCCTTCTACATAATATCTTCACAACCTTTTGAGATACTTACACCAAGGTTGATAGCAGGTACCATTGTGACCGCTATTCCTACTAGGAAACAAAAATTAAATAATTGAGGCTGGTCATGGCTGATCAAAATTATGTATACCGCTTTGGTAATGTAACAGATGGAAACAGAAATATGCGAGAACTAATTGGGGGCAAAGGTGCAAATCTCGCTGAAATGTGTAACATAGGAATTCCGGTGCCACCGGGATTTACGATTTCAACTGAAGCTTGTGCTTACACCATCGAAAATGGATTGATTTGGCCAGAAGAATTATATGAGCAAATTATTGAAGGTGTGCACCACATTGAAAACGAAACCGATTCTAAATTTGGGGATCCGGTAAACCCACTACTCATTTCTGTACGATCTGGTGCTGCCGTTTCGATGCCGGGTATGATGGATACGATATTAAATCTCGGTATTAACGATACCGTAGTTGAAGCGCTTATCAAAAAAACAGGAAATGAGCGATTTGTATACGATAGCTACCGCAGATTTATTGATATGTTTGGCGATGTGGTAATGGGTGTATCTCACGAACATTTCGAAGAAGCTATCGATCATTTAAAAACAGAAGCCGGTGTTAGCAACGATATCGACCTTTCTGCTGAAGAATTAAAGATTTTAACCGATAGATATAAAGCGATTTACAGAAAGCATACCGGACACATGTTCCCTGAAGATCCCGTAGAACAGCTCAAGTTTGCTGTAAACGCAGTTTTCTCTTCTTGGAATAGTAGCCGTGCAATTAAATATCGTGAAATCAGTCATATCTCCGGTTTAGTTGGAACAGGTGTAAATGTGCAGGCAATGGTTTATGGAAATATGGGAGAAAGTAGCGCAACTGGTGTGTGTTTTACTCGCAACCCATCCACCGGAGAGCATGAATTGTATGGCGAATATTTAATTAACGCCCAAGGCGAAGACGTAGTTGCCGGTATCCGAACACCGGAACCCATTTCTGAAATGAAAAAAGAAATGCCTGATGTGTATGATGAGCTTTACCACTATACCAATAAGTTGGAAGCGCATTACAAAAATATGCAAGACATCGAGTTTACCGTTCAGGAAGGAAAATTATATATCCTTCAAACCAGAAATGGTAAACGTACCGGAGCAGCAGCTGTAAGAATCGCGGTTGATTTAGTTCATCAGGATTTAATTACCAAAGAAGAAGCAATTAGTGGATTGGTAGATCCTGAGCATATCGAGCAATTATTGCACCCACAGTTTAAAGTAGATTCCATTAAGGACACCGAGATCTTGGGGCATGGACTACCGGCCTCACCAGGTGCAGCTGTTGGAAAAGTTGTTTTTAGTAGCAAAAAAGCCGAAAAATCAGCAGAAAATGGCGAAATGGTAATATTAGTTCGCATCGAAACCAGCCCTGAAGATGTAGGTGGAATGTCATCGGCAGAAGGAATTTTGACTTCACGTGGTGGTATGACTTCACATGCGGCAGTAGTTGCACGCGGATGGGGTAAACCTTGTGTTGCCGGATGTAGCGACATCGTAATCAATTACAAAAATAAGTCGTTTACCAATGGTGAAATCACCGTTAATGAAGGCGAATGGATTTCGATTGACGGTACCCGCGGTATTTTAATGCTTGGTCAACGCGAAATGCATCCACCGGTGCTTAGCGAAGAATATGAAACCTTTATGCGTTGGGTTAATAGTTTCGAGAAAATGGAAGTACGAGCTAATGCCGAAACTCCGGAAGATGCAAGTCTTGCCAGAAGTTTAGGCGCTAAAGGTATCGGCCTTGCACGTACCGAGCACATGTTCTTCAAAGATGAACGAGTAACTGCCGTTCGAAGAATGATTATTTCCGAAACTCGCGAAGAACGTAAACGAGCGCTAAGTAAGTTGCTTCCGTATCAAAAAGAAGACTTCAAAGGAATCTTTAAAGAGATGGATGGCCTGCCTGTTACCGTTCGATTACTAGATCCTCCATTGCACGAATTCTTACCACACACTAAGAGCGAGATTAAGCAAGTTGCTGAAGATCTTGAGATTAGCGTAGACGTATTGAAACGAAAAGTAAATGCGCTCAAGGAATTTAACCCAATGCTTGGCCACAGAGGTTGTCGTTTAGGTGTTACCAATCCGGAAATCACCGAAATGCAAACGCGCGCCATTATTGAGGCAGCTATTGAACTGAGATGGGAAGGCGTAACAGCTGTACCTGAAATTATGGTGCCTTTGGTAGGAACCGTAAGAGAATTTGTGAATCAACGCGCTATCATCGAAAAAACTGCCGAGCAGGTATTTGGTGAATACAAAGAGCGAATCGATTTCAAAATCGGAACCATGATCGAAGTGCCAAGAGCAGCTTTAGTTGCAAATCAGATTGCTAAAGAGGCCGAGTTCTTCTCATTCGGTACCAACGACTTAACCCAAATGACCTTAGGGTATAGCCGAGATGACGCTACAAAATTTATTCCTTACTATTTGGATGAAGGCATCTTAAAAGATGATCCATTCCAAACTCTGGATGTAAACGGTGTAGGTCAACTTGTGCACATGGGAACCGAGCTCGGACATGCTGCTAATCCTGATTTAAAAGTGGGAATTTGTGGCGAACACGGTGGCGACCCTGCCAGTATCGATTACTGCTACAAATTGGGAATGGACTACGTATCCTGCTCACCATACAGAGTGCCAATTGCACATTTGGCGATTGCTCAGTCGGTGATCCGAAATAGAGAAATGGAAGAAGTAGAAATCTAACATTTCCGTAAACATTTAGTCTCCGGTTTTGGTTGATGTACTGCTAAGTCTATCTTAGTTACATAATCTTTAAATCGGAGACTTTTTTATGTCTACTTACGACTATGATGCCATTGTAATTGGGGGAGGAGCAGCCGGCCTTACAGCTTCAGGAATTGCTGCCAATGTGGGGGCTAAAACCATGATGATCGAAGCGCATCGACTAGGTGGAGATTGTACCTGGACAGGATGTGTGCCCTCTAAGGTGATCTTAAAAGCCGGAAAAATTGCTCATCAAATACGAAATGCCGGTAAATTTGGATTGCTTGATAGCGAGCCGGAAATCAATTTCAAAAAAGTTATTGAGCATGTGCATCTGGTTCGGGATGAAGTGTATGAAGATGCTGATCGCCCGGAGATTTACGAGGAAATGGGAATCGATGTGGTTTTTGGGGCTGCATCATTTACAGATGATCACACCATTTCCATAAAACTGGAAAATGGAGAAACCAGATCAGTTAGTAGTAAGTATTTTTTTATTGCTACTGGAGCAAGAGCATTTGTTCCCCCAATTAACGGCCTAGATGAAGTGGACTATCTGACCAATGAGTCGCTTTTTGAAATAGCTGATCTGCCCGAGCATTTAATCATTATCGGGGGTGGCCCCATAGGCATAGAGATGAGTCAGGCTTTTGTTCAATTAGGATCAAAAGTTACTGTAGTTGATATGGCCGATCGAATTATGCAAAATGATGATCCCGAGTTGGTAACAATTCTGGCAAATGAATTAGGAAATCAAGGCGTACAGTTCGAATTAGGGGCATCCATCAAAAAAGTAAGTAAAGGTGAACAAGGAATTGAAGTATTGATAGAAAAGGATGGAAAGCAACAAGCTCTAAAAGGATCACATTTATTAGTGGCAACAGGGCGAAAAGCCAACTATGAATCGCTAAACTTAGCTGCGGCCGGTGTTAAAACCAACAACAAGGGAATTCAGGTTGATAATAGCTGCAATACAAACGTTAGCCACATTTATGCAATGGGAGATGTAACCGGGAGATACCAATTTACGCACATGAGTGAGCATATGAGTAAAATAGCCGTTACTCGTGCACTATTAAAAATTCCGATGAGCATCGACCACAAGCATGTGCCTTGGGCAACGTATACATCTCCTGAATTGGCGCATGTAGGTGCAACCCAAAAGCAACTGGATGCAAACGCTACTAAGTATGAAATTTATCGATTTCCGTATTCCAAAATAGACCGCGCGATTACCGAAGGAGAAACAATTGGAATGATCAAAATTTTTGCAAGCAAATTAACCGGTAAAATCTATGGAGCAGGTGTAGTTGGAGCTCATGCTGGTGAGTTGATTTCGGAATATGCCGTTGCTATGAAAAATGGAGTTTCCCTGCGGAACTTAGCCGACACTATACATCCGTATCCAAGTTGGGGGTTAGGTGCACGACGAGCGGCGGATCAATGGTATATTAAGAATCAAAGTGAGTCGAGCGTGCGATGGATGAAAAGAATTTTTGGGTATCGAGGTTCAGTGCCGGATTTCAGCGATCCAGATCGAATTGTTTAGTAATCTAGTTAATGCTGAATGAAGAAGTTTGAAATTCGAATGCTGATGCTGAATTATTCTGAGCTTTTGATTTTGCAGGATTTTCAACTTCCACCACTAGAGTATTGCTCTCATTGCCAAGTTGGTCGATGATGGTGCGAGTGATTTTAAGTGATTGTTGATTACCAAATGTAAAGCAACCAACCATCGAAATGGAGCCCGAAGTATTAGGTGGCACGGGTTGACTGATGCTGGTAGTCCAAAAACCACCATTGCCGGCAGGCAAAAATTCCCAGTCGATTCGGCTTGTTGAGCCATCACCTAAACCAGCCGGAGTGTAAAATCCTGTAGAAACGTCCACCATCAATTCATAAGGATTGCATGATGTATCAGGAATCTCAAAATCTATGGTGTTTAAAACCAGTGCGCAATTTTCAGATTGGTTGTTAGTCAGGCAGTTGGTAGGTTGGTTAACTTCCGCTGCCTGACTAACGCTCTCTTGACCATCAAAATCCTGGCTGATCGGGGTGGATTGACAATTAATAAAAAATACCGCCGCTGTGATAACTGATAATACTCTTGACATTGTTCTGTTCCTTTCTGTTCTCTCTGTTTCTAGAGTTATCGGCAGAAAGAATTAAAACATTAGAGATTTTTAATATTAATTTTCTCTAATTAAAAAATAAACAATCAAAGGTCAAAAAAGTGAGGTTTTATATATTAGTTAACAATGACTTTGTAAGAAGTAATCGTTTGAGTTTTTTCTCAATATGATTCTTTAATAGCAAAGGTAAACATTGTTATCAACAAGGTTGCTGTGATCTTTTTAACTCTGGTAGAGTAGTTTGAGGGTTTAATAATTTCCACTTTTAGTAAAGAATGGAGGTAAAACACCATCCTCTTTGAATTTATCTATAATTGTATGTGCTAATGAACGTCCTGATTGTGTTGAATTTCCAAAATCACCACTATCAACTTGGATTTCTGCATTCCAAACTTCGTCCTTTGATTTGACATCAATAAGAAATGATGATAGCACTTGAGTTATTTGTTTACTTGTTGAAAATGAATTACCCCCATTATAGTGAATGTTTGAAGAGCGTTCGTAATCTTTCTCTTCTAAAATTAATACGTATTGGTATCCAGAATCTGCTGCAAGAATAATGTATTCATCTATTAGCTCTGTTCTACTTAGTGAGAGTTTCGCAATATTTCTGAAACCATATTTGACACTATTCAAGCTATAAATTCGATCCGATGATTCATCTAATTGAGGTAGTGCCTTAGAAAAAGTTTGCATTGAGATTACACCATATAAAATGCTTTCAAATTGTCTGTCACTCAAATCAATTAGGGTATTGGATGTGATCTGAGTAGTTGAACAACTCATTAAAAAAAGTGTTGAGAAGAAGAATAGTTGTATAAGTTTTTTATTCATTTTAAGTGCTTTGTATTTCCATAAGTTTAGTTAATGCTCTCTCTTTCAAGTTCGCGAATTTATCTTCTGGTATGTGACCATTTGTAAATTGCATATATAGCCACACAATGTAAGTTGCCATCACATCTTCGTAGCAATAGTGTTCAATCAGATCCAGCTCATTGCGTTTGAACATTTCATATACTTGGTTGCCTTCACCAGTTTGTTTAAAGGGGATTCCGATCAATTGCCCTAAATGTTTGAGCTTCGGCCATGAGCTTGCGCCATAGTTACTGAATTCATCTACCAAGTCGATATTGTGCCGACTGTATCGATATCTGATGTCGTAATCACTCATCCTAACCGGCATTTGTAACCCGTGTTTCATAGCGCGATAGGTGAGTACCGGTATGTCGAAGCCTTTCCCATTGTGGTGAATGAGCCCAAAATCTTTATAAGTGCCGATAGTCTCGAAAATTTTTAATAGCCCTTCTTTTTCATCGGCACCATTCCAACCCACTTTTTGACGAGGTCCCCCGGTATTTTCTATCCAAAGCCCAACCCACGACACCATTCTATGATACATAGGAGGTAAAAATCCTGATTTATTTCGAGCCAATTCTTCGCTGGCTTTTTCGAGGAGTACCTCCTCATCCGATTCATTATCGTTGAGAACGGTACGTATAAAATCAATATCCGGGATGGTTTCTAAATCAAATATAAAATACATGACCCCTTGTTTTTACCGATTATAGGAAAAGTATTTTGAAGATGAAATTAGTAAACTCATTCTTAGAAAAAACTTATCCTCGAAATTGATTTCTACAAGTGGAAAAAAGAATTCAATCTGCTACATTATTTGGAAAAAGCGATGAAAGATCTTAAATATCTGGCAGCATACATCAACCCTGCTTTGGCGATAGTCGGACTTATAATTGGAGGTTGGCTGACATGGAGTGCGGTAATTTTCTCATTCGTTATTATTCCGATTTTCGATCAAATTGGTCCGGTAGATACTTCAAATGTAGACGATAAAACACGAGAAACGTTATTAGGAAAAAGAATTTTTGATTGGTTGCTTTACTTAAATGTACCCGTTGTTTTTTTCATCGTTGGCTTGTTCGCATTTACGTTAAATACTACCTCGCTGAGTAGCCTCGAATTGATAGGGAATTTGTTATCAGTAGGCATAGTGATCGGCTCTTGCGGGATTAATGTAGCCCATGAATTAGGACATAGAAAATCTGCCTACGAACAACGATTGGGGCAAATTTTATTAATCCCCGCTTTATACATGCATTTTTTCATAGAGCATAATAGAGGTCACCATAAATATGTAGCAACTGATGAAGATCCGGCGAGTGCCCGAAAAGGAGAATGGTTGTTTTCGTTTTGGGTTAAATCGTTGATTGGAGGCTATTTCTCTGCCTGGAGGTTGGAAAAAATTCGTCTTCAAAAACAAAATGAATCCATCCTAAGTGCAAAAAACCAGATGATCCAATTCACGATTGTACAATTTGCGTATCTGCTTACGCTATCTTTGTTTATTTCATGGCAACAAGTTGTAATTGTCGCCGGTAGTGGCCTAATCGGAATTCTACTTCTGGAAACTATCAATTACCTAGAACATTACGGACTGCGAAGAAAACTATTGGATAATGGAAGATACGAGCGAGTTCGACCGGTGCATTCATGGAATGCTAATTATCAAATAGGTC
Organism: bacterium; assembly: GCA_024742815.1. Classification (GTDB taxonomy): domain Bacteria; phylum Bacteroidota; class Rhodothermia; order Balneolales; family Balneolaceae; genus HXMU1420-13. The sequence continues at coordinate 11,350 of JANSXX010000006.1, forward strand.
GAATTGTTTTGTATGAATTGACGCGACATTCCGATCATCATTTCATAGCCAGTAAAAAATATCAGGTATTGGATCACCACGAAGAAGCGCCCGAATTACCATTTGGCTATCCGATGATGATTCTTATCGCTTTGGTTCCACCTTTGTGGTTTAAATTGATGGATAAAAGACTCCCTGCCTCCACTTCTTAAAAGCTACACTAAACCGTTAGTTCGCCGGCAAGGTTTTTTTGAAATTCAGCTTCGATGGTGGCTTTATCTCCATATTGAGCCATTAGCCACATAATTTTGGTGAGTGCAGCTTCCAACGTCATATCTCCAGCGGAAATCGCTCCTGCATTTGCAATGGTTCGACCAGCGGAATATTTAGTCAGATTTACCGCATCAAAATCAGCCTGAGAAACTACAGCTACGATCACGCCTTCATCGGTGCATCGTTTTATAAAATTGAGCAAACTGTATTTCCCTTTAGTGGGAATGTTACCACTTCCGAAGCTTCGTACGATTATGGCTCTTAACTTCGACACATCCAGATTCATCAAATGCTGAGTATCCAATGATGGAAATACAGTTAATACCAGCAATTCGTTAGAATATGCCGCTTTAATCGAAAAAGGCTCGGTTACTAATCGTGTTAAATAGCGCGATTTTATTTCTAGTCCGATCGTTGCGAGCGGATCTAAGTTCGGACTTCCGAAGGCATCAAAATCACCAATACTCAGCTTCGTTGCTCGATTGCCTCGATACACATGATCGTTAAAGCAAATGGCTACTTCCTGTAGGTTTGATGTAGCCATTTCTATAGAATTGATCAGATTACGGCGGGCATCCGATCGAATGGAGGAAAGTGGAACCTGACTTCCTGTAAAAATCACTGGTTTTCCCAGATTCTGAAAAGCATAAGAAAGCGCAGAAGTGGTGTAAGCCATGGTATCGGTGCCGTGCAACACAACAAAACCGTTAAACTCATCATAATGTGAATTGATGCACTCAGCAAGTTGTACCCAATGGGTGTGATTTAAATCCGAAGAATCCTCAAAAAATAACGGTAAAGTCTGAATTTGGGCCAGTTCACCAAGTTGCGGAACGCGTTCTACCAGTGTATCCGACCAGGCATCAGGATTTAGCTCAACGCCATCACCTTTTGCGCTCATTGCTATGGTTCCACCCGTTTGTATTAAGAGGATATTTTTCATCTTGATTCTTTGGTGCAGATGTTTAGTTTAAGTCTTCACATTCTTTTCATGAATGTTCTGCATGTTCCTTGAAAAATCAAAACACAGTTTCTAAAACGAAACAACTAATAATGAGCTACAGAGGAACATCATCAAATATCCATTCGATTTACAGATCCTTTGATGATCGTCTGCTCATTACATCTAACCAATCAATCGGAGGTAACCATGAAAGTTTACAATCCCACCCGAATCCGTAATGTTGTGCTGGTAGGCCATTCCGGCTCCGGTAAAACAACACTTGCCGAAACTATGTTGTTTGAAGCCGGAGCCATAAACCGACGCGGAAGCATAGAAAGCAAAAATACGGTTTCCGATTACCATGAATTAGAAAAAGAGAAGGGGAAATCAATCTTTTCATCATTTATGAACCTCGACTGGCGAGGCCATAAAATTAACTTAATAGATACACCGGGTACATCAGATTATATAGGAGAAGTAGTTGGTGCGCTTAAAGTTGCTGATACTGCAATAATGACTTTGAATGCAGAAAACGGGGTAGAAGTAGCAACAGATGCACTTTGGAAATATTTGCGGAAATACAACGTGCCCAGCATGTTTGTAGTAAATAAATTGGATAACGAACGCTCCGACTTTTGGAAAGCGGTTGAAGAATCGAAAGAACATTTTGGCCGTGAAGTAACCGTAGTGCAATATCCGTTTAGTGAAGGAGCCGATTTCCACGCAATTATTGATGTACTAAGAATGACGATGTACGAGTTCCCGGAAGGTGGCGGAAAACCTGACAAACTTCCCATCCCTGACTCAGAAAAAGAACGAGCTGCACAATTACATCAGGAACTTGTAGAAGTTATTGCCGAGAATGATGAAACCTTAATGGATATCTATTTCGAGCACGGTGAACTCGACGAAGAACAAATGCAAAATGGCCTTCATCTAAGTATCGTGCGTGGAAATATTCATCCATTGTTTTGTGCCTGTGCATCCAGAAATATGGGTACCGGACGAATAATGGGCTTTATTGATGACGTAGCTCCAAATCCGCTACAAGTTAATCCGCCGAAAGATGTAAATGGGGAAGATGTAATTCTCGATCCCGACGGAAAACCGATTATGTTTTTATTTAAAACACACTCGGAGTCGCACGTGGGTGATTTGATCTATTTTAAAGCGTATGGCGGCACAATGAAAGCGGGAATGGATCTTCAGAATTCACGAAACAGCAATATGGTTCGCCTTGGCAATCTGTTTCTAACAGAGGGACATGAACGTATTGAAATTTCTGAAGTGAAAACCGGAGATATCGGAGCGGTTGTAAAACTGCGTGATAGTGAAGTAAACGATACTTTGCACGAAAAAGGCCACGATATCACGATGGAAGAGATTCATTTTCCTTCAACGGTGATTAGAACGGCAGTAAAACTCACTAAAGAAGGTGACGAAGACAAGCTAGGTAATGCACTTCATCAAATACATCGCGAAGATCCTTCTGCGGTGATTGAGCACAGCCAGGAATTGAAACAAATCATCATTCATGGGCAAGGTGAGGAGCACTTGAATACCATTGAGCACGCTCTTCGTAATCGCTTTAAACTAGATGTAGAATTCCATACACCTCGGATTCCTTATCGGGAAACCATCACCAGTGATGTGCGTGTTAAGTACAAACATAAAAAACAATCTGGTGGCGCCGGTCAATATGGCGAAGTTCACTTATTGATTGAGCCATATACCGAAAACAAACCTATGCCGGACGATATCAAAGTTCGAAAAGTTGAAGAGTTTGAACTGGATTGGGGCGGTAAACTTGTATTCCAGAATTGCATTGTTGGTGGTGTAATCGATAACCGATTTATGCCCGCAATAGTGAAAGGTATTATGGAAAAAATGGAAAGTGGCCCGATGAGTGGTTGTCGTGCACGTGATATCAGAGTTTCGGTATACGATGGCTCGATGCACTCGGTAGATTCGAACGAAGCTGCGTTTAAAATGGCCGCACGTATGGCATTTAGAAATGGTTTTTTAGATGCAAATCCACAACTTCTTGAGCCCGTTTATGAAGTGGAGGTAACCGTTCCTGCCGATTATATGGGTGATGTGATGAGTGATTTAGGAACTCGTCGCGGTCAGATTCAAGGAATGGATGCAGAAGGTTCGCTTCAGAAAATAAAAGCTCATGTTCCTCTCGAGGAACTCGACCATTACTCAACCCGACTCAAGTCGATGACACAAGGTAGCGCAACGTATAAGCGCGAATTCAGCCATTATGCGGCGGTACCTTACGACATTCAGGAACGAGTAATTCAGGAAAACCTGGAGCTGGAAGAGGCATAACTGGACGCTCAGTATTCAAATCAAAAATCAAGTTATAGGCGGATATTCTTTTGGATATCCGCCTTTTTTATGAAACAAAAACTGGTTCATCACTTTGGTCAATATTCCGCACCATCCAAAGGGCAACATCACTTCTTCGTACTGTTGAAAGCAAATGATAGGAGGATGAAGGCTGAGCACCACCCGTTGGATTTCCCGGAATGAGTGTTACGGGACGTACAGTGGTTACTTTGAAGTGTGATTTTTTAAGTAATTGCTCCGATCGTTCAAGATCTTGATAGGCTACACCAATATTTCCTAGTGTGATCATTTTACGGATCAGTGGACTGCAATTTGGCGCCGATTCTCCTACACCGGCTGCGCTAATCCACATAAATCGAAGATCATTTTCACCAGCAGCATTCAGGATGTTTTTGGTTACAGTTTCTACCAGATTCGAAGGCGATTTTATTTTAGCCCAGGGACTGAGACCTGCTCTTCGAATACCAATGCATGAAATGATGGTCGAATGTTCATTTATCAAAGTTTGTACAAAAGATGCTTCGGTCACCTCGCCACGAATTAATTGTACGCCAGCTGGTGGGATGTATTCAGAGCTTGGTCGAACAACGGCGGTTACATCCCATCCTTTTTGATGTGCTAATTGAACCACCCATCTACCAATACCACCGGAGGCACCTAAAACACATACTCTCATAATTCTCTTATTCTGATGTTTCGGAAAGCAACTTTATCACCGTGATCTTGAAGTGTAATATGCCCATTTTCAGTTTTACCCCAATCAGGGAATTGCGTCCATTGGCTGTTTTCATAAGCATTTTTATAACTATCTGAGTTTCGATCAAATTCGAGAATTATTTGATTATTTAACCAGTGTTCTACTTTTCCATTTTTCACGTTGATACGAACAAGGTTCCATTCTCCACTCGGATTCAGAGTTTTGTTTTTAGCAGGAAATAGCCCGAAAACCGAACCGGTTAATTGAAAATCTCTCACCTTATCTTTAAAACTTTCGTCGTCTAAAATTTGATACTCATGCCCGCTGTAATAATCCATAGGGATGGTTGAATCCTCGATTACATGATACATAATACCGCTGTTTCCACCTTCACTAATCATAAATTCTAATTCGAGTTCAAAATTTCGAAATTGTTTTTTGGTCATGATAGATTCATCAAAACCGGTGTTTTCTCCAATCCCATCTCCATCAACAGAAGCAATTAACACACCTTGATCGATGGTCCATTTTGGTGAAATACTATCAGAGCTAGCACCGTACATTTTCCAATGTTCTAGCGAGCTTCCATCAAACAAATAGAGCCAATCAGATTTTTTTTCAGGGGCTTGTTCGGTGCAGTTTAACGCAAGAAGTAACAAAACAAAAAGACCAGTCTTTACCATGTTTAGCTTTTTTAGTGTCTTGTAAAAATGATGTGCAATGTACTTATGAATTTTCAAAGAACATCGGTTTAATTTTAGCTCCTAAGTAAACAATATTAAGATCTTCTATTCAACCTTAAAGGGACTTAATGGTGCAGGATGCGAATAGTAGCTACATTTTTTCCAACAAAAATACGCGGGCTATGAAGTACAGAATCACATTTCTCTTAAACGTGGTGCTATCAATTGCATCCATTGTTGGGGCACAAAACACCGAGATCGATGGCGAATGGTCTACTTTTCAATACACCGAGGAAGGGAAAATTGAGGTAATCTATGAGTTGAAAACAAGTGGTAATGAATTATCCGGGAAAGTAGTAGCTAACGAAAGCGAATATGAGATTGAAAACGGGTCGGTTAAGGGAAATACCATTTCATTTGTAATTAAGTATGGTGAAGTATCGGTGTATCACACAGGATATTTACTTCGGGATCAATTATTAATCAGCACCCGATACGAAGGCAACACAGCGCAATTCACATTAAACCGATCTAAGCAATAGCAAAGAGATAAAAGTAATAGAGTAAGCTTACCTTTTTAGCAGGAGGTAAGCTTTTTTTTGATTAAAAAACCGAAAGGATGCGTTATTTCATCCGAATTATTACAATCTTCTACCATTGATTAGCACCACTTAATGGTGTAGTGCTTATTCAATTTTTAACTTTCGAATGTATAAACTATTCATACTTGAACACCATGATTTATAAGCGAACAGTCATTTCTATATTTTTTCTTTTCGTTTTGATGGCATCAGCAAATGCCCAACGCTGGGATGGACGCTGGAAAGGGGAAATGCAAACTCCCCAAGAGCCGGTAGAAATTGTATTCGAATTTAAAACCGATCGAAATACCTTAACAGGACATGCAGCAACACCGGCAGGAGTTTTTCCGCTTACCGATGGTAAAGTTGAGGGCAACAGGATCACTTTTACTCTAGAAATTGAAGATTTTGAAGTGCCACATACCGGTTACTACATTCGAGGTAGAATTACCCTAACCACAGAATATGATGGCGAAGAGAAAGAATTTACTCTGGAAAGGGCAGATAACTGATTTCTCTCGCCGTTTGCTTTGGTAGCCTGTTCAGTTTATTCTGATCAGGCTTTTTTTATGGTGTTAACTTTTCTAATATCCAACATGGCATTAACAGAATCGGCAGTACAAAACCTCATATCTAATAATTGTTGGGCAGAAGAATGCCCTGTACATCATTCACGATTCGTACTCTTAGATATTCCATTCATCAACTACGATGGTTTTTCACAAATCGGGCAAATTATGGTGCTAGATGTAATCAAAAACGAAACCATTCAACTTTTTAAAGAACTGGCTAATCGATCTTTTCCAATATCCAGCCTTTTGTTGATGGATTCGTTTAAGGGAGATGATGTTGCTTCAATGAATGCGAATAACTCATCAGCATATAATGGCCGACGCATCATGAACACAAACCGTTGGTCGAGCCATGCATATGGGGTTGCAATCGATATAAATCCACGTCAAAATCCCTATTTACGGTTCAATACCGATGAAAACACGATAAAAGTTCTACCGGATGATGCTTTGCCCTTTGTAAACAGAACGGTTCCAAAAAAAGGAATGGTTGAGCCTATCGTGGATTTGTTTGCTCAATATGGATTTACAGAATGGGGTGGGAGATGGGACGATAAGCCCGATTATCACCATTTTCAGATGCCTTGGAATCGAATTAACGCACTCTTTTAAAACTTTAGCATCGGCTCGAACAAATAGAATTTATGCATCAATCGTTGTTAAAAATACTTTCAGGTCCGGTTATTTTTGGCTTGATCTTGTTAATTGGTGGGGGAGATTCAGCTCAAATAAGAATGTTAGCAATTGCAGGGTGGATGCTTAGCTGGTGGGTCACCGCAGCGTTACCAATAGGCGTTACAGCACTGCTACCTATTGTGTTATTCCCGATTATGGACATCCTCAGCCTTCGTGAAACTACCATCAACTACTCGAATCCTGTTATTTATCTTTTTTTTGGGGGATTTGTACTCGGGCTTGCAATCGAAAAATGGAACCTACACCGGAGAATAGCGCTCAATATCATGCGCATTTCTGGAGAAAAGCCAAGTAGAATAATACTGGGAGGAATGCTGGCAACCTCATTGCTTTCTATGTGGATCAGCAATACCGCAACAACTGTAATGATGTTACCTATCGGGATGTCGGTGGTGTTATTGTTGGAAGACAAATTTAACGATCCGGCTTCATCAAAAAATTTCGCTCTTACTTTAATGTTGGGCATTGCCTATGCCGCAAATATTGGTGGTATCACTACCATCATAGGAACACCTCCAAATCTTGTACTCGCCGGAATTGTAGAAGAAAGTGGGCTTGAGACCCTGAATTTTGCGAACTGGCTATTTTTTGCATTTCCACTCGTAGTGATATTGTTTTCGGTGGTTTACTTCGTGAACACCAAGCTCGTATATCCGGTACGGTTAAAAAAATTACCGGGAATTACCAAAATGATAACCGACGAGCTCCACACACTCGGCATGTTTAAACCGGGCGAAAAAAGAGTAATGATTGTAATGCTCTGTACTGCCGTGCTTTGGATTTTTCGATCTCAGATTACAAAATTTGAACTATTTGCCAACCTTTCGGATACAGGAATAGCTATAGCCGCTACCATAGCACTCTTTATGATACCTTCCGGTTCTAAAGAAGAACATCAGCCCTTACTGAAATGGGATGATATGAAGCGACTTCCCTGGGATATTCTTCTACTATTTGGAGGTGGTATTAGTCTTGCAAAAGGATTGGAAGTCACCAATATAGTAGGAGCATTGGGCGAATGGATTTCTGCTAATACCATTGCAGCACCGCTCATAATTATTCTGGTAGTTTGTGGCTTCGCGGTATTTTTGACCGAAATTATGAGTAACGTTGCACTTGTGGCAGTATTCATACCGGTTTCTTTTGTAATAGCCCGCTTTTTTGGATTAGATGAACTCACTCTAGCTATCCCACTTACCATCGGAGCAAGTTGCGCATTTATGTTTCCCATCTCCACACCTCCCAATGCCATTGTGTTCTCAAGCGGTCATATAAAAATGGGAGAAATGGCTGTTTCAGGTTTTTTTCTGAATGTCCTCTCTATTCTCATAATCACGGTGTATTGCTACTTTTTCCAGGATTATTTCTTTTAATCGGAAAGCATCGAAGCTATAAATTCCAAAAATCGTTCGGGGAGTGTGAAAGGACGTTCAATAGGAATAGGAGAAAAACGAGCTCTAGGAATACTATCCGGTTTTTGAGGTCTTAGTTCAGGTCTCCAGGAATAGCCATCAAGGTAGCGATTATTCAAGCCATCATATTCCGGTAAAAACAATCCTTGGTTTTGCCCCATTTTTGCACGAACCAACTCACCATTTTCGAAAAATAGAGTAGTTGTTGGGCTGGAATTTTCCATGGCTCCGTCTGACTCTCCATCATCGTCTGTGGTATGATAAAGAAGCTCACTATTTGGATATAATTCGATTCTTGAGATATCTCCATTTTCGAAAAAAGCTTGGAGTGTATCCCCTTTTAATTGATGATGGCGCAGAGTTACCGAATCTTGCTGAACAGCAAATGCTCCAGTAAACGCCTGAAGTTCTCTAACCTGCGAACTATCGAGTTGAACGCGAATTACTGGTCCGGTTAACTGTATGTTTTTATTCCAGGCGATAGGAGTTCCCGTAAGGGTAAACAATTCAGAAGCACTGTCATAGAAAAGGGTGTCAGAGCTGGACGAAAATCGGTTAGTCCATACTTTTACGCTATCTAACGCATCAATAGTAGAAGTAGAATCTTGTTCAATCAGTAAAATTTCACCGGCAAATATATGTGTGGTGTCCGCCTTCGAAGAATCATCAGAAACATCCATTAGATAAGCTTTGTCGCGAACAAAACGTCTTCCTGTAGAATCTGCTTCCAGATAATTTCCGGTGAGTAAAGCATCGTTAGTGCTATCAACCACAAATACATTACTGTACAGTTGGAAATACTCCCGTTCTCGATTTATAAAAAGGCTATCGCCCTCGGCATACTGTGCGCTATCTTGCAGTTGAACATCAAACCGAAAAACAGCACTATCCTGATTTTGAAAATATGTGCCCTGTTTAGCTAATAAAGTGCCTTGATTATCCTCTAATCGTATTCCGGCCGGGAAAATGGCCACTTTGGTTAGGAAATTGTAGTCTACTTTTTCTCCAAAAAGTGTGGTAGAATCTTGTTTAATGATTACTCGCCCGCGTAATTCCGAAAGCTCTTGATTGGTGTAATAGTAGAGTGTATCGGCCCAAATATTTTCAGAATCGGTATCAATTTGGATATTCCCAAACGCATGCATTTCATTTCGATCCAGAAATCGATAGGCGATGTCGCACACCATAGTAACGTTTCGCATCCTCATCCGAGGATTGGTAAGTGTTTGTACACGTTCGCCATTTTCTTCTGATAACGTAGCTGAATCAAAGCGGATAAGTTCGACGATATCCTGCGATTTGCTTATCGATGAAAAGAAGAGAAGTTGTAACAGAATTAATCCGGTGAATCGCCACATCTTATTCAATCACCACTTTACCGCCACCTTCATTTAAGGTGTAGTTTGTGAGGTTCGAATTTCCGTAAAAGCCGTTTGCCGCGATACTATCAGGAGGGGATATAAAAATTACAAATGCCGGGGTACTCACTTTGTCGATTTTCCGCTCCCAAAGCAGATAATCTGACCTCAGGTTTTTACCATCAACAGTATTCACATCTACATTTCGGAACATTTCGAAGCGTTCTCGTTCGGGTTGATATACCGCACTGTCGCAGATTACCGTCGTTTCGAGTATTCCGGAATCATCGAATATATTGATGAAAACCGGACCTTTAATTCGAGTTTCGTTTTCACCATCTTGCTGAATATTGTACGAGTAGCTTCCCTGCATCGACATTCGAACATTCCCACCTTCGATAATATTCATAGTAAAGCCCCAACTTTCTGTAGAGTTGAATAACGAATCGCCAAGTGCGAGTTTAACTTGCTTTTCGTCGTATTCGCTTAAGTCAGAGCATGCCGCACCTAAAAGAAAAACGACCGCTAGAATATAACTGCTAAATTGTGCCAAAATAGCGATCACCTGCGTCACCTAAACCGGGAACGATATAGGCGTTTTCATTTAATCGTTCATCAACTGCAGCGGTAATAATGGGTACATCAGGATGATCGGCCTGAAGCCGTTCTATTCCCTCAGGAGCTGCAATTAGGCATACAAAACGGATCTGCTTTGCACCATTTTCTTTTAAAAATTGTAGAGCGTGGCTACCACTGCCTCCGGTGGCTAACATCGGATCAACAACTAAGGTTAGCGCGGTGTCTAATCCTTTGGGCAAATTATCGTAATAATTCACCGGTTGATGAGTCTCTTCATTTCTGTACACTCCAACATGACCAACTTTGGCTTCGGGCATAAAATTTATGATGCCATCTACCAGGCTTAACCCGGCACGAAGAATGGGAATAACCACTACTTCCTGTCCGGGTTGATATCCTGTGGTAGTTTGGATGGGTGTTTCTATTTCGGTTTCATCCAGTTTTAAATCGTTGAGCGCATGATAAGCGAGAATGATGCCAATATTAGACATTGCTCGCCTGAAAACCGCTGTATTTGTGTTCTTATCTCTTAAGTAAGTAAGATAACGATCCAGAACCGGATGGGATATAACCGAAACTTTGTCCATAGTTATTTAACCCCCATTTCTTCCATTTTCTTGAAGTACACCTTGCTTGCTGTTGCAACCACTCCTGATAATGCAAATAATGCTATGATGTTCGGGAAAGTCATTAATCCGAGTGCGATATCACCAATTGCCCAAACCGTTTCCAAGGCTAAAACAGCACCTATAAAGTGCATAATCAGATAAACAACTTTATAGTAGATAATGGATTTGTCGCCCGCCAGATATTGAATGGAACGGTCGCCATAGTAACTCCAGCTAATCGCCGTAGAAATACCAAACAGAATCACACAAATGGTAACAATGTATTTACCACCCGAGAATAATGGGGAGAGTCCTTCTTCGAAAGCAATTGCGGTTAGTGGGGCTCCATTTTCAATAATACTTGAGTATAATTGCTCTACCGTTTCGCCGGTTCCGGCAGTAATAACAACTCCTCCATCAACTTCGGCAATAGTACCGTTAAACACTTGAGTACGGGCTTCATCGATATAAAAAACACCCATGTCGTGATCATTTCTGATCATAGAACCATTTCCGGGTTCACCGTTTACGATTGTTAAAGCAGTAGCTCCATCTTCGATAATAATTTCAGTTTCCAGTGCATTGGTAGTGAAAATAGTATCATGTTTTTGTTCCCAAACTCCGGTACTGATGATCACCAGACCGGTCATTGTACAAACTACTAAAGTATCAATGAATGGCTCGAGAAGAGCTACAACACCCTCGCGAACAGGCTCTTTCGTTCGAGCAGCACCATGAGCAATAGGGGCAGAACCCTGACCTGCCTCATTCGAAAATAATCCACGTTTTATTCCCCAAACCAGTGTGGTTAAAAATAATCCTGAACCAACGCCGAACAGACCCGCTTTTGGATTAAATGCATAACTAATGATAGTCCCGAAGGCAGGCAACACTTTATCATAGTTCAACAACAAGATGATTAAGGCACCCAGTACGTAAATAATAGCCATAACAGGCATTAAGCTGGCAGTAACTTTACCAATGCGCTTTATTCCACCGATAATAACCACGCCTACTAAAGAAGCGGTAACTAATCCGGTAATCCAACCCGGTACAAAGAAGGTACTTTTGAGAGTATCAGCTACTGTATTAGCTTGTACTGCGTTACCGGTGAGGAAGGAACAAATTACGGCCATCGCAGCAAAAAAGATGGCCAACCATTTCCAATTTGGTCCGAGTCCTTTTTCGATGTAATACATTGGTCCACCAGAAACGGAGCCATCGGCGTTTTGCACACGATATTTAACGGCTAACGTACACTCGGTATATTTAATGGCCATACCGAAAAATGCAGTCACCCACATCCAGAATAAGGCACCCGGACCACCATAATGAATGGCAATTGCAACACCGGCAATGTTACCAATTCCAACCGTTGCTGAGAGTGCAGTGGTTAACGCTTGAAAGTGATTAACATCTCCCACAGCATCGGGTGCGTCGTATTTTCCCATTACCGAAAAAATACCATGTTTAAAGCGACGAACCTGAACAAAGCCAAGTTTTAGGGTGATAAAAATCCCGAAAGATAGCAATACAGCCACCATAAACGGGAAAAAGGAGGGCGTACTCCAAACTAAATCGTTAAGAGTACCTACAACATTTTCAAAAGTTTCCATGCACGAAAATTGGTTTTATATTTTGTTTAAAAATCGACGCAAAGTATAAAACATTTGATAAAAATGACGATGTGTATTCGTGAAAGGGTGTAATCAAATAGTTTGAATAAAAAAGTGAACGATTTAGATTTCAATTTTGGTTGAAAGATCGAATTAAGACTAACAGGCTAAAAACCTCATCAAAATGACTAAAGCAGATATTGTTGATATTATATCATCCTCCGTAGGGCTTACTAAAGTAGAAACCGAAGCAGTTGTAAACGGATTTATGGAAACCGTAATTGACGCCATGAAGAGAGGCGAGAATATAGAATTACGTGGTTTCGGAAGTTTTAAAGTGGTTAAAAGAGCGCAACGTGTAGCTCGTAATCCTAAGACTAATGTAGAAGTGATCGTACCCGAACAATTTGTTCCGGTTCTTAAAATCAGCAAAGATTTTAAAGAAGCTGTGAACGAATCGATGGCAGTAAAAATTTGATTTCGAAAACCATAGAAAGTTCTTATTTTAGGTGTCTGAAAAACAAACACTATTAAGTTCAGGTGATATTGTATGCCAAGTGGTAAAAAAAGAAAGCGCGCAAAGATTGCAAAACACAAGCGTAAAAAGCGTCTGAGAAAAAACAGACACAAGAAAAAGTAATTTTCAGGCTCCGAATTTCGGAGCCTTTTTTGTTTCTAGGAATGCACTAGTAAATTATGCGGCTATAGAATCTTTTAGAATAAGTTCAGCCATAGAAATAACACGATTGCCCTTAACCAATAACTCTTGCAATCGTCGCCCAACATAATTTTGTAATTCGTTGAGGTCTCGTGCCGAAGACAGTTCGTACTGGAAATATGAAATTAAATGAATGGCACTCAGGTATTTTCCATGCTCATCGCCTTCGATTTCGATATGCCAGCGAGTTATCAAGTTCTCGTTTTTCAGCAGCTGATTGATTTGTATGCTGATCGCTTCCATCCATTTGCTGGCTTGATTAATTCGATAATTACCTTCCTGCCCACTCTGTTGTGGTTGGCAAGCGTCAATATCAAATAGCCAGGTCATTTCAATATCAATGGTAGGGGAGACTTCAACTTCAGCTAGTTTTTCAATTTTAAGAAAGGGATGTTCATGCATACCATCCAAAGAGCGGGCAACCTGCGTTTCTCGGAAACTGTCCCAGTCGAAGTTGATGCTCAAGGCATTAACAAAGCTCGAATTCTTTGAGAGGTTTACTTCCAGCTCTAAACCGATGGCGTTTATTTTACTATCTTCCCAAGTTTTAAACTTATTGCTTTGTATTCCCCGTTTGTCAAGTTGTGTTTGTACCGTGTTTACGATGGATTTAAAAATCGGATAATGCATTATTATTATTTTAATTGAGCTCTCTTTTACTATAAGCCTAAATGAACTACTACGAATTAATATATTTATTGAAAGAGTTCAAAACCAAATTATCTAATTGTTGGATTGAACAAGCCGTAACTCCTTTCAAAAATCAGTTGGAAGTATTTATGGCGAATGGCGAAGAAAGTTTCAGGCTAATTTTTAATGGAAGTCCGGGTAATGCCGCGCTATTTTTAGATAGTTATCGACCCGCCAAAAAAAGGAATACTCAACAATTTTTTGAAGAAGTTCATGGGCAACCAATAAAAGATTTTGTACTCATCGAGAATGAGCGCATGCTTTATTTAGATTTTGGCGATGATAAAAAGCTGTGGTTTAAATTATTTGGCAACTCGGCCAACGTCTTTTTAACTGAAAAAGATCTGATTATCGAAACCTTCAAAGATCGCGATACTGTTGGTGATAAAGTTTCGGCAGAAAAGGGGGCTACTTTATTTGATAAAAAATGGGACCAGCATCGATCTATCGCACAAAACATTCGAAAGCAGATTCCATTATTTCCCAAAGCATGGATTGAAGTGCTCTCGGGTTTTTACAAAGATCAGGAATTTGAGGTAGATCGAATTCTGGTTCATCTTAAGCAAATCGATCAGCAGTTAAGAGAGCAAGTTGAGCCAAGAATACTTGAAAACGGCACTCATACCATCATTCCATTTGAACTGCTGCCATTAAATAACGATCAGTCTTTTGAGAGTGTAAACGATTTAGTACGATATCGATTTAAAAATTACGCGCATGATCAGCTGTTGAATCAGCAGAAAAATGAATTGTTGAAAGCGCTGAAACGGCAAATTAAGCGTGGAAAGTCTTCACTTAACAATCTTTATCAAGCGGATAAGGGGATCGATAAAGCAGAAAAATATGAGCAATATGGACACATTTTAATGGCGAATGCGCATTTAGGGATGCCGGATGCTCAAAAAATGACCTTCGATGATTTATACAATGCCGGGGAAAAAGTGATCATTGATCTGGAAGAAAAAAAATCTATAGCAGAAAACGCTCAGAAATATTATGCCCGATCATCAAACTCGATGAAATCGTATGAAGAGGCTCTGGAACGTATTCCGAAATTAGAAGATCAGGTTAAGAGATTTGAACTGATTACAGATGAGCTGGAAGGCATCAAAGATTTGAGGGAGTTACAGGACTGGAAAAAAGATAATAAATCGCTGGTTGATGATGTGCTTCCAAACTCCGGAAATGCTCAAAATGAAGTGTCACCATTTCACGAGTTTGAATTGAATGGATACACACTTTGGATTGGTAAAAATGCGCGCAACAACGATGTATTAGTGCAAACTGCTCATAAAGAAGATGTTTGGTTGCACGCTCGAGGAGTAGCAGGTTCGCACGTTATTATTCGAATGAATAATAACAAAAGCATGCCCGACATGAGGTTAATTGAAGAAGTAGCCGGTTTTGCAGCGTATCAATCAAAAGCAAAAGGTTCAAAACTAGCTCCTGTTATCTACACCAAGAAAAAATATGTGCGTAAACCGAAAGGGGCTGCACCCGGAGCAGTAATTGTGCAAAAAGAAAATGTTATCATTGTTGAGCCAGTAAATCCATTCGCATGAACGAATACCGCTTAAAAAAATACCAGCAAAGCTTTTTTATGGTTGGCTTTATGGCCAGTGGGAAAAGTACCATTGGAAGATTATTGGCCAAAAAATTAGAACGACCATTTCTAGATTTAGATGCGTACATCGTTGAGAAAGAAGGGCGGGCTATTAAGCAAATATTCGATGAGAATGGGGAGTCGTATTTTAGAAACTTAGAATGGAAAGCACTACTTGAAGTAACACAAAATTTCAAGGGTGTGGTTTCGTTAGGTGGCGGTGCACTGCACAATCAACAGGTGGTTGATCATTTGAAAATTTATGGGCTGATGATCTTTCTGAAAACCGATATTTCCGTAACGGTTGATCGTGTTCTGAGAAACAAAAAACGCCCTATAGTGTTGGATACAGAGGGCGAATTAAAATCCAGAGAAACTCTGTTTAATGAACTTGAAAGCTTATATTTAAAGCGTATCGATCTTTATAAACAGGCTCAAATTATCATCGAATCTACAGGCAATGAAACGAAAGATCACCAAGTAGCACGAGTGATCGAAAAATTGTTACGCTATGTCTAATCAAATTACAGTTAATACTCAGTCGGCTGCTAACTACTCTTATCAGGTGGGAACAAACTTGCTAGAGGAAGTCAGTGCCTTTATTGAAAAGCAGATAGGCTCAGAAAAAGTGTTTGTTGTAATTGATAAGAACGTGTATCAACATCATATCGAAAGCATAAATCAAGCATTTCAATCTAGATTTCAGAAAATGGTAACCTACGTGGTACCACCCGGCGAAAAGAGTAAGAGTTTTGATCAGTTTGGAAGTATCGTTGATTTTGTTTTGAACCAAGGTGTAGAACGATCAACTCCACTGGTTGCAATTGGTGGCGGTGTAATTGGAGATCTTGCCGGATTTGTTGCTGCCAGCGTAATGCGAGGTATTCCTCTTATTCAGGTTCCTACAACACTGCTAGCAATGGTTGATAGCTCTATTGGTGGCAAGACCGGAATTAATCACTCGACTGGGAAAAATTTGATTGGGGCTTTCTATCAACCACAAGCTGTGTTTGCAGACTTAAATT
This sequence comes from bacterium, assembly GCA_024742815.1. Taxonomy (GTDB): domain Bacteria; phylum Bacteroidota; class Rhodothermia; order Balneolales; family Balneolaceae; genus HXMU1420-13. Next base: position 27,738 of record JANSXX010000006.1, read on the forward strand.
TTTTAGAAACTCTTCCCGAAAAAGAATGGGTGAATGGGCTGAGTGAAATTATCAAGTATGGAATGATTGAAACCCCGGAGATTCTTCATCAACTTGAGCGAATAATCAGTGAAAACGGGTTTACTAATCCCGAGAAATGGCAGTCTATTGTTGAACAAAGTGCTCAAATAAAAATCGATATTGTATCAAGAGATGTACATGAGCAAGGAATTCGCGCATTTTTGAATTTTGGCCATACTTATGCGCACGTGATTGAGCGAGTTGGTAATTATTCGAACTATAGTCATGGTGAGGCTGTTTTTGCCGGTATGTACGGTGCTATATCTGCATCAAATCAACTTGGGGCAACAATCGACTCAAAGATTTTAGATTCGTTCAAAGCACTCTATAAATTTGATTTGGCTTCTTTAAAAACCCGCATCGATGAATTTCCACCACTAATGCTGAAAGATAAAAAAGCTAAGAATCAGCAAATTCGCCTTGTACTACTCAAAGAATTAGGCAAGCCTTACGTGCAGGAAGTTGATGATATGAAAATCGTACAAGCCTCTTGGGAGGAGGCAATCCAAAGTTTTAATTAATTAATGCAAATCAAAAACGTACATAAAGCCTGGAATGTATTCTGGAATGCGATAGGTGTTCTTATCGCCAGCGTAATTTTATTGGTTAGCATTGGGTACGGTTTGCTTCAGATGCCGGCCGCTAAAGCGTTTTTGATTCAAAATATCGAAGAGAATTTTAACGAAGGGCGCACTTCTCGACTAGAAATTGGCCGACTTAGTGGGCATTTACCCTTCTCTATGATTTTTGAGGATGTTGCTCTATACACCGATTCTACTCGAACAAAAGCAGTAATAATTAGCGATAGAGTCAGCGCTGGTTTGGATGTGCTCGGATTATTGAATCGTCAATTTCTTGTCACCAACTTGGAAATCTCTAATCCTGACATGGAGTTGGATTTAGCAGATAATGACCTCGGGAAACTGTTAAGAAAAGAGAATCCGGATACGACCATATTTGATGGTAATCCTTTAGACGAGCCTTTTGAGATGACATATTCTTTGTTAGTGCCTCGGATAAAAATTACAAATGGGAATCTCAGGCTGTTTGGTATAGAAAGCCCTAATCAACCATTGTTTCCAGGAGGAACCGTTTCTCTGACTGATCTTAATTCGGACATTTTTGTAGAAGTGAGCTCCGATCAACGCTTCATAGATATCGAACAATTATCGTTTAAAGTGCCGGAAGCCGATATCAGTCGAGTTAATATTTTCGGGCAGATTTTCAACGATTCAGAGTTCTTAGAATTCAATGCGTTTAGTATTTCTACCGCAAATACAGGACTTAAATTCAGTTCTGAAATAACTGGGGTTAACTTATTGCAGGGCAATGTGCAAAATCAGTTAGAAAATTCTCGATTCTCACTAAATATTGACGAATTTATTATTTCAGGGAAAAATTTAAATCGGATAATTCCTTCATATCCACCTATAGAAGAAACACTCTACACCGAAATAAAAGCTAATGGTACTACCGATTCATTAACCATTGATGAACTTTTTATTTTAGTTGGGGATAGTGAGCTTAAAGGATCGGGAGACCTCCGATTCGCTAATAAAAATCAACAATTAGCTTATTCAGGGTTTATCGATCGATTATTAGCAGATTCTACCAATTTTGCACAATGGTTTCCTGAATTAACCACCATTCAAAGAGAAACGATTACAGATTCTGAAGTCAGAGGTTCATTTTCCGGTACAGAAGAGGAGATAAATACTAACATTCGGATTATAAATAATAGAGGACGTGCCAATTTAAAAGGGGCATTTGGCTTGCAAAACGACAAATATTTCGATTTCGAGCTTGGATTCGAGGATCTCAATTTAGGCGGCCTCATCACCGATCAGCTTCAGCGAACTTCTTTATCCGGTAAACTTACTGCAAACAGTAACTCGTTGGACATTAAGAAAGCTCTAGGCAATTTGGAGTTATCGTTGTTGGGCGGAGAAATTAATGCTTTCGCCTTTGACACCCTATTTATAGAAACTGAGTGGGAAAATGGAGTGCTAAACCCACGATATGGGCTCTCATCCTCAATCACAGATATTCAGGGCGAAAGTTCAATCAATCTTGCCGATTCGTTGCCGTCTATTACACTTAATGGAACTGCGAATAAGTTCGATATTAAGGCCTTAACGAATGCTGAGAATATTAGTAATGCATTGGTAGACATGGAATACGACATGCTACTTAATGGTGTTAATCCAGAAAATGCATTTGGTAGAATTACCATAGATTTGCCACAAACAATTATAGATGGAGACACTTTAGGTGTGCATCAGGTGTATGCAGATTATGATGCAAGCGGTGCCGGGCAAAAAAGTTTTAGACTCACTTCGACAGCGTTGGATTTGTCGTTAAATGGTTCGTTTTCGCTTAACAGCTTTAACACACTAAGCAATTACTGGTTTAGATATTTGCGGAATCAGATTAAGAAAGAACTTTTACTCGATAATTCTTCCCTCGAAGTACTTGCAGTTTCAGATAGTGTAAACCAAAATCTGAGATTAGACATGAGCATAAAAGATCTGGGTTTATTACGCGCATACGTCCCGTCGATTCCAAATCTTAAAAGTAATATGGACGTTCGTTCCAGCATTGCAATGAACAATCGGCGACTTCTGTTTAATGCATCGATAAGTGATACAGTTACTAAGTTCGATGCATACGAATTGGATTCATTGAGAGTACAAATTACTGGAAATTTTAGAGCAGGAGAGCAACTAAAGGAATCGGCCGGCCTACAAGTAGAAGCCACTGCGAAATCTTTTTCAACAGAAATGATAAGCGGAAATAATTTGGACTATTCCCTTCAAATGGATGACGATTCGTTATCAGTGCGTACAGAAATTGAACGTATTGGCGCCGAAACCAACTTTCAGTTTGAAGGAAGTGCTATTCTGACGGATTCCTTAATTGCTATGCAGATTTTCGATTTCTCCTTAGGTAGTGAAGCATATCAATGGCAAAATGTAGGATCGCCAAAATTGGCTTACTCTAAAAACGGAAGTTTATTTTTTGAAGATTTTAGATTCGAAAACACCGACGAGTATTTACAACTGCAAGGAGTGTTCAGTGATGAAGCAACCGACTCTGTTCGTTACACCATTCAAAATGTAAATCTGGCCAGAGTTTCGGATTTGATTAACGGTAGGATTGATTTTTCAGGAATATTGGATGGTAATTTCACAACACGATCTTTAACCCGAATTCCTACTATTCAAGGCTTTTTGGGAATTACCGGTTTTTCGGTGGATGAGAATGTAGTTGGGGACGTGACTCTGAATTCGAGATTTAATCAAGATTTAAACCGATTCGATACAAACATATCCATTCAAACAGATTCGCTTAAATATCCTCAATATTTTACCCGATCGGAGAGAGCCGGGCAGAACATCGCCTTAAATGGTTATGTACTTGCACCCGAGGATGGAAATTTTCCTGAGGCGGATTCTCTATTTTATTTCGATCTGAATTTCGAATCTGTGGATTTATGGGTGCTGCCATTTATTGCTCCAAAAGTATTCACCGAGATGTCGGGAATTGCAAGTGGTCAGGGTAGTATTTGGGGCAATTTAGACGAATTCGACTATTCGGTTGATTATGATATTGGCATGGAAGACGCCATTTTCTTTCGTCCTCGTTTTCTAGATACGTTTTATTATGGGCAGGGTAGTATCACACTCGACCGCACAAACGGTTTAACATTTCATGATGTATTTATCATAGACCCTTCAGGTGGACGAGCTTCACTTAATGGTATTTATGATTTAGGCACCTTTGAGCCGATTCATCAAATGGATCTAACCTTAGAAATGGATGAATTCCAATTTCTAAATAATGATTTCGACCCCGATGTACCATTCTTTGGCGATGCTTATGGCTCAACAACAGTTAGAATGACGGGTACCAATCTAAACCCTGTACTAACTACCGAAACACCGGTGGTTATCTCCGATTTTTCACAAATTGGAATCCCTCTATTGGAAGAGACAGAGTTTGATGAAGACAATAAATTCATTCGTTTTGTGGATTCATTCAACTTCGCGAAGAATCAAAGTGCAGGAGGCTCGCAATCTGTTAATAACATTGAAGATGCTGAAGAAGATAATCCATTTGATGCCACTTTTATAGAGCGTTTCACCTTAGATCTGCAATTTGTAGCACTAAACTCGATGAAGGTGCAACTGATTTTTGATCCAATAACCGGTGATCAAATTGATGCAGAAGGTACCGGTAGGCTTGGGATTAGGCTTGAGGATGAACAACTAAGTATGTTCGGCCAATTCGATATTTCAGGCGGTAGTTATCAATTTGTGAGTGGAGAAATATTTACTCGACGATTTGAACTAGAACCCGGTGGAACAATTACATGGGAAGGACCACCGGCTGATGCCCGACTTAATTTAAACGCAATTTATGAGGCACGTCCTGATATTAATACACTTACTCAGGCTCGCTCTGATCTTGATAGTGAAACTTCGCAACGGGTACCGGTAGAGTTGGTGTTAAATGTTGGTGGTTCACTATCATCTATCCAAAATAATTTCTTTTTTCGTTTACCGAACAATTTCGAAACTCGCCAGAACTCTACCTTAAATACACAAATCGCAGCGCTAAACAGAAACGAAGATGAAAAACTTATTCAAGCTGCCAGTTTTTTGTTGATGGGAGATTTCATCCCTACAGCCAGTACAGACGCAACCAATACTTTGGCTACCAATTTTAGCGGAAGTGGAGCGGTACTAAATCCATTACTTTCAAGTCAGGTAATCAGCCCATTGCTATCCAGTCAGATCAATTCTTTATTGAGAAGTGATATTGGTAGCTTAGACATCGATTTTAACCTAAATACTTATAATAATGTTGATCTTGGAGTGGCTCTGCGTTTGTACAACGATCGGATTATATTGAGTAGAGAAGGCCAAATTACAGGAGCTCAATCGAATATTGGCGACATTGGTGCAACCTATCGCATTAATAATACACTATCAGTAACGGCTTTTCATCGCCAGGATCCTACTTTTAGTAATGCTTCGGGTGCTGATGATACCCAACAATCGCAGGATATAAATGGCGTTGGTTTAGAAGCCGATGTGAGCTTTAACAGCTGGCAGGAGTTTTTCAGAAGGCTAACTAAACCGTTTAGAAAACTATTCGGCAAAAATACCAACAACGAAGAAATTGCAACTACAAACTAACTATCTAATTACAATCACTTACAATAGGGGAATACATGAGCAGAAATAAAAGGCTCAGTTCACTCGAAGAATTAATTTTTGATCTTGTAAAGAATCATCCAAAACAAACGTTTAACAAAGACGAACTGGAAGATGTTTTACAATTAAACAGTAAAAAAGAGTATCGAAGATTTGATAAAGCATTAAATAGCTTAGCTTCGAAAGGATTATTATTTAAATCAGGGAACAGCATTAGTACAAAAGGCGAAAAAAAGACAGCTAAAAGAAATATGAAAAACTTTCGGGGCACACTCGAAGGTAGAATTCAAATCACGCCCAGAGGCACCGGGTATGTAATTATCGATGAGTTAGACGATGACGTGCAGGTATCAAGAAGAGAAACTAACACTGCATTGCCCGATGACATTGTACGAGTATTAATTCAAGGAACGAATAAACGAACCGGACAACCAAAAGGGAAAGTAGTAGACATCCTTGAAAGAGGAAAAGACTTTTATGTTGGTACCCTAAAACGTACCGGGGTTAAAACTTTTATCATTGAACCGGATATAAAATCAGCTCATATCGACTTTTTTGTACAACCTGAAAATGTAAATGGTGCAGAAAATGATGATAAAGTAGTTTTTGAGCTTAAAAACTGGGTACATCAAAAAGCATTGCCTGAGGCAGTTATTACTTCAGTTCTGGGAAAATCTGGTTCAAACGATGCAAATATTTTATCCATATTAGCTGAAAATGAGCTTAAGGCCGATTTTCCGAAAAATGTAGAGCAGTTAGCTGAAGAAATTCCTCTTGATATTCCCGAAGAGGAAATTGAACGAAGGGTGGATTTACGAGACGAAACCATATTTACTATCGATCCCGTAGACGCTAAAGATTTTGACGATGCACTCAGCATTAAATATTTAGAAAATGGAAACTTCTATCTGGGCGTACACATTGCAGATGTAACTGCCTACATGCCTAAAGATTCTATTCTTGATGAAGAAGCTTATGCTCGTGCAACAAGTATTTATTTGGTTGATCGGGTTATCCCCATGTTACCGGAGCGACTAAGTAACGGAGTATGCTCTCTTCGCCCGGAAGAAGATAAGCTTTGTTACAGTTGCTTTATGGAGATTGATTCGAACGGGAATTTGGTAGATTATTCCATCGAAGAAACTATTATTCATTCAAAACAACGATTTACCTACGAGGAAGCACAAAGTATTTTGGACGGTGAATCACATTCACTTCAAAACGAAGTTCACTTAGCCGGTAAATTAGCAAAAGTGCTAATGGATAAACGCTTTAAGGAAGGAGCAATCGATTTTGATACTCCTGAACCTCGTTTTGTGCTCGACGAAAATGGAAAGCCATTAAAAGTGATCCTGAAAAAGCGAATTTTTGCGCATCGGTTAATCGAGGAATGCATGCTAATGGCAAATAAAACAGTGGCAGAGCATATCGATCGTTTACGACAGAAATCGAATAGAAAAAAAACTAAAACATTATTTCCATTCTTTTATCGCGTACACGACCGACCCGATGATAAAAAATTGGCAGCCGTAGCTGACAGTGTAAAGCCCATTGGGATTGATTTTCAACTCGGCGATAGTATCTCTCCAAAATCAATTAACCGTTTGTTGGAGAAAGTGAAAGGCTCGAGTGTGGAGATCATAGTTAATGAGTTGACACTACGTGCCATGGCAAAGGCAGAATACAGTCCCGACAATCTGGGACATTTTGGGCTGGGCTTTAAACATTATGCACACTTTACGAGCCCCATTCGCCGTTACCCCGACGTGATTGTCCACCGTTTGCTCAAAAGCTATGATAAAGGCACGCAAGCCTACAACTACGATGTGCTTCGTAAACACGGCGAGCATTGTAGCACTAGAGAACGAGTAGCGGTAGATGCAGAACGTGACTCCATAAAACTGAAGCAAGTTGAATTCTTAGCCGATCGAATTGGAGAAGAATTTGAAGGTGTAATCAGTGGAGTAACTGAACGAGGAATTTTTGTTGATTTGAAAGAAATTCATTGCGAAGGCATGGTGCGAGTTAGTGATTTAAAACGAGATTACTTTCATTACGATCAAAAATCGCACAGTTTAGTAGGTCGTTCCAGTAAAATACGATATCGCCTTGGCGATGAAATTAAGGTGAAGGTGGAAAGTGTTAACCATCAGAAGAGACAAATAGATTTTATACCAGCTTAAAAAATTAAAGTGATGATCAAATTCAAAAGTATTGCCATTTTAGTCGTTTTTATAATCGGCTCCAGTTTTTCAGCACTTCATGCACAATATGCAGCTTTTGGAAAAAACCGGGTTCAATACGAAGATTTTGATTGGAGATTTATACAATCGAAACATTTCGATATTTATTACTACGGCGAAAAAAACTACGAACTGGCCGAATTTGCTGCACAGAGCCTAGAATCTGCTTACCTGCAACTTCAAGCTGATTTTGATCATGAAATTGTAGATCGAATACCATTGATTATCTATGATTCGCACAACGATTTTTCACAAACGAATGTGGTTGCATTACCTACAAGTGCAGAAGGTATCGGAGGGGTGACCGACAAGTTTAAAAACAGAATGACGGTTCCTTTCGATGGAGATTACAACGATTTCCGCCGAACATTGCATCACGAACTTGTACATGCTGTATTTAATGATATGTTTTACGGGGGTTCCGTTCAGTCTATCATTAGCAATAATATTCAGTTAGTATTTCCTCTGTGGTTCGAAGAAGGATTGGCAGAATATACGGCACTCGGTTGGGATACGAACACCGATATGTTTATTAGAGATGCGGTTATAAATGGATATCTACCTCCAATTCCTCGATTAAGCGGCTATTATGCGTACCGAGGGGGGCAATCGGTTTGGAATTTTATTGTGGAAGAATACGGCCGGGAAAAAATTGCAGAAATTCTTAATCGAATTAAAACTAGTCGTAGCATCGAATATGGTTTTGTACAGTCTTTAGGCCTTAGCATTCAAGAACTCTCAGAACGATGGGAAGAATCACTCAAAAAACGGTACTTCCCGGAAGTTGCAGAGCGACAATCTGCAAAATCAATCGCTACGTTAATGACGCGACGAGGTGATTACGGTACTTATAACACAAGTCCGGCAATTACTCCTCAAGGCGATAAAATTGCTTTCATCACCAACAAGCGAGGCTATTTTGATGTAATTGTTATTAATGCATTAAATGGACAGAAACTAAAAACTGTAGTTCGCGGAGAAGACGACCCTGATTTTGAAGAACTAAACATTCTGAATCCCAACCTAACGTGGTCACCCGATGGACAACGCATTGCTCTATCCACAAAAACGAAAGGAGTAGATGAGCTCGCCATTATTGACTATCAAACGCGGAAAACCGAAAAAATTCGAATTCCAAATCTCGATGCAATCGGTTCTGTAAATTGGTCGCCCGATGGAGAAAAAATAGCATTTGATGGTAACATCGGACCTTATCAGGATATTTTTGTATACGAGCTACGAACGGGCACACTTACAAATTTAACGGGTGATTTTTTCACCGATGCTGAACCCTACTGGGATAACGATTCGCAACATTTATTCTTCACTTCCGCTCGTTCTGATCAAATTGAATTACATACTTACACCACCGATCACAGATTGTTGAAAGACTACAGCATTTATCAAATGGATGTATATCGAGTAAAAGTAGGTGATGGGGTTACAGAGCGAATCACAAATACGCCCGGTTGGACAGAAAAACAGCCTCAGATTACTAGAACAGGTCGTTTGATCTATAATTCTGATAAAAACGGAATTCAAAATATTTACGAGCACAATCTTGAAACAGGAGAGGCTTTTCCTTTAACCGACTTACAAACTGGCATTTCTCAACATTCAATTTCCGGGGATGGAAGTAGAATAGCTTTTAGTTCAATCAATGAAGGTTATTTGGATATATTTTTATTGAAAACTCCATTCGCCAGAAAAAAAGAAACTCAGTTATCTGATAATTATTGGGCTAAAAGACGTGCTCAGGAGCCACAATCGGTACGAGTACCTGCAACCTTTTATGCTCAAGAAATGTATGCACAAGGCGTAATTTCTGGTGCAGATAGAGCACAAATCGAAAAAGAAGCCGAAAAAGAACAAGCTGATACTGCAGATAGTGAAACAAGTGGAGAAATAGATTTTAGAAATTATGTGTTTTCGGAAGAAATTTTTGAAGACACTACGCTTGTTTTAGAAGACCAATTTTTATTTGAACCGGACGATAACGTTACCGAAGATGGCAGATATCTTCCTCGTCCTTATCGGCTAACGTTTAGTACCGACGTGGCTTACAGCCCATCGGTAGTTGCTTCCACTTATGGTACTTATGCATTCACCCAATTCATTATCAGTGATTTGCTCGGTGATCATCAATTATCGTTGGGAACTAACTTCCAGACCGATTTACGAAACAGTGATTACTCCGTTCAATATGGTTATTTAAAGAATAGAACTAATTTCTTTGCATCCTATTTTCACACTAGCCGCCAATATCAAACACTACTAGGTGAATTATTACGATTCAGAACCTTAGGGCTTGGAGTTGGAATGCAGTATCCAATCGATAAATTCCGCCGGATTGATGCTAATGCAACTTGGGTAAGTTTGATAAGAGACTACGATGGTGTAACTACATATTTTGGAAATGCCGGCAATGTTGATGCGCAAACCACACGGGGATCATTTTTGTATCCTAATGTAAGCTATACGAAAGACGCCACTTTACCAGGTTTTATAACGCCCCAAGGCGGAACTCGCTTTACTTTTACCGTATCGGCATCTCCGGGATTAGGCATAGATTCACCCACATTTGCCTCGATTTCAGGAGATTTTAGGCATTATGTAAATCTAGGACGTAATTCAACCATTGCCCTGCGAGGTTCAGGAGCGGTATCGGTTGGGCCGGAATCTCAAACGTACTTTCTGGGTGGTATGCTTGGATGGATTAATTACCGATGGTCGGATAATGGTATACCGTTTGAACGTTTGACAGATACTTTCTTTACGCTACCGGCTATGCCTCTCCGCGGCTATGATTATTCTTCACTTTATGGAAACAAATATTCCTTAATTAATGCAGAATTCAGATTCCCATTATTTGCTGCTGTTATTCCGGGAGCCATCCCCATTTTGCCTTTATACAATATAACCGGTGCAATTTTTATTGATGCCGGTACAGCCTGGGGATACGAAATTGATCAAACGTTTCAGAATATAAATGGCGAAGAAGTTTTCCTAGTTTCAAATGGAGCCGATCTTGATTTCAGAGTTGGAGAAGAAGTAGTAAGATACTACGATTTTAACCAGAGCAGGTTTGTAGACTCACCCAATGAATTTACTCAAGAATTCTCTTACCTCGATGGAGATGTGTTGATTGGTTCCGGTTTTGGTCTCAGAACCATCGTGTTTGGACTTCCATTTCGTTGGGATGTTGCATGGCCTTATGGTCGCGACGGTTTTAGAAAAGACCCCATCCACTATTTCTCAATAGGAATCGATTTCTAAAATTTATTCTGAATAAAATATTCGGGTATTCAGCAACCGATCGTATTGTTGCGGTGGATCTCTGTAATACACGAAAGCCGCATATTCTTGTGGCTTTTGTGCTAACGACTCAAGATTTCTTAGCGGCTTTATTTCCCCGTCTTCGAATAACACATACCGGTAATTATAAATCCCTTGTTTGATTAGTGCTGAGACTTCCATGAATCCCGAAGCAGGATTGACTTCAAGTTCGTATCTCTTAGAAACCGTCCATTGGTTAAAATCCCCAATCAGAAAAACCTGAGCATTTCGTGAGATTTCACCCTGAGTCTCATATCTGAATAATACGTTTAAATAAGCTGCCTCTCTTGCTTGTAATGGCCGGCCAAATCCTGTCTCTGTGATGGTTCGAACATCACTGGAAAAATTAAAATAATCGGGTTGAAGGATTACTTTCTGAGGTACTTCTGCTCGTTCAATACCAAAAATTTGCCCGTTTTGTGTACTTAAATTTCGAAGATCAAGACTGTAGAATTCTTGATAACCTGCAAACAATTGGTTTCTTGTGGTTCGGAATGTAGTAAAGTCTTGGCCTGTATAAGAGCTTTCCTGTGGAGTTTTATCTGAACCCCAAAATCGATTCTGTGCTAAACGATAGCTTAAATCGAATTGTGGAAATTCAACTAAATCAGGAATTCTAAATCTGCCCGAAAGTTCATGCATTGCGGCACCAAATGGACCGGCATTAAAAATAGTTTCCACATCAGGTTGTAACTCACCTTCGTTTTCAGTTACAAAAAATGGTAGGCTAAATAATTCGGTATCAGATTGAAAGTCGTAGATGTGTATCAAATAGTTGCCGCTTACCTGAAACTTCAGCTCGCGATTAGGAAATTCATACGAATAACTAAAAAAATTAGGTCGTTCATTTTGATTTAATTCTCCACCACCGAAATCAGATTCCGATGAATGCTCAAACACCCAAACATCAGCTAAACCGGAGGGTGACCATTCTTTATTATGATGAGTTATTCGCACCCTAAATCGGCCACCAACACTACTAAGTTCATCAAACTTAAGTGATAATCGATCAGCGGTTCCAAGACGAATAATTGGCGGTGACCCGGGATAATTTTTTCTGAAAAATTGAACTCCTTTTATACTTCCCGGGAATGGCGTTTGCCCGGGGACTAAAAGCTCAGAGGTAGACGCGGTTTTTGGTTCGGATGAATTATCTATTCCGGAATAAGATCCACCACAGGCGCCAAAAATAATAAATAATGAAACAAGGATTATTTTAGAGATGGAATGTTCCTTCATAAACAACGGCTGCGGGTCCTGTAAGTTCAATGTCTTCGTAGTGACCGGTGGATTCGTTTCTTTTAAACTTAACATTTAGAATACCACCTTTTACCGTAACCTGAATGTTTCTGATTTCATTTGCCTCTGGTGAGCTTAAAAAATCTGTGGCCAATGCTGAGGCTATAGCACCCGTTCCACAAGCTTGTGTTAAACCCTCTACACCACGTTCGTATGTTTGAAGGTGAATGTGCTTTTCAGAGTTGATAGCAACAAAATTAACATTACTTCCGGGTGGGTTTACCGAGGGATGATTTCGAATTTTTCGGCCAAGTTTTGTGATTTCCTCTTCATCCGAAAGTCTATCCAGATCGGTTTGCCAAACCAAGTGTTCAGTTCCGGGATAGATTTGTAACAAGTTCAGATCGTCGATATATAAACGTTTGGGTTGTAATGTATCAGGGAAGCAAATACTAATTAATCCGTTTTCTTCATTTACCGAGGCTTTGTAAATGGCATCGTGTACGTTAAATGTAAACGAGGTTCCCATACCTAATTGCCAAGCTAGGCGAGCAAGGCATCGTGCGCCGTTACCACACATCCCGGCGTCAGAACCATCGGCATTGCGGTAAATCATGGTATAATCAGTGTCTGGTAATTCCGGTGCATTCAAAGCAATAAAACCGTCGGCTCCGATTCCAAAAATACGATCACAGAGTTGTGGCGTATGCTCAATAATTTCATCGAGCGAAAGCGTATTATTGCGATTATCAACAACAACAAAGTCGTTACCGGTGCCTTGCATTTTATAAAAATGGAGTTCTTTCATTGAACAAATGCGGGTAGATGTTTCCAGTTTTCGTTAGTGCTTATTTCAGGGTTGAAACCTCTCATCAACGCAGAAAAACGTAACGAAAGTACAGTAAAAATTAGTTTAGGGGATATATTTTGTCGAAGCATTGGGCGTGTTGCGTCCAACTCTTGAATCATCTCTTCAATCCGAGCGTCATTAAGTGCTGATACAAATTTAGAGATCGATTCGATCTGATCTACATTAGTAACTAAAGATCGGTTTTTTGTTTCTCGATAAACCATTAAATCACGTAAATACATTTCCATGAGATTTGTCAGCGAAATCAACGATTCAATATTCATACTGCTTTGCCAATCTTGCGCAATTTTAGACAACTGCACTGCATCCTGACTAAATGAAAATCTCAGGAAATTAACAACGGTTTCACGATCACTTCTTAGCCGGTCAACATCATAAAACCGTGTCATCGCATAGTTACCATTAGAAACTCTTGCCAGATAGGCGGCATCTTCTTCGTTTAGTCTGTCTATGTCAATCAAGCCATGTTCAACATCCGCTGTAGTTAACGTACCCAGTGGAATGTGCTGACATCTGGATGTGATGGTTGGTAAAAGGCTTTCATAGCTGGAAGTGGTAAGAATGAACATCAAATTGCTGGAGGGTTCTTCCAGAATTTTAAGAAATGCATTGGCTGTTTCTTTACGCATAGTTTCGACCTGCGTCATAATAATTATGACACGATTTCCTTCGTTAGGGCGTAATCGAGTAACCGGACGAATATCATCGCGGAAATAATCAACCGGATAAAAAGCCTGAAGATTTTTGGAACCTGAATCTTTATCTAATGAAGGCCTTTGTGAAAAACTGATTATCTCGTAGGGATCTTTTGCAAGTAACTCTAAACGTTCGCGCAATTCAGAAATATCTGCTGAAGTTGGTTTGGGAATAAAAACGTGAATATCGGGATGGGTAAACCAAGACGTATATTTCGAAATGTTCGTTTGATCCAGATCAGTAATATGCGAGATGTTGTTCACCGCTTCAGCTAAGGCTAGCGCAAATGCAGTTTTACCTGATCCTCTTGGCCCTGAAAAAAGATAAGCATGCCCAATGCGTTCGGACTCCAGAATCCGTGAAATTTGTCCTTTTGCCCTTTTTTGGCCTACTAAGCGTCTATTTCCAAATTCAATACTCATCACTCATCCCAGATAAAATCAAACAATAAAACACCGGCCGTAACGGTAACACCGGCAAAGCCAATTAAGGCAAAAACATCCCCAGTAAAAGCATCCAACGAAGCATCAACAAGCGCTGCTTTAGTGACTCTACTTAATAATAAAATCAAAGGAATAAAAAGGGGAATAGATAACACTGAAAAAACAGCGCCTTTACGGTCTGCCTGCGTAACAATGGCTGCAGTCATGGTAGAAACTGAGCTCAGTCCAAGAGTGCCTAATATCAACATCACAAAAAAAGCGGGATAAGAAACAATGCTCATATCCATCAAAAATAAATAAATGACAAACGTTGCAGTGTTGATGAAGAGTGAAAAAGCACAATTAAAAAAAAGCTTTCCTAAATAGACAACGGTTCCCGGCGCGTAAATCCTGAGTAAGTCATAAGTGTTTTTATCGGTTTCTGCAATAAAACTGCGTCCCAAAGCAGAAAGGGCAGCAAAAAGAATAATGATCCAAACGAGGCCGGCTTTTGGTGTAGGATCAAGCGACTGAGCCTTTAGTGTAAAAAGTATGAGTAGCAACGAGGCTACCACAAAAGCGAGTACCATATTAACGGCAAATCGCGTCCGAAACTCTATCCTTAAATCTTTTTTAAAAACTGCGAGGGAAGTTTGTATCCAATCCATAGCCAAGAATACGGAGTTTTCCATGACTTTGCAGAATTCACGGAGTTATTTATACAACATTTGAACCGATAAGTACAAAAGGGCTATACGAATTATGAATGGGCAACGCTAAGCAGGAAAGAGTGGTTGTAGCGAATGTCAAAAAGAGGAGAAAAAAGTAATGATCACACAGAAAAGTGCAAAAAAAACAGAATCAGAGAATTTAGCTTTGATTGATTCCATCGCAGCAAGCTATATTAAGAAATCAGATATCCATATATTGAAGTCTAATTTGCTATCCGATAACTTTATGAATTTACACACTCTACTTGACGAACAAACCGTGTTGCCGAATCTTGAAGCGAACACAAAAACACAAGTCATTAATGATTTGATTGATACTTTAAAGAGTGTGTTAGACGATCAAGCGGTGAAAGCTGTTAGAGAATCGGTATTTGAAAGAGAGCGAATAATGTCTACCGGGGTTGGAAAAGGCTTAGCCATTCCACACTGCAAAACGCAAGCTGTAGATAAAAACTATGCTGCTTTTGCACGACTCTCAAAACCACTCGATTTTAATTCTATCGATAATGAACCGGTACAGATCATTTTTTTACTCGTCGGGCCGGATGGAAACCACTCGCAGCATATAAAATTACTGAGCAGGATTTCTCGGTTAATGAATAGCTCTTCATTTCACGAAAAGATTTTGAACTCCGAAACTTCCGAAGTGATCATTGAAGCATTTCGCGATGAAGAAGAGAAATATTTCGTTCACTAAATTACTATGACATTCCTAATCCGCAGTTTCTGGGTGTTTTTTTTACTACTACCTGCGGATTTTTTAATGGCTCAAAATCTGGAGTCAATCCTAAAACAGGGCGAATCTACAGGGACTTTTTGGTCGGTTAGTGTCAGGGATGTAAATGGGGTGCAGATAGAAGAATATCAATCAAATCATTTGATTATACCCGCATCGAATCAAAAGCTGTTTACCACAGCCGCTGTACTTGATGGTTTGGGTGGCGATTATCGTTATACAACAAAGGTTTTGGCAGATGGTGCAATTCGTGACTCAATTCTGATTGGCGATTTGATTATTCGTGGGAGTGGAGACCCGAGCATTTCCGGAATTTTTTACGACGATGAACGTGAGTTTGTGTTTACATCACTTGCTAAACAGTTACAAGAATCCGGAATTCGAGGAATACAGGGTAACATTGTGGCTGATGTTTCTTTTTTTGATGATCAACCTTTCCCAAAAGGCTGGGATTGGGAAGATTTGAGTTTCTACTATGGCGTAGAAATAAATCCTCTTTCGTTTAATAATAATGCCGTTGACCTTACCGTGATTGCTGATGGACCGATCGGCGGAAAACCTATTATTAGCTGGTGGCCCTACAATACCAATTATGTAACCTTTCATAATCGGCAGCACATCGTAGAAAAGCATAGAAAATATGATGAAGATTATCTCAAATATCTCGGTAAAAACGAGTATCACCTCGGTAGTGATTTGCCGCAAGGATATGTAGAAGAAGAAGCATTTGCTGTATCGGAGGCTCATCAGTATTTCATTCATTCGTTCGATTTATTTCTCAAAAAGAATGGATTTCGGACAAACTCAACGTTTGAAGTAATTCTCAGCACACAGGAATATTCTGATAAAAATTTAACGGAGGTCGCCTCACATACCTCTGTACCGGTATCAGAAATGGTTATTTGGGCAAATAAAGAAAGCGATAATTTTTATACCGAAATGCTGCTAAAAACCTTATCAGCCGAGAAGCATAGTGTGCCCGGATCATTTGATAAAGGCATAAAGGAAGTTAGAAGATTTCTAGGCGAAATGGGTATCGATACCACTTATGTAAATATGAGAGACGGATCAGGGATGGCTTCTGGTAATTTTACAAAAACAAGCATTTTATCCGATTTTCTGGTGAAAATTCAGCGTCATTTAGAGTTTAGCACATTCTTAAAAAGTTTATCGGTTGCGGGCATTGATGGTACCATCGCCCATAGAATGAAAGGAACACCGCTGTATAGAAACTTTAGGGGAAAATCAGGATACGTTGCCGGAGTTCGCACACTAAGTGGCTATTTCGAAACTGCATCGGGTGATACACTAATTGTGAGTTTAGCCGCTAATAATTTTATAGGAAAAGTTCGTCCGATAGATGTGATTCATGAAGAAATACTCCAGTATCTGTATCGAAATTATTGATCCATGATCATGAATTGTGCGTATTGATTTTGAGAGGAATTGATATTCAGATTGACGATGAAAAGAGGAACTAAAACATCGCACTCTAGTAGCAACCAAGAGTTTCAACGGGTTGGTAATTCATCCATCAACTCCATTTCATTTCCACTGCATTCTGAGTAGTTTTAAGCATGGCAAATAAAGCACATATTCTAGTTACTGACGACGAACGGGCAATTCGATCAACGCTAAAAGAAATCCTTGAATTTGAAGGATATACCGTTTCTACAGCAGAAAGTGGTGCCGAAGCGTTAGAGATTATTGCTAAAGAAACCATCCACTTGATGTTTCTAGATATAAAGATGAAGGGAATGGATGGCCTGGAAACACTAAAAAAGCTCAGAGAAACCGGAAGTGAAATTCCCGTTGTTATGATATCAGGTCATGGCACTATCGAGATTGCCGTAGAAGCCACAAAATATGGAGCATTCGATTTTCTGGAAAAACCCCCGGATTTAAATCGATTACTTCTAGCTACTCGTAACGCTCTTTCTCAGGAATCGCTGAACAGAAAGATCACCAAGATGAAAGAGCGATTGCCCAAATTGCCTCCCATTTTAGGTGAAAGTGCAGCGATCAATCGAATCAAAAATCTGATAGAAAAGGTAGCCCCAACTAAATCTAGGGTTTTGATAACCGGAGCAAATGGTACCGGAAAGGAATTAGTGGCACGTTGGATTCATGAATTAAGTCCAAGAGAAGGGGAAAACTTTATTGATGTTAATTGTGCAGCAATTCCACCGGACTTGATCGAAAGTGAATTGTTTGGGCACGAAAAAGGAGCATTTACCGGCGCACATCAACAAAGAAAAGGAAAGTTTGAATTAGCCGATGGCGGAACCCTATTTCTTGATGAAATCGGTGATATGCCGTTGGAAGCACAAGCAAAACTATTACGTGCATTGCAAGAACAGCAAATTACCCGAGTGGGTGGGGTTGAGGTAATAGATGTAGATGTACGCGTAATTGCGGCAACCAACAAGAATCTGGAAGAAGAAATTGAACAAGGGAAGTTTCGTGAAGATCTCTACCACAGAATTGGAGTAATCCCAATTCAGATACCTCTATTAGATGAACGAAAGCAGGATATTCCGGCTCTTGCAAAAGCATGGCTAACTAAACTTCAGAACGATGACATCAGCTTCTCAAATATTTCGTTGTCGGGAGGGGCATTAAACGCCTTACAAGATAGAAGTTGGAGTGGGAATGTTCGTGAACTTCAGAATACTATCGAACGCCTTGCTATACTTTCCAGCGACGGTGAGATTACCGAAGAGTTGATTCATACTATTCTTAAGCCATCTTCGAACCAAAAAAGTGATTTAACAGAATTGGTACACGCTGAAAATGATTTTCAGTTATTTAAAGAATCAGCAGAACGCTTATTTTTGGAACAGCAATTAGAAAAACATGACTGGAATATTTCTCAAACGGCAGAAACCATCGGATTGCAACGAAGTCATGTGTACAATAAAATGAAAAAGTATAACATCGAGCGATAATTATGAGCGCAGAAATTATAGACGGTAAAAAAGTAGCGGCTTTAATGCGGGATGGTGTTCGCAGCGATGTTGAGCAATGGGTTCAGAAAGGAAATCGTGCACCATTTCTTCAAGTGATTTTGGTGGGTGATGATCCTGCTTCGGTAGTTTATACCGGAACCAAAACCAAAGCGTGTAAAGATGTTGGAATTGAAACCAACACAATGGTTTTACAAGACACCATTTCGGCTCGAGAGCTAAAAGAGGTAATTACAGGTTTTAATGAAGACGATTCTGTGGATGGGATTCTTGTGCAAATGCCGCTTCCGTCTCATTTATCGAAATATGATGTAATTGAAAGTATCGACCATCGTAAAGATGTAGATGGATTTCACCCAATGAATGTTGGACGATTATCGGTAGATCAGCCCTGTTTTAGAAGCTGTACTCCTGCTGGCGTGATGGAATTGTTTAAACATTACAGCATTCCGGTAAAATCAAAACATGCCGTGGTAGTTGGTGCAAGTAATATAGTTGGTTCACCGATGGCAGTGATGTTATCCAGAGAGAATGCATCGGGTAAAGCAACAACTACCATCTGCCATAAATACACAAAAGATTTAACGGCCCACACTATCAATGCAGACATTCTAATTGTAGCTGCAGGACAACCTCATCTTATAAAGCCGGAAATGGTGAAAGAAGGTGTTGTAGTAATTGATGTTGGCATCAATCGAGTTGCAGATGAAAAAAGCGAAAAAGGCTATAAACTAGTTGGTGATGTTGATTTTGAAGCTGTACGAAAAAAAGCCAGCTGGATAACTCCTGTACCTGGCGGTGTTGGCCCGATGACGGTAGCCATGCTGATGAAGAACACGTTACTAGCTGCTAAAAAATCTATTTATCCTTCTAATTAGTCTAAAGCATTTATTCGCTGTCGCAACACTTGTTTAGATCGCTCGTTGGGATGCAATTCAATAGCTTTTTCGTACGCTTTAATTGCTGCTTCATTTTCACCGGCAGTTTCAAATATCTCTGCAGCAGAATAATGAGAACGCCATTCGTTTTCCCAAGAAGTAGTTAATTCTTCAGCAAGTTGTAATCCTTCTTCAATTCTATTATTGAGAATATAGAGTTTACCAAGTAAGCCTACTGTTTGAATGTTTTTTTCCATTGAATGTGCTCTCTCAGCCCATTCTAACCCTTTTTCCAAGCGGTAATTATTTTGAACGGTATAAGTACCGCCTTGAAGCCAGCCTTGCCAACTAAAGGCGGGCAGGGTGGTAAACTGTTTTTCGATGTGAGCAAAAGTTACTTCTCGTGGTATAGTTACTTCAAAGGGTACACTGCGATGTGCCCATTTTAGTGAAATAGCCACGCTGGTATCCGTGTATTCGCTGAATGAAAATTTCATCCACTCATACTTGCTATCCATTTCTTTTGAGTCTACCGTAACTCTCAAAGCATCTTCATCTTCATTATAAAAATAACTGCCCCACGCCTCTGAATTGTGAGAAAATATCAGCGTCCATTCATTTTCTCCGGGAATAGTATGGAAACCATACGAGCCTTTTGCTAGCGGTTGACCATTTATGAGCACATCATCAGAAACAGAAAACACTGTATTTTTATTAGCACCCGTTCGCCAAACTTCACCATAAGGAATAAGACCGTCCCAAATATCTCTTCCTTTAATGCCTACCGAACTGTATTCGAGCTTAATTTCAGTAAAACCAATGGTAATACTGCGTTCTTCAAAAGGACTTACCTGAGGTAAACTTAACGAAACAGGCAACTGAGCATTGGAAGATTGACTTATAGCAATCAATAAAAACAGACTTAACAATGATAGATGGCGAAGGTTCATAATATGTGCTTGATGTTAGAATTACAGATCTGAAATATGAGAAAAACAGGGGGGAAGAAAAATTTTGATTTAGGGGTGACATACTGTTGTCACTCTTTGGTGTTAGCTTTGAGTAAATCAAAAAAACAAAAGGAATAAAATGATGAACTCAGTAACTACTTCAACCAAGCAAGCATTATCAAACAAAAACATTTTTGTAGCACCATTACTTAAGCGAATAAAGAAAGAAAGTGCACAAGAATACACCGAAATGCAGCAGGCTTTCGATTTATTAAGTTGGGGAAGCTTGCCGGATGAACTAAAAATCGAAATTTATAATGATGTCCGTTTTATGGTTCAAGAGCTCAAGGGCATGTTCTCTTCATGCGATCTATACGTACAACGCCGCCGGGAATCAGTACTATTTTGGGTGCAAAGTTTTCAGGATGGGATTTGTAGTCTTGAAACTGCAATCAAAGCACTAAAGGTAAAAAGTTTATGATTCTTGTTGCCGATTTGTAGAAGAGGAGAGTGTTTCGTTTTCTAAGTAAGCATTCTCCTCAATTTCTATTTTTGGTTGTTCTTTCGAAGTCAATTTTTGCGAAATCGCTTTTATGGTTTGTTTCATTGTTCTTTTTTGTTTCTCAAAGAAGGGTTTTAGAAACACTCTACTAGCTAAAATGCCTAAACCACCAGCAATAGATGCAGATATAATTGCAAATACAAATGGAATAGTACTTCCATCAAACGAAATTGCTGTTATAGTAAATGGGAAAATAAAACCAAAGAATTGTGCTATAAACTTAATTCCCTGCCAACTGTACACGTATTGAATGGTAGTTTTTCCGTTTTTTGCAGTTAATGAAATATGACGATAGCCAATGTCTTTTAATCGTTGTTCCCATTCAAAAGTATCCCGATGGCGAGAGTCTTTCCCAATTCCTCCAATCACTTTTCTGATTTCCCGAATTATCTCATCCCAATTCTCTTCATTTACCTCACCTTCAACAACCGCTACATCCTGAACTTTTGATGTCCCTGAAAACCAGTTAAAAGTAGTATCAAAAGCATCAGATTCTCTTTTCAAAATAGCCTGATTAAGTGAGTCTGCATCAATACCTACTTCTTTTGCTAGCACTTCTAACTCACTCCGAGTTAAACCCTCTTTATCTCCGTAAAGATCTTTTTGCGTTTGAATTTCAGATGCTTTTTTAAGGATCTGCTGAATTTCTTTTTTATCAAATAATGGCTCAGGCATGGAATTATGAGAGTGAATATGAAAGGTTGATGCAGGTCAATTTTTAACTTTCTTTATGGATAGATTTTCTGAATTATGTTCAGTAGAAAGTTCCTCATCGATAGTAATAGTATTAGGATTTTTTTTTGAAAAAGCGCTAGTTATTGCTCTACTAATTTTTTTCATCCTGCTTTTTTGTTTTCTGTAAAAGTTGTTCAATCCAATCATACATAAACTGTAACCACCTAATGCACCAAGAGGAGAAAGCATTATGAATGTTGATTTAGCTAAACCAAAACTTTTACCTAATACTATAAATGCTATGGAGCCAAAAAAAGCGGCAAGTCCAAGGCCAAGGTAACGTACTTCGTTCCAACTCACACGATGAGTAATTTTGGTTTCATTGGATGAAGGGTGAAAAGTAATGCGCTGCAAATCTATAAATTCCGACTCATTTATTTCCCAATCGACGGCAGTTCCTACTTGTTCTAAACGCCCCTTTCGACCTATAATAGCATTCAATTCGGCTAATTTTTCTTCGAGTTCTCCTTTCGAAATCGATCGATTAATAAAAGCAGTAGTTTGAATTACTCCTGTACCTGTCAGCCAATTGAAAGTACTCCCTAAATCAGGCGTTTCTTGGATTTGCAGAGCTTGATTAAGAACAGATTTAGAGATACCGATTTCTGAAGCAATTTCAGCAAGCTCATCAACGGTTAAATTATCTTTCTGATTATCGATTTCTAAACTGCTTTGGAGTTTTTGAGCTTTAGAAAGAATCTCTTTTATCTCGGATTTATTGAATGTTTTATTTGCCATAAAGATTGATTTGAAAACCTATTACGAAGAATTAAAAAAATAGTTCAAAACATTAAACTTGCAATCAATAATGTGTATCTTTGAAAAACCGCAAGCAAAACTTCTCCAATTTAATGCAAAAGACGAGCGATTCACCCTTCGATAGAATTTCAAGACAAGGGCTCACCTACGACGACGTTCTACTTGTTCCAAACTACTCGAATGTGCTACCACGTGATGTGGATTTAAGTGTAAAACTGACGCCAAGTTTAACGTTAAATATCCCAATTTTGAGTGCTGCAATGGATACTGTTTCTGAGTATCGGTTAGCGATTGCACTTGCTCGCGAAGGGGGTATTGCTATGCTTCATAAAAATATGTCGATCGAAGATCAGGCAGAACAAGTTCGGCTCGTTAAAAGAAGCGAAAGCGGGATGATTGTGGATCCCGTTACACTTGGTTCGGATGCTACAGTACTTGATGCAAGAAATCTAATGAGAAAGCATAAAATCGGTGGTATTCCAATCGTAAATGCAACCGGAGAGCTGATTGGAATTGTGACTAATCGTGATTTACGTTTCGAATCGGAACTGAATCGCAAACTCGGTGATATCATGACCAAAGAAAATCTGATCACCGGGAAAGAGGGGACCAATCTCAAGCAGGCTGAAGAAATTCTACAAACTTATAAAGTAGAGAAGCTCCCAATTGTAGATGAGCATAATAAGCTGGTAGGTTTAATCACCTTCAAAGACATTGAGAAGAAAATGAACTTCCCTAATGCTTGCAAAGATGAACTCGGGCGCTTACGAGTTGGTGCAGCAGTGGGTGTAACCGGTGATACCATGGATCGAGTGGAAGCTTTAGTGTTTGCAGGTGTAGATGTAATTACGGTAGATACTGCTCACGGCCATTCTCAAGGCGTATTGAACACCGTTTCCGCTATTAAAGAAAAATATCCTGATTTAAATGTTATTGGTGGAAATATTGCAACAAAAGCAGCAGCCGAAGCCTTAGCTGATGCCGGCGCCGATGTTGTAAAAGTAGGTGTTGGACCGGGTTCTATTTGTACAACACGTGTGGTTACCGGTATTGGGGTGCCACAATTATCTGCAATTATGGAAGTTTCTCAGTTTTGTACCGAGCGAGGAATCGGTTTAGTTGCTGATGGAGGAATTAAACAAACCGGAGATATTCCAAAAGCAATTGCCGGTGGCGCCGATGTAGTAATGATGGGATCGATGTTTGCCGGTGTTGATGAGAGTCCGGGCGAGACTATTATTTACGAATCCAGAAAATATAAGTCGTATCGTGGCATGGGAAGCATCGGAGCTATGAAAAAAGGTTCTAAAGATCGCTACTTCCAGGATGTAGAGGATGATTTGAAAAAATTGGTTCCAGAAGGAATTGAAGGGCGGGTTCCATTTAAAGGTTTCTTAAGTGAAGTTGTGCATCAAATGAATGGTGGATTGCGAGCAGCAATGGGTTACTGTGGAGCGGCTTCTATTCAAGAACTAAAAACCGCTGAGTTTGTTCAGATTTCGGCAGCATCCTATCGCGAAAGTCATCCTCATACGGTTCAAATCACAAAAGAAGCCCCCAATTATTCGGTTTAATGTGTACGTTTAGCGTATGAGAAACGTACTTTTTATTGTTTATTATTTCCCGCCGATGGGAGGGAGTGGGGTTCAGCGTCCGCTTAAATTTGCTAAATATTTACGTGAATTTGGCTGGAATCCAATCATTCTTTGCCCGGAGCCGGGTATTTATCATACTTTTGATGAATCGCTGAACAAAGAGCTTGAAGCTTTAGATTTAGAAGTGCATCGCATTGATACAGGCGGGCTTTTTCAAAAAGCGGCGGTTGGTAGAGCGGAACAACAAGTAACGATTTCGGATAAATGGGCTAAAGTGTTACGCCGCATTTCCAGGCTTTTCTATTATCCTGATAACAAAATTGGGTGGACGAAAGCTGCTTATGATCAAGCTCTAACATTGATTTCTGATAAGAAAATAGATGCAATTTTTAGTACAGCACCTCCATTTAGCAATCACTTGCTCGCATCAAAGATAAAAGAAGAAACAGGGCTACCACTGGTTGTAGATTACAGAGATTCTTGGACGAACAATCATTTTCAGACGGAATTGTGGAATTGGCAAAAAACCATTCTTAAAAATCAGGAAAGAAATGTCATTGCAACGGCTGACCGCGTGGTTTGTCTAGACGCTTTTATGCGCAGCGAATTCATTGCCAACTACCCGCATATCTCAGAAAGATTGGAAGTGCTACCGCATGGATTTGATCCGGAGGATTTCTCGTATTCTGAAGTTGAATCCCAACTCAGATACAAAGAAGGGGCTTTAAACTTTTTATACAGCGGTTTGTTTTATGAGCAAAATCAGCCCGATACTTTTCTAGAGGGAATACTGGCACTGATCAAAAAACGGCCGGAGATCAGCGATAAAATCAAGCTACATTTTCAAGGAGGGCTTGACGAGAGGATCAAGAAAAAGATAACAAAGCTACATTTGAATCATTTAGTTGAAGATTATGGATATGTTTCGCATCAACAAGCAGTAGCAAATCTTAAAAAAGCTGATGTACTGTGGATGATTTCCAATTTTGATAAAGAACTGAAACAAATTAAATCGGGGAAACTATTTGAATATCTTGGATCAACAAAGCCAATTTTAGGGCTTGTTCATCCATCAGTTGCAGAAGAGCTATTACATAAATACGAAGCAGGTTTTACTGCGGCTCCTGATAATGTAGAAACTATTACACATTCACTTGAAACTATTTATAACCTTTGGGAGTCTGATTCTTTGCCAAAGCCAAATCTGAAATTGGTCGAAAGTTTTAACCGAAAGTTACTGACCAAAAAGTTGGCTGAAATTTTTAATGTAATTTCCTGAGTATTGTTACATCTTTGTTAGCAAGCTAATATGATGATAAAATTTCTTAGAAAACTTTATGAGCAACGCCTGAAAGACATCACAGTTATTTTACTGGATGACTCTAAACCTGGTGAAGACAATTCGTTTGAAATTCGGCCTAATCGTTTATTCAGCTTATTTGTGATTTCGTGCATATTACTTTCAATTATTGTAGTAGGCTTGTTTATGATTACTCCGCTTGGGTCGTTGCTATACACGAAAGAAGATGCGCAAATGCGTGCGGATATTGAAGCCATCACCGATCGGGTGTTATCGCTACAGGATTCGTTATTGGTTAGGGATCAGCAGTTGGCTGAAATGAAAAATATTATACGATTGAGTTTAGATACAACGCTTACCACCGACCAACGATTTAGAGAAGTTTTTAACAGTGGTAATGCATACGCTGCATTTCCCGAATATGCCGATGCACAGATAAACACTGCAAGTAGGGTTAATCCGTCAGGAATAATTTTCTCGAATACTTTAAGCGGGATAAGCGATTTTCCATCCAATTATCCTGTAGACGGAACATTTACACGAGGGTACGATCCCGATACCTTTCATTTTGGGATAGATATTGCAACGGCAGAAAATGCTCCAATTACAAGTATTGCGGATGGCACGGTGGTTAGTGCCAGCTGGACGATCAATGATGGCTATGTATTAACCATTCAACATGCGGCAGGAATTATAAGCGTATATAAGCATTGTTCATCCATCGCAAAAAAAAGTGGCGATGTAGTATTAAAAGGTGATATTGTGGGAACTACTGGAAATGTAGGAACAAGCAGTACAGGGCCGCATCTACATCTGGAAATTTGGAAAGATGGTATCCCTCAGGATCCCGCATTATATTTAATTCAGTAAAAATTTATGTTAAACAGAAACAAACCCCAGAAAAAAGTGAGTACCATCAATAATTCTCCTTCTGTAAATATTGTTAGCGAAGGCACTAAAGTAACGGGAAATGTACATGCACATGCCGATATTCGGGTTAGTGGAACCATAGATGGTGAAGCCCTAAGCAAAGGCAAAATGATTATTACCGAGATTGGTAAGGTAAACGGAAATATCACCTCATCAGACGCCGATATTGCAGGTAAAGTAGAGGGAGAAGTTCGGGTGAGTAATAAATTGATTCTTCGAAAAAGTGCGGTAATAGATGGCAATATTTACACAAAAACTTTAATTGTAGAAGAAGGTGCGGAAATAAACGGAGCCTGTCGAATGGGGGAGCGCTCGAACAAACTCTCGCAAATGAGTGATTCAGAGTTTGAAAAAGGCACCCACTTAAAAGCATCGGGTAGTTGAGTTACAACCTTCTACCTAAAAAGTATTTAGAATATATCGGATTAGGTTCCGAAATAGCTCTTTCTATTGCGCTACCTATTTTATTAGGTAGATATATCGACACAAAGTTTGATAGTAGCCCTGTAGGTATATTGGTTGGAGTGGGTTTTGGTTTACTTTTATTCTTTATGGTAATTCTAAGAATTAGTAAAAAACTGAATAACAGAAAATGACTCGAACATTTTTAAAAATTCAAGTTCCACTACTTTTTCTAGTTCTTTTAATAAGTGTTTTTGTTGACCGCGCACATGCTCCAGACGTGGTAATTGGTTTTCTATTAAGCTTTGGCTTTGTATTGATTAGCATAGTGGTTTTGGAAAGAACGTGGAAATTGAATGATAGTGCATTTCTAAAGGCATTTTGGGTATCTATGCTGGCACGATTTGCCGGAATTATCGTTCTGTTGGTAATAATCTATGGAGCTACAAAAATTGATGAAATCTACTTTACAGTTAGTTTCATTATTTCCTATCTTTGTCATTCTATAACAGAAATGATTTTCATCAACAAAATCCTCAAAAAGGGAAGTAATACTGTATAATGTTTCAGACTATCCGTCGCCTGTTTCTGACACTTCTTTTTTTATCAATTAGTACCTCACATTTATTTGCTGCAGATGCGGATACTAATGATGAAGAACCTGTAATCGACGTGATGGGGACTGTAGCCGATCACGACTACATCAAAGTTCCTAAATTTATTAATGGCGGTAAGGTCTATTTACCCCGTTTGATTTTCTGGGAAGATGCAGAGGGTAATTCTCAATTCAGTGCCTTCACTAACTCCAAAAAAGCAGTTGAATCTGGAATGTTTGAAAAGGTTGATGATGTATTGGCTCCGGTAAGTGGCACAATTACACTAGATATGTCAATCACATCTCATTTAGTGTATTTCTGGATGTCAATGTTGCTCGCGGTATGGTTAACTATCTCGATGTCGTCGCGCTACAAAAAAGGAGTAGGTCGTGATGTAGAGCCAAAAGGCGCATTCCAGAATTTATTTGAAGTATTTTTCGTATTCATTCGTGATGAAGTAGTAAGAGCAAACATTGAAGGTCACAAAGCAGATAAATACGTGCCTTATCTGTTTACCGTTTTTATGGGGATCGCTTTTATGAACCTGTTTGGTTTATTGCCTTGGGCAGCCACTGCAACTGCAGATTTAACGGTTACCGCGACACTTGCAGTAATTAGTTTCTTCGTCATTCAGTTTAGCGGTACAAAAGACCATTGGGAGCATGTGTTTTGGTTTCCGGGTGTTCCGTCTGCCATTCGCTTGATTCTAACCCCAGTAGAAATTTTAGGTTTATTCACTAAACCATTTGCTTTGGCAATTCGATTATTTGCCAATATGTTATCCGGTAAAATCATGATCATATCTATTCTTGGTCTAATCTTTATATTTGCTGACTTTTTTGGAGCGGCTGCCGGATATGGCGTAAGTACATTTTCTGTTTCATTAACAGTAATACTTTACGCACTCAAGACATTTGTAGCCTTGTTACAGGCTTACATTTTCACTCTTCTAACCGCAGTATTTATAGGGATGGCCGCTGAGGAGCACCATCATGAAGAGCATGCCGCAGAACATGTAGCATAAGATTTTAATACACTTAAATAACCATAACAATAAATAAAAAACACTATGGGACTTTTAGCAGCTGGTATCGGAGCTGGAATCGTAGCAATCGGAGCTGGAATCGGAATCGGAATGATTGGTAAAGCCGCAACCGAAAGTATCGCTCGTCAACCAGAAGCTTCTGGAGATATCAGAGGAGCAATGATTCTTACTGCCGCATTCATCGAGGGTGTAGCCCTTTTCTGTGCGGTAATCTGTATCCTTCTCGTTTTCTTCGGCGGATAATTTTAAAATTACCCTGAAATGACTTTCCTTTTAGCAGGCGGAGGCGGATTACTTTCATTTAATACAGGATTTGCGTTATGGATTCTTATATCCATGGTCATCTTTCTGTTGGTTATGATGAAGTATGCGGTGCCGCCAATCATGAAGTCGCTCAACGAACGTGAAGCAAAAATCAAAGATTCATTGGAATCAGCTGAAAAGGCACTAGCCCGAGCTGAAGAAATTTCGAAGGATAATGAGAAAGCTTTGCGTGAAGCCGAGGCTAAAGCTCAGCAAATTCGCAAAGAGGCACTTGAAGAAGCAGAACTTCTTCGAACCGAGCGAATTTCAAAAGCTAAGGACGAGGCAGCACAAATCACTGAACAGGCTAAAAACACTATTGAGCAAGAAAAGAAGCAAGCTCTCTCTGAATTAAGAGAAGAAGTTGCAAGACTTGCCATTCAGTCTGCTTCCATGATTTTGGATGAGGAACTCGACGAGAAGAAGAACAGCAAACTGGTCGATAAGTTTATTACCGACCTCTCAAATAACTAACCTAACTACGGATGTTAGTTTCTAAAGCAGCCAGAAGATATGCGATCGCATTGCTCGAATTAAGCAAAGAGCAAAAATCGGTTGAGGCTACACTTACTGATGTGCAATTTATTGAAAGCACCATTGATGATTCGCGGGAACTAGAGAATTTTCTTAAAAGCCCAATTATCAAGCCTTCAATGAAGAAAGAAGCATTAACTGCATTGTTTAAAGAACATATTTCTGATCTTACAATGCAATTTGTTAGCCTTGTAGCAACCAAAGAACGAGCCGCAATTCTGCATCAAATTTCTAAAGCATTTATTTCTCAATACAACATGTATGCAGGAATAATTGAAGTGGAAGTTCGATCAGCGAAGAAACTTTCAGCCAAACAGGTAGAAGAGTTAAAAACTGTGCTTGAAAAAACCACCTCAAAAAAAGTAAATCTATCTACTTCTGAAAAAGAAGAATTAAAAGGTGGTTTATTGGTGAAGATTGAAGACACTGTTATCGACGGTACCATCAAGCACAAAATTGAGCAACTCGAAGAACGGTTGCTTGATAATACATTAGAATTGAACTAGAACGACTTAGTATAAAAATACAATGAGCCAAGTCAGACCAGACGAAGTTTCAGCCATTTTACGTAAACAATTATCAGGTTTCGAAAACGAAGCTGATGTGTATGATGTGGGTACCGTACTTGAAGTAGGTGATGGTATCGCACGCGTATATGGACTTTCTCAAGTACAAGCCGGTGAGCTTGTAACTTTACCCGACTCAAAAGATGAGGATGGCAATCCGGTAACCGGTATGGTACTTAACCTCGAAGAGGATAATGTGGGTATCGTATTATTTGGTTCTGCAAGTGCTGTTGAAGAAGGACAAACCGTAAAGCGTACTAAAGATATTGCATCTGTTAGTGTTGGTGATGGTTTACTAGGTCGCGTTATTGATCCATTAGGAAATCCTGTGGATGGTAAAGGTCCCGTTCTAGGTGATACTGTTCGACTTCCGCTAGAAAGGAAAGCACCCGGTGTAATCTACAGAGAACCTGTAGCAGAGCCTCTTCAAACCGGTATTAAAGCTATTGATTCATTGATTCCGATTGGCCGTGGCCAGCGTGAATTAATTATTGGTGATCGACAGACAGGTAAAACTTCTGTTGCTATTGATACGATTATCAATCAAAAAGCTACTCAAGATTCTGATAACCCGGTTTTTTGTATTTATGTGGCTGTTGGGCAAAAAGCATCTACGGTTGCCGGAATTAAACAAGTTCTTGAGCAAACAGGAGCTATGGATTACACGGTAATCGTAACTGCACCTGCTTCATCTGCAGCACCTATGCAGTATATCGCTCCATTTACAGGAGCAACAGTTGGTGAGTATTTCCGCGATACAGGTAGACATGCTTTAGTAATTTATGATGATTTATCGAAGCAAGCAGTTGCATATCGTGAGCTTTCATTATTGTTGAAGCGTCCTCCAGGTCGTGAAGCGTACCCGGGTGATGTATTCTATTTACATAGCCGTTTATTAGAGCGTGCTGCAAAAATCATTGATGATGATGGTGTTGCGCAGTCTATGAATAACATTCCAGATGAATTACGCCCTTTAGTGAAAGGTGGTGGTTCATTAACGGCACTTCCTGTTATTGAAACACAAGCGGGTGATGTTTCTGCATACATTCCTACCAACGTTATTTCTATCACCGATGGTCAGATTTTCTTAGATACCGATTTATTTAATCAAGGTATTCGACCAGCCATCGACGTAGGTACTTCTGTATCTCGTGTAGGTGGTTCTGCGCAGGTAAAATCGATGAAGAAACTTTCCGGTACGCTTAAGCTTGATTTAGCCCAGTACCGTGAATTAGAGGCTTTTGCAAAATTTGGTTCTGATCTTGATGCCTCTACTCAAGCTCAACTTCGTAAGGGTGAGCGCACGGTAGAGCTACTAAAACAAGATGTTTATCAACCACTTCCGGTTGAGCAAGAAATTGTGCTATTAAAGGTTAATGATGTTGGATTACTTGACAAACTTCCTGTTTCAAGCATTAGTGAATTCCAAACTCAATTCCTTGAAACTGTAGGTGCAAAATTCAGCAAAGAAATGGCTGAATTGGCAACCTCAGGGGTGTTAAGTGATGAGTTTGGTAACAAAGTAGTTGATACTGCTAGTCACGTAATTGATCAACTTTTGGCAGCTAAGGAAGCTTAATTCATGGCTAATTTACGGGACATACGAAACAGAATAGGTTCTGTAAACAACACTCAGCAGATCACCAAAGCTATGAAAATGGTAGCTGCTGCAAAGTTGCGTAAGGCTCAGGACCGTATGGTTCAAACGAGACCATATGCAGCAAAGATTC
The DNA here is from genome assembly GCA_024742815.1 of bacterium. Lineage (GTDB taxonomy): Bacteria > Bacteroidota > Rhodothermia > Balneolales > Balneolaceae > HXMU1420-13. The sequence goes on from JANSXX010000006.1 coordinate 59,142, forward strand.
AGGATGTTGTAGGAAGGTTAGTAGCTAGCACTAAGGTTGATAATCAACTCATGCGTCCTGTTGATGAGGTAAAAAAAGTATTGATGATTATCGTTGGATCTGATCGAGGTTTGTGCGGTGGTTTCAACAATAATTTGTTCAAAGAAATTGAAAAGCATATTGAACAAAATCTTAGTGAATACCGTGAAAATGGTACACTTGGCTTAGTAACGATTGGAAAAAAAGCTACGGCCCACTTTTCAAAACGTAAGTATAATGTGGTAAGTAAGTTTCCCGGTTTCTTCGATTCTATTGAATATGATGCTACATCCGACATTATGCGAACAGCTACCGAGCAATTTGTAGATGGCACTTATGATGAAGTATTTATTGCATTCAACGAATTCCGTTCTGTAATTGCTCAGAACAGAAAAATAGAAAAAGTGTTACCAATTGATCCGGAAGTTATTTCTGGTGGTGATTCTAAAGAAACAATTGATTATCTTTTCGAGCCTGATTCGTCAGCGATTCTTGATCAGCTTTTGCCTCTGCATCTGAACATGCAATTATGGAAAGCAGTACTTGAATCTAATGCTGCTGAACAAGGTGCTAGAATGTCTGCTATGGACAGTGCTACTGAAAACGCTAAAGAATTAGAGCGTGAACTCAGATTAAAGTATAACCAGGCAAGACAAAGCGCTATTACCACTGAGATTTCTGAAATTGTATCGGGAGCTCAAGCGCTATCAGATTCTTAATTTATTGGAGAGTTGGCAGAGTGGTCGAATGCGGCGGTCTTGAAAACCGTTGAGGCTTCACGGTCTCCGGGGGTTCGAATCCCTCACTCTCCGCATTAAAATAGCCCCATTTGGGGCTATTTTTGTTTAAATAAACCAATACATTGTACGTTCATTGCGAAATCAATTAGTTCTTAGTATGAAATTTATCACGTCAATTATCCTAACTATTGCAATTACTTTCCCTGTAACTGCGCAGGATACCTTATCAATTTCGCTTGAAGAATTTGTTGAAATCGCATTACAAAATGCCGGACAAGTTAAAGTAGCTCAGGTTGATGTGAGCCTTGCCGAAAACAGAAAGCAACGAGCTAAAGACCAGCGTTTCTTACCTAGTCTAAATTTTCGATCTGAACACGCACTAGTTCCCGGGGTTACTTCACCAAACGGACGTCCGGAAGAAAGCATTTATCTTGATCCGGATGCCCGAAATGATTGGAGTAATTTTGGTTTATTTACTCGCTTACGGGTATCAGGAGTTCAGCCTGTTTTTACCTGGGGCGCTGTTGGTAAAGCCGTTAATGCAGCTGAATTAGGTATTAAGGCAATGCAGCAACAGACAGTGGCAACTGAAGAAGAAACAAAAGTATTGCTTAACGAATTGTATTACAGCTACGTTTTAGCTTTAGAAATCGAGCGACTGTTAAAAGACGCCGAAGATAAAATGGATCAAATAGAGCGTGCGATGAAAAAGCAAGAAGAGGAAGACCCCGCAGAGTTGGATGAATCGGATATGTTCAAGTTTAGAGTGTTCAAAGCACAATTTGGCATTCAAAGGGAAGAAGTAAAGCAGAGTCTGCTATTTGTTAAAGAATCTTGGGAATACGCACTCCGTAATGAAGATGATAATATATACGAGCCATCGGTTCGTTTTCTAGATCCTATAGATTCTGAGCTATCAGAGATAAATTATTATCAAAACAGTGCGATGGTGAATCGTGCCGAGTTAAAGGCGATTAATTTCGGAAGAGACGCTCTTAAAACTTATATCGGATCTCTCAAAGCCCAAAATCTACCGGGTTTATATTTAGGATTTACAACTACCTTAGCAAGTACGCCAATTCGTCCACGACAACCTAATCCATTTATTCAAACACCTGAAAATACTTTCAATACGGCTGTTGGGTTTACAATTCGTCAGAATCTGAATTTCTTTCAAGCAAAAACAAATTTGGAGCGCAGTAGATTGGAAGTTCGTCGATTAGAATTTCTTGAGGATGCTGCTACAGATGGTATAATTTTGGAGCTTAATGAAGCTTATCGTACCACAGCCATCGCTAAAGCAAAGGTTGAGCGAACCGATGAAGCACTGCAGATTGCTAAAGAATGGCTCCGTGCTGAACAATTAGACTACGATTTGGGTTTTGGTGATTCAAAGGACCTAATTGATGCAGTTCGGCAGGAATTGGAACTACGACTCACCGAAAAGCAAAGTATATTTGAATTTAATACTGCCTTGATAAAACTAAATAAATCGGCAGGACTTCCGTTAACACATCGGTTAGATCAATAAAATAATTATAGGATTTATGAGAAAATTTATCAGCTTATTCGTTTGGATATTTTTGGCTATAAGTTTGCAAACAACAGCCTTTGCACAAACTGATTCCGATGGGATTAAATCACTTCTAGAAGAAAGAGATGAAGAAATTAAAAACATTCTGGGTCCTGAGGGGAGTGAATACACCGAGGAACAACGCGAAACTTTGAAAACCATCATCAATGGTATCATAGATTTTGAAGCAATGTCGAAAACGGCATTAGACGATACTTACGATGAAATCTCGGAAGAAAGTAGAAAAGAATTTGTAGATCTGTTTTCTACCATCATTCGCGACAATTCCCTCACTAAGCTAGACATTTACAGAGCAGAAGTAAGTTACAACGAAATCGAAATTGATGGGGAAAAAGCTCTCGTCCAAACAATGGCAGAGCTTGATGAGGTAAGAACCCCTGTTGATTATAAAATGGAATGGAAAGAAGGCGAATGGGTGATAACAGACATGAGTATCGATGATGTGTACACAGCTGAATCATATAAGCGACAATTTCAGCGTATTATCGCTCGCCGAGGTTTTGATGCCTTAATGGATAGTTTACGTAAGCGAGCTGCCCGAGCCTAAGAGTTCTTTTTTTCTGCAGCTATTAACCGTATCTTTAGGGCAAAATTATCAGACGGTGCTAACATCCATAATTAAAGATAAAAAAGGAAAGCAAGGCTACGTTTACGTTAGCTATGGCCATCCAAAGTATTTAAAGCATACCATCGCTTCTGTTGTTACCCTCCGAAGGTACGATCAGAGTAGACCTGTTGCTCTTGCTTGTTCAGATAAACAACGCAAGATTCTTGAAGAACAAGGGCTATCTCACCTTTTTGATGTAATTCATCCACTGCCGGAAGAACATGCCTCCATCGTTGGATTCAAACACAATGTACATAAGTATATGTTTTTCGAGCAAAATCTTTACTTAGACAGCGATATTGTTTGGTGTAAAGATCCTGAACCGCTATGGACTTCATTGGCTCCGTTCGAATTCACGATTACCGGTAACCTAGTCTCTGATAGTTTTTTTGGTGCTCCTAAGGGGGTCTCTTTTTTGATTGATGTATTTACAGGTCGCCGAAAGAAAACACTAAAACGTTTTGGGCTTACCTATCTGAGCAGAGTTCAATCAGGAATCATGTATGCCGCAGATTACGAACTCACCAAACGGGTATGTACGCTTGCAGGCGAAATGTTAGACCGAAAAGATGAAACTCATTTTCGTAGTCGCAAAATGGAACATGGACGTACGATGGAATCTTGCGAATGGAGTCTAGCGATGGCTATGAGTAAGCTTAATATTTCCGTTTATCCATGGTTGCAAGGCCACGAAAGTCCTCAACTAGATTACATAGCAGATTTGACAGAGCATGACGATGAATATCAGTATGTGAAGTGTAAGTATTACTGCAACGATTTTGTGTATTCATTTCGAGGTTTAAAATCAGAAAAACTCCGATCTCTTCTGATAAGTGTATTCGGTCTTTTACCGGGTAAAGGAGATCATCTATGGACAACCCCTTATTGTTTACACTTTGGCTGGTATCACCAGAAAGAGCCTTTTTATAAGTTTGCCGAATACGTTTGGAAGCGTCTCACTTTATCTGAAAGTCCTAAGGCAAAAACCGGACAAGTTCTGAATACCGGAATCAATTAGCATTACGCCATGGTTGCCCGAATATTTACTGGGATAATTATCCTGATTTCGGCATTCAATTTTGGTAATGAAGTCCAAGCTCAATTTGATCAGGGTCAATTAATAGTTGAATCTAGATTTTATGCACCAATCTCATCCGGTAAACTTCCCTTTTGGATGTGGGCTAATCAAAGAGGGAAAGTTAATGAGGAAGGGATAAATGCAATTCAGGATGTGACGTATCGACCTTTAGATTATTCGAAAGGGGCATTTAACATAGAGAGTGGAATTGACGTTACTTTATCGAATGGTGTAGATCATTCACTCAATATTTCACAACTCTATGCTGATTTTACTTATAAAAAAGTAGGAGCAAAAGTTGGAAGATTCTTTCAAAGTCAAGGGCTGAATGATGGCGAACTAGCCATAGGTTCGATGATGAAAAGTAGAAATGCCGGAGCATTAATTGGAGTTTCTGCAGGAACTACTCAATTTAATTCTTTTCCATTAGCTCAAGGATACTTCAGATACCATGTTGGAATTAGTCATTTTTGGTTTGAGGATGATCGTTATGTTGAAAATGCACTTTTGCATTCCAAGTTTTTATACCTGCAAATAGATTTATCACCGTTAAAACTAACCGGAGGGATTGTTCACAATGCCATGTGGGGTGGGGTGAGTCCTGATGTTGGCCAAATGCCACAATCATTTAACGATTATTTGCGAGTTATTTTTGCTCAAGGCGCAGGCAACGATACAAATGTTGATGCCGAAAGAACCAATGCTTTAGGAAACTCAATTGCCGCCTACGATTATGGAATATTATGGGATAGCGAGCGTATTGATATGAAAATTACGCGTCTCTTTTATATCGAAGATATCCCGGGAGTGTATTATCGTAGTGGTTGGGACGGGCAATGGAGCTTCGATTTATTTTTTAAAAACCGCCCCTTTGTTAGCAGAATACGCTACGATTATGTGTACACCATCCGGCAAGATTCTAAAGTAAGTCAGCCTGATGGAAGAGCTGATTATTATCATCATTACATTTATCAATCCGGTTGGACTAATCAAGGATATGTAATTGGGATGCCTCTTATCACATTCGATGAAGCTACCAATACCATTACAAATAATGTGCTAGTTGCTCAATCTTTTGGGCTTGAACTAACTCCATCGTATAAAACTAGTGTACAACTTTTGGCTACTTACTCCAGAAACTATGGCACTTGTGATGATATCCTAATTGATGAAAATCGAACTTGTCTATCCAAGCCTAAAATATTGTTGGAAGATGCACATCCTAGAAACACGCTTCAGAATAATATCCTGAGTACTAAAGCAGTATTAACTTATCAATATGCCGAACATTTGTCTTTTACTTTGAGCCTTGGGTTTGACTCGATTGAAATGGGAAAAAACAGAACCGGAATTGGGATTGGAATCCGCTACACGATTTGGCCGTCTAATAAGTCGGAGTAGATACTCAAATATCTTTTTGCGGTACTTTCCCAACTATACTTAGATACTACTGTCTCTCTGGCAGATTTACCTAAAGAACGACGTTTTTCTGGATTGTTGAGCAAATTCTCGATATCTGAGGAAAGTTGATGGGAGTTTCCTGGCTCAATCATAATCCCGTTTTTGTTTTGCGTGATGATTTCCGGAATGGAACCCGCATTGGTTGTTATCACCGGTATTCCACAAGCCATTGCTTCAACAATGGCGTTTCCAAAACTTTCTTCGAAGGATGGAAGCACGGCCAATGTGGAGGAAGTTATTCGCTTGATTAAATCAGAAACACTTAGCCACTCAGTTCGGATGACTTTTCCTGCAAGAGGACCATTTTTATTAGCATTCTCGATCGCCGTTTCAAGTTCACCTCTGCCAATAAAATGAAGTTCATCAAATTGATTAGCTATGGTAGATGCGGCTTTTAGTAAGGTATCAACACCTTTTTCCTGAGATAACCTGCCAAAAAAGATAATACGCCGTGTTTTTGGTGAATTTGAAGAGATATCTAGATTAATAAATTCATCAGGAATTCCATTCGGTATCACTTCAAAGGGTTTATCATTAATGGAATAACGATCGCGATACAACTGAACGGCGAATTTTGAGGTCGGGCAGTAAATATCACATTCTTGCAGTGACTTTCCCAATAAACTAAACTTGGATTGAAATGGGCTTAACCGTGTCTCTTTATTTAATTCTTTCACATTTTCAGGAATGTGAGGATAGCGAGGAGTGAGAATGAATGGGAAATTTTTATTAGCTCGTAATGAAGCAATTTCCGAAGATTCTTCGCCATTCGAATGATAAACCGTTCTTGGTTTAAGTAATTGATTCACAATTTTTGCAACAGCTTTTCCGCTCTGCGCTCTAAACCAGTTTTTCCTATTTGATTTGATACCCGAGTATTCTGCCCAATGCAGGGTATAAGGTAAAGATGAGGGAGTTTTTATGCGTTCATTGCGGGTTTTTGAGAAAATCAGGTGTACATCATACCCTAATGAACTTAATGCTTCCGCTAAATGATGCGTTGAGCGTTGTCCACCACCCGAATATGGTGACCAAGGCGAATAATTAGAGGATAAAATAATTCTATAGCTCAAAGCAGCAATATTTACACAATCGAGGGAATTTCATCTTTATCCAACTCTTCAATGTCTTTTGGTTTGAAAAAGCTAAACACTGCAAAGAAGATAAAATTTAGAATCTTACCTAGTACACTTCTGGTAAGCATTAATCCGGCAATAGCTGATTCGCTCACGTCTAAGTTTCCTGCAAGTGAAATACTTAAACTCACAAATATGAAATCCTTGTTAGGTAAAAATGGAATGCGCGAAAGAATGATTTCAATCGACAAATAGGTGAACCAAACGTACATAGGCGTTTCCGGCATTACCACATAAAACATGAGCAGATTAAGAACCTGAACTACTAACAAACGCAACATTTGTATACCAAAAATTGAGAATGCAGTACGCCAACTCATATGTATTACATAGTTTCGGAAACGATATAGAACGATAAATAAGACTAAAGCGAAAACAATGCCTGATATCCAATACACCAAATGATCTGCCGTAAACCATTCATCAATAGGAACCTGTCCGGTAAAGAAAAAAATGGAGAGTAACCCAACTGATACAACGGTGGAAGCTACAGAGGAAATAATATTATTATCCTTTATGGTAAAAAGGATGTCTTTATCTTTAAGTGACAGATGTTTTTTTGCCCAGACAAAGAAATACAGTTCGCCGGAATAACCGAGTACATCTTTATTATACACGCGCTTAATGATGAAGGTAGGGATGCTTTTTATGGCATCGAAAGCCCAAGTGAGGCGATAAATCCAAACTTCGAAGAAAGGTAGTTGGAAATAGGCAATCAAAAAGAATAAGTAAAATAATGGTTGGGTGGGTAACGACTCCCAAACGGCCATCCAACCTACATTCGTAAGTTCGATTCCCATCCAAATAACAATGCCCACAAATAAAAAGCGCTGAAACCATTTGGTAAGAGACTTACCGACTGGTGAATCAAAAAAAGAAGAAAATTGGTGACCTAAATCCTTAAATTGCATGAGTGATAATGATTTCAGCCGGGAAATATACGAGGATATCGACTTAAGATTTTGATCATATGCGGCTATTTTTTGTAACGCAAGACTTCCCCCCCGAAACCGGCGGAATACAAACCTATTCTTACGAGCATGCTAAAGGCTTAGCTAATCATTTAGATAAAGTTACAGTGATTGCTCCGGGTAAACCAGAAGCTAAAGATTGGGACGCTAAACAAGCTTTCAGCACCAAGAGAATCTCTATTTCGAATACGTTATTGTTTCTACCTTTGCTTTTTATATTGCCGATTTGGGCAAAAAAAGAAGACACAGAAATTGTTTTTCATGCTCAATGGCAAACCTTGTTACCCTCTATAATTGCAAAGAAAATGGGGAGGATTAAGCACATTGTTCTTGCCGCACATGCTCGTGAACTACTTTTTAACCCATTAGGTAATTCTATTTTAGGTCGTTGGTATAAAAAGTATATGCAGTGGCTGCTTTCCAAAGCTGATTTATTATTGCCAGTAAGCGACTATACAAAGCAATTACTAGCTGATTTAGGAGTAAGAGAACGAAAGATTCAGGTATTGATAAATGGAACAGACCCAGATCGGTTTCTCCCTCAGGATGTATCTACACAAAGGATAAAACATAAATTGGAAGAAAGCTTTGTAGTACTCACCGTAACCCGATTGGTTGAGCGAAAAGGCATAGATATCGTGTTAAAAGCTTTAAGTGTTTTAAAGAATGCAATCCCGAATATCAGATATCTTATCGTTGGTGAAGGACCTGATCGCGAAAAACTTGAGCAATTAGCTCAAACATTGGAAGTTGATCACTTGGTTACTTTTTGTGGAAAAGTGCCTTACAATGAGCTAAATAGCTACTATAATTTGTGCGATGTATTTGTATTGCCCTCGAAAACGGCAACCCCCGATGTTGAAGGTTTTGGAATTGTTTTTTTAGAAGCTAATGCATGTTCAAAGCCGGTTATTGGTACTTATTCTGGCGGAATACCCAGCGCAATAATTCATGAAAAAACGGGTTTATTGGTAGAAGAAGAGAATCCAACGGAACTTTCGCATGCGATACTCCAATTATACAACAGTAAGGATTTTGCTCAAGAATTAGGACAACAGGGATTACATCGAGTACAAACTGAAGCTAATTGGGAAGCTCTTTCATCACAATTATATCATCATCTACAACAACTTAAATCACTCTCAGAATGAACGTAGTTTTAATTCTGTACCTCTCACTTATTCAATTAGTTTTAATACCGGCCAGCCAGGAATTGCATGAAGTATTTCCCATAGAAGATTTCGAGTCGGGCGAGATTGGTGGCTTACCCATCGGATGGTTTAATCAAAAAGGAAATCTTGCAACCAAAGACTTCAGTGCCGATTTACGAACCACTTATAATTATCAGATTTTAGAAGAACGTAACAACAAATTTCTAAGATTTGAAGGCACTTATGGAAAACACATGAGCTTTCCATTAATAAATAAAGACGAGGTAGACATTTATAATACTCCAATTCTATCCTGGAAGTGGCGGGTACATCAGGCACCTAAAAATGGTAATGAGGATGATGACAACCGAAATGATGTAGCCGCGAGTATTTATGTAGCTTTTGATATGGGACGGGTTGCGCTCTTCAAGAAAGTACCCAAAACTATTCGATATACTTGGAGTAGCACATTACCAGAAGGAACCGAGCTCTCAAAATTTTACGGCAACCAAAAGATTGTTGTGATGGGGCAGGGGGAAAACACAAATGGTAATTGGAAATCATTTAGCCGAAATATTGTAGAAGATTACAAACGCCTATTTGGGGATAATCCACCTGCAAAGCCAATCGCCATCTTAATCTTAAGTGATGCGAACAATACCGATTCACCTGCAAAGGCTGATTACGATGACATCATGTTACATTCCAAACATTCTAATTAGCCGTTAAAATTCTTATTTTGGTAAGATTTTAAACCTTTGGAGATAACCAATTCATGAAGCAGATTTTGAGGTTATTTAAGCCTCTTTTAGCACTTAACATTTCTCATCCGTTTGTGGTAATAGGGGTAAGCCTGATCATCGCGGCAGTTTCTGCTTATTTCGCTATTCAGCTAAAGGTGGATACCGATATTGCGAATCTCCTCCCAAAAGATCACCCAAATGTACTGGCTCTGAATAAACTTCAGGAAACTGTGGGCGGTGAAACGGAAATGCAGGTGGCAATAAAGTCGCCCAGTTTCGAAGCAAATAAAGCATTTGCTGAAGCTCTTATCCCGAAAAGTTTAGAGCTTTTCTATGATCGATATGATGATTTTTATTTCAAAAGAGCTGAATATCGCAAGGATACGGAAGTAATAAAAAACAATGCCTTGTATTTGGCGAGTAACGAAGAGCTCGACGAGATCATCTTTTGGTTAGAGGATGAAATTTATTACGCGAAGGAAGAAGCTAATCCATTTTTTGTAGACTTCGAAGACGATTTTGAGGATGAAGAAAGCGTTGAAGAAGAAGATCCTGCCGAAGACTTCAAAGAAAGTTACAACACATTAGTACCATCCGAATATCCTGTAAATGAAGACAGCACTATTATGGTGATAAAGTTCTTCCCTACCGGCTCTAAAAGTGATATTCAGTATTTGGAAGATATGTTCGCGGTGTATGACTCTTTGATCGCTTCACTTGATCCTGCAAGTTTTCACCCGGAAATGGAAGTGCAATTCGGAGGTAGATTGAAACGCCATCTCGAAGAATTAACCTCTATCATGAATGATGTCCTCGGTAGTTTTGCATCGGGGATAAGTAGTGTTGTTCTTTTAGTGATGCTCTACTTTTTTATCAAAAAATACCTGCATTATCGTAATGGCGATGAAAGTGAGCGTAAATATAGTATTTGGAGTCATGTGCTTCGAATGCCTATTCCGGTATTAATTATTGGTATCCCACTGGTGTTTAGTTTGATCTGGACGTTCGGTCTCACTTACTTTTATCTGGGTATGTTGAATACCATGACATCGGTGCTGGCTGTGATATTATTTGGCTTGGGGATTGATTACGGGATTCATTATTACGCAAGATACATCGAATTACGTTCTTCCGGTTTATCGGTAGAAGAAGCCATTTATGCTACCAATGGCAAAACGGGTGAGGCTATTTTAGTAAGTGCTTTCACTACAGCTTGTGCATTGTATGTGTTAATGTTTGCTGATTTTAGAGGATTCTCCGAATTCGGATTTATATCGGGAACTGGGATTCTGTTAGCACTTTTTTCAATGTTATATGTATTGCCATCGTTGTTGGTGATTTTTGAAAAGTATAATCTGATTTTATTCAGCAAAAACGATCAAGAGCAATTGGATCTAACTCCACATAGATATCCTTTCGCAAGAGTAGTAGTTGTGTTAGGATTGGTGGCTTCGGCCTTCGTAATCGGATATTCAGACAATCTGAAATTCCAGTATGATTTTGGCAAGCTGGAACCAACCTATCCTGAATATGAGAAATTCCGAAAAGTGGCTGGGCAAGTTGGCGATTCAAACAAAAGGAATCCGGCATATATCATTGCAGACTCTGATGAAGAAGTAGATATGCTCATTGAATCACTACGTGAGATTGTCGATTCAGATACCAATTCACCTACGGTTCAAAGTGTAGAGTCGTTACAAGAGCGTTTCCCATCTACTGAAGAGGAATCGGAAGAGAAACTAGAAAAGATTGCTTATGTAAGAGAGCTTCTTCAAGATCCATTTTTGGTGAATAGGGAGGATGAAGATTTAGAAAAGCTTCGACAAGCAGCCCAAAGCCGAGAACCACTCACCATCGATCAAATTCCTGATTATCTGAAATCAAGATTCATAACCAAAGATGGAGAAGTAGGGCGATTTGTGATCATTTATCCATCTGTTGGGCTTTCAGATGGACGAAAATCAATCGCATTTAAAGATGATGTAGGAGTGGTAGAACTATCCAACGGTAAAACATATCATGCTGCAAGTACAAGCATTGTAGCAGCTAGTATGTTGGATTTGATGCGTACTGAAAGTCCGTACATGGTGGGTGCTACCTTCATAATTATCTATCTATTCATGATTTTTACCTTCCGCTCATTTAGATGGTCGGTAATTTCAATGTTACCTCTTTTGGTTGGTTTACTCTGGTTGTTTGGATTGATGATGATTTTCGACTTTCAGTTTAATTTCTACAACTTGGTTGTACTTCCGGCGATTTTGGGTATCGGGTGCGACAGTGGTGTTCATCTTGCACATCGATACAGAGAAGAGGGAAAAGATAGTATGTGGGCGGTATTGTCGAGTACCGGTCAGCACATAACAATGGGTAGTTTTACAACCATGCTTGGTTTTGCCGGTTTAATTTTTACAGCGCATCCCGGACTGCAATCGTTAGGAGTAATGGCAGTAATGGGTATAGGAATGACTTTGTTAACCTCTATTACCTTTTTACCGGCGTTAATACAATGGTTAGAAGATAGAAATTGGATTCGATTTTAAGCATAAAAAAGCCAGCTATTTCTAGCTGGCTCATCTTGTGGTCATCTAATTATTTAGGTAAGCCCAAGGCAAATTTTCCAAGTTTATAGGCAAATCTGTACGTTCCGAATTCAAATTTCTTTTCTTTCTTCGGAATGAGATCACCCGCATAAAATGCTTTCAAGTTTACTTGCTTCTTTTTTTCGGATTCTTTCATGATTCGGTAGCTTTAAAAATTCCATAGGCCGTTAATCCGAATACGGTTGCTGCACCTGCTGCTAACAAGCCTAAGTTCACATCGCGTTGAATTCTTTCTACTTTCTTCAGATATCCGCTGCCAATACCATTTTCTGAAATTGCATCTTCAATAGATTCGATTCTGTTTTCAATTTCGTTCAATGTTTTTTCCTTAATACTCATAATAATGTGTTTTTTTGTTACTCTTTACTGTCTATAACTCCAATACAATTAAATTGTTCCGATTTTTTCTGATTTCCTAATAACTTGAAATGTAAAAGCAATTTAACAGCGCACTTAACATCTTTAACAAATGGATTGATTATCTACTGAAAAAAACTTCATGAAAATATTTACTGCACTTTTACTGCTAATTCTGATACCATCTACTCTAACAGCTCAAATGAATGATGAAAGCAGATTGATGGAAATAGAAACGACGGTTCTCGATTATTTAACTAAAAATGATCCTTCACATCTCGAGAATTTGCTGAGTTACTTTAAAGAATCTGATGAGTCAACTATAGATGAACGTACTGCCCAACTAGAGAATGTTAAAACCGAGCTTGCAGCTTATTTGGGAGATGTAGGTATTGAAGGAAGTCCCAATGGTTTGAAATTTTACTTTTCAAATGATGATCACGAAAAGATACTATTCGTTGCAATCACCAATAATGGATTTATCGAAAGCCTAAGGATTGAAGATTCAACTCCTTCAATAGCTTTAACAGTAGAATTGCTACCAAAATTAGTAGATTCTCTTTCACAGAATGGGTATTCAGGGTTGTTATATGCTCGCAAAGGAGGGGAGATGTTAGTCGACCAACCTTTTGGAATGGCGAATCCGGGTTTGAATATTCCCAATACAAAAGAGACTATTTTTGCAACCGGTTCACGTCCTATAGATTACACAATAGCTTCTATATTATTATTAGCCCAACAAGATAAGTTATCGCTTGGCGATACAATCGACCGTTACTTTGATGGGGTACCAAAGGATAAGCAATCAATGACAATACAGCATTTGATGACAGGAAGAAGTGGGCTGCCGGATTTTTTCGATATTGAAAGCGATTGGGATACAGATCTTGGATGGATCGATCGCGAAGAGGCCACAGAGCGCTTAATAACGATTGATTTACTCTTCGAACCCGGAACAAATAGACAGCATTCACACGCTGCTTTTGGCTTGTTGGCAATAGTGATAGAAAAGGTTAGTGGAATGGATTACTATGCTTTTCTAAGAAAAAATTTCTTCGATCCGGCTGGTATGGAAAGAACCGGTGAATATGGAGAAACTCGAGGATTTGAACTTTCTGATTTTGCCGAGGGTAAAGGACCACAAAGAATTGGATTACCAAATATCCCACCCAATTGGGGCCCGACTTCCTGGTTGATAAAAGGAAGTGGTGGTATGTACAGCACTTTGGAAGATCTAAGAGCGTTTTATGCGTATTTACGATCGGGCGATGTGCTTGATGAAGAGCATCAGCAATGGTTTATGGGAGAATCGGTTCAGTTAGATGGAAGTATGCGAGGTTTTGAATTATTTAGTATCAGTAATCCGGCAAATGAAACAGAACTCTATTTATTTTTAAATGAAATTTCCGATCGAGATGGAATACGGAATGTCTTTAGAGCTTTAGAACAACTTTTAATGGAGTGATTGGTTGATTAATTACTAATCAATAATCGAAAGTACACTATCGAAATGGTGTACTTTTTTTTAATAAATACGTCAGAATAATTCGCCTCTTCGTTTTTTCATTTCTGTGGCAATAAGTGTGCTTTGACCTCCACGGTGTTCTAGTTCTGTAATAATCGTATCGTAACTTTCTTCATCTTTATTCTGGCTCAACTTAAATACATGATCGATTTTTTCACCCTTGATTTCGAAACCAACGATCGCTTTCATCATTTTTTCGAGATAGGATTCGGATAAGTTATCGTAAAAAGTTGGTGAGTTTGAATCATCATTTTCGAAGTGAAGAGTAAGTCGCTTCATAAAATCAACCAACTCCTGATCGTCCATGAATCTAACCTTCCCGGAAATATGTACGCTCATATAATTCCAGGTAGAGCCAACATTTTGAGTAGAATACCACCGAGCGCTCACATAACTATGTGGTCCACTAAATACAGCCAAAGCATTGGCATTCTCTAGAAATGCTTTGTGATGGTCGGTGCTACGCATTATATGTCCTTGGATGAGAAGATCATCTTCATTTTCGATCAACAAAAGCGGAACCTGAGTTGCTACTTGTTTTCCATCCGCTAAACTTCCGGTTAAAAAAGCGAAAGGATATTTTTTTATTAAATCCCTTATGCGGGACTGTTCGGGCTCTTTAAAATGGGAGATATTATACATGGCAGAATAACATGAGGAAATTGTGGATTGTCAACCCCTTTTCAGATCATTTTTGCCAATAGTTCTTTCATCATTTTAGCTGCCAGGTAAGCTGTCATGTCCCGAAAATCACGATCAGGATTATATTCTACAATATCTGCACCAATAATGGGTACGTTTATTTGATGAAGAATAGAGAGCACATCGCGCGTGCTTAACCCTCCCGGCTCGTGGTGAGATACACCCGGTGCAAATGCGGGATCAAAGCCATCCATATCAAGAGAAACGTAAAGTGGTTTATCGTAAACAGGTAATGAAGAGAGGTCGAAGTCCGGCATGGTTATAATCTCAACTCCAAAACGTTCAGCCTGTTCTTTTTGATGCGGTGTAAGCGTTCGTACTCCAATCTGAATTAATCGATCTGCCAAGTTATTTTCCATGATGCGGGCAAAAGGAGAGGCATGAGAATATGGATTGCCTTCGAAATCGTGGTATAAATCACTGTGCGCATCAATTTGCAGAATATCGAAACGGGAGTATTTTTCACGATATGCTTTCATCAGCGGAAAGGTGATCGAGTGGTCGCCACCTAGTGTTAATAATTTATCCGTTTGTCGAAGATTCGCTTTTGTAATCGACTCAATATCAAAGTAATCTTCAATCTCAAAATCACCGGCATCGGAAAAGACTGAGCTATCTATGAGGATTAGATCTTCGGAGTAGCTATTTCCGGAGTCTGAATAAAAAGCATTACGAATGAGAGCCGGTGCTTTAGCCGGCCCTCGTTGAAAGGATGAGTTTGCATCAAAATTGATACCCTGAACGGTGATTTGGGCCATAGATTAACCGGTGCTTTTTAATCCACCGCTAAGTGCATTTACGGTAAGTAGAAGATGATTTAACAACTCGGTTTGATCCGAATCGCCAGAAGCATTTCGTTTCAAGCTAAGGTACTTAAACTGAAACTCGTGTAAAATATTCAATGCAACTTCGCGTAATTCAGAATCTTCCAATTTTGTTGATCTACGAATAATTTTTTCGCTTCCCATTATTTCATCTGTCTGAGATAAGGCAGCCGTGTAGTCGTCTAAAATAAGAGATAAGATATCATCCCGTAGTTTCTCGTCAGTTACATATTCCGAAAACCGATTCATAATCTTAGGATCAGCATTCAGTAAATTTGTTTCGATTTGAATAATCAAATACTTAAAGAATGGCCAATCTTGTGCTAATTTTTTAAACGCTTCATAAGCATCCGGGTTATCATTCTGCACTTTTTTGAAAGCCGAGCCAAAACCAAACCAACCAGTTAAGTTAAACCTTGACTGATTCCAGCTAAATACCCAAGGTATAGAGCGCAAATCATTAAGCGAGCGCTGTCCGGTTCTTCTGGCCGGACGAGATCCAATTTTGCTTTCTTCCAACACATCGATGGGAGTAGCGTGGCTGTAAAACTCAATGAACTTTGGGTGATCCAACAGCGATCGATACGTTTGATTTGATGTTTGCACAAGCGAATCTATTGCATCAAAATTATCGGCAAATGGATCATTTAAATCTTTATGAATGGCTTGCTTAGCGGTTCCTGAGAGAAACATTTCCAGATTATAGGTGGCATTCAGTAAGTTTGCGAACTGGCTGGCAATCGTTTCTCCCTGAATAGTCATTTTGATGGAGCCACTTACCGATCCCGGAGGCATACTTTCCAAGAATCGGTGAATTTTACCACCACCGCGGCTAATGGTACCACCACGACCATGAAAGAAGGTAAGTGCCACATTATGTTTTGCAGCAGTAGCTGTTAATTTGGCTTCGGTTTTATAAATGGTCCATCTGCTTGAAAGAATTCCACCATCCTTATTGCTATCACTATAGCCAAGCATGATTTCTTGTTTCCTATGCGAATCTTTTTCCAATCGCTGAATAGTTCTGGGATGAGTGAGGAAATCGTTTAAAATATCTTCACCAGCTTCGAGATCGTCAATGGTTTCAAGTAGTGGTACAACCTGAAAATCGGACGTATTTAAACCTACTTCTCTTAAAAAAAGGTACATCACCAATAAATCGCTCAGGCTGCGAGTCATACTAACAATAATAGAACCAACGCCATCTAAACCGTAATTATCGGTGTATTCTTTAACTACTTTGAAGTAGCCGAGTACATTATCAGCTTCCAAACCGCACTTTTCACTACTAGGCAAAAATGGTCTATTGGTTTGTAATTCTTTATTGATAAAATCTAGACGCTTTTCCTCAGTCCATTGCTCAAATTCGAAATCTTCAAAACCAGAAGCTTTGAGGATTTGAGTCATAGCTTTATCGTGATAGGAACTGTTTTGACGGATATCAAGCTTTGCCAGGTGGAAACCAAAACATAGAATGTGACGCTCAATAGGGAAGATGAGATCTTCAATAATACGATCTGAACCGACAGACTCAAGAGCTTTTTCCAGAGTTTTTACATCATGTAGCAATGCATCCGGTGAAGCGTAATACAGTTCAGAATTGTCGCCTTTTGATTCCGCAATGGTTTGCTCGAGCTTTAGAACCATTAAGTTTACATACTGTCTCCAAGGCTCATTTGGGTTTCGTTCTACTGCATAAGCGCCCTTTTCTCCAAATTGGGTGGCCATCTTTTGAATTTCTTCAGAAAACCATAGAGGGGTTTCGGTAAGGAAAGAAGAAAGGCTGATTTTTCGACCTAAATCTTTCAAATTTGAGAGGTGAAGATTTAATGCAACTTCACGATGTTTTCGTAATGTATCGGCAGTAAACTCTGGTGTTACAAAAGGGTGACCGTCACGATCGCCACCTACCCAACTACCTAGTTTTAGCAGAGGAAACTGTTCGGCTTTTGTAAGATTTTCAGGATCAAAACCAGCATTTTTCCAGGCAAATTTTAGCCTTTGATCGGATACATTCAATGCTTTTGGAAACACATTTGCAAAGTAATAAAGCAGATTATTTCGTTCATCGGCCAAATCTGGTTTTTCTAAATATATATCACCGGTTAACCACCAGCGCTCCATTAAGCTTAAAATATCGCTATGGAGTACATCCTGTTCTTGTGGCGACCAATTGGGATTCTCTCTTTTTACAAGTAATTGGTACAGTTCGCGTTGAATTTCAAGAACAGTAACCCTTTTTGCTTCTGTTGGATGGGCAGTAAGCACAGGCATTACATTCAAATTACCCAGTGTATCTAGAATTTGCTGCTCGGTGTAATTTTTTGCTGATAATTCTTTTAGGGTTTCAGCCCAAGAACCACGTATAGAATCAGGTCCTAGGAAAAATTCAGATTTACGACGAAAATGAGTTGCATTATTTTCTTCAACCAAATTGAGCAGTTGAAATGATATGCTTAATGCCTGTATCACTTTCTGATCGGCAATGCCCGAAGTATCCGGTAAGTTAGATTGGTCGTTAATCCAAGGCAAAATACTGGCTAGTTTTTCTTCCCCGAGAGATTTGAGCATTTCAGAAAACGATTCAATCAAATAGATAAAATCGTCGTTTATTTTGTTTAAACTCTGTGTTTCAAGTTGTTCTTTCTTCATGTGAAGTGTGATCGATGTTCGATTGGAGTGAGTAAATACCTCTATTTATTTGTTCTAAGGTACAGGTGATTCATGAATTTTTTGTGAAAACCTTCATGAGTTAATTCTTTAGCGGCTATTAATTTCAAGATGATCTAAAGAAAAATCAAAAATATGAATGCGAAAGTTGGTATAACATTTAGAATTTTTGTTGCAAACGCTCAGTATTTTTAAATGTACTTAATCACTTACTTATTGATAACCGAAAATATATACAGCAAATATGAAGTTAAAATTATGCGCTTTGGTTTTTCTGCTCGTATTTATGTTGTCTAATAACATTAAAGGGCAGGTTAACGAAAGTGACTCCTTAAACTTTAAAACTGATCTTTCGATTACCGGTTTTCTTCAAGAGGGTAATGTTCAAACAGTCATTTTCAGGGCCGTTTCAAATACTAGTTTTAAAATCAATGAACAAGTATTGTTTAAAACACAGAACTCCTACACCTATCAGGAATTTGGTAATACTAAGGCGGATGAAGATATTCTTAGTTTAAATTTTCTATATCTGAATCCTTTGAAGAAAGTCTACCCATTGGCTTTGGGATTTATAAGCACAAACTATCGCAGAGAAATTGATATTCGATATTTAGTAGGAGCAGGGGCTTCATATAGAGCTGTGAACAACAAACGGAATAGGTTGGAATTTTCACTAACCAGCGAATTTGAACAAACTCAATTCAGAAGCACTGTTTTCAATCGCACTCAATACAATGGCGAGTCTTCCATTTCTACTGTACGCGGTACTTTTTGGATGAAGGGTAGATATGTGGTGCTGAAAGATAAAATCACATTACTTCATGAAAGTTATTATCAACCCTCTTTACTGGAGAGAGATAATTACCGTTGGAGGGCAGATATTGGAGTAGAATTTTCGATCATGAAAAATTTAGCCTTTAAAGTGAATTATCTACAAACTTTCGAAAGCGTTGTGATGGTAAATCAAAAAAGAAGAGACAAATTTTTAACCGTCGGTTTTTCCGTAAGTAGTTACTAATTGAACTTACATGAGATAAATACAAAAAAGAAAACCTCCGACCGGATAGGCCGGAGGCTTTTGGGGTCATCTACGATCACTGCTCACGCAGTCATCTGGGCTTTATGAACACCTTCTCTAAATTCTTCTATCATTTTGCGATTAAATGCCGGAAGGTCATCTGGCGACCGACTTGTTGTTAATCCTTGATCAACAACTACTTCCATATCCATCCATCGTGCTCCTGCGTTTTTAATATCGTTTTTGATGGCTGGGTAAGAAGTCATTTCTCGACCTTGTAATACATCAGCATCGATAAGTAATTGCGGTCCATGGCAAATAGCTGCTACCGGCTTTCCGGCTTCAAAAAATGAACGCACAAACTCTACGGCTGTTTCGTTTTGGCGTAGTGTATCCGGGCTCATAACTCCGCCCGGTATCATCAAACCGTCAAAACTTTCTTGGGTAGCTTTTTCGATGGTCGTGTCTACTTCAAAATCACTTCCCCAGTCATTGCTATTCCAACTCCGAATGGTGTCATTTTCCGGTGCAACAATAAAGGTGTTAGCACCAGCTTCATTTAGTGCTTTTCGTGGACTTGTTAATTCAATTTCTTCAAATCCATTGGTAGCTAAAAATGCAATATTTTTTCCTTTTAACTCGCCTTTCATAGTGTGTAACTCCTTTATTTTATTTAACTGTTACACTATCGTAAAGTGCATAAATTCTCTATTGTTCCTTTTTCGCGTTAAAGACTACTTATGAGCCGGATAAGTCATCTTTATGAGAGCAAATAGACTTTTAGTATTAAGTTTTCCATAAATCTATGTCATGTTCAATAAATATGAAGAAAACACTTCTCCCTTAAAACTCATATTTTCAAGCAATAGTTAAGCGCTCATCACTCATCTCAATTATGCACACGAATCTTCTGCTCGTTACGCCACCTTTTACTCAACTAAATACGGCATATCCAGCTTCTGCGTATTTGAAAGGGTTCTTACAAGAACATGGATATTCGGTGGCTCATGTAGATTTGAGTATCGAGTTGTTTACTTCCATTTTTACGGCTGAATTCATTGCCGATCTTTTTGATGAAGCCGAACTTTTAGGAAATAACCATTTTCCAGAGATAAGAATGAATGCTGATACGTACATCGCATGCGTTGATACGGTAATTGGATTTCTCCAAACACCAGATCTACAAACTGCCGAAGTTATCCTAAGCTCCGGTTTTTTGCCTGTCGGTCATCGCCTAAAAAATGTGAACACCAACATTGAATGGGCGGATGGAGAGGAAGGAATCATAGACAAAGCCAAACATTTCGGAACACTATTTATCGAAGAGCTAGGCGATTTCATTCAAGCTAATATTGACGAGTTTTTCGCTTTTACAAAGTATGCCGAGCAAATTGGTAGTTCCGCCAGTAGTTTCGATCAGTTGGATGAGTTTCTACAGTACCAACCCACGTTGATAGAAGATGAAATGCTTAATTTACTTGAGCAAAAAATCGAAGAGACGTCTCCAGAACTAGTTGGGTTTACCATTCCCTTTCCCGGCAATTTATTCGCAGCTTTACGTTGTGCTCAGTTTATCAAACAGTTTTTTCCGGAAATCAAAGTGGCATTCGGCGGTGGCTATTGTAACACCGAATTACGTAGTCTTGAAGACCCAAGAATTTTCGAAATAGTTGATTTCATCTCACTTGATGATGGGGAAGGTCCACTTTTGAAAATGCTGGAATTTATCCAAGGAAAAATCGATGAAGAACAACTAGAGCGCACCTTTATTCTAGAAGATGAACAAGTGGTGTATAAAAACTATTTGCCCAACACCATCCATCATCACGCAAGTTTACCGGCACCGGATTATACCGGACTTCCATTCGATAAATACACTTCTTTTTTGGATGTAGTAAATCCCATGCATCGAATGTGGACTGATAAACGCTGGAATAAACTCACCATATCGCATGGCTGCTATTGGCGACAATGTTCCTTTTGTGATGTAAGCCTCGATTACATTGGCAATTATCAGAATTCTACTGCTGAGTTATTAGCGGATAAAATTGAAAAGATAATGGCGGATACGGGAATTAATGGGTTTCATTTTGTGGATGAAGCTGCTCCCCCTAAAATGCTCAAAGCGTTATCTAAGGTGCTCATCGAAAGAGAAATAAAGATTAGTTGGTGGACGAACATCCGCTTCGAAAAAACGTTTAACGCCGAACTTTGTGCATTGATGGCGGAAGCAGGGTGTATTGCCGTAACTGGTGGATTAGAAGTGGCTTCCGATCGGTTGCTAGCGAAAATGAAAAAGGGCGTAGATATTGCACAAGTCACTCGGGTAACCCATAATTTCTCCCAAAATGGGATCATGGTCCATGCGTATTTGATGTATGGTTTCCCCACTCAAAGCCAACAAGAAACCATTGATTCGTTGGAAGTTGTACGACAGTTATTTGAGAAGAATTGCATACAATCGGCCTATTGGCATCAGTTCACAACCACAGTTCATAGCCCGATAGGGAAAAATCCGGAAGCTTTTGGAATCCGCATTACCGGACCGGAATTTCATGGTTTTGCCCAAAATGATCTATGGCATGAGGATCCGGAAGGAACCGATCATTCGGCTTATACAAAAGGATTGAATGCAGCACTTCATAGTTACCTAAATCGAATCGGTTTCGAAAAACCTGTGGATGAATGGTTTGATTTTCCTGTGGTGCCAACAAATCATCCAAAAGATTTAATCGAGGGCTTTTTAACTGAAATGGAAACGGTTAATAATTAGCCAAAGCAGCTGAAATAAATACCTTCGTGGTGCATAAAAGTGCTGTCTTTTCGATTTAAGTCGAGCGGTTTACCTTTAAAATTTGTTGCTCGATATCCTAGCTCGTGAAACAAACATGCTGTGGCTGCAAAATCCCAGATGCTGCCACCACCCACTTCTTTTTTTGGATGTTTAATTAAACACGCTGGAGCGTTTTTCAGCACATTAATTGCATTCAGTACCGATCCACCACCTTTAATCACCTTGAATCTTTTCAACTTTTGCTCTTCAACCGTATGATTCAATATTTCAACTAAATCATCAATTTCATGAGTTGCTTGTAGCGACTTATCATGAACAAATGTGAGGTAATCATTCTCGCGTTTAATATTCCATAACTCATTGTTTCTGAATACGCCACTTCCTTTAGCTCCATGATATAATGTATCTGTACTTGGGTCATATACAACGCCAATTACCGGAGTACCATCTTTTCGAACCAATGCAATCGAAACGGAGAAATGTGGCTCTTTCTTGATAAATGCCAAAGTGCCATCAATAGGATCTATGCACCAGAAATAGGCTTTTTCAAATCTACTACCATCGTCTTCGGTTTCTTCGGTAAGTAATGCAAGATCATGTTTTTCGCAAGTTGGAAGCAGGTAGGAGAGGATAATATCCTCGCACTCTTTGTCAACTTTAGTAACTACTTGAGAGGCATAATTTACTCCACCATCTTTTTCATCGAATTCTATCGATGCGTTCATATAAGATTTGATGTGCTCTCCGGCATCTAAAGCTGCTTTGATTGCGATCTCTTTAAGTGGAATCAAATTCATTTCAAAAGGATTCTATTACTTGCTTTGTTACTCGTTCACTGTAACTATTGATTTTCCAATGTCCGGGACTCCATCCCTTTAAAAAACGATGAAAATCTGCCCAAGCTACTCGATACATTGGCCGCCATTCAGTTTCAATTTGCTTTGACTTTTCGCCAAGTTCATTCCGTAAAAAACCGAAATAAGTATCTAAAATTTGAGGCTCCATTCGCTCACAATCGTCTTCATTAAGGCAACTACCGATAAAATAGGCAAGATCCTTCATGCCACAACCTCCTCCAACATACTGGAAATCAACAGCGGCAACTTTGCCACTTTTGGAAAAGCAAAAGTTAGCTAGTTTGGCATCACCATGTACAAATGTTTTGTAGGTACATTCATTTAGATTTTGATCAATCAGAGGGGCAGCTTTTTTTAGTGATTGGTCAGATAGCGCACCCAGTTCTTGGGGACGTGTATCCAAATGCCAATAAGTTCCAATATCCCAAAGTCCGTGTGGTGTAACTCCCATAAAGCTCGCATGAAATTCTGCGAGCCATTTTATGCATGCTTCAACCTCAATCCATGTAACAGTCGATTTCCTACGAGGATAGCCTGCTTGATCCAAATCTTCCATCACAATTAACATTTCGTCTTGTGTTTGCTCAATAGCTAATGCTTTTGGGAGCCTTGCAGTACTCGCTGAACTATACTGCTCATACCATATAGTCTCAACTTGGTAGGATTTCAGCTTTCTTTGATGTCCGATATCTGTATTCCAGCCTCTTGGATGTGATCCATTCTGGGTTAACTGAATATGTTTTACAATTACGGTCTCAAAATCAGAATTTGCTAAATGAACTCTTAAAAGTTCGCCGTATCCGCTCCAAAGTTCTTGGATCAATTCGGAGCGAATAATTTTTGAGGCACCGGTATATTCAAGTAGAACAGAGTGGAAGTGGTTATTCATCAAACAAATAGACAGTCTTATGCAGCTCTTCGCTAAGATTGTTGAAAGTAAAAGTAGTTTTTAAATAAATAATCAGATTTTCTGTGAAAGTAATTCTTTCAATTTTATAGCCTCATCGGCCATATTAGAATTAGTAAGCCAAACTCCAATTTTTGATTGTTTTACATGCAAAATCAGGTTGGCAGTTTTGTATTGGTCGGCACTGGGGAAGAAAGGAACACCATTTAAAAAGGTGGTAATTACCCGCATCCACACGCTTAGCTTAGGAAACCAAGCTCTGTTTATTTCCACAGAATCTAGTTCTTGATAGGTGAAGTACCCATTGTTTTCATCTTTATTGGCATCTATAATCTGAAAACCTTCCTCAAGAAGTTGGATTTCAAATTTAGGTTCTTGTCGCAAAACAATGGATTGATTCATATTTATTTAGTTTGTGCGGGGTGATTTTCTAAATAAAACACTCCTGAGTTTATAAACAAAGGGAAAATATCTTTTTCAACGAATCAAATCTTCTGTTCATGAAAAAGCCCAAGTGAGAACTTCAGCATGGGCTTTTTAAATCATTACTTTTTCTTCTTTACGGTCTGCTTATGCTCGTCACTAACTTTAAAGTATTCGTTTGGATCACGAACTGCATCTTTGTCAAGAATGATATCGAGTAGGGGAGACATTCTTTCCAGATATTCTACCTCAAGATCACCGATTACATCTGCTTCAATTTCTGCGACGTCTTTTTCGTTTTTCTTAGGTAAAAGCACTTTAGTAATTCCTGCACGTTTTGCAGCCAGTACTTTTTCTTTGATCCCACCAACCGGCAACACTAAGCCACGTAATGTGATTTCTCCCGTAAGTGCGATTGTCCCTTTAACTTTACGCTGCGTAAAGATTGAAGCAATGGCAGAAAGCAGTGATACACCAGCCGAAGGACCGTCTTTTGGAACGGCACCCGCAGGTACGTGAATATGTAAATCCCAGTACTTGAAGGCTTCTTCGGGAATTCCAATTTCACCGGCATGAGCTTTTAAATATGAAATCGCCAGCATTGCCGACTCTTTCATTACATCACCAAGCTGACCGGTGATATTCAGTTTTCCACTTCCTTTTGAAACACTCGCTTCGATAAAGAGGATGTCTCCACCAAATGGCGTCCATGCGAGTCCGGTTGCCACACCCGGTACGGTCGTGCGTTCTGCAACATCACTGAAGAATTTTTGTTTACCCAATAATTCTTCAACGTCTTTTTCCGAAACGGTAAACGATTCAATTTCACCGGAAGCTACTTTTGCTGCCACACCTCTGCATACCGATCCAATTTGCCGATCTAAGTTACGTACACCGGATTCTCTGGTATATTGATCAATTACACGTGTTATCGCTTCGTCATCAATGCTGATTTGCTCTTCGGTTAAACCGTTTTCTTTTATCTGTTTTGGAATGAGATAGTTTTTAGCAATCTCGGTTTTTTCTTCGAGCGTGTATCCACTAATGTTAATGATTTCCATTCGATCACGAAGGGGAGCAGGAATGGTTTCCAGTGAGTTTGCCGTAGCAATAAACATCACTTTAGATAAATCGTATTCAATCTCCAGATAGTTATCGCTGAAGGTATCATTTTGTTCAGGATCTAAAACCTCAAGCAGGGCAGAAGTTGGATCGCCACGATAATCAGAACCTACCTTATCAATCTCATCCAGCATAATTACCGGATTACCTTTACCGGCTTTTTTCATAGAGCGGATAATTCGCCCCGGTAACGCACCAATGTACGTTCTTCTATGCCCTCGAATCTCGGCTTCATCTCTGATTCCTCCTAAACTAAATCGTTCAAACTCTCTGTTTAGTGAACGAGCAATCGACTTTCCAAGCGAAGTTTTACCAACGCCCGGAGGCCCATAAAAACAAAGAATAGGCGCTTTCATGTCTTTCTTCAACTTTAATACGGCCAAATATTCTATGATGCGCTTTTTTACTTTTTCGAGTCCGTAGTGATCTTCATCCAATACTTTGCGGGCAAATTCCAGATCGAGTTTGTCTTCCGAGTATTCATCCCAAGGCAGATCAATAATCCATTCTACATAACTGTAGATGATGCCATAATTTGGGGAAGCGTTAGGGGTCATTTCCAATCTACCTAACTCTTTTTCGGCGACTTCCCGGGCGTAATCCGGCAGTTTTTTTGATGCTAGTTTCTCGCGTAACTTTTCAACTTCCTGTTGTTCTGCATCTTCGCCAAGTTCTTCCTGAATGGCTTTCATTTGCTGGCGTAAATAAAATTCGCGCTGCTGATCGTCGATATCGGACTTCACCTTAGTGCGGATTTTCTCACTCATATCCAGAACCTGAAGTTCCTGCTCGAGAAACTCCATGATTTTATCAAGGTTATCAGAGAATTTTTGAGTTTCCAGTAAATCCTGTTTGTCGTCGATATCTACATTTAAATTTGACGCAATAAAGTTGAGTAGAAATATCGGGCTGTTAATATTATTTACAGCAATGGCTGCTTCAGAAGGAATATTCGGCGATTTGTTTATGATATTAACCGCCGTTTCTTTCACATTTCGGATGGAAGCACTTAGTTCCAATCCTTGGATATCCATTTCACGTGGATAGCTTTTTGTGGTAGCTCTGAAGTAGGGCTGGTCTTGAGTAAACTCTTCCACTTCAAATACCGATTTACCTTGAATTACAATACTACGGCTGCCATCCGGCATTTTGATAAGCTTCAGGATTTGAGCAACTGTACCGATTTTGTGTAAATCGCCATAGGATGGTTCTTCAATTTCTTCATCGATTTGGGTAACCACACCGATTATTTTATCACCGGCATACGCTTCCTTTACTAAAGCAAGCGATCGGTCTCTGCCAACAGTAATCGGAACAACAACTCCGGGAAATAATACAGTATTTTTTAGGGGTAGAATTGGTAATGAGTCGGGAACAATCGATTCAGTGAGCTCTTTCTCTTCCTCTTCTGACATGAGCGGGATTGCCTGCTCAAAATCTTCGAATGCGTCGTCTGCTCGCCCAAGCTGATTGTCTAAAGTAAAACGTGATTTCATTAAATAATTTTCTTCTCTGTTTATTTTCCTATGAGTTGGCAAATACAAAGCCAAGCTTTTTGTGCAATAACTATGCCGACAAATAATCGGAATCTGCCAAATGAGACGGGCAATCTGTCAGTTAAAAATGAAATTGCAATGCAGCCACGGTTATCCCTGATAACGTTGGGTTTTCGTTGAAAGTTCGGGAAACGAACTGGGTTGCAATGGATAAGTCCCAAAGCTTAGTTTCAATGGCAGCCCCAAAGCTGAAGTAATTTGGCAGCTCGGTTGCTAACTGTGTACCTGCCCTTAATGGTAAAAATTTCAATGGTCGGATTTCAACTCCAGCGGATGCAACTAACTTTGTTGAGTTGAAGGCATTATTTGTGAGACCAAGGCTCAAATCACCCATGAGTTTTAATCGATTTACTTCAAATAAAATCCCTGTGTGGAGTGCCGTTGGTAGTAATACAAAGTTAGAACCGTCCACTTTTGATGCACTAGCAAATGGATTATTTGTTGAAAACTGATCTACAAAATCGATGATCTGCCCAGGTGCCCCAACAAAGGCATTCGACGATACATTGGTTGGAAATGCAGCCGCATTAGATGTATCGGCATTAATACCAAGCTCCAATGATTGATCATACACTACGAAACCAATATCCGTGATAGAAAAAGAAACACGTAATGATTTTTGAGTTCTTTGATCGGTATTCTCTAGCGTCGAAAAATCACTTCCTAAAGTGATCAGATAGGTCAATCCAAGATCGAGTCCGCCACCATATCCCTGAGGGTTGAAAAGCTCGTCTGAAATATTAGAAGTCAACGCTTGCTGGGCAGGAACTCCGTTAAGGTATTCATCAGTAGCAGTAGCAAACGTACCGGTTGCAGCATATTCAAAACTCTGAATCTGAATAACACTACCGTTGTTTTGTTGAACAAATTGATTCTCCCAAACTGCATTTTGATAGGCACCGGCAATTACAAATTTAGGGGCAATGCCAATGGCAAGTTCGTCAAGGCGAGGAGTCATATCAGAAAAGAACTGGAAAGATTCGGCAAAGCCAATCGAAACTTCATACAACGATTGATACCTATGCTTTAAGGTACGATCGAGTATCGTTTGATTATCCGCAGGTTGTGTTTCGGTTGAATACCAACCTCTGCCAACTTCAAAAGAAGAAGCTATTCGGTTTCTGATGGCGAAAGAAATTGCACGACGCTCATTCCTGATTTTAAAACCAAGTAGGGTTGCTTCTAGCCTCGTTTGATGCAACGAAGTTGTTCGGTTCCGAATATAATTCTCATCTAGAATCTCAGTTCTGTCAGCCGAAGTGATAGCATAAGCACCGGGTTGAAAAGCATACAGATAATTTTCGAGGTTAGACCGTTGTTCGTTGAGATCACTAAAATTCTGCACTCCATTAAAGTATGTACCGGTTATTGCCAAGCCTACATCAATGGTTCGGATGCGATCAGGAATGAACAGATTCGCCGGATTATAAAAATTGGCATTATAATCGGTAATGTAGGTGCTTCCACCGCCTCCAAGGGCCACATTTTGAGGCGTTAACACAGGCTGTGCATACGCAGTGAAAACACTGAATAACACCATCACCCAACTAAGTGAGGTTCTTCTCCACATAAAAACTATTGTAAAACCGTCTTTCTAATCGATAACCTGAAGGGGGGCTGCCCTCAACATTAATTTCTTTTGTCCTCGTTTTTTGAAAAATACGACAACTTTAGCATCCATTCCTAATCCGCTACGGCTGATGATTTTACCGGGGCCGAATTTAGCATGCATCACCTGAGCTCCAACAACAAAGGGATCTTCACCGGCTTCGTATTCGTAATGAATAGATCCTAGAGAAGAAGAACCTGTTTTTTTGGTTTTAGGTTTCTGCCAATCGTATTCAACATAACTTGAAGTATGGTTATCGTCCGATGTTCCCTCATAACTAAATCGATCATTTTTTTGAGAAATGGTAGCACCCGTTTCAGTTCGTACCACACCCGGATCCACTTCATCCAGAAAACGGGAGCGAAGCTGTTGCTGTTCTTCACCAAATTTAAAGCGCGATTTACAATAGCTAAAATACAAACGTTCTTCGGCACGAGTGATGGCCACATAAAATAATCGACGTTCTTCTTCGATGTCTGCATCAAAACCATCACGGCCACCAACCGGGAAAAGGTTTTCTTCTAAACCAACCACAAACACCACAGGAAACTCGAGTCCTTTTGAACCGTGCACAGTCATCAACGTAATGGCAGGCTTATTTTCGTCGAATTTGTCTCCGTCAGTAATCAGGCTGATTTCTTGCAAGAATGCGCTTAACGATGATTTAGCTTTTCCACGCTCGTAGTAGGAGATTGCGTTTTGGAGTTCGATAATGTTCTCACGTCGCATCATCGATTCGTGGGAATTCTCCTCAACCAACGCCTTCATATATCCAGATTGCTCAAGCACATTTCTTGTAGCTTCAGAGATGGTGATTCCCATCGCCAAATCGGATCGGATTTTATTTATCATATCCACGAACTCTCGAATACGCACTTTCGCTGGTTTGTACACATTGCTGTCTTCCACATTTTCGAGGATATCCCACATAGTTTGCCCGGTTTCCCGTGCTTGCCTACGTAAATCATTGATCGATTTATTACCGATTCCACGCGACGGTTCGTTGATGATACGTACCAAATTGGTTTCATCGTGTTTGTTCACCAACAGCGTGAGATAAGCGAGCACATCTTTAATCTCTTTCCGCTGATAGAAAGAGAGACCACCAATCAACTGATAGGCGAGGTCGTGCCGGCGTAATGCTTCTTCAAATACTCTGGATTGGTAATTGGTACGGTAGAGGATGGCTACCTGATTATTTGTGTATCCATGCCTCATTTTTAAATCGATGATATGCTGTGCTACTCGATTTGCCTCATCTCTCTCATCATAGTTTTGAAGCAGAATAACCGGATCTCCTAAACCTTGCTCTGTCCATAGGGTTTTATCAAGCTGATTACTGTTTTTCTTGATGATAGAATCGGCACATTGAAGGATCGATTTCGATGACCGATAGTTTTGCTCTAACGGCACTTGTTTAGCGTTCTCGTAATCTTCCTTAAAGTTCAGAATATTCGAAATATCTGCCCCTCGGAACGAATAAATACTTTGAGCGTCATCACCCACCACACAAATATTGTTGTACTTAGCAGCCAGCATTTTGGTCACTTTATACTGTGCGTGATTCGTATCCTGATACTCATCAATCAAAATGTATTTAAAGCGATCCTGGTATTGTTCCAACACCTCCGGATGCTCTTCAAACAGTTGAATCGGCTTCACCAACAGGTCATCAAAGTCCATGGCATTGCTTTGTTTCAGTCGTTTTTGATACACGCTGTACACGCGAGAGGTAATATCATCGAGTGTTGAGCTTACAAAACGATGCTGATAATCATCCGGCGAAATAAGCTGATTCTTGGCATCGCTGATTTTATTTCGAATCGTTTTTGGCTTGATTTCTTTTGGATCAAAATTCAATTCTTGAAGAATCTGTTTGATCACCTGCTCCGAATCGCTGGTATCGTAAATAGTAAAGTCTTTGCCGTAGCCTAATTTTTCTGCTTCGAATCGCAATATTTTTGAGAAGATGGAGTGGAAGGTACCCATCCATAGCTTTTGCGCTTTATCTCCAATTAATTTCAAGATTCGCTCTTTCATTTCACGGGCGGCCTTGTTGGTGAAAGTAAGCGCCAGGATTTCGTTAGGTGCCGCTTTGTATTGTTGAAGGAGGTAAGCAATCCGAAAAGTAAGCACTCGAGTTTTACCCGAACCTGCACCGGCTACAATCAGTAACGGACCTTGAGTGGTAGTTACCGCTTCATGCTGTTGTTTGTTGAGACCTTTAAGAAAATCTGCCGGCTGTTGTGGCTCCTGAGGTTGAAGAGAAAAAGTTTTCATACATCTAAAATAAGCGAAAGATTAAAACCTTCCGCTTGTGAAAAAATCTATTTTTACCAAATGAGGAGTTTAAACTCCTCATTTATGAAACAGGATTCATTAATCGTCCTGCTATCAAATTTAAATCACGCAAAATCTTTAAGCTGTTCTTTCAGCTTAGCCAAATTTGCCTCACCATCACGCTTTTTATTGCGTTCGTTTTCAACCACTGCATCCGGGGCATTGTTCACAAAATTGGCGTTGTTCAATTTTCCATTTACACCTTTCAACCAGCCTTCGATACGCTTGATTTCACTTTCGATACGCTCGCGCTCTTTATCAACGTCGATGAGTCCGGCCAAGGGGACATACAATTCATGGCCATCTACCAGCGATGACGAACATGCTTTGGGCTTTTCAACATTCGCACCAATGGTAATCGCACTTAACGACTGCAATTGCTCCAAAATCCATTGATTGGAGTTCAAATTCTCCGCTACTTCGGTTTTGGTTGTTTTGATAAGAATTTCCAACTCAGCCTTTGGCGAAAGCTGCATTTCTGCTCTGATGTTTCTGATCGAAGAAACGAATTGCTGGAACAGTTTGAAGGTCTCGGCATCTGCAGTACGATCAGCTTTCTCATCATACGTTGGCCATTCTGAGATACAGAGTGCGTTGTCTGAACTACGCTCCTGAATGTACTGCCAGATTTCTTCTGAAATAAACGGCATAAATGGGTGAAGCAACTTCATCAACACTTCGAAGAAACCGAGGGCTACATTCATCTTTTGGGGATCGAATTCTTTACCGTATTCCGGTTTAGCCAGCTCGATGTACCAATCACAGAAATCATCCCAAATCAACGAGTACACGCTCTTGAGTGCATCATTTAAGCGATAGCTTGCAAAGTTCTCGTCCACCTCTTTAATGGTTTGCTGGATGCGTGTCATCATCCAACGATCGGCCAGATTACTCTCATCGATTTCTAAGGTTGGCTGATATTCAACACCTTCCTTCATGTTGAGGGTTAGGAAGCGGAAAGCATTCCAGATCTTGTTAGAAAACTTTTTGCCTTGCTCACAAATCGAAGGATCAAAAGGCAGATCGTTTCCGGCAGGAGTGGAGAAGAGCATTCCCATACGAACACCATCGGCGCCGTAAGTAGAAATCAGCTCCAACGGATCGGGTGAATTCCCTAAACTCTTGCTCATTTTTCGTCCGAGTTTATCCCGCACAATACCGGTGTAATACACATTCTCAAATGGAAGCTCGTTGCGGTATTCGTATCCGGCAATAATCATGCGTGCTACCCAGAAAAACATGATTTCCGGAGCAGTAACCAAATCTTTCGTGGGGTAGTAGTAATCCACCTCTTCATCGGTATAAAAACCATCAAACACAGAAATAGGCCATAACCAAGAACTGAACCAGGTGTCGAGAACGTCCTCATCCTGACGTAAATCACTGAACGCCATTTCCTGATCACCTGTTTTCTCGCGAGCTAGTTCGAGGGCGTCTTCTTCGTCTTTGGCAACCACAAAATCGTTTTCGCCATCGCCGTAATAGAAAGCCGGAATTCGATGTCCCCACCAGAGCTGACGAGAAATACACCAGTCTTTCACATTTTCCATCCAATGGCGGTAGGTATTTTTGAATTTCGGAGGATGAAATTGAATATTGTCATTCATCACATTTTCAAGAGCAGGTTGCGCTAATTCTTTCATCGAAACCCACCATTGCAGCGATAATCGTGGTTCAATAACCACATCGGTTCGCTCCGAATAGCCTACTTTGTTTTTGTAATCTTCGATGGAAACCAAATTGCCCGCTGTTTCCAGGTCTTTGGCGATTTGCTTTCGAACTTCAAAACGGTCCATTCCAATGTAGAGCTCACCTTCTTCACTTACCGTACCATCCGCATTCATCATGTT
Source organism: bacterium (assembly GCA_024742815.1). Lineage (GTDB taxonomy): Bacteria > Bacteroidota > Rhodothermia > Balneolales > Balneolaceae > HXMU1420-13. The sequence goes on from JANSXX010000006.1 coordinate 91,798, forward strand.
GATGGTTTCCAAATTGTGGCGCTGACCTAATTCGTAATCGTTTACATCGTGGGCAGGGGTTACTTTCAGGCATCCCGTTCCGAATTCCATGTCCACGTAATCATCGAGAATGATGGGCACTTCTCGATTTACAAGCGGAACAACCACGCGTTTACCGTGAAGATGCGTGTAGCGTTCATCATTCGGATTAATGCACACCGCAGTGTCGCCGAGAATGGTTTCGGGTCGAGTAGTAGCGATGGTTACAAAATCTGAAGAATCTACAATCTGATAGCGAACGTGATACAGCTTCGAATTCACTTCCTTGTGAATTACCTCTTCATCGCTTAGCGCCGTTTTTGCGGATGGATCCCAATTGATCATCCGAGCTCCGCGATAAATCTTCCCTTTGTTGTACAGATCGATAAAAGTGTCGATTACGCTTTCCGAGTACTTATCGTCCATTGTAAACGAAGTGCGTTTCCAATCGCAGCTGGCTCCTAATTTCTTAAGCTGCTCAAGGATGATTCCTCCGTGCTTGTGGGTCCATTCCCAGGCATGCTCTAAAAATTCATCACGACTCAAATCTCCTTTTTTGATGCCTTCTTCACGTAGCTTTCGCACTACTTTTGCTTCAGTAGCAATAGAAGCGTGATCGGTTCCCGGAACCCAACAGGCGTTGTAGCCTTGCATACGAGCTCTGCGAATCAACACATCCTGAATGGTGTTGTTGAGCATGTGTCCCATGTGTAAAACGCCCGTTACATTCGGCGGTGGAATTACAATGGTGTATGGCTCTTTAGAGTGATCAACTTGAGAATAGAAGTAGCCTTGCTCCATCCAATAGGCATACCATTTATCTTCAATATTCGAAGGATCGTATTTTGAGGGAATTTCTTTTTTCATTGACTAATTTACCACTGAGTACTCAGAGGGCACTGAGTTTATATTTAATGTGAAAGCTTTAGTTCGTAAGTTCAATAAATCTATGGAAATTGTTACTCGATCGATGATTATCAATAAACTTTGCGTGAACACAGAGCAATCAGAATTAATTAACAATTCGTTTTATACCTCTTTTCATCAAGGTAACATTAAAGTTCAATAATAGGCCAACGTTATAATTTCCTAGTTTTAAATAACTAAGAACTTGCGCTGTATGAATTGGTTGCAAGCGTTCTACACTTTTCAATTCGAGAACTAAGCAATTCTCAACAAGCAAATCTATACGATATCCGCAATCTAAACTGACTTCTTCGAATTTAACGGGTATTGGTTTTTCCCTTTCAACTGAAAGTCCGTCTTTTATTAATAAATAACTTAAGCACTCTTGATATGCCGATTCTAACAATCCCGGACCTAATTCACGATGCACATGAATTGCCGCACCAATTACTTTTTCAGTAAGATCTTGCAGCTTATAACTCATATTAACTCAGTGTGCTCCGTGTTCTCAGTGGTTAATTGAAAGCGTTCTCATGGCTTATCTAAATAAAGGGCGAGTTACAAAGTGAAATTTTCTCTGTCACTTTGTAACTCTGTAACTTACTTGACACGCTCTAAAAGAACACCAAAGTGTCCGTCGCAGCCGTGTTTATGTGGGAAGGTTTGGTAAGCTAGTCCATCTTCGGTAAGTACTTCTTCAGGTACAAAATCTTCTAATGGCTGTAGCTCGAAGTTATCATCCATTTTATCGATCAACTTCTTGATCTGCTCCATGTTTTCTTCCGGCTCTAGCGAACAGGTGCTATATACTAAACGTCCACCAACTTTCACCATATTGGCAGCTTCTTCCAGTAATTGCTCCTGAAGTTCAACTGCTTTCTTAAGACCTTCTTCATCTCTTCTCCAACGTAAATCAGCACGTTTGCTCAATACTCCGGTTCCCGTACAAGGTGCATCAAGTAAAACGGCGTCCGCAAGTGGAAGAGATAGTTCTAGTACATCTCCACGGCGGATTTTAATATTCTCAGCACCATGACTAATTGCACTCTCTGCCAGTTTTTCGAGTCGATCTGCAGAAATATCCACAGAAAGAATATCACTTTGAGCTTCCGTGAGATCTGAAATCATGATAGATTTGGTTCCCGGTGCTGCACACAAATCGTAAATTTTTTCACCCGGCTGAGGATCGAGTACAAATGGAGCAAGACCGGCAGCAATATCCTGAACCTGACAAAGTCCTTTGGTAAGCAACCCTTTTTCGATGAATGGTTGTACGCTATCCACCTTGTAGAAATTTGGTAACCAATCACTGGCTTCAAATTCTACTCCCATTTTGTCCATACGTAGCTCGAAGTTTTCCGGCTTAGTACGGAGGGTGTTTACTCGCACATAGTAATTTGGGCGAGTGTTATTGGCTTGCATCAACTGAAACGCTTCACGCTCACCGAAACGCTTACTCCATCGGGCAACCATCCACTCGGGGTGAGAGAAAGTAGTAGCAACCAATTTCGTACGGTCTTTGTAGGCCGGCTTTGGAAGGTTTTCGATATCACGCTGTAGATTACGCATAATAGCATTCACCAAATCACCGGTTTTGGAACCTAGCATTGCTTTAGCAATTTCTACTGCTTCATTGATGGCAGCATAATCCGGAGTGCTATCCATAAACAGCAGATCATAAATACCAAGACGTAAAATATTCTTCAGTTCGGCTTTCATCTCATCCACACCGATGCTCGAGTAGTGGTCGATCAAGAAATCGAGATAACTTCTGCGACGAAAAATATTTTGCACGTATTCGCGCACTTGTGCACGTTCGCGTGGTTCCAATTCATCGGCGTAGGAGTAGTCTAGAATTTTTTTAAGATCAAATTCTATAAGTATATCAATACTTGCTGAGCGTTCTGAGAATTCAGTTTCCAAGGGAGTACCGGTTTGTGATTCGAATTTATATGTATGAAAAAAGGTGATTTGCGGTCACCTTCGGGTTGCATGCATCCAATAAAACAAGCCGATGGATTAGACCGGCTTGCGAACAAGAAAGATAAAGTTTTGTAGGCTGATTTGCTAGTTCTGAATCGTTAATAATTCGTTTGCCATACTAGGCAAACTACATATTCAACCGCTTTCCTTTTTGGTATTCAATTTCAAATGCCAATCGAAGTGTTTTCAACTCACCGGGCGCGAGTTCTAAATCCCACGTGATAATACCTGTTTCTTCGTCTACTTTACCATTTGATAACTCCTTTATTTTAATTTCGATCTCTTCGTTTGTCGAAACTGGTATCTGATCCTCTATCATCAGTACTGTAGGCTCACTTTTGGTATTCTTAATGGTTATCTCGTACACTTCAAGCTCACGTATTCTATTACGGAAGAAATTTTTGGAGGAATAGTCAGTGAGTTTTTCCCGGTTGATCACGATTTGTTCATCTTTTCCTAAAGAAACAGAAAGACTGTCTTGCGTACTATTAGGATCTAAGTAACTAGTGCCCACAAAGCGATTTTCGAAGTAAATATTAGCCTCACCAGATAACAAATTCAGCGTTGAGGAATTTTCGATTTTAGCTTCGAGATAGGCAAACTCAGACAATTTAGGAACGGATCCATATTTGAAATCTCCGGAAATGTACTCCCGCTTAATGTCAACAGTGTGCGTTTTTCCATCTGAAGGAACGGAATATGGATCGGATAACTCATAACTGAAACTAGTTTGATTTCTGGTTACGTTATTTTGAATTATTGATGGTTTTTCCTGAGGAACTTCCGGTTTGTGCATGCTGTAGCCAAGAGCGTTTCTTTCACGCTTGATTCCGGCTGCCGTGACTATAACATCATCCAGGCCAACTAGATCCGCATTCATGTAAACGATAATTTCAAAACCATTTCTCTGGATGTTAATCGGAAATCGATTGGTTGTAAAGCCCACAAACCCAACGTTTAAAATGTGGACGCCATTACTCAGATTGGACAGTATGAAATTACCATTCGTATCGGTTGAGGTTCCATTATTTGTCCCTTCAATACTTACGGTTGCTCCCGGAAGTGACTCGCCTGATTCAGCATCAATTACTTTACCGGTAACAAGACCATTGTGGGTGGTTTTTACGATTCTATTAGCAGGTTTAAATGTGTTTAACCCTCGCATAGCAGGTAAAGCAGACGGAAACGAATAACTTAAAAGGAGAGGATCTAGTGATGGCTTAATGGCATTTGATGAAGGATCACCTGAATTAATGATGAATGAGATATGCTCCCAATCTGTACCGGTTTGTTGATAGATGTTTGCCTTATAAGTGAGCTCGATCGGCTCATCAATTGAAGAAGATCTAAAATCATAAGTAGGGTACCACCCGGCATTAGTAACCAAATACGTTAATTCGAAATTTATTTCTAGTGGTTCTGAAGTTGATACAACAGCAATTACTTTTTTTGAATAACTCCTGTCGGTTCTTCCGCTTTCATCGATTTGCCAAATTACATTGCTTAACTTCGATTGTAGATGGTTGAGTTCTTTATTGGCGAGATCCTGACGTTGCAGGGCACTTGTAAGATTTTCACGATAGGTAGAGAGCAAGCTGTTTATTTCATCAGCTGAAAGTTTATTCCCCGCCACAATATTTTTCGATTGATCGATAAATGCGATTTCTTTCTTTATGACCTCTAATTCTGATTGTTTTGCAACGATTTGATCCTGTAGTTCTTCTTTCCGCAGATTTAAAGCGTTAATTTTCGACGTTGATGGCAATTGATCTTTAAAACTCTGTTGTACGCTCAGAGAAACTAAGGTCCATGATCCAGAACCGGTGAGCTGAATACTTTCTTCAAGCAGGAATTCCGAAAGATTTTCAAAAATAAGTATTGATTTACCGGTTGAAAGAGAATGTTGATAGGAGCGATGTACCTGAGCCTGATTTTGATAGACCGTAACATGATCGATTTGAGTGTTTACTTTAACGGAATCGGTTTGAAGGGGCCCTGAAAGTGTAAGTATGGATAGTAGAAGTGCAAACATATTGGTAAGGTTCGTTAGAGTTCATCAAAAAAGTGATGAATAAAACATAGCCTTACACCTGCATAGTCATGCTATGTAAACAAATGCTAACACTAAATTTATAGAGGGATTTCTCGGCTAGTATCGACTCTGCTTAAATATAAACCGTGCTGGAAAATACACTTGGCAGATCCATCGATCGTCGCTTATGCTCCTCCTCTGGATGACTTGAAATATAAAACCTAGTAGATATTAGTCACTCAGAGCAAACCGGCCGAAGCTACAGCGTAGGTAGGCGCAGTGAAGAGTCTGCTTAAATATAAACCGTGCTGGAAAATACATTTGGCAGATCTATCGATCGTCGCTTATGCTCCTCCTCTGGATGACTTGAAATATAAAACCTAGTAGATATTAGTCACTCAGAGCAAGTCGGCCGAAGCCTCAGCGCAGGTAGGCGTAGCGAGAAGTCTGCCTAACCATAAACCGAGTTGGAAATTACATTTTGTAGATCCATCGATCGTCGCTTATGCTCCTCCTCTGGATGACTTTCTTATTGGGCTTGAGATTGTTAAATAGTCATTCCGAGGCACCGAGGAATCTACAAAGCCAATGAAACGAGGTGAGACTTTTTTTGGCACATTTTTTCTGTTCCATCGGACAACTTCGGTACGTCTAATGGATATTTGTTCTTTAGTTACTATCCATCAGACCGCTTAAAGCGTTCAGATGGAATAGTAACCATTCACAATCAGCAAATACCTACGAAGTACTCACCTGATTCTGATGCACAGAAAGTGATCTATCGTTTTTAATCACCATGTATCCCCAGAAGATGAGGAGAATCCCCAGTAACTCGGTTACATATAGTACATAGGTATAGCCGAATTTGGTTGCTGTTCCACCAATTCCAGGAAGTAATCCACCAATAGCGATAAACAAATTACCCCAGAAACGTCCACGGAAATCCTGTGTTTTATAATATTTCCAGGCCGAATAAAATGCTCCACCCACTAAGAAAATTAAAGCATAAATATTGATGAATGGAGTGATCGCTCGGATGAAGGTCCACTCAAGCACGTTTCCATTTAATTTTTCAGAAACTTTGCTTGCATCTAGCGGGGAGAGGATCACCAGAATAGCAGAAATGATAAGAATGATTACCAATCCCACGGTGAGTTTGTTGGCGGTTGATTTCTTCATCAACAAATAAATGGTGCCTTGGGCAAGTGGAACTCCTCCTAAAAATGCGCCGGCAATGTACCATGCTTTAAAGATAAAAGGACTCCATCCGTAAATAGTATGGATGCTTTCGACCAAGGTGCCTATCCCATAACAAACCACACCGATTGTCCACCATAGCAGATAAATGGCTTCGGGTTTTTGTCGCCAGTGATTATAGATTACGTAAAAGAAATAGACACAAAAAAGAGTAGTAGAGATAGGAATATATGCTACTAGAGGCATAGTAAATGATGAATAGTTTTATTGCTGTGATCGTAAAGGGCAACAAGAAAAGGAGTGAATGTGAAGATTGTGTGAATTTTGTAGAATACACTTGGAATGTCTCATTATTTGTCTTTAGGAGGTTTATAGTCACTCAGAGGAAGCTCCCGAAGGGATGCCAATGGCAGAGGAGTCTGCAAGGCCATGAAACGGACTAGTTCTAAGGTTGTGAAGATTCTTCTTCGCCAGCTGGCGGATCAAAATGACGCATTGTTTGTGATTGTGTACAATTTATGCACTCTGTGGAATCTCCCAAAGGGATGCCTTTGGCAGAGGAGGTGAGTTTTGGTTTCTCCTTCTCAATAACTTCTGATCTATAAAAGCATTTCAGAAAAACCATCTTATTTATCGTTGCCAATCGTTTTATATCTCGCTATCTTTACCAGCCTTTGCAGCTTTGCAATTTTCATTCATTTTGAGACTCAAAATTTTTAATCTAATCGCAGTTAGTACATGAATAAAGGAACTGTAGCACAGGTAATCGGACCTGTAGTTGATGTTGATTTTTCTGAAGGCAAAACGCCATCTATTCTTAATGCCTTAACTATCAAAAACCCAACCGACGGATCTACGCTCTATTTAGAGGTAGCTCAGCACTTAGGTGAAGATCGTGTACGTACCATTGCGATGGATTCTACCGATGGCTTGGTTCGTGGAATGGAAGTAATTGATACCGGAAAAGCTATTGCAATGCCGGTGGGTGAAGATATCCGTGGACGTCTGTTCAACGTAGTGGGCGAATCAATTGACGGTATCAATCAGCCAAAAGGCGAAAACAATTATCCGATTCACCGTCCGGCTCCTCACTTCGATGAGCTCGCAACTTCTACTGAGATGCTTGAAACGGGAATTAAAGTAGTAGATTTACTTTGTCCGTATGCGAAAGGTGGTAAAATTGGATTATTCGGTGGTGCCGGTGTAGGTAAAACCGTATTGATTCAGGAGCTTATCAACAACATTGCAAAGCAGCATGGTGGACTTTCAGTATTTGCCGGTGTAGGTGAGCGTACTCGTGAAGGAAATGACCTTCTCCGTGAATTTATTGAGTCGGGCGTAATCAATTACGGCGACGAGTTCAAAGAGAGCATGGAAGCCGGTGAGTGGGATCTTTCAAAAGTGGATGAAGAGAAATTGAAAGAATCTCAAGCTACTTTGGTATTCGGTCAGATGAACGAGCCTCCGGGAGCACGTGCTCGTGTAGCGCTTTCGGGATTAACAGTAGCTGAGTACTTCCGTGATGAAGTATCTCGTGACATTCTATTATTTATCGATAACATTTTCCGATTTACTCAGGCCGGTTCTGAAGTGTCAGCACTTCTAGGACGTATGCCTTCTGCAGTAGGATATCAGCCAACACTGGCTACTGAGATGGGTGCGATGCAAGAGCGTATTACTTCTACCAAAAAAGGATCTATTACTTCGGTTCAGGCTGTATATGTACCTGCCGATGACTTGACCGATCCGGCGCCTGCAACCACATTTACCCACTTGGATGCAACCACCGTACTTTCTCGTGCATTAACACAGATTGGTATTTATCCTGCGGTAGATCCATTGGATTCTACTTCTCGAATTATCGATCCTAAAGTAGTAGGTGACGACCACTACAACACAGCACGTAGAACAACTACACTTCTTCAGAACTACAAAGATTTGCAGGATATCATCGCGATTCTTGGTATGGACGAACTTTCTGACGAAGATAAATTAGTAGTTAGCCGTGCTCGTCGTGTTCAGCGTTTCTTATCTCAGCCGTTCTTCGTGGCTGAGCAGTTTACAGGAGCGCCCGGTAAGTATGTGAAGATCGACGATACCGTTAAAGGAGTGAAGATGATCATCAACGGTGAACTTGATCACCTGCCGGAAGGTGCATTCTACATGGTTGGTGACATCAACGAAGCGATTGCGAAAGGCGAGAAGATGCTTGCCGAATCAGCGGAAGCGTAAATAGGAGATAAGGCATGGCAGGTTTCCAGGCGCAAATATTAACTCCAAATGGTTCGCTGTTCGAAGGTGAAGTAACTGGTGTGCAAATGCCGGGAGTGATGGGAAGCTTTGAAGTAAAAGCCAATCACGCACCTATTGTTTCTGCATTGGAGAAAGGCAAAGTACTCATCCGACAAGGAAGTGAAGAGATAAACGTAAACATCTCCAGCGGATTTGTTGAAGTAGCGAATAACAAACTTACGTTGCTAGCTGAATCAGTTATTACTGAAGAGTAACAGCATCTCATTTAGTAAAAAATTCGATAGCCGGTGTGGAAACGCATCGGCTTTTTTTGTGGGATGAGGTTTTCAATATTCAATATTTTTAATCTACAAAGCCTTTGGCGTAGTAGATCAACAAGGAATAAGCAGTGAACAAATGATCATGCGGAAAATATATTCTCCTTAAGTGGAGGGGAGTAAAACACATACACTACTAATGCATATCCACCAACTACTAAATACTGAACGTCATTTTTGTTTAATAATGCGATAAACTCTTTGAAGTCTTTGGGGAGAATCAATTTCTACTGCATACTGTTGCCTTAGCATTTCAAGGGCTTCAAGTCTTTCTGATACGGATTTATTTTTCCAATAATTAGCATTAGACTTAGAAGACTTTAAAGGGTTGATTTGGACGATATTCTTTTCCATACCTTAAATGTATTGAAATTCGAATTAGATCACTAAAACACATTTTATGTTAAGGAATTTAGAGATTTAAAATTCCATTTACGCGCTTTGGTTCATCACTATCGCTCTTAATTACATGGTTTTATAAGTATGACATTTCGAAAGAGCGCAAACGAAGGAGAAATCTGCAATTGGAGGTAGAGAAGGTACTGGCTTTCAATATTCAATAAGCAGCGTACAAATAATATCTTCGCAGTGACTCAAATTCATTCCTCTGTGATCTCAGTGATCTCAGTGGTGCGTAACTTCACGCATTAACAGGTTGGGATGTTGAGAAACCATCACTATGTTTTTTACTCAGTCTTATCCATTTTATTTCGATCGATTATTACCGTTCCGATTAGTGCAACGCCGATAATTACTCCACTTACCGATTCTATAATTTCTCCTGTTCGATAGGCTGTATAAACCCCGGCCAATATGGATGCGATACCGATTCCTATTATTAAGTATGCGGTTTGATTGTCCATCTCTTACTTATTTTTGTGATTAGTTGGCATTCAGTATCAGAAATTTAAATCGGTTGAATTAATTTAAAAAACGATCTACTGATTATGCTAATTCTGATTGAGGTCATCGAAATTATTCGAATGTATGGCTACTATATTCATTTCAACATTTTATGCTTTATCAATTCATTTTGTGAAATTAGCATCGATCAACTTTCCATTATTGAAGTCTATTTCACAAACGAAACAGGAAAAGTTCCAAAGCTTGTCTTTCTCGATGAAGTCTATGTAATAGTCAGCATTTCCACTTGTTGGATGTTCTGCAGTCCATACCTGATTACCATTTAAATCAAATGCTCTACAATTTTGGTGTTGACTGAATCTCGGAACCTTATCTGAGTGATCAAATATGACGACAACTAAATCATTGATTCTTTTCGCTGCTTTTATCGGAAATTCCATTTCGTATTTCTGACCTTCAATCTCAAAAATGTTATCCCTAAAATTCATTTCGTTTTTAATGCTTCAATGGTTTGTGTATAGTGCTTTTCACTAATGATATGCACTTTACTATTTCAATTATGCACAAGCGGACGCCTGCGCTAGGTTGGGTTACTAGAACTGAATGTAATAGTTCAGCATTATCACTTCTAGTTTATGTGTCTGGGTTCGGTGGCAGATAAACCGCACAAGCGGACGTTTTCGCTAGGTGGGGTACTATATGAGTTTAAGCAAGTGCTTGTTCAAAGTGATGAATATTTTAGCTAGTATGGCATAAAAATTGTTATTCTAAAGTTCTAATTCACTTTTTTCCAAAATGATTTGAACCTCACTTCGATCATCAAAGTGATAGTTTCCAATAGTCAGTATATCATAAGTTCGACTAAAGACATAATTGGGAGTTCCATCAGTAAAATTAGTCATAGTCTCATCGATTAATTTTTTAAAAGTAATTTTCTCTCTTACATTCGTGTTTTCCCTATCTAATTTGAAACCTTTTCCCCGAAGATTTAATCGTATTTCTCTCAAAAGTTTTGAATAAGACTGTACCGCAGAGTCTTTGTTATCAAATTTCAAAATCAAAAATTGAGTCCAATTTGTGTTTACTTCACTCACAAAGCATTCGACACAATCGGGTACTTCAATCTTACAGGCATAGTTTGGACTTTTTGCGGAATCATTTATAATATTCTCTTTCCCTTGTGATAATTCAGAATCTGCCTCTATACCTACATTTATTACCGAAATTATATCAGCTATTGAGTTTTCAATAGATTTGATACTACAACTGGAAACATGTTCAATCTGGTTTGATATAATTGGCTGTTCCTCAGGTTCCTTTCTTTTTATGACTCTTAAACTCAGTTCATTTTTATCTTCGTCACCAACCAATATAAATGAGTTTCCGCTATCATTTTTCTTCCAAATTCTTCGGTTATTACCTCTATAATCAATCTCGTAGTCCAGATTATCTGCAATTCTTTGAAGATGAAACAATACATAACTATAAGATTCAGGGATATGATTTGTGATACTTAAATGCATATCGAAAATGTAATCTACTTTAGGATGATAAAATTCTGTAGAGTAAATCCTTGCTTGTACGTATTCAGGAATTGACAGATTTATAAGTTGGTATTCTGTTTCTCTGTTGTTGCTTGATTTACTTTCTCCCCTGAATGAAGAGTAGTAATCGTCGTTTGTAATAATATTACGATACAACTCAACGAGAAAAGGTATTTCGAACTTTAACTGTTCGGAGCTCAAACTAATCAATTCTGAATGTGAAGAATTATAAGATCCTAGGTCTACTGTTTTAGGTATTTCCAAGTTATTTATATCGTCATAAAAATCGACTTCTTCTTGCCAAAAAGTGATAGAAATTTGCCAATTAGGACTGAAGGGAGAACGCATAATACCAATACGAACAAAAGTAGAATAACCAGAAGGAGTCTTGTTTGAATACCACCTTTTATCAGCTTCAAAAGAAAATCCATTTGATAGTAGTAAAGGAGATACAAAGTCAGCGACTTGTGTTAGTATTTGGCCGGCTTCATCTGGTGAGTCCTCCTTCATTTCAACAAGAAATTTTAATTCTATATTTGGTATATCATAAGCACACCATACGAAATCAGGTAACTCAATATTACTACAACTAAAGGCAACATTATTATTCTCTTTTAAATAGATATTACCACGAATTGATTTGAATGCAGGCCCTGATGTAAATATCTGCTTCAGGGCTGAAGTAAATGTATTTTCGTTATCTATAACTTCTTCAATACGAACCGGGTTAATAGGAGATGGGTTGACATATTCACCATTTAAATTAAATCCCTGTGCTTGTAAACTTGGTGTGAAAAAGATCAGTGTAAAACCCAATAAAAAACCACGCATTACATTATAAACTTAGATAATTCCCCATCTCAAAATAATTGATAGCCAAGAATTGTACAAATACACTTTGTAATATATACGTCGCTATTGATTGAAATATTAAAATAAGACACTCATCACCAGCACCATCAAAAAGCCGGTCACAGAAATTAGGGTGGTGGCTACCGACCAACTTTTGAGGGTTTGCACTTCGGTTAAGCCGAGGTATTTGCTGACTAACCAGAATCCGCTGTCGTTTACGTGAGAAAGGATGGTAGCTCCAGCAGCAATGGCAATTACAACTAATGATGCTTCGATGGAAGACATCCCCACTAATACAGGGGCAACTAAACCCGCAGCAGTGATCATGGCAACCGTAGCAGAGCCTTGCAACACGCGAATCAAAATGGCGGAGATGTAGGCAAAAAAGAGGATACCAAGCCCTTTGTCGGCAAAGAAAGTAGCCATCATTTCTCCGGCTCCGGTATTCACCAACATTTGCTTAAACACGCCTCCGGCTCCGGTAAGCAAGATGATAATTCCGGCCGGACCCATAGATTTTGTCATAATATCGAGCAGCGTTTCCTTGGATGATCCTCGTTTTAATCCCAGCACAATCCAGGCAAGTAAATTGGCAATGATCAAGGCAGTAAAAGGGTGACCAATCAACTGAAATACTGCACGAACGGTATCTAATCCGGAATAAGCAGCCATTCCCGGACTGTTTAACAAGGTATTTAGTACGATTAACACAATCGGGCTGCCGATGATGAAGACAATCAACCCAAAGGAGGGAAGGGAAGTGGTTTCTTTTTCTTCAATGGGTTCCGGGGCGGTGACTTGCATTCGTTTGGTAAGAAACCGAGTAAAAATTGGTCCGCCCACAATCGCAGCCGGTAAACCTGCAATTATTCCGAACACGATCACCCAGCCTAAGTCGGCATTGAGGATGTCGGCAACTGCAACCGGACCGGGAGTTGGTGGGATGAACACGTGAGCGGCTCCCAATCCCGCAAGTAACGGAAAGGCATAAAACAACAACGATTTGCCGGTTTTACGCTGCAAGGCGTACACAATGGGAACCAGAATGATGAAGGCTACATCGAAAAAAACGGGGATGGCGACCACGAGTCCGGTTAGCATTAATGCCCACGGGGCTTTGTCTTCGCCGAACTTAGCGATCAATGATCGGGCAAGGGCTTCTGCTCCGCCCGAATGCTCTAAAATCGCACCGAACATGGCTCCAAGTCCAACCACCGTGGCCACAAAACCCAGTGTGCTGCCCATTCCTTCCTGAATAGTGGCAATGACTTCGCTTGGTGATAATCCTGCCAGTAAACCCACCAGAATGCTCGAAATCAATAAACTAATGAAGGCTTGGATTTTGAATCGTAAGATCAAAACCAGTAGCACGACAATTCCTGCTAACACAGCGCCGAGTAATCCAATATCAACCATTATTGCTCCCAGTTTGTGTGATGGGATGCTCCGTTCGGGTCATCCACTCGTTGATAGGTATGTGCCCCGAAATAATCCCGTTGGGCTTGGATCAGGTTAGCAGGACCGTTGCCGGTAGTAAGTCCTATCCAGTAATTCCAAGCTGATGAAAACGCCGGTGCAGCCACGCGGTATTCAATAAATGTCTGAAGTACTTCAGAAAGTGCATCTTCTTGATCACTCAACTCTTGGATATATACATAATCTTCAAGTAATGAACGGACCTTTTTAAAACGATGGGAGAGGTCTTCCATCAAGTTCGAGCGGATGATGCAGCCGTTTGTCCAGATTCGGGCGAGTTCACTGAAATTGATGTCCCATTCGAATTCTTTCGCAGCGTGACGGATTAGCTCAAATCCTTGCAAGTGATTGAGACGACGTGCAGCATCGTAGGCGCTTTTTAAGGCATCGACATCAAAATCGGCAAATTCTTTAGTGATTCGGATGCGATCCAGTTGAGCTCGGGTTTCCTTTTGTGAGGATAAATATCGGGCAAAAACGGCCGCGCTCATCATCGAGTTTTCGGAGCCGAGTTCGAGGGCAGCAATACTGCTCCAACTTCCAGTTCCTTTGTTGCCGGCTTTATCCAGAATAGAACTCAACAAAAATCCGTCGTCTTCTTTTTTGATGAGAATGTGTGCTGTGATTTCAAGCAGGTAACTTTGTAACTCGGTCTGATTCCATTCTTCGAACAGCTCCGAGATTTGCTCGTTGGTCCAATAATTTCGGAGTAGTTGATAAAGCTCAGCTAGCAATTGCATCTCCACATATTCGATGCCGTTATGCACCATTTTAACGAAATGTCCGGACCCACCTGCACCAACGTAACTCACACAAGGATTGGAGGTAGCATCTATTGCAGCGATGGCCTTCAAATAAGGCTCGATGGAAGCATACGCAGATTTTGATCCTCCGGGCATAATCGAAGGACCAAATCGAGCGCCACGTTCTCCACCCGAAACGCCACATCCAACAAACTCGATTCCGGATTTTAAACATCGTGACTGTCGATCTTCGGTTTCTTTAAAGTGCGAATTTCCTGCATCGATGATGATGTCTTCAGTATCAAGAAGGGGAAGGAGGTCGTCGAGGACGGAATCCACCGCATTTGCCGAAATCATCAGAATGATTTTTCTAGGGCGTTCAAGATTCGAAATAAATGATTTTAGATCCGTAAATCCCTGAAGTTTGGTAAACTTGCTATTTTGCGACAGAAATTTAGAAACGGTTCCTTTTTCCGATCCTGTATCCCGATTAAAAACAGCTGCTCGAAACGCTTTATCCGCTAGATTTACACTGAGTGCAGCGCCCATCACTCCTAGTCCTACTACCCCGATTTCCGATTGTTGATTACTCACTAAGTTGCTCTAGAATTTGGTTCACAATTTCCTCGGGAGGATACTCAATTGAGCAGTGAATTCCATATTCGGGAATTTCTAGCGCATCGAATTGACTTTGAAGCATTTCAGGCTTCATAAAATGCTCCCGTTCTTTCATTCTTTGATGAATAGTATCAAAAGAACCATCCAGATAAATCCACCTAATACCCAAGATTCCATCACTCAATAACTTGCGGTATTGTTCTTTCAAGGCTGAGCAAGCAAGCACGAAACCGGTTTCTGATCGTTTATGTAACTCTGAGTTCAAAGTATCTAACCAAGGTTTTCGGTCTTCATCGTTTAGTGGAATTCCGCTTTTCATTTTGTAGATGTTCGCCTTGGGGTGGAAGTCGTCGGCTTCGATGAACGGAACATCTAGTAATTTTGCAAGGAGGGAGGCAACAGTGCTTTTGCCGCAACCACTAACACCAAATAGAATAATTCGGGGAATAGTATGATCTTTATTTCTCGCTGATGGGTTCATCGATGCGGATAATATCACTTTCACGAATCATAATTAACACGTGATATTGATCATCCACCTGTAATCGATCAATCACACCGATTGATTGAAAAACGTGTTTTGAGGTAACATAATGTACCGACGAGTAATCGTTATCGTACGTACGTTCTAATGCTTGAACTTTTGTATTCAAATACTCGGATAGATTCTTTAGCGCCTCTTGTCGGGCTTTTGTCCAACCACGATTAGGATTGAATCGAGTTTGAGGATGTGATCCGGATGCAAACCAAAAACCATCGATCATATGAGGCTCAAAATAAGGGGCTGTCCAAGATGAATTCTGGGCTTTCGCTACCGTTTTTAAAGGTAATGAGGTTGCATTAGGTTCACTTACAAAGTAAACCGCCCATTCACCTACCACCAGTGAGTCGATTGCAATGTACTCAAATTCATCCAAGTCGTCGGCGATGGCGAATTCTGCACGAAGCTTCGAGCTGATGGTGTTATTTCCGTAATATTCCAGATATACACTAGTCAGAAGCGCTGCTTCCAAATCAACAATGGCATTTTGTTTAGCCTGTTTAAACGATCTATCGGGGTTGTAGTTTGAAAGTCGAGCAAAACCGGCTCCATGTATCTTTGACGGAGAACTCATAGGTTGCACTTTTTGCAGATCGTTGGATGATTGTGTCACCGTAGCTGATTTAGAGGATCGGCAAGAAGTGAGCAAGATTGATCCCGTCAAAACTATGAGAGTGAAACGCAGCACTAGAAAATCTCCATGTACCCAATGTGGAAGATTTCATCTTCCGGCGTTGAATTTTTAGGCTGCCAGGTTCTAACGTGAATCATAGGCTGATCAGGATTCTTAAAATCAATCAATAAGAACAAATACCCTTCATCGCTGTAAGTGGAGGAGTTGTAATATTGAGTGAGAGAAACGCCATAAATCTCAGGATGTTTGGGGTGTCTGAATATCCCAATATCTTCGTAGCCCACATCAATCCACTCGTTGCGCGAAAAGATTCCACTCAGTCGTTGAATGTACTCATCTTTAGTGAATTGCAGGTATTCTACTTGTTGCTGATAAGCTGATTCATCGCCGGTATTTTGAATTACACTTCCTACGATGATTAGCGCCTGATCGGAAAAAACAGTGTTGATGAACTCCAAATCCTTTCGATTGTATGCTGTACGAATTTGTTCTACAAAATGCAGAATTACAGCTCGATTTGCTTGATCGGTTACATCTTCACCTTCCAGCATCAGGTTTTGATAGCGATGTGCAGGCAAGCCAATTCGGAAATTTATGATTCGGCCATCAGTATCAAATTGAAGTACGGTCTCTTCATACAATTCTTCTCCCTCAGGACTAAGAAAATAGGCCGGAATATTGCGCATTTCGTACGTGCCATTCGTTAGCCGATTTACCGTTTCGATGATGGTAGTTTCAGGAATATAAAACGGGGTGTTTTCCCACAGTTCATTAAATGCATCGTTAAATCGGTCTGCGAACTTCGCCGTATCCGAGAAATTGATCTCAGATCGGGGAGAAGTGGAGTTTATAGTGGAAAGAAATGTACTCGCATTTTGCTCAATGTTTAATCTGAGTTCGTCGTTGGCGAAATCTGCCACAAAAACTTCTACATCTTGTTGAGCAAATAGCGGAACAAAGGTACAAATACAAGCCAAATAAGTGAGGAAGCTATGTTTGAACAATGGATTCATAGTTTGTTAAACAACATCAATTAAACTGAAACCAAATGGAACCCATACCGGCATAAGTTTCGGATAATGTAGCATTGGCTACGGTTTTTTCGTTATTCAGATCTGTTCGATAACCTTCTACAACTGGACTAAGTACGGCTTCTACTTTCCTGTTTTGAGGTTCAATGATGGCAATATAACTTAACTCTGAATCAGGCATTGAAGCTTTATTTCCTACCTGCTTAATAACTCCACGTGATTTCAAACGATTTAAGTATTGAGTGAGACGAGTTCCGTTTTTAAACTTCAATATTTGTTCGAGATATTGGTTTTTATCACTCGGGATTTCAAAAATAACATCTTGAGATTGCAGGATTAATAACTCATTTTCAGTAGATGAATTATTGGTTGAAATAGCTTCAGAAGGCTTAACCAGCGTTCCATTAGGAGTGATAATGCGCTGTATACTTAGTGCTTCCGAAGCATTTAAGGTCAACTGTACGGGGGTATCCGTATTCAACATAGACGGATTGATAGACAGTGTATTGGTTGAATATAATTCATCTTTAAACGTCCATTGTACATCAAATACACTCAGGTTTTTTACTTCTGGATATGCAACCCAGTTATCTTCGTTTGTGTTATCCAGTTCGATATCGATGTTGATGATGTCGCTGAAATCTACTTCCAGCACTATCGCTCGTTGTGGGAGAATTTCTGAAAGTAATTCCTGTTTCTCTTCTTCGATTACGGGGTAAATTTCAGGATTAAGATTGGCTTGAAACCGTTCAATGAGTTCGTCAGGTTTGTAATCGTAGAAAACAGAGGTTAATCCTCGCTGAACATTATGTACGGGGTAACCGGGTTTGTTTAAACTCAACAAAAGATTTGAAACAGGCTCATTCTTATAAGTAAAAAAGAGATTGAAATAGAATTCGGTATGCGAGTCAGAACTAAGGTTTCGGATTGCTGTAACTTCCCATTCTATGGTATTGATCCAATTATTCAATTTTCGAACTAAAAATGAGCGTAGTTCAAACTGTTCGCCATTAACATCCGGTGCGGTGTAAAATGAAACGGGATAGAAATAAGTGGAAGCAAGTAAATCCATATACACAGGAATTGCGGCATTCATATTGCCGGTTCGTTCGTCATCTAAGGCATAGGAGAGGGCGCTAAGAAAGCGCTGTTCGGCATCATTAATACTTTGATTAAATGCACTTTTAGAGAGATAGGCTATAGTTTCCCAAGTGCCATCTCGGCGTTCTCTTGCGGGAAAATAGTTTAAGCCACGAAGTTCAATTCTACTTGAGGTTTGTGTAGTGGATTGTAATTCCACCGTATATTCCTCATTGGTATCACGCTCCGTAAAACGAGATTCAGATTCAACGCGAACGATCAGTTTTTCAATCAAATCACGCTTTGCATTGTTAATCGCGCCTTCACGTTGTTCCCCAAATCCTTGTCCCCAATAATAATTGCCACTCAGTTTTATCTCTCTTTCTGAGATTTGCCCATACACAACATGTACTGCCGATGAACTCATAAGTACGAATCCAAGCAATAACAGGCGTATGTGACTTTTAAGAAACATATTCATGGAAATATGGTGAACGTATGCGTAGCCATTTGTACGAATTCTGTTTCCCTGAAATCGAACGTTATCTGTATATCCAAAGTGATAGAAGAAGTGCCAAGATTGTTCGCATTGATCTCCACCCAAGTTCTACCCAAATAGATTTCTTCCGGATCGTTGCATAATAAGCACAAATAATCTTCCGGAGCCCGAGAGGTGTAGGGGAGGATTACCCCGTAATCTAATCGATCGTCATACCAATCAACAACGTGTGTGGTATTATTTACGCCAAGAATTTCGAGTTCTACATCGGATACTGATTCGGGTAAAGGATTTCCAAGCGTGGCATCGAAATAGACAACTTCTCCCCAATTAGCCATTCCATTGTTGGCTTTAGGATCATTTCCTGTTAACGAAACATCCGTAATGATAGGCATGGAAAGTTGGAGTTTAATATCCTGAGCGGCGATATCATCAAACAAAGCTCTTTGGATACCTTCGGGAGTTTCTTCGCATTGCATCAACAGCAAAGTTATACCGAACAGATAGCATAATTTATTTATCGATCTTCCCCTCATTTAAATCTCCAAAACAATACTGTATTTAAGCTGTGCCCATTTGCGATATTCTTCAGCGAAGCCAATATCCCAACTTTTTCGATTATCAATCATAAATCCAAGTCCCCAACTTTTTGGCTTAAATGTGATCTGGAATGCAGTAAATGCATCGTAGGTGTAATCGAAAGACTGGCTGTCAGGTTCTTCATATTGCGTGAAATCTAATCCTATGCCATAGCCAATTAAAACCGGACCAAAAGAAAGCGTGGGAACTAAAGAGGTAGAAACATTATAGGATCTGATTTCTTCTGGTAACAATTCAGAACTAACAAATTGATATCGATTATAGACTAAATCAAAACTTGTAGTTATGATACCTCGATGTTTATAAAAGCCAATTCCAAATCCTACACCTTCCTCTACATTCGAAGCAAAGGCATTTGTATTGGGCTCAAAGAGGTTGTAGTGGAGATACATGCCTTCAAAATCGGGATAACTGAAAAACCCTCCACGATCTTCGCGATATACGTCATTGCGCTCATTTCCGGTAGAGGATTCTTCCAAAGCGGTATCCTCGCTCAGCGCAACAGGATTGAGTAACTCTAAACGGATGTCAAGCTCTTCGATTTGACCCTCTCTGACGGTGATGGTTCGCCGATATCGTTTATAATCGCTGGCAACCGCTTCGATAGTATAGGTTCCAACCGGCAAATCATTTATTCGATTTGCACCCTGCCATTCATCAACCAACATTCCATTTTCATCGAGTAATGTGACCGTTGCAAAAATCGGCCGAATAGTTTGTTGAAGTGTCCCCACTAGTTTTCGAAGCGAAATATTACGTTCAATAACTTCATTTTCTAGCACAACAATCGGCTCTGAATATGTTTCATATCCCTTTGCCGAAACCACCATATTATACGTGCCGGGATGAACTTTAGCCCAACCATTGGTTAAATCAACAGGTTGATCATTTAACGAAACTCTAGCATTCGAAGGTGAGAGAGTAAGCATCAAATCGCCACCATATTCCTCTAATTCAAAATGAAATGCATTGGTGTCACCATCAACCACTTCGATAGATTGTTGTATAGTTTTATATCCGTTCTTTGCTACCCGAATAAAATAATTGCCCGGAAATAGAAATCCCTGATAATCGGTTGATCCGCGCTCCACATCATTTATTTCGATGCGCGCGTTTTCGGGAGATGAAGTGACCGTAACTAATTGCGTTTGCATGGGTTCCATCTCATATTTACGGATATTCTGATCTGCCGAGACTATAATTTCTTCCGTAATAGTTCGATAACCGGTTTTTTCGATGCGTAGTTGATGTGTTCCTTCCTCAAGATTAACCGCTCGGTTTATATCAACCACCTGATCGTCAATAAAAACTGTGGCATCCATGGCCTGTGCCGGACTAACAGCAAAAAAAGTAGGCACAACATTTACGTCTTCTTCTTTGGGCTCAATCGAGTAAAATAGAACTTGTCGGGCTTCTGACACCGGAACCGTAAAACGTAATTGCTTGTAATTATCAGCATAAACGGCAATAGTTTGTCGGAATGGCGGGATAATCAGTCGATATTCACCACTTGCCGGCTCACTACGATCTGCGATGATTTCTACATTCGAATCAAATCGTAAGTTGGTTAGGGAAGAGGTAATAATGATGGCAGCATCATCAGGAAAATCCACAAATACCGGAATGCTTGATAACTGGTTTTCGATGGGAGATACAACGAGATCATCCAATTGTTGAGCATTTATAGTAAATGAACACATAAATAGAATGCCGAGAAAGCAGGATGCTAAACGATATTGTAAACCCGAAAAAATAGTTTTCCTAAACATGGCGTAACTGTTTGGATAGGCGAATAGTGGATGTTTTGAATAATTTCGATTACTTGTGCCGATTATCAATCAACACTAATGTAATTGAGAGACGGAGTAAAAAAATTAAACAGGAGCGATTGTGGCTCCTGTTTAATAACTCAACCCATTCTATTGATCGTAACCTAGTCGCTCTAAGTTTTCCATCAATTCTTCAAAAGCTTTCGATTCTTTAAAGCGAATGTATAGCTCTTCATCCTGAGATAATGCATTGTCAATTATCTCTCTTGCATCTCCAATAGGTAAACGCATTAGTACATACGAGGTGTACTGCCCACTAGCAGTTGGAACAAAAGCTTGCTCTGCAACCGAAGCAGCGCGTAAATCTTGTGATATCACATTTTGATTGGCAGCTGTAAATGCAGCGCTATAAACCGATTCGTTACCATTGGTAACTTCTTCTTCGAATAATTTTTGCAACGCTTCTACTTTAACGCCCAATTTTGCACTTAATGCAGTACGACCTTGAATGATAGCCGACTGCCTTGCAGAGCTGCGACGACTCATTGTCACTTCTGCAATCTCGTAGAGGTATTCGTCATTATCTTCGGGTGGATTTAGATACCAACCCGGCATTTTATCGATCTCACGCTGTGCGGCGGCTTCAGCTTTTGTCATTTTGTTGGATGAACCGCAACCGATTGCTGATACAGTTACCAGCAATGCGAGTGCTACTAATAAGGTATTTGGAGTGGTGAATTTCCCCTTGTTCATAAGTTACCCTTTTAGGTTTAGGTTAAATTTTTGTTGTTGAGAATTTTACTATTTAAATGCTTTAAATCGAAAAATATATTTACCAATTGCGCGTGAGACTTAACGTATTCAATAGCCCGATAAATAACGATTTACATTCATTTAAAAAGATCAAATTCTAAAAGATTAGATCGTTATAGATCGGCTTTTATAAAAAGTTCCTACCAACCAATTCTTCCTCGCTCATTATCTCGCAACATCTCATTACGTGCTTCTTCCGGATCTTCAGGCATTATGAATCCGGGTGGAGGAGTGAACGAATCATAGC
Source organism: bacterium (assembly GCA_024742815.1). Classification (GTDB taxonomy): domain Bacteria; phylum Bacteroidota; class Rhodothermia; order Balneolales; family Balneolaceae; genus HXMU1420-13. Next base: position 113,815 of record JANSXX010000006.1, read on the forward strand.
CCCAATACGCGTCGGGATCTGCAGTTACCATGTTTATAAATTCTCCAACAATCGGAAGGGCTGTTCTTGCACCTTGACCAATACTATTTGGATTATCGGTTGGGAAACGAATTCGACGATCCTCGCCACCAACCCAGGCTCCCATCACAATGTGAGGAGTCATGGCTATAAACCAGTTATCTGCAGAATTTTGAGTGGTTCCGGTTTTGCCTGCAATATCCTGCCGAACACCATATACATTTCTCAATCGCACACCGGTGCCATTATAACCTTCGCCACCACGAATAACGCCACGCATTAAATCAGTCATTATATAGGCTGTTTCCGGACTGATTACTTCTTGTCGGTAATCCGGATGATATTCTACTAATACATTGCCTTCACGATCTTCAATTCTGGTTATTGCAATTGGATCGATATGTACACCTTGATTTGCAAAAGTAGTATAGGCACTGGTAATCTCAAGAAGCGAAACTTCGGCTGTTCCTAACGCAATGGATGGATAGGCAGGAGAATTGGACATATCGATACCTAAATTGGAGGCCATTTCTTTAATCTTCCGAGCAGCGGGATCAAGTCGCCACAACTCATTGGTATCAGGAGCACCGGCAATTTCGGGGAGGAGACGTACGGTAACATTATTCATACTACGAGCCAGCGCTTCTCTAAGTGAAACCATAATTGGACCAGAACCCACGGTTTGATCCTTTGGCGCCCACACATTTCCGTTGCGATCGTAAAACTTAGTAGGGTATTTCGAAAATTTGTGATAAGGCTTATATCCATTATCAATGGCTACGGCATATACGAAAGGTTTAAAAGTAGAACCCGCTTGCCGCCTCGATTGATAAACATGATCGAATTGCACGTTTCCGTAATTTGATCCACCTACCCAGGCTAAAACATTACCATTCGTCGGATCAACTGCAACAAAGCCTGCTTCTAATCGAGTTCGTGATTTCATCACCGAATCCACAAACATAGAATCGGCTTTTAAACTATCCAAAACTACTTTACGAATGTTTGTGTTATAGTTTTTGAATCCGTTTTTATACTCGTCGGTATCTTCTAAAAAACTGTCTTTAAATGTTGGGTATTCTTCCCAAAGCTTATCCATATACACGCCACTTCCTCGGGAAGTCCACTCACGTTCAAATATTTTTTGAAGTGAATCAAGTTTGGTACGCATGGCACGTTCTGCGTGGCGTTGCAAGCGAGAATCGATGGTTGTGTAAATCACCAATCCATCCGTATAAATATCATATCCGTTTTCTTCGGCCCATTCAGTAACATTCTGGCGAACGTACTCTCCAAAATAGCGCGATACCCGATCGGCTTTACTAGGTGGTTGATAATCCAGTTTTATCGGTTCGCTCATCAGAGTTTCCATGGTGTTCGCATCAATAAAGCCTTGTCGGTTCATCAATCGCAAAACGATGTCTCTACGGCGCTTAGAGCGCTCAGGAAATAACCGAGGATTATACGCATACACCGCATTTACACTTCCAACCAAGGTAGCTGCTTCAGTAACATTGAGTTCTGATGCAGGTTTATTGAAATGCGTACGGGATGCAGCCTCAATACCAAAGGCGCTGTTACTGTACTCTACCGTATTTAAGTACATTTCGATGATTTCTCGCTTCGTGTAATTTTTTTCTATCTGAACAGCAGTGATCATTTCACGAAACTTCCGGGAAACCGAAAATGCCTGTCCGATTTCTTTATATAAGTTTCTTGCAAGTTGTTGGCTAATGGTTGAACCACCCTGACGTCTGCCTTGAATTAAGTGATAGGGGATAGCAAGTGTTCTAACCATATCCATACCCCAATGATTGAAGAATCGGTGATCTTCGGTAGCTACGAGGGCATCAATGGCATGGGGAGAAATATCATCGTATCGAACCCAGGTTCTGTTTTCAGTAAAGTATTTATCCAGTACAACACCGTCTCTACTGCGAACTTCTGTCGCAATTGCCGTGTCCGGATTTTCTAGCTGTTCAATACTTGGTAATCCCTGAAACAAAAAGTAGATATATCCTGAAGCACCCAAGATGCAAACGAGAAGAAAGATTCCGGTAAATTTGAAAATGGCTCGTGTTACATCATTTCCCGAGCGGGGGCTTTTCGAATCGGTATCATTTCCGTTGTCCGATGACTCTGCCTTATTGCGCTCTGCAAGAATTTTGCTACGATATTCCGGATCATTGAAATATCGGTGTTGATCGATAGGTTCTCGTTTAGATGAACTCATGAATGTTGATGATATTTTTCAAATGAAGTGAATGTGCTTGATGCTGAATCCCATTGTACTAACTCGATTGAGTGCTCAAACCCTCGTACTAACGTGCAATGATGGAAAAAGGTACCTAGATTTATATACAATCCTGAATTAAATGTTTCCACTCGAGGAATATGATCATGACCGGTAAGTACGATATCAGCTTTAGTATGATCAAGGATTAATTTTGCATTTTCATTTAATGGTGCCGGATCTCTACGATCAATTTTTCGAGTTGTATTCGAAAAGCTTTGCATTAAAGAAAGTGCATTTTTATTTGGCAGTAAGTTACGGTACACAGATAGAAATGAGTTTGAGCGCAATATTCGGTGCATAATCGGACGCTTAAGCGAATTATCTGGTTTCCAGAGTCCATCGCCATGCATAAGATGAATCTGTTTATCAAAAATAGAGATTAACCGAAAATTGGATTCAACGTCAAAACCGAGTGAATCAAAATATCCAAGCGTCCAGTTATCATGATTACCGGTTATAAATAAACTAGCACCAACCAACTTATGATAGGTACTAAATGCGGTTAAAACTTCATCACCAATGAGAGGTCGGATTTCAGAGTTGGGGAATTCCATCCAATAATCAAACAGATCACCAAGTATGTACAACTTCGCCTTTTGGCGTGTGGCATATTCAATCAATTTAATCAATGATTGCTGCACCTGTTGTTCTTGTTTTGGTGGATGCGCTCCTAAATGAGCATCTGATATAAATAAATGCTCGTTTGCCACCTATTTCTTTCTGGTGATGATAAAGTGAATAAGATCAACAAAATCTGAAGTGTGAGGAGAGGGAGGAAGTAGTTCCAATTTTTCAATTGCCTGATTGGCATATTGATACATGGTTTTTTTAGCGTAATCCATTCCACCATTCGCGTGTACAAAATCTACAATTCTATCTACGTCTTTCGAGCGTTTCTTGCGCTTTTTCATCAAAGCTCGAATTTTCACGCCTTCTTTCTTTTCGGCGTGCTCAATCGCTTTAATCAAAGGGAGGGTTACTTTGCGCTCTTGAATATCATTTCGCTTGGGTTTGCCTATGTCATATTTACCATAGTCAAAGAGATCGTCGCGAATTTGAAAGGCAATGCCTACGCACATACCAACATCACGCATAATCTGTTGATGTTCAATATTATCGGTGGATGAAACAGCTCCTACTTCACAGCAAGTAGAAATCAGACTGGCTGTTTTTTCTGATATGATCTGGAAATAGCGCTCTTCCGTCATATTGAACAACCCAGCGGTTTTTAACTGCCGGAGTTCGCCCTCACTCATTTTTTGGACTGCCTTCGATTGAATTTCCAGCATTCTATACTCATTATGTTGCAAGGCAACTTGCAATCCTTTTGCGAGTAGAAAATCACCTAATAGAACACCGGCTTTATTTTTCCAGATTTTATTGATACTTACAAAGCCACGCCGCGAGTTCGCCTCGTCTACCACATCATCATGTATAAGCGTTGCTGTATGGAGCAGCTCAATCATGGTAGCCGCAACATGACTTTTTTGATTGATATTGCCGAACAAATTGGCCGACATAAACACCAAAGTTGGTCGTACTTCTTTTCCTTTTTGTTTACTTAAGTACTGTAAAATTTTATCCAATAAGAACACATCGGTTTTAATGGTTTCTTTAAAAAAACCACGAAACTCTTCCAAATGAGCCTTTACCGGTTCGGTTATCTCTTGAAGTGATTTCCTGGAAACCGTTTCCGAATTAATTCTTTCTAGTGTTGCATTATCGATCATTAATCGATCATTAATTGTGTTCAAATTTTCTTAAACTTGGATGCTTTAAGTTAGTCAATAATGCTAACAAAAAATTAAAGCGTTTTTCTCACTCATTATCATAAATAAGTATTTAATTATGCTTGACCCAGTTACTGAAGTAAAATCAATTGCAGTCTTAACAAGTGGAGGTGACTCTCCCGGCATGAACGCAGCTGTTCGCGCAGTAGTTCGAAGTGCCGCAGCAAATTCAATTACGGTATACGCCGTTTATCGTGGTTACCAAGGTTTAATAGATGGAGATTTTAAGGAATTCCATACCCATGACGTATCTAATATAATTCAACGAGGTGGTACTATATTAAAATCTGCTCGCTCAGAAGAATTCCGAACCGAAGAAGGACGAGCTAAAGCGGCAAAAAATCTAAAAGAAAAAGGAATCGACGCACTGGTGGTAATCGGAGGCGACGGTACGTTTACCGGTGGAAATATCCTTAGTAAAGAACACGGTATTAATGTGGTTGGAATTCCAGCCACCATCGACAATGATATTATTGGTACCGATGAAACCATTGGATATGATACTGCACTAAACACCGCAACCGAAGCGATCGATAAAATTCGCGATACTGCCGATGCTCACGAACGCATGTTTCTAGTAGAAGTTATGGGTAGAGATGCGGGATTTATCGCACTCGAAACCTCAATAGCAGGTGGTGCCGAAATCGCATTATTACCTGAAGAGCTCACTAATATCGGTGAGGTTAAAACCTTACTCAAAAACATGTTAAAAGAGCAAAAGCGTAGTAGTTTAGTGGTTGTAGCCGAAGGTGATGAAACCGGTGGTGCACTAAAACTTGCAGAAAATATTAAAGGTGATTTTGCTCAATACGATGTTCGTGTTTGTATTCTTGGGCACACTCAACGTGGTGGTTCGCCATCGGCACGAGATCGGGTATTGGCAAGTAGACTTGGAGCTTCTGCAGTTAAAGTTTTACTGGAAGGACATAGCGAGATAATGGTGGGAATCGTAAACAATGCACTAAAAATAACCCCAATGAGAGTGGCTGTATCCAAGAAAAAGAACTTGGATTACACTCTGGTACAACTCGCAAAACTTCTTAGGTAATTATGATTAAATGTGACGTAAGGATTGCAAGATCCTTCATCTCAGACGAAGAATACATTTCGGCTCACGGAAAAGTAAGCCTGGGCTACAAGCAATTAAGTGAAAAATCAGGTCCTGGCTCGGAGTGGTTAGGTTGGAGAGATATTTTAGCTAATCCAAATGATGCTATTCTCGAAGAGATTGAATCACTCGCAACTTCGATTAGATCGGACGTGGATATATTTATCGTTTGTGGAATTGGTGGGAGTTATTTGGGTGCAAAAGCAATTATTGATGCGCTAAAGCCTCACTTTTCCTCTAAAGGCCCGGAGATATTGTATGCCGGTCATCACATGGGAGGGAAGTATCTAGAAGAATTACTGCAACACATAAAAGCGCCTAAAGCTGATGGTGGCCAGAAAAAAGTATATGTGAATGTGATTTCGAAATCCGGCTCCACACTTGAGACAGCACTCTCCTTCAGAGCTATACGAAGTACACTCGAAAGTATGTATGGTGATGAAGCTGCCAATCACATTATTTGTACAACTAGCGATGAAGGTGGGATTCTAAATCAACTTATTGATGCTAAAGGATATAAGAAATTTGTAATCCCGAATGATATCGGCGGTAGGTTTTCTGTACTAACACCTGTTGGATTGATCCCGATAGCTGTTGCAGGTATTGATATTAAAGCATTGTATTATGGTGCAGTTGCAGCATATAACAGGTACGAAGAAGATATAGAAGACATCATTGAGTATACTTCACTCAGAAATGCTCTACACAAAGCGGGAAAAACCATCGACGTTATTTCCTGCTTCGAACCGGAGTTAGCTTCCTTCGGTGGCTGGATTCAGCAGCTGATGGGCGAAAGTGAAGGAAAAGAAGGAAAAGGTATTTTCCCAACAGTGGCATCTTTTTCAACTGATTTACATAGTCTTGGACAGTTTATACAACAGGGTAAACGCAGCTTGATGGAAACCTTTTTGATAGTAGAGAATTCGTTTTCTTCTATTGAAGTAGAATCGCTTGAGGGTGATGATGATAAATTGAATTATCTGGCAGGGAAGACCTTCCATGATATCAATACAAAGGCAAGATTAGGTACTACCGAGGCGCATCAGGACGGGAATGTTCCTATCATAAATTTATCGATGGAGACTTTAAACGAAGAGAATTTAGGTGCACTAATCTATTTCTTTGAATTAGCAACCGGGGTATTTGTATATAGCTTAGGTGTGAATCCATTCAACCAGCCTGGAGTGGAGGATTACAAAAAAGCTATGTATCGTTTACTCGGCAAAGATTAAGAACAAGACAAACGTGCAAGAACAAAAAAAATCAAAATACATAGCCGTTGCAGGTAACATCGGGGCAGGCAAATCGTCGCTTACAGGATTGTTAGCCAAACATTTTAATTGGGAAGCGTTCTACGAATCAGTAGATGATAATCCATATTTAGCTGATTTTTACGAAGATATGCTTCGATGGAGCTTCAATCTGCAAATTTACTTTCTATCAAGCCGGTTTCGGCATCAAAAAGAGATGTTAGAACAGCAGATTAGTCTCATTCAAGATAGAACCATTTACGAAGATGTTGAGATTTTTGCTAAAAACCTGCACGAGATGAATTTGATGAGTGATCGGGATTTCGCAAACTATGAAGCTCTTTTTCATGAAATGAGTCACTATTTGCGTCCACCCGATTTATTAATCTATCTACGAGCGCAAGTACCAACATTGGTCCGGCAAATTCAACAGCGCGGTAGGGATTATGAAAACACAATCCGCATCGATTATCTCGAACGATTAAATCGTTTATATGAAGACTGGATAGATCGTTATCCATACGAAAAGTTAATTATCGATACCGATGATCTTGATTTTGTTAACGATCCCGAAGACCTTGGTAAGATAATCGCGCTCATTGAGCAACGCTTGTACGGATTATTTAACTAATTGTACTACAAGGCTAAGTTCCTTATCTTTGTAAGCTGTAAAGTAAATGAACTATGTTTACCTTTAAGATCTTTGAAATACCTGATGGCAAAAGCCAGAATTCGATTCAAATTCAACCCGATTCGTTAGATCTTGGCGATGTAACGTTAAAGGATGGAAAAGTAGAAATCGATTTCGATAAAAACCCTCGTTTCATTCGTGCTGAGCTCGATATTGAAGCAACCTTAGAATTAATTTGCGATCGTTCGCTCGAATCTTTTGATTATGAAGTGAAACGTCCCTACGAAATTCTGTTTAAATTCGATCAGGTTGAAGAATCAGAAGACGAAAATGGCGCTGTCAGAACTATAGATCATCAAAAGAATGAGTTGAGTATCGAACAAGATGTGTTAGATACTTTGCTAGTTCATTTACCGGTAAAGAAATTACATCCCCGTTTTTTGGATGAGGATGGCAATCCTAAAGAATTCGTTGCTGAGTCGTTTGGCGAAGCTGATGAGGAGGAAGAGGATGCCATTGATCCTAGATGGGAAGCACTGAAAGATTTAAAGAAAAAATAGTTACAGATCATGGCACATCCAAAACGAAAAACTTCAAAAGCCAGAAGAGATAAAAGACGTTCACATCATGCAATTGCGGATGTAACTCTTGCTAAATGCTCAAACTGCGGCGAAATGCACCGTTACCACCATGCATGCGCTTCATGCGGATATTACAGAGGACGTCAGGTAGTTAACGTAGCAAACGCGTAATACCATGATAATAGCTGTAGATGCAGCCGGCGGAGATTTTTACCCCACAAACCCTATTGAAGGCGGACTTTTAGCTCTTGCTGAAAATCCTGATCTTCAAATTATTTTTGTTGGTCCAGAATCGATGGTTCGAGATGAACTGTCGAAACATACCTATGATGAACAGCGTGTTCATGTTCAGGATGCTCCTGAGATCATTGGTATGGAAGATTCTCCCTCATCAGCAGTTAAAAATAAACGAAATTCTTCCATAACTATTGGAATTGGCATGCACAAAGCCGGCAAGTGCCATGCATTCGTTTCAGCCGGAAATACCGGAGCCTTATTAGCCGCTTCAACCTTTATTTTGGGTAAACTCGAAGGAGTTTCACGGCCAACTATTGCAGCCTATTATCCTACATTAAAAGGATTTAGACTTCTTGTTGATGCAGGGGCTAATCTTGAATTAAAGCCGGAAATGGCGGTACAATTTGCTAAAATGGCACAGGTTTATTGTCAGGCAATAATGGGTATTGAAAGCCCAAAAGTTGGCTTGATGAACGTAGGCGAAGAAGACGAGAAAGGCACCGAAAACACCAAAGAAATTCATTCAGCCCTGAAATCGCTGGAAGGATTTATCGGAAATGTGGAAGGAAGAGATATTTTTCCCGCCAAGGCTGATGTGTTTATCACAGACGGTATGGTAGGAAATATCTTGCTAAAATTTGGTGAGTCGATCCCGGATGCACTTTTTAAAATGGTGCACATCGCTTTCTCACAGGTTCAGCTGGATGAGAAAGAAATTAAAAATGTACAAACAGTATTAAAAACTGCATTAAATCCATTCAATTACGAAAATGTGGGTGGGCTGCCTTTCTTAGGTGTTAATGGGGTAAGTATTGTTGGCCATGGCGGGAGTTCTGCATTGGCCATTAAAAATATGATTAAAGCTGCCGTAGACTGTGTTGAAAGTGATATTAACGGCAAAATTGTTGCATCTCTAAACTGATCAATCTCTATCTATGAGTATTAAACGTGCAAAGATATCTGCTGTAGGGCATTATCTTCCAGAGTATCGTCTAACCAATTTCGAGCTCGAGAAAATGGTAGACACCAATGATGAATGGATCAGAACTCGCACCGGAATCAGTGAGCGTAGAATCCTGAAAGATCCGGATAAAGCTACGGCCTTTATGGGCGCAGAAGCAGCAAAAGAAGCGTTGGAAGAGGCTGGTGTAGATCCACTTGAAATTGACTTAGTTGTACTCGCAACCGTAACTCCAGATTACATGTTTCCGGCTACAGCTTGCCTTGTTCAGGAAATGATTGGCGCAAAAAACGCTTTTGCTTATGATTTATCTGCAGCTTGCTCTGGATTTATCTATGCATTAACTACAGGTGCTTCGTTTATTGAATCAGGTAATGCGAAAAAGGTTTTGGTTATTGGCGCGGACAAGATGTCATCCATTTTAGATTATACTGATCGCAACACGTGTATTTTATTTGGCGATGGTGCCGGCGCCGTTATACTCGAAGAATCGGAAGACGAAACCGGAGTTATTAATAGTATCCATCACACCGAAGGAGATGTAAATTGCAGTCTTTACCAACATGCAGGAGGTTCCTTAAATCCTGCCACAGTTGAATCGGTAAAAGCTCGCCAGCATTATATCACCCAAGATGGACGAGCCGTATTTAAGAAAGCAACGATGGGTATGGCCGATGTATCACTTGAAATTATGCAGAAGAATAATCTCACTGCCGATGATGTTGATTGGTTAGTGCCGCATCAGGCTAATCTTCGCATTATTGAGGCCACCGCTAACCGTATGGGCGTAACTTCTGACAAAGTGATGATTAACATCAACAAATATGGAAACACAACAGCCGGTACTATTCCTTTGTGTTTATATGATTGGAAAAGTAAACTGAATAAAGGCGATGATTTGATTTTAGCTGCTTTTGGCGGCGGATTTACTTGGGGCGCTGTTTATGTAAAATGGAGTTTATAAAATGAGTACCGCTTATTTATTTCCGGGACAAGGATCTCAATTTGTAGGTATGGGGCTTACCCATTACGAGCAATCTGATGAATTTAAAGCTCTTTGCGATCGAGCTAATGAGGTACTCGGTATAGATTTGACTTCCATTATGTTTGAAGGACCGGAAGATAAACTCAAACAAACGGAATTTACTCAACCTGCTATTTTTCTACATTCGGTAGCTTTATTTAATACCCTTGATGCAAATCCTAATATGGTTGCAGGCCACAGTTTAGGTGAGTTTTCAGCTTTAGTTGCATGTGGAGCTTTGGATTTTGAAAGTGCGTTGAAAATTGTGCGTAAACGCGGGCAATTAATGCAACAAGCCGGTACCGATAATCCGGGTACAATGGCTGCCATTATTGGTATGGAAGATGAAGCAGTAGAAGCGTTGTGCCAAGATGCATCAAAATTAACCGGAAAAGAAGCAGTGGCTGCAAATTATAATTGTCCGGGGCAATTAGTGATATCAGGGTACATCGAAGCTGTGGAAAAAGCAGTAGAAATGGCGACCGAACGAGGTGCAAGAATGGCGAAATTATTACCCGTTTCCGGTGCCTTCCATTCTTCGCTAATGCAACCTGCATTTGATGGCTTGAAGTCGGAATTGGAAAACGCATCATTTAGCACTCCAAACTGTCCAGTTTACAGTAATTACACTGCCAAGCCAACTACCGATCCTGAAGAAATTCGTTCAAATGTACTTAATCAATTGCTCAATCCGGTACGTTGGACTCAAACCATTCAGAATATGATTGAGCAGGGCGCTGACTCATTTGTAGAAGTTGGTCCCGGCAGAGTACTTCAGGGATTAGTTAAAAGAACACATAGACAAGCAGAAATTTCAGGTCATCAATAAATCATTATGGGATTATCACTAGAAGGCAAAACATGTTTAGTAACCGGTGGAAGCCGTGGAATTGGTAAAGCTATTGCTTTAGCACTCGCTGATTTTGGTGCTGATGTAGCGATTACTTACGCACGCTCGGCCGACGCAGCGGAACAAGTAAAAGCAGAAATTGAAGCCAAAGGAAGAAAAGCCAAAAGCATGCAGGCTGATGCCGTTAGTTTTGAGGCTGCAACCACTGTTATCGACGAAATCGTTGGCGAATGGGGTAAACTGGATATTCTAGTAAATAATGCAGGAATTACCCGTGATAATCTTATTCTTAGAATGAGTGAAGAAGAGTGGGATGATGTGATCACTACAAATTTAAAGAGTATTTTCAATTACTCGAAAGCGGTAGCGCGACCCATGATGAAAAACCGAAGTGGTTCAATCATTAATATTAGTTCGGTGGTTGGTCTTAATGGAAATGCCGGTCAAAGTAATTATTCGGCTTCAAAAGCGGGTATTATCGGATTTACAAAATCCTATGCTAAAGAATTGGCGTCTAGAAATATTCGAGCAAATGTGATTGCTCCGGGATACATTACTACCGATATGACGGACGCATTAAGCGACAAAGTTTTAGATGGAATTAAAGCAGCAACGCCTCTTGGAAGAGCAGGCGAAGCAAAAGAAATTGCTGATGCTGTTGTTTTCCTCGCCTCAGATATGAGTACATACATTACAGGCGAGGTAATTCGTGTGGATGGCGGGATGGCCATGTAAATGGTTGCGCATCCAACCCCGAATGTTTAATTTTCCCGAGTTTTACAAATAAACACCCTTAACATTATATAACAGGACACATTATTATGTCACAAGATGTAGAATCAAAAGTAAAAGCCATTATCGTTGATAAATTAGGAGTTGACGATTCTGAAGTAACCGCAGATGCTAACTTCACAAACGATCTTGGCGCAGATTCTTTGGATACCGTTGAGCTAATTATGGAGTTCGAAAAAGAATTTGATCTTAGCATTCCTGACGAAGACGCAGAAAACATTGCAACTGTTGGTGATGCGGTAACTTACCTATCTGGTAAACTATCTTAATCTCACTCTTACAATTTAATTATGAGTGAACGTAGAGTCGTAATTACGGGTATTGGCGCTCTTACCCCAATTGGTAAGAGCGCACCCGATTTCTGGAATGGTTTAGTTTCAGGATCAAGTGGTGCCCGTACCATCGAACATTTCGATACCACCGATTTCCCAACCAAATTTGCTGCTCAACTAGAGAATTATAATCCTGAGGATTATTTCGAGCGTAAGGAAGCACGCCGACTTGATTTGGTTGCGCAGTATGCAATTGTTGCGAGCAACGAGGCCATTGACGATTCAGGTTTAGATCTGGAAGAAATTAATAAAGATCGCGTTGCTGTTATTGTAGGTACCGGAATTGGTGGGATGAAAACATTCTACGATCAGTCTATTTCTTTCCATGAACGAGGACCCCGCGGGGTTTCTCCGTTCTTTATACCCATGTTGATTCCGGATATCGTTTCCGGGCAAATCTCAATCAGACATGGATTCAGAGGGCCGAATTTCTGCGCTGTATCGGCATGTGCAACCGGTTCTCACAATATTGGTATTGCGTACGATATGATTCGATATGGCCAATCTGATTATGCCGTAACCGGTGGAACAGAAGCTCCTGTTACCCGAATTGGTATTTCAGGTTTCAATGCCATGAAGGCAATGTCAACCAGAAACGACGAACCCGAACGTGCTTCCCGTCCGTTCGATACTGACAGAGATGGGTTTGTATTAGGCGAAGGTTCAGGGATTTTTATTCTGGAGGAATTAGAATCAGCGCTTTCTCGTGGAGCACGTATCTATGGCGAAATCGTTGGTTATGGTTATTCAGCAGATGCCTATCATATAACAGCTCCTGATCCGGATGGTGGCGGAGTGATGCTCGCGATGAATAATGCGCTAACTGCCGCAGGGATTACTCCCGAAGATGTCGACCATATTAACATGCATGGAACTTCTACTCCACTAGGCGACATTGCAGAGACAAATTCCATAAAAAAAGTGTTTGGCGAGCATGCTTATTCTATCAATTTAAACTCAACTAAATCTATGACCGGTCACACTTTGGGTGCAGCCGGAGCGATAGAATCGGTTGCGGCGTTGTTAGCAATTTACCACGGTATGGTTCCACCAACCATCAATGTTGATAATCAAGATCCTGAGTGCGATTTAAACTATACAGCAAATAAAGCGGTAGTTCGTGATATCAGATATGCATTGAATAATGCATTTGGTTTTGGCGGACACAACTCGACCTTAGTTTTTAAGAAGTTCGAGGAATAATATGAGGGCAATTTTCCGGTCAATTTTTAATAAAATCGGAAAAAAAACCACCGTTAAGTCAGATCGTCTAGCACAGCTTGAATCTATACTTGGCATCGAAATCGACGAACCATCGTTGTATCAAAGAGCGCTGCGGCACCGTTCTATGCTATCCCAAGAACAATATGCTAAGTTTGACAGTTACGAACGGCTAGAGTTTTTAGGGGATGCCGTACTTGATCTGATCGCCGCCGAAATCCTTTTCGAAAAGTATCCCGAGAAAGACGAAGGATTTTTAACAAAAACCAGAGCCAAGTTGGTTAGAGGTGAAACTCTTGCACTATTGTCTACCAAACTAGGATTTGAAGACCTCATGGAAATTGGGGAAAATAACAGCGTGGTAAAGATCTCCAAAAGTATACTGGCTGATGTATTTGAATCTCTAGTGGCAGCCATTTATATCACCAAAGGATATACACACGCATTTAAGTTTGTTGAACGAGTATATAGCGAATACATAAATTTCGAAGATCTCGTAACCACCATCGATAACTACAAGAGTGCACTTCTCGAATATACTCAGGCAGAACGCTTACCTTTGCCACAGTATCAACTCATTAATGAATCGGGTCCTGGTCACAATCGAACGTTTGAAGTAAAAGTGATTGTCGGACAAGACGAACTCGGTACCGGAATAGGTAAAAGTAAAAAGAAAGCCGAGCAATTAGCTGCAGAAGTAGCTCTGCAATCGCTAAATCAAGCGTAAACAATTCCTGTACAACACTTGTTTTTTGAGTGATTATGCACGATTCTTAGCGTGCATTCATCAGGTAAATAACTCTCATCTTTTAAAGAGGCAAAGATGCTCGTTCAGCTACTAAAACCGGAATTTCAAGAGCTCATTGAGGCAAAAAATTGGGTTGCCTTAAAAGAGGTGCTTACCGATGTGCCGGCCGCTGATATTTCGGAATTACTAGTAGAGCTACCGGGTGATATTGCTGTTGTTGTATTTCGGTTACTAAAAAAAGCGAAAGCTGCGGATGTTTTTGCAGAATTGCCTTCAGGAAAGGGGGTCGAGTTAATTGAGCTTTTTACAAAGCAACAGCTTACCGATGTAATGGGCAATCTGGAGCCTGATGAGCAAGTAGCACTTCTGGAAGAGCTTCCCGGGCATCTCACGCAAATGGTAATGAATACCATGCATGTTGATGATCAGAAGCAGGTTAAAAAATTGCTGGGTTATCCGGAGGAATCGATCGGGCGTTTGATGACGCCAAGATACGTTCGGGTAAAGTCAGACTGGTCTGTTGCCCGCAGCATGGAACACATTAGAAAATATGCCAATGTTGCCGAGACATTGAACGTAATTTATGTTGTTGATGACAAAGAGCGGTTGATTGATGATTTGCGAATCACTCAGTTAATTGTAGCAGAGCTGGAAACCACCATCGAAACATTGATGGATGACTCATTTAATGCCTTACATGTGTATGATGATCAAGAGGATGCGGTAAAGATGTTTGCGAAATATGATCGGGTAGCATTGCCGGTTATCGATACCGATGGAGTTTTAGTAGGCATTGTAACGGTGGATGATGTAATTGATGTAGCAGAAGAGGAAACCACCGAGGATATGCAGAAAATGGCGGCGATGGACGCCCTCGATGATTACTACTCACAAACTTCCATCGGTTTAATGGTGAAGAAAAGATTAGGCTGGTTAGTTGTTTTATTTATCGGGCAGATTCTAACGGCTTTAACAATGGGACAATATGAAGAGTTATTAAGTCAGGTCGTATTTCTGTCATTTTTTGTTCCGTTGATTATCTCTAGTGGAGGGAATTCCGGTGCACAAGCAGCAACGCTAGTAATTCGTGCCTTAGCTACCGATGATATTAAATCAGATGACTGGAATATGGTGTTCAAACGCGAGTTTACATCTGGTTTAATGCTGGGTGGGTTAATTGGTTTACTCGGTTTTGTTACGATGATTGGCTGGGATTTAATCGAAGGAAGTCCGTTTGGATACGAGATGGTTATGACGGCTTTAGTAATTGGATTAAGCCTGCTTTCTATTGTTCTGTTTGGTAATTTTGTTGGAGCAATGTTGCCGTTCATTTTATCCCGATTGGGCTTGGATCCCGCAGTTTCGTCCGCACCGTTTGTTGCCACTATTGTGGATGTGTCCGGTATTATCATTTATTTTTCAATCGCCATACTACTGTTAAGTGGCATAATATTATAGTTTTAAATATGAAAGTTTATCACGATTTAGTTCGCAATGTTCTGGAAAATGGAGTTCGAAAAGAAAACAGAACAGGAACAGATACTATCTCAGGATTCGCAGAATTTTATAAAGTAGATTTAGCAGAAGGCTTTCCGCTTCTCACTACAAAAAAAGTATACTTTCGATCGGTAATTTTGGAATTACTATGGTATTTGCGCGGCGAAGATCATATCCGGTGGCTAAGAGATGAAAACGATTGCCATATCTGGGATGCGTGGGCTGATGAAGATGGTCATGTTGGTCCTATCTACCCGGTTTTGTGGCGAAGATTTCCTTATCTGCAAAAAGAAGCGGTGGAGGGAAAAGAAGATGAATTTCAGTGGGTTCGTCAAGAATTTGATCAAGTGCAGCGAGCCATCGATATGCTTAAGACCAATCCAAATAGCCGACGAATTGTAGTGAGCACTTGGCATCCCGGGTTATTAGGTGAAATGGCCTTACCACCTTGCCACTTGATGTATATTTTCAATGTTGCAGATGGAAAACTAAATTGCCATCTCACTCAACGATCGGGTGATATTGCATTGGGTATTCCATTTAATTTAGCCTGTTATGCAGCTTTAACAATGGCTATTGCACAAGAAGTGGGATTAAAACCCGGAACTTTTGCCCACACTATTGTGGATGCACATATCTATGTAAATCATGTGGATGGATTAAAAGAGCAGTTAAAACGGGAGCCCAAGGAATTACCTACGCTAACCATTGCTAACAAACCGGTTGATGAGCTTACCTTCGATGACTTTAAGCTCGAAAATTACAATCCCGATCCGGGCATTCGTTTTGAGGTTGCGGTATGATAATCACTCTTATTGCAGCACATGATCCGAATTTAGTGATCGGAAAAGATGGTGAGTTACCCTGGCGATACAGTGAAGATTTAAAGCACTTCAAGCAACAAACGATGGGAAAAACCATGATTATGGGGCGTGGAGTATTCGAAGAATTAGGAGAAAAACCACTTCCCGGTCGTAAAAACATCGTGCTCTCAACTTCAAAAAAATACGATTCGGTAGATACCTATACCTCTCTTGATGACGCACTTTCGGAAGTGGATGAACCGGAAGTTATGATTATTGGAGGAGGAGTCCTTTACAAGCAAACACTTTCGGTTGCTCATCGCCTCTTGATAACTGAGATAAAAAAAGAATATGAAGGGGATACCTTTTTTCCTGAATACCGTGACAAAATTGGGGTAGATTGGGAGCTCGTTTCAGAGAAAAATACCGATGATTTACGGTTTCTTGAGTATCGCAGGCTACCTCAGGATTAGGAAATGCTAACTCCATTCCCTTAAAAAGTTTACGTAATTTTGCAGGTAAATAATCTATGTAGTGAACATCATTCCATTATTTATCGCATCTCTTTCCTTTGCAGAAATGGTTCTGCTTGGTTCATTACTTGTAGTTATACTTTTTCTTACCTATCGAATTTTAAACCGTGTTTTTGAGCTAAAATTCAAACAACTGCTTATCGATACCATAGTTGATGAGCACGATCAGCTTATTTGTATTCTAGATTCGAAAGGTGACATTGTATTTACGAATCATAAATTCAATGAATTACTTGGACTCACCAAGGAAAGAATTGTAGGAAATAAAGTTTCCGAACTTCCCATCAGAAAAGATCTAATTGCTGCACTCACCAAGAGCGATGAAAAGATCAACCCGGAAACCAGTACACATATCAGTTACAACCATCGTGTGACGCTTTTTAAAGAAGTGTGTTGGTTAAATATTCAGAAAAGGACATTACGTTTACCCGAAAAAACCAAGTATTACATACAGCTTATTATCACTGACATCACCGATAAGAAAAAGGTAGAAGAAAGATTATTCAATGCACAAGTTCAGTACAAGCAACTGGTTGAGTCGGCGAATGATGTGATTTATAAATCGGACATCGCCGGAAATGTAACTTATTCTAATAAAGCGTTGAATAAACTATTGGGTTACGATCTTGATATGCCGGGTGCCATCAATATTTTAGATTTTGTACATGAAGACGACCTTTCAGCAATAACCGATTATTTCACCAGTCAGCTTAATGAGATCAAAGATCAAAACTATATAGAGTATCGTGTAATTACACGTGATGGGAGCATAAAGTGGTTAGGGCAAACATCCTCTGTTATTAAAGATGGGGAGGTGATTATTGGGCTCCAATCGGTAGCCAGAGATATCACTTCTAAAATAGATGCAGAAAAAGAACTCATTCGCGCAAAAGAAATCGCAGAAAACGCAAGTGCGGCCAAATCGAACTTTATATCTAGTTTATCGCACGAGTTTCGTACTCCGTTAAATGCAATTTTGGGCTACTCTCAAATATTAGAGAGAAATTCTACAATTTTACCGGACGAAAAGGTTCATATCGGAGAAATTAAGTCGGCGGGTGAGCAATTACTTTCGATGGTAGACGACATTTTGGAACTTACTTCCTTAGATGCTCAACATAATCAGGCCAAAGAAGAGGAACAGAATGTCAGAGAATACATCGAAACATTTAGCCTTCGATTTAATGAATTGGCAAAAGCGAAAGAGCTCAGTTTTGATGTAGAGCATCCTGAAGATATCCCCGATTTAGTCACCACAGATTTCAATCGTTTATCGATGGTGTTGAAGAATCTGCTTGATAATGCAATCAAGTTCACGGAAAAAGGAAGTATTCAATTTAATTACAATATTGAAGACCAATTGTCGCAAAATCAATGGTTATCTATCAAGATTTCAGACACCGGTATTGGGATTAAAGAAGACGAACTTGAACACATTTATGATCCATTTTGGCAACGTGAACCATTAAAGAAAGCAGGTACCGGATTAGGCCTCACGCTTTGTAAACGCATTATTGAATTTTTTGGAGGAAGTATTGAGACTCAAAATCGATCGGAAGGTGGAGTAGAGGTTTCTTGCCGAATCCCGGTTAATGCACGTTACAGTTTATCTAAAGATCGCTCACTTCGTATTAATCGAGCTACAGGACAAACAGAAGTAAACATTCATCGAGATGCTCCTGTTCGTGTTTTAATTGTGGATGATTTGGCTCCAAATCGCACAATTACCCGTATCATTTTGAAGGAAAACGGATTTGAATATAAAGAAGCAGAAGACGGGCTGGAAGCATTATCGATGATCGAACATTTTGATCCGGATGTAATCCTAATGGATATTAATATGCCGGTGATGGATGGTATTGAAGCCATGTTAAAAATTCGCTCAAGAGATTGGAAGTATCAAAATATGCCCATTATTGCAGTTACAGCCGGAGATCGTGGTGGTAAAGCTGAATTACTTGAGAAAGGCTTTTCTGATTATTTGCAGAAACCGTACAGAGAGCAAGAACTGATTGAGATGATAGAAAAGAGTTTAAACCAGAATCTTGCTCGCATGCTCACCGATCATGAGATTGAATTTAAACAACTTATTTCATCCCCGCGAGAAGTGGCAGAGTATTTTTTAGTGGTTCATCCTGATAAAGCCGAGGAAATAACAAGTTTACTTGAACAACAATATTTACAAAAGCTTACCGGAAAAAAGCTGCCGCAGTTATTGGAAGTACATTCTCTGTCTGATGCGGAACAATTACTAGCCTTAGCGGCCGAGGAATATGATTTTAGTTTCCTGAATAAAGTTCTAACTCACCTTAAAGAAACTGACGAGCCAACTAGATAGAAATTGATTTTAGATGCACTACAAAATGCCGAACAATGGGTTCGGTAAGTGCTATAATATTTTTGGTATCGGCTGCTTTAGAAAATTCAATTGCTTCGTTATCGTCTAAAATCCAGATACTTTCATTGCGATATTTATAGGCTTCGGTTTTGTTCACATCAAACTGATAGTAATAGGCAGCTTGTTCTTTCGTAATTGGAAAGCCGGATTCAACCAAATGTTTATAAGTTTTTTCGAGTACTTCTTCCTGTAATTGTTCGGTTGGTTTCGGCTCGATGAACGTAGTTCGAAATAAATCTCGGTTTAGGAAACGTGTACATAAATCTGCCAAAATGATGTCTTTTGAGTACTGCCAGTCTTTGATATTTTGATACACGTCGTAGTCATCTAAAGCTGCATAAAGATCAATGGCTTTCTTGGAGATCTTTTTTTTCGCTGATGGTTTTTCTTTAACAAAATACTCGAGCTTTGGGGAAGCAAAATGAAGATCAATTCCTGCCTCCTGTACATCACTTACACGTTTAAAAATCATGCGCAAAAGGGAGTCGGCACTTAACACGGTTTTGTGCAAATAAACCTGCATGTACATCAATCGACGAGCTATGATGTAGTTCTCTAAGGCATAGATCCCTTTTTTCTCAATCACAATGTTTCCGTTGAAAACACGCATGGTTTTCAAAATCCGATTTATTCCCACAGTACCTTCCGAAACACCGGTAAAAAAACTATCCCTGCGTAGGTAATCGAGTCGGTCAAGATCTAACTGAGAGCTAACTAACTGATGCAGAAATTTCTTAGGATATTGATTCGTGAAGATTTGAATCGCGGTTTCCAGAGCGCCATCAAATTGTTTGTTTAACTCCTTCATAATGGCAAGGCTCATCATCTCATGCGTAAAATTTTTGATGAGTGTATGCTCTAAGGTATGGGAGAGAGGGCCATGACCAACATCATGTAAAAGCAAGGCAATGAGTGTGCCTTCATATTCTTTATCGCTGATGGTAGTATCTTTTTCGCGCAGATTCTGAAGCACTCGTTGTCCTAATTCCAAGGCTCCAAGTGCATGAGAGAAGCGAGAGTGTTCTGCACCAGGAAAAACTAGATATCCCAGACCAAGTTGCCGAATTCGCCGCAATCGTTGTACATAAGGGTGATCAATTAACCTAAGTATGATACCCTTTGGTACCGTAATGAAACCTTGAACAGGATCGTTAAAGATTTTGTAGCGTGTGCTTTTATCCATCAAGATTTACCATCATTTCATCCAAATTGGCAACTTCGGGAACTCTTGTGGGTCGCTGTTTCTTTAAATCGAACCAAACTCCGGTTGTAGTTGCAATTGCATGAAGGTTAAGAGAATCTTGGTCAAAAATTGCCTGATATGCTTCAACACTGGAATTACCTACCGACAAGCATCCCGTCCCAATCAAAAGTGTTTGTGGATATAAAATCGGTTTCATGTATTCGATGGTGCTTTTAACCAGCACAAATGAGGCTCCCCGTTCGAAACTGTTTGCTAATTCCGGGACACTTTCTACGAAATGGATTCGAGCTTCTTCAAAGTAAGAATTGAAAACAGCATTATTTACATGATTCAGTGGATCGAGATCTCTGAATCGAGTTTTTATAGTGTGCCAGTGATAAAATAGGTCGGGATTGTAGCTTAGTTTTGCCATCAATTTTTTTTGGTTGGAAGATGCGATTAGCAATGGCGAAATCAAAGTGTTTTATGGGTTGAGCTTTATGATTAGTGTTTAGTTTTCAGTGTTTAGTTTTGAGTGATTAGTTTTCAGTGATTAGTTGACAATGCCTTGATATTTAGTTTTTTGATTTCGGGAATTAATCGTCAATCTGATTGGAAAATGACCTAGAACAGTATTGAATAAATCGTTTTAACTGATATTCACCGCAAGCATTAGTTTTTATATCTTAGAGATCGCAAAATTTTAAAACTTAAAAGTTCGTCATGACGGAATCATCGAAAACATTTTTAGATAATTTATTAATCACTCCATCACCAGTTGGTTGGGAGAAAGAAGGAGTGAAAGTGTGGAAAAGCTATGTAGATGATTTTGTAGATGAAGTGGTAACCGACGCTTATGGTTCCTGTGCAGCAAAACTTAATACGAGCGGTGATGTTGCCACCGTGATGCTGGAAGCACATTGCGATGAAATTGGGATGGTGGTGCAGCATATCACTGAAAAGGGGTTTGTGTATGTAAATAAATTAGGTGGATCCGATTCAACTATAGCTCGAGCTAAAAAAGTATATATCCATAATAAAAAAGGGCGTGTAGTTGGCGTAACCGGAAACATGGCCATTCACTTACAAACCAATAAAAACGGTGGTGGAAGTCAACCCGCCTGGAAAGATATTTATGTTGATATCGGAGTAAGTTCGCGAGAAGAAGCTCTGGAATTGATACAAATTGGTGATCCGATCACCTATGCAACCGACTCTGAGTTTTTGAATGATGAGATTTTAACAGGTCGTGCATTAGACAATCGCATCGGTGGTTTTATTATTGCTGAAGCTATGAAAAGGCTCTCAGACAGGCGATCAGAGTTAAAGGTGAATGTGATTGCCTTAAACTCAATTCAAGAGGAGGTGGGCGGATTTGGCGCTCGTATGATGAGTTACCGCTTTATGCCGGATGTTGCTTTAGTAACAGATGTAACTCATGCAACCGACAGTCCCGGTATAGAACAAAAAGATCATGGTCGTGTTTTGCTTGGAGGCGGCCCAACCATTCAACATGGGGGAGCAAATCACCCGAGAGTGGTAGAATTTCTGGAAGATGTATGTGAGAAAGCTGAAATTACCGTACAGCACGAAGCAACAAGCATCCGAACCGGAACAGATACTGATAGCATTTTTTATCAGCAAACAGGGATTCCTAGTGCGCTTATTTCTTTACCACTACGCTACATGCATTCGCCGGTAGAAATGTGCTCGATTAACGATGTGGAACACTTGATTCAAATCATGGTGGAAGCAGTATTGGCGATGCGACCAGATCAGACTTTTTCGGTTTTTGAGGATTAAATTAGAACCAAAAAAGCCCAACTCAAAGAGCTGGGCTTAAGAATTACAATGGGTAATTGATCAGTACTTAATTTTGGTAGCTTGGTGGTAATAATACGCCATCGATAAGATGAATTACACCGTTCGTTCCTTCGATGTCTACGGAGGTTACAGTAACTGATCCATTTAGCGTTACAGTACCAGATGCATCGATTGCTACGGTAATATCCTCTCCCTGGAAAGTTTCGATAGTTTGTTCATCTGACAAATCTCCTGAAAGTGCTTGCGATGCAATTACATGGTAAGTGAGTACTTCTGTTACTTGCTCTGAAGTTAAGCCAGCTAAAGTTTCACTAATTGCTGCAAAGGCAGTATCAACCGGGGCGAATAAGGTAAATGGACCGTCGCCTTCCAATGTTGGTACTAAGCCTTGATCGGATACTAACTGAACTAAGGTTGATAGGTCATAATCTTTTGAAGCTATCTGAACGATATTCAAAAATTCGTTGGGTAGTAATACTTCATCAATCGCATGAACCACGCCATTGCTCACATCAACATCAGTGGTTATTACTGAGGCTGAACCATTTACTGATACATCCATTCCATCTTTTGTAACAAACAAAGCTTCACCGGAAAGGGCAAGTGGGGCCTGTGCAGAATCTAAATCTGCTGAGAATACTTCAGCGCCAATTACATGATAGGTTAAAATAGTGGTGAGCTGCTCGGTGGTTAAACTTGCTAATAGCCCAGCCGGTAATTTAGAAAAAGCATCATCGGTTGGAGCAAATACGGTGTAATCGCCGGTATATTTAAGTGTAGAGGTCAAACCAGCAGATTCAACTGCATCTACCAGAGTGGTAAATGTACCTAACTCGTTAGCTTTATCTATTACATTTGCTTCACGGTATCCCGCAGGTAGCAAAACCTCATCGATGGTGTGTATGACTCCATTTTGAGTTACAATATCGGCAGTAACAACATTAGCTAGTTGGTTTACAGAAACCCCACCATCTGCTGTAACAAATAATTCTTCACCATTCAAAGTAGCAACATTTTGAGATGCTGATAAATCGGTAGAAGCAACAGCTGTGGGAACTACATGATATTGTAAAATTTCAGCCAATTGCTCAACGGTTAAATTGTTAAGCAAGCCGGCCGGTAGTTTAGCAAAGGCTTCTTCGGTTGGTGCAAAAACCGTTAATGAAGCATCCGACGCAGACAAGGCATCAGCTAAACCAGCAGTAATAACCGCATTAACTAACGTTTCTAACTCGTATCGTTTAGCAGCAGCATCAACTATGGTACCAAATGCATCGGGTAAAATTACTTTATTGATAGCGTGAATGATACCGTTGCTTGCTTCTACATCGGCGGTTACCACATCGGCACTATTGTTTAGTGATAATGCTGATTCAGAATCAATCTCAACAAACACTGATTCTCCGTTAAGTGCTTCCACAGTAACGTTCTCAGTAATTGCTGAGGACGGAATCACATCCGGTAGTACATGGTAAGAAAGTACTTCTGTAAGTTGATCTGTGGTTAAACTGGCTAATAACCCTTCAGGAAGAGCATTAAAAGCATCATCAGTTGGGGCGAATACGGTATAATTTCCGGTGAATTGAAAAGTAGTCTCCAATCCAACTGTTGCTAAAGCACCGGTTAATGTTGTAAATGAACCTAAGTCTTCCGCCACATCTACAATATTTGCATCACGAAAGCCTTTTGGCAATAATACTTGATCGATTGCATGAATCACTCCATTACTAGCCATAAAATCTGCAGCAACAACACTTGCGGCGTTATTTATAGAAACTCCACCACCGGTTATTACCAAGAGTTCTTCACCCAGAAGTGTATTTACATCTTGAGTTGATGCTAAGTCGCCTGAAGTAATAGAGCCTTCTACGACATGGTATTGTAATATTTGGGCTAATTCTTCGGTAGTTAAGCTAGCGAGTGTTTCTTCACCCAATGCTTCGAAGGCAGCATCTGTTGGTGCGAAAATTGTAAACGGGCCAGTTCCGTTTAATGCATCACTCAAGTTTGCAGCAGCAATTGCTTCGCCTAGAGTTGTATAGGCTTCATTTACCTGAGTTACTTCGGTGATTGTTTGTTCACCTTCAATAGTTGGACTATTTGGTCCATCACTAGTGCTGTCGTCGCAGGATGCGAAAACGAATAATGCTGAAAATAGCAGCAGCGGTAATACATTTGATGATATATAGTTAATAGCTCTCTTCATATAGTTGATTGTTTGTTTATGTTGATGAATAGTTGAGAGCATCAAAAGAAAAAAAGGAAGCAGAGTTCCTAGATTTGGAATCGCTTTTACCGATTTAATCTAATTTCATGTAAAATATTATTAATTATATAGGAATAAAATTCATTAACCGTTTGGGACGCTTGTAATTATGGATATTTACTCCGCAAGCCTGAAATACACCTATTAATAAAAGGATTCTGAAAGAACTCAGACCTTAGCTTTCTAAATATCAGAATGATTTGATAGGATTGCTGGTACGCGTGGAATTATAAAGAGGCGCGTTATGAATACTTATTTTAATTACTAATCGCCTTTGAAATCCGGTTCAATAATGCTTCAGCAATAGGAGATTTTCTTTCAAAACGTTCGATTACAACAGATGTAAAACCTTCGATATCTGCTTCTCTAAATCGGTCGTACAACTCCCTCGCCATAAGAGTTAAGTCGTTATGGTAAACGATAATATTTTTTGATTCTACTGATGACGATTGCACTAGGTAAAGTGCTTTGGAATTATGCATGGTTTCGTCATCACTCAGCCAACGTACTTCTGCCTTAGGTTTGTAATGCGAATACTTTTGTCCCGGACTTCTAGGTTTTTCGATATGATGAAAAAAGGATTCTTCCACAAAAGTATCGAGCACATCTTCAATTTGTTTTCGACTGATGCTTCCGGGACGTAAAATTGCAGGAAAAGACTCTGTTAGATCAACAACCGTAGATTCTAAGCCAATACGAGTTGCTTCTCCATCTATAACAGGAAAATCATCGCCAAAATCAGCAAAAACATGAGCAGCTTTGGTAGGAGAGGGGCTCCCAGATTTATTAGCACTTGGTGCAACTAAAGCACCGGTTTCTTTGATAAGAGATAAAGCCAAGGGATGTTCGGGCATACGTAATGCTACCGTATTTAATCCGGCGGTTACAGCATCGAGAACCTCTGGTTTTTTGTTCAGAACAAGTGTAAGCGGTCCAGGCCAAAAAGCTTTGATTAAGCGATGTGCATGATCAGGAATATCGAGCGCAAAATCTTCGATTTGAGCTTCATCCGAAATATGTACAATCAAGGGATTATCAGACGGACGCCCTTTAATTTTGAAAACCTTCGCGATAGCATCCGGATTCCAGGCATCAGCCCCAAGACCATATACGGTTTCGGTAGGGAAGGCAACGACTTCTCCGGATTTAATCAAATCTATGTATCGGTCTAAATTCACAGAGCGATGGTTATTACTTAAGAAATAAGGTATGCGATGGAATTTAATAAATCACGTTAAGCAAGCAATCTCTGAAGAAATTTCAGCGCAGCATCATAGTCAGGAATGTCCTGAATCACGAAGCGAACAATATCATCCTTTTGGATTAATTGAAATTTACCGGGCTTTGTTTTCTCCAGCTTTTCTAAAGTAGATTGAAAAATCTTCTGTTTATAGTAATACTCACCCATCTCAGATCCCGTTTTTGGACACACACACCACATTCGATCTGCTCGAATAGTTACCTTTGTAAAGAAGTTACGAGAAGCAAAAAGTTTAATTTTCGAAACCGTAATTAAGGTCTCGGCTTCTGCAGGTGGGCGACCAAATCGATCTTCAATTTCCTCGCGCCATTCATCTATTTCTTTTTCTGAATTAGCTTGCGATAATTTTCGGTACAGATTCAAACGCTCCACATTATCTAAGACATAACTATTAGGAAGCAACGCAGTTTTATCGATTTCTACATTGGTTTCCGGATATTCAATTTCAGCCTCAACGCCTTCAAATAACTCGGCAAATTCGCTTTCCTTTAATTCCCGAACTGCATCATTTAAAATCTTAGTGTATAGATCAAAGCCAATATCGTTGATAAATCCACTTTGCTCGCCTCCCAGAATATCACCGGCTCCGCGAATATCGAGATCTCGCATGGCAATGTTAAAACCGGATCCAAGATCGGAGAACTCCTCTAAAGCAAGCAGTCGTTTTCGGGCTTCAGTAGTGAGGGTCTCAATCGGCCTCGTAATTAAATAGCAAAAGGCTTTACGATTTGAACGACCAACGCGCCCACGCAACTGATGTAACTCAGCTAATCCAAAGTTATCTGCATTATTGATAATGATGGTATTCGCATTTCCGATATCGATTCCATTTTCGACAATGTTTGTAGAAACCAATACATCGAACTTATGAGCATAAAAGTCTCCAATTATTTTTTCCAGCTGTGGGCCAGTCATTTGTCCATGTCCAAATCGCACCCGGCTGTCCGGTACCAATCTTCGGATCATCTCAGCGGTTTCTTCGATGTTTTTTACCCGATTGTGAATAAAAAATACTTGTCCGCCCCGACTCATTTCCTGCAGAATTGCATCTCGAATGAGTTCTTCATTGAAGGAATGGATTTCGGTATACACCGGCTGCCGATTTGGGGGAGGGGTATTGATGACACTTAAATCCCGAGCTCCCATCAACGAAAATTGAAGCGTTCTTGGAATAGGAGTTGCTGTAAGCGTTAATACATCTACGGTTGCTCTGAACTGCTTCAGTTTCTCTTTGGCACTAACTCCGAAGCGTTGTTCTTCGTCTACTACGATCAACCCAAGATCTTTGAATTTTATGTCTTTAGACAGTATTCTGTGGGTTCCAATCACAATATCTACTTCGCCTTTTTCTAAGGCTTTAATCACCTGCGTTTGTTCAGCCTTCGTTCGAAAACGACTCAATACTTCGATTCGAACCGGGAAATTTTTCATCCGCTTGATAAAGGTTTTAGCATGTTGTTCAGCCAGGATGGTAGTTGGCACCAACACGCCCACTTGTTTATGATCCATAACTGATTTAAACGCTGCACGCACAGCCACTTCTGTTTTTCCAAAACCAACATCGCCACAAACCAGACGATCCATCGGTTGTTTGGTTTCCATGTCTGCTTTTACAGCTTTAATGGCTTCATCCTGATCGGGGGTTTCTTCGTACTCGAATCGGGCTTCCATCTCCACTTGCCAATTTGAATCGGGCGAAAACGCGTGTGCTTTTTGTAGCTTACGTTTCGCATAAAGCTGGATGAGCTCGCGGGCTATATCTTTTACTTTTTTCTTAGTCTGCGCCTTTTTTCGAGCCCATTCTCCCGAACCTAATTTGGTGATTTTTGGCGCAGTTCCTTCTTTACCAGAGTACTTTTGAAGTTTGTGAAGCGAGGAAACATTTACATAAAGCAACGAATCTTCTTTATAGCGAAGCACCACAACTTCCTGCTCAGAATTTTTTACCTGAATTTTCTTGAAGCCTGCAAATTTTCCAATTCCATAATCTACATGAACTACGAAATCGCCAATCGAGAGATCTTTGAGTTCTTTAAATGATATGCCACCCGAATAACGGCGTTTCTTTATTTTCGGACGATGGTATCGGTTGAAAATCTGATGATCGGTGTATAATGCTAACTGAACCGATTCTAGAATAAAGCCTTCGTGAATGGATTCAACAACCAGCGAATAATTGAAACTTGGATGAGCATCTCCTAAAAGTTCGGTGAATCGTTTTTGTTGTCCATCATTATCACAGAATATGACTGTTTTAATGCCTTTTTCTGAGTTTTGCTCAATATTCTGTTTCAGTAATTCAAAGTTGCCATGAAAATCTGGTTGGGGCTTGGAATCTACCGAAAGTTGGATTAAATCAGTTTGAGTAGGGGTATTTCCGAAAAATATCTGATTTGAAAATTTACTGATCTCTTCTTGATAGTTCTCCGGCGAGGTGAATAACTCAGCGGGTTCAGTAGTCTCTTCGCTAGATTCAGCAAAGGCGTTCTCGGCTTGTGTAAATTTTTTATCGATTACCGCATCAACAATCGGCTGGTCTTTGATAAGTAGAATGACATTTTCATCGAAATAAGAGAGCACATTTTTCTTCTCAACATCAGGAAGGTTCGTTAAATCGGGTACAATTTTAACTTCATTCATGAAGGAAATCGATCGTTGCGAGCTGGCATCGAATTCCCGGATGGATTCCACTTCATCCCCAAAAAACTCCAGACGAATTGGATATTCACCCGTAAATGGAAAGATGTCAAGAATCCCACCACGAACAGCAAATTCTCCGGGTTGATCCACAAAACGTACCGGTTGATATCCTTGATCTACCAGTTCCTCCCGAAGCTTTTCCGGATCGCGTTCTGTATTTCGTTCTACGTGGATACTTACTTCGTTTATCTGTGATGGCGGTGCTACTTTATCAAAAATTGCCTCGGCAGAAGTAACTATTAAAGAAGAGTTCCCGGATTGAATCTGCTGCAAAGCTTCCGATCGTTGTACGAGAAGGGAAGTATCCTGAATCTGCTCTGAATCGTAGGGTTTGTGATTGGTAGCCGGAAAATAAATCACGTCAGATTCAGAAATAATTGATAGATCTGATTTTAAAAAACGAGCGTTTTCGTCGGTATCGGTGAGTATTAAGGTTGTTCTCGAAGTACTGAGTTGTTCAGCAATAAATGAAGCTGATGAACCAACTACACCTTTCAGATAGATGCGGTTTTGGTTGGTGAGACGATCAGCTAAGGATGAATAAAAAGGAGTTTTTGGGATGGCTTGCTTAAAATCAGCTACAGACATTCGGTACCTATTCAGAATGAAACAAAGATTCCAAAGATAAGACTTTGAAGCCGAGTATTAACAGTTTTTCGACAGAAAAAAACCAGCTATTTTTCCGTAAATCCTCTCAACCAAACTTTATCGGAAAGAAATCCAAGGATAAGCAAAGTAAGTGCCAGCGATAGGTAGGTAGAATATTTATCCTCATAATCGGTGTAGATTAGCTCTTCTACTTTAGAACGCTCAAGTTCATCAATTTCATCATAAATACTGGCAAGCTGTTCGGTATTAGTAGCACGGTAGTATTTACCACCGGTTAGCTCGGCTACCGAAGTGAGCATTTCTTCATCAATATTAACCTGGATGTTTTGATATCTTCGGCCAAAAATAGGATCCTGAACAGGGTAGGGAGCAGTTCCACGGGTTCCGGCACCAATAGTATAAATTTTGATTCCATAAGTAACTGCTAAATCAGCAGCTGTTACGGGATCGATTTCGCCGGCGTTATTTTGCCCATCGGTGAGTAGAATAATTACTTTACTCGTTGCTTCACTGTCTTTAAGTCGGTTGATGGCAGTGGCAATTCCCATTCCAATGGCGGTTCCGTCTTCGATTACTCCCATCGAAACTTCGTCGATTAGTTGCTTTAATAGCCGATAATCTAGGGTAGGAGGGCAAACGGTGAAGCTTTTCATAGCGAAGGTAACCAAGCCGATACGATCAGATATTCGCTTGTCTACAAATTGCTTGGCAACTTCTCGTGCGGCCTCGAAACGATTGGGTTTTAAGTCCTCGGCTTTCATACTTGAACTCATATCAAGCACCATCACAATGTCAATTCCTTCTGCATTTCGCTCAATGGTGGTGAGTTTATTCTGTGGCCGAGCTAGTGCTAGAATCAAACAAGCGATGCCACTTACAAATAATAGTTTGTTCAACCAATGAATATGTGAACGCCAATTACCATCGAGTCCTTCGAAATATCGGACAGAGGAAAAGGTTAGTGCTGGATGTTTTTTTGCAAAATGTCGGTAGAGATAAAGCGCGATGATACACGGCAGAATAATTAGTGCCCAAAGCCATTCAGGATTTGCCCATTCCATTAATTTGCCTCCACTTTTGGTTCTTCATCTTCGACAGCTTCTGAAGAAGGCTCAACTTCTTCCCACTGTGCTTCATACTCCGATTTCTTACGAGCAACCCTCGAAGCATCTATCAACTTAGCTCGTTCTAGAAAGTCCATGGCTTCGGCGTAAGTATTCCAAGCGCTATCGAGTGTAGGAGTAAATTTTGCGAATTTAACCATATCTGAACGGTTAAGGACATTTCTGGTACTTTGAATCATCTCATGATCTACGCCGAAAGCATCTAAATATCGTAGTACCTCACGTGAAGTTGATTCGAGTGCGGGAATCTCATATAAATCCTCAAAATATCGGCGGATTGAGTCGCTGATGGTTGAGTAGAAATATTTGAAATCTTTGGTTTGGCTAAGGTTGTAGTCTTCTTTAAGCGATACAAGAGTTTGCTCTAGCTGCAAAACCGGACTTTGAAACGGAATTGGTTGAACAATTTTCTGTACAACAGCAGGTTCCTCTTTTTTGGTGAAGGTGAGATAAGCCCAGATTGCAGCAGCAATTAAAACTAAAATTATCAACAAAACTGCCCAAGGAAATCTATCGAAAGGCAGAATGGGTTTAATTGGTTTGAGTTCAGCATCCTTGGTCGGAAGAATGGATCGAAATGGAATGGTTAAAGAATTACTATATAGCGTAGTAGTATCTGTTCCGGTAACTACCCCAATTGGAAATCCGGGAATGTAAACATCCTGATTTGCAAAATATTGAACACGATATCGAAGACTATCAGCAAAATCAGTGAGTTGAAATCGTTGTAGATCGAGATAGGTTAGATCGGGCGGGAAAGAACTTGAATCGGGAAAGAGCAATTCATCTGCCGATTGATTGAGCTGAATTTTCAGATTTAATGAAATCACATCTCCTACAGAAACTGAATCGGTATCAGTACTTAAAACAACATTTTGGCTTTGTACATGTAATGATGTACCTGTTGCAATCACTAAGGATAGTAGGAAAAAACGAATTCGTTTTAGTCTCGATTTCATATAAAAGGTTCAATCTTTTAGGCTGAAAATAGCAGTTCTTGAAGTTAGAATGGAATTGGTTTCGGGTTGAAAGATGTAAAAATAGGCATATATGAAAAAAAGGTAGAAATTTGTATTATTGGCGGCCTTAATCATCTACCATACATTTATAATTTTGAGCCGGGTTAATACTGTATTTTTAGTCATCATTGGAATATTCTGTCTGTCAGCTTGCGGGTTGTGGACCGAAAAAGAAATACCTATTTCAGAAGAAGCTCCAGCAATTACACTTGCAAACCTTCAAGAAATTAAGGAACAACAGCTAATCGACGAATATGGTTTTAAACAGCGTTTATTGGTTGATGATAACACGATCAAACGAAATGAGAGTATTTATACAATTCTGAATTCGTTTGGAGTAAGCCCACAAACAATTTATGCCATCAACGAAGAAGCGAAGGGGGTATTCCGATCAAATTCTTTGCGGCCTGGGCAACGTTATCTGGTATATAAAAATCCAATCTCAAATCAGGTTGATCGTCTGATTATACACTTCGATAAGGTGAATTATGTTGTATTCGATTGGGCCGACAAAATCTGGGTTGATCGGGGAGCGAAAGATGTTTCTAAATTGCAAATGGTTACTAGTGGCGTAATAACTTCATCACTATATCAAGCTTTGAAAGACAATGAGGTTAACCCACTACTTGGAAGTAAATTAAGTGAGATATTTGCCTGGCAGGTTGATTTCTTTAGCTTACAACCAAATGATAAATTCACCATTGTGTATGAGCAACCTATTGTAGATGACGAGCCATACGGAGTTGGAGATATTGTTGCGGCTACATTTACTCACAAAGGGAAAGTTTACGAAGCATTCTATTACGAAAATGACGAACGTGCTGCTTTTTTTGACAGAGAA
Source organism: bacterium (assembly GCA_024742815.1). GTDB lineage: Bacteria > Bacteroidota > Rhodothermia > Balneolales > Balneolaceae > HXMU1420-13. The sequence goes on from JANSXX010000006.1 coordinate 145,712, forward strand.
GGTAAGGGATTACAAAAAGCACTTTTAAAAGCGCCATTTAAATACAATCAACGGGTGAGCTCCGGCTTTTCGCACAATAGATTTCATCCGGTACTTAAGCGAAATATGCCACATTACGGTGTTGATTATGCTGCGCCAATTGGCACTCCCGTAATAGCAGTTGGGGACGGGGAAGTAATTGAAGCACGCTATCGTGGTCCAAACGGTAACATTGTTAAGATTAAGCATAACGGGGTGTACACCACGGCTTATTTGCACTTGAATGGTTTTGCTCCCGGAGTTAGAAAAGGCGTACGCGTAAAGCAAGGACAAACTATAGGATATGTAGGAAAAACCGGGCGTGTTACCGGCGTTCACTTAGATTATCGAATTTATAAAAACGATAAACCGGTGAATCCGCTATCCATCGAATTGCCGGCTTCGAAGTCGCTTGCAGGAGAAGAGCTTCAATCCTTTAAACTTTACATTGAGCGATATCGATATTTAATGAGAGATGAGCTCACGAATATCATAGCTTCATTAAACTAATTAGTATCGACTTAAACGTCGTTTAAAGAAGTTCATTAGCGGACGAACATAAGATTCGTTCGTACACACATTAACAGCATCAACTTTCATTTTCAGAAGAGATTCATCCAGCTCTTTCTTGTGGATGAACCGACGCTTTTTGTAGGCATCCCTTACCGTTTCACTTGAAGTATCAATCAGGATTTCTCGCTGGGTTTCAGCGTCTCTAAACGGAACAATTCCAATATCAGGTAGCTCATCCTCAAAAGAATCATGTATAACAATGCTAACTAAATCGTGTTTTTGATTGGTGATTCGAAGCTGTTTTTCGAAGTTTTGATCTTGAAAATCAGAAGCCAAAACAACAATTGCTCTACGGTCGAGCAATCGATTCACATAACTTAAGGCATCTGCAATTTTGGTTCCTTTGCCGGTAGGCTTTGTGGTATACAACTCTCTGATTAATCTCAGAACATGCGTTCGTCCCTTTTTAGGAGGCACAACTTTCTCAATTTTGTCTGAGAATAAAACCAGCCCAACTTTATCTCCATTATTGATAGCGCTAAATGCCAAAACCGCACTAATTTCGATAGCAATATCCATCTTTCTTTGTTGATTAGAACCGAATACTCCACTTGCAGAAATATCTACGCAAAGCATTAGAGTTTGCTCCCTTTCCTCTTCAAATATTTTGATATAAGGATCGCCGGTTCGAGCAGTTACGTTCCAGTCTATTTGTCGAATATCGTCGCCATAGTTGTATGCCCGAACCTCAGAAAACGCCATTCCTCGCCCTTTAAAGGCCGATTGGTATTCCCCGCCGAACAAAGTGTTCACTAAGCCTTTTGTCTGGATTTCCAGCTTTCTGATTTTCTTTAAAACTTCTTTAGATATCATAAATTTTTGAGAAGAATATAACGCAGATTTAATTGAGAGAGGAGTAAAAATAAATTATGCTTCCAAAAATATAAATAAATGTATAATAAAATAATCAATAATTAATTATATTTTAATGTATGTAAGCGCTCTCATTTTGGCATTATTGGATTATGAATATTTCAATAAAACAAGCTTAGATAATTAAAAACTGCACATTTACATTAGAATTGATTAACACTGCACCCCTAATGTAACACCTCATTCTTAACGCACTCTAACAGCGGTTTCTCAAGCATAGGTGTATTTTTGTTTTACCATAAATGGGTTAAACACACAAAACAATCTCTGCTATGAAAAACACGTGTATTTTTTTAACGATGATGCTTCTGGGTTTTGCAGCCAATGCGATGGCTCAGCAAAATAATGGCGTTGTTTCAGTTCTTGAACAACTGCTGGTAACCGTTGATGAAAACGGACAAGAAATTTTAACTCCTACCGAGGAGGCTAAGCCGGGCGACACACTGGTGTACCGGGTTACTTATACAAACAATTTGGATAATGGCATTACAGAGCTAAGGCCAGTTCTTCCGATTCCTATCGGCATGGAATACCTGCTCGAAAGTGCTACTCCAAACGCAGAGGGTGCCAGCCTCTCCAATACTGGCAACACTTTCCAAAACCTTCCCTTAACTCGTCAAGTGCGACAACCTGACGGAACCACCATTGAAGAATTGGTTCCGGGCCGTGAATATCGGCGTTTACGCTGGTTGGTTCCGTCACTAGAGGCGGGGGAGCAAGTCATTCTGGTCGCCAGAGTTAAGGTGATTGACAACTAGTCTTTTGGAAAATCAAACAACAAACAAATCAAATATTCTAAACCTAAACAGGATAGAAACCATGAAAACAAACACAAAACATACACTCAGTAACAAGGTGTCTCGCCTTGTGGGGTTGTTTTTGGTTTTTGGCGTATTACTCGGTGTCTCGTCGTCAGACGTGTTCGCTCAGGTGCCACCTGCCAATACTCAAATTGGTAACCAAGCCAGTGCAACCTACGTAGATAATGGAGGTAATAATCAATCTATTACTTCTAACACGGTTCAAACAATCGTGCAGCAAGTTGCTGGTGTTGATATCTCTGATGGTATCAGCTTAACAGCAAGCCCTGGTGGTCAGGTTACATTCCCGCACACTATTACTAACACCGGTAACGGCGTTGATAGCTACAACCTAGCAGTGCTGGAAGGTTCGGGCGATTTCGATTTTGATAACATCGTGATTTATGCCGATGACGATCAAAACGGTGTGCCTGATAACTTTACACCAATTACTGTTACACCGAATATCGATCCTCCGGGTTCGCCAAACGGTAACACTTTTGGTATCGTAATTGTAGCTGATATCCCGGTTACAGCCAATGAGGGTGAATCTGAAACCTTCAGTATTACTGCAACTAGTGCCTTTGATGGTAACATTTCTGATTCTGCAACTAACACTGTTAATGTGGATGAAGATGCGGTTGTTAACGTTCAGAAAAACCGTGACAAGCAATTTGTTGCTGTAGGCGATACGGTAACATATACCTTTGCATACGCGGAAAGTGGCGGTTCTTCAAACGCAACTAACTTAGTAATTCGCGACCCACTACCAGCAGGCGTAACTTACGTACCTGGTTCTGGTACTTGGTCTGGTGCGGCAGGAACTCCCCTTACTGATGCATCTCCCGGTGAAAACGCAAGTGGTATTCTTTACCGCTTTGATAACAGCGGTGTAGCTGACTCGGTAATTATCGAGATTGCAAACATCAATGCTGGTGCATCTGGTAATGTTAAATTCAAAGTTACTGTTGATGCAGGAACCGAAGGTAACACCATCGTTAACAACGGTACATTCCGTCACGATGATGCTCCAACTCCGGTAACTACGAACAATGCGAGTATTACAGTAGATGAGAATTACGATATCACTCGTGTTGGTGCTGATACTGTATCAGTAGCTTCTGCTGAACAAGGTACTATTGTAAACTTCTTAAACTTGTTTACAAACGATGGTACTGCAACCGATACGTACAACATCACGTTATCTGGTTCTAACTACCCATCAGGTACAACTTTCACCTTCTTTAAGGTAGATGGAAGTGGAAACCCAACTTCACCATACACGGATACTAACAATGATGGTATTCCTGATACCGGTCCTATAAGTCATGTGGATGGTAGCGATACTGTTCGTGTAATCTTACAAGTTCAGTTGCCTTCTGGCCAATCTGGTGGGCCTTTTGCAGTTCGTAAAACTCTTACTTCGATCAACGATCCTGCAGCGAGTGATTTCCACACTGATGCATTAGGTGAGATTACTACTCCAACAGTAGATATCACGAACAACTTCGCATTAGGTAACGGAAGTGAAACTGGTGTGGGCGAAGGTCCTGAGCCATCTGCAGTTACAACTATTGCTGCTAATCCGGGAACAACAGTTAATTTCTCGTTATTCATTAACAACACTTCAAGTGTTGATGATACCTATCAGCTAGCGTTTGCTACCGATACTACTGCAGGTGGTGATTTGCAGGGTGCTGGTTCATTACCTAGTGGTTGGACTGCAACTTTCAGGGATCCGAATAATGGTAATAACACCATCACATCTATTCAGGTTAATGCTGGCCAAAACAAAGCCGTTACTTTCAGAGTAAATATTCCTGCCGGTTTCGAGCCTGGTTTACGTTCACTTTTTGTACGTGCACTTTCTCAAACTACCGGAGCGAAAGATCTTAAGCATGAAGCTGTGAATGTACAGATCGTTCGTCAGATGACGCTTGTAACCGGTCAATCTGGTCAGGTTTCTCCGGGTGGTTCTGTGGATTACATTCACACCTTAACGATCAACTCTAACGTTGATGAAAACGTTGGTGGTGGTGGAACAGAATCAGATCTATTCCTAGACCTAAGCAATTCTGTACCAACCGGTTGGACTGCTGTAGTTTACTGGGATACCAATAACGATGGTCAAGTTACCGGTGTTGATTCACTGTTAACAAGTGCTGCTTCTCCGAATGCAGTTGATCTACCATCAAGTGTTGGTACTCTTCAGTTCGGTGACCAATTGAAGTTCATCGTTCAGGTTACTGCAAGTACCGGTCTTGATGATGGTGCTACTGTAACTACTACCATCGAAGTATCCGATGATAACAGCCAATTAGCTACTGTATCTAACGATGACCAAACTGAGGTTCAGGCAGGTCGTCTTTCTATCGATAAGTTCCAAGCACCAACTGTGGGTGGAGCTGCCGGTACGTATACAAAAGCTGATTTCAATGTATTACCTGGTGATACCGTATGGTATAAAATCACCATCGTAAATGACGGTTCTGAGCCGGTAACCAATGTAGTTATTCAGGATAACGTACCGTCTTACACCTTAATCGCAGTGCCAGGTACTTTCACTGTTGATAATGGTTCTATTCCGGGTATCACGCTAGACGGAAACAATCCTACCGCTGGCAATACCGGTGTTGTAAAAATAACAGCACCTCAACTTGATCCAACCGAGCAGTTTACTCTGTTCTTCGCAGTAAAAGTTGACGAATAAACAAACTTAACCCAGACATGAGGGTGAGGTTGAATGCCTTGCCCTCCTTTTAAAAACAATTTTTTGAGACAAATTTTCCTACATATTACTCTTTTCGCTCTGCTTACAATAGCAGGGGTAGGGGAATTGTTTGCTCAAAACACAGCGCCTGCTAATAGTCAGGTAATCAATCAAGCGAGCCTAACATACACCGAAGAAGGTTCGGGACAGGAAGTAACTCAGTTTACCAACGAAGTGGTTGTAAACATCGATTCTAACCCGGAATTCGATTTCTTCCCTAATAACAGTATCACCGAATTCCGAGGTAAAACAGTTGAAATCACTCACTTTTTAACGAACTCGGGAAATACAACTGCTACTTATCGCATACGAGGTTACAATGGGCAGGATGACGAATATGATCTTGAAAACTTGACATGGAATACACTACAAGTAACACAGGCAAAAGTTAATAGTACGTTCAATACCGATACGTTAACTACTGAAGTTACACTAGAACCGAACGAGCAATTCGAGGTTTCTTATTTTGGTGATATTTCAATCAATGAGCCGAAAGATTCGTTGGTGGCACAAATGGTATTTGAAGCTACTGATTTAGCAACCGGTACTACTAAAATTAATATTGATGAGATTCAGATTAGAATTGGAGCCGTGGTTGAGTTGCAGAAAGATCAAACTGGTAATGGCGACAAAAACCGTGGCGATGAATTCTCTTACATTATTAGTGGAGAGAATACCGGCGACTTTACCGCATTCCCAATCACAATTTCTATTGATGGAGTAAGTCAGGAGAAAGTAGTTCTAACAGACTCTATTCCGGCTAATTTGATGTTCACTCGCTTTGAGTCGTTAAGTAAAGGACAGCCCCTATATCACATTGCCGAAACTGGTGAGTTTGAGTTCTTAACTACACCTCCAGAGAATCTGGATGACATTGATAAAATTGGAGTTGCTTTCGATTCACTTCAGGTTGGAGAAACCTTCCAGGTTACCTTTGGAGTGCGAATCAGTGATAATGCTTCTGGCGAAATTGTAAACATCGCTGATATCACTTATGTAGATCCAGATGGAACTGTAATGGTGGAAGGTGCATCAAACGATGTTATTGCCCAAATTGATGGTGCTACTGCCGAAATCGATTACTTTACGGATGAGAGTTTCGGAGAAAAAACAGCCACCTCAAGTATTGGTGATCCACTGAATATTCAGGCAACTGCATCAGCCTGTAACGAAAACAGAGCAAGAATTGAACGAGTACGAATTACTATCTTATCGGAATTGACCGGTGATGAAGAGGATTTTGAGGGTATCGAAACCGGAAGAAACACGGGTGTTTTCCGTATTCCTGACCCTGTACCAACCCGCGATGGAAACGAATTTGATGTAGTTCAATTCAATGGCATTCTTGAAACTACCGAAGAAGACGTTGTAACGGCAGTACTTAATTGTGCCGGACTTGGAGGTGGAATTGGCGGTCCTGCAACTATCGAAGCAGCAGTAATTGTAGATCCTTTTGGATTTGTATTTGATAGTGAAACAAATGAAGTGATTCAAGGCGCCGAGATTAGAATCATTGACGTTACCGGCCAGAACAATGGTGGAAACCCTGGCGAACTGGCAACTGTATATCGTCCAAATGGCCGTGACATCACCAACAACATCGAAAACTCTGATGTTCAAGGTAAATATCGTTTCCCATTCTTACGTCCTGGTACTTATCGTTTAGAAGTAATTCCTCCTGCAGGATATGAATTTGCTTCAGAATTAACCGTAAGTCAGCTTCCTGATGGACGCAAAGTTGACAGTCTTGCATCATACGGACAGGAGTTCACCATCGTAGGCGATCCAATCGGTTTAGATGTGGATATTCCACTAGATCCACTAGCAACGGGAGTGCTGTTTGCTCAAAAAACAGTAGATCGAAAAGTGGCCGATATTGGCGATTATCTGAATTACAAAATTGAAGTAAACAGTAAAGCGGTAAACACAATAAATGACCTGCGTGTAAATGATGTTCTACCATTTGGCTTCAAATATGTATTAGGAACCACTCGTGTGGATGGAGATACCTTGGCTGATCCAAACGGTGGACAAGGTCCAAATCTTGAGTTCAACATTGGAAGTATTGAGCCGGGCGGAAAGAAAGAACTTACTTACCGTGTATATGTTGGCCCTGGCGCAGAAAGAGGTGATGGTGTTAACAAGGCACAGGTATTAGGGGATAGCCTCATCATCAAAATATCAAATGAAGCAAAAGTAGACGTTGAAGTACGTGGTGGAGTTTTCAGCGAAGAAGCCCTAATTGTAGGTAAAGTATTCCTCGATTGTGATGAGAATAACATGCAGGATCCATCTGAAGTGGGTATTCCGGGAGTACGTCTGTATTTAGAAAATGGAAACTTTGTTATCACTGACAGCGAGGGTAAATATTCGTTCTATGCGGTTAAAGCTAATAAGCATGTTTTAAAAATCGATAATCACTCGCTTCCGGAAGGCAGCAAGATGAAAGTGCTTGATAACCGCCATGCGTTCGATCCTTCAAGCCGTTTTGTAGATGTGAAAAAAGGTGAGTTACACCAAGCAGATTTCGCGGTTTGTGAGTGTACCGAGCAAGTATATAACGAAATTGCTAAACGCGCCAATGCACTTACTTCAGGCGACGATGCACTTTCAACTTCGCTTAAGCAGTCGTTTACTGTAAATGAATCAAATTCTAATCGCGGATCAGGTCGTTTCGATCAAGCAAGTGGAACTATTGGTAATGCAAAAGCTCCAAAAATTGAGAACAACGCTTCTGAGAAAAATGCTAACGTTTTAAGTAGTCCGGATGACGTTGTAGCAGCTGATTCTGTATTAGAAACTCCGACCTATAATATAGAGAAGCTTTTAGTAGGCGCAGATAAGGGCACCGAGCTTCTGAATATTGTTGATCAGGATACACTCTCTATCGATCAGATTACAATTCTCGCAAAAGGTACCAATGGTGGAGTATTCGATTTATATGTGAATGGCGAAATTATTCCGGCTTCAAGAATTGGTCAACGCTCGTCATCTTCAGAAAAAGGACTTCAGGTTTGGGAATATGTAAGTATTCAACTTCAGCCCGGAATAAACACCATTCTATTGAACGAAGGTGATCCTTTCGGAAACTTACGTGGCAGCGATACGAAGCAAGTATATGTGCCGGGTGCTTTGGATGATATTCAATTGAATGTGATTACCAATTATGTAGCTGCTGACGGTAACTCAACCGCAGAAATCGAAGCCAATTTTGTAGATAAAGATGGTATTCGAATTGGATCGAGATTACCTGTAACACTGGATACCGAATTTGGAACTTGGTTGGTGCAAGATATCAACGCACAAACGCCGGGTACGCAAACTTTTGTTGAAGGCGGGCGTGCAACTTTCCAATTAAAAGCTCCGGTTCAGCCTCAAACTTCATTAACCAGAATATCTGTTGGTGATAAGTATGCCGAAGCTACGATTGAATTTTTACCTGATTTACGTCCACTAATCGCTGCCGGTATTATTGAAGGTTCTCTTCGATTACGTGAGCCACTTAATATTGCCAATATAGAAAACGATGGATTCGAGCGTGAGTTGAAAGAGCTTTCGTACACAATGAACAGCTTTACTGCGGATGCCCGTTTTGCATTCTTCTTGAAAGGAAAAGTATCAGGACGTACACTATTAACAGCCGGCTTCGATTCTGAGAAAGAAAAAGAAGAGCGATTGTTCCGTGATATCCGTCCCGAAGAATACTACCCGATTTACGGTGAAGCAGCGATTCGTGGATATGATGCACAGTCATCTGGCAGATTATACATTCGATTAGATCGTGGAAAAACCTACGTTCTATATGGTGATTTCATCACGCAGCAAAATGATGCAGATATTCAATTAGGTGCTTATAACAGAGCTCAAAATGGTGTAAAAACACACTTTGAACAAGGTGCACTACAAGTGGATGCTTTTGGTGTGAGTTCAGTGAGCGCACGAAGAATCGAAGAATTCCGAGGACAAGGAATTTCCCGCTATGAATTACCGGATAATGATTTGATTGAGAATTCAGAGATTATCGAGATTATCACGTACGATCGTGAGCAAATCAGCACATTAGATTCGATCGGAGTTCCAAGCGATCCTAGCATGATTCTGAAACGTGAGCGTTTAACTCGTTTTACGGATTATGTGGTTGATCCATTTACAGGCGTAATTACCTTCAAATCACCTGTTTCAAGCGTGGATGCCGAATTTAATCCTGTGTACATCCGAGTTACCTACGAAGTAGAAAATGATGATGAGCGCTTCTTAATTGGTGGTGTTAGTACAAATCTTGAACTCCGAGATGGCGTGAATATTGGAGCAGGTATCGTGCAGGATAATAATCCAACTAACGAGTTTACACTAGCCACCAGCAATTTGAATGTTGAACTCGGTAAGAATACGCAAGTGATTGCCGAAGTAGCTCATACCATTTCTGATGAAAGTGGATCAGGAACTGCAGGACGTGTAGAATTACGCCATCGTGGTAAAAAATTCGATATGCTTACCCAAGTTGGTAAGTCGGGTAACAACTTCGACAATAAAGGAGCAACCTTAGGTCAGGCCAGAACAGAAGCACGATCAAGAGCCAGAGTAAGCCTCACGAAATCAACAAAAATTGGCGCAGAATTCTTGCTTTCGAGAAATGACACTACAGGCGATCAAACATTAGGAGGATTATTCTCGCTTCAACAAAACGTGGCAAGCGGAGTTAATGCCGAGGTTGGAATCCGCTATTCTGATAAAACCAGTAAAACCGCAGAACCGGTTACAAACACCAACTTAAGAGGTAAGGTTACCGCAGAGCTGCCATTTGTAAAAGGAGCATCAACATTCGGTGAGTATGAGCAGGATATAAATGCATCCGATCGAAAACTGATTGCCGTGGGTGGTGAGTATAAAATCAGAAGTTTTGCCAAAGCATTTGCTCGCCACGAATTCATTTCGAGCACTGGTGGACAGTATACACTGCAAAGCAATGCTCAAAGAAATAGCACCGTATTTGGCTTAAATGCTAATTACATGAAAAACGGACAGGTTTTCAGCGAGTATCGAATGAATGATGCTGTTGAAGGTCGCTCAGGTCAGGCTTCTCTTGGTTTAAGAAACCGTTTTGTAATAAAAGAAGGCTTGGGCATGAATGTTGGTTTCGAGCGAATCTTTACCATTCAAGGGCCAAACAGAAACGATGGAACTTCCATTTCTTCAGCGATTGATTACACCGGAAGTAGCCGATGGAAAGGTACTGCACGTGCCGAAGCTCGTTTTGGTCAAAATCAGGATACTTACTTAAACAGTTTAGGGTACGGTGTTCGTTTATCGGATGACTGGACAATGCTTGCGCGAAACATCATTTCTATAAATAGTATCAAAAATGCAGCGGGTGTACAGAAAATACAGGAGCGATTCCAGTTTGGTGCAGCGTACCGCGATACTCATACTAACATGTTTGATGCATTGATCAGATATGAGTTCAAGTTTGAAAAAGATGATAACATTGCCCCTGACTTTGCACGTACCGCACATGTATTCTCTACACACGCAAATTACAAGCCACAATCTGATCTGGTAATTTCTGGTCGAGTTGCTGCTAAGTACACCAAATCGGAAGATGATTTAAATAGTGATACCAGCTTCCTGGAATTAATAAGCGGACGTGTTCTTTACGATTTAAATGAAAGATGGGATGCCGGAATTAACGCCAGTTTACTCGCAAACAGCGATTTCTCTACCAAAAATTATGGATTGGGAGTTGAGTTGGGTTACATCGTTGCTACCAACCTACGATTAGCCGGTGGGTTTAACTTATTTGGGTACGAAGATGAAGATCTTGCTGCTAGCAATTATACTCAGCCTGGAGCTTACCTTGGTTTTGCCTACAAGTTTGATGAGCAGATTTTCAGAAATCTTGCGCCAAATCGAGCCATGGAGTTATTGGATGAGTCGGTTTACCTGAAGTGTGTGCCTTGCGAGATGCCGGAAATCAAGACCATGCCGGTTGAAATGCTTGCGCACGAGCTGGAGCCGGTTATCTTAACCCGTGATGTATTCGAATACGAGCCGTTAGCTACTTTAGTAATTCTGCCTCGTCAGATTCACTTCGACAACGACATGTCGTACATCAATGCTTCTGCAGCTCAAATGCTTGATAAGCTTGCAAAATTCCTAATCAATAAAGACGAATACCTCATCGACTTGAATGGATTTACCGATACCAAAGCTTCTGTTGCGTACAATAAGGCTTTATCTGAGCGCCGTTCATTAGCCGTTCGAGCTTACTTAGTGGCAGCCGGTGTCGATAAGAGACGATTATTAATCGAAGGATTTGGCGAGCTTGATGCAATGGGTAAAAATGCCGTTGAAATGGCACTGGAACGCCGTGTAGAATTCGATCTAAATGAATTGAACGAAGAAGTGACTTTTGTAGATCAGGTTGAAGATTTACAAGTTCAGCAGAAAGCGAAAAATGTGGGTAGTTGGGATTACATTTTCAAATTTGAGCACAATGCCGTTCCTACAAACATCAATCTACAAAATGGATCGGATGAGTTGAATTTCTTGAACAGATATATGATCGAGCGTATCGCAATAGCGATGGATAAATATCCGGAAATTGGAGTACGAATTGCGCTTCCGGCTGATGATCGATTCGTAAATCTGCAAATGGAAATTCTTGCTGAACTTGAGAGAACCGGAGCTGATATCAACCGCTACATGTTTGCACGAGGTGTACAGGGTGATCAGAATACCATCCAAATCAGCTACACCAACGACAGTTTACTTGAGCTGTTCAAGCAAAAAGATGACATTAAATTCTTAAATAACTCTCAAATTGATGAGTTAATTGAGAGCATGCTTCGCATTTTGAAATCACGTGAAGATTACGAGTTAATTCAAGACCTATCGCAAAGTTATGTAGTACCTGATCGTGTGAACTTTGTAGTTAACAGCACTAAATTGGATAACGAATCTCAGGCCGTTATGTCGCGCATTGGTTCATATTTACGAAATAATCCGGGTGTATATTTAGAGCTTCGAGGTGATGGCTCACAGCGCGATAGAAATCGCATGATTGAAATGCAACGATATTTAAAACAATGGGGCGTTGACAGTGGCCGTGTAGAATTCAGCGAGGTTACTGTTCAAACCGATGGAACTGCCATTCGGGTAGAGTACAAAAATGCAGATTCCATCAACCTGCTAAACGTGAAATCTCTGAACCTTAAACCGGGTGCAGGCACCGCAGGGAGATAAGCATGAAAGTTTGGGAAATACAATATATGGAAAGAATATTCGGAATGATCAGCTTCCGAAAAACTGCTAAAAAAGTACTCTTTGGACTGCTTTTAGGACTTTTATCTACGGTTAGCTTGTGGGCACAACCTGCTGGTTATTTGTTTTATAAACCCATCACATTAAATGGATCGCAGATTCAAGGGACGCACACTAACTTTCCGGTTTTGATCAGCATCACCGATCCTGATTTAGCGGCTAATGCACGTAGTGATGGTTTTGATATCGTATTTACTACAAGCGCTTCATCTACTTCCATTCTAGATCACCAAATCGAAAGCTACAATTCTTCGACAGGACAGTTAATTGCATGGGTGAAAGTACCAAACTTGCCTGATGCCGGAACTACTATTTATATGTTCTATGGCAATTCTAGTGTTAGTAGTAGTCAATCTACCCCTAATACTTGGTCGAATAATTTCCGGTTAGTGTATCACATGGGGAGTAATTTTAATGATGCCGGACCGAATGCAAAAAACGGAACCAATAATGGTACGATTAACGCAACCGGTAAAATTGGTAACGCCCGCCGTTTTGATGGTAATAATGACTACATCGCCATAAATGATTTTTACAATGCTTCAGGTAACCAACAAGTAACCGTTTCTGCTTGGATTAAAACAAGTGATGGGGGCGATCAAATAATTGCTTCATACGATAGAAATGAATACTGGCGCTTCGAAATTAATGGAAATGGGGGAGGTACAGGTCAATTAGGATGGGATGTATTTACTAGTGCAGGTCAAATTGATTTTGGCTCAAACGCAACGGTAAATAACAATGCTTGGCGCCATGTAACCGGTGTGTACAACAACGGAGCGGTTCGCATATATATAGATGGAGTTCAGAACTCTAATACCACCCAAGGAAGTAGTTTCGGTACAGGAACTACCCGCTATGGATATATTGGGGTGGGATCAGAATCGAACACATTTGATGGGAATAAAGGGCCTAGTAGCTACTTTAACGGAGATATGGATGAGGTTAAAATCTCAAATGTAGCTCGATCAGCAAACTGGATTCGAACCGAATTTAATAATCAAAATACTCCCGGAACCTTTCACACGGTTGGGGCACAAACGGCCATCGATCAAACCCCACCAACTCTGGAAACCGCAGAAGCGAGTGCTGATTCCGTAATTCTGAACTACAACGAAATTCTGGACCAAACTTCCATTCCTTCTACATCAAGTTACACCGTAAACATTGGTGGATCTCCGGTTACCATTTCAAGCGTTTCAATTTCGAACGATTCTGTTTTTGTACTTCTACAGAATCCGGTTTCGCCATCCGATATTATTACTCTTTCCTATACAGCGGGAGCAAACCCGGTTCGCGATGTTTCACTGAACAACGTAGCCAATCTTACAAATACAACGGTAACCAACCTCGACGCTTCCGACCTGCCAAGTCCTCCAATAGATATAACTGCAACAGCCGTAGCAAACGGAAACATAGAAATCACGTTCGATGATGTAGATGGAACTCCAAACATCGCGTCTTACTCCATTAAACGAGGTACAGCAGAGGGCGGACCTTACACACAAATTGGTACTGTAACCGATAACGAAAGTGCGAATTACACATTTACTGACACGAATACCTCGGATGGGACAGAATTTTTTTATGTGATTACATCAACCAATACCAACTCCACCGAAAGTTCTAACTCAGAAGAACTTAGTGCAACGGCTGATGCAACCAATCCAACACTTGAGCTTATTTCGGTAAGTGCTTCGGTAGTAACGCTCGATTACGATGAGTTAATGGATATTGGATCTGTACCGGCTAGCGGTGATTTTACCGTAAATCTGAATTCAAATCCGGTTAGCGTAACCGATGTAAACGTTAGCGGTTCGCGTGTAATCCTAGAAATTGATCCCGAAGCAGTAGCTGGCGATAATGTTACGGTGAGTTACTCAATTGGAAGCAATCCGATACGTGATGAAGCTCAAAACCAAGCAACGGCATTTTCTACGATTACAGCCACAAATAATACACCGGGATCCGGAACATTTGGTCCCGATCCTTGCCCAATTGTAAACGGTAAAGATGTGGCTTGGTCGTGTTTTAGTGGCATTTTTAATGGTACATCAATGACGGCTAATGTTGGTGGTTTGGATATCGCAACCGTAACTGCGGCAACAGGTTCTGCTACAACTTTCGCGCCAAATGCACTTCAGCAATGGTCGTCTGGAGCGTTTTCCGGCGATCAGTTTAATGGTCCACAAGCAAACCCGAGTGGTACAGCCGGTGATGCAACTTCGTTAGATATTAACATTCCAGGTAGTATTCCTTCGGATGCATTGGTGCTTTCATTGAACAGACTTCGTCCAACTTCGGGTGCCGGAACCTCATACACTTTAGAAGCTTACGACGGAAGCAACAATAAATTAACCATTAATGATTGGATTACCGGGCAAGGACTTGATGGCGGTGTTTGTACCAATAACGTCGTTCTAAACTATACGAATGGAAACACAACTATTGAGTTTCAACCTACGATATCCGGAAATCAATCGTGTGCTTCAAGCTCAACGCCTATTTGGTTCCGAATTACTGACGACAATGTAGAGCGCATCGAACTTCGAAAAGTAGCTACGGGCGCAGATAACATTCACATTGGATTAGGTGTAGTTGCTGATTTTGGTGATGCAGATGCAACTTATGGAACTGAATACGACGGAAGTGGAGTTCCCCCTGCTTTTCACTTATTAAATAATGGGTCACCAAATTTGGTTTTCCTAGGTGCCGGTGTGGATGGTGATGGAAATGGAATTCCAACCGCTAATTCGAATGGGGATGATACAGAATCAAGTACAATTGGTGGTGGGGATGATGAAGACGCAATTTCGCTACTAGCTGATATCAACACAGCTCAAACAACCTATCAAACTACGCTTGTTTGTACGGATGGTGGCTTTGTTTCAGGATGGATTGATTTTGATCAATCAGGAAGCTTCGATCCCAATGAATTTGCGAAGACAGTGTGTTCATCAGGCAGTGCCACATTAACATGGACCGGCATTTCTGGATTAGTTACCGGAACTACTGCTGCTCGTTTCCGAATTGCCAGCTCTCAAGCACAAGTTGCAGTTCCAACCGGTTTTGCATTTGATGGAGAAGTGGAAGATTTCAACATTAATATTATTCCACCACCGCTTCCCGATTTAGAAATTGCTAAAACAGTTAATAATTCTAATCCGGTCATAGGCGAAACCATCACTTATACTTTGTCTGTTACAAATCCGGGCGTATTTAAAGCCACAGGAATTAGAGTTACGGATCAATTGCCAAGTGGAGTTACTTTTGTTTCCGCTACGGCATCGCAGGGTTCATTTAATGCATCAAGCGGAATTTGGAATATTGGGACGTTGGCTGAAGGTGACACAACAACTGTAACCTTATCGATTAATGCCACTGTTAATTCAGGTACCTTAGGTAATACAATTATCAATAATGCTTCCATTACAGCTTTAAATGAAACTGATCCTGAACTAAATAATAATTCCGCATCCGTAGGGATTACGGTAGTTCCGGAATCGGCTGATATTGCAATTTCAAAAATCGTAGATGATGCAACAGCGATTGAGGCGCAGGATCTTGTATTCACTGTAATTGTAACAAATAATGGCCCAAAATCAGCAACCAACCTAAAAATCCAGGATCAAATTCCTAGTGGATTAACCTATGTTTCTTCAACGCCAAGCGTGGGAACGTATACGGTTGGCACAGGAATCTGGGATATAGGTACACTCGGTAATGGCGCTCAGGCAACCTTAGTGTTGAATGCTACAGTAAATCCCAATACCGAAGGTAGCACCATCACGAATACTGCTAATTTAAGCTCAATGGATCAAATTGATCCGAACGCCACTAACAACACAGGCAGTGTAGATGTTGATGTGATTGTTGCCGGTTTCCCACAATCATGTTCCGAGTTACCCAACTTAATATTTGAAGGTAATTCGTTAATCTCAGGTTCAGGTGGACAGGTAGGAGCCGTTTACTTATTCGAAGATATTACGACCGGAGTAGATGCAGAGATTGAAATCTTAGCTATAAACAACGCTTATTTAAATGCATTTGACGCTAGTATTTCTGGCGACTTCGATAATTTTCAACCTGAAATTGGGGTTGTAAACGATGCTCTTCCTGAAGGTTATATCGATTTCGAAATCAGATTCTTACAAGCGAATACTCAAAACCCAAAGTATTTGACCTATGCCGCTTCTGCTATAGATATTGACGGAAACAATCTTAAGGAATTTGTTGGTTTCCAGAGGCTTACTACTTTTACTGTGGAGCAAGCCACAAATTTAATTGTTGGTAGCGAAGGCATTTACACCACCTTTAGAGCACCTGGTAATACCGAAGCGCCCGGCGTAGATACAACTGTTACTGAAAACTTAGTATACACCACGTATACAAATGAGCCGAAGTTCAGATATCGTGCCGGTATAAAAGATCCTGTAAATACAACGCGACGTCAGTTTTCATTAGGATTTAGTCCATGTATTATCAATGGATTTACCAATCCAACATCCACCAATATTGTAGATCTTGGTATTACTAAAGCTGTAAATGACAACACACCAAACGAAGGTGATAATGTTACGTTTACCATTCAGGTTTCGAATCTACAAGGTAACTCGGTAGGGGATGTTGAAGTAACAGATCAGCTGCCGGGTGATTTAACCTTTGTAAGTGCCACAGCTAGTCAAGGTACGTTCAATAATGGAACGGGAATTTGGGATGTGGGTACTCTTGCCGGTGCTCAAAATGCCACACTTACCATTGTTGCTTCTGTTGATAATAACACTGCCGGAAACAGTTTCACAAACACTGCCACCATTACCGATTTCACCGGTACGGATGGCAATGTGAACAACAACTCGGCCTTCGTGAATATGGTGGTAAATGATCCACAGGTAACCTCCTGTACCGATCCACCTACCTTCAATTTCTTCACTCAAACGTTAGAGCAAGGGGTTCCAAATCAAGTTAATGCGATTTATAGATTCTCAAATGTAGCTTCCGGCGTTGATGCCTTGGTAAAGATTATCTCCATAAATAATGCAACGCTTGATAACATTGATGACAATGGAATTGCGAATTCGAATGCAAACTTTAGTCCGCTCTTCACAGCATTACAAGGCGGCGGCTTTATCGATTGGGAAATCAAGTTTGTAGCTACGGGAACAACAAATCCTGTTAAACGTGATTTTGCACTTACCGGTCTAGATATTGATGGATTCAATGCAGGTAGCGGCCGAACCATTCAGGATTACTTAGGATTTTCACAAAACCAATCCAATACGGTACAATCAGGTAACAATCTACTTGAAACTACATCCGGACCATTTCAAGTATTTCAATCATCAACCACAACAGACGGTAGCGGATCATTTGATATCGATCACATGGCTTACATCGTCTACAATTACACTTCAGAATTCCGAATTAGAACAGGTTCTGTAACCGGTGGTACTTACAGTGATGACCGATTGGTAGACATCGACTTTACACCATGTAGAAATCAGGATTTCACGAATCCGGTTACCACAACCAGAGACGCAGATATTCAGGTTGTAAAAACAGTGGATGAACCAAATCCGCTGGAAGGGGAAACCATCAACTTTACTATTTCTGTTACAAATAATGGACCAGAAAGAGCTACCGAAGTTGATATCAATGAGACACTTCCAACGGGATTAACTCTCGTGCAATCTACCCCGAGCGTAGGTAATTACAATCAATTAACCAATATTTGGACAGTTGGAACCCTGAATAATGGGACTTCTGCCACGCTTCAAATCGAAGCTACGGTTAACTCAAACATTCAGGCCGATTCGCTCATCAATAAGGCATTTGTACAAGGTTTGAACCAGGTGGATCCAAATATTTCGAACGATACTTCTGCGGTAGTTATAAAAGTTGGTGTTGAGTTAGAGGGAGTTGTCTTTCAGGATATTACCGGAAACGGATTCAGCGAAGACCTTACGTTTAATGACGCTGCCGGAGATCAGCAAGCTCTTGAAAATGTAGAAGTACATTTATTTAAAGATGGTGGTGATGGCACCCCTGATGGAAATGATGATACTTTAGTTGGAAGTACCACTACAAACAATCTGGGAGAGTACACGTTCAAAATTGGTGATGATGCCGATTATTGGGTAGTTGTAGATTCCAAAACCGGTGAGTTAACGGATGGAAGTTCGTGGGGTGAGCAAACCTACGGCCCGATTGGTGGATATTGTGAGGATGGCGCTGGTAACGTGGTTGTAAAAACAGCAGCCGGACAATGTTTTGGTGGGCGAAGAGGAGATCAATCTGATAATATTTCAACTACGCCGGTACCTTCAGATCTTCCAAATGCAGAGCACTTGGCTAAAGTAACCATTAGTGGAGCAGGTGTGTCCGATATCGATTTTGGTTTCAGTTTTAATGTGGTTACGAATACTGACGATGGCGATGACGACGGTAGTTCAAATCGTAGTATTCAAGGTTCTTTGCGACAGTTCATCACCAATGCCAATCAAATATCCGGCGCAAATACTATGCGATTTGTACCATCTGTACCAACAAATTCTGCAGGAAGTGGTGGAAATTGGTGGACAACTATGCTCACTGCTGAACTTCCGGCAATCGTGGATCCGTTAACAACCATTGCCGGTACAGCGTATCTAAATACAGCTCCAAAAACTATTCGAGATGATAATCCAGGTAGCATTGGAACCGGAGGTTCAGTTGGGGTAGATAATCTTGCCGGAAATACTACTACGCGAAAAGAATTTGAAGTGAATCTCGCTGATGTAGGTTCAAATGCTTTGTTAGTAAATGCTACAGGTGCTTATACCATTAGAAATGTAGCACTTTATAACAATAGTACCGGAATTCGTGTGCAAGCGGGTAATAATGGATTATTAGAAAAGAATATTATTGGTGCGCGTGCAGATGGAACAGCTCCGGCGGCCGGATTGCGATTAGAAACCGGAATCGAATTTAATGGAGCGTCTGCCGTTAATCCGTTAATCCAGGAAAACTACATTGCTTTCTTAAATGGAAGTGGTATTAAATCAACCAATCAAGCTTCTGTGTTGAATGTGTTCAAAAATGAGTTATTCCAAGTTGGTTTAGCCGGAACCAATACCAATGGAATCGAAGGAATTGGAACATGGACCATCCAACAAAACCGAATTCATGAAGTTGGAAATGGATCAAGTTCAGCCATAAATGGTGGGCATGGTATAGAAATTGGTAGCGAATCCGGAACTTCATCAAATAATACCATCAGAAATAATAGTATTTATAATAATGCTGTAAGTGGTATAACTGTTTTAAATGGAGTTACGGCATCGGTGATCGAAAGAAATGAGATTTATCAAAATGGTACGAATTACTCAGCGTCAGGTACCAAATTGGGAGCCGGTGTAAAACTAGCTACACCAAATGGAGTAACCCAAAGTGGTGTTCGAATCGGAAGAAATAAATTTTACGATAACTACGGAATTGCCATCGATTTAGTAATTGCCGGAACCGGTCAAGCGGATGGCGTTAATCCCAACGACGGTGTGCTTGTTTCTGCAACAAATACACCAAACCGTGGACTCGATTATCCGGTGTTTACTCTTACTACTTTGGAAAATGGAATCTTGCATGTAGAAGGATATGTAGGAACCACAAGTACAAAACTGAGCGGTACGTATACCATTCAAATCTATAAAGCTGATGACGACGGCGACAGCAATGCCTTAATTGAAGTTGGAGGAAGTTTATCACGTCCACATGGCGAAGGTCGGGATTTGATTGGTGTAATTACAACCAGTGCTAACGGTTCATTTAACACCGACATTCCTGTACCCGGCAATGTTAGTTTAGCCTTCAATGATAGAGTTACGGCGATTGCAATTAGTTCTGTGAACAACACCTCCGAGTTCAGTGCCAATTCGAGAGTTATTCCAACCGGTGTTACCGTAAGTGGTTTTGTATATAACGATGCTAATCACAACATGATAAAAGATGGGGGCGAATCGGGCATAGAAAATGTGACTGTTGTACTTTACAACACTCAACAGAACAACTGTAAGAGTGTGCTTACAAACTCAAATGGATTCTATGAATTCACAAATGTGTTAAATGGTACATACGATTTGATTGAGGCATTCGGCCAAAGTGTTCCAACTCCTGATATTTGTACTCCTGCGGCAAACGATCCCGATGATTTTATCTCAACTACACCGAATCTTAGAACCGTAACAGTAAATAATTTACCGGCTATTCAGGATTTTGGTGATTTTGAAGGTTCGAAAATTACGGGAACAGTATTTAATGATAATGGAATCTCAAGCGGTACTGCGAACGATGGGATCAAAAACGGCGGTGAAGGTGGATTATCAACCAGAATTGTACGCGCTTTAGATGCAAACGATGTATTGATTGAACAAACTACTTCTGCCGCAAATGGTACCTATTCGTTGTATGTTCCAAAATCGGTAGTGGGAGATGGAGGTACCGTCAAAATTAAAGAAACCGATGGAGCCGAGTTTATAACCACCGGCGGAAGCGTTGGCACCACAGGCGGAACCTACACCATTGGAAACGATCAAACTGTATTTATCAATACCGTTGGAACAGAATATACCGGTGTAGATTTTGCCAATGTTCAGGTTTCGACATTGCTTACGGATGGCTCTAAGTCGACCCAACCCGGAGCAGTAGCAACATTTACCCATTTGTTTACCGCTCAAACTGCAGGAACCGTAGCATTTACTACTAACTCAGTAAATAACCCGAATATTAACTTCCCGGTAGTTCTAACTCGCGACTTAAATTGTGATGGAGATCCGGATCAAGGTGAGCCGATTTTATCAAGTAGTGATAATATTTCTGTAACAGCTGGGCAGGCAATATGTCTTGTAGTTAGGGTAAATGTACCAAATGGCGTGAACGACGGTGCTACGAGTACAACCACAGTTACTGCAACCATGGTTTATGCAAATAGCGCCACAAATATACAACAGGTACTTACCCGTACAGATATTGTAACAGTAAGTACAACCGACGGGGGATTAGTAATTATTAAAGCCGTTGACAAAGCTCAAGCTATGCCGGGAGATACACTAACGTACACTATTAATTACGAGAATTTAGGGGATGAGCCCATCTCTCAAGTAGAGGTTGTAGATGAAGTGCCTGCTTATACCACCTATTTCTCGAGCTCTTGTGGTGCGTTACCAACAGGATTTACCAACTGTAATATTTTGGCACCATCGGTTGGAATCAGAGGAACAATAAAATGGACGTTTACAGGGGTACTTCAACCGGGTGAAACCGGCGCTGTAAGCTATAAAGTATTAATAGATAACTAACTATAGAATGACAAAAGCAATCAAGCCGGACAAACCGTTGGTTTTTATTGTAGAGGATAATCAAGCCTATCGCTTGTTATTGGGCAAAGTATTGGAAAAGAGAGGCTTTTTGGTGATGATGTTTGAACATGGCCGAAAAGCAGTAGACATGTTACAATATGTGCAACCGTCTCTGATTCTTTCAGATATAACCATGCCTTGTATGGATGGTTTCGAGCTTCATGTGTATGTGAAAGAAAACTTCGGAAGATTAAATATTCCTTTTGTTTACTTGTCATCTAATACCTCGCAAGAATATATCGACAGGGCTACAAAACTAGGTGCGCGAAGGATGTTGGGGAAACCCATCGAACCGGATGCTCTGGCAGAAACTTTAGGTCTGGTTCTTAGCGAATCAAACTAATTCTACCATTTATTTTAAACCGTAGCTACACTAAGTTAGGGTATGATTACGCACACCCAAGCCATCATTCTAAAAAGTGTAGATTATCAGGAATCCAGCAAAATCCTGACGGTATTATCTCAAAAGCACGGTAAAATTGCATTAATTGCGCGCGGAGTTAAACGCCCTAAAAGTAAATTAGCGGGCGTTATCGATATCGGGAATATATTAGACGTGGTTTACTACTATAAACCTTCCCGAGCAGTACAAAGTTTAACGGAGGCATCTATTCAATCGGGCAGCATGGCCTTTAGAAAAGATTTTGAAAAAGCTGCAATCCTTTACAGTGTACTTGAGTTAACAGGGCAATTGGTTCACGAAAATGAGGAAAATGAACCTTTATTCAGTTTTCTGTCTGTTTTCGTAAAATGGTTGAGCAATTCAGAATTTATACACCCTTCCATTTTTGCTTACGTTCAAATTCGATGTGCAGAACTTCTTGGGTTTAATCTAAGCTTCGAACAAGCCGATACATTTGAACACATGTTTTTTGATATTTCGCATGGGTTGATATCGAACGAATACCAAACGGAACTTTCTTATACCTTAACCGTGAAACAAAGTCGGTTTTTGCATCAGGCAATTGGTTCAAAAAGTATGAAAGTATTACAAATTGGATTGTCTGGCTTGGAACTAAAGCAATTAATACATCATTTAGATGTTTATTATAAGTATCATATCGACGGATACAAGGATCGGAAGTCGGATGCGATTTTTGAACAGATGCTAAAGGATATTTAATGAAAAAAAGAGAACTTTATTTAACAGCACTCCTGCTTTTATTGGTAGGAATTTCAATTGGCACCATTATAGCGCTTTACAGCATCAATCCTGAGCTAGCCCCACTAAGTGAAGTAAATGTAACAGAAGTAACCCGAAGCGAATCGCCATTTATAGAAGATGATGACTTAGCTAATTATGATGCCCGTTTCATTTTTAAAACGATTGCCGAAGAGGTAACACCCACCGTAGTTTATATCGAAACAATCATTCCTGTGAATGTACCGGATGATGAAATGCATAGTTTTAGCGACGAAATTTGGGACCGCTTAATGCCTCAACGAGCACGTACTGTAGGATCGGGAGTACTCATTACTACCGATGGCTACATTTTAACTAACTATCACGTAATTGAAGGGGCTGTACGTAATGGACTAAAAGTTGTGTTAAATGATAAGCGAGAATATCCTGCTCGTTTAGTTGGACAAGATCCCAGTACCGATTTGGCCGTCATCAAAATAAATGCAGAAAATTTACCAGCAGTTATTATTGGGAACTCAGATACCGTTGATGTTGGAGAATGGGTTCTTGCGATTGGAAATCCATTCAGATTAAGATCAACAGTTACTGCAGGTATTGTAAGTGCATTAGGGCGCGATGTACAAATTATTAACGATAGAATGCGTATCGAAAGCTTTATCCAAACAGATGCTGCTATTAATAAAGGAAATAGTGGGGGAGCGCTAGTTAACACTGCCGGTGAGCTGATAGGTATTAATACTGCAATTGCTTCACAAAGCGGAACCTATCAAGGATATGGCTTTGCTGTTCCAAGCAACCTTGCATTAAAAGTGGCTACTGATATCATAGAATTTGGCGAAGTACAGCGTGGTTTATTAGGTGTTACAATTGCAGCTGTTGATTTCGATCGCGCACAGGATATTGGACTTGGTGAAGTTAAAGGCGTAGAAATTATCGGAACTCCTCAGGATGGAGCTGCTTATAGTGCTGGTTTAAAATCTGGGGATGTTATCCTCTCAGTTAACGGCCAATCGGTGAATGAATCTAATGAGCTTCAGGAAAAAGTTGCGGTTATGCGTCCTGGCGAATTCGTAGACCTTACCATTTGGAGAAGAGGTGATATCTTTAATCTTGATGTGCAGTTAAAGAAATTAGAACCCGCCCCGGTCGAAGAATTAGCTTTTGAAGAAGAACCGATTCTTGAAGATTCTGAGCCGGAAGAAAATAATACAGGGGTAGATTTCCACGAATTTGATTTAGGTTTCAGAGTAATGGCATTAGCCAAACCGGAAGATAATCAATCATTTGACCTCATTATTTCGCATGTGTATAAATATTCAGAGGCTTGGAATCGAGGATTAAGAGAATCTCAGACAATTGTAGCAGTGAATGAAGAAACGGTTGAAGATCTACAAACTTTAGAAGAACTTATTGCAGCACAGCTTTCGTCCAATAATTCAATTATATTGAAAGTTGTAAACGACGAAAACGCAATCGGCTATATTGAGCTTCAGAAAAATTAGATGAAATCACTGTTATCACGATCTTTTACCTTCGCATCTTTAGCATTTTTAATTTCTTGTACAGGAAGTACCCAAAAACTTGCAACCGATTCTATCGGTGGAGAGAGTATTTTTCCGGGATGGTATAACAGTACAGGATTCTCATCAGATTCATTGTCATTTTCAGGTTTTGGCGTGGCGATAGGTGTTGATTCTACCGATGCCTTAGAACGCGCTGAAGTAGAAGCAGAAAATCAACTTGGCTTTCAATTAAGCAATCTTGCAGAAGATATTAGGGTGCAATTAGAAAGGGAAAATGTAACGGCAGCAAGCAATGTTGATTTCATTTTATTATTACGAAATGCAACTTCTTCGTTAAAGTCATTTTCAGAAACTACCAATCAATACATGCTATCGCCAAATAATAATTTTCGTGCAATAGCTGAAGTTTCAATCACCCGAGATAAAGCCCATCAACTATTCGAAAACGCTTTCAATGGCCACCCAAGATATTGGGCTGCATTTTCACAAAGCAATCAATATCAAAACACGATTTTAAAATAATCGAGTTTTATTAAGAAATTTTAAGAAAGCGCTTTTTTACCCATGCAATCCACGTGATTTCTTTAAATAGAGTCACTTAGGGCATTCAAAACCCTTTTTGGTAACGATTTGCATGTATCAGTTTGTAAAAAAACTAGGTGCAATTCAGATTTTATTTTGCGTAATTACCCGCCTGTAAAATTGCACTTTATTTCGGGGGAAATAGAGTGCCATCTCAATAGTAAAACAATAACAAATCATACCAGAGGGTTCTATGATTAATAGATCAATAAGGGGTCTGCTTTTGTTGCTTGCAGTTGTACTAGGGTACAGTGCCAGTGTACAGGCTCAGATCAAAACCACAACATTTAATAATAATACTGTTAAGGAAAATAGTATTGTTGTTAAATACAGCGATGAAGCTATTACGGTGAAGGGGAAAGCATTTTCTCCTAAACAAATGGCAGCAACATTGCGCACCGAGCTTAATGCCAATATTGGCAGAAGCATAAAAGCTCAGAATGTTGAGGAATGGTTAATCTCCGGCGACATGCAATCAGCAATAACTCGCTTAAATCGTATCCCAGGCGTTCGTGCTTTCCCAAACTATGTGTTCTACCGCGATGAAATGGAAGTCTTGCCATTACCGAATGGCGGAATTTCAAATCAATTATCGGATGAGAATGCCATCGCAAGAGAAAACATAAATTTACCGGATCAATCTTTTGTGATCACGCCGGCTCAGCTCAATACGTTTAATCCAATTAATGTTGTTTGGGAAGATAACCTAGACGATTCACTTCGTGTAGATAGTACCTACACAATTGTTGATTATTACGGAGGTTCTACCGAGCAAAATTGGATGATTACCGACGATATGATGGGCGGTTATCAATTCAAGGCTGCTAATAATGCCGATTCTTTAACTAATATTTCTTCAGATTTATTTTTCCCAGCTCTGGATATGAGTGGATTGGATTCGACAAAAAGCTATCGTTTGAAATTCGACCTTGACAATTACTTCAACTCAGGAGCATATATTGCGTTATATGCGATAGTAAATGGAGATTATGTAGGCGATTTTGTGATCAGCAATTTTGACCAATTTGTTTGGTGGGATGTTTCTGCATTTGTTGGTGACACTGTAACCTTCAACATTTGGGTAGATGGAGTGGATGTTAGCCCAGGTGGAATTGTTGCCATCGATAATATTGAAATCGAAGAATATCCAACTGATGATTCCTTAATTGAACTTCAGTATGGTTTATATAACGACGGTCTCTTTAATCCGGGATATTCAGTTGCCGGCGCAGATGTTGATGCATTTGGTGCTTGGGAAATGACTACCGGTAGCGACGACGTTATTATGGTTGTATATGATGATGGTGTTGATTTCTCTCACCCTGATCTATTTGACAACCGATGGGTAAACCCGGGCGAAGATTTGAATGGCGACGGTATGATTTCTGAAGATGAATGGAATGGTATCGATGATGATGGAAACGGTTATCCTGACGATTTCTGGGGATGGAGCTCTATCTACAACGATAATTCTTTTATCAACCCTGGTAGCTTCCATGGTACACACGTAGCGGGTATTCTTGGTGCTCAAGGTAATAACGGTATGGGTATTTCCGGTGTTGCACAGGACGTAAGCATCATCAACGTTATGATCTTTGACGAATTCGGAGGAACCGATGCGATCGCAATTATGGCAGGTTACCAATATATTTCCAGTTTGTTAGATTCCGGTGTAGATATCACAGGTATCAACCAATCTTGGGGTGGTGGCGGATTCTTAGACCTCGAATCTGATCAGCAGTTCGTAAGTGTAATGACCAGCTATGCGCTTGATCACGCTGAACATGCCGCTTTATGGGTAGTAAGTGCAGGTAACGACGCATCTAATAGAGATGAGTTGCCGTTCTATTCATATCCAAATAACATTCAAGCACCAAATATCATAACTGTGGCCAGCTCTGATGATGCCGATAATTTATCCGGTTTCTCAGATTTCGGTGTTTTCACAGTAGATGTTTCGGCTCCAGGTTCACAAATTGTATCAACACTTCCCCCAAGTACTACTGGTGTTGCATACGGTTATTTAAGTGGAACTTCGATGGCTTCTCCGCACGTTTCAGGTATTCTTGCTCTTGCAAAAGCCATGTATCCAAATGAAGATGGTTTCGATTTGATGACTAGAGTTCTTGCAGGTAACGAAGCTGTTGGTTCATTAGATGGCTACACAGGTGTTGGTGGCCGTGTAAACGCAATGGGTGCCTTAGATCCAACGACAGTAGGTGCTTCTACACCAATTGCCAGTGGTAATACCAATCAATTCCATCGAACTTTTGTTGATGGTGATGCAATGGAAACGGCCGGTATTGTAAACACTTCCGATTCCGATATTACTATTCAGTCTATGGAAATTACCGGTGATAACGCCGATGCTTTCTATCTGATCACAGACGAGTTGCCTACACTAGCTGCAGGCGAAGCATTTGGTATTCTTGTTGGATTCGATAACGGAGACATGACTGGTGATTTAACTGCTACACTTGAAGTAACTACTTCAAATGGTACGGTTAATTTAGCAATGATTGGTCATGAGCAAGGATTTGCATTCGTAGATGTATCACCTGGTTACTATAGCTTCGGCTCAGTGCCTTATGGCGAAGAATTAGAAACAACATTTACGGTTTCTAACCTTGGTAATGCTGATATGTTCTACAATCTGCAGCACGCATTGTTCTTTTATGATTTAGAGCAATCAATGTTTGTTGATTCAAAAGTTGAATTCCAACCAGGTCCGGCACCTGCAAATAAAGTTGGCGACAACAACGAAATGGAATTAATCAACGATATCACTACCAAAGTAATGCTTGAAAGAGGCGACAGAGAACGTCCTGTCATCAAAGCTGAACCTAGAGATCCTCAGGCTTTCGATCTTGCCGGTCCAGAGTACCTGTGGTTCGATGATTTGAATAGCGATAGCGCAGTTGCTGCCGATTGGGAAATTCTTGACTTCAGCGAAGGTGAAGGCGACAATTGGGAACTTGTTGATATCAGTGGTGATGGATCAAATAACGTATTCTTATTCGGTGACTTCTTCGATGGATACGCTGATAATTCTGCTACTGTAGCTGCAACTCCAATGTTCGATTTCTCTGGCTTTGAGGCCGGAAGAGGACCTGCTTACCTTCACTTCGATGTGGATATTGCTTTAGAAGATTTCTGGGATGAATTCTTCTTAAACATTGTGGTAGATGGACAGCCATACGCCTACATCGGCGGAACCAACACAGGTGAAATCGTGAACTACAACGGTTATTACACAGTATTTGTTGATATTTCGCAATTTGCAGGTTTCGAAAATGTTGAATTCTGGTTTATTGCAGTATCTGATATAAGCTTCTCTGGTGGGTTTGGTGTACTCTTCGATAACGTTGGTGTTGTTGTAGATGACTATCCATTCTTTACTTCTGTAAATGGCGGAGTTATCGCACCTGGTGAGAGCGAAAATGTCGATTTAACCATTCGCACTGAGTTATTACCTCCAGGTGATTTTGTGATGTTCACCGATGTATTCGCAAACGGATTCATTTCTTACTACGGAAATGGTGGCGACGCATCTGGATTGATCACAGAATTCTCAGCCAGAAATGTTGCGCTAGAAGTCGACCCAATGGAGCTATGGTTGGGTGAAGTTTCAACCGAAGAATCAACTAGTTACAGTTTCGATCTAAACAACGTTGGATCTGTAGGTGTTGATTACTTTGCAAACACTATGGTATTCTGGGAACAACCAGACGCTTTCCTAAATGACAATATGCTTGCCGCTAGAGAAAGTGCAGTAGCACGCTTCGAAAACTCTGATAAGGGTGAAGGCAGTGGCATCGATCTAGTTAAGCAAAGAAATGTAATTCTAAGCAATGCCGAAAAACGTTCAAACGCTCGTGCTGAAGTGCGAACGGTAAAACGTCCAAGAATGACTCCTTCGCTTGAAAGCCTAGATATCTACTTCGAAGATTTCGAAAGTGGAATGCTTTCTGAAGATTGGAGTGTATTTGACGGTAGCTTTGGCCTTGGTAACGTATTTGAAGTTGAAAACTTCGGAACTATGGATGATCCATTCCATATGCTCGATGTTGGAGGCCTAAGCCAAAACGGATACTACATCCTAAACGACACATATACATTAGCATTCTCTCCAACATTCGATTTATCTGATGTTCCATTTAGCGAGAATGTAATTATGGAAATGACTTACAGTGTATTGATGGAAGCAGGATGGGATTTCGCTTCAGTATGGGTTGGTGTTGAAACCGACGCAGGCATTGAGCTATACTACCTTGGTAGTAGTGAAGATGCTCTCATAAATAACGGTGGATTCTATCGTACTGGATTCGACCTTTCTGATTTTGCAGGTCAGGAAAATGTATTCGTAGCATTCTTAGTTGAAACCGATGCTTCGGTACAATCAACTTGGGCAAGCTTCGACGACATTGATATCTATACTGCAGAAAAGCTCTCGTATGTAGAACCAGCTGAAGGATTTATCGATTCTGCTGGCACACAAATCTTAGATGTTACCGTAAATACACCTTGGTTATTCCCTGGTAATTATGCATCGGTAACCTTTATCGACTACTACAACGAGGATCTGTTTGTAGGCCGATTTGCAGAGCAAGTAGCTTACTTCATGATTCCAAATATGAAACCGGTTGCTGAAGATGATTTCACAGCTGTACTTTCCGGAACAATCATCGATCTCGAATTCGATATGATTGGATTTATCCTTTCAAACGATTACGATGTTGATGGACCTGTTTATTTATATGATGTAGAAGAACCATACTACGGAGCTATAAAATACTCCTTAGACGGTCCTGTTTACGTTGCACCTCATAACTTCGATGGTGTCGACTTTTTCAGATACATCATTACCGATGGTCAGCTTACAGATACAGCAACAGTATACATTTCTGTAGCTAATAACCCGCACTTCCCAACCGGTAGCGATCAGCAATACGTATTCTTAGAAGATGAAGATCTTACTTTAAGTACAGTACGTATGGCCGCAGGTGTAGGTGGACAAGATGCAGATCTGTTCGTTTGGGCAAACCCAATGCATGAATCTGTAATGATCAATCATGATAGCGACAACCATACGGTTACTTTCTCAGCTGCAGATAACTTCTTCGGTCAAACCGAGGCAATGTTCTATGTTGGTCACGAGGGTGAACCTATGGATTCTATGATGGTTTCTATCGTAATTACTCCAGTAAATGATGCTCCTGTAGCTGAGTTTTCTGCGAATATCGATGGATCAACAGTCACTTTCGCTGATATGTCTAGCGATGCTATCGACATGCAGGCTGGCGGAATTGTTGCTTGGGAATGGAATTTCGGTGACGGAACTACAAGCACTGATCAAAACCCAACGTACGATTACGGTACCACAGGTGACTTCACCGTTACGTTGAAAGTTACTGATAATGGCGGTTTAACCGATACTTTCGAAGGAAACGTAAACATTATGTCGGTTTCTAACGAAGTAAATGGAGCGGTTCCAACCGAGTTTGCCATCGCGCAAAACTATCCGAATCCGTTTAACCCATCTACAAACATTAACTACAGCTTACCTGAGGCTTCAAAAGTATCTATCGTTGTGTACGATATGCTTGGCCAGAGAGTAGCTCAGTTAGTGAATGCAGAGAAATCAGCTGGTTACCACACTGTAACATTCGATGCTTCCGCTCTTTCTTCTGGTATGTACGTGTATCAGATCAAAGCAGGATCATTCTCTCAAACCAAGAAAATGATGCTTATCAAGTAAGATTCATTTTCAAGCTTTTTACAAAAACCCTGCCTGTCTTCAGGCAGGGTTTTTTATTTTACTCCTATCACTCATCTTCCGATATTCATTTTAAAAAAATTAAACAGTTGAAAGATTCTATTCGTATTGCATCCGGTCAAGGATTTTGGGGTGATTTACCTAACGCGCCCGTTAACCAAGTAAAACAAGGGCCAATTGATTATCTGGTGATGGATTACCTCGCCGAGGTAACCATGTCGATCATGCAAAAACAAAAATTACGGAATCCTGAATGGGGTTATGCGCGCGATTTTGTTCATGTGATCGAACAAATACTACCAGAAATTGAAAATGATGGAATTAAAGTTATCAGCAATGCAGGAGGGGTAAATCCTCATGCTTGCAAAGATGAAATTCTTAAAATTGCTAAAGCAAAAGGTGTCAAGAACCTTAAGGTAGCCGTGGTTGCAGGTGATAATATTCTGCCAAATATTGATCAATTAATTGATGACGGCCATACACTAAATAATATGGAATCGGGAGAACCCATTTCTACCGTTAAAGAAAATCTATTAAGTGCGAATGTTTATTTCGGTTGTAAAGCCGTTGTTGAAGCTCTGGAGCAAGGCGCCAATGTGATAATTACCGGTAGAGTTACCGATACAGGATTAACACTAGCTCCTATGATCTACGAATTCGGTTGGGAATATTCTGATTATGATAAAATGGCTATTGGTACCATTGCTGGTCACATAATCGAATGCGGAGCGCAAGTTTCAGGCGGTAATTTCACTGATTGGAAAAAGGTAGAAGACTTCACAAATATTGGATTTCCAATTATTGAAGCTAAAGCTGATGGTACCTTCTATGTTACTAAACATGAAGGTACAGGTGGATTGGTAAATCAAATGACGGTGAAAGAACAATTAATGTACGAAATCGGGAATCCTGCCGAATATATTACTCCCGATGTAATTGCTGATTTCACGACAGTACATCTCGAAGACGCTGGAGAGAACCGCGTTAAAGTAACAGGAATTAAAGGCAAACCAGACACTCCGACTTACAAAATATCAGCCAGTTATACCGATGGATTTAAGCTTTCTGCTACACTCGTTTACTGCTGGCCAGATGCTTTGAAAAAAGCACAAAAAGGCGCTGAAATTCTACAAAAAAGGGCAGAAGCACTAAATTTAGAAATCGATGAATTCCATTCCGAATATGTTGGTTACAATGGAACAACCGAAAAGCCAGTAGAGCAATCAAACAGCCAAGACTTTGACGAAATCCAGATGAGAGTTTCTATTTGTGGTAAAAATAAAGAGCACATAAATCGATTTGGGATGGAGATTGCGCCTCTAATTTTAACAGGTCCAAGCGGAGTTACAGGATTTGCAGGTGGTAGACCAAAGGCAAGTGAAATCGTTGCATATTGGCCGGCTCTACTCGATAAAAAAGCGGTTCAACCTACGGTAGAAGTTTTTTCAGTATAACACGTAAAAGTATCTTTGGAAGCAATTAAACAATTAAATAAGTACCTCAAAAAGTATACAGTAAGTGTTGTATTGGGTGGACTTTTTTTAACTGCGGCCAATTTCTTTTTGGTTTGGATTCCTGTTCTCATCCGTCAAACTATTGACGAAGTAGAAGTACTCTCCGAAGGGGATTTTCAAGTGCCGGATAATTTATTTGATACTCTTTTCGTGAGTGAAGTAGGGCAAATACTAGCTCTAAATTCGCTGTACTTGTTAGGAACGGTAATGCTCTACGGGTTTTTCCTTTTCCTTACTCGACAAACGCTCATCGTAAGTTCGCGCAAAGTAGAATATGACATCAGAAATGATATGATTCAAAAACTGATGGCATTACCGCAGAGTTTTTATGCAAAATTCTCGCATGGCGAAATATACGTGCGTGCTACCGAAGACATCAACAAAGTGCGCGAATACTATGGACCGGTAATCATGTATAGTATTAATACCATTACCCGAGCCGGTTTTGTAATCACAATGATGTATTTAGTGAATGCTGAGTTGATGCTATGGGCTTTGCTACCACTACCGCTTCTTTCATTATTCGCTTATTGGATCACAGGGTATATTCACAAACACAGCATCATTATTCAAGAGCAATACTCGAAGTTATCGGGACAAGCCAAAGAAAGTTTTTCCAGCATACGATTGATCAAAGCTTACAATCGCCTGCAAAGCGAGCAAGATAAATTTGAAGTGCTCAGCGAAGATTATCGTAAAAAGAAACTTCGCTTAGATATGATTGAGTCATTATTTCACCCCGGTCTAAATTTTCTGATCGGGATCTCCTTGATTATAGTTATCTGGCAAGGCGGAAATATGATCATCGAAGGAACGCTTACCGTTGGTAATATTGCAGAGTTTCTAATCTATGTAGCTTATCTGATATGGCCGGTGGCAGCTCTTGGGTATACTACTAATCGGTTTCAAAAATCATTGGCCTCGTGGTATAGAATTAAGGAAATATTAGACTATCCACTCGAGATTGAATCAGAAAAAAGTGATGACTACTCACCAATTAAAGGTGAAATTGAGTTTAAAAATGTATGGTTTAAATATCCAGATTCGGATGAGTATGTAATTAAGAATTTAAACATGCGAATCGAAGCCGGGCAAAATATCGCTATAGTTGGGCGCACAGGCTCAGGAAAAACCACGTTAGTTCAACTCATCCCCAGATTGTTCGATACTACCGAAGGGGATGTTGTGATTGACGGAAAAAACGTAAAAGATTATCCGCTCGAAAATTTACGCATGGATATTGGCTTCGTTCCTCAAGGAACGTTTTTGTTCTCAGATACGATTGGTGAGAATATAGCGTTTGGAAAACAGGACGCTTCCGAAGAGCAAATAGAAAAAGCCGCAGAAATGGCCCAAGTAAAAGAGAATATTTTGGATTTTGAGAAAAAATTTAAGACTATGCTCGGCGAACGGGGTATTACTTTATCCGGAGGACAGAAACAACGAACAGCTATCGCAAGAGCATTAATAAAAAGTCCTGAAATGCTTATATTTGATGATTCTTTAAGTGCAGTGGACACAAAAACAGAAGACGCAATATTACATAACTTAAAGAACGAGCTGGGCGATAAAACAACCATCACGATAAGTCATAGAATTTCGACAATAAAAGACGCAGACAAAATATTTTACATCGAGGATGGGCAGATAAAAGAACAAGGTACCCACGAAGAGCTTTTACAATACGACGGTCACTATAAGGCTATGTATAAAAAACAAATACTTGAACAAGAACTAGCACAAATCTAACTAAAAAATAAAAACCAACAGGCAGCGATGTTGAACGCATCGCACCACCGGTAATGGGAGAAAAAAATGATTGTAGTACCACTTGGCATTGCATCCGCCACACCAACAGCAATACGACATTTACCCGCTGTAGCACTCTGGAGAGAAGGTAGCGTTTACTTATTTGATTGTGGTGAAAACGCACAAATGAGAATGCTTCAGGCAGGATTAAAACGCTCAAAAATCGACAGTATCTTTATTTCACATTTTGATGTAGATCACTATTCAGGTTTAATGGGACTCATCTCAACTTTGCAGCTTCAACGGCGAGATCGTGTGCTGAACATTGTAGGTCCTAAGGGAATAAAAGAATACGTTGAGTGGAACCTCAACTTTTCGGGTGTAACCTTAAGTTTTGATGTAAACTTTGTAGAGGTTGAAGAAGATATAGAAGAACAACGTGTAATCGATGGCAATGATTTTTACGTAGAAGCTCGTCCATTAAAACACAAGAGATTTTGTCTAGGCTTCCGATTTCAAGAAAAAGACAAACCCGGTAAAGTAGATGCAGAAAAAGCACAAGCTCTAGGAATTACGGAAGACGATCAGTTTAAAGAGCTAAAAGCCGGTAACACCATTACTTTGGAGGATGGAACTACAGTAGAAAGCTATGAAATTGTAGGGCATCCGCGTCCAGGCGATAGCTTTGCATACATTTCTGATACTGAATATTGCCCTAATTCTGTGAAGCTTGCTATGAATACCAATATTCTATATCACGAAGCAACCTTCAGCAATCAGTTGGCAGATAAAGCAAGAGAAACCGGACATTCTACTGCAGCTGATGCAGCTCGCGTGGCTACTGAAGCTCAAACTAAATTATTGGTATTGGGGCATTTCTCAGCCAGATATACCAACTTGCACGTGTTACTGAAAGAAGCGCGTGATGGATTCTACCCAACATGGCTTGCTAATGAATTACGTCCAATTTTTACCGATCCTACACACGAACGTGGTATTGTTGAAGTAAAAGTTGAACTCAAAGATTTAACGAAACCAGACCAAAGTAACCACCGCGGCGGTGGAGGCGGTAGAGGTCGTTCTCACGGACGTGATAACCGTGGTGGAGGCGGAAACAGAAACTTCCGATCAAGAAAACCACGAGGAAGAGATGATCGCGGTGGTGGCGGAGGATACCGCAGTCGAGGCGGTGGAGGAGGCCGCTACGATAACAATCGTGGTGGAGGTTATGATAACAATCGTGGAGATCGATACAGTGGTGGACGAAGCGACTATAATCGCAACGACCGCAATGACCGTGGTAACAGCGGAGATCGAAGATATAGCAGCGGTGGAGGTAATAAATATTACACCCGCAACAATGACGATCAAGGCAAAGAAGAAATGCCAAAACGTTCAATTAGTCCACGTACTTCTTACGACGATTTCGATCGTTTCTAAACCATTTACATGAGTAAAAAGGATTCATCTAAAGCCGTTGACAGAACTCTGATCAAACGGCTTTACTTTTTTGTGCAACCGTACCGCTATTTTGTGTTATTAGCTGTGGTACTCACACTTTCTGCATCCTTTTTAGGTACTATTCGGCCTAAACTTACACAGGTAGCCATTGATGATTACATCGCAGTAGATGACTTTGAAGGACTCTTCAATATTATTTTACTCTTATTTGGTGCTCTAATCGGTGAATTCCTTTTACAGATGAGTACTACTTACTTAACGCGATGGTTTGGTCAGGGCACTTTATTTTCGTTACGTAATGCAATATTTAAGAAGATTCAATCACTGCATGTTCAGTTTTATGATAAGAATCCGATAGGTCGACTTATCACCAGATCAACAAGTGACGTAGAAGCACTCAGTGAGCTGCTTTCAGATGGAGTGGTTGCTATAATTGGTGATCTTTTTAGGATCATCTTTATTCTTTATTTCATGTTCAGCATGAACTGGGAGCTTAGCATAGTTACCATTGCAGTACTCCCAATTTTATTCTACGCCACATTCTGGTTTAAAGAAAAAGTACGCGTGGCTTTTCTGAATGTTCGTGATCAGATTTCGAATTTGAACTCTTTTGTTCAGGAGCACATTAATGGGATGGATATTGTGCAGTTGTTTAATCGAGAGAAAAAACAACAAGAAAAATTCAACAAGATAAATGAGCAACACAAAGAAGCTCACGTTGAAACCATCTTTTACTTTTCGATTTTCTGGCCCTTAGTTGAAGTATTTTCCAGTTTTGCCATGGCCTTGATCGTTTGGTATGGTGGTGGGCGTGCCATGATGGGAGGAGTAACTTTTGGAGTCTTACTCGCTTTTATTCAATACGCACGGCAGTTTTTTATGCCCATTCGCGGATTATCTGAAAAGTTTAACACGCTACAATCTGCACTTGCTTCTTCTGAACGTATTTTTAATGTGATGGATACGGACACCGATATAAAGGAAGTTGATCAGCCAAAGCGAATTGAGCATCCGAAAGGAGAAATCCGATTCGAAAATGTTTGGTTTAAGTACAATGATGGAGAAGATTGGGTGCTGCGTGATGTTTCTTTCACGGCAAGGCCGGGTGAGAACATTGCCATTGTAGGCGCTACCGGAGCAGGTAAAACAACGATTATAAATCTACTTCTTCGCTTTTATGAGATTCAAAAAGGGGCTATTAAACTTGATGGGGTAGATATCAAAGAACTGGCGTTAACCGATTTAAGATATTATTTCAGTTTAGTGTTACAGGATCATACACTGTTTACGGGTTCTATTTTAGATAACATTACACTGGGAGAAGAAGGCATCTCCAGAGAGCAGGTAATTGCAGCAGCCCATCAGGTTGAAGCCCATCGCTTTATCGAAAAACTGCCCGGTAAATACGATTATGTGCTTAAAGAACAAGGGAAATCTTTGTCGATGGGACAAAAACAATTGATCTGTTTCGTTCGGGCTATGGTATTTGATCCTAAAATTCTGGTGTTGGACGAAGCCACCTCCAGTGTGGATTCCGAAACGGAAAGTCTGGTGACCAAAGCCAGCGCCAAAATGATGAAAGGTCGCACTTCCATAGTAATCGCCCATCGATTATCCACTATTCAACATGCCGATACCATTTTAGTAATGCACCGTGGAG
Organism: bacterium; assembly: GCA_024742815.1. Lineage (GTDB taxonomy): Bacteria > Bacteroidota > Rhodothermia > Balneolales > Balneolaceae > HXMU1420-13. The sequence continues at coordinate 182,867 of JANSXX010000006.1, forward strand.
AAATCAGAGAGAAGGGTGCACATGCAGAGCTCATCCAACAAGAAAACGGCATCTACAAAAAATTGTATGAGTTGCAGTATAAAGAGCAGGTGCTATCTAATACTGAAGAAAACGCCGAAGATTCTATAAAAAACTAAAGTCTTTGATTTGTTTTAAGGTATTCACTTAGTAAGTCATATACCCGACTATATATTCCAGGCGAATTCCCCTCGCTAGGCCCACCAACATTTAAAACCTCGATGTTGTTTGCGGAAATCCACTTAGAAGCTTCAGTCACACTAATTTTTTTATTGAGATAAACTACCAAATAGGGTTTGCCAAGTCTCTTCGCTGTTTCTATGGACAACTCTGTGCCTGGTTCATGAGCTTGCCAAATGTTGTCACTATGTAACTTTGTGCCTTCTTGGAATACCAACAACCCATCTGCATCTCTCACATTCCAAATGGTGCGTTGTGAACGAGGAATTTCTGGTGCGTCAACATCTTTTTCTTCGGGAGTCTCAGTCAGATTGAATCTCTCAGGAATAGCTCCATCTTCACAAATTCTACCGGGAGGGCACCATCCACCGTGCTCCAATCCTCGATCGATGGCAGCTTGTAGTGCGGCCTGATCGACTCCTGTTTGTCCACCAGCGATTATTTTCTTAAGCATGCTTTTATGGTTGAATAGCTATACAGTCCACCGAAAGCCTTTCGTGTTTCTTTCTCATGAATATAAAAGTGGTACTCAATTTTCTGAAAAAGCTGATGGTTAAAATGAACATGATTTTTTGCCATCCAGTCGGAGAACCATGTATAGGGCGTTTCGTCAAAATCAACAACCAAGAGTTTTCCATTAGGCGTTAAATGTCGAGTAATAGCCTTCAGAATTTGCTCTAAATCTTCCACCATAGACAGGGAATACGATGCGGTAATCAGATCAAATGTGTTGGTTTGAAAAGAGTCGATCGAATAATCCTCGTTAAACCATTGAACTCCGTATAGATTTTTCTGATTAGCCTTATGAAGCATTTCCGGGGATGGATCGATTGCTGAAATCGAACGTTCGGGGTAGGAGGTATGCAAAATGGAGGTAATTTTTCCCGTGCCGCATCCTAGATCTAAAATTCGTGAACCGGATGGAAGCTTAGGGAAATAGTTATAGATCTGATTTCGTCCGAATAGAAAACCCCATCTAGTAATATCATAAATAGGTGCGTGTAGTTTGTAATATTCTAGAAGTGTTGTTGGAATCATTCTATAACTCCTAAATAGGTCCCGGTGTAGGTGCCAACTCTGTCGTTTAGTTTCAACCAATCCAGATCTACTTGATCGATTTTACATCGCTTTAGAACAAACTCCGGTAGAAATGTTAAATCATCAAAAGCTGTACGGAAAAGTACTCTAGCACCGGGTTCAGCTCGCTCAAAAATCAATTCCCATTCTTTGGATAAATCTTTAGTTGAATGTCCCGCCATCCAGTCCATGTGATCGAGCAATACAAAATGGGTGAATTTCTCCTGAGTATTACTCAAATGGTCAGAAAATGAAGCGGTAGTAAACTCAATGTTTTGCGAGCGACTGCGAAGTTTTTCGAAATTTTCTTCGCGAAGATAATCCAATGTTGGTTCCTTTAAAGACGGTAATTGCAAATATCTGCCCCAATATGGATTTCCTGAAGCTTGTTGATCTACAAATATTTGCCGTAGAACTTTTCGCATAAAATGATTGATATCACCTACTGCATTTCGTTGCACTGCCGGAATTCCCGCAAGACTTAGTACTGCGTTTCTATGCCACATTTTAGATTCAAAACCGGACCATAATTCTGATTCAATTGTATTGAAAAGTTCATCGCGTTCAATTACTTCATCAGAACAGCTTACTTGAATAATGATATCTCTTAACGATTTACGATCGATAATAGAGTTCATAAATCGGGCAAATATTCCGCTACCACCTTCAAAATAAAATCCACGACGTTTAGGTGAAAAATAGTGAATGTGTGAATCCCAATAATCTCTAGTGGATTGTGATAATAAATCCCTTACAGATTGATAAATACTTTGGTAATTCTCGGATCTCCCATCCCAGAAAAAGTCAGCGAAATCTTGATAATCGCAGTGTTGAAGCATCTGAAGTTTCAATTCTAACAGAGCCGTTTGCTTTGGGTTAATATCAACGCTTTGAATGATTTTCGGGTTATCTAGCAGGTAGGAAAGAGCATTACACCCGGCAGAGCTAATCATCATGATTTTACTCTGTTCATTAATGTCTAGCAACTCCCGATCAACGGAAACATCTTCCCAGCACATATTGTAAACGAGATAGTTTTGGTGTATAAACCGGAACCAAAAATAGGAAGGGTTAAAACGCAAAAATCTAGGTGTTTGAAGCTTTCTAAGATGAAATAAACTTACAAACTATTTCGGATCATATTTGTATTTTCAGATCAAACTAAAAAAGGATTATCATGGCAGAATCGAAAAAAATAGACGACGTTCAAAAGAAAATTGGTCGAGCAGTTGCAGAAACCTCTGAAGTGATTCAAGAGAAAGTAGAAATGAAATACGACGATGTAATCGACCGCTTAAAGGACGAAAGAGAGTGGATCGAACGTGAACTAAGGCATGAATACCGAAATGCTCGCCGCTATGTACGAGCTAACCCGGAAAAAGGAGTTGGGTTCGCCTTAGCGGCAGGAATCGTAATCGGAATTCTACTCGGCCGATCCTCTAAATAATTAATCGAAACATATTTAATCAACGAAGTACGAAGGTACTGAGTTGAAATTTTTCATTTTTCACTTCACATTTTTAATTAATAAATGGCTATAAATAAGGATCATCTACAGGAAAACTTCGAGCGTTTGGACGCGCTCAGGGGGTATCTTTGACTACGATAAACGAAAAGTTCGTGTAATTGAATTAACTGAACGCACTCAAAACCCTGAGTTTTGGAACGACCCCGATAACGCTCGAGTGGTTATGCAGGAGCTAGACAATGAGAAAAGTTTGGTAAAAGCATGGGACGATTTGGATGCAGTGCGCGAGAGCATCAACGTGTTTCTGGAATTTCAGGAAATGGGTGAAGATGTTGAAGACGAACTGGATGCAGAATATGAAAAACTGCTGAAAGGATTAGAATCCCTGGAGTTGCGCAACATGCTGAAAGGCTCGGATGATCATCGCGATGCAGTGGTAACTTTTAATCCAGGTGCGGGTGGTACCGAAAGTCAGGATTGGGGGCAGATGCTATACCGTATGTACACTCGCTGGGCTGATCGTAATGATTTTAAGGTGTCGGTGATTGATTATCAGGATGGAGATGTAGCCGGTATAAAAAGTGCCACCATAGAAGTTCAGGGAACCAATGCTTACGGGTTTTTAAAAGCTGAAAGTGGAGTGCACCGTCTGGTTCGTGTTTCTCCTTTCGATAGTAACGCCCGACGCCATACTTCTTTTTGTTCGGTTTTTGTGTCTCCGTTAATCGATGATACCATCGAAGTAGACATCAATGAGAGCGATGTGGAATTGCAGCGCTTTCACTCAAGTGGGGCCGGCGGACAGAACGTAAACAAGGTAGAAACCGGAGTTAGACTTATCTGGACCGGTACACTTTCTGATGGTACAGAAAAACGTGTGGTGGCTGAATGTCAACAAGAACGTTCTCAGCTTCAAAATCGCGAGAAAGCGATGGTGTTGCTGAAGTCTAGAATTTATGAGCATGAGAAGGAAATTCAGGAAGCCGAGAAAGCCCGACTTGAAGGCTCAAAAGGCAAAAATGAATGGGGATCGCAAATTCGCAGTTACGTGTTCGATGATCAACGCGTGAAAGACCATCGAACAAACCACGAAACCTCCAATGTGAGTGCGGTTATGGATGGTGATTTAGATGATTTTATAAAAGCGTATCTATTGATGATTTCCACGGAAGAACAAGAATAAAAGTGTATGCATAATTTTGATTTTCTCGTTATCGGAAGCGGTCTTGCCGGTCTTTCATTTGCACTAAAAGCTGCTGAATTTGGTACAGTTGCCATTGTAACGAAGCGGGAAATCAACGAAGCAAACACGAGTTATGCTCAGGGTGGAATCTCCGGAGTGATGAACCTGGACCATGATTCCTACGAAAAACACATCAATGACACGCTGGTTGCAGGGGCAGGTCTTTGCAATAAAAATGCAGTAGAAGCAATGGTGAAAGAAGCACCTCGGTTGATTAATGAATTAATGAACCGAGGTGTGGAGTTTACCAAAGAGAACGGCAAACTTCATTTAGGACGAGAAGGCGGGCATTCTGAAAATCGAGTGGTTCATGTAGATGACGCTACAGGTTTAGAAGTGGAAAATGTGATGGTTCGCAATGTTAGAAATCATCCAAATATTATCGTGTTTGAGCACTACTTTGCGATGGAATTACTTACCGAGCATCACCTTGGGAAAAAGGTGAAATACCTCAAGAATATCCATTGTTTCGGGGCTTATGTACTTGAAGAAGCTACCGGAGAGGTTCATCGAATGTTAGCAAAAAGAACCATTTTGGCTACGGGTGGAGCAGGAGCCGTTTATGCTAAAACTACCAATCCTGATATTGCAACAGGCGATGGAATCGCAATGGCTTACCGCGCGAAAGCCAAAATTAATAATATGGAGTTTGTTCAGTTTCATCCCACCGCACTTAATGTGCCTGAGGCCGATTCCTTTTTGATTTCAGAAGCGCTACGTGGACATGGAGCCATTTTGAGAAATGCCGACGGAGAAGCATTTATGGAGCAATACGATGTGCGCAAAGAGCTTGCTCCTCGCGATATTGTTGCCCGCGCAATTGATGATCAATTAAAGAAAAGAGGGGATAAATCGGTTTTTCTAGATATCACACATTTACCTGCTGATGAAACCATACATGCATTCCCGAATATTCATGAAACCTGCCTTAAATATGGTATAGATATCACCCGTCAATTAATTCCGGTTGTACCGGCAGCCCATTACTTTTGTGGGGGAGTTGAAACGGATTTGATGGGTAGAACTTCCATCAAACAATTGTATGCGTGTGGAGAGGTTGCCTGTACTGGAGTTCATGGCGCAAATAGATTGGCATCCAATAGTTTACTCGAAGCACTTTACTTTGCAGATCAAGCAGTTCTAGCGGCTAAAAAGAATTTAGAAAAGTGCACATTTAATGAACAAATTCCGCAGTGGGATGAAAGCGGAACATTCAATACCAAAGAATGGGTATTGATTTCTCATAACAGAGAAGAACTTCAGCAGATTATGAGCAATTATGTTGGGATTGTTCGTAGCGATCTTCGTTTGGAAAGAGCCCTTCGACGGCAAACTTTGCTTTATGAAGAAGTAGAAGATTTTTACAGCAGAACAAGAGTGAGTATTCCCTTGTTTGAACTGAGAAATTTGATCAGCATTGCATATTTGATCATACGTGCTGCGATGGATAGAAAAGAAAGTTGTGGATTACACTACAACATCGACTTCGAAGATAGCTTGGGTCAACTGGTATGATCCGGCTTGGGGTGACAGGTGGTATAGGTTCCGGGAAAACCACATTCTGTAAAGTGTTAGAGGAACAAGGTGCTTTTGTTGCGTATGCCGATGATATTGCCAAAAAGCTTATGGTGGAAGATGAATCGCTGATTAGTGACATAAAAAAAACATTTGGGGAAGAATCTTTTTATCAAGATGGAAGTTTGAACCGCGAACATTTGGCCAAAGAAGCATTTGAGAAAAACCGCGTGGAAGAATTAAATGCTATTGTTCATCCTCGATTATGGAAACATATCGAAGAGTTAGCCGATCTTAAAGAAAAAGAAGGGATCAAAGTATTCGTAAAAGAAGCTGCATTACTGCTAAAAGAGGGTAGACCATCAAATATTGATGTAGTTATTTTAGTGCTAGCCAAACAAAAAGACAGAATACAGAGGGTTGTGAAGCGTGACAAAACTCAATCAAGTAAAGTAGAAGAGAGAATGCGGAAGCAACAAAATTTTGAGGAACTACAGTCTTTAGCGGATATTGTTATTCGAAATAATGGAAGCTTGGCCGATCTCAAGCATCAAGCGGAAAGTATTTATAACGATCTGACTCAGAAATTGTAAACAGTTTTAAATTTCTACTGTTTTCTGTCATAAAAACATTCTTATATTCATCAGAAAAGCGCTTCCAAAACAATTTTTATGCAGACAGTATCAGAAGCTAGATTGGTTACTTTAGAAGAGTACATTATTCAATCTCAAAATCGCTTTCCAGGTGCAACAGGGGAACTATCTCAATTACTACGTGATATCGGCCTTGCCGCAAAAATTATATCACGTGAAGTTAATAAAGCCGGTATCACCAATATTTTAGGGGTGGATGGTTCCAAAAATGTACATGGCGAGGAGGTAAAAAAACTAGATGTCTTTTCTGATCATCAGCTTATCTCAGCACTTGAACGTTCGCAGATTACCTGCATGGTTATCTCTGAAGAAAATGATGGCATTGTACGTCTAAGCAGTAAAGGTGGAAAGTATATCGTATATCTCGATCCACTTGACGGATCTTCCAACATAGATGTGAATGTTTCGGTGGGCTCTATTTTTTCGATATACATGCGAGAAGCTAGATTTGATCCAACAGTTAAAGAATCAGATGCACTGCAACCTGGAATTCGTCAAGTTGCTGCCGGGTATGTACTCTATGGCTCAAGTACCACCTTAGCCTACACAACCGGACTTGGAGTCTCATTATTTACACTAGACCCAAGTATTGGCGAATTTATATTGTGTAACAGGAATATTAAAATCCCACAAAAGGGGACGATTTACAGCATTAATGAAGGTAGTTACAATAGTTGGGATCTTGGATTAAAGAAGTACATTAAATATTGTCAGGAAACCGATCCTGAAACCGGAAGACCTTATTCAGCGCGTTACATTGGTTCGATGGTGGCGGATGTGCACAGAACCCTGATAAAAGGTGGAATTTTTATTTATCCGCATAGTAACCGGTATCCGGAGGGTAAACTTCGGCTGATGTACGAATGCAATCCATTAAGTATGATTATTGAACAGGCTGGAGGAATGGCATCAAATGGTGAACGGCGGATCATGGAAATTGAACCGGTAGCCATTCATCAGCGAACACCAATTTATATGGGTTCTCCTATAAATGTTAGAAAAGTGCTCGACTTTTTAGTGGAATACGCTGAAGAAAAAACGATGGCTTAGTATCTAAACTTCTTTTAAGGTAAAACTGAAGTATATACTTCCGGCTAGCATTAAGCACAAGAAAAGCAGTAGTACTTGCAAACTTAGAAGTTCTGCGATTATTCCAATTCCCGCGACAATAATTGTGAATATTCCGATACAAGTGTTGGCCAGCGAAATATAAAGTGGTCGTTCTTCTTCGGGGGCGAAATCTGTTAGCCAGGTTTTTCGACTTAATCTCGCCCCTGAATGAATCATCATATTTGTCAAAATAAGCGGAGCGAACAGGTAGATCGTTTTTAAAGAATTCGATAAGAGATCAAAGCCAAGCACACTCAAGATATTCAGAATACCTAATCCTGCTACTACCATCATCATTTTGCGGCTGGAATTATCGGCAAACTTTCCCCAAAAAGGACTACTAATAAAACCAGCAATTCCACTTGCAATAACCAGTAATCCAAGTCCGCTAAGGTTTGCACCCGTAACATTTTTACCATAAACGATTAGAAAAGGCTGAGCTAATGGAATCGCCATCAATAAAGCTCTTGAAATGATAAAATTTCTCAGGTTTTGATTCCCTTTAAGTAGCTCCCATCCTCTTTTGATTTCATTAATCGGCGATCGTCCACCTTGATTAGCTCCCTTTGCCTCGTTGATGATCAAAAAGAAATAGCCGGCCCCAAACCAAAGTACAGCCGAGCAGGAAATCAATATAATTATTGAAGTTTCGGAACTCTCGGTATTTAAATAAAAATACATACCTAATCCGGCAATGAGAGTAAGAATTCCTCCACCGGTTGCGCGTGCTGCAAGAAGTTGTCCGCGTTTACCTTTTGGGATGGTTTTAGCCATTACATCTTTAAAGCTAACCGAGCCCACTCCGCTAGCTATACTAAACAAAAATAACGACAAAGTGATCAGTAAAGCAGCAATGTTACCATCGAAAAAAAGGAAGGCAAGCATCATGCAAAAAACCATTGCTGATTGGAAGAAAGCTGCGAATGCCCAAAAGTACTTTCTCTTTTGGAAGCCACGAATTTTTGCAGAAACGATGAGTTGTGGGAGTAGGGAACCTGCGTTTTTCAATGGAACTAACAAGCCTGTAAACACCGATGAGGCTCCTAAAATTGAAAGAATCCACGGCAACGTTACACCCGGACTTACCAGTTGTTCAGCTAATTTTGAACAAAATCCACTAAAGGTATTTTTTAAGTAATTACCGGGTACGTTGGTGCACTGATCCTCACTGATAGATTCACAAACCCGTTCTTCTCCATCATCTGTAATCCAATCATAAATCTGTTCTTTCGTCTTCACGCCGATACAACGGATCTTGAATTGGAATCATTCGCCGGGTTAAAATCGAATTTTCATTCCCTCTGTAATGCCTTTGGATACAGCGTATCCCGCGTTCGTTTCCACCACATAAATGGCCGGAGCATCAGAAGGTAAGGTTGCTTCAGAAAATGGTGTGGTATAAGAATAGATTCTCACGATGGTAGAATCACTATTCACATACATGATATCGAGGGAAAGCGGAGTGTTTGCCATCCAGAAACTGAGCGGTCGCTCTTCTTCGAAAATAAATAACATACCTTCATCATCGCCCATAGAGCGAACATCCATCAAGCCTTGATTTCGTTCTAAGGGTTCATCAGCAATTGCGATATCAATAGTCGAAAGAGTGTTGCCTTCTGTATCGATAAAGGAAAGCTGAGCTTCAGGGGTTATAACTCTTCCTTTTGGACTATCATTTTGGGCAGGTTGTTTCTCGGTATTTGAGCATGCTAATGCACACCCAAATACTACGAGAACGATCCACTTATTTAATTTCAAAACTTACCTCGTGGTTTGAACGTCGGGTTTTAAAGTTTACGGTGTACGTACCTTTGTCGAGAAATTCGTAATCACCATCGTTTTCACTTATGATGAGATTCCAGTCATAAACATTGATTCCGTGATCTCCTTCCGTATCCAACACTACAACTACATCGCCATCGCTGTCTTTAATTTCAATGGTTACGCTTTGATTGTCAGCGTCATCACCTAAGAAATAAATCAACGATTGCTCTGGGAGAAATGGATCACGATAAGCTGCAGATTGACTGCCCCAGCGATTTGAATGGCGAATACCTTCTGGTTTAATACCGGTAATACGCTCGTTTTGTCGATCAGCGATTTGATGCAACGGTTCGATGTTCATCACATAAATAGAACGACCGTGCGTTGCTATCACTAAATCTAAATCACGTGGATGCACCACCATATCATACGAAGCCACATTCGGGATAGAGGACAAATAATGCCAGTTTTCGCCATCGTTTAAGCTAACGTACGAACCATGATCTAATCCTGCATACAAGATTGATGGATTGACAGGGTCTTGTACAATAATATTTACCACATCTTCAGGAAGATCTCCCTTTAAAGAACTCCATGTTTGTCCGTAATCTTCGGTTTTGTAAATGTAGGTTTTAAACTCATCATTTCGATACCCGTTCATGGAAACATAAGCGGTAGCTTCATCAAATTTAGAAGCGTGAACTTCACTAATCCATCGACCTTGTGGTAGAAAATCGGATACTTTTGTCCAGCTGGCGCCACCGTCTCGAGTTAGTTGGATATTTCCGTCGTCGGTACCAATCCATATAACACTAAAGTTTAAAGGCGATTCAGCAATTGAAGTTAGCGTAGAGTAGGGGACATCGCCATTGGGTAAATCATTCGTTAAATCCGGACTGATGGGTGTCCAGGTTTTACCCTCATCCATACTACGATTTAAACGTTGAGAGCCAAAATAGATGATATCAGGATTATGATGACTGATAGTAACCGGTGTATTCCAATTATATCGATAACGTGGCTCTCCTACATCGTGGCGGGGAGTGATTCGATTAAACGAACCTTCCTCGAGATTACTTCTGAAATAATTGCCGTACTGAAAGCCAACATATACAATGTCAGCATTACCCGGCTTTGCAGCTACGTGCATTCCATCGCCACCAAACAATCGGGTCCATGGTTGTTCTCTATTGCCGGTGCTGGTTGATGGACCTTTAAAAGTTCCATTATCCTGCAAACCACCGTAAATATTATAAGGTTCTTCCATATCTACATTTACAGTGTAGAATTGCCCAACTGCTGCGGTGTTATGATGGATAAAGTTTTCCCCACCATCATGACTTTCATACAAACCACCGTCGTTTCCATTTAGCAAATGCTGAGAATCATTCGGGTTTATCCAAAATGCCTGATGATCGGCATGTACATTCTGATTGTTTGCAATCAGCGTATAGGTTTTACCACCGTCGGTTGATTTGATCAATCGAACACCAAGTACATAAATTGTTTCAGGGTCGTTGGGATCAACTCTAACTTCACCGAAATAATATCCATAGGTAAAGTAGATGCCATCAAGAGGGTAGCTGTTTACTTTAGTCCAAGAATTCCCACCGTCGTTCGAACGATAGACCTCAGCACCTTTAATTTCTGTGTCGAAAAGCGCCGAGTTCGCATCTCCCAAGTATTCAGCCAATGCTTTCGGCTCATACTCGCCGGCTTCTACATCCGCTTTTACTTTGGCTGCGTCATATTCACTCGGGAAGCCGCTACGGCGTAAATATTGGTTTAGTTTCTGATCATCAAGTTGCATGAAATCCCTCATTGAGATTTCCAAAAAAGTACTTTGTGAATAAACATCAGGATTAGTTTCGCGCTCCGTTTTTGTCTCTTCCTGATTATCAATCAACACATACATTATATCCGGGTTACTCTTGCTGATATCGATGCCAATTCTTCCAACGTGCGCACCATCCGGTAAACCATTGGTCACTTTCGTCCAGTTTTCACCGCCATCCGTTGATCGATAAAGCCCACTAGATTCACCACCTTCTTTAAAATTCCAGGCTTTTCTATCTCTTTCCCAAGTGGCCGCCCATAATTCGTCAGGATTTTCAGGATGCATAATCAAATCTATAACTCCGGTAGAGTCGTTAAGGAAGAGCGATTTTGTCCAGGTTTCGCCACCATCGGTAGTTTTGTAAACGCCACGCTCGCTATTGTTGCTGTACAGTGCGCCCATACTGCCTACCCAAGCTGTATTTACATCGGTAGGATGTGTAATAATTCGCCCAATATGCTGTGTGTTTCGCAATCCGGTGTAAGTCCAGTTTTCACCTCCGTCCATACTTTTGTAAACGCCTGTTCCGGCATAAGTAGAACGAGAACTGTTGTTTTCTCCGGTGCCGGCCCAGATTACTTCAGGATTAGCGCCCGAAATAGCAATATCACCAATACCTAGAGCACCACCAGCATGATCAAATACAGGAAACATGGTATTACCACTATTCGTGGTTTTAAAAATTCCCCCACTGCCAAAAGCAGTGTAAAACACTCTGGGATTATCAGGGTGAACCGCAATATCTGAAACCCGACCGCTCATAACTACCGGGCCAACATTACGAACCGGGTAGTTTTTCAGAACAGATTGCTGGTAATGTTGTTGGCGAAGTTCAATAGATTCTTCAATTTCAGCAACGGTAGACGGTTGTATTTGAGCCCAAAGCGGAAAACTCATAAGAAGTGAAATGCATGCAATGCGAAGTAGATAGCGCATAAAAAGGGATTAATTAATTTTGAAGGAAGATGATATAAAATGCAGGTATTAATTTTCTTAAAAAATCGTTGCATGTAGATTTATAATAATTGCTACTAAAATCATTGAAATTCTACCCAAATAAGCCTACCTTTGAAGCCCGGTGAGCGTCGCAAGGCACTCACTTTTTTTTGTTTCTGGATTTTGGATATGACCCCTGACATTACTACTCAAATAAAGGAACTCGCGGCTCCCCTGGCAGAGGAACGTGGGTTATTCTTGGTTGACATCGAGCTGAAAAGCGGCGGTGGCACCGAACTATGGGTGTATTTAGATGCAGAAGATCGCGGGGTTAACCTGGATGAATGCGCTGAGATTAGTCGTGAACTTGGCTTTTTAGTTGATGCTCACGAGTTATTAGAATCTAAATATCGATTAAATGTATCCTCACCTGGACTTAGCCGCCCGCTTTCAGATCTAAAACAATACCCGAAAAATGTAGGTCGAGTTTTAAAACTTCGATACAAATCCGGAGACGAAGTAAAAAAGATTGTCGCACAGCTTGATGCCGTCGACGCTAATAAACTAACTGTTACTATTACTGAAGGAAAGAAAGAAGTCACCGAAAAGATCGCATTCGAATCGGTGATTGAGGCCAAAGTAATTCCTCAAATTTAAGTTTAAAATACATGCAGAACGATCTATCAAAACAAATCATCTCGTCATTTGCGGAAATTGCCAAAGACAAAGGCATCGACCGCGATTTACTGCTATCCATTCTAGAGGATGTGTTCAGGACTATGATCCGCAAAAAGTACGAGACCGATGACGCATTTGAGGTGATTTTGAATGCTGATCGTGGAGAAATACAAATTCTGCATGTACAGGAAGTGGTCCCTGCCGAAGAGCTCTCGGATGAAGTTGCTGAAATTAGTTTAGAAGATGCTAAGAAAATTGATCCCGATATTGAACTGTATGATGAATTAGCTCAGGAAGTTCAAATTTTTGATTTTGGTCGCCGTGCTGTAATGATGGCCCGTCAGCAGTTAGCGCAACGCATTCGTGAAATTGAAAAAGATAACATCTACGAAGATTACACCGATAGAGTTGGGGAAATCATTTTAGGGGATGTATACCAAGTACGCCATAACAAAGATATTCTAGTAAACCATAATGGTGTTGAGCTATTATTGCCTAAAAACGAGCAGATTTACAAAGATCGCTATCGTAAAGGAGATACCATTAGAGCCGTTGTTATTGGCGTGCACATGAAAAATGGTAACCCAACGGTAATCATTTCTCGCACATCGGAACTCTTTTTAGAGCGACTTTTTGAAAATGAAATCCCGGAAGTATTCGACGGCATTATTGATTTAGTGAAAATTGCCAGAGCTCCCGGTGATCGTTCTAAAGTAGCCGTTCAATCGCATGATGAGCGCGTAGACCCTGTTGGTGCTTGCGTAGGGATGAAAGGTATTCGAATTCATGCTATCGTTCGCGAGCTTCAAAACGAAAATATTGATGTAATCAACTATACCAGTGATAAGGTTGAATTCATCAAAAGAGCACTTCAGCCTGCTGATGTGATGAAAGTTGAACTTACCGAAGACGGTAAAAAAGCCAATGTTCTGGTGCCGGCCAATGAGGTATCTAAAGCAATTGGTAAAGGCGGGGTAAACATCCGTTTGGCATCTCGATTAACAGAATGTGAAATTGACGTATATCGTGAAGTCGAAGAAGAGGACGATATCGATATCAATGAGTTCGAAGAGGATTTCGGACCAGATACCATTAAATTATTACACGAAATTGGTTGCGATACAGCTCGCTCTGTTCTCGACCTCGATAAAGATGAAATTGTTCGTAGAACAAACGGTGATATTTCTGCTGAAGAAGCAGCCAAAATCATCGAAGTAATTGCTTACGAATTTGACGACTAGTAATTACGCATTTACAAACAATTTTCTTTAGTTTTAAAAGACCTGAATTAAGCACTACATATGCCCATAAACCGACCTAAACCATTATTCAAAGTAGCATCTGAGTTTAATGTATCTACACAAACCATTATAGATACACTTTCGGATAATGGCTTTACTGCAGCTAATCGACCAAACTTCAAAATCACCCCAGAGATGTACGAAGTATTGGATAACGTTTATGGGGAAGACAAGGCGAAAAGTCTTGATCACGAACGAGCGAAAGAAGAATACGAGAGCCGCCGTAGCCACATGATAAACCAGCGTAACGACAGTGTTACGGTGGAGAATATGCTCGAGCCACTCGACGAACTTGAACCACAAGACGAAGCGCCAAGCAGCATAGAAGACGAGCTGATTGGAGGTTTAGAACCTCTCGCAGAACCGGAAGAAGAAACAAAAGAAGAACCGGAAGTAGCGGAGGAAGAGGTTAAAGAAGAAGAGCCGACAACTATTACCGAAGAAACGGAAGAGGTTGAAGAAGAAGTCGAGTCTGTTGAAGAAACGGTAGAAGCTAGTGAAGAAGTAGAAGAAGAAATTGAAGAAACTGTTGTTTCTGAAGAAGAAGTACAAGAGGATGCTAAAGAAATAGAAAAAGATCCAGAGCCGGAATCTGTTGTAGCAGAAGACCAAGACCAAGCGGATGATGATTCTGCTACTGATGATGATGAAGAAGATGTTGAAGACGACGATGAAGACGAACCTGAAGAGGTAGATGAAGAAGTTGACGATGAAGAAGACGATCAGCCTAAAGACAAAGATGGGAAGCGCATCATACGCGCTAAAGCTGGTCAATTAAAAGGAACAAAGGTTCTTGGTAAAACGTCATTTACAAACGATCTAACTTCCGATTCAAAAGTTCGCAAGAAGCGTAAACGCAGAAAAGACCGTCCTTCTGATGATGATCTGAAAACGAACAAGAAGAAAGACGAACAGAAGAAAACCAGGAAGCCATCACCGAAAAAGCAGAAGCCTAAGAAAGAAAAGACAGAAGTTGATGAGGTGGATGTTGATAAGATGATGCGCGAAACCCTGAAGAAAATGCAGGGGAACTCAACGGTTGGAAGTAAGCGTGGTAAAAGACGTCGCCAGCGTAAAGAGGAGCGCGAAGAGGAATTACAACAACAGCAGGAAATGCAGGAGATGGAAAATGAGGTAATTGAGGTTACCGAATTTATCACTGCAAACGACCTTGCTGAAGAACTCGGTGTTGGTGTAAACGATATTATTTCTGCCTGTATGAGCATTGGCTTGATGATCACCATCAACCAACGTTTGGATGCCGGTACCATTGAATTGGTAGCAAGTGAGTTCGATAAAGAAGTTAAATTTATCGACGCAGAAGAATTGGTAGTAGAGCTTGAAGTTGAAGAAGACAACGAAGAAGATCTTCAACCTCGTGCACCAATCATTACTGTAATGGGTCACGTAGATCACGGTAAAACTTCTTTACTCGATTACATTCGTGAAGCACGTGTAGCCGAAGGTGAAGCTGGTGGTATTACCCAGCACGTGGGTGCGTATGAAGTAATTCATAACGATAAGAAAATTACTTTCCTTGATACTCCGGGTCACGAAGCCTTTACAGCAATGCGTTCTCGTGGTGCTCAGGCAACCGATATTGTAATTTTGGTAGTAGCAGCTGATGATTCAGTGATGCCTCAAACCATTGAGGCGATTAATCATGCGAAAGCCGCTGGTGTACCTATGGTAGTTGCGATCAACAAAATGGATAAAGATGGCGCCACTCCTGATCGAATTAAACAGCAATTAACCGATCACGATGTGTTGGTAGAAGATTGGGGTGGAACTGTTCAGTATGCCTTAGTTTCTGCGAAAACCGGTTTAGGAATTGATGATCTTCTCGAAAAAGTATTGATCGAAGCCGAGCTACTAGAGCTAATGGCAAATCCGGATCGAAGAGCTGATGGTGTTGTGCTCGAAGCCCGACTAGATAAAGGAAAAGGTATTGTCGCCAACATCTTGGTTCAGAGTGGTACTATGAAAGTTGGAGATCCATTTGTTGCCGGTCCTTGTTTTGGTCGTGTTCGCGCTATGGAAAACTCACGAGGTCAGCGAATCCAATCTGCAGGTCCAGCCACTCCACTACAATTAACTGGTTTTGATGATATGCCTCAAGCCGGTGATAAAATTGTAGTTGCTGCTGATGAGAAAACGGCTAAAGAGGTTGCAAATCAGCGTCAACAAATCAGAAGAGAGCAAGCATTACGCAAAACTAAACATATGACGCTAGATGACTTGTCTCGTCGACTTGCTCTTGGTGAAGTTTCTGAGCTTAACATTATCATTAAGGCAGATGTGGATGGTTCTATTGAAGCACTTTCCGGTTCTCTACAGAAAATCAGCACTGATGAGGTAGCAGTGAATATCATTCATACAGGCGCTGGTGCGATTTCCGAATCTGATGTATTGTTAGCTTCTGCATCCGATGCTATCATTATCGGTTTCCAGGTTCGTCCAACAGCCCAAGCCCGTAAACTTGCCGAAACAGAAGAAATTGATATTCGATTGTTCTCTGTAATTTACGATGCCATCGATGAAGTTAAAGATGCACTTGAGGGGCTGTTAAGTCCTGAATTGAAAGAGCAAATGATGGGTAACGTAGAAGTACGTGAGACATTCAAAGTTTCTAAAGTTGGTACCATTGCAGGTTGTTATGTAACCGACGGTAAAATCGATCGGAATAATCCAATCCGAATTATTCGAGATGGTGTTGTTATCTACGACGGAGCAATTGGAGCACTCAAGCGCTTTAAAGACGACGTTAAAGAGGTTGCAGCCGGCTACGAATGTGGTATCAGTATTCAGGGTTATAACGATATTAAAGTTGGCGACATGTTCGAAAGCTATAAGATCACCGAAGAGAAACGAACCCTGGAAGACGCCAACTAACGCGTAATCCAAATTTATGAGTATTAGAGTAGAACGTCTTGGCGAATTGATCAAGAGAGATCTTGGTGAAATCATTCAACGTGAATTTCAACCGGAAGGAACTTTTGTAACTGTTACAAATGTGCGGGTAACTCCGGATTTGTCGATTGCAAAAGTTTATTTGAGTGTATTTGCACCCGGTAGAGACAAAGAAGGAGTTTATGAATTCATCGATGAACGAATTACTCAAATCCGTTATAAACTAGCCGGACGAATTAAAAATCAGGTACGAAAAATACCAGAGCTTCATTTTTATGCGGACGATACCGCCGAGTATGTAAATAAAATGGAGAACTTGTTCAAAAAAGTTGACGAACAACCGAAAGCGCCTACCGACGAAGAGGAATAATGCCCAAGCCCATCGACATTGCAGAATTGCCGGTGTTCGGGGCTCATCATCCACCAACGCCTGAGTTTGATTTTCAGCAAGGCGCCGTATTATTAGTTAATAAACCAAAAGGGTGGACCAGCTTCGATGCTGTTAAATACTTACGTGGAAGAGTTAAATGCAAAAAAGTAGGTCATGCGGGAACATTAGACCCCATGGCTACAGGTTTGCTGGTGATTTGTACTGGAAAAGCAACTAAATCCATTGAACAAATCCAAGATCAGAAGAAAACCTATCGAGCAGAAATTACCTTTGGGAATAGCACACCCAGCTATGATGCGGAATCAGATCCCGATGCAGAGAAACCATTCGATCATATTACTTTGAGTGCGATCGAAGAGAAGCTTGAACAAGACTATTCCGGAGAAATTCAACAAGTTCCACCGATGTACAGTGCACTAAAACGCGACGGGAAAAAGTTGTATGAATTAGCACGTAGAGGTAAAACAGTAGAATTACAACCTCGACCGGTTACAATATATTCTACTAAAATCCATTCTTTTCAATCACCGGTTGTAGATATAGAAATCACTTGTAGTAAAGGAACCTACATTCGTTCGATTGCGCATGATTTGGGGAAGTCCCTAGATTCCTTAGGTCATCTTTCTGCGTTAGAGCGAACGTTTATTGGTGATTTTTCTAATTCGGATGCACTTACTCCACATCAATACAACGAAATTTTGAGAACGAATGGCTAAACTAACCCATTTGAATGAAGTTGAACGTTTGGATAACACCGTTTTGACGGTAGGAACCTTTGATGGAGTGCACGAAGGGCACCGAGCCTTGATGGAAACAGTAGTTGAGAAGGCAAAAAAGAGAGATGCCCGTAGCGTAGTTGTTACCTTCGATCCTCATCCAAGAACCATCATTCATTCAAAATCTGATGGGATCAAATTACTTACAACACTACGCGAACGTGCAGAAATACTCGAAACAATTGGGATTGACGTGTTGGTTGTGATTCCATTTACTCGTGATTTTTCACTACTAAGTAGTGAAGAGTTTGTGAAAGATGTGATCCATCAAAAAATTGGCATCTCTGAATTTATCATCGGTTATGATCACCATTTTGGTAAAGATCGTTCAGGAACAATTGAAACATTAGAGCGACTTGGACCAGAATTAAACTTTGATGTACAAGTGGTTTCAAAAAAGGAAATGGGGGATACGACCATCAGCAGTACCGTAATCCGAAATGAGATTATTGATCATGGCAACATGAATAAAGCGTCGGATTTACTGGGTCGACCTTACATGTTAAATGCTCTTGTAATTCATGGGGAAGAACGAGGGCGTAAAATAGGTTTCCCAACGGCAAATCTACAACCGGAACATCCTGATAAAGCCATCCCCAAAAACGGGATATACGCTGTAAAAGTAAGAGTAGATGAGAAGTGGTTTTCGGGGATGATGAATATTGGTGTCCGGCCTACTTTTGATGGGGTAGCAAAATCACTCGAAGTGAATATTTTCAACTTCGATGAAATGATTTATGGTAAAACTGTACAGATTCGTTTCTTTGATCGGATAAGAGACGAGATCAAATTCCAAAATGTCGATAGCTTAAAAGAGCAGCTTATTCATGACAAAAAAGTTGTAACTGAAGTATTAAGATGAAGTTATCATTTTAATTTTTTTGCAAAAACCTTTTTCATTCATTATAGTTTGTCGGGTTAATTGAAAATGTATCTGGGTTCCTATAAGAAAAGTTCTAAAAAGAACAATGTCTTAGATGGGTATAGATTAAGATTTCAATTTGACTTATTTAATTCTAATTACACGTTTAAGACTATGGCAAATACACTTAAAAACACTAAATGGACTGTTACTCATAATTCGAATGGATCTAGAGGTCAGTTAACATTAAACGATAATACTACTGGAGTTTTTAAAGTAGGTCCTGCGCAAAGTAATGTAACTTGGTGCGAAAAATGGGACGGAAATCATTGTTATCTATGGGTTATTTTTGATGATCAGATTGAAAAAAACAATGTTAGAATTTGGGGAATGCAAACTACCACTGAAGAAGGTTATGGGATGTCAGCCTTCGGTAATTCAAACCCTGGTGATCAAGACAATACTACTTTTGTAAATGATTTTTTAACTATGCAAAAGCAATAAACAAAACTATCAAAATTAGATAGGTATCATAAAGCTCCAATCCTTTGGAGCTTTTTTTGTGAGTATATTTTCAAGTAGTTAATAGTCTGATTTTTCCAAAGTCTTTGATAAGTACCTCTTCAGAATATGGATCAATGAGTTTAGCAAATTCAAGATGTTTGAGATTTTGTCAGTTAGTTCGAAAAAATATTAATGAATCAACAAAACAAAGATCTACAACTTGTAAATAGGACTAGATATTTTATAATAGCATCTTTCTATGGCGCAAATCATTGGGAACAGCTCCATTTCTATGATCGCATGAGAGATGAGATCATATTTCAAATGTCGATAGCTTAAAAGAGCAGCTTATTAAAGAAAGAAGCCAGTACTCAGCTTCACAAAATCTAAAGTGACATTTTATTCAAAGTCATCTTATTAGCCTAATAAGAATATTCAATATTCTTTTTTATGCCAGATGTAATAGTTTCGCCAATAAATGCTAAACTAAATCTTATCTAATGGCTTACGAGGCAAACAACAACAAGGCAGAACACAGTACAAGTGGAGATATCAGTAAATGTCCGTTTCATAACGGAGCAATGAGAAGTGCAGCAGGTGATGGCACCAGAAACAGAGATTGGTGGCCCAATAAATTAAACCTGAATATTCTTCGCCAACATTCAGCAAAAACAAACCCGATGGGCGAAGATTTTGACTACAAAGAAGCATTCTTATCTCTTGATCTTGCCGAAGTAAAGAAAGATTTAACCGAGTTAATGACTGATTCTCAAGATTGGTGGCCTGCAGATTTTGGACACTACGGTCCATTAATGATTCGCATGGCATGGCATAGTGCAGGTACTTATCGAGTAACCGACGGCCGCGGTGGAGGAGGCGCAGGTACACAGCGTTTTGCTCCATTAAATAGCTGGCCGGATAATGTAAACCTTGATAAAGCTCGTTTATTACTTTGGCCGATTAAACAAAAATATGGCCGTAAACTTTCTTGGGCAGATTTGATGATTCTGGCAGGAAACGTTGCATTAGAGTCGATGGGATTCGAAACGTATGGATTTGCCGGCGGTCGTGAAGACGTTTGGGAACCTGAAGAAGATATATACTGGGGATCGGAAGGTGAGTGGCTAGGCTCAAAAAGACATACTGAAGACGGTGAGCTTGAAAAACCACTCGGTGCCGATCACATGGGCTTGATTTACGTAAACCCGGAAGGTCCCAATGGAGAGCCTGATCCCGCAAAATCAGCACATTATATTCGCCAGACTTTTGCCCGAATGGCAATGAATGATGAAGAAACGGTCGCATTAATTGCTGGTGGACACACTTTTGGGAAAACACATGGTGCTGCACCAGAATCTCATTTAGGAGATGATCCTGAAGCCGCAGACATCACCCAAATGGGAATGGGATGGGCCAGCACGCATGGTACCGGGAAAGGTGCGGATACAATTACGAGTGGTTTGGAAGGTGCATGGACTCAAAAACCAACCGAATGGAGCAACTTATATTTCGAAAATTTATTTAAATACGAATGGGAAAAGTATAAATCACCTGCAGGTGCATGGCAATGGAGACCGGTAGATGGTGGTGGCGAAGGAACCATCCCTGATGCTCATGATCCAGAAATAAAACATGCTCCATTCATGTTAACCACTGATCTAGCTTTAAGAGTAGATCCCGATTATGAGAAAATTTCACGTCGTTTTTATGAAAATCCCGACGAATTTGCGGATGCATTCGCTAAAGCTTGGTTTAAATTAACTCACCGAGATATGGGACCTAAAACACTGTATTTAGGATCCGAAGTGCCGGAAGAAGATTTACTCTGGCAAGATCCTCTTCCGGAAGTTGATTTTGAAGTTGTAAATGATGAAGACATCAACACTCTAAAAGGACAAATTTTAGATTCCGGTCTTTCCATTTCTGAATTAGTTTCTGCAGCCTGGGCTTCTGCTTCAACATTCCGAGGTTCTGATAAACGAGGAGGCGCAAATGGCGCAAGAGTTCGATTAGCTCCGCAAAAGGACTGGGAAGTAAATAATCCAGACCAACTCGCTAAAGTGATAAATACTCTGGAAGTTATTCAGCAAGGATTTAACGAATCACAAAATGGGAATAAGCAAGTTTCTCTAGCTGATTTAATAGTTCTTGGTGGATGTGCTGCGGTAGAAAAGTCAGCAGAAAAAGCAGGAATTCAAATATCAGTACCATTTACTCCCGGTCGGGTTGACGCCACCGACGAGCAAACCGAGGTTGAATCATTTGAATGGTTAGAGCCTGAAGCAGATGGTTTCCGCAACTACTTTAATGCAAAACATAAAACTACAGCCGAGGAAATGTTGGTGGATAAATCTCAATTACTAACCCTTACCGCTCCTGAAATGACGGTTTTGGTTGGTGGAATGAGAGTATTGGGAACCAATTACAATAATTCGAAGCATGGCGTATTTACGGAAAACCCAGGAACGCTATCTAATGACTTTTTCAAAAACTTATTAGATATGGGCACAACCTGGACCGCCACAACCGATAAACAGGATGTGTTTGTTGGTAGTGATCGAAAAACTGGTGACATCAAGTGGTCGGCAACACGCGCAGACTTAATATTTGGTTCAAATTCAGAACTTCGAGCACTTGCCGAAGTATATGGATGCGATGATGCCAACGAAAAATTTATATATGATTTTGTTTCTGCATGGGACAAAGTTATGAACCTCGATCGATTCGATCTTAAAAAGTAAAACCGGAAAAAAGGGCGGCTTTCTAGCTGCCCTTTTTGATTCTAAGCACAAAAACCTGTCTTAGTTTTTTCTAATACTTTCGTTATCTGCTTAATAAATCAGACCGTAATCCGATAATGAGGTAAAATGAATAAATCTATTGCGAATTGATTGTTGCTTAGAGTCAAATACCTTATCTTTGGCTTCTATAAATCGATTTAAATAGTTATAACTGAACATTGCAATGAGCATTACTGCAGAAGAAAAAAAGGATATCTTTAAGAAGTTTGGCGGAGAAGAAGTAAATACCGGCACTACCGAAGGCCAGATCGCATTATTTACTCACAGAATTAATCATCTGACAGAGCATTTAAAAACCAATCAAAAAGACCATGCATCTCGTCGTGGTTTGTTAAAATTGGTAGGTAAGCGTCGCCGTTTACTCAATTACCTCATGAAGAAAGATATTCAGAAGTACAGAGAGCTTATCAAAGAGCTCGGTATTCGAAAATAATACATTAAGGCTCCGGTCATTCGGAGCCTTTTTCAATTCCTTCCCGCCCGCCTTATTTATTAGCTAACTATAAGCAGCCTATCAACAATGTTGGAGCGGGAATAAAGCAACAATCAAAGAAAAAAAAGAATGAAAGAAGATTTTAAAAGTGTAGAATTTGCACCAGGTAAGGTGCTTTCCGTAGAAACCGGAAGAATTGCAAAACAAGCCGATGGAGCTGTGGTTGTACGCATGGGAGATACCATGGTGCTTTGTACAGCGGTTAGTGCAAAAGAGCCAAAGCCAGGGCAAGATTTTTTCCCCCTAACGGTAGATCATAAAGAAAGTTTTTCAGCTGCCGGACGTTTCCCGGGCGGATTTATGAAAAGAGAGGGACGATCAAACGAAAAAGAAGTGTTATCAAGTCGACTTATCGACCGTGTGCTTCGTCCATTATTTCCAAAAGGATACTATAACGACACTCAGGTAATTTCGAGTGTTATCTCGTCAGACGATGAGAACGATGGTGATGTATTAGGAGGCGTTGGCGCTTCCTTAGCCATCCATTTATCCGACATTCCTTTCGATGGTCCAATGGCCGAAGTTAGAGTTGGACGTATTAATGGTGATTATGTAATCAATCCTACAGTTTCTGAATTAAAAGAAAGCGATATCGATATGGTAGTTGGTGGTACAGCTGATTCCATTTTGATGATTGAAGGCGAGATGAAAGAGATTTCTGAAAAAGAAATGCTCGAAGCCATTAAAGCTGCGCATGAAGCAATCCAGAAACTGTGCGAATTCCAGGAAGAACTTCGTCAAGAATTAGGCAAGCCAAAGCGTGTGTTTGTTCCTGCACAGGTTGATAGTGATTTAGAAAGCAAGGTAAAAGAACTTGCAGAGTCACAAATTAAAGATGTTGTAAATATTGGTCTTGGTAAAGAAGAGTACAACGACAAAATTCGTGAAGTTAAAGAAGCAGTAGTTGCTAAGTTTGAAGAAGACGAAGCGGAAGATGATGTAATGAAAGAAGTGAAAAAGATTCTTGGCACCATCGAAAAAGATGCGTTACGTAACATGATTCTTGAGCAAGAGCGTCGAATCGACGGCCGTACCCCGGTTGACATTCGCGATATCTGGACACAAGTAGGATACATTGCCCGTGCACACGGTTCCTCAATCTTTACCCGTGGAGAAACTCAGGCGCTTGTTTCAGCAACGCTAGGAACTAAACGAGATGAGCAATCTGTAGACACCTTATTCGATCAGGAAGCAAAAACGTTTTTCTTGCATTATAACTTCCCTCCGTATTCTGTAGGTGAAGCAGGCTTTATGCGCGGTCCGGGACGTCGTGAAATCGGTCACGGCCATTTAGCTGAACGTTCGCTTCGTATGATGATGCCAACTTTCGAAGAATTCGGATATGTAGTTCGTGTGATTTCAGACATCACCGAATCGAATGGTTCATCTTCGATGGCTTCTGTTTGTGGTGGATCTATGGCGTTAATGGATGCCGGAGTACCCATCAAAAAACCGGTTGCAGGTATTGCAATGGGTATGATTGTAGGTGAAGAAAAAACCGTTGTACTTTCTGATATCCGTGGGGAAGAAGATTTCATGGGCGACATGGACTTCAAAACTGCCGGTACTTCTGATGGAATTACCGCGTGTCAGATGGATATGAAAGTGCAGGGCATAAGTTTCGAAATCATCGAAAAAGCATTAGATCAAGCACATGATGGCCGTATGCACATTCTAGGTGAAATGGCGAAAACTATTTCTTCTGCCAGAGAGAATATCTCTCAGTATGCTCCTCAATTCATTAAAATGGAAATTGACGGAAGCGATATTGGAGCGGTAATCGGCCCTGGTGGTAAAGTGATTCAAACGCTTCAAAAAGAAACCGGAACTGAAATCCTAATCGAAGAAGATTCGAATGGAAAAGGTCAGGTTACCATTTCTGCGAACGACTTAGACAAAGCGGAAGAAGCGAAAAAACGAATCAAGATGATTGTTGGTCATCTGGAAGAAGGTGCTACTTACAAAGGTATCGTAAAATCGATCAAAGACTTCGGAGCATTCATTGAAATTGCACCGGGTAAAGATGGACTACTTCACATCTCTGAAATCGACCATAAACGAGTTGAAAAAGTAACAGATTACCTGCAGCTAGGTGATGAGTTAGATGTAAAACTGTTGAAAGTTGAACATGGTGGAAAACTTCGCCTTTCTCGCAAAGCGTTGATTGAACGAGAAGATTAAGATGGTTTATTAATTTTGAAGGGTTGAAACCCTTCATTTGATAAAATAGAATCAAATTAAAAGCATCCTCATTTTTTGAGGATGCTTTTTTTATGGAAGTCTCTCAAAGCAAGCCAACCGCAGCTTCAGAGAACGTGGGTAAAGCGAAGAGTCTGCAAAACCGAGAGCATATTCTAGTTTGTGTAGATTCATCGGGAGTACCCTCTGAATGACCCGTTGTAATGATTAAGGGAGTAGTAGATTCTAGTCACTCCGAGGAATCGAGGAGTCTGCAAAAATTGATAAAATGAGCAAGCTCTAGTTTGTGTAGATTCATCTCCGCCAGCCGGCGGATCTGAATGACTTTTTAATTGAATTCATGGTTAGATCAGTCACTCCTCTAGATATTAAGTAATTTATTTTTCTTTGTGCCTCAGTGCCTCAGTGCCTCAGTGCCTCAGTGGCGTTCTCAATATTCTTGCTAGATTTCATATCATAGCGGATGTTTCTGGACATCTAACCTCGTATATTTGCCCACCCAAAATAGAGACGCTCACAGTAAACACATTTGATGGAAAATCTAAAGGAAATTGACTACGTCACTAAATCTACATTACCGAATGGGTTACGCATTGTAACCGAGCGCATCGATAGCGTAAAAAGTATTTCTGTTGGGATTTGGGTAAAGACCGGTTCAAGAAATGAAACAGCTAAACAGGCTGGTATTACGCACTTTTTAGAGCATATGCTTTTTAAAGGAACCGATAAAAGAACAGCCTTCGATATTGCACAAAGTATGGAATCGGTTGGAGGCTATCTGAATGCCTTTACATCCAGCGAATATACCTGTTACTATGCCAGATGTGTAGACGAACAACTTGGTAGAGCCTTAGATGTTCTTTCAGATATGGTGCTAAATCCTGCGTTTCCCGAGAAGGAAATCGAGAAAGAAAAGAAGGTTGTGGTCGAAGAAATGAAAATGTACCGCGACTCACCCGATGATTATCTCTTCGAAGAATTCTCGACGAAAATGTTTGAGAATCATCCACTTGGTAGACCAGTAATTGGCTTCGAGGATACTGTGAATGAATTCACTAGACAGGATTTGTTTGATTATATGGGAGACAGATACCGACCGGATAATCTATTGATCGCTGTTGCCGGTAATGTAAATCATGATGAAGTTGTAGATCAGGTAACGAAGTATTTTTCACAGCTTGAAGCAACGAAAACAGTAAATGAACCTCAGCCTCTTCTGGATTTCAATCCGGAAAAATTGGAGTTAACCAAAGTAATTGAACAAACTCATTATTTATTGGGACGACGTGGGCTGCATTTTGATCATGACGACAAATATTTATTGTTACTTGCTAATACAGTTTTAGGCGGAGGAATGAGTTCCAGACTTCATCAAAATGTTCGTGAAAAATATGGATATTGCTATTCCATTCAGGCATTTAACCAAAGTTACTCTGATTCGGGTATTTGGGGAGTTTATGTGGGAACTGATAAAGAATACGTTGAACATGTACATGAGTTAGTAGTGAACGAACTCAATAAAATAAGTTCTGATTTAATCCCTGAGAAGGAATTCGAAGAGGCTAAATCTCAATTAAAAGGAAAGCTATTGCTTAGCCAGGAAAATACCAGCAACCGAATGATGCGTCTGGCAAAAAGCGAGATGTATTTCGAACGATTTATCACTTTAGACGAGCTTGAGGAAAATATTGATGAAGTAAAAGCAGAAGATGTGCTGGAATTCGCCAAAAATTTCTTCGATCAAACTCACTTTATGGAAGCTGTATTAACCCCGGAAGTTGAATGAGAAATGTTAAGATTTAAATGTTAAATGGCCTTGAAAAGGATTGTGTTTTTTAGTTCCCATTTAACAATTAGCATTTAAAATTTAAAATTTTAGATAAACTATGATCTACATCAACCAGTTAGCCAATCACGTCGACACTGAAATAACCTTAAAAGGATGGGTGTACAATTATCGCAGCAGTGGAAGTTTGGTATTTATTGAATTACGAGATGGAACCGGAATCACACAATGTGTGGTAGCTAAAGACGAAGTTTCTGAAAATGCATGGGAAGCAGCTACTTCACTAAAGCAGGAAAGCTCGCTAGAAATCATCGGGAAGGTTAAAGCAGATGAACGAAGCGTAGGCGGTCATGAAATGCATGTCTCTGATGTTAAAGTAATTCAGATTGCCGAAGATTATCCAATCACACCAAAAGAACATGGCGTTGAATTTTTGATGAATAATCGCCACTTATGGTTGAGAAGTCAGCGACAGTGGGCTGCCATGCGTGTTCGCAATGAGATCATTTTTGCGATACACACCTTTTTTCAGAATAGAAATTTTGTGCAGATGGATTCCCCAATTTTTACCGGGAATGCTGCAGAAGGAAGTACCACTCTTTTCGAAACCGATTACTTCGAAGAAAAAGCCTATCTGGCACAAACCGGACAATTGTACGGAGAAGCATTAGCAATGGCACATGGACTGATTTATACTTTCGGTCCAACCTTCAGAGCAGAGAAGTCAAAAACACGCCGACATCTAACCGAATTCTGGATGATGGAACCTGAGATGGCTTTCTATGATCTGGAGATGAACATGGACTTGGCCGAAGATATGATTCGATTCATCGTAAAAACTGTGCTGGAGAAACGAGCGAAAGAATTGGAGATATTGGAACGTGATATCACAAAACTACAACCGCTGGTAGAAAAGCCGTTTGTTCGAATGAAATATTCGGAAGCCGTTGACATCCTTAAAAGTGATGAAACGGCTCAGTTACTTGATGATATGCTTGCTTCACGAAAAGAAGAAGAAAAAGCATTGAAAGAGGAGAGAGAAGCCATCAAAAAAGAGCATGGCTCAGCAAAGAAATGGCGCAAGAAGCAAATAGAAGCCCG
Organism: bacterium; assembly: GCA_024742815.1. Lineage (GTDB taxonomy): Bacteria > Bacteroidota > Rhodothermia > Balneolales > Balneolaceae > HXMU1420-13. Next base: position 210,470 of record JANSXX010000006.1, read on the forward strand.
TCAGATTGAAATTGCTCAGCGACTGGATCAGATTGAAGAAGATTACCGAAATATTCCCAAATGGAAAGAATCTGCTCAAAACTTTGAGTGGGGCAATGATTTTGGTGGCTCCGATGAAACCGTGTTAATGATGCAGTATGATGTGCCGGTAATTGTGACTCACTGGCCGGCTGAGATCAAAGCATTTTACATGAAACGCGACGAAACGGATAAATTGGCTCTTGGTATGGATGTACTTGCTCCGGAAGGATACGGGGAAATTATCGGAGGCTCACAACGTGAAGATAGTCTGGAAGTACTTGAAGAACGTATTGCCGAAGAAGAGCTCGATAAAGAAGTATTCGAGTGGTACTTAGACCTTCGTCGTTTTGGTACGGTACCACATGCCGGTTTCGGGCTAGGACTTGAACGAACTGTAGCTTGGATCAGTGGATTGTCTCATGTTCGGGAAACGATACCATTTCCTAGAATGATGGGTCGTTTAAAGCCATAATTGTAGGTAGTTATTGGTTATTGGAATAAAGATATCCTAACAACCATTAACCAATAACTAAAACTATCCGGCTTTTTTCTGGAGGGAAACTTCGTTTACAGTTTGCTCTTCCAATACATTAATACTGTTTCCGGTCTTGATATTCCCATTGATCTCAGCGCCCTGTTCAGTGACCAAATGTTTAGCGTAAATGTTGCCATTTACTTTAGCCGAAGCATGCAGGGTTAAGGTTTGTAGAATTCGAATATCGCCTTCAATTTCACCGGAAATCATCGCAGTTTTAGCAATGGAATTACCAGTGATTCGACCTTTCTTATTTAGTATTAGATGAAGTTTAGTATTGATTTCACCCATCACAGAACCGGAAATGTGAATGTTTCCGTCGGAGTGAATGTCTGCAGTTATGGTTGTGCCTTCAGCAATAAAGCTGGTATTGTTTGGATTGCTTTGATTCTTCATAGTACTAAGAGTAGCCTTGACCGTAATTATTACGTTTTTATCTAAAATATTGATGGTCCTTCCAGCAAAGGAAGTTACGGAACTATCAGTACTTCTTTTTGGAAATTCGATTATTAGTTATCACTTTTTGTGCACTAGATTTAAATCTATTGACATCATCTTTTCTTAGTGCTCGATGCTTTGTTTTTCTTCCTGATACCCGCGCTCTCCATTTTTTCCAGTTTTTTAATTTCATTTGATCTTTCATTATTCGGATTACCTCTTGCTCGGAAACCCCAAACTGAAATTCTATTGCGTCGAAAGGAGTTCGATCTTCCCACGCCATTTCTACGATTCTGTCGATTTCGTATTTGCTTAAATTGTATTTATCAATGATATCTTGTGCCATATTTAAAGAACCAGTTATGGCTGTCGATGCGTTCAAAATAAATCAGCCTGTAATTCCATCGCCATCAATATCCTTCCCAACGTGTTCTTCTAGTATATGTAATGTCTTTAACAGCAGTACGCGTGTCTGTTTTAACTCTTTCTCCAACAGTTCTACCCGGTCTTCTATCGAATCTGCCTTTTTCCGTTGATCATCGAGCATACTTTGTTGCATAAGGTCGAAGAATAATCCCATGATATTTTTTTATCTAAATATGTTTCAGGTTGGATTTAATGATTATCAAAGATGAGATAATAAATCTAAAATTGCATTGGCAATTAGAATTCATAATGTGATATTTTTGAGCAATGGCTCGAAAACCAACAAGTGCAGATCACTATCAAACTATTCTTCAACAGGTGCAATCCGGGAACCCAAAACCCGTATACTATCTGTACGGACAAGAGGAATTTTATCTAGATCGCCTCGTTGATTTTTTTGGAAATCTGCTACCAGCTCATGAAAAAGATTTCAATTTTGACCTGCTTTACGGTCAAGAAGTAACACCCGCTAAAGTATTAGCTATTGCTCGTAGCTTTCCCATGATGGCTGAACGACGAGTGCTTATTGTTCGCAACTTTTTGCAAACAGCGAAAGGTGCTTCAGGCGAGGGAGATATGAACGATTTCATTCCTTATATCGAACAACCCAATCCTTCTTGTTTGTTTGTGATGTTCGATACCGGAAAGCCCGCCGGAAATACAAAAATCGGAAAAGCACTCTCAAAAAATAAAAATGTAGGTTTTTTCAATTTCGAGCCTATTCCGGATTACATGGCCGGTGAATGGGTTATGAAATGGGCACATTCTCACCATAAAAAGAAAATACAGCCCGCTGCCGCCCAATTATTAGCCCAATTTGTTGGTAATAATCTACAGCTGTTGTCCAGCGAAATAGACAAAGTGTGTACTTTTGTGGACACTAAAACTGAAGTCTCTGAAGCCGATATTAAACAAATAATCGGCTCTTATCGCGAATATTCGGCGATTGAGCTCAAAGAAGCCATCATTCGGCGAAATCTGGAACAAGCCCTTTTTATCTCGGAACAGATATTGCAACATAGTAAATCAGACACGGGAGAATTAATTCGACTCGTGGGGTTCTTTTACAGTGTGTTTGTGAATATCTGGCAAATCCGACGTCTTGCCGAAAAAGGATTGAGCAAAGCAGACGTTCAAGCCCAAATGGGAATGAACGGCTGGTACTTCGACCGACTTTGGAAAGACGCTTCAAATTTTAGATACGCCGATATGCCTCGCATTTTTGAGGCGCTGCTCGATGCAGATAAATCCATCAAAGGATTCTCCACACTCGACTCCACTGCGATTTTATTTCTCCTTGTCAAGCGATTGATTGGCTAAACAGCCGGCATCGTTCTGAACTGGAACACGAAATAAAATATTGGGAAACATCAACATGACTGCGGTTAAATGGGCTAAATTAACTAACCTAAGTGACGAAGATTTAATGGAATTATTTCAAGATGGGAAAGAGACAGCGTTTAATGAGCTAGTTCGTCGTTATAATGATAGACTCCACAACTTTTTATTCCGATACACTCAGAACCATAACGATTGCCAAGATTTGGTTCAAGAAACCTTTCTAAGAGTGCATAAAAGTAAGCACAGTTACGAGCGTATCGCCAAATTCAGTACCTGGATGTACACCATCGCTATCAACCTTGCTAAGAGTTTGTACAAGAAAAAGAAAAGAATGCAGCTTACTTCTATTCATAGAGACGAATCGAATCCTGATTCTTATGAAATGATCCTCCCCGATAAGGATATTCTTCCTGATCAGGAACTACACCAGAAATTTAGCATGGAAGCACTAGAAGCTGCGTTAGATTCACTTCCAGAAGATTTTAAACAAGTAGTTATCTTGCGCGACATTGAGCAATTGAGCTACGAAGAAATTTCAGAAAAACTAGATGTTCCGATGGGAACCGTTAAGTCGCGTATCAACCGCGGACGTGCACAGATCAGTCACAAAATAAAATCATACGTAGATCTGGGAACTTCTTTCTAAAATCTGACTTAAAAGGGGTGAAGAGTAAATTATTTAGCCCCTTTTACTATGGATTTTTTGGAAAAAGAAGTACACCCCGTAATCGAAGAATTTGTAAATGATTACACCGAAGAGCGTTTGACGACGATCGAGAGAGACACTTTCGAGGAGGTGTTAGTTTCTGATGACAACCTTCGGGAATTAGCATTCTCCGCGAAAGATGGAAAAAGTTTAATGGAAAGACTTCGGGTAATGAGATCAATTAAGAATGAAACAATGATCAATTAAGAATTGCTCAATTAAAAATCATTTGCCTTGAGCTTTGGCTCAACAAAACTTTAACTGATAACTGATAACTGATAACTGATAACTGATAACTGATAACTGATAACTGATAACTGATAATCAGATCACTTAATCAACATCATTTTTCTCGTCTCAACAAACTCGCCCGCCTCAAGTCTATAAAAATATATTCCACTCGAGAGGGCAGAAGCATCAAAAGTAATTTGATGGGCACCCGCATTTCTAAGTCTATCTGATAAAGTAGCAACTAACCGACCGGTTACATCAAAAACGCTAACTTTTACATCTGTACTTTGAGGTAAATAGAAGCTGATATTTGTACTCGGATTGAAGGGATTTGGGTAGTTTTGATGGAGTTTGAAAGTTTCAGGTGACACCACATTTTCATTGGAAGTACAATAAGTTGCTAGAGAAAAAATTTGAGTCTCATGACTATTTATTTCGAGATTTTGGATACTAATTGTACCTGGCCCGTTATAGGAATCCCAGTCAAAAGATGGATCGTTGCCTGATAGCAAATTGTTGCTTGATGGTCCTGTGATACAGTAATTATTCGATAATAAGGTATTTGTAAACTCAATTTCAGCATCGATAATTGGAGTTCCGGAAACATTTTGAATGACCAATGTTCCTTCACCTCCCGGAGAGTCCATTCTGATGAAGCTCAGAATTTCAGAATTAGATGGCAAGCCTGCCTCAAACTGTCCGGTTGATAGACTCGGGTATCTTAGATGGCCTCGATTTCCACGAGATGAGCGTAATTGAATCAATCTTTTATAGTGATTCAATAATGAACTAGAATCATCCTGCATCACTTCTACATTGAACTCTCTGTAGTTTGCATTCGGTTGTCGCCACGGATTTCCGCTGGTAAATCCGGCATTAACTTCATCGCTCCATTGCATGGGGAGACGTATATCTTCATCAGGTTTTTGTCCTAACATTCCCACTTCTTCCCCATAATACAGGTAAGGAATTCCCGGCAAGGTGAGGTACAGCGAGGCCGCTACTTTTGCTTTATTCACGTCGCTTCCAAGCACATTCATCACTCGATTCATGTCGTGATTGGTCAGGAAAGTACCATATTGCAGAAATGGATAGTTGTCGTACACTTTCTGCATCTGACGGATAATACCGGTTGCATCTCCATTAATTACTCCATTCAAAATGGTACTGGCCAGATCAAACTCAAAGGCGTAATCAAGTCGATCGTTGGTGATGTATTGCAGCACGGTTTCAGTGGGTTCCCAAGCTTCACCAACAGAAAAAGCATCAGGATTGGCGGCTTTTAAGTTCGTAGTAAAATCCTGCCAGAATTGAAAGGTTTCTGGCGTATTTTTAAGCTTGTCTCCATCTTCATCTATATAGAGCACGGCATCCTGACGAAAGCCATCAATGCCGATTTCTTTGATCCAGAAATCAGAAATAGCAAACATAGAATCTTTCACGGCAGGGTTTTCATAATTAAGATCCGGCATTCCGCCCCAAAACAAGCCGTAGTAATAATCGCCGTTTCGCTGATGCCAAACTTGCTGTCCCCACGGACCGGCATAATTCGGCTTCGAATCTTCCCAGCGGTAGAAATCCCGAAAATGTTCATCTCCATTAGCAGAAGCTTGAAACCACGGATGTTCAGTAGAAGTGTGATTCATTACATAATCGATAATTACTTTGATTCCTCGCTCGTGAGCTGAAGCCAGAAAGTTTTTGAAATCATCCATAGTGCCGTAATCTGGATGAATAGCTCTGTAATCGGTTACATCATAGCCGTGATAGGAAGGAGACGGATGGATGGGCATCAACCAGATTCCTCCAATCCCAAGATCGGTATTTGTGTTAGGATCACCATCGTTTAAATAATCCAGTTTTTGCGTAAGTCCGTTGAAATCTCCAATTCCGTCACCATCCGAATCGTAAAAAGAGCGTACAAAAATTTCATACCAAACCACTTCATTCCACCACTTAGGCTCACCAAGCTCTCGTTCAGAAATTGTGATATAATCCTCTAAAAGAAGGGTGTCTGATTGAGTTTCATTCGACGCGATTAATTGTACATCATAGATTCCGATTTCGGAATAACGAACACTCGGTTCTGCTTCGGTTGATGTAGTGGGATAACCTCCTTCAAAATTCCATTCAAACCGAGTAATTCTCCCTGAAGATTGATTACTGAACAGTACCGAACTTCCAACAAAAGTCTCGGTGGATAGAGCACTAAAATCAGCTACAGGTGGACCGGTAGGAGGGGTTTCATCGTTATACCAAACGCTAACTGTACTGTTGGAATCTGGAACGGTGTATGTACGATTAGGTCCTCCTCCAGGGAATTCCTCGGAACCATCCCATCTAAAATTCTGGCGAAATTTAAATGCGATCTCAGTTCCTGTTGAAAATCCTGATAAAATAATTGTGTAGGTTGAATCTCCGTCTTCGTCAAAAAGTTGATCTTCGGGAGATCCCCAGCCGTTAAAACTACCGGCAATATCAACGGTTTCTGTCAACGGATCGAATTCACCGATATCAATTTGGTAGCTCATATTCACTTCAAAAGTTATAGAAACAGATTGAGCGAATAGTGGAGAGGTGATAAGAAGTGGAAGAAAGAAAAGGAAGAGTCTCATGAGCTAAAATAAGTTCAAATGCTAAGGTAAGTAAAATTAGCAATTAGAGATGTGAAAAAAGGAACAGAAATTACTCTTCAATTTCAGATTATTGAGGAGTAATTTCCATTCCTAATAACTGTATGGATTACAGGGTATTACGTGAGCGTGAGTTCAAGAGAAGTGAGCTCAGTTTTCAAGCGCTGCAATTCTTTTTTAGCCTGCTCACTGATTTCACCTAGTTGAGATTTTGTTTCCTCGAAAAATGCATCATAGAAAGTAATTCCATCATCGAGATTGCGAAGAAATTTTTTCACATAGTTAAACTGTTTTCCTGTATGCTCGGTGAGTTCCTCCTTTAAGTTTTTGATGTACTTAACATACAATTCCAGTTCCTTAATAAACATATTGGGGCGCTCTCGAAGTGCAAGTAGATCAACACGGCCGTAGATATGATCTACCATATCTTTCAGGCTAACTACATTATTAAAATATGCGGTGTTTGGTCCCGGACAGATAGCCACGCCCTGAGTACCTTTATTCACTTTTTCGCCAATGTCGAGTAAGGCTCCATTTGCTAATCCAACGCATAAACAAACTTTCTCCACAATTTTTTTGAATTCCTTTTTCATCTCAACGGGAGCAAGGTTTTTGGTTAGTAGTTCGTCAATTTTTGCTTTCTGATATTTGACCGATGCTGTGCAAAGCAACTCTTTGCTTACTTCGTTATTAAAAGCGAGGTGTTTTTTCACGCAAGGTGCTCCGGGTTTGCCGGATTCGATTCTAGCCTCACGCTCAACTTCGGCAGAATTTCCTTTAATCGTATTAAAAGAAACTCCTAACGGCGAGACTTCGCTCAGGTAATAATCTTCTTCTTTAGCGTTGGTCAGTAATTGCAGCGATTTTTCATCGATGGAAACCGCTTCTGGAACCAGAAGGAAAGGAGAGCCCCAGCCCACTGAATGAGCTTGCTCTGTGTTGAGTAAAAACTCATGTTCTTTGGAGGTACCCACGCCACCTTGAACAGTTAATTGAACGTTGAGTTTTTCCGCATCTACCAAATGTTTCGAATCTGCTAAAGCATCGCTGATTAATGGGAGTAACGCTTCTTTCAATTCATGTTTGTTCTGATTGAACTCCTTTAAAATCGGTCCCATCAAATAGCCATCAGTAGCAAAAGCATGACCACCACAATTTAAACCCGATTCTAATCGATATTCAGAAACCCAAATACCTTTCTTTGCCAAAAACTTACCTTGAATCAGCGCCGAACGATAATCGCTGATTTTAAGAATCACCTTCTTTTTGATGAAGCCATTTGCATCGGGAAGGAAATCTTCAAATTGCGATAAATAGCCATATAATCGTGGATTTAATCCCGCAGAAAACACAACAGATGACGCTAACTCACTATTCGCGAAACCACGAAGCGCAGCATGGGCATCATTGAACTCAACCGAATCTTCATCTTTCACTCGTTTGATACCGCCTCCATCAATTTTTGTCATGATATTTACATCAATAGCACCGGCTCGTACTTTCTTTCGAAGTCTTTCTTCAGCTTGATGTCTTTCTTCTCCGTATAGATCCAGCATTTTCAGATACTGAACTCTCAACGGTGAAGTCTCCGGGAGCATTTCGAAATATTTGGTGATTTCAGATCCTTCTTCGAACGGTGAATTGCGCAAAGCCTCTGTATTCTGATCAACAATTTGTTTAACCAAGTTCAGATATGCCGTGATTCTGCGAGCCCGGCAATCTGCTTCTTTCTCCTTAATGGGAGTAAATTCGAAATTGAACTTTTTGCTGTAAAACTCACGCATTTGCTCAGTTAATCGGTGATCGATAATCGAAATAACCGAACTGATTCCGTAATGGGCTACTCTAATGGGCGTATCGATAGTATATCCTGTTCCCATAACAGGAATATGAAAAGTGTGGGGACTAGTAAAACTCATTGTACCTCTAAGATTTGATAATATATCTGATCAACCTAGAGGTTCTTTGTGAAGATTTAGTGAAGGGCTATTGCGGTGCATTATTGAGCGATAAGTACAAAACCAATGGCTGCCAGGAGAGAGAGCAGGTTGCCAATCAAAAAATAATCGTTTGAGATTTTATGTTCTTTATCGTTGATTCGCGTACCAATTTTTAATGCGGCAAAAGCTGTAATTACATGAGGATACCCATTCAATAACCCAAGGATGAGTAGGAGTCGCTCCATAATACCTTTTATAACCGCTATTAATGTTAGTCCGGTTTGACCGTCTTCTTTCACAGAAAATACCCGTGCATTTAATAGGTGAAAAACGATGGTGAGGAGAGTTTCCATCAACACCCAAAGTAGAATCAATTGACCGCTCATGAATATTCCTTGATTAAATCGGAGATTACTGCCGAAGTTAACTGATATGTTTCAATCTGCAAGGTATTTCTTCGTTTCCAGATTTGTGCTCTGTTTTTTTGATGAAGATTGGCAACGGTTTGGTTGTTTCGATGTTCGAGCATGGATACAATCAGAGCATAATCTTCCGGTTTCCAGTTTTGAGACAGCGCATCTAAAACCTCGAACAACCGATTAAGTTGGGTGGTCAAAAAAGGTTGGTTTAATCGAAGTTCAAAGCGCCGTCGATCTCGTTTTTTAGAACTCAATAGTTCACGTGCTTCGGTTAAACCCTTGCCTAACATCCCGTAGGCTGTTTTTGAATTGATTTCTGTATCAATTTCGCCTTCCAATAACACAAAGTGCATTCGAAAGGGAAGTTGTTGTTTCAGTACAATTCTTTCCATGTTAAGTAATAACTCAACACCCTGAACGGTATCCGCACATACACCCTGAAATTCATCGCCAAGTGTAATTGTAAGTGGAGAAAGGATGGAACTGTTGTAGGTTTCGTTTACTACTTGCACAAAGGTTTTTAGCGACTGCTGTACTAGATCAGCATCCAGTTCGGAGCTTCCTACAACATCGCCCATTAATATGGTATACTTTTTACTCATGATCTATTGTATCAAAAATAATGATACAAATCAATAAGTTTCATTATTAATGAAACAATATTATATGTATCAATAAAAATGAAACAATTGCCATTCTGAATAAATCACCGAATCATGTTCTAGATGAGTGATATGGCGCGGTGTACCGATGAGCTGATCACCAACCCAAAAAGTAATTTTCTCACCAACTAACCGGGTAGCGAGGGAGTCGATGATAAGTCCGTGCTCTGTCCCACGATTGATATAATATGCGGTTGGATTATTATTTAACCGGATAATTATATCGTACGATGGTCCTTCAGAAACCGATAATACCGTTCCACTTATCGGAAGAGAATCTTCTTGGCTCGTATTTACTTTTAGCATTCCGAATAGAAGCACAACAGTTAATAAAAAGCCAAATAAAGTTCCAAGTACTCGGTAAATCATCGCTCAAAATTTATAGACATAGTTTAGCCTTTAAGCCTCCTTAATAGCTGCCCACCATACGATATACATAAGTACAAACTGGAAAGGTAATCGTGCCCATAATGCCCAGGTTGGAAATGGATCTCTTCCCGGAAGTTGTATTTCGTTAATCGCCATATTGATATTAGCGGGAAAAACAACAATCAATAATGCGAGGAGTGTCCAACCGGCAATTTTTCGATAGCGCGGTATAAGTAACCCGATTCCACCGACGATTTCAACAACTCCACTTGCATATACCCCAAAAAGATGAAAAGGAATCCATTCGGGCATAATGGCTAAAAAACTATCCGGCCGAAGAAAGTGAAGTACCCCAATTCCTATAAAAGCCAGACCAAAAATTACAGATATACTTTGTTTCATGAATTTGATTTAGTTGGTCAAGTATAAGGTTAATCTCTTTTTATGTCCTTCAATAATGGAATGATTTTCAAATCATATATGGCGCTTCATCAAACATTCACAGAATTGCGGTATCTATGCCTCGAACTTATTTAAAGTCCGCATAAAACAGGTTAATTGGAGGATAGGATGAAAAATCGTTGGTTAATAGCAGCTTCAGCAGTTGGGGTACATATTTCGATTGGGTCGGTATATGCATACAGTGCCTGGAAAATGCCACTGGAAAATATGCTTGGTTGGACTGCAACCAATACTTCGCTGGCATTTAGCATTGCCATTTTCTTTTTAGGATTGTCGGCTGCAATACTGGGCAGAATCATCGAAAAACACGGTCCCTCCAAAGGTGGACTGTTATCGGCCGGATTTTTCTCGATAGGATTATTTGGTTCTGCATTAGCTGTTTATTTAGAAAGTATATGGCTCTTTTATCTGTTTTTTGGCGTAATCAGCGGAATTGGATTAGGCCTTGGATACATTTCACCGGTTTCTACATTAGTTAAATGGTTTCCCGATCGGAGAGGATTGGCTACCGGTTTAGCCATTATGGGTTTTGGTTTTGGTGGATTAGTAGCTGCGCATCTAATCGATGTATTCAATCCTCCAAGTGCCGAGATTGTGGTACCCGCAGATTTAAAAGTTTATGAATACGCAAAACTAACTGAATCAGATCCGACTAAAGCTCAAGAATTAGTATCCGTCGCTCCGTCTATTCAGGAGTTTAAAAAAATTGAAAGAAATCTCGTAGAGCTGGAACAAAATGAGGAAACCGGATCAGAAGCACATGCACGTTTACTGTCGGGTATAGAAGGCTACAAAACTGCCGTTCTTTATGAGAAATCCTCTATTGTAATTGCATTTGTGGCGCTTGGGATTATCTACTTAATCGTGATGCTTCCAAGTGCGTTATATATAGCGCCACCGCCTCCGGGCTACGCGGAACAGTTTATGATTGAAAACTCTGTAACTGCAACATCAATGCTTAATGTCCCGGAAAAAACTGCGTTCGAGGCACTAAAAACACCGGGCTTTTACGGACTTTGGATTATGCTCTTCATCAACGTTTCGTGCGGTATCGCAGTAATTGCTACCGCAAAAAAAATGGGCTACGAAATGGTTCGGCTATCAGTAGAGATGTCGAGCCTGTTGGTGATGGGAATTTCTTTATTTAATGGAATTGGTCGTATTCTTTGGGCTTCATTATCTGATTATATCGGACGCTCAAATACCTATGTCGCTTTCTTTGCAATCCAAATGATCGCGTTTCCATTGCTTGCCAATTTAACTGCATCGCCCATTTTATTTATGATTGTAACTTTCGTAATCCTGACGTGCTATGGCGGTGGATTTGCTAGTATTCCTGCTTATATCAGCGATTTATTCGGACTGAAAGAAATGCCAACCATTCACGGATTCATTCTAACTGCATGGTCGCTGGCCGGGATAGTTGGTCCAATGATCAATGCATATGTGTATGAGCAAACTCAAAGCTATCAGCAAAGTCTGTACATTTTTGGTGGTGCATTTGTTCTTGCCTTAATCGTTTCATTGCTAATGAAGTTTGAAGTGAGAAAAGTAGAAGGAATGAAGGGTTAACAGTTCTCTTTGGACAGCATAAATTTAATAGCCTGATAACTGATTTTTGGTTATGGGTTGTTGTTTATCATTTGTCGTTTGTCGTTCGTCGTTCGTCGTCTAAGTAACTAAAACACAACGTGGAAACGCTTCCATAACCTAAAGCTAACTAATTAATTATTCTAAATTTTTTTGATGGAATTTATACAGTCTTCATAATTCAAAGTTAGTTTTGAGTAAACAAAAAAACGGACATTTACCTTTAATCTGAAGTTACATTCAGCAACGTGTCCAAAAATCATTACTAATCTTAGAGCGTCATGAAAGCGACCGATCAAAACACAACTCTTCCGTTCTTAAACGATGAAACACCTTACGAGTATCGTGGGTTTACTTCGGGTATATGGAATAACGAAATTGAAGTAAGAGATTTCATCCAAAAAAATTACACACCTTATGAAGGTGATGCTTCTTTTCTAAGTACACCTACCGACACTACCAAATTACTTTGGCAACAAGTGTTAAACTTGATGGTTAAGGAGCAAAAAGAAGGGGTAATCGATGCCGATTCCGAATTGGTATCTTCTATTGTTTCTCACGGTCCTGGTTATATCGATGAAGAATTAGAGCGAGTAGTAGGTTTGCAAACCGATGCTCCATTAAAACGTTCTATGATGCCTTTTGGTGGCGTTAGAATGGCACAAAAAGCATTAGAAAGCAATGGATTTAGCTTCTCTGACAAAACCAAAGAAGCTTTCGCAGCCATTAGAAAAACTCATAACGATGGCGTATTTGATGCCTATACCGAAGAAATTAGAAAGGCACGTTCATCAGGTATCGTAACCGGTTTACCAGATGCTTATGCTCGTGGACGAATTATCGGTGATTATCGTCGTGTAGCATTGTATGGAATGGATCGACTGATAGAAGATAAAATTGAGCAATTAAATTCGCTTGAGCTAACGAATCTATCTGAGGAAACTATTCGTCTCCGCGAAGAAATGAACGAACAAATTCGCTCGCTTAAAGAGCTTAAAGAAATGGCTGCAAGCTACGGCTTCGACATTTCTAAACCTGCTACTAATGCTACCGAAGCGGTGCAATGGACCTATTTCGGATATCTAGCCGCTGTTAAAGAGCAAAATGGTGCAGCAATGTCGTTCGGACGAGTTTCGACCTTCTTGGATATTTATATCCAGCGTGATCTTGAAGAGGGTACGCTTACTGAAGATACTGCCCAGGAACTTATCGATCATTTGGTAATGAAGCTTCGTATGGTACGCTTTATGCGTCCACCAGAGTATGATGCACTTTTCTCTGGCGATCCAACTTGGGTTACCGAAGTAATTGGTGGTATGGGCGTAGATGGACGTACCATGGTTTCTAAAACTTCTTTTAGATTCTTGCAGACCTTACACAACTTAGGACCTGCTCCTGAGCCGAACCTAACCGTGTTGTGGTCACAAAATTTACCCGAAGGCTTTAAAGATTTCTGTGTAAAAACATCCATCGAGACTTCTTCTTTGCAGTACGAGAACGACGATATGATGCGCTCTTATTGGGGCGACGATTACGGAATCGCATGCTGTGTATCAGCAATGAAAATCGGAAAGCAGATGCAGTTCTTTGGTGCACGTGCAAACCTCGCTAAAACTTTACTATATGCTATTAATGGCGGTAAAGATGAGATTTCGGGCGAACAAATTGGACCGGAATTTGCACCTATCAATAGTGAGTTTCTGACTTATGAAGAGTTGATGCCAAAATTCGATACTATGATGGATTGGCTGGCTGCAACTTACATGAATGCATTGAATGTAATTCACTTTATGCACGACAAGTATTATTACGAGCGACTAGAAATGGCACTTCATGATCGTGATGTATTCAGAACGATGGCATGTGGAATCGCTGGTTTGTCTGTGGTTGCAGATTCACTTAGTGCGGTAAAATTTGCGAAAGTTCGCATCCTTCGTGATGATCGCGGTCTTGCAACTGACTTCGAAACCGAAGGGGAATTCCCTGTATTCGGAAACGATGACGATCGTGTGGATGACATTGCCAGAGATCTTGTTAAAATCTTTATGAACAAGCTTAAAAAGCAGCCTTCATATAGAAATTCAGTTCCAACTCAATCGATCCTAACCATTACTTCAAATGTTGTGTATGGTAACAAAACCGGAAACACACCGGATGGACGTAAGAAAGGCGAACCATTCGGTCCGGGAGCAAACCCAATGCACGGTCGTGATAAAAATGGTGCAGTTGCAAGTATGCGTTCGGTTGCAAAACTGCCTTATGAGTATGCACAGGATGGTATTTCTTACACATTCTCAATCGTACCTGGCGCTTTAGGTCGCACCGAAGACGATCGTAAAGAGAATATGATCAATCTGTTGGATGGATACTTTGCTGAAGGAGGTCACCACATTAATGTAAACGTTTTCAATCGTGAAACTTTGATTGATGCCATGGATCACCCTGAAAAATATCCACAGCTAACTGTACGTGTATCAGGCTATGCGGTAAACTTCAATAAGTTAACCAAAGAGCAGCAAATGGATGTGATTTCAAGAACATTCCATGAGAGAAATTGATGAGTTTATCTAATCATAGATGACTTCTTAGTGATGATAAAAGGGGGTACTTGCCCGGTAAGCAGTACTCCCGTTTTTTTAGAGAATAGAGGTGAAAAAATGGAAAATGTAACCGGATATCTACACTCGGTTGAAACAGCGGGCACCGTTGATGGCCCCGGTATTCGCCGTATTCTTTTCCTTAATGGATGTCCGCTAAAATGTGTGTATTGCCATAATCCGGATACCAGAAAATTTAAACAGGGCATCAAAACAGACGCCTTTTCGGAACTTCGCACCATCGCCAAACAAAAAGAGATGCTACTCTCTATGAAAGGAGGCGTAACTCTTTCTGGAGGTGAACCACTTTCACAACCCGATTTTGTGAAAGCAGTTTTTGAAGGGTGCAAATTGATGGGAATTCATACCGCCTTAGATACGTCAGGGTTTGTTGGTCACCGCGCCGATGATGAATTACTTTCCTTCACTGATTTGGTGTTGCTCGACATCAAACACTTTGATCCTGAAGGGTACAAACGTGTAACAGGCGTTGATTTACAGCCTACCTTAGATTTTGCAAAACGACTCGCCAAACTCAATAAACCGATTTGGTTACGCTTTGTGCTGGTTCCGGGCTACACCGACGATATGCAAGCCATCAAAAAAATGGCCAAATTCGCGAAAAACCTTGGAAATGTTGAGAGGGTAGAAGTGCTTCCTTTCCACAAAATGGGCGAATACAAATGGGAAGCCATGGACGAGATGGACTACGAATTGTTCGATACAGATGAACCAACTGCTGAACTACTCGATCATGTCAAAAGTATCTTTAAGAACGAAGGGTTAACCGTTTATTAAATGATTTCTTTTAAATGATATTAATAACGAAATCACTAACGGTTATTTTGTTTTTCTAGCACTATGAATTGAAATGTAATCAATTAGGTTCAGGGATAAGTCCACCCAGAATCAGTTAGAATTAGAGCAGAGTATCTTTAGAAAACCAACCAGTAGAACTTTCAAGCCTACACTAATTAAATAGTTCACAGTTCGAATAAAGATCGTCATCAATTCATTCATTAAAGGAATCAGACTTTCATTTAATGGTAAAAAAAGTCAACTTTGGACGTACGAATTTTAATACTCACCTCATCCAAATTATGAGTACAAAAGACCAAATTCGCGAGGACGTTACCATACGTTTTGCAGGTGACTCCGGCGATGGCATGCAGCTAACAGGCTCTCTGTTCACCAATACTACTGCACTTTTAGGAAATGATTTAAGAACGCTACCGGAATTTCCGGCTGAGATCCGGGCTCCGCAAGGTACAGTTCCTGGAGTATCATCCTTTCAATTACAGTTTGGTAGCCGAGAGATTTTGACACCCGGAGATGAATGCGACGCACTTGTTGTTATGAACTCCGCGGCTCTCAAAGCAAATTTATCACTGCTGAAGAAAGGCGGCACCATCATTGCAAATACCGCCGGTTTCGATAAGAAAAATCTTAGCTTAGCCAAATACCCCGATGGAGTAAATCCGTTGGAAGATGGATCGTTGAGTGAGTACGAAGTCATAAAAATTGATGTAAGTAAGTTGGTGAAAGAAGCCTTATCAGATACTGATCTAGGCTTTAAAGACATCGAGCGGTCCAAAAACATGTTTGTGCTAGGTTTGTTGTACTGGATGTACAATCGACCATTGGATTCTACGATCGATTTTTTGCAGCAAAAATTTGGAAAAAAGAAACCGGAGATTGCTGCGGCAAATATCAATGTACTAAAGGCGGGCTTTTTCTACGGCGAAACGGTTGAATTATTTAATTCCAGGGTAACTGTTAAGCAAGCTGAGTTACAGCCCGGTGAATATCGTAATATTACCGGTAATGAAGCTCTTGTGTTAGGATTGGTTGCCGCTGCCCGAAAATCAAATATGCCTTTGTTTTTTGGAAGCTATCCAATTACACCGGCATCGGATGTACTGCACGGCTTAGCGGCTCATAAAAAATTCGGAATTACCACATTTCAGGCAGAAGATGAAATAGCTGCAGTCTCTTCAGCCATTGGAGCTTCTTTTGGCGGAAGTATAGGCGTTACGAGTTCATCAGGTCCGGGAATTGCGCTAAAAGGCGAAGCCATTGGTTTAGCTGTAATGCTTGAGTTACCTCTTATTGTGTTGAATGTGCAACGTGCAGGTCCGTCTACCGGAATGCCTACCAAAACTGAGCAAGCAGATTTAATGCAGGCGGTGTATGGACGAAATGGAGAAAGTCCATTAGTAGTACTAGCTCCTAAATCCCCCGCAGATTGTTTCGAAATGGCATTTGAAGCTGTTCGGATTTCACTGGAACACATGATTCCGGTTATGTTTTTATCGGATGGATATATCGCCAATGGTTCTGAGCCTTGGAAGTTCCCAAAATCAGATGATTTAGCTGAAATAAACGTTGCTTTCGAAGAACCACGTTCAAACGACGATTCCGTACCATTTATGCCGTATTCAAGAGATGAACGTTTAGTTCGAAAATGGGCGATTCCCGGCACAGAAGGAATTGAGCATCGCGTTGGTGGACTAGAAAAAGAAGATGGAACCGGAAATGTTTCTTACGATCCGGATAATCATCAAAAGATGACGAATATTCGTCGCCAAAAGCGTGATAATGTGGCGTTCAATATTCCTGAGCAGTCCATCGATCAAGGAGCAACCTCAGGCGATACGTTAGTATTGGGATGGGGAGGAACCTATGGTTCTATTCGTACGGTAGTACATCAACTCAGAAAAGAAGGCCATGATATATCCCACGCTCATTTACGATATATCAATCCTTTCCCAAAGAATTTTGAATCTCTTTTGAAAGGGTTCGATAGAGTGATAGTGCCAGAAATCAATGATGGTCAACTTATGCGACTGATTCGATCGGAGTTTAATATTCCCGCAATTCCCATCAACAAGGTGAAAGGTCGCCCGTTTGGAGTGGCAGAACTCAAAGAAGCAATAGAATCAAAACTTGCTGCAGAAATATTATAGAGTAACATTATGGTAGAGACATTAATCGACAATTTTATAAAAGAGCACGAAGCCGATTTAAATACGCTTCCAAAATACAGCGGCAAAGATTTTTCTTCCGATCAGGATGTGCGTTGGTGTCCGGGATGTGGCGATTATACTATTCTTAAGCAAGTACAAAACGCAATGCCGGAATTAGGCTTAGCCAAAAAAGACATCGTATTTATTTCCGGTATTGGCTGTTCATCTCGCTTTCCATATTACATGGATACTTTTGGAATGCATTCCATTCATGGTCGAGCCCCGGCTATTGCAACAGGGCTAAAAGTATCACGACCTGATTTATCGGTTTGGATTATTACCGGTGATGGAGATTCTTTGTCGATAGGAGCCAATCACTTCGTACAGTTGCTTCGCCGAAATGTAAATGTGAATCTTTTGCTATTCAATAATCAGATATACGGTTTAACGAAAGGGCAATACTCACCGGCTTCACCAACAGGATCGGTAACTAAATCAACGCCTTATGGTAGTATAGATCATCCGTTTAACCCGCTTGCACTTAGTTTGGGAGCCGATGGCACTTTTGTTGCTCGTGCTATGGACCGCGATCCAAAGCATTTGAAAGAGATGATTTTGCGCTCTCATCAACATAAAGGCACATCTATGCTCGAAATCTACCAAAATTGCATTGTGTTTAACGATGCGGCCTTCGAGCTTTTTACGGATAAGAAATCACGTCCACAGGAAGCCATTTATCTGGAACATGGACAGCCGTTGGTTTTTGGGAAAGACAAGAACAAGGGAGTCCGACTTGAAGGTTTTACTCCTGAAGTAGTGGAGCTTGGAGATAATTTCAGCAAAGATGATTTGTGGGTTCATGATGAAAACGACAAAGTGAAAGCCTACATTTTGTCCAGATTCTTTGATCAGCCACAAACCGATGGGGAAGGAGCTTTAAAATTCCCACGCCCATTTGGTGTACTATATGCGGATGACCGCCCGACCTATGATGAAGGTGTAAATGCACAGGTAGAATATGCCAAAGTGCACCATGGTGATGCTGATTTGGATGAACTTCTTAGAGGAAAAGAAACCTGGGTGGTGAAGTAGTAGTGTGGAATAGGGATTGAGGAATTATAGATAGATTTCTTTAACAAATCGATATTATTAATTGTTGAATATCAATTACTTATTTCTCCATCCAGTAGAAAGGTCTTCTTCTAGTACGTCCAACGGCTAGACAAAGTATCAAATCAGGTTCAATCAAATTAAATACGATGTAATGAGGGAATTTATCTAGCAGTATTTTTTCTAGATATTTCTTCGATAACAGGTGATGATTCAGGAAAATGACAGATTTCATCAATTACTTGATCAAAATCTTGGATAAATCTTTCTCTTAAATCTGGATCAATGTTGGCATAGGATTCAAATGTTTTCCAAAAGTCAGTCTCGGCTTCAGATTCTAATACAAATCGCCAAGCCATTTTAGCTTTTCAAACGATTTTCAGCCTCTTTTTTAACTGCAGTCCATGATCTTGAAGATGATTCACCTGCTAAATACTTTTGCTTTCTTTCCCGAACTACGCTCATCCATTCATCCTCAAACAACACACTTGAGTTATCGAGACTTTCAAGTAGTGTTTTTGCTAACTCAGCTCGTTCGTTTTCACTTAGTTGAAGCGCAGTAATTTTAAAAGTATTAAAATCTGTTTTCATAACGTCATAAACTAAACAACTTCCGGTAAATGCTCAAACTTGAAAGACTTGAATGCTTGATTCAAGGAAAAGAAACTTGGGTAGTGAAATAGGAATGATGTTTGAGTTAAAACTGACCACTCAAAACTCAAAACTCAGCACTTTCAATCAACGAAGCTCTTTGCGTAGTTGATCAAAACTATCAAACAACTTCCGGTACATGCTCAGGCTTAGCATCTTTGTAAGCAGGACGTGGTTTTAGACCGAACAGCTCAAACATGTGCATGTCTTCATCCAGCTCGTTGTTGTCGGTTGTTAGTAACTTTTCGCCTGTAAAGATGGAATTTGCACCGGCCATAAAGCAAAGGGCTTGTTCCTCGAAGGTCATGCGAACACGACCGGCAGAAAGTCGAACCATCGACTCTGGCATTAAAATTCTAGCAGTAGCAATCATACGCGCCATATCCCAGCTTGGAACTTTTGGTTGGTTCTCCATTGGTGTGCCTTCAACTGCGATCAAAGCATTCACAGGAACCGATTCTGGGTGAGTTTCAAGATTCGATAGCGTATAGAGTAAACCAATGCGGTCTTCATGTGTTTCGCCCATCCCAATAATCCCGCCAGAGCACACCGAAATATTGTTATCCTGTACTTTTTTGATCGTATCTAAACGATCATCGTAGGTACGTGTGGTGATGATTTTTTTATAGAAATCTTCACTCGAATCAAGATTGTGATTGTAGGCATACAAACCGGCTTCCTTTAATTTAGCGGCTTGTTCATCGGTTAACATTCCTAACGTTGCGCAAACTTCCAATCCTAAATCGGCAACTTCCGAAACAACATCCAATACCTGGTCAAAATCTTTATTTTGTCGCGCGCTACGCCATGCTGCTCCCATACAGAATCGCGTAGATCCGGCTGCTTTAGCTCGCTCAGCAGAGGCCAGAATCATTTCTTTAGGCATTAATTTTTGGCTATCTACACCTGTGTTATAACGTGCTGATTGCGGGCAGTATGAGCAATCTTCCGAGCATCCACCGGTTTTAATCGACAATAGCGTGCATACTTGAACTTCCCCTGTTTCATGAAATTCGCGATGCACGGTAGCAGCGCGGTATATCAATTCCATTAATGGAGTGTGGTAAATTTCGCTAATCTCTTCTTTGGTCCAATTATGACGAATATCTGCTGACATAAAAACTAATATTGATGCTTAAATTTTTGTGAAAGTAAGGTGAATACAGGCAAATGCCAATATCATTCTATTGATTCAGTTACTTGCTTTCGATAATATCCACGGTCAATATTAATTAACGGGTATAATCATCGAAACTAGAAGGGATTTTCTAAAGAAAGCAGCCTATTTGACGGCTGGAGCTGCGAGTTTACCGGTACTTGGAGCTGCTTGTTCATCGTCAGAGCAAACTGTAGAAAAAGAAATTGGAGTTCAACTATGGTCGGTTAGGAATCAATTAGAAGCTGATTTCGAAAAAACTATTGGCGAAATAGCGGCCATTGGGTTTGATCATGTGGAAGCCTTTGGATTGAGCAATTCGGGTATTTTTCCGGGCTTAATAACTCCGAATCAATACGAGCATGTTGTGAAATCGGCCGGTATGCGAATTGCATCGTGCCATAGTAGCTATTTTACCCCCGAAGATGCGCCTACTATTATTGAAGCCGCTAAGCGTTTAGAAACCGATTGGGTGGTAATTGCCTGGTTGGCTGAAGAGCAACGGACAGGCTATTATCAGCATGCCGAAAATATGAATAAAATCGGTGAGCAGTTTAAGGCAGCCGGAATCGGATTTGGATATCACAATCACGAATTCGAGTTTTTTGAAACAGAAGAAGGAGAGATTCCTCTTGAAATCATGATTGAAAATACCGACCCGGATTTAGTGCATTTTCAAGCTGATTTGTATTGGATAAAAAAAGCCGGAGTAGACCCTCTTGGATTTGTAAAAAAATACCCTGGTAGATTTTGTTCATATCATGTGAAGGATGCAGATATAAATTTAGATCAAACAACGGTAGGTGAAGGCATCATTGATTTTGAATCCATTTTAAAGGAGAACAAAACAACAGGTATACAATATGTATTTGTTGAAGATGAACGCACTGATAGCCCAATTGAAAATGTAAAAAATGGGTATAATCACCTTAAAAGTCTTAATTATTGATCGTAGAAAAGTTATGTAAACATATAAGATTGTATGTTTTGATCGTTTTCTAATGTTTGTTAATTTCTTCTAATCGTTGTATTGCTTGAGATGATTTAAATCCTTACGATTCAACCACCACTCACATTCACTATTATCTTGCTTGTATGAATATTTTAGTTGTTGAAGATGATCCTTCGGTAAGAACACTTGTTAAAGCGGTTCTTGAACATAACGGAAATACCGTTTCTACCGAGGATACTGTTGCTTCAGGCGAAAAAGCAGCTGTTGAGGGTAATTTTGATATGATTATTCTTGATTTAGGCTTACCCGATGGCGATGGGTACGAATTGTGTAAAAACATCCGCGATAAAAACGTAATAACACCTGTACTCATCCTTTCAGGCGAACAAGAAGCCGATGTTAAGGTGAAGTGTTTAAGAGTTGGTGCTGATGACTATCTCACTAAGCCGTTTAATACCGAGGAATTGATTGCGCGTTTAGAAGCCATTCAGCGCCGTACAGAAGCCTCTGGGGATCAGGTGTTATCTTGTGGTGAACTCAAAGTTGATTTACTCAAAAGAGAATTTATGATCAACTCAGAAAAAGTACAGCTCACCAATAATGAGTTTAATTTACTCGTGTATTTTATTAAGCATAAAAACAAGATTATTACTCAAGAAGAATTAGCGGAAAAAGTATG
Organism: bacterium; assembly: GCA_024742815.1. Taxonomy (GTDB): domain Bacteria; phylum Bacteroidota; class Rhodothermia; order Balneolales; family Balneolaceae; genus HXMU1420-13. The sequence goes on from JANSXX010000006.1 coordinate 232,354, forward strand.
GGATATTCATTTCGATACTCAAACTAATTATATCAATGTGTATATCAGTTATTTACGAAAGAAAATCCGTGAACATACTGAAGTAGATTATATCGAAACGATTCGTAAGAAAGGCTTTACTTTCCGCTGCGAATGATCGAAAGAAATTAAACACACTTAGGCTGTATCGTTTAACGATGCAGCCTTTTTTATTTCAATAAGATGAATCAAGAATTAGTAAGAGAACTCACCACTTATTTAACGGATTTTATTTCTGATCAACGTTTACAAAGAATCGATGAAATTCTGGAGAAACGGACAAATTATGTGACCGTAGTGCTCGAGGATTTACACAAAGCACACAATGCCAACGCCGTGCTGAGAAGTTGCGAAGGATTTGGAGTGCAAGACGTTCATATCATAGAAAATGAAAATGAGTTTGATGAAGCAGGAACTGTTTCGATTGGTGCGCATCAATGGCTTACATTGCATCGGTATAATACACCTAAGCACGATAACCTTGAAGAATGTTTCTCGAAACTTAGAGAAGAAGGTTACAAGATTATTGCAACTACACCTCATGAGCAGGACTCAAATATTAATGAGCTCAATCTGGATAATAAAATCGCATTGGTTTTTGGAACAGAATTGAACGGGGTTAGCGAACACGTAAAAGAACAGGCAGACGGTTTTGTGAAAATTCCAATGTATGGATTCAGTGAAAGTTTCAATATTTCAGTGAGTGCAGCTGTTTGCTTATATGAGTTAACAACACGACTTAGAAACTCAGAAAAAACAATAGCATTAGATGAAGAGTACAAAGAAGAAATCCGATATCAATGGATAAAGCAGACTATTAAAGCCGGTGATCAGATAGTAAACAAGTATTTATCAGAAAAGCGTTAGGAGGAAGGAATCAGGAGAAAGGAAAAAGGTGAGTTCTGAATTTCGAATAACGATTAACGAATTACGACCGATTTCTCTGTCTGACGGCTTGAGTCCGTCTGACAGATTTTGAGGTGAATAGCTTTACTCTAGGCAATCCAATAAAACTCGAGCTAAATACCCGGGAGTGAACTCCCTACTTGCTTATGGTTTTGGTTCTTCCACGATCATAAGCAAGAAAAGGCTTCAACCTTGGTGTTAATACCGAGGACAAAGGATTCAGGAGAAAGGAAAATGTGGGTTTTGAATTTCGAATAACGATTAACGAATTACGACCGATTTCTCTGTCTGACGGCTAGAGTCCTTCCGACAGATGTGGGGAGAAAAGTTTTACTATTGGCAATCTAATAATCACTAGCTAAATATCCAGGAGTGAACTCCCTACTTGATTATGTTCTTGGTTCTTCCACGATCATAAGCAAGCAAAGGCTTTAGCCTAGCGATTTGAGTTGAAGGTACACCATTCCGTGTTTTCCTGCTTTTATGTCAAAAAGTATCAAGAGAAAGGAAAAAGCCGATTTTCGAATTACGTTTAACGTGTAGGTGCCTAGAATAGGTTGACATAAATTATCATTAAAATGGTGAACATATGTCGAAGAAGTATTTAAAGCAACGCCGCACGTTTTGCCCTACCTTACGCAAGCAAGTGGTCCGAGAAGTAGAGTCTGGTAAGCTAGG
>JANSXX010000128.1:0-1174 GCA_024742815.1 bacterium
CTTTTCCACTATTCATTAGCCTCTCTTTCTCTTCTTGTTTTAATCTCTTTATTCTTGGGCTTATCCCTACCGATGATACCGATATTGTCCTTTCCCAATCTTCAGCAGTTAATTCATTTCGGTTCAGGTTTTCTAAAGTTAATACATAAAACGCTTCTACATAACTTTTCAAGTCTGTTATTTCTTGATTGATCAGACCTTTCCCTTCTTTATCATTCTTGATTTGACTCTCTGAATCGATTCTTATCCCTAGTGTTTTCAGATTATAAATTCTGTTTCCAACACCTCTACCATCAATCTCATGTTTATCAAATATCCATATTGGAAAATTTCCCAATATTCCGCCATCAACTACTACATCCAATCCTTCTTTATCCTGCGGGTTCTTGTACAATTTCCCTTTTTCGTCTATAAAACTGGCTTCAAAATAGAGAGGTATTGTCATTGATGCTTTTACTGCATCCTTTATTTTCATTTCTGGGTAAGAATGGCTGCTGAATACTATCAATTCTTGTTTTTTCAAGCTTGTCCCAGTAACATAAAGGTCTTTAAACCCTTTTTCACCTAATTCACTAAATCTTATTTCCGAATCTCCTGTTTTTGCCTCTATTATTTCTTCCAGCCATTTTTCGAATCTTTCGCTCTTATACCATCCATACCTCTTCTTCATCCTATGAAATCCTCCCAAAAACCAAAATCCGCCTTTATTGAATTTTTGAAAACGGGTTGCTGAAATGATCTCATAAATTTCCTCTGAATTATACCCTATTGACAACATCATTGCTGTTATTGCGCCTGCTGATGTACCTCCTACTTTTTCTATTTCCTCTATCATCCCATATTCCTCTAACTGCATAATTACTCCTGAATACGCAATCCCTCTTATTCCTGCTCCTTCAAATACTAAGTTCTCATAATCATTTTGAGACCATAAATCAATGGTTATCAACCCTATTAATATTGACAAGAAGAGAGGCTTCATTTACTTTTCATTAAAAATGGTGCCTAACGGCCCGGCTAGCCGCAGTACGGAGGTAAACGTCCGAGCAACCCCGTATTGCCTACGCTTGCGGCAAGCGCGACCTTTGTCGAAAAAGGCAAGAGATGAAAGACAAGGGCCGCGCCGAAGAGATGGCGCAACTTTTAGAAGAGCAAGCTTCTTCAGGCATGAGCA
>JANSXX010000086.1:0-1653 GCA_024742815.1 bacterium
AAAAAGTTGTTTTTTGTATCAACTATATCTTTTATAGTATCATAATCTAAATTCTTATATTGTTTATCGTATTTTGACGGTTCTTTTGTCAGTTTCTTCTCTAATGGAATTTTGTTTTGTTTGTCTTTATTTCTAAACATTATTATTAATATTATTGATATTTTATTGTTCTGGTGTTGAATTAAGGTCAAATCCATTACAAATGCTCGTGGTAGGAGTAGGATTAATTTCAGTCATACCTTGCCCTTTCCAATTATTGAAACTGTGTTTACCTGACAAACTATTGCTTTCTTTTTCTCCAGTTATCGCTGCGTCATCAAACATTGCTATAGGATCTCCGCGGTTTCTAAATCGTAAGTGTCGCGGATTTTTCTGTTGATTCACTCCTGATACAAAAGGTGAAGAATAAACAGTAGAAGCATATTCGTTTCCGTGTCTGTTGTTAATTTCTTGAACAAGGGATGAGCCTTGCCTGCCGTATATGACTTCTCGCTTGCTACACCTGCCATTCTTTGTGTAGGTTTCCTGCCTTCAATACCACCAAATACTAACGGTCGTCCTGGCATACAATAACTGGATTATATGTTCTGTTGCGTGCTACATTTATGCGTGATAGGTTAACACATAAAACATTGATGTTGATAGTGCATATAGATTCAAGATAGTAATTCTACCAGCGACCCTATTATAGAACTTGACCAAAACTTTGAATTTCCACCCAGAACCAAAATGTTCGTGACGGGGTGTTCATTCAGCTCCGTTTTATGCAACAGAGAAAGGTTGTGTGAAAGATTCTTGATTACGTTGTATAGTAGCTCCAATGTGTTATTAACAAGCACAGCCGTTGATGTTCCCGGTGATTTTCTTATTCCAACCCATTGTCATTCAAAGTTCAATCAGGATTAAACGCGGCATTTAATGATATTGCACCGGATCTTTTCTTAACAGTTTCTGGACAGAGCGAACGCAAAATGGAACTTAAAATAAGCGATCCTAAAAAATACAAAAACCGTCTGATGAAGAAGTAGAAACTTATGTAAATGACAAATGGAACAGAGGACAGTTTGATTGTGACAAGTTAAAGCCAACATCTATTAATTATCTATTAAGCAATTACACTGCCTACGAAGAAGCGACATCTTGGTCAAGTGAGATTATAACTTAGTACCTTTTCAACATGTATATAATAACTCACCTCAACTAAGCGACTACAAATATTCAGCACCTAATAATTTTAGTAGTTCAGTAATAAAAAAAGTTCAAATTAACCAACAACTGGGCGGAGTCATTAGCGACTACACCTCTCCCATATATGCAGATTTTTTTGATGTAGGCGGTAAAATTATTAAGAGATTACACTTTAAAGTTACAACTTCCAGAAACGAAGTTATTGATTTTCACGGGGTGCCCATACAGTTCTCACTTTTGTTTCAGTTAGATAATTGAATATAATATATTTCTCAATTTGTCCATATAGACAAAATATATAAAACAAATATAGACAAAATATATAATATATTATATATGTCAGAAGTTGAACCTGAAATTACTAATACAATTGAAGCAGACGAGCCAGTAAATGAATTACCACCAACTGAAGAAGAAGCACCAACGGCAGAACCAATAATAGAACCAACACAAGAAATAAAACCT
>JANSXX010000014.1:0-98720 GCA_024742815.1 bacterium
CGCTTGCGCCTCTCCACCCCAGGTCTTCGCCATAACAGTGGTGATCGCTGCCGTTAATGTAGTCTTACCGTGATCTACGTGACCAATGGTACCCACATTCACGTGGGGTTTGGTGCGTTGAAAGGTCTCTTTTGCCATTGTGTACTTAGTTTATCGTTAAAATTCTGATTAAGCTTGGCTCTCGATAATTTCTTGAGCAAGCTTGTCCGGTACTTGAGTGTACTCTTCAAACTCCATTGAGTACACGGCACGACCCTGAGTTAATGAACGTAGGTCGGTAGAATAACCGAACATTTCGCTTAATGGAACATTCGCTTTTACAACAGAGCCATTTGGATCTGAATTCATGCTTTGAATAATTCCACGACGTGAATTAAGGTCACCAATAACATCTCCCATATATTCTTCTGGAGTTGTAACCTCAACTTTCATAACCGGCTCTAATAATACCGGTTTTGCTTTTTTCGCAGAGTTTCTAAATCCCTGCTTTGCTGCCAATTCAAAAGATAATTGATCCGAATCCACATCGTGATACGAACCATCAAACAAACGAACACCTACATTTTCTACAGAGTAGCTTGCTTGAATACCATTTTCTAAGGCAGCTTTAAAACCTTTTTCAACCGATGGAATAAATTCACGAGGAATATTACCACCTACAATTTCATTGATGAACATGAAACCTTCATCACGGCTGATTCTATCCTCTTTACCTTCGTAGTTATCGAAATAACTCATTGGAGCGATTTCAAACTGAATATCAGCAAATTTACCACGACCACCCGTTTGCTTCTTGTACGTTTCGCGGTGAGTAACATTACCAGAGATAGTCTCACGGTAAGATACCTGTGGAGCACCAACATTGGCCTCAACTTTGAACTCACGCTTTAAACGATCAACAATAATTTCCAAGTGAAGCTCACCCATACCGGCAATGGTAGTCTGACCAGTTTCTTCGTCAGTACTCACTTTAAAAGTAGGATCCTCTTCAGCTAGTTTTTGAAGACCGGTAGAAAGTTTCTCACTATCGGCTTTGGTCTTAGGCTCTACTGCAAGTTTAATTACCGGCTCAGGGAATGTAATTTGCTCCAGAATAACCGGATTATCCAAATCACAGAAGGTATCTCCAGTGTGAACTTCTTTAACACCAACAACGGCAACGATATCACCAGCCTGCGCTGATTCAAGATCTTTTTTGTCGTTGGCATGCATTTCTAGTAATCTACCAACACGCTCTTTTTTTCCGGTTGAGCTGTTCATTACATAAGAACCTTTGTCCAATTTACCAGAGTAAATTCGAGTAAAGGTTAGCTTACCTACGTAAGGATCAGTCATAATCTTGAATGCTAGCGCTGAAAACGGTGCTGAAGGATCAGCTTCACGAGTAACTTCGTTTTCAGTTTTCGGATCGATACCTTTTACAGCATCAACATCAAGAGGACTAGGCATGAAGTCTAAAACACGATCAAGCATTGCCTGAACACCTTTATTCTTCAATGCTGTACCTGCCATTACCGGAGTAATGTCTTTTGCGATTGTTGCCTTACGAATAGCAGCGATGATTTCTTCTTCAGAAATCTCTTCTTCCATCAAATATTTTTCCATTAGAGACTCATCATGATCCGCAATAGCCTCTAACATTTGTACGCGGTAGTTGTCAACATCCTCTACCATATCTTCCGGGATATCAACTACATCGTATTTAGCACCAAGCGACTCTTCATCCCACACAATGGCTTCCATGGTGATCAAATCAACCACACCCTTGAAGTTTTCTTCTCGGCCGATTGGAATCTGAATAGGAATTGGATTCGCGTTTAGCTTGTCATTTAATTGCCCAACTACATTGTAAAAATCAGCACCGGTACGGTCCATCTTATTTACAAAAGCCATGCAAGGCACTTTGTATTTAGTAGCCTGACGCCACACAGTCTCAGACTGAGGCTGAACAGCACCTACTGAACAAAGAACAAATACTGCACCATCTAATACTCGCAATGAACGCTCTACTTCTACAGTAAAATCTACGTGACCAGGAGTATCAATAATATTGATTCGGTGATCTTTCCAAATACAATGAGTTGCAGCAGATGTAATAGTAATTCCACGCTCTTGCTCTTGCTCCATCCAGTCCATAGTTGCGGCGCCATCATGCACCTCACCAATACGGTGGCTACGACCTGTGTAAAATAGAATACGCTCGGTTACTGTCGTTTTACCGGCATCAATGTGCGCCATAATCCCGATGTTTCGGGTTTTGCGCATCATCGCTAATACTTTTGGATCTGTTGCTGTTTTTACGTCAGACATTTCTTAATGAATAGTTTTTTAGAATCTAAAATGAGCAAATGCTTTGTTAGCCTCGGCCATACGATGCGTCTCATCCTTTTTACGAACAGCTCCACCTTCATTTTTTGAAGCGTCGATTAGCTCTCTGGATAATCGTAATGACATTGACTTGTCGTTTCTTGAACGCGCCGCTTTAATCAACCAACGCATTCCTAATGCTGTGCCACGCTCTTGACGCACCTCTACAGGCACCTGATAAGTAGCACCACCAACTCGACGAGACTTCACTTCAACTACCGGAGTAGAGTTCTGAAGCGCCGCACGGAATACTTCCAAGCCAGTTTCGCCAGTTCTTTCTTCAATAAGCTCAAATGCCTGATACACAATTTTGCGAGCTACATTCTTCTTACCATCTCGCATCAGGTTGTTTACAAAACGAGTGATTAATTTATCCTCAAATATCGGATCTGGTTGTACGTCTCGTTTTTCTGCTTTTCTTCTACGCATACTCGATTACTCTTAAATCGTTTGGGTTACCCTTTTGGTCGTTTAGTTCCGTACAAGCTACGGCTTTGCGTACGACCCTCTACACCAGCAGTATCCAATGTTCCGCGGATAATGTGGTATCTCACACCAGGTAAATCCTTTACACGCCCACCGCGTATGAGCACAATACTATGCTCCTGAAGGTTATGACCTTCACCCGGGATATATGCAGTAACTTCAATACCGTTGGTTAAGCGCACACGCGCTACTTTACGAAGTGCCGAGTTCGGCTTTTTAGGTGTAGTTGTATAAACACGAGTACAAACCCCACGTTTTTGCGGACAGTTTTGCATTGCCGGCGCAGTGGTTTTACGTACCTTGCTTTTTCTACCTTTTCTAATAAGTTGTTGTATCGTTGGCACAGTTCAAATTGTTTGGTTATTGCCATCAAATCGAGAGCTTGCAAATATAGGGATATTCACAGTCTTTTATCAAAATAAATATTCACAATTATTCTGAAAATGTGATACTCTTTGCTAATGCACTAACAAAGGCCGTTTAATTGCAAATTTATCACTGCTTAATTAGTATAATGTAATATATCAGTATTACAAACGGTTTGATTAAACTACCGCTATAAAGCTCCAAAAGGCTTGAAGCCTGCTAAATTCAAGTTCATCTAAATTGAGCTAATTTAGATCAAGATCTATCGATTTGCTTAATTCTCTTCAAATAGGCAGTAATTAAGGTAATTGATTTAAGTACGTTACATTAGCAAGATGTCTAACTAGGCGGCTAATGTGTTCAGATATTCATGTAAATCAACCTCTGCAGCGAGTTGAAGCTTCTTTTTGAGTCTTCTTTTGGCCTGTTTTACACTTTGTGGCTCAATGTGCAATATATTGGCTATATCCTTATTTGAAAGCTCCATTTGTACTAATGTAGCTAAACGTTCGTCATTGGCTGTCAAATCGTTATTTATTTGTCTTAAAGCTGTATAAAAACCCTCATTAACACGCTCAATTTTAGTAAATAATTCTTCTTCCTCTTGTTCAATGATGGAATTTTGATTGATTTGATCTACCAGTGATATAATCTCTTTTCTACCTTCTAAGGTTTTGACATGCTTTTTAATTTCTTCCAAATCATCTCTGAATGCAGATATAAATTTATTTTTTTCGGCAATTACCAAACCGAATTGCTGAAGCTCCTTTTTAACGGTTTCAAGTTTAATTCTTTTCTCTTCTGCTTTCTTTCGATAAAAAACCCAAATGCTTGTACTCACGATAATGGTTATAACAAACCCCAAAATACCAAATATGAGTGTTCTTAGGTTTGCTAATTTGTTTTGTACTTCCAGCAATTCTATCTGAGCTTCCTTTTTTTCAGTTTCATACTTGGTTTCCAGCTCTGCAATTTTTAGTCCCAATTCCTTTTGGTTTAAACTGTCAGCGATGTGCTTAGCTTGAACCAGATATTCATATGCGTCATCAGAATTACCAAGAGTTCGTTCAACAGTTGACAATAACAGTAGCGCATCAGATTTAAGTTTATCCATTTTAGTTTTATCTACCCTCTTTAAAACTTCTATCAAATGAGATTTGGCTTTTCCGACTTCTCCTAATTTTTCTTCTGTTAAAGCCAAAAAGTAGACTAACTCTAAATCTTTCCAGGGATCACCGATTTTTGTATTGTACTCCAGAGCGAGTTCATAGTTCTTAAATGCCTCTTCATAATTATTTGTATCGCGATACACATTACCTATGGTACTATATAAAATAGGTAGCAAATATAAACGCTGATGCTCGATCGCAATCGGAATTCCCAATTCGGCGTAATTTAGCGACTCTTTATAATTTCCTAATTCAAAAGATGTAAGTGTGAGATTTGTATAAACCAATGAAAGTACGCGCGCGTGTCCCGGTTCACTTAGCACCTCAGTTGCCTTTTTGTAATTCTCTAAAGCTTGGGCATACAATTTCTGCTCCAAGTACAAATTGCCAATATTATTATACATAACTCCCATAGAGGCTACATTGCCAAATCGATCAAAGCTATCTATAGCTTCAAGAAAGCTTTCAATAGCTAATTCAAAATTACGGTTTACCGCGTATACACTCCCTTTTGATGCATTCATTGTTGCTATCCCCCTTTCGTCTTCCATTTCAGAAAAAACATTTAATGAATGATTGAAATAAAACAATGCGCTATCTAATTCTCGTTGTATAAAAAATGCGCTTCCAAGCATCCGGTAAGCAGTAGCTACTCCTTTCTTATAATTTAATTGCCGTGCAAGTGTAATTGATTCTTTAGCATATTTTTTTGCGGAATCAGGGTACCCTTGATACAAAAGAGATGACACTTTGTTTAATACAACCACTCTATTAGTATCTAAAACGATCTTTTCATTAAGCGCATATACTAGCGAGTCTGTAAGATGTGTTTGAGCAATCGCTTTGCCCGAACAAACCTGAAGTAGAATTAGCAGAAATAGAGTACTAAGTATTTTCATAGTTTTTCCTTGAATGTACTTCAATTATGCATTTGAGGCACTATTTAATGGGGTATACAAGGGGGCTACAGTAATCATAAAGCAAAATTCCTTGGAATAAATTGGTGTGCGTTAAACACGTCGTCAAGAATAAATTAACACCAAGTGATTTTGAATATGCATCCCTACAATATCATTTTTGCGAATAAAGAGGTTTTCACCGGTCTTAACAATTCATTAAAAAGAGCTAAGCCCAAATACTACGCTCAATTTTATACTAAGAGTGTAAAGCTGAGTGCATTATTTGTAATCACTTTAGTATTGATTACTCAGAATGTGCTTGCACAAACTGCAACCGCACCTTCCGCCGGAGATGGCAGCTCAGGTTCCCCCTATGAAATTGCTACACTTGACAACCTGTACTGGCTTACCCAAACTTCTTCGGTATGGGGAGACTATTTCATTCAAACTGCAGATATCGATGCCTCTTCCACATCTGGTTGGGATTCCGGCAATGGATTCACCCCCATCGGAACCAATGGCACGAACTTTACCGGGAGTTATGATGGAAATGGCTATACCATTACCGGATTGACCATCAATCGGTCTTCCACCTCTAACATAGGTATGTTCAGTTTTATTGATGGAGCCACACTTACAAATCTTGGTCTGATCGATGTAAATTTTGACGGTAACGACTATGTGGGCGGACTGGTTGGTGAAGCCTACTCTGCGTCTGTCATTACACGGAACTACGTAACAGGAACAGTTTCCGGTGCCAGGCATGTGGGAGGAATCATTGGAAATTATGAACCGGGCGCCGCCTTCATTGCCACCTCTGATTTTTCCGAAAACTATTCCGAAGCCTCTGTAAACGGAACTATTAATGCTGGTGGGATTGTAGGTTTTAATCTAGGTACCATTCGTAATTGCTATGCAATAGGACATGTTAGAGCCAGTACTCGAAATGCAGGTGGTATTGCAGGCAGATCCAATAACACAATTGCCACGAGCTATGCCAGTAGTGCGATAACCGGAAATCAATCAGGAGGTCTGATTGGTGAGAATTATGGAATAATCACCAACAGCTTCTGGGATACAAACGCCAGTGGAAAATCAAATGGTATTGGAAGCGACAATAACTCCCAAAGTCCAACAGGGCTTACTACCTCAGAAATGCGTATTGAAAGCAACTTCTCAGGTTTTGATTTCACCAATACCTGGACTATTGAAAAATTTGTTAGCAGTCCCTACCTCCAAAGCCTGGTACCTGATTCCCTGCCTGGAGTAGATATACTGGCCTCTCTTCCATCCGGAGAAGGAACACAGACCTCTCCTTACCTCATTTCTGACCTTAGTGAACTACGCTGGCTAAGCCAAACTGAAGCAGTATGGGATTCTACTTTCCAGCAAACTGCGGATATTGATGCTTCTCCGAGCTCTGGGTGGGATTCCGGTAATGGATTCACACCCATTGGAAGCAGTACCACCCACTTTACCGGAAGCTATAATGGCGATAACTATAATATCACCGGGCTGTATGTTGACCGCTCTAGTGCAGATTATATCGGAATGTTCGGTTACGCAGTGGGTGCCAACCTGAAAAATATTCACCTAACTGCTTTAGCTGTTACCGGAAATGATTGGGTAGGCGGTATTGCTGGTTATATGGATGGAGACAGTTTATCGAACAGTTCGGTTTCAGGAAATGTATCTGGAAGAAGTAATGTAGGTGGTTTAGCTGGTCAGGTAAGTTCAGGTGCTTTAGAACTAAACAGTGCTAATATTATTATTAATTCTGATGGTAATCTTCTTGGTGGACTGGTTGGATTGAATAATGGAGATATTTTTACAAGCTATGCAAGTGTAACTTTTTCAAGCCCATCCCCGTTTGTAGTTGGCGGTATCACTGGAGCCTTGGAGACAAACGGCTCCATTTCTGACAGTTATGCAACAGGTGATGTCGAAGGCTATGAACTAGTAGGCGGGATAAGTGGCACCAGTGAGGGTGATATAGCAAATAGTTATTTTTCAGGCACTATCAGTGCCATAGAAGGTTTTGGAGGAGTATTAGGCAGGTACTCTAACGGAACCCTGAGTGGTGTGTATTGGGATACCGACCGTTCCGGAATTACTTCTGCCTTTGGTTTAGGTAGTGGTCAAACTGCCACGGGATACACCAGCTCTGAAATGCGCGAAGAAAGCAATTTTCCCGAATTCGACTTTGATACAAACTGGGGCATTGCCAGTGGATTTAGTGAGCCGTACCTACGGGATTTTGCCCCGGATTCCATCAACGGTTTCCCCACTTCTTACTTCCCTGAGGGAAGCGGCTCCGAGGGTGATCCATATCTCATTTCCACGCTAGACAACCTCTACTGGCTAAGCCAAATTGAAACCGTATGGGACTCCGCTTTTGTGCAAACTGCAGATATCGATGCTTCATCTACTTCTGGGTGGGATAATGGTAATGGCTTTTCACCCATTGGTAATAATAATCCTAATAGTTTTACAGGTTCCTACAATGGAGCAAACTACTCCATATCTGAATTAACAATTAACCGTGATTCTACCGATTATGTTGCTTTGTTTGGAAGTGCGGTTAATGCTACACTTACAAATATTAATCTTCTAGATGCTGAAATACATAGTGCTGAATCCAGATTTGTTGGAGCTTTAGCCGGGTCAGTAAATGGAACCGTTATCATAACAGGTAATACCTCCACTGGAAATGTAAGTGGCAAACAACATGTAGGCGGGCTCATTGGCTCACTTGCAGTTAATCAATTAAGTGATCCGCTTTCAAATAACCATTCATCAGTAAACGTAGTTGCAACTGACGAAGCGGTTGGAGGATTAATTGGTACCTTCTCAACTGGGCTGATTGAAAATAGTTTTGCAACCGGTGATGTAACAGGCAAATCAAATGTTGGCGGCCTCATTGGTGCTGCCCATGATACGGTTACTACAAGTTATGCCACGGGAACAGTTACTGGTTCCGGACAAATGGTAGGCGGATTGATCGGACAGAATACCTTTTATACTTCTAAGAGCTATGCTATGGGCGAGGTATACGGTTCCTCTGATTATGTAGGTGGGTTAATAGGAGAAAATGTTGGCGATCTGGAATATATATATGCAACTGGGGACGTTTCAGGAGCAGGGAATCAAATAGGTGGGCTCACAGGACAAAGTGCATCCGGTGATATAACAAACTGTTTCTCTACGGGTGAGGTTAATGGGAACATAAATGTAGGAGGTTTAAATGGCGCCTATTATGGTGGTACGCTTTCGAATTGTTTTGCTACAGGAAGTGTGAATGGGACTTCTAATACAGGAGGATTTATTGGAGAAAACACAGGGACTGTTATCGCAAGTTACTGGAACACCCTAACTAGTGGGCTTTCCACCGAAATTGGTGTTAATGCAGGCTCCGGTTCCCCTACTAATTTGACCATTGGTCAAATGGCCGATTCTACTAACTTCTCCGGCTGGGATTTTGCCTCTGATACCGTTTGGACAATCGATCAAGGCTTCACTTTCCCTTATTTAAAAAATTTAGGGGTTCATAGAATGGTTGTGGCTACTATCGATTCCGGCGAAGGCTGGAGAATGATCGGGGCTCCCGGTGATGTTACCTATTCCGATCTTCTCTATCCTATCTGGACCCAGGGCTATGAAGGCGCTGATGCAGGAACCGGCTTTAGTTCCAATGTGTATTTCTACGAAGAGGCCACCCAAAGCTGGAATACACCTTCCAAAGCCAGCGATTACTTCGGAACCGCAGACAGTATCACCGAAAACACCGCGCTAAATGGCATCTTGCTCTACGTTTATGGCGATGATGACAACGATGGAAGTGACGATCCCTGGCCGAAGTATTTGGTCTCTGAAAATAACACATTAAATGAGTCGTTTGATGTTTCTCTCGGTTACACCAATAACGTTTCAGCGGATTCGGCAGGGTGGAATTTAATTTCGAATCCGTACCCTACTTCCCTGGATTGGACAGAAGTTGTTACAAACAATGATATCACCAATACATTTCCAGTTGCCTACATCTGGGATGATTCGCTGAATGCAGGTAATGGAGCTTATCGAATCAACTATGGCTATCCCCTGCCTCCGGGACTTCCTCAGGATTTGATTTTCGATGGCGCGATACCAGCCATGCAAGCTTTCTGGGTGAAGGCTACTTCGAGTGGTGCTTCATTATCTTTTAAACCGGACTACCAAGGCGACAGTCAGTTCATATATAAACAATCACACCCTGAGGAGAAGTATGCTGAGGTCCCTTGGCTTAGTCTGCGTGTAAAATCTGGAGAGTTGTCAGATCAAGTAATGCTGTTCGGAAGTGGTGAGAAAATTCTTTCTTTTAATACTCCAAAACTTAAAACTATTGCGTCCAGATTTGTTGAGTTATCCTTAGAAACGGAGGATGGAAATTGGACTTCACGATCGATCACATCAGAAAAGATCGAAATACCGTTACGTTTCTCATCCACCGAAATAGGAAGCTTTATCTTTAGTTGGGAAACTAACAATTCATTTTTTGAACAATACGATGTACTTCTACTGGATTATGTTTCTGGAACTACACTCATGCTTGAATCGGAGACAACAGTTTCGATTGAGTTATCAGACGGAGGTCAACCTCAGCTTGCTCTAAAAATAATAGCCAATAATACTGTTGGTAACGAGCAGGATAGCGATTTACCAACTATGGTAACTCTTAATCAAAACTATCCAAATCCATTCAATCCCAGCACTATTATTGGGTATCAGCTTCCAAAGCGTGCCTTTGTGGAACTTCAGGTTTTTGATGTAATGGGGCGCAAAGTGGCAACCTTAGTTGATCAATCGGTTGATGCAGGAGTACATGAGGTTCAATTAGAAGCAAGTCATCTAGCCTCAGGCCTGTATTTCTATCGCTTAAAAACAGGAAATATGGTACTCACAAAAAAACTAACCCTAGTGAAATAAACCAATCACTCAGCTTAGATCACAGTTTATGTCGAAAACAAACTCAATTTATGTACCTATGAACACTCTCCTAAAAATTATACTTACAATCTCTTTAATTCTAATTGCATCAACCATTGCATTGGCTCAACCCGGCCTACCAAATCCACCAAATCAGGCTCCTATTGATGGAGGACTTGGACTTTTAGCCGCTGCAGGAGGTGCTTACGCTATAAAAAAGCTTCGCAGATCATCCGGAGATTAAATCATATAAAGAAAAAATATTTCCTTGATATACCCTATTCCCAATGCTGGGCTATACTAACCCCCTAACTTAGTAATAAGCCCGTTATGTACCCATCTCTGTAAAGGATGGGTACTTTTTTACCGTTTAACTACCTATTAAATTGTTGATTGTATTGAAAGCACCCATTAGATATTTTGGAAACAAAAATTCTGCCATTGTCATTACTTCAACTTACAGGCTTAAGCTCTAAAAGGCTCGAAGCATTGCAAAGTGCTTCTATTTATACCGCGGATGACCTCCTATATTTTTTCCCGCGCCGATATCTGGACCGTTCTAATGTTCAACGTATTCAACATTTAGCCGGTTCGGGCGAAGAGGTCACTGTTTCGGGCCATGTTGTTTCGATTGATGAAGTGGGTTTTGGTAAAAAGAAACGGCTAGAAGTATCGCTAAGCGATGGCACCGGTATTATAAAAGGTGTGTGGTTCAAAGGAGCTTCTTATTTAAAAAAGCAGTTCAAAAAAGGAGCCGTTTTAGCATTTTTTGGTCAAGCCAAACGATACGGTAAAACAATTTCGATGGCGCACCCAGAAATCAGCTCCATTTCCGATGATGGTGATTTAGAGGCTTTTTCGAAAATTATTCCTATTTATCCGGCGAATAAAGAGTTCAGTAAAGCACGAATTACCTCATCTTTATTACAAAAGTGGATCATGCAGATTCTGAATCAAAAAAAAGTGACAGAGTTTCTTCCCTTACAAATACTAACAAACAACCAATTTCCGGAAAAAGCGCAGGCACTTCGAAATATTCATAATCCAAATTCTCATCAAGAGCATAAGATTGCATTGGAGCGGTTCAAATTCGAAGAATTATTCTTGTTCGAACTTAGTATGTGCAAAATTAAACACGTGGTATCTGCCCGAGAGTCTGGACACATATTCGGCAACCTGAAACCGAATACATCTACTTACTTTAATAAGCTTCTACCTTTTGAATTAACCGATGGCCAAAAACAAGCTCTTTCTGACATTAAGCGCGATGTACGCTCCGGCAAGCAAATGAATCGACTACTTCAAGGAGATGTAGGTGCCGGTAAAACCATTGTTGCCATCGGTGCGATGTTGATGGCCGTAGATAATGGTTTCCAAGCCGCTTTTGCTGCGCCTACCGAAATTTTGGCTGAGCAGCATTATCATACATTAAGCCAACATCTAGCCGGATTAGACATAAACATCCGATTATTAGTAGGTGGGCAAAAAACAGCTTTGCGCCGGGATATTCTGACCGATATTGAAGGTGGTGGATGCCAGATCGTTGTAGGAACACATGCCTTATTTCAGGAATCTGTAACATTCAATAATCTTGGGCTAGCCATTATAGATGAACAGCATCGATTTGGAGTACAACAACGCGCCGATTTACTCAATAAAGGGAACCATCCGCATCTATTAGTGATGAGTGCAACCCCAATCCCTCGTTCTCTTGCCATGACTGTTTATGCTGATTTAGACGTTTCAATAATTGCGGGATTACCAAAAGGCAGAAAACCTGTGGAAACGGCGATTCGATCTGATAAAAAACGGGATGATATTTATCGCTTTGTAGATCAGGAATTAGCCGATGGAGGGCAAGTTTATATTATTTATCCCCTGATTGAAGAATCTGAAGCTTTGGACTTGAAGGATGCCACAGCGGGATTCGAAAAAGTAAAAACACGATTTCCCGATTATAATGTTGGCTTATTGCATGGAAGGATGGATTCCACAATAAAAGAGGAAACCATGCAAGCCTTTAAAGAAAATCAAATTCAGATACTGGTAAGCACCACAGTAATTGAAGTTGGAGTTGACGTACCAAATGCTTCTATAATGATCATTGAACATGCCGAGCGATTCGGTCTTTCCCAACTTCATCAGTTGAGAGGAAGAATTGGTCGCGGTTCCAGACAAAGTTATTGTATCCTAATCCCAGACGTTAAAGTAAGTAGGTCTGGCAGTTATCGCCTTAAAACTATGGAAGAAACCAGCGATGGATTTAGAATTGCTGAAGCCGATTTAAAACTACGCGGACCCGGTGATTTCCTTGGGACTAAACAAAGCGGGTTACCAGACTTTAAAGTTGCTGATATTGTAGAAGATCAATTACTGCTGATGAATGCCAAAAACGTTGCTCAAGAAATCATTCATGAAGATCCGGAATTAAATAAACCTGAAAATTCTGATTTGAAAATCGTTTTTCTTCCGTACTTTAATGAACGACAAAGGTTTTATGGGTTGGCTTAACATCACTCAATAATTAAATACTTGGTTTTACAGAGGGTATTTCTTCTCGACAATATCTCTACACCTTATACACTCTGTGACTTATATTTTTGATTTTGGGGTTGTTTAAATAATAAAATAATTGGTTTAAGGCGTGGCAAAGGTATCTGAGGATAAGAGACGGTGTTTTAACTGTAATTCAGTGGAGAATGAAACTCGAATTATTGGTGGCTATATTGTAGAGCTTTCTGAAATTGAATATAAAGGCACCACTAGATTGGCATGCCAGGGTTGTAAGCGAAAAATAACTACCGAACAGAAATACAAAAAAGAAGATAAGATGAAAGGGTTCCTGTCCTTTTTAGGGTTTAAAAACAACCGCTAGTTCAGTTCTACTACATTTGAAAAAGAAAAAGCCAAGAGGGTTAATCTTGGCTTCTAGATTCAATTAAGCGTTTACTTTTTTCTTTTCTTCCCGTTTACGCTCATTATGGTCTAAAAATTTCTTTCGAATTCGCAGGCTCTGTGGAGTTACTTCAAGTAACTCATCGTTGGCAATAAACTCGATGCATTCCTCAAGACTCATTTTTTTGGCCTGCGATATTTTAATGCCATCGGCCGTTTGAGTAGCTCGGTGGTTTGTAAGGTTTTTCTTCTTTGCCACATTAACAATCATATCGTCTGTGCGGTTATTTAATCCTACAACCATTCCCATATATACCGGATCTCCGGGCTCAACAAAGAATTGACCGCGATCCTGAATTCCTTCTAAGGCATAGCCGGTCACATCACCTTTTTCTAGGGCGATCAGTGCTCCGCGATTTCTGCCCGAAATTTCACCAGCAAAGGGCTCATAACCATCAAACTGCTGGTGCATAATTCCTGTACCACGAGTTTCGGTAAGCATTTCGCCTCGGAAACCAATTAATCCACGGGAAGGCACTCTGAATTCAATTCTATTATTCTCCCCTTCCTGGCTCATGCCCTGCATGATCCCTTTTCGCTTCTGCAGGTTATCAATCACTTTGTTGCTGTAATCGGTGTGTACATCTACAATTACTTCCTCAACCGGTTCTTGAAGAATACCATCGATTTCCTGCATTAATACCTCAGGACGTGAAACGGCAAATTCAAATCCTTCTCGGCGCATCGTTTCAATCAAAATAGCCATTTGCAACTCACCGCGACCCGATACTTTAAATACATCCGGGCTGTCGGTTTGCTCAACTTTCATGGCAACATTGGTACGAACTTCTCGCATCAATCGATCTTTAATCATATTTGAGGTAACATACTTCCCTTCTAATCCGGCAAATGGTGAGTTATTCACCCGGAAATACATGGCAATAGTCGGTTTATCAAGATCCACGTACTCCAATGGAGTCATGTCGGAAACAGCGGTTAAAGTATCTCCGATATTTACCGAATCGTAGCCTGCAATGGCCACAATATCACCGGCAATAGCTTCTTCAACAGGTTCTCTGTTTAATCCATTAAAGGTAAATAGCTTGGTGGCTCTACCTTTCATTTTGTTGGATCCATCGCCACCAATTAAGGCCACTTCCTGATTCAATTTAACTGAACCTTGCTCGATACGTCCAACCGCAATTCGACCCACATAATCATTCCAATCAATAGAACTCACCAACATTTTGAATTCTTCTTCGATGGGTTGATGAGGCGCCGGAACGTGTTCTACAATTTTGTCCATTAACGGAGCAAGGCTCTCACCTTCATCTTCAAGATGTTCTTTAGCGATACCATCTCGAGCAATTGCATAGAGCACTGGGAAATCAAGCTGATCGTTGGTAGCATCCAACATCACAAATAGGTCGAAAATCTCGTCCAAAACAGCATCAGGGCGTGCATCTCCACGGTCGATTTTATTAATCACTACAATCGGCTTATAGCCAAGCGACAATGATTTACGAAGCACGAATTTTGTTTGTGGTAACGGTCCTTCTGCGGCATCTACAAGCAGAATAACCCCGTTTACCATTTTTAGGATACGCTCCACTTCGCCACCAAAATCGGCGTGACCCGGAGTATCCACGATGTTAATTTTAGTTCCATTCCAATGGATAGCAGTATTTTTTGAACTGATTGTAATTCCGCGTTCTTTTTCCAGATCGCCGGAATCCATTACACGTTCCTCTACCTCCTGATTTTCCCTAAAGGTTCCACTTTGTTTTAGAATTTGATCTACCAGCGTAGTTTTTCCATGATCTACGTGGGCGATAATTGCAATATTTCTTAGCTCTTGATGCATGACTGGTTTTAATGAAAATTTATGCAGCCTTAAATATACAGCTTATTTAAACAAACTATGATTATTAAAAACTTAAAATTTCGACTACAAGCTTATAGGGTGAGTGAGTTGAGAATCAGGTGTTTATGATTTCAGCATTATCATCGGGCAGAATTTCACCTTCTACTTCTCTGGAATAAAACGCTGTGAATTGAGCCCCAAATAATACAAACATAGAGGAAAAGAAAATCCAAACCAAAAGAATTACCAGCGAACCAGCTGCCCCATAAACATTTCCTAATGAGCTATTTCCTAGATAAAAGCCAATCAAAAATTTACCTACAACAAATAGCAGAGTAGTAAATATCGCTCCACCAAATATGTTACTCCATTTGGTTTTTACATCCGGAATCACCTTAAATAAGCAGGTAAAAACGAAGGTCGTTAATACAAACGATGCCAAAAAATTTACTAATGTAACCAACGAAAAGTTTTGGATTTCCAATTGGCTTAGAATAAACTCATCGAAAATATTGATCATCGCTTCTACTAATAGGGAAACGAGCATCAAAAAACCGATGCTTCCAGCCATAGCCAGCGATAGTGCCCGATTTTTGAAAAACATCCACACATTTTTATCCGGTTTTGCCCTCACTCCCCACACTTTATTAATCCCATCCTGAAGCGACACAAACACCGTGGTTGCACTAATTAAAAGCATCACAAACCCAAACACTCTTGCCCAGTTCGAATAGATACTTTCGTTCGCATTTTCCAGCACTCTATCAATAGCTTTTGCGCTTTCTTCACCAAATAAAAGCTGAAATTGTTGAATCAGACTGCGACGAACTATATCATCTTCGTAAAGCACCCCTGCAATAGACGTTGTTATTATTAACACAGCAGGAAGAGAAAATATCACATAGAAAGCGATGGAAGAGCTAAAGTTCATTGCTTCCTTTAGCTTGAACTCAGTTATTGTTGATAAAAATGCTTGTTTGTAGTGATTCAATGTTCTAGATCATTGTTTTCGGTATTAACAAATAATTAGCTACGATAGTTTATACTCTTTCAACCAGTAAATATTAGTTTTAACTATGTCTATCATTCAAAAAGAACTCATTTTTTCACGTAAATCACGAGGATTTCATTTAATTACGGAAGAAGTTCTTGATCAAATACCCGAAATTGAATCGATTAAAACCGGGCTTGCCCATATTTTTATACAGCACACCAGTGCTTCTTTAACCATTAATGAAAATGCCGACCCTACTGTGAGACATGACTTTGAGACCTATTTTACCAGAGTTGTTCCCGAAGATACTAGTCTGTATAAACATGTGTTTGAGGGCCCCGATGATATGACCTCACACATCAAAAGTTCGTTACTTGGATCCTCAGTTTCTATTCCCATTACCGGTGGACGCTTTAATCTTGGTACTTGGCTAGGAATTTATCTTTGTGAGCACCGAAATTCCGGCGGCCCCAGAAAATTGGTCATCACTTTAATGGGTGAATGACATGACATATAAACCGTTAAAGTTATGGTTTGATGTAGACCTTGCCTCGTTGCTTGCAGATAAGATTCTGAAAATACGACTTGATTTTAAACGCGACGTGTTTATTGATTTCGTTGGTAGCCGAATCCCAAAACTTGAGCTAAAAGCCAGAGTTGAAGTACTTGCTGATGGTCTGTATGAACTATTAGAAAGTGATTATAGCTCTTCAATACCTACGCTTTTGGGAATTCTTGGTCCCGAAAACAGCGAGGAAACCGGGATGTTCACGAATTTTTACTGGGTAATGCCAATTGCTAAATTCGTAGAGAAACATGGATTAGAGCACCCAGAGTTATCCTACAATGCTATTGAGGAAATAACCAAAAGAAATACCGGTGAATATGCAATTCGTCCATTTTTGGTCAAATATCCCGCAAAAACGATTGCAAAAATGATGAATTGGTCTACTTCAGAAAATTTCCACGTTCGCCGTTTAGCAAGTGAAGGCGGCCGACCAAGATTGCCTTGGGCAAAAAAACTCGATCCATTTATCGAAGACCCGACACCTCTACTGCCTATTCTCAGAAAATTAAAAACCGATCCTTCTAAATATGTTCAAAAATCTGTGGCTAATTGTTTGAATGATATTCTTAAAGACAATCAAAAAGTTGCCCGAATAGAAATAGAGAAATGGCTACCCACTGATGAGCCGTCAACAAAGTGGATCATCAAGCATGCTCTTAGAAATGAGTTAAAGAAGGATGAGCAATGGGCAAAAGAAATCATAGCTTCATTTAAATAAAAAAGGCTCTTCAAATTAATGAAGAGCCTTCACTTTACAATCTCCTACGCAGCGCGGCTGCTTCGGTGATTAAATTGACTTCAAGAAAGTTGTAGAATCCGCTTTTTCATTACAGCAGCCCCTGATCCGGTTTTAAAATACTTTTCTAGCGCTCGTGCTTTTGCCTCGGTTTGCACCGCAACAAATGCCTCAAGCTCAAACGGAGCATAAGATTTAGTAGATTGTACTTTCCCTTGGTTATGCTTATCGAACCTAACCTTCAAATTATTCGTCGAACCGGTGTATCGCCACTCACTTGTTTTGCTCTTCAACATATACACGTAAAACATCTCATCATCCCCCAAATAAAAAACCCTCACACTTAACAGCATGAGGGTTCGACTTTACATTGACTTTATAAACTACGAAAACGTCTTGCAAGCAAATCAGTAAGCATCGTTTACCAAATTGAGCCTGCTCAACGAAGCTTTAGCGTAGTTGAGCGGAGAGGGAGGGATTCGAACCCTCGTTACCTGTTTCCAGATAAACTCCCTTAGCAGGGGAGCGCTTTCAGCCACTCAGCCACCTCTCCTAAAAGGGAGCCAAATATACGGCACTGCACATGCCTAATCAACGCCCTTTCGTAATAAATAAGAATTAATCGTCGAGCACGTAGATTTGCGCCAAATTTCGACCTTCCTGTGCGTAATCTAGTCCATAACCGAGAACAAACTTATTTGGGATTTCGAAACCCACATAATCAATTTGCACTTCATGAACCGTAGCTTCTTTCTTATGTAACAGCGTTACAACCTTAACACTAGCAGGTTCATAGGATTTCATCCGCTCGATCATATACTTCATCGAAAGACCGGTATCTACAATATCTTCTACTAAAATTACGTGGCGATCTTTAAGTTTAGCGTCGATATGTTTGAGTTCCGTTACATTTCCTGACGAAACTTTTTCATCTCCATAACTGGAAAGCTTCATAAAATCGACTTCACATGGAATTGACACATTGCGCATCAAATCGGCAAGAAAAATGTACGAGCCATTTAAAATTCCAATGAAAATCGGGCGCTTATCTTCGTACTCTTTATCTAATTGTTCGCCCAACAGCGAGAGTCTAGCCTCAATTTGATCTTTGCTTATAAAGACCTTAAATGTTTCACCTCTACATTCTACCTGATCAGGTAAATACAAACTCATAATTCTATATTTTTTCGATACAAAGGTATCGCTTAGTTGACTCGGTTACTTTGCAAGATTCGGCGATATTTCCGATCAGACCGTTCTTGGTTGGCTCCGGATATAAAATAGCACAAATAGTACCATCTGAATCACTTAATATCAAAGTTTCTTCCCGTTTTGCGCTATTGATTTTTCGATTTGTGAGATGATCTGACACTTTTTGTGAACCTTTCATCCCCAATGAATTAAAAACATCCCCATTTTTCCACTTTCTGAAATGAAGTGGCCACTTGGTAGAAGCCTCATCAACAAACAGTGTGGTGTGAGGTTCATCCGATATTTGGATCTTCCATTGTTCAACGATCGTTCCTTTTTCGGCCTCACTCTTTTCTATGATTATCTCTGTAAATGGCTCCACTTCATCCAAATCATGCTTTTTCAGAATGATCGATTCCCGATCTTTGAACACAGTAACTAGGTTATTAATCACAACTTTTTTGCCCGTTGGTGCACTTAATAACTCAATCAATTGTAAAGTCTGACCTTTCGATAGGTTGACTTCCGATCTTTCTTCGATAAACCGTTTCAGTAATGCTCCCTGTAATCGTTCTGAGTGAGCGGAAATAACTTGCAGCGGCAAACTCTGAATTTCTTTATCAGCCGGCAGAAGTGCATCTAATGATTCATCGTATACGAAAGCCATCTCCGAAATTGTAGATAAATTTCCCTTCCAGCCCTCTACGAATCGCTCAAAAATCGGAAATACATCATTTCGAATTGCATTTCTGGCATAATTACTTGTTTCATTCGATGCATCTGTTCGATACGGGATGTGCTCTTTTTCGCAGAAATCAACAAGGTTTTGTTTGGGTATTTTTAAAAATGGACGCCAAATAGATCTTGAGTCTTCCCATTCGTTCATTGCTGAGAGTTTATCCAAACCACTACCACGAAGTATTTTAAACAAAATCGTTTCTAGTTGGTCGTCCTGATGATGAGCAACAGCAATTCCATCGGCGTTATATTCTTTCTTAAGATCCTCAAAGAACTCATAGCGTGTATCTCTTGCCCATTGTTGAAAATTCTTCCCTTCAGGTGCTATTCCCGGTCGAATTGAACAACATTCAAATCCCCACATGGCGCTTACTTGTTCTACTAATTCTTGATCGCCGTTACTTTCCTCACCACGTAATCCGTAATTCACATGCACAACTAAACCTTCGATTTTAAGTTTATGCAAAGCATACAACAGCGCCATAGAATCAGCTCCACCGCTCACTCCAATGATCAGAAAAGGCGAGGTTGAAAATGTCTGCTTTAACTGTTTCTTAAGATGTAGAAGAATTGAGTCGGACTTTGACTTGCTCATGCGAAAAAGTATTCACTTCAAGAGCTTTATTCAACACCACTAAATGGCCAAGCTCATTTATACCCATAAATTTATATTCCGAGTCGAGTAACTCATCATTTACTTCCAGTGTTACCCATTTCCCATAGCCTATCAGCTTTTTGTTGATGCGTTTTAACAAATCAATATCCTGCGTGCTCCATAAACGATACAAGTATTCAATTCGAGTAAGCAAACGAGCTAGCACTTCCTCTCGTTGATGTTTCTTATCATCTAGAATGGCGAGTGATGTAGCTGTTTCGGTGAGCTTTTCATCGAACTTTCTTTGATTGATGTTAAACCCAATTCCGATAATCAATCGGTCTAAAACATCTCCTCTGAATACCGTCTCTGTTAATAAACCGCTAATTTTTTTACTGTTAACAAGCACATCATTCGGCCATTTTAGCTGTGTATCTTGCTTAAGGTGTTCTTCAATGTAATCACTTATTGCAAGTGCACAAGCTAACGTGAGTATGCTTAAACGATCGCCTTTTTGCGGTTCAAAAATAATTGAAAAGGTCAGGTTTTGATGTGCTTCAATATCCCAACTACGTTGATGTTGCCCTCTGCCTTCCGTTTGATTATCTGCTAGTACAATTGCTCCGTGAAAACGCTCCGTTTTCACAATTTGCTTGGCATAGGTATTTGTAGATGGGAGCTCCTGAAAATAAAAAAGCTCTCTACCTAGCCAGGAAGTTGAGAGCTTTTTATTAAATAAGTGTTGGTCGAACAATAGAATTATTTGCCTACTACAACAACCGAATCTTCGGTACCAAATTCGTTAGGCACGTAAGCGTCGGCTTCGTAATCGTTTTCCCAAACTTCGCCATCAATCAAGTATTTGAACTTATATTCGTTTTCAGGCTTTAGACGAACTTCTGTTTGGTAAACGCCGTTTTTCTTTTTCAGTTTTAGGGACTCGTAATCCCAATCGTTGAAGTCGCCTGCTAGTGCAACTTCTTTAGTTACGATTTCTGATGGTACAGAAAAAGTAACTTTACATACAGTTCTTTTTGGTGTGAATTTCTTTGTGAGCATCGGTATAAGGAGTTTTGTTAACTTTCGAACTATAATTATACCTATTTTATTTAGTATTCATCAAGGCGATGCCGTAAAGAAATTGTTAACTCAATAAAGATGACTAAATTTATTAACTAATATTGTCAATTAATCTAATATTATAAATCTTGGAAACGTTTCCCGGTTTAATGGTGCTAACTTTAATCGCAAAGCGATTAATTAAATAAGCGATAGGTTACTGTGAAAAAAGCGCTTTGAATTCAGCCTTAACTTGTTCAGCGCTCGAGCTATTTAACACTTTTTGTGCGAGCTCCCTAAAAGATTCTTGCGAATTATTGCTCAAATGATGCTTTATTTTCGGAATAGAATGAGTAGCCATACTGAGTTCGCTCACACCCATCCCAACTAATACAGAAGCACCAATAATATCTCCCGCGAGCTCCCCACAAACAGCAACCGGTATTTTATTGTTTCTAGCCGCATACACCGTTTGATGAATTAGCTGCCAAACAGCTGGATGTGTATGTTGATATAAAGAACATATTCGTGCATTTCCGCGGTCTACTGCCAACGTATATTGGGTTAAATCGTTTGTACCAATGCTAAAAAAATCGATCTCTTTCACAAATTGTGATGCCAACAACGCTACACTTGGCACCTCTACCATAATCCCAAGTCGAATATGCTCATCAAACGTAACTTGCTGTTCTTTCAAGTCATTTTTAACTGCATTAAGTACTTTTTTTACTTCTAAAATTTCTTGGACATCGGTAATCATCGGCACCAGAATCAGCACTCTTCCTTTATGTTTTCCCGATATTTTTAGAATTGAGCGTAGTTGAGTTTCTAGAATCTCCCGTTCATCGAGCAACATTCTGATACCTCGCCATCCCAAAAATGGGTTGTCCTCATCCTGATTATGGATGTTAAGCTTATCGCCACCAACATCGAATAATCGAATAGTTACCGGACCTTTAGTTTCTTTCAGAATCTTGCTGTAAAACTCAATTTGAGCTTCTTCTGCACGTTTTTCGAAACCACCATATAAAAGAGCTTCGGTTCGTAACAACCCCACTCCCTCAGCCTTATTCTTTTTTACCAGATCAAGTTCCTGAGTGAATTCTACATTCGCTCTTAAATGAAATACAAAGCCATCGGTAGTGATAGACTCTTCATTTCCATGTAGAATTGCCTTTTTTTGTTTGGTTAATTCTCTGCTTCTTTTTTTAAACTGCTCCGTTGTTTCCGTTTTTGGATTAACAATCACACTTCCGGTATTACCATCAACAATTACTTGATTTCCTGTACTTGTGTGTTGCACAGCATTTTTGGCACTAACCACGCAAGGTATATCTAGCGATTGTGCGATAATTGATGCATGTGAAGTTATTCCACCTTTATCCATCACCAGCGCGCTTATCCCCATTTCGTAAAAATTGACAAGATCGGTGGGGCTAATATCTTTTACTACTAAAATGGACCTTTTGGGAATTTTTTTATGCTGCTCGTTTTCGCACGACAGATCGATCAGACGATTTCTAAGATTTTCGAGATCGACAATACGTTGCTGAAAAATTTCTGAACCACTTTCTCTCAGACGCTCTATGAATTCCCCAAAAGTTTCAAATACGGCATAATCTACGCTAAACCGCTCTTTTTCGATTAGCTGGATCACTTTATCATCAATCTCAACATCAGAAACAATATGCTTTTGTGCCTCAAAAATCTCTCGGGTAGCTTTATCCAGATTTTTCGATAGCTCTTCAATTTCTTCCAGAAAGAGCGCTTTTGCCTTTTGAAATCGTTTGATGTGAGTGCGAACTTGAAGGGCTTTTATTTTTTTTGGTGCAACCGATCGGTTTGACTGATTCAGCACATATGCCAATCCGATCGCAATTCCCTCACTGCCTGCTTGTCCCGAAATCCTAAATTCAGTACCCCCTTGTTGCATGCTATTCGTCGCTCATGCCAAACTTATTATCAACTAAATCCACAATAGCTTCCATTGCTTCCTCTTCATCCGGGCCTGACACCTCGAACAACAATTCAGCTCCTTGTTCGGCGGCAAGTGTCATTACACCCAGTATACTTTTTCCATTTACTCTATATCCGTACATGTGGATATAGAAATCAGATTTAAACGACCCGGCAAGCTTTACCAGCGCGGCAGAAGGTCTGGCATGCAAACCTGTACTGTTCTTAATAGTTACTGTTTTTTTAATCATACACCATATTATTTAGTGCAATTGAATATTACAAGGCTTAGACAAAATTGAAATGGAAACCTACAACTTATTTTAACCGATTTGCAGTAAACCTTTCGATCTATCTTTCTTACCTTTCCCGAAATTAAATTTAAGATTTTATGTCTGTTTCAGAAAAAGAAGTCCGCTACGTTGCTGATCTTGCAAGGCTACAGTTAACCGAACAAGAAGTAAGTTCACTTGCCAAAGATATGAACAATATACTTGGTTATATGGATCTTTTAAACGAATTGGATACCACTAATGTGGAACCTTTGGAGCATGTAATTGAATTAACATCACGTTTTCGTCCCGACAAAGCCGAAACGCCACTTTCGCATGATGATGCTCTGAAAAACGCACCGGATGCCGATACCGACTATTTCCGAGTTCCAAAAGTAATCGAATAACTCCACTTCCATGTCCGATTTTTTCTATCGTCTTCCTCTAAAATGGCAACACATTGTTTCCATTGCCATCCTTTTTATTGTTCCACTTGTGCTTTTTTTCCAAACAACATTGGGTGGCAAAGAAATTCAACGCCACGACATCACCCAATGGCGAGCGGGAGCTGAAACAGTTATAGAATATCGAGAGCAGTTTGGTGAAGAGCCATTATGGGTAAACAATATGTTTGGCGGCATGCCTGCAATTGTAGTATCAGTACAAAGGCAAGTACCTAATCTTGATGTGTTAACCGGTTACTTCAATAATATTTATCCGGCATTTCAATATTGGGTTCTTCTTTCGGGCATGTATTTTTTACTGATTTTGATGGGTTTCAGACCATTGACAGCCGTTTTTGGAAGTTTGATTTATGGGCTTACCACTTATTTTCCTGTCATCATAATGGCAGGTCATACCTCCAAATTTTTCACACTGGCATTTGTACCTTGGACATTTGCCGGTTATTGGTTGATCACTCGATCTCCAAAAAAAATTGCCGGATTATTACTCTTTACCACAGCATTTGCTTTAGAAGTAAGGGCGGGGCATCCCCAGATTACCTACTATTTTATGTTTTTGATGGGGGCACTTTGGATGTTCGATAGTTTTAAATGGCTCAAAAAATCAGATTTCAAAAAATGGGGAACAATCACTGCCATTTTGATGGTTGGCGGTATAATGGGGGTGTTAAATAATGCAGAGCGTACACTTACTCAGAAAAGTTACGCCCCATATAGCATTCGTGGTGGTTCTGATCTTAAAGGCACCACTGGACTTGATACCAACTATGCATTTGCCTGGAGTCAAGGAAAGGCCGAAACATTAACATTAGCCATACCTGATTTATTTGGCGGTGCATCTCCGGATTATTGGGGACCGAAGTCGTTCACTTCCGGACCACACTATTTAGGCGCCATAGCCATATTTTTTGTGTTAATCGCGCTACTTCGAGTTCGTCAAAAAGTGATGTATGTTTTCCTAGGAGTCGGATTTTTAGCCATATTGTTTTCTTGGGGTGGCAATTTTGCACTTTTCAATAAACTGGCGTTCGATTACATCCCTTACTTCGACAAATTCAGAGCACCTGAAACATGGCTTGTTGTAACCTCATTTTGTTTTAGTATAGTAGCCGTATATGGACTTGATGCTCTAATAGATTGGGTTGGTGAACAACAACTTTCTATAAAAAAATTGTACCCAATATTGGGAATCGTAGTAGGTGTTTTCATACTGCTACTTGTCACCGTAAAAAGTTTCGATTACACTCGATTAGGTGAAGTTGAAAACATTGCCGCTCAGATCGCTCAACAAAATCAATTACCGGCCAATAACCCTCAAGTATTACAACGAGCGCGTAGTATTGTTGAAACACAATTTATTCCAACGCGCTCTGAGAAAGCGAATGCCGACTTATTTCGTCTTGGCTTTTTTCTACTAGCTGGAACCGGACTTGTATACGCATATATCACACGCAAGATTTCAGCCACGATTGTATCATTAAGTGTGGTATTGTTAACAGCTATTGATATGATTTCTGTAGGTCAACGCTATATGGATGAAACGAAATTTGTAAATAGTAATATCGACCCGGAACGATTAATTGAAAGCCAGCGACGTCCACTCGATACCTTTATTCAAGAAAATATTTCTGATAATGGAATATACCCTTACCGAGTTTTTCCATTGCTCGACAATCCCTATTCGAATGCAATACCTTCATATTTCTATCCATCTTTAGGTGGATATACCGGTGCTAAGCTTGCATTGGCCCAAGATGTGTTACTGGCACAGGGAGAACCAATGTTTGGGGGGCAATATGGTATTAATCTTGATTTACTTGCTGTATTAAATACTAAATACATCACCTACAACCCCGGCCTTCAAGTTCCTGGCGTTACTCCGGTTTATTCTGGAAACGATGGAGTTGTTTATGAAATAGAAAATGTGCTACCAAAAGCATTTTTTGTTGATCAGGCGATCACTGTAGATGATCCGGTAGAAGCCTTTAACCTTTTATCGCCTGGTAGAGTCGATTTTTCTAACACTGCTATTGTAGAGAATTATTCCCCAAATATTGTTCCTGATTCCGCAGCAACTGTTGAGTTCACCTCATACACGGGATCGGAGATGACTCTAGAGATATCAAGAAGTACTCCCGGTTTCTTAGTTCTCAGTGAAATCTATTATCCTGATGGATGGGTTGCCACGTTAAACGATGAAGAAATTCCGATTTACAAAACCAACTACTTGTTACGCGGTTTACAAATACCGGCAGGTGAGCACACGTTAGAACTGGATTTTAGACCTCCATCATTTTATACAGGCGTAAAATTATCATGGGCTTCATTGATTTTTCAGATTTCATTGGCGCTTTTTTTAGTAGCGCGCAGATTTACCGGTTCTTCAAGCAGTGAATAAAAAGAAATTACTAGTTATCACTTATTACTGGCCCCCGGCAAGTAGTCCAGGAGTTCAACGTTGGCTTAAATTTGTAAAGTTCTTAGACCAACTTGGATGGCAAACTTTCGTGATTACTCCAAGGAATGGAAGCTATCCAAATACAGATTCAACGCTTCTAGAAGATGTTCCGTCATCAACGAAAGTAATTCGGACGAGTACGATTGAGCCTTTTCGAATATTCAATTGGCTTTCAGGGAATGTGAAGCGCGGAAAAGTTACAAGTGTAGGAATGGGCGATCTAAAAGGAAATCCATCACTATTTAAGAAAATAGCTTCCCATATTAGAGCCAACTGGTTTATACCTGATGCACGAAAAGGTTGGTTTCCATTTGCATATAAAGCTGCCAAAAAAATCATCGAACAGGAAGCGATCGATCTGGTGATTACAACCGGTCCCCCACACTCAACACATTTAGTAGGCCATAAACTATCCGCAACAACTTCTATTCCATGGATAGTTGACTTCAGAGATCCCTGGACGAATATTTATTATAACAATTTCTTACCCAGAACAGCATCAACTGTAAAAAAAGACCAAGCTCTTGAGACTTTAGTGGCCGAGAGCGCCGATTTAATTACTACCGTAAGCACGGGGTTAGTTGATGAATTTCGGGCTCGTGCTAACAAAATCAAGCTACTTCCTAATGGATACGATCATGAGGATTTTACCGGAATAGTACCATCAGAGAAAAAAAATGAATTCGAATTAGCTTATATCGGCAATTTTAAAGAGAACCAAAATTGCGTGAGTTTATGGAAAGCATTACAAGAGTTGATTGATGAGCATGAAGATTTTGGCAAGCATGTAAAAATTTCATTAATCGGGAATACTCATCCACAGGTGCTAGCCAGTTTAGAAGAATACAATCTTCTAACTAATTGTAATATTGAAGCTTTTGTACAGCATCATACAGCTGTACAAAGAATGATTGACGCATCCGGTTTGCTTTTTATCATTCCTGATACTAACGACAACAAAAAGATAATAACCGGTAAGATTTTTGAATATTTAGCCTCTAAAACACCATTAATTTCTATAGGACCAACCAATGGTGACGCAGCTGATATTTTATCCGATTGCAAACGCTCACCAATGATCGATTATTCAAATTCGACGGAAATTAAAGAGAGAATATTCTCACTTTACTCAGAATGGAAAGAACAAGGCAGAACTACTGAAATCGGCAACAATGCGCATGAACGCTTTTCACGCCAACAATTATCGAAAGAATTAGATATTGAGTTAAGGAGTCTTATCAATGAAAACTGAAGAAATTGATATTTCGACTTTTGAACGTTCGAATTCATTCTATGGAACGATTGATGCTCTGATATCGATAAAAAGTTTCGATTTACAAGCCATCAGAAAAAGATATATCGCTTCCCGATCTAATAAGGGAAACAAAACTGGAAGTGTTGAACGACGAACGCCATCTTTAGGAGGCATTGCCCAAATAAAAATGGAGAGGGGCAAACTGACCAAAAGTAATGTGTTAATTCGAACCAAGGAGCCAAGAGCTCTTCATTTCGATCATAATAGATTTAGTTTTGCCGCAGAAAACCTAGTGTATGTATTTGATGAGTTGGGTGATATTCTTAGTCTTGAAAATCCTTGGTTTTCATACATTCATACTGTAGAGTTTAAACCCGACAATAAAGACCGGTTATTAATTTCGTCTTCAGGCTTTGATCTAATTCTTGAATATGACCTAACTACAAAAAATCAGACGTGGGAGTGGCTAGCCTGGGAGCATGGTTTTAATTCTACAACACATCCGAAAACGGGTGAAAAAAAATTTTTAACTCGAAATAAAGACCTTGCTGCAAATATACGAGCTAATGGTGATTCCGTACTTTTAATAAGTGATCCTACAACGGATTCATTGCCAACCGCAAAAAGAGCCGCTTTTATCAATTCGGTAGTGTACGACAAAAACGATCCCAACTTCGTAATAGCTACATTTTTTCATGAAGGCGCTGTCTACCGAATAAATCCTACTGATGGCATCTCTACGAAAATACTGGATGGTTTAAAGAATCCGCATGGTGGGCATGTATTAAACGAAGACGTGATAGCAACAAGTACGGGAACTGGTGAAGTGCATCGTTTAAGAAATGCACAAAACCGAACTGTTTATTCATTTAAAAATCTGGACGGGAAGCCGAAAGAATTAACCGGTATGGAATGGATTCAAAATACCGAAACGCATTCAAATTACTATTTATCGATAGATTCAAACCGAACTAGTTTTGTAATTTTCAATCCGGAACTGAAAATGTACGATGTAATACCCTATGATGAAAATTGGGCCGTTCAGGACATTTGCGTTGGTTCTATTAATGAAAATCAGCTAGAATCAATTTCAGGACTCAATACACCCACTTAATTACTTCGAACGCTTCGGCATAGTCGGCATTAGCCTGAATTCCCCGTACCCTAGCAAGCCCTTTAAAAAAATCAATATCCATATAA
Source organism: bacterium (assembly GCA_024742815.1). Lineage (GTDB taxonomy): Bacteria > Bacteroidota > Rhodothermia > Balneolales > Balneolaceae > HXMU1420-13. The sequence goes on from JANSXX010000014.1 coordinate 28,495, forward strand.
TGCCGAAAAGTCTGGCTTTGGTATTCTGCAATCGCTTTCGCTTTTGCTTCAAGGTGCGTCTCATTAACCGTTATATAATAATTAGTTAGGAAATGTCGGTTATTCCAAGGCAATTCGTATCCAAGAATGGATATATTTTTAAATGCCCGGCGCCCTTCATTGTGAATTACCTGATGATCTTGATGAATATCATCAGAGTTTGGTAGTAGAACTAAATTAGGCTGTATCTCTTTTCGAAGGTTAATCAAAGTATCGAGAATCTGTTGACGATATTCGGCGAATATTCGAACCTGAAAATCGAATTTGAATATATTTTTTGTTTTGATCCCCAAGTGAGATACCGCTTTCTCTAATTCATCATAGAGTTGGCGTTCTTTACTTCCTAAAGGCATAGAAATCTGACACGGCGAAAATGCCGCATAAAAAATTTCTGCTCCTTCATCCGAAAAACGCTTTAAAGATGCTCCACAACCAAATTCACCATCATCGGCATGTGGTGCTAAAACCAATATTCTATCCATTTATTTATTCAATAATTTTAAGTCGTTATACATGTTCAACATATCTTTGGCTGCACACGACCAATTGTATTTCTCAACAACTGCTTTGTACCCATTCTCACCAAGTGTTGATGCCTTTTCTTCATCATTATATAAGCTAAATACACAATCTGAAAAGGCTAACGAGTTTTCACTTTCATAGATTAAGCCACAATCTTCTGTGCTTACCAGTTTTTGCACCGACTCGCAATTAGTGGCAACTATAGGCAAATTATAGTACATATACTGAAAAAGCTTATTCGAACTCGAATTATCTGTTTGAGGCGTTTTTTTGAAAGGAACTAAGCCAATATCTGCAACCTGTAAGTAAGATTTTACTTCAGATTGTTTTTTCCACCCCTCAAATTGCACGATTTCTTGAACTTCTAATTGTTTAACCAGTTCTTCCAATTTCTTTCGTTCTTCACCATCTCCTACTAAAACAATCTTAATTTCAGGAATGATTTGTTTCAGTTTGGGTGCGGCCTTTATAACATGCTCTAATCCTCTATTACCGATAAATCCGCCAACATAGAGCAATACAAAATGTTTTTCAAAACGATCAATAACTTTCTCATCTACCTCAAAACTATCGAAAAGATCTAACCTAATTGAATTTGGGGTAAGCACTGCATTTTCTTCTTTCACCCCTTTCTTAATTATTCGCTCTCGGATGCCTTCACTAACTGTGATCACTTTATCACAAAGAGGCAGCCATTCTTTCTCGTTTTTTTCCCATTTTTTATGGCTGACTATCAAATTATTCGGGAATCGATTTGGCCAATCATAGTCTTTTAATACTTCCACATAGTTTTCATGCATATCCCCTACAAATATTAACTGTGGATATTTTCTCTTTAAAAGTCCTATCACACCAAAAGTGTATAAATCATGCAAATGTATAGCATCATATTTTTCACTTGAAATAATCTTCTTTAAATGATGATAAAGGTAATAATCCATCCATGGAATCATCCCGGCCAATCCATGCATTTTTTTAAGCCAGAACCTTTTCATTGCTACCCTATAAATTCTGTAACCATTGCGGTGAACTACCCCATTTTCTTCATAGTCGCCAACCGATAAAATCCCAACTTTATGACCATTTTGTACTAGTATTTCAGCTTCATTCTCCACCCGTATATCGTGTGGAATTTTATGATCTAGTACCATCAAAACATTCATAAAATGTCTTTGCTAAAAAGTGTTCAAAATTTTGGCTGAATATACAGCTTAGTTGAATACGCAGAGTAATATTTTACGTTTTATTTAGATTTCGCTGAATATCCGATAAAAATGGTGGTTAACTCTTTTTAGATTAAAAAAACTGTACGTACTTTCATAAACATGATCAGAGTCACCAAACCGTTTCTTCCGCCCATTCACGAATACCAGAGATTAGTCCAAGAAATTTGGAACAGAGAATATCTTACCAATGACGGACCTGTTGTCAGAAAACTTGAGGAAAGATTAAACGAGTATCTAAGTACAGACAATATATCCTTTGTAACCAATGGTACAATTGCACTCCAGTTAGCTATTAAAGCACTCGAATTAGAAGGCGAAATTATCACCACTCCATTTTCGTATGTAGCAACTACTTCTTCCATAGTTTGGGAAAATTGCACACCTATTTTCGCTGATATAGATAAAGATACATTCAATATTTCCCCAAATAACATTGAAAAACTTATCACAAAACGTACCAGCGCAATTATTGCGACCCATGTATTTGGTAATCCCTGCGAGATAGACAAAATTCAGCAAATTGCTGACAAGTATAACCTAAAGGTTATCTATGATGCTGCACATTGTTTTGCTTCTCAATATAAAGAGAAGTCAATATTCAGCTACGGCGACATAAGTACAGCCTCTTTTCATGCAACAAAGATTTTTCATACGGTAGAGGGTGGCGCAGTATTTTCTTCTACTAAAGCATTAAAAACTCGTATTGATTATATGAGAAATTTTGGTCACGATGGTCCCGCTAAGTTCAATGGTGTTGGAATTAACGGAAAGAACTCGGAGCTACATGCTGCCATGGGACTTACAGTATTAAACCATTTAGACGAAATACTTGAAACCAGAAAAAGACAAAGCGAATACTACACACAAAAGTTGAGTGATTTACCCATTCACTTCCAACGAATTAATGAAGATGCTGATCAATTCAATTATGCATACTTTCCCATCGTGTTAAAAAAGGAAGGGATAATTAACAGCGTTATTCAGGCACTAGAAGAAAAGAATATTTACCCCAGACGCTATTTCTACCCCAGCTTATCGGAACTTGAATATGTTAATGGGCATTGCCCTGTTTCTGATTATGTAAGTGAGCAAATATTATGCTTACCTCTTTATCATACCTTATCGATAGAAGAACAAGATCAGATAATTTTCACGCTAAGAACTGTTTTATCATGATTATTGCTGGAGCTGGAGGACACGCCAAAGATTTGGTAATGGGTTTACCAGAACCTCATTCAGATCTTGTTTTTTTTGATGATTTGTCTGATAACATTTCTTCCCTATTCCTTAATAATTTCACGGTTATTCGTACTTTGAATGAATTGAAAATCCACTTTAAAAAAGACCCTAATTTTATATTGGGAGTTGGAAAGCCAAGTACTCGAAAAGCACTTTATGAAAAGTGTATCAAAGCAGGTGGAGAGTTAATGGGAATTCGTTCTGAATCTTCACAGATGGGTACTATTGATGTTAGGATTGATGATGGCGTCGATATTATGCCATTCTCTTTTATATCTAATTCGGTGACGATTGGTAAAGGTACTTTAATTAATACCAGAGCCAATGTACATCATGACACAACTATTGGTACATTTTGTGAGATAAGTCCAGGCGCCAATCTATTAGGAGGAGTAAGTATAGGCAATGATTGTTTTGTTGGTGCCGGTGTAATAATACTACCTAATGTAACCATTGGGAATAGCTGTGTTATTGGTGCTGGCGCGGTTGTAACTACAGATATTACAGATAACCAAAGAGTAGTTGGTGTTCCGGCAAAACCAATTTGACAGATGGTTGACGAAGAACAAAAAAAAATTCGATTACTCCACTCATTCCCTGATCAGACTTCCGTATTTAAGTCTTTTTGTGATCTTACATTCGATTTACCTGAGCTTGAAAATACTTTTGTAGATAATCTCACAGAAACGAATTTAGATGAGTTAAACAGCTATGATGCGATAATAGTCCATTATCTTAGAGATGTAGATGCTTCTTTTATCTCAAAAAAATCAATTAATCCGCCAATTGCATTATTTAGCTGGGGAGCCGACATTTTTAATTTAGGTCGGTTTCATGAACGTTTTTTATTACCAAAAACACTTCGTTTAAAAAGGAGATTATTTAAAAGATATCCAGCTTTTGTCAATCTAAAAAAACAGATACACTCTCGATTTCCCATTTTACTTGATTATCGAAAAAAAAATAAAGAACGAATAGATACTTTATCCAAAGTACGAACTATTACTCCGGTTATGCCCGGTGATTATCACATGCTTTCTTCAGAATATTCTATCAATGCAGAATTATATCATCTGAATTATGTAAATCCGATTTTAGAACATGAGGTTAAACCTGCATCTGGTAATTATATCTTGTTGGGGAACTCTGCACATTTCACTAACAATCATATCGAGGCTATCGACCTCATTAAACATGTAGGACTGGATAATAGAAAGCTTCTAATCCCCCTTAGTTATGGTGATTCAGATCTCGCCACTTATGTAAAGGAATATGCTATAAAAAGTATAGGTGCCGAAAACGTGGAAATATTAGATACGTTTTTGCCCGCCGACGTGTATCAAGCTAAATTACAATCCTGTGAAATTGTAATAATGAACCACCTACGACAACAAGCTGTCGGAAATATAATGCAAGCGTTAGCAATTGGTTCTCATGTATATTTACAAAAAACTACCTCGGTGTACGATTATTTAAAGGCTAACAATTTTTATATAGGTACATTTGAAAAGAATATAATTTTTGAACCATTAACTGTAGATCAGAAAATCCATAATTTAGATCTTGTGAAAAAAGTGTTTGGTAAAGAGTTGCAACAACAACGACTCCGAGACCTTCTTCAATTTCTTATTGCGTAGAGTGTTGTATTGAATTTTGACATAAAAAAATATTTTAATACCTCTTCTAAGAATGTAATGACTTTGATGAGTGGGACTATGTTCTCACAAATCTTAGCATTTGCCATCTCTCCTATTCTTACTAGAATTTACACACCTGAAGACTATGGAATTCTCGGAGTATATGCCGCAATGGTTTCAATGATTTCGGTAGTTGGCTCCCTTAAATTCGAAGCTGCTTTGTTACTCCCAAAACTGGATAGCAATGCGTTAAAACTATTCAAATTATGCTATCGAGTATTATTTGTCATTACGACTATAGTATTAATTTTTCTACTTTTATTTTACGAATGGTTTTTAGTTATACTAAATGCAGAAACATTAGGTATCTATATTTTACTATCATCGATATCACTTTTTTTGCTAGGTGGGTTTCATATTAACAATAATATGTTAAATCGCTATAAACGATATCGTGGTTTAGCGGTTTCAAAAGTTAGTAGAACCTCAGGTACTTCACTCAGTCAACTTGGTTTTGGATTAGGCGGTTTTAGTTTTTCAGGCTTAATTTTTGGCAGATTAATAGGAGAAGGGTTAGGTTTTTTAGTCTCGCGATACTTTATAGAAAGAACTCCTCGGCATGAAGATTCGAAATCTAATTTAGATGACAGCTCAACGTACAAGGAATTAATACGTACCTACGATAAATTCCCAAAAATAACTGCTATACATGCACTAACTAACACAAGTGCATCTTCTTTACCAACTATTTTTTTAGTCACTTTTTTCAATTCAACTATTGCAGGATGGTTTAATCAATGTATAAAAGTAACATTCTTACCAATTACATTAATAAGTACTTCCACATATCAAGTATATAGTCAAAAAGTAACTACGCTGTACAATAACAACAAAGGAATTCGAAGAATTACTATTGAAACCGTTAAAAAATTAGCCTTACTTGGTTCATTGCCTTTTCTTTTCCTATTATTTTTTGCACCAGATGCATTCGCATTTGTTTTTAGTGAAAACTGGAGAGTTGCTGGAGAATTTGCACAATTAATGGTGCCATACCTATTTATGGTTTTTGTAGTAAGTCCACTTGCCTATCTACCCATACTTTTTGGTCAACAATCAAAATCATTCAAGATTGAACTGATTTATTTAGTTCTCAAATTATTAGCAATTATTGTTGGTGTATATTTCGATGACGCCTACATGGCGGTTGGACTTTATAGTTTTATTAGTTTTTGCACACTAACCTATGTTTTTAATTGGTATTTAAATCTTTCAAAAATTAAACCTTAATGTCTGGCCTTTATTCCATTATATCTAAAGATTTACAGATACCCGCGAAAAACTATAATAGAATGTTTAGCTCAAAATTCGAGCATTGCATTAATGAAGAGATTCATCATCACTCGATGGCCTTTGGACGATCTGTAATAAATACAATTCCTAGAGACCGACTTCTAGAAGAATCTGAATCTTATGTTTTTGGCTTAGAAGGAGTTCTGTTTAACCGACAAATAATTTCAAAAGACTTAAATGCGGTTTTCCTTGAAGAAGGCATAAATTTCATAACTCGCTTAGAAGGTCAATTTTCTGGATTCTTTTACCATAAACCTTCAGCTAAATTCTATGTTTTTACAGATCAACTTTCGACAAAACCGATTTATTACTACTACGATAAAAGAAAGTCTCTTTTTTGCTTTTCTTCTGAATGTAAGTTCATTTCCTCGTTGTTATTCGAGCTAAAACTAGCATGTACTATTAACATCGATTCATTAAAAATGCTTCTAGGATTTGGTTATTTATTGAATGACAATACTCCAATTAATGAGGCAAAGAAGTTGCCTTATGGATCCATTCTTGAGCTAAACATGCATTCATTTGATTTGTCAATAAAAAAATATTTTCAAATTTCTAAAGCTCATAATGATTTATCCTTAGAAGAAAATATTTCAAAAATAGATGAACTATTATTAGAGGCAGTTAGTAACGAATGGAAAATTACAGAATTACATTGCGATGCAAATCTTAGCCATTTAAGTGGTGGTTTAGATTCAAGGGTAAACCTATTAATAGCCCATGAACTCGGATTTCGAAACTTACATACCATTACTTTTTCACACAAAGGTACATTAGATGAAATAGTGGCTTCAGAAATTGCAAACGATATACAAACAGTTCATAATTTTTATGAATTAAACGAACAATTTTTACATGCTCCCATCAAGAATTTTATTCAGGCAAATGATGGTGTTAATCTATTTTATAATGCAGCACATACATTTACAGTAACTAATCATTATCAATTACAAAAAGTAGGTGCTGTACATACAGGTCAAATAGGTGATGTGCTATTTGGTTCATTTTCAAATCGACCACCAATTAATAGAGATTATATTCAAAAGCTTGCTTTTCGCTTTGACCCTGAAATATTTTTTAGCATTAATGATGTAGAAAATTACATTGAGCCATACATTAAAGATGGCGGTGCTGAATTGTTTTCATTAGAACAAAGGCAAATAAATGGAACTATGTCTGGAGATAGAATTGTGTCTCATTTAGTAGATCACCTTTCACCATTTTATAATCGAAAGTTGCTTGAATTTTGTTATTCCATACCCGATCGATTTAAAAAAAATGAACAGATCTATTTGGAATGGTTTAATCGATATCATCCGAAAATCTCCGAGTTTAGATGGCAAAAAAACGGGTTCAAACCTACTTCAGCTTTCAAAGTCAGTTATGGTAATCTTCAAAAAAAAGTCTTTAAAAAATTGTTTTCGTTATTTGGTAGATCTTATCAGAATATGAATCCATTTCAATATTGGTTCGAACAGTCTGATTCCACAATAAAACTATATGATTCTTACAGAGAAGAAATAAGTACATCCTCAATAGATGACGAACTAAAGCGACTTTTATTAACTACCTATTCTAAAGGCAAAGCCATTGATAAAATGACTGCTATTTCTGTATTTCACACTATAAAACTATACTCAAAAACCTAAGATAAGCTCAGTTTTTGAACCATTGTTACCTTATTTTTGAACAAAAAAATTATTAGAATGGCTAAAGCCAAATACTCCACCCACCTCGGTATGGTGGACATTTTACCCGGTGAAGTTGAAAAATGGAGAGCTCTAGAAGCAATTATTCACGAAGAGGCTGCTCGATATAACTTCGAAGAAATCAGAACTCCGATTATGGAGCAAACCGAACTGATTAAGCGCGGTGTAGGGCAACTTACAGATATTGTTACCAAAGAGATTTTTGCATTTACAAAGGGTGATAGCCATTATGTGCTTCGGCCGGAATTAACAGCGCCGGTGGTACGCGCATTTGTGCAACATCATTTAGCACAGCGTGGTGGAGCGCAAAAACTGTACTATATCGGACCAATGTTTCGGGCTGAACGGCCACAGAAAGGTCGACAGCGACAGTTTCACCAATTTGGACTGGAAGTAATTGGCAGCGATGATCCGATCGCTGATGTAGAATGCATCTCTTTCATGATGCGCATTTACCAACGAATTGGGATCAAAAACTTCACGCTTAAATTGAATTCGGTGGGTGATCCGGAAAGCCGGGAAGCTTACAAATCGGTATTACGTGAATATCTGCGACCAAATTTCGAGAAGCTTAGTGAACTCTCGAAAACTCGCTTCGAGAAAAATCCAATGCGTATTCTCGATTCCAAAGAACCGGAAGATCAGGAGTTTATCCAAAATGCACCGGTAATTAGTGATCATCTCAATGAAGACTCTGCAACGCATTTTAATTTGGTGTGCAAGTATTTGGATATGCGTGGCATTGAATATGTAATCGATCCTTTACTCGTTCGCGGAATGGATTATTACACCCGCACTGCTTTTGAGCTAACCAGTCCTGATTTAGGCTCGCAGGATGCACTTGCCGGCGGTGGCAGGTACGATTTACTGGTAGAAGAAATTGGTGGGCAACCGACTCCCGCCGTCGGATTTGCAGCAGGAATGGAGCGCTTACTCATTGCCTGCGAAGAACTAGACATAAAACTAGCAGACGAAAAATCGATTGATGTATTTATGGTTTGTTTAGGTGATGCAGCCAGAGATTGGGTGATTGGCCAGCTTCCTAAATTCCGAGAGCACGGTATTTCTGCAACAATGGACTATAAAGGGCGCTCGATGAAGGCTCAGATGAAGGAGGCGAATCGACAGAATGCGCGGTTCGCATTTATTGTGGGTGATAATGAACTAGAAGCCGGAAAATTTGTCTTCCGAAACATGATTGAAAGTACCGAACAGCAGTTATCTGTGGATGAAATTATCGCTCAATTTAAAGACTGATTTAAATTGATTTTTCTATTCGTACTCAAGTTGAGTTTTGAGCTGATCAATGTCTTTGGGGTAGCCTAAAATCGAAAGAATATCGCCGGACTGAAGTTTCGTTTTTCCTTTTGGGATGATAATTTCGCTGTTTCGTTCGATGATGGTAACCAAACACTCTCCGGGCAAATCAAGATCCATCAGGCGTTTACCGATCCAGTCTTCTACTTTAGTATGTTCAACCAATCGAATATTTATGAATCGCTCGTCGGTTAATAATACCTGCTTCATCGCCTTTTCGATTTTCGCACTTTTCCAACGCTCGAGGAATCCCTCTGCTTCAATTAGTTCTGCAAGATGGCCAATAATTCGCATATGAAGTAGAGGCTTATCTTTTGGTGTGGCTAAGAAAATAATGGCGAATGCCTTTTTCTCTTCTTTATCTAACTTGAAGTCAATTCCCTTGGAAGAGTGAACCGCAAGCATTTCCGGAATCTTTACCTTATTCAACTGTACGTATTTGAAGAAAACGCCATCTTTCATTTCGATGAAATTATCTTCAAAATCGGTTAGGTGTGCGCGAAGCATATCACGATCAAGCTTTAATCGCTGATTGAGCATCAATGTGGATCTAAGCATCAACCTTTCGATGTCGGTTTGATCCTCTTCCACATGCATCATTATTGATCGAGCGATCACTTCCTGATAAGTGAGTGAATTGTTCAGGTTTTTTTCGTTGATGATAGTCATCAATTCGTGCTCCAACGCTTCATATCGTAGCTGCCCCAATCGCGCATGGATATGATAAATAGCTCCCTGCCGTTTCACGTTTCCATGCGCATAGTAGAAATACCATCCAATACAGAAAATTATCAGCGTACCGGTCAATCCAACTGCCAATAATCCCATTTCTGCCACTAACCATAAAGAAATGATCATTCCGGCAATTTGTAACCAAGGATAAAACGGCGATTTGTAACCAGGTTTATACGCCTCGATTCTACTTTCCCGCATCACAATTACGGACAGATTAAGCAGACAAAACAACAACAATTGAAAAGCACTTGCCAGTTTCGCTACGGCTTCTACATCAAACAGAAGAAGTACTGCCGCCATGATTAATGTTGTGACAATTACAGCGATATGAGGAGTTTTAAACTTTCCAATGTTTTGGAAAATTGGGCTTAACAAACCATCGCGACTCATTGCCAACGGATATCGAGAAGCAGACATAATGCCGGCATTTCCGGTTGAAGCAAAAGCAGCGATTGCCGCAATAACGATGAGTAATAATCCTACTGACCCGGGCAAGAACGTCATTACCCGCTCGCCAGCATCAGCTACCGGAGTTAGGCTATCGAAAAGTTCATCAGCAGGGAGAACCTTAATCATGATAAATACGCCAACTACATACACAACACTTGCAGTAACCAAGGAGAGTATCATACCCAAAGGAATGGAGCGATCAGGATTTTGAACTTCCTCTGCAATACTTGCTACTTTAGTGAGTCCGGCATACGACACAAAAACCAAACCGATGGTAGCTACAAATCCATTAATACCATTCGTAAAGAAATTCTGATCTCGAAGTGGTGGCAGGAAATTATCGGTTCCATAAATGAAGTTAAGCCCCATTATGAGGAAGTAAGCCATTATCAGCACCAAAGCAGCCACTAAAACTCGTTGGAGAACCGCAGTTTCTTTAGCGCCAAATACGTTCAATAATCCAAATGCAAAAGTAAGCACCAACGCCAGCGGAAGCATAGGTACATCCACAAAAATTGTGAGATAGGCTCCCATCCCGATTAATGCAAAGGCGCTCTTAAATATTAGTGCGAACCATGAACCAAGCCCTCCTATGGTTCCCATTAATGGGCCCAAACTCCTATCTAAAAAATAATAGGCACCGCCGGCTTTAGGCATCGCAGTAGAAAGTTCTGCCACACTAAGCATCGAGGGTAAAATCAAAAAACCGGCCGCCAAATAAGCAAATGCTACCGAATTCCCCGTTTCCATAGCAGCAATTCCCGGAAGTAGGAAAAACCCTGAACTAAACATAGCCCCCGTACTAACAGCGTATACATCAAATACAGTAAGTTTTTTCGATAGCTTATCGTGGCTCATTCCAAAGAATCTTTTTTAATGCGTGCAATTGTCCTTCCGGCCAATAATACACTTATTAATCGATAATACTGATTAGTATCTGTAGTAAATGCTAAAAGCAGCTTTTTGCTGGGGAAAATTAATGAACAGTAAAACTTTAGCAATGATTGGTTAATAATCAAGCTGTTGTTTTAATACCTCTATGTCTTTTGGATATCCCAGAATGGATAGTACATCACCAGATTTAAGCTTCGTTTTTCCTTTTGGAATTACAATATCACCATCTCTTTCTATGATAGCGATCAAGCATTCACCGGGCAAACTTACATCCATAATCGCTTTATTGATCCAATCCTCAGATGGAGTATGCTCCTGAAGACGAACATTTATAAATCGTTCATCTGTGAGTAACACGTTCTTTAAATCTTTTTCATTTTCTGCTTTTTCCCATCTTCCCAGGAATTCTTCAGCTTCAATCAATTCCGCCAAATGTCCTATGATACGCATATGCAGCAATGGTCTATCTGTCGGGGTTACCAGAAAAATTAAAGCAACTGCCTGTTCTTCTATGCCTGCCAATTCTATGTTAATTCCCTTCTTGGATTGAATGGCAATCATTTCGGGGATGGCAATGTTATCTGCTTGCACGTATTTGAAGAACACCCCTTCTTTTAACTTGGTGAAGTTTTTCGATACATCCAGAAGTCTGTCTTTTAAGAAATCCCGCTCTAAATTTAACCTTCGATCTAGCTGAATGGCGGCTTTGGAAACCAATCGGTTAAAATCTGTTTGTTGATCGGATGCCTGAATCACCGTTGCACGTGCGATCACTTCCTCGTAAGTAAGTGCGCTATTTAGGTTTTTCTCATTAAAGATGGTCATTAATTCATGTTCCAATGCTTCATATCGAAGCTGACCCAACCTTGCATGGATGTGATAAATGGCTCCCTGACGCTTCACTTTGCCATGCGAGTAGTAGAAATACCAGCCAATACATACGATGATCATCGTGCCTGTTAGCCCAACGGCAAGTAATCCCATTTCGGCCACTAACCATACCGATATAATCATTCCTGCAATTTGCACCCATGGGTACCAAGGCGATTTATAACCCGGCTTGTAAGCCTCGATCTTACTCTCGCGCATCACAATTACCGAGAGATTGATCAAAAAGAACAGCAATAACTGAAAGGCACTAGCCAGTTTAGCAACTGCTTCCACATCAAAGAGAAGTAAAACAAGCAGCATTACACCTGTAGTGATTAATACAGAAATATGTGGAGTGCCAAACTTTCCAATCTTGCCAATTTTAGCGCTCACCAAATTATCACGACTCATCGCTAACGGATACCGTGAAGCCGACATAATTCCGGCATTTCCGGTGGAAGCAAATGCCGCGATTGCAGCAATAACAACTAATAACAATCCCGAATTACCCGGTAGAAAATCGAGAATTACCTTACCGGCATCTGCAACCGGTGTAAGGCTTGCAAATAACTCATCTGCAGGTAGAACATTCACCATGATATAAACACCGGCTACATACACAACGCTAGCGGTAAGTAAAGATAGCATCATACCCAAAGGAATTACCTTATCCGGATTTTGAACTTCCTCTGCTATACTCGTGGCTTTGGTAAGTCCTGCATAAGAAACAAAAACTAAACCTATGGTAGCTACGAACCCATTAATCCCATTTGTAAAAAAGTTTTGCTCCCTCATTTCGGGCAAGGGATTTTGTGCAATGTACATATAGTTCAAGCCTTGAATTACAAAAAAGGCCATAATTACCACTAACGAAGCCACTAAAATTCGCTGAAGAAGCGCTGTTTCTTTCGCTCCAAAAATATTGAGCAACCCAAAAGCGACGGTTAACACCAAGGCAAGAGGTAAGATAGGTAAATCAACAAAGAGCGTTAAGTACGCGCCCATCCCAATAAGAGCGAATGCACTTTTAAAAACTAAGGCCACCCAGGAGCCTAAGCCACCAATTGTTCCTATTAACGGTCCAAGACTTCTATCCAGAAAATAGTACGTACCTCCGGCTTTGGGCATGGCTGTCGAAAGTTCCGCAACGCTAAACATAGAAGGTAAAATGAGAAATGCAGCAGCCAAATAAGCTAAATAAACCGCGTTACCGGTTTCCATTGCCGCTAAGCCGGGTAAAAGAAAAAACCCAGAGCTGAACATTGCACCCGTACTTACCGCGTATAAATCGAAAAGCGTAAGTTTTTTTGATAGTTTTGCCTTAGTACCTGCCATAAATTTTCTGTTTGCACTATGGTTAAAAAAGCTTGTACGAATAGATAAGTAATTTTTTAGAACACTAGTTCCTACTTTTTGATGGAAGTGAAATTATCTCATCCTGCCTGAAAATATATTACTTAGCCAAATTTTATTCTTCTCAAGCACCAAGATTTTTCAAAATTAGGTGCGAGTATAGCGACCAAAAGACACCGTTCTGTTTATTGTAACCAGTTATAGCTCGGGATTTTAGAGAATCTTATATGCTTCAAAGTGATTATTACTTCCTTTGAAGCAACATCAAATCGAATCTACTGTTTAGAAACCCATTACTAAGTGGATAAATATAGAGCAAAGGCATTATTTCGATAAATCTATTCCTATCTTTGGGCGCCGATTCTTACTATTCGGCAAACTCACTCAATAATCCTCAAAAACATCTAACCGGTGATATAATTTAGGCACAGGAAAGGTGATGCAGAGAAAATTCGATCATTAAGCTATGTTTCCACAAGAAGTGGTGGGTGCCTTAAAAAAACATAAGACACCTTTTTACTATTACGACACCGAGCTATTACGAACCACCTTACAGCAAATAAAAACACAAGGCATCGATCGGGGATATCGTGTTCACTTTGCATTAAAAGCGAATCATCAACCTAAAATTCTCGAAATTATTCGTGAATATGGATTGGATGCCGATTGCGTAAGCGGTGGTGAGATTAAACGCGCACTTGAATGTGGATTTACACCTGATCAGATTGCTTTTGCCGGCGTTGGAAAATCTGACGATGAAATTGAACTCGCTCTCGATTCCAATATATTTTGCTTTAATGTTGAGTCGCCGCTCGAGCTTGATGTAATCAATGAATTTGCAATCAAGCATAATAAAACTGCTAATGTTGCCCTTCGCTTAAACCCCAATGTAAATGCAGAGACGCATCATTATATAACCACGGGATTAAATGAAAATAAGTTTGGGATTCATGAAGATGACCTTGATTCGGTATTAGAGAAAATCCCTTCTCTTTCAAATATTAAGTTGATTGGTATTCACTTTCACATTGGTTCGCAGATCGTAAAATTTGAACCTTTTGAGCAGTTGTGTACGCGTGCCAATGATCTTAATTCTTACATCGAATCGAAAGGGCACACCTTAACTTCCATTAATGTGGGCGGTGGATTTGGCATAAATTACGATGCCCCGAATCAATCTTCTGTGCCTGATTTTAGGCGATATTTCGAGATTTTCTCGAGTGCAATCAAACTAAAAGAGCATCAAACCTTACATTTTGAATTAGGTCGATCGGTGGTTGGGCAATGTGGGAGCTTAATCACCAAAGTGTTGTACACCAAAACCGGCAGAGTAAAAAACTTTGCCGTGGTTGACGCTGGAATGACCGAATTACTTCGCCCGGCACTCTATCAAGCGGTGCACAATATTGATGCGTTAACATCCACAAAAGGACAAAAAAAGTATGATGTAGTTGGCCCAATTTGCGAAAGCTCTGATACCTTCAGAAAAGATCTGGACTTGCCGGAACTTTCGAGAGGTGATCTACTAGCAATACGCAGCTGCGGTGCATACGGCGAGGTAATGCAAAACCACTACAACCTACGACCGCGTGTTCAGTCACTTTATTCGGATGAGATATAAAAAAACAGACTTCCTCTCCAGAAAGTCTGTCTATTTGGTTTGTTGGGTTCTATTATTTGGGGGAATTATTTAATCAACATCATTTTTCTAAGTTGTTGTTTGCCCTCAAAGTTGATACTGTAGAAATAGATTCCACTTGAAAGATCTGAGCCATCGAATCTGAATTGATGTGTACCGGCAGTAAGATTCCCATCAACAAGGGTGGCTACTTTTCTCCCAAGCATATCAAAAACTTCTGCTTTAACACTCCCTGTGCGAGGAATAGAAAATGAAATATTTGTACTTGGGTTAAATGGGTTTGGATAATTCTGGTTGAGAATAACATTCCGCGGAATGTCTTCAGCATCTTCAATAGAGTTGATTAATTTATCTTCCATCTTAAACACTAATGCCAAATCCCCTTCAGGCTCAAATCCAACTTTAGCAGCTGCTAATGGGATTTGATATCGATCATTTTCGCTGAAAATTTTTACAGTGTCACCAACAGACCTGACGTGCTGCACATAAACACTGTCGAATTCGGGAAAATCTTTTGTTTCTAACCGTAAAATAGCGGTATCAACACGAGCGCTTCGCAGACCAAAAGGAACTACGGTTTCAACATTGCTGGTGTCAAAGAGCTGAGCTTTACTAAAATATTCTGCCTTTGCATTGATGCCATTTCCCAAAGCAAACACATTGTGAAAATGTGGAGTAGGATTGAGTGGTTTGGGAATAATCTTACCATCCTGAGCTAAATGAAAGCGATCCCCTACTGCTTCTTCCGATTCCAAATGTAAAGTAAGGGTTGGTTTAGGCTGGATATTTAACATCCCTTCTAAGGTAATCGGGCTTACTTGGTCAGAAAAAATCCCTTTGTATTTAAATTCGATATTTGCAGTTTGATCAGTCGCGAACACGGCAAAAGCCTGGTCGGGTTTAATCACAACTTCTTGTGCACCGGAATAAGTAGGAAACTCCCAAGCTCCAAATCCGCTATCAGCCATCGCATTCCATATGGCTATATCACGAGATACATTCATTCTTTGAGCAAACTCTGATGACCATTTCCAACTTTGTCCGAATGGATTGCCTACGATCGAAACTCCAAATCTGGATAACGTATCTGATTTATTTCCAACAAAAAGAGGAATCGAAACATCATCCGTACTTGTGTAAAATGCATTATTAAATCCCTCAATAGTTTCTTTTTCTAAACTATTCAGGTTTGCGGTTCTGGGCCACCCGCCCTGAACTCCTGTTGTTGCTGTGTCAATATCTTCCGGAATAAGGATAAAAAAGGAATCGCCTTGACGTAAGGTATCTGACAAACTAGTTGGTGGCTCATACTCTTCCGTAAGTGGATTATATACCAACAGATTATCCGGAATTTCATTTTCTGTCGGCAAACACTCTGAGCAAGAATTGCCGTACAATTCTAAATCGCTCAGATAGTCTTCAAAGGTAACATCATAGATCACCGGTGCCATCAACTCCCAACGATCCTTACCCTCTATGCCATCAAACTCAAATCTTGATTTAAAAGTATTGATAAGTAAAGTATCTGATAAGCCTGTGTATTCACCCGCTCGATCGGCTAACTCGTAGGCAATTTTAATAAAATTAACGCTGGCTCGTGTATTCGATGGATAACTAAGTTTAAGTCGGTTTTGTGCCAGATCCTCCACACCGATTTCATATTCAGTTCCGGGAGTAATTAATGTTTCGTAACTACCATTGCCATCAGAGTCATGTCGCAAAACGTTGGTCGCTAAATTATTTTCTGAACTAAGTATGTTGGTAATTTTAATTCCTCCAATCCCCTCATTTACATTCCAATCGAAATAATCTTCAGGGTCGTTAACAAAGGTTTGAGGCAGTAAATTTGCACTTTGACCAATGTTTGAAGCATTTATTATGGTCTTTGGCCCTTCCAATGAATTATAAATCGGTGCATGATTTACATATTCCAATTGATGAATTGGCCTTCTTAATTCTGACGCGCGTAAATAAATATTACCGGCTTCGTCTACGGCAACTTCAGATAGTTGCCCGAAACTTCCTCGACTTCCATTTTTTGGTATTTCAAAGACATCAATAAGATTTAATTCCGGGGTTAAAAAAACAAGGAATTGCTCAGGGGAAGAACTCCCGATTTCTGAGGTAGTAACAGTAATACGCCCATTATCTTCAATAACAATCCGTTTTGTATCGAAGTTTGTTGATGAAGCTCCCGGTATTGAATTCACATCGTAACTTCCCACATTCGATCCATTCATATCGAACGCATAAACTTCATTTAAACTGAGGATGTACATCATCTCCTCGTGCACTGCAATATCATTTAAAGATCCACTAAACTGAGAAAGCTGAAATTCTGCTCCAACTACCGCTTGGTTTAATGAGGTATCCCATTCATATTCAACCACTCGATTATTGGGATCATCGAATAAGAAGAATCCATTCTCATTAGCATGTAACCTTCTGGCTTTTATCGCCCCGTTCGATTGTGTTTGGATAGTCTGTTTTAGTGTTCCATCATTCAATGAATAGATACGCAGTTCAGAATTAGCGGCTGAACTATTATGTAACAATAATCCGACCAGTGAATCTGTCACCGCAACATCTGCATCATCGAAATTCCCTAAACCGGATGTACTGAATAAAACACCCAAACTATTTCCGGTTACAGCATCTATCTTTTTCATTCTGGATGAGTCTTTCACAAACTCATACAAAATTTGATTCTTCACAAAAAACGGATATACCACCGTGGTTTGCGCTTGATTACCCTCATTATAGATATTCAGTAAATCACCCTTCCCAATTCCTGTATCAACATATCCTTGGTTTGGTGCATCAGGAAACGTTTTTTGGGCTTTTACTTCCTGTGTATTACTCATCAAAAGTGTGAGTACAGTGGCGAAAACTAAAACATACTTTTTCATGGTTATTCCTCTTACTTATTTGATGAGCGTTATTGACTGTGTGCGTACCTGATTGTTCGCAGTAATGCGTACGAAATACACTCCGGAGTTTTGCTTCGATAAATCAAGGCGAAGGGTGTGCGTACCTGCCTGTTTAAACTCGA
This sequence comes from bacterium, assembly GCA_024742815.1. Lineage (GTDB taxonomy): Bacteria > Bacteroidota > Rhodothermia > Balneolales > Balneolaceae > HXMU1420-13. The sequence goes on from JANSXX010000014.1 coordinate 46,527, forward strand.
GATCGTTCAGTTCCATTATTCGCTGACCTAAAGTGTTAAACACTTCTATTTGAACATTTGAGGCGTTTGGTAACCGGTATTGAATATTTGTAACCGGATTGAATGGGTTCGGATAGGCTCCTATTTTGAAATCTATAGGCATTGAATTCTCTACTTCTGATGAAACATTTTGTGCGTTATTCAAAATCAGAAATAGGTTTCCTTGATGCTTCCAAGTTTCCCCATCGTGTTTTAGACTAAGAGTAACAGGAGACTCGATAAGATTGTGAGAAACTACCTCTCCAGAAGGCAAATGTTCTTCAATATGTACTGAGCTTATGTGATTGGATAAATCTGCTAAGTTGATACTTAGTGTTGCTTTATCCGACTTCGTAGATCTTATACCAATTGGAACAACCAACTCCTTTCCAAAATCACCATAGATTATCGCCATTGGTTTTTCATTATCTCCGATTGCAAATACTTCGTGATAAGTATCGGATAAACTAAACAGCTTCTGCGCGCTCAGCTCAGAGAAATAGACATCCAGTTGATCCCCAAAACCATCATCATTCAGGTAAAGTGACAAAGGATCTGGTTGTTGCATTTTTTTGGGGATAGGAATACTGCCCCCTACAGTTCCGGCAGAGTAAAAAGTAAGTGAAGCATTAGCAGAGGATCCCTGCAACCAGAAACCCTGCCCCTGAGAAATCAGATATAAATTGAGGTTTTGATTATTTGTTGGTGAAAGTGGCAAATATAAATATCGGCCGGCACCATTATTGTAGCTTGCCTCCCAATAGGTCAATATTTGAGAGGTTGAGTCTGCCACAAAAAAGGGATTTCTCAAGTTATACGGGGTTGTGTAAGGATTACCTAATAAGTTAAAACCTTGGTATTCTGGCTGGGCTTTATTAGTTGTATAGATCAGCTCAAGCTCAAAATTTTCATTATTTGGAATTCCAGATTTCTCTGTAATTAAATCTATTTGTTTAGGCCACCCCCCTTGTACACCCGGCTCGTTTAAATCATCATCTTCATATACATATACAGCTATTCCCCTTCCAATCTGCATTATTTGTGAAAAATCGGTTACTGGGCTCCAATCTTCATCTTGGGTGTTGTACGTAAAAACATTTGGTGAACCTAGTGGCAGATCACTTCCTACTGCTCCTTGAGTCCAAAGTGGATCTAAAAACTCCTCATAGGTGAGGTTTTTTCTTGTAGAGGCCAATAAACGCCAACCATCCACTCCAGAAACACCATTAATAACTACACTATTACCTAATATTGTTGCCAGAATGTTTCCTTTTTTATCAGGATTAAATCCAGTTCCATCGCCCCATTTATAAGTGAAAATATTTGATACTGAACCGAAAGTGTATAAGTTAGCATTAGCTTCAATAACTAGCCTACCGGATATTATTTCGGATATAGAGACATCTAATGAATCGGTATTATCAGTGGATATTTCTTCAGTGTTTGCATCGTATATACCGTCATTATTTGCATCATAGTAAAGTATAAAACTATTATTTATGCCCAGATTTGGGTATAACCGAATAGCAACGACAGTATCTTCAATATTCCAATCTTGAAAAGCGATCATATCCTTCGTGACAGGATAGTATCCCGTTGGTTGATTTAGAACTACCTGCGAAAACTGATTCGAATTGTTATTGAAAGGAGGTGAATTAAAATCATCCAGCATCCTTATTGAACGATCAGCAGCATGGGTGATGTAAATATTTCCATCATAGTCTACATCAAGATCCGTTATAGTAGAAAAATCTCCACGACTCCCGCCTATGGGTAATTCAACTTCCCCTAAAAACTGAAATCCACCTCCGAAAAATATTAAACGCTTTGTGGATGGAGTTAACGATTTAGCTGCCCCATTTGGTTGATCGTTAACAGCAACAACAATTCGACCATTGTCTTCTACTACCATAGCTTCTATGGTGAGTTCTCTGCCGCTGGCTATATTCTGGGTATCAAAATCGAATTTTGTACCTTCGTCTCCATTTGGATCAAATCGTTTGATAGCATTGTCTGATTTATCCCACACATAATACACTTCGAAATCACGCCTGGCACCAATTCCCCCAACATCACCGGGCAAGAGTATCCGATTTAGAAAAATATTTTTTGATGCATAGAACCCGGAATTATTCATACCTGTAGTGTCTGGATCAAATCGGATTACCCTATTGTTCAAGCTATCAAAAGCGATAAATGCTTCTTCTGATATCCTGTTTAAATGTGTGAATCTAGAATTAATACCGATTTGTAAAGGACCCAGCCCTTGATTTTTAAATCCACCAGTTACATAATCGTAGGATAAGAGGTAATTGTCTCCTTCAAAATCTACTGAGAAAACAAGTTGATCATCAACAGTTATCAAATCGTAAAATGTAAGATCATCACCCGGATTTGCGATAAGAACTGAATCTACAGGTACTTGAACTGAGGTTGTATCATAAATATATATTTGATTGATTGGAGCAGTTGCCTCAAATAGCTTCCCTTTAATAGCTGAAACCTTTGCTGTATTTGCACTACCTAATGTAGGTGCGCTTGAGTTAAACACTTTTTTGAGTGGTGCATCTTGAGCTACTGCACTAAAGGCTACCACAAAACTAAAAACAGATAGAAATAGTAGTTTTTTCTGCATAACAATGGATTATTTGGAGTTGCAGAAACCTACTTATGCTGGAAATGCCAATCAGGTGACAGATGGGTGACGAATTTTATAAAACCTCCAAAAATCGGATATCTAGCTGAAGTTCACTCGGAAAGATATCAATTAAACTGTAGTAAGCGCCTCTTCTATACTCTGACTTTTAGGTAAGTTCATACGCTTTTTCAGACGAACTTTTGAGCGCTTCACACTTTCCGGTTCAATCGAAAGGTGACTTGCAATTTCTTTATTACTAAATCCAAACTTAATAAGTAATAACAAACGCTTGTCTAATAATGTGAGATGAGGATAGGTGTGGGAGATACTTTCGAAAATGGGGTCTTTTATATTCGAGATTTGTTTCGCCTGCTCTTCGTTCAACACTCCGGTATTTATCACGTTCGAAAGTGAAAGCCATTCCCGCATGCGCATGTAATCGCGTTCCAACTTTGCTTTTAACCGCTCGAGCAACTGTATGAAATCATCTTCGTCAACTGGCTTTAAGATGTAATCAAATACTGAAACGCGAATTGCTCGTAGCATGTGCTCATCATGAGCAGTAGTGATTACAGTGATTGGTTGATCATCCCCAAAATGACCAATAATATCCAAACTGTTTTTATCGCGCAGCATGATATCGAGAAAGAGTACATCAATATTCGTAAGAAGTTCTCGATCGCTTTCCGAATTCGCGTCTAAATCGTATTGCTTTCCAACCATCTCCATTTCAAGTCCATCTATGGAGATATTTTTTAGATAATACTCGACTGACTCTAACGCTTGAGGGTCATCATCTACTATGGCATATTTTACTTTCAAAAAACCTTGATTTCTTATCTATTCCATGGACCTTTTCCAGCGCGAAAGGTATACAAAAAAATCAAACTCTCAACTTACAACAGGTATACAAAACTCTACTTCTACCCCACGATTATCACTTGAACGATCTGGGCTTTTTATGGTAAATGAATAGGGTTTACCGGTGATTTTTTTAAGTAACTCGAAGCGTTCGCCCGTAATTTTTATCGCCAATGATTTTTTGCTGGTCAAGGCGTCTCCTTTTTTAAATCCTGCTCCATTATCACGAACCCGAATGGCCAAGTGAGCCTTTTTCTTAACAATCTCAATGTCAATCTTTCCGCGTTCATCTTGTTTAGGTAAAATGCCGTGTTCCACCGCATTTTCAATAAATGGTTGTGCAAGCATAGGCGGAATTAGGATAGAATCAGTTTGAATATTTTCATCTATCTCAAAGTTATAGTCAAAGGTATTACCCGTTCTAATTTGTTGAAGCCGTAAAAATTCGTTTAGTAGTTCTAATTCTTGATTTAGAGTAATAAAAGGTTCTCTGCTGAAATTGAGCACCATTCTAGTCACTTTAGCGAACTTAGCTACAAAGTTTGAGGTGTCTTTAACTTCCCTGTTTTGCAATACAAAACTCTGTATAGATACCAACGCATTAAATAAAAAATGGGGATTCATTTGAACCGACAATAATCGCTGATGCATATCCTGTAATTCTCGCTGCTGTTTACTTACACGTCGTTGATATAGCATATATCCACCGGTAACAATCAGAATCAAAAGTAATCCAACAGAAATAATTTGGGTATTTCTTGTTTTGATGAGTGCGGCTTGTAACCGGCTTTCATTCTGCAAAAAGTCGATCTCTGTTTGCTTCTTCTCTGTTTCATATTTTGTTTGAAGGTCTTCGATCCGTTGTAAATTTTCGGCCTTTAACAAACTATCCCTGTATTGAATATGAGCTTTATAGGCTTCAAACGCCGACTCAGTATTACCTAATCGTTGTTCAATTTCAGATAAATTACCATAGCTTTGTGATATGGTACCATATCTACCTAATTGTTCACCCAAGCGGATTCCGATTAAAGCAAAACTTTTCGCTCGGTTTAAATCATTCAACTGTAATGCAGTGTACGAGATATTGTTTGCTGCACGCGCTTGAAGCACTGCATTCCCGAGATCAACCGCAACTTGATAAGATTCTACATATTTGTCATTGGCTAATTCAAGCTGTCCAAGTTGCGAATGAATGTTACCAATATTATTCAATCGAGAACTGTAAATAGCATAATCTTTTTGTTTGAAGGCGAATTCGAGTGAGCGCTGGTAATTAATTAATGCACTATCCAACTCGTTTTGCATCGAATGCATATTTGCCAATGTTGCGTAGGCAAAACCTTTGAGGTAATCATTCTGTGTTTGATTTGCTGCATTCACAAATAATCGTGCAAATTCTTTACTACGCTCCAGGTATAATTCTGTCTCAATTTCAGCTCCTGTCTCTTCACCATAACTCACGAGAGCGCTGTACGAGGCTGCTAGTATTTGGTAGGTTCGCATTTCTAAATCAACATCTCCAATGCTAATAGAATACTCTCTATTATCTAAACCCATCTCGATAGCATCATCAAACATTTGCTGTCGATAATACATCGATGCTTGATTATGCCGAAACTGTCCTACCAACTTTTGCAGTAAACTATCTGAACTAAAATTATTGTCAGAAATGGCAACTGATTCCGCTTTCTCTAAAAAATATAATGTAGAATCAATAACACTATAATTGGAGTAATAATCAGACAAATATTTATAGCCTCTGGCTAGGTAAAGATTATTTTCTGCTTGTTTTGCTAAATGTATAAGTTGGTTGGATACCGATTGAAAAGCTTGCATATCTAATCGGGAAAGTCCCATTCCCAGAAAGTAAAGTGCTTCTAATTTAAGTGGGGTATCGTCTTCAGCTTCAGCCATTTGATAGTACAATTCAGCATAAAATCGTATGGAATCGTATTCACTTTCCTGATAAAAATCCATGATGAAAGAGTTCACTTCTTCGGGATTTTTTAGCAAATCCGTATTCAATTCTTTCAGCGAGGATCTAACGTCTACGGATTGCGCATTCACTGAACTGAACACTAAAACACTTAAAACTACTTCTTTAAGAAATGTGATTCGCATCTGATATAATTGAGGTATCACAACAATACTGGATTAGCCTCATTTCGGCAATAGCCATATCTGGATTTACTAATTATCATACTTCATATTTATGGCACAATATCGCTATGCAGTGGGGAAAAAATAGCTTGTCAGCTTTTGGATAGTCTCAGGTTTCTTCATCCTTTGTATCACTTTTGATCTAACTGAACATATCTGACAAACAATTACTTTTTTTTCATTCAGCGGAACAGTTTCCAGCTCTACAATTTGTTTGATTAGTGGATGTTTTTTTCCTTCCCACGCGCCACAACTCATGCAACGATTTTTTTGAGTGATCTCCTTAATAATCGATAAGGTTGATTCATTATCATCGCTTTTGGTGGTGTGTGAAGCACCATCATTTTTGCTCATTGCCTTCTTTTTTAGTGAACTTGAAAAGTATACGAGCTAATAAATGGTCTATCAGGTGACAATCCGGTGACAAGCAGTACAACCTATGTCAAAAAGAATCTGTTAGCACTACTATTCATTCTTGATAAAAAAGCTTGAACAACCAAGGCTTCATGGCTTGATTAAGCACGATTCATAAACACTTCTTATCTAGAATACTTTTTGGAACATTATCTTTAAAACACGCTGAAATCGCCTGAAAGACTCTGTATTTTTGAGCTCACTTTATATCTACTCGTTTAATGAATATCACTGTGTTAAAGTTTGGTGGAACGTCGATGAACGACCATCAAACGTGGAAAAAAGTTCTTAAAATCATAAAAAGCTATGAATATCCGGTTGTGGTAGTTTCTGCCACAGCGCGCACTACCCGCCAATTAATCGAAGCGGGAAAAGCAGCGGCTTCACAGGATATGGAACGGGCGAATCAGATTATTAAAGACATAAAACAACGACATCAAGAGTTGGTTGATCACTTTCTGGAAGAAAACCCGCATCAAAAAAATGCACTCATTAAAGAAAGTTGCTACAAAAAGATTGATGAAAAGATCAGTTATCTGAGCAAAATGCTCCAATACGCCTTTAATAAGAAGGATTTACCCGCTGCACTCCAAGATTCGATTGCAGCAGTTGGTGAGCAAATTTCTTCGTACTTGCTGGCGCAATGTGGCTTGGCAACCGATCAGCTTACTCAGCATATCGAAGCCAAAAAGCTCATAAAAACCAATGCTGAATATGGTGGTGCAAATCCAAACCGAGCACTCATCAACCAAAAATGTGGAAGTATCGAAACCATTCTGGATAGTGGTTTTACCCCAATCATCGGAGGGTTTTATGGAGAAGCTCCGGATGGCACTACCACCACACTTGGATTTGAGGGTTCCGATTATACGGCAAGCCTGATTGGAGGAGCCGTACATGCAAAAGCTATCGAGATATGGACCGATGTAAGTGGAATTTATACCTGCGATCCACGCTACGTCTCAGAAGCTCAGCCGATCAACGAACTCTCCTATTTCGACGCCACAGAGATGGCATATTTTGGAGCAAAAGTTTTGCATCCTGCCACATTGAAACCGGCTCAGGAGCGCAATATCCCGGTGCTTGTGAAAAATATGTTCGAAGCTGATGCGCCGGGAACTCGTATAGTGCGTGAGTCGCATTCTCAAAAAGAGGTGCTCGCTATTTCCTTTAAGCAAAGCATGACATTAGTTACCGTAAGCGCCTATGAAACCGTGATGGGGTATTCTTTTCTAACAAAAGTATTTGCTGCTTTGGAGACAATGAGAATTTCGGTAGATGCTGTAAATACGACGGAAGCTTCTGTAACTATTGCTTTACAATCATCCGATACTCTTACCGAACTTTCTCAAGCTCTCATCGAAGTAGGAACCGTTCAGATTGAGCCCCAAAAAGGGTTGATTAGTTTGATTGGATGCAATTTACACGCTGCAAATCAATTAACGGCTACCGTATTTCAATCGCTTGGCGAACTACCAATTGATATGATCACCTTTACCAAAGAGAAGCGTATTCTAAGTGTAGTGATAGACGAAAATCACACGATAGAAGCAACAAAATTACTTCATAGATCCGTTTTCGGGTGATTCTTCTTCATCCTGTGCTTCCTCTTCCATCAGCTGATCGTAGGGTAAAACTATGCCCATTTTTTTAGCGCGTTTCTCCCACTTTTCTCGGGCAAGCTTCTGCATGTCTTCGATGGCGTCTATTTCGTCTACAATTTCAATTCCTAGCAGTGTTTCGATTACATCTTCCATTGTAACTACACCGGCAAGGCCGCCATATTCGTCTACTACCACAGCAATATGTTCCTGGCGTTCAAGCAAGCGCTGAAGTAAAAGCTTTAGTGATGCATTCTCAGGAACCACCAACACCTCACGCTTAATAGTAGATAATGAAGCTTCACCATTACCCACAGCAACTTGTTCGTACAAGTCAGTTTTTAAAATATATCCGGTAATGTCTTCTTCGTTGTTTGCAAAAACCGGAAGTCTAGATACTCGTAAACGCTCTTTTTTGGTAAGTGCTTCCTCGATAGACAGATTCTCCGAAAACTTCATCACAACAATTCTCGGGGTCATGATGTCTTTCACTTTGAGTGAAGAAAACCGAATCAGATTTTTAAAAATATTCGACTCCCCTTCCTCAAAAATCCCTTCTTGTACGCCTTGATCGGCCATCGCAGAAAACTCTTCCCTGCTCATGGAGGGTCCGCCTTTGGAAGGACTAATAACTTTAGTAATAAACTCTGATAACTTCACAAAAGGATAAGTAACTACAATCAACATCGTGATAACCCGTGCAGAAAATACCGCCAATCCTTTCCAGTAAGTTGCTCCGAGAGTTTTCGGGATGATTTCGGATAATACCAAGATGAGCAAAGTTAGCACAGCTGAAGTAATTCCCACATAAGCATCCCCAAAAACAATGAGTGCTTGTGCACCTACACCGGCAGCTCCTACTGTATGTGCAATGGTATTTAAGGTTAAAATTGCGGAAAGCGGACGATCAATATCGTCCTTCAATTGCTTTAGTAAGATTCCGGTTCTTGGCTGTTCCTGCTCTTTCAATACTACAAACGATGGAGTAATCGAAAGCAACACGGCTTCTAAAATTGAGCACAAAAAAGAGACGCCAAGCGCCAGAAATAAATAAAATAGAAGTAATCCCATATCACCAAAAATAAGATTATTCCGCAAATCCTCTTAGTTAAGTTTATGATTGTATAAAGTGATTGAATGCACCTATCTTTGGCCCACTGATATCTCCATTTAGCTCATTTTCATGCTTGCAATCGAACAAATTACACTTCATCTGGGCGAACGCACCTTACTTGATGGCGTCTCGGCGATCATTAATCCCGGTGAACGCATAGGATTGGTTGGCCCAAATGGTGCGGGCAAATCCACCTTACTTAAAATTATTATGGGATTGAGAGAGCCCGATGGAGGCCGAATTTCCCTATCAGGTTCAGAATCGTTAGGCTATTTACCTCAGGACGGTGTAGATCCGGATTTCAACCTTACTGTAATTGAAGAAGTTGAAACCGCATTTAGTGAGCTCTTCGAGCTTGAGCAGAACGTAAAAAAAATTCAAGAGCAACTCGGTAGCGAAGACCCAAACAGCACGGCTTACGAAAAACTGATGGAGCGCTACGGTGCGTTACAAACCCAACTTGAAACTTCGGGATTATACACACTTCGATCAGAGATTGAGAAAGTTCTTATGGGGTTAGGCTTTTCTGAAGAAGATTTTGAGCGATCTACCACCGAATTTAGCGGTGGTTGGTTGATGCGTATTGCCCTGGCAAAGTTACTCCTCAAAAAACCAACATATTTACTGCTTGATGAGCCTACCAATCACTTAGACATCGAGTCGTTGCAGTGGATCGAATATTTCCTGAATACCTACGAAGGTGCTGTTATCGTGGTTTCCCACGATCGGGCGTTTTTGGATACCATCACCAATCGAACGCTTGCGATTCGACGTGGCGATATGAGTGATTACTCCGGTAATTATTCTTTCTATGAGCGAAAGTGGGAAGAAGAACGGGAGTTGTTGATTAACGCTCAGAAAAATCAGGAAAAACAGCTAAAAGAAACACAGGAGTTCATCGATCGTTTTCGATACAAAGCTACCAAAGCAAGGCAGGTTCAAAGCCGGGTAAAACAGCTCGAAAAGATTGAAAAAATTGAAATTGAGGATGAATTGAATTCAGTTTCGTTTCAGTTCCCTGAGCCTGAACGAAGCGGACAAATTGTGATGCAGTTAGATCAAGTTACTAAACGTTACGGCGACAACACCGTGTTTGAAGGTTTGGATTTTGAGTTGGAACGTGGCGATAAAGTTGCGGTAGTTGGACCAAACGGAGCGGGAAAATCTACGTTGATTCGGATATTATCTGGAAAAGAACCCATTCAGAGAGGAAAGCGAACGGTAGGCCATAAAGTTACTTTCTCATACTTTGCGCAGCATCAAGCGGAAGATTTAGACCCGAGCTACGATCCACTTCAAGTAATGATGGAAGCCGGCTCCGGTGAAAAAGAAAGCCGACTTCGTTCAATATTGGGCTGTTTTCTCTTTACAGGTGATGATGTATTCAAAAAAGTGAAAGTGCTTTCGGGTGGTGAAAAAAGTCGATTAGCCTTAGCTAAAATGCTGCTATCTCCTGCTAATTTTTTGATTTTCGATGAGCCCACCAATCACCTAGATATGAGCTCCAAGAACATTCTGCAACAGGCACTTCAACAGTATGAAGGAACGTGTATGATTGTATCTCACGACCGTGCTTTTCTCGATCCTATTGTAAATAAAGTGCTGGAAATCCGTCCGGGTACCATCAAAACTTATCTTGGTAATGTGTCTTATTATCTGGATAAAAAGAAAGAAGAAGCAGAAGAACAATTGAACCTTGAACAACGAACATCGAACGTTGAGCAGTCTTCGGGCACACTTTCCAGAAAGGAGCAGCGCAGGCTTGAGGCGGAACGACGGAATGAACTGAACAAGCGTATTCGCCCGATCAAGAACAAACTAGAATCGGTAGAAAAAGAGATTGAACAAAAAGAAGAGCGGAAATCAGAAATCGAGGAATTAATGGCTCAAACTGATTTTTATGATGATTCAGAAAGAGTTAAAAAAACATCTATTGAGTACGAAACTATCAAAAAAGAGCTAACTGACTTGATGTATAAATGGGAAGAATATTCAATGCGGATTGAGGCGGTTGAGGAAGAGTTTTGAGGTGTTGATGTGTTCGGGTGTTGAGGTGTCGTGTTGACGTGTTCAGGTTTTGGGGTGTTGGGGTGTTATTGCTTGCATTTAAGTGGATTTATTGCCCTTTTTGCAACGACAGCATTTCGACAAGCAATTGATATTTAATGATTAATGATTGTTTGATGACTGATCGATTGGACTTTGGAATTTAAAAACTATTGTTTGTAGGCTATCGTGTCCATTTCATCGCGCCTTAGTTCGTACCCGAGTTGGGTTAGTTCGCTAATTAAATCTTGATATTCTTGTTCGCGAAAATGTAAGTGTTCAAATAAAATGATAGATGGGTTATAACGGGGAATATCTATCGTTGAAAGGACCATCGATTCGAAGCCTTCACAGTCGAGGATGATTCCATCAACTTTTTTTAGGCTATGTTTTTTGATCAAATCGTCGAAATTCATGGTTTGCACTTCGATGCATTTTATGAAATCCTCTCTTTTCTCAGGTAATGAAATACCTTCGCGCTTTGCCCATTTTTCTACAAATCCTTTATCGATGTGTTCTTCTATATGTTGTTTATCGAAAGAACTCATTCCGGTTGCCCAGCGAGCGGTTGATACCGCTAGCATATAAAATGGAATAGTACCTTTTTCTGCTGATATTGCGGCATTCTCAAACTTCAGGTTATCATTTCCCTTGTGATTTTTTTTCAATCGCTCAAATACATGAACCTGAGGCTCCACTAAAATACCATTCCAACTGTATGCCCGAATAAACCGATATAACGGATCATTGTGATAACCATCATTGGCACCAATTTGAACAAAGGTGAAGTCGGGGATATGAAGAGCTGCATGTTTTAAAACCTCTTCGGTGCTTCCTGCATCCGGCTGCCATATCCAACGGATATACCACTCATAAAACACAGTTCGTGTCAAAAGCTTTACGAACTGCTCCCAAAAATTGTCAAGCATAGAACCTGTAATGTGTGCTGATACTTACTACGCTAGGTATACCCTTATCATTTTCTTACCTCTATTAGCGTAGCAGCGTTAATTTATCTAATGTTCTAAGGTAATAGATATCAATCAAAAATCCGCTTTGTCGTTTACTTAGCGAAAATCTGATTCCTATCCCCAAAGGCTTTGAACTCAAGCGCATTACCTGATGGGTCCAAAAAAAACATGGTAGCTTGCTCGCCGGGTTCGCCCTTAAAACGCACATATGGCTCAATGATAAATTCAATACCAGCTGCTTTTACTCTTTCTGCCAACGATTCCCACTCGCCCATTTCCAGAATCACTCCAAAATGCCGAACCGGCACTCCTTTTCCATCTACCGCATTCTGGGCCGACTCTTTCGCTTCTTCCGGACTTAAATGCGCAACAACTTGATGCCCCCACATGTTAAAATCGATCCAATGATCGGAGGAACGGCCGGTAGAACAGCCTAAAATTTCAGTGTAGAAAGCGTGCGTTTCTTCCAGATCTTTTACCGGAAATGCTAAGTGAAAAGGATTCATGAAATATTGATTTTAGATTGAATTTAAAATCACCAAAAGTATAATTAAATGGTATGTAAAATTTGTTGATTTTGGAATTCACCGTTTACAACCATCGTTACCTTAGCAAATTACTAAACCAACTTTAGTGCATTCGTGCTTTAGTGTCACATTGAAATCATGACATCAAAAAAAATTGAATTTACCGGGGCTTTAAACGAAAACTTATCAGCAAAAATTGATCTGCCGGATGGTGAGGTGAAGGCTTATGCCCTATTCGCACATTGTTTCACCTGTTCGAAAGATTTAAAAGCTGTTGGTAATATTACTAAAGGTCTTGCTGAATTTGGCATCGCTACTTTTCGATTTGATTTTACGGGATTAGGACAAAGTTCGGGCGATTTTTCCGATACCAATTTCAGTTCCAATATTGAGGATTTAGTAGCTGCAGCCGAATATATGAACAAAGAATACGAAAGCCCTTCTATTTTAATTGGACATTCCTTAGGTGGTGCGGCGGTATTACAAGCCGCGCATCGTATTGATTCGGTTAAAGCTGTTTCTGTAATTGGAGCTCCCGCTGATCCGGCTCATGTTAAAGAAAACTTCAGTCTTAAAATTGACGAGATCGAAGAAAAAGGTTCGGCGGAAGTTTCGCTCGCCGGGCGACCGTTTACCATCAAAAAGCAGTTTTTAGACGATCTCGAAGAAACTACTATGAGGGATAAAATACGGGGTCTTGATCGTGCGCTCATCATTTTCCATTCTCCAATCGACAATCAGGTGGGCATCGATAATGCACAGAAAATTTTTGTAGCTGCTAAACATCCCAAAAGTTTTATTTCGTTGGATGAAGCCGATCACCTGCTTAGTACTGCAAGTGATAGCATTTATGTAGGAAAGGTTTTGGGCACGTGGGCAGAGAAGTATTTGTAGGAATTACGAATTACGAATTACGAATTACGAATAAAATTAATTACTTAATGGCTGAAATCAACAAATTCTTAATTGATCTTTGAACCATTCTTAATAGAATTTCCTGCATTTAACCACTCTTCATAATTTATTCTCAAATATATCATACACTTATTAAGCGTAGTGCTTCTAACGAAATGAACACACTAAATGGGGTTAGCTATGAAAAGCTCATTGTTATTTATGTTACCAATCTTGGTATTTATTGCACTTGGAAACTGTGGCATCTTGGGCGGGGAAGACAAAGAACCACCTATTGTGTGGGAAGAGGAGAATATTAATGATTATGTTGTTTACAGCCATAGCTATGGCGGCGATAATCTGTTTATAATAGATCTGGAAACCGGTGAATATGAACTGAATAGTGACTACGAAACTATTTATTCAATTTCGGTAAATAAAGAAAACACCAAGCTCTATCTCTCCACCGGAAAAGGGCAACTATTCCAAAATATTGGGGAAGTAGTCGAGATTGATTTAAGTGATTGGAGTTCAAGGGTTATTTATGATCGCCCGGTTGAGTTTTTATTAAGTGATAGAGACGATGTATTCTTTATTACACTTGCTGAACGCATTGATCAATCAAATTTCAGTCCTATAAGGGTGTTAGGGAGAATCAATAATACAGACGGCAATGTTGAAGAGTTATCCCAGATTAATGTAGCTCATGCCGAAAATCATGACTATAAAAATATCCAGATTCATCCATATGAGGGGACAGTATATGCTCTTAATAATAACTATCAATTATATAGACATTCCTATTTGACTAAAGAAACAACATTACTATTTGATGGACTTTCATTTGGTAATTTTCCAAACACAGAGCTTTCCTCAGGGGGCGACACCTTGTACTTCTTAGGAGGACCTGTTTTTGATCTCAATGACATGCGTGAGATTGGGCAACTACCGGTGTTTAAATGGGGTAACCCTAAAGCTCGAAGAGATAATAGAGAAGTATACAATACTGATACAGGTAATCCATATCAAAGTGGTAGTTCAATACTTAAAGTAACTGTATATGATCCTTCAAAGAATATAGTTACGGACAGCATTGATGTTGGTGGAAGCACTGATCTAATTTTTTTAACTGAAAATGAGCGATATGCAGTAACACATGTTGCCCAACGTTTTATTTCAATCATTGACCTTAAAGAAAAAGCAATACATAAGGAAATTCACTTTGAGCCAACAGAAATACCAGTTGTACTAGGTAGAATTTTCTTGGCAAAAAAGTCTAGCTAACACTAGAATAGAACCATATTCATTCTTAATTGATCATCGAACCATTCTTAATTGAATTTCTTACTCTCCGCCACGGCTAGCTGATCTACGCGTTCGTTCAATTCAATGCCTACATGTGCCTTCACTTTTACCCAGCGTACGTCGTGTGGTTTCATCGCTGTGAGCATTTGCTCCCATAATTCTTTGTTTTCGACGGGTTTTTTATCGGCTTTACGCCATCCTTTTTTTTGCCAGTTCTCAATCCAGCCTTTAGTCATGGCATTTATGATTAGAGCACTATCGCTGTGAATGGCAACACGACATGGCTTTTTTAGCGCTTTCAAGGCTTCGATCACCGCCTGCATTTCCATTCGGTTATTGGTGGTATGAGCATTACCGCCCGAAAGTTCTTTCTCTTTTCCATTCCAAATCAGTATAGCTCCCCATCCACCGGGACCCGGATTCCCCGAACATGCGCCATCCGTGTAAACTATAACTTCGGGTTTATCCGACATAATTCTGTGTGATAATCGATAGATTTTCTTTTAATGATTTAGCTGCATTCCCGACATATTCTAACCAGTTTTCATGTTCTGCCCCTGCATAAATAATTCCCCTACTTGAGTTGATTAGTGGAATCCCTTCATGTGCAGCCAAAGTATTGGCCAATTCTTCAATATTTCCTCCCTGAGCTCCCACACCGGGAATTAGTAAGCTGGCTTTTGAGTGATGTTCAATTACCGATCTTGCCTCAGCCGATTGTGTGGCACCAACCACCATTCCTAAATGAGCTTCGGTATGGATTGAGCGCTCAAACAACGTATGGGCAATATATTCGGCCATCATATCAAATCCTTCGAATGGCTTTTTCAGGAAATCGTCAGCGCCGGGATTTGATGTTAACGCCAGAACATATACTCCTTTGGTTTCATCAGATGAAAATGCATCTAAGGTCTCGAAACCCATTAACGGATTAAGTGTAATCGCATCAACATTGAAGGTATCGAAAAATGCTTTTTTATAGTGTTCTGCAGTACTACTAATATCACCACGTTTGGCATCGGCAATGATAATCTTGTCGTCGGGAATGATCTCAATAACCTCATCCAAAACCTTTAACCCTTTCTTACCAAGTGCTTCAAAAAAGGCCAGATTGGGTTTATATGCCGCGCAGTGATCTTTGGTAACTTCCACTACCATAGAACAAAATTCGTAGACTAGTTCACTGGTAGAGCCAATCTTTTTACGGGTAGCATCCGGCAGCAGATTCAGATTGGGATCGAGCCCTACACAAAGCGTAGAATTTGAATTTTTTACCGCTGTTTGCAGCTTTTCGAGGTAGGTCATTGAGTTAAGTTTGAGTAGCTGAGAAGTTAGCTAACACTTGCAGCTTACTCAAGGTGTATTTCCGAACAATGCTCAATGGTTGCAATTACAATCCTGACCGCATTTTTTCTCTTTTTGGGAATCGCCGGTTAATGGCTTAATGATATATCTGTTTGAAATGTAACCAATCACAAATATTAGCATACAAACTGCAATAATTGATTGAAGATCAAGATTTAGCATCTTATAAATTACTCCCAATCTGAAATGTGATCAGTGAACAAACATAAGCCAGCGCACTCATGTACACGAACATAGCTGTGGGCCATTTCCATGAATTTGTTTCTCGGCGTACAATGGCAATCGTGCTCATACATTGCATTGCAAGTGCAAAAAAGACCATAAGTGATAAGGCTGTAGCTACGGAATAGATTGGTTGCCCGGTTTTCGGATCGGTATCGTTAATCAGTTTTTCCTTCAGCGTTACGATGTCTTCATCGCTGCCCTCGATGCTGTAAATAGTGTTCAGTGTTCCTACCATAACTTCACGAGCTGCAAAGGATGTAAGTAATCCGATTCCAATTTTCCAATCGAAACCTAACGGCTCAATGGTTGGCTCAATAATCTGCCCGAATTGTCCCGCAAAACTATTTCGAAGTTGATAGGATTCAATAGTCTCACCCTCGTAAGCATTTTGATCATATTCTTGTTGATCTACACCGGGAAACGAAGCCAAGAACCATAATACAATAGATATAGCTACAATAATTTTCCCGGCTTCTTTTACAAAAATCCATCCTCGGTCAGCAACGTTTTTAAACACTACATCCCATTTTGGCATTTTATAAGCCGGGAGCTCCATAATAAACGGTGTTTGCTGTCCTTTTGGGAAAAACCATTTCATAACAGCCGCCGCGATTAGGGCCATCACAATCCCAAAAATGTATAACCCAAAAAATGTAATCCCCTGATAGGTAAAAATTCCCAATACAGGCGTAGCAGGGATAAATGCAGCTATAAGCAAGGCATAAACCGGTAAACGAGCCGAACACGCCATAAACGGCAACACCATGATGGTGATAATTCGATCGCGCCAGTTTTCTATGGTACGGGTTGCCATAATTCCGGGGATAGCGCACGCAAAACCTGACATCAGGGGCACCACAGATCGCCCATGCAAGCCAACTTTGGTCATAAATCCATCCATCACGAAAGCTGCCCTGGCCATATATCCGGTTCCTTCCAGGATGTAAATAAAGAAAAACAGGAACACAATTTGCGGCAGGAAAATAACAACTCCGCCAAGCCCGGCAATCACTCCTTCAACTAATAAGTCGTTTAGAATTCCGGGTGGCAAGGCATTAGCAACCCAATTTCCTGTTTCAATAAAAATCAGATCGATGAAATCCATAAATGGAGTTGCCCAGCTAAAAATAGCTTGAAACATCAACAACAAAATGGAAGTGAAAATAATAGGCCCAAATACTTTGTGGGTAACCACACTATCAATTCGATCGGTTATGCTAAGCGATGTATTCGTGTTTTGCTGAGTTGCATCTTTTGTACACCGATCAATAAAATCGTAGCGTTGGAGCACTTCAGCAGCCATTGGGTTTTCGCCGGCCTGCTCGAGAATCTCTCTCGCTTGTTCAATGACTTTTAACCCTTTTTCCTGCTCTTCATAAGTGTAAAAAATATGCTCAAAATTCCCTTCAGAAATAAGTCTTAGCGCCTCTGTATGTTGCGCGCTTTCAGGAATATTCGTGTGAGGCTGAATCCACTCTTTCTTCACTTTCCCCAAAGCCTGCCGCAACTGAAAGCTATCCAACCAAGCTAAGGGTGATGGAGGACTTAATTCCGCTTTTGCCACAAACTGCTTTAAGCGTTCAATATCTTCTCTCTTTTTCGCTGAAATTGAAATTACGGGAATGCCAAGATTCTCGGAAAGGATTTGCTCGTTGATGGTAATTTGCTTCTGTTCAGCAACATCCATCATATTTAGTACCAAAATAACCGGGATTTCCAGATCCAATAATTGCGAAACCAGAAATAGATTTCGATCCAGATTTGTAACATCCACGACAGCCAGAACCAGATCCGGCTTTTCTTCATGCTCGTAACTTCCAATCAATGCCTGATAAGCAATGCGCTCGTCCAGTTTTTTGTAATTCAAACTGTATGCACCGGGAAGATCAATGATCTGATGGAGCACTCCTCCTATTATCGACGTACCTACTTTTCGCTCTACCGTAATCCCCGGGTAGTTCGCAATTTTTTGACGCAATCCGGTCAGTGCGTTAAAAACAGTTGATTTCCCCGTATTTGGGTTACCAACTAATGCAATGGTTTTAGGAGTTTGTTCCACTAGTTTTCCAGTTCAATACATTCAGCTTCCGACTTGCGTAAGGTGTAGAAAGAATTACGCACTTTTATTTCGATTGGAAACCCTGTTGGAGCTTTTCGGATCATTTCCAGACTTATTCCCGGCAAAATTCCCATTTCCATAAGCCGCGTGGTTTCTGCACCGGTTATCGTTCGGATTTGATAGGCTCCCGGTATAGATATGTTCGAAAGTTTGGTTGACATCCGGTTAGTTTGAGCTTACAAGAATTGATTTTGCAATATCTGAATTGATTGCAAGTCGAGTCTCTCCCACTTTAAAAATCACATTTTTTTGATTGGATATAATCACACCTTTCGCACCCTCTATACACCCAAGTTCATTCAACCTGCACACATCTTCACAATGGCAGTTAATACACTTTACCACTACTTCTTCGCCTTCCTTTGTAAGATTTAACGGGTACATATTCCTTATTTAAATGTGATCTAAATAAGATAGAGATTATATGCTAAAAAAGTATATGGGAGACGTAAAAAACTCTATAGTACAGATTCGGGTAAGATTTCCTCAAAGCCATGGGGCGGCTTATGCAGCGTCCACGTTTCGAAATAAAAATGGCGCTCGCTGCTTACTCTCTTTCCGTTTATACTGAATACTCGGAATCCTGATTCCAACATTTTTTGAAGCGGATAAAAGAATCGGGTATATAAATTATCCCGACTAAAAATCTGAACATCGAAGCCGTTTGGAGCTTCCCTTTTATAAATGGCAATCCAGCCTTTCTCCAGAATATCTCGCAGCACTTTTCCTGAAAATGAGTGAATACTATCGGTAGGGAGAGTTTCATCTGCCAATAAAATCATTTCATTGTTTTCGATAGCTAACAAGGCTTGTTTTAACTCACTGAAACCTCCGTTCGCTGTTTGAAAAGTTTGTGCACCCAGTCCTGCCTGTATGGTTTGAATAATAGGGTCGAATCTCGACAAATTATTTACTCCAAATTGCTGCTCTTCAATCACACTACCGCTAAAATATAGCGTTGAATAGGTAGGGTCCGGTTGAGTAAACATGGCCAAAGGATCGTTTTCCGTTTCCGAAGCAGTTGCTGGTGCAAGTTGCTCCATACGTTGATCATGATGAAAAATCAGCTTTAGGATATCAGTATTCGGCATATTTGTAGTGTAAGAAGAAATAAAAAATCCCGGCTACAACTGGTGCAACCGGGATTAAAGTTAACAAATCCTGTGATGGATTAGATCATTGTAGCAATAACAAGAGCTACAACCGACATCAACTTAAGAAGAATGTTAAGTGATGGTCCGGAAGTATCCTTAAATGGATCACCTACGGTATCACCTACAACACCTGCTTTGTGTGGCTCTGAACCTTTGCCGTACTTAACGCCATCGATTTCAACACCTTCTTCAATCATTTTCTTAGCGTTATCCCATGCACCACCAGCGTTAGACTGGAAAAGTGCCATTAATACACCGGCAGAAGTTACACCAGCTAATAAACCACCAAGCATTTTAGCACCAAGAGTTGGGTCATCGCTAATGAAGCCAGGTACAAATCCGAATAGAACCGGTACGATTACCGCTAATAAACCCGGTAATACCATCTCACGGATAGAAGCAGTAGTTGAAATCTCAACACACTTCTCATATTCCGCTTTACCATCGGCAGCTTCAAAAGTATCCTGATCTTCTTTACTCCAGGTTTTGAAATCAGCACCTTCGTTTTTGTTCATAACATCCAAAGCAGCTCTTAATTCCGGAATAGCTTTGAATTGACGACGAACTTCTTCGATCATACTCATCGCAGCTCTACCTACCGCATTCATTGAAAGAGCAGAGAACAAGAATGGAAGCATCGCTCCAACAAAAAGAGCAGCCATTACATATGGGTTGGTGATGTTTATCACTACTTCCAAACCGGGATTTACCGCTTCGTAAGCAGTAATGAAGGCAGCAAATAATGCTAATGCAGTTAAGGCTGCAGAACCGATTGCAAAACCTTTACCAATAGCTGCAGTAGTGTTACCAACTGCATCTAATTTATCTGTACGCTCGCGCACTTGCGGCTCAAGTTCAGCCATTTCAGCTATACCACCGGCGTTGTCAGAAATAGGACCGTAAGCATCAACAGCTAATTGAATACCGGTGTTTGCAAGCATACCAACAGCGGCAATTGCAATACCATAAAGACCGGCAAAGCTATAAGCACCAATAATAGCGATCGCTATAATGATGATAGGAATAGCGGTAGAAATCATACCAACACCTAAACCGGCGATAATGTTTGTTGCAGAACCGGTAACAGACTGCTTAACAATAGAAATAACCGGCTTTGTACCAGTTCCGGTGTAATGCTCGGTTACAAAACCAATTGCAAGACCTGAAATCAAGCCAAAAATAGTAGCGATAAATACACCTGTGCTTGTGTATTCGATTCCTGTGAATGTCCAGCTTTCAGGAAGCATCCAAGTAATAATGAAATACGAAGCAACTAACATTACCACACCGGAAAATAACTCACCCATGTTTAATGCTTTTTGTGGATCTCCACCTTCTTTAACACGAACTAAGAATGTTCCCAAAATAGAAGTAACAATTCCGGTTCCTGCAAGTACGAGTGGTAACATTACAGCTGATAAACCTTGAAAACCGTCGCTCCAGCTTGGGATAGTCATGAATGCAGCGCCCAATACCATTGTACCAATAATAGAACCAACATAAGACTCGAAAAGATCGGCGCCCATACCGGCTACGTCACCTACGTTATCTCCAACGTTATCGGCAATAGTTGCTGGGTTTAGTGGGTGATCTTCAGGAATTCCTGCTTCTACTTTACCAACAAGGTCAGCTCCAACATCGGCAGCTTTTGTATAGATACCACCACCAACACGTGCAAACAAAGCGATTGAAGATGCACCAAAAGAAAAACCGGTAACGATGGCAAGTACGCGGTTTACGGCGTCAGCACCTTCGATACCAAATACGTTAGAAAAGATGAAAAACAAGATCGAAAGACCAAGTACACCTAAACCAACTACGCCAAGTCCCATTACAGATCCACCTGCAAAGGCAACTTCAAGACCTTTGCCTAGGCTTTCACGGGCAGCATTAGTGGTTCTAACGTTTGCTTTGGTGGCAACTTTCATTCCGATGAATCCTGCCAGGCCGGAACAAATCGCTCCAACAATAAATGAAATGGCAACCATCCAGCTTGATGTTACTGCATCTGCGCTTAATGCTAAGATTACGGCAACAACAATCACAAATATTGAAAGTACGCGGTACTCAGCTTTTAGGAAAGCCATCGCTCCGTTTGAAATACTCTCAGCAATACGCCCCATTCTTTCGGTACCAACTTCTTGTTTCGAAACCCAAGAAGATTTGAACGCGGTGTAAAGTAGGGCTATCACACCCGCCGCAATTGAGAAAAAGATTATGTTTTGCATAACTCCGTTAAGGTTTGTTTAAGAATCCCCCGAAGGGTTTTCAATTATAAAAGTTCATTGCTCTTTCAATACCCAAATTCACGAATGCAAGAGCAGCTTCGTGAGCTTTTTGGATGGAATTAGTTACTTCATCCATCTCATCCAAATCAAACGGGGAAAGCACGTAATCTACTTGCCGCCCTCGTTTAAAATCGTTTCCAATACCAACCCTCAGCCGTGGATATTCTCGGCCAATTTTTTCGTTGATATCAGCAATTCCGTTATGTCCGCCATCACTGCCTCGTGGCTTCATGCGTGTACTTCCAACCGGTAGATTCAAATCGTCGTAAATAACTAAACAATCTTCCTTGGTGGTATTATAGTTCGCAAGCGCCTTTTTCACAGCAGTTCCACTGCGATTCATATAGGTTGTTGGCTTAATTAATATCACTTTTCTGCCTTTGTGCCGCCCTTCAGCAACTACGTAAGGACCTCCACCAGCTTTAAAACTGATAGAGAGTTTTTGTGCAATTAAGTCAACAACCTCAAAACCAATATTATGGCGGGTACCCTCATATTCCTGCCCAACATTTCCTAATCCTACGATAATGGACATAAGTGATGGATACCCTATTGGTTTTTACTCTTCTGCTGAAGATTCCTCAGTTGATTCTTCATCACCTTCTGCGCCTTCAGCATCTTCAGCGTCCTCATCTTCGTCATCATCCAGCACTTCGCTAACAAGCTTACCTTTTGGCGGACGAATGTTTACAATTGTTCGAGTTAAACTATCGATTGGCACAATACCTTCGAGGTCTAAATCACCAACGTGGATCGATTGCCCGATCTTCAATGGAGTAATATCTACAACAAACTCAGCAGGAATGTACTGTGGAAGTACGCGAATTCGAAGATATTTCATAGGTTGGAACAAGCGTCCACCACTTTCAACAACTCCACGTGCAGCACCAGTAACTCTGAACGGTACACGCAATGTTACTTTATGATTGTCAGAAAGCACGTAGAAGTCGGCATGGATCGGGCGATCGGTTACCGGATCAAATTCAGTACGCTTTAAAAGCGTTTTGTACACCTTACCATCTACGGTAAGTTCTTGCAATTTGGTTTGAGACTTGCGAAGAATTCGCTCTAACTCAAGTTCATCAATCGAAAAATTTACGTTTTCTTCGATTTCGGGACCATAAAGAACAGCAGGTACACGCTTAGCAGCACGTAATTCGCGATTCGCTTTTTTGCTGGTCTCGCGAAGTGTTCCTTCGATTTTTACTAATTCAGGATATGACATTTTTGGTTTCTGTAGTGTTAATTGTCAAACAAAGCACTGATGGTGTCATTAGTATGGATCCGCTGAATGGCTTCTGCGAAAATATTCGCTACGCTAAGCACCTTAATTTTTTCGGATGGCTGACGCAACGGAATGGTATCACTTACTAATAATTCATCAATGGGAGAATCTTCGATGCGTTGAAATGCAGGGCCAGACAGTATTGGGTGCGTACACATAGCCACAATGCTAAGTGCGCCCCGCTCTTTCATAGCCGCAGCAGCGTTGGTAAGTGTTCCGGCCGTATCAATTAAATCGTCTACAATTAATACGTTTTTGCCTTCTACTTCCCCAATAATGTTCATGATCTCAGATTCGTTAGCTTTGGGCCTTCGCTTATCAATAAAGGCAAGCGAAGCACCTAGCTTTTTCGCGTACGAGCGAGACATTTTCAAACTACCAACATCGGGGGCAACAACTACCAGATTCTCGATTGGATTTTTTGAGAGATGATCGATAAACACCCGGCTTGCATATAAATGATCGAGTGGAATATCGAAGAATCCTTGAATCTGTGCAGCGTGTAGATCCATAGTCAACACACGGTCGGCGCCGGCTTCAACCAATAAATTCGCCATCAACTTCGACCCAATCGAAACACGCGGCTGATCTTTACGATCTTGCCGGGCATATCCGAAATAAGGGATTACAGCGGTAACACGTTTTACAGATGCGCGTTTAGCAGCATCTAACATCAATAATAATTCGATGATGTTATCGCCCGAAGGTGGGGTTGGTTGAACGATGAAAATATCTTCTCCGCGAATGCTTTGTTCGAATTTCACATACAGCTCTCCATCAGAGAAGCGCTTGAGCGTTACTTTTCCGAGCTGTGTACCATATTCTTTGGCAATAGCGCGAGCTAATGCCGGATTTGCGGTACCGGAGAATATTGCGAGAGGACTTTCCAAATTGCTAGCACTGAAAGATTCAGGATTACATAAAACAAAAGGATGCATCCCTAATCATCCTTTTGAGTATAGTTGCCCGGGGAGGACTCGAACCCCCACATACTGGACCAAAACCAGGTGTCCTGCCATTAGACGACCGGGCAATTCAGATCGTTAACAGACTCCAAAGATAAAGAGCTATAAAAATGCAGTCAAGATAAAATTGCTTTATTTAGCACCTTACATTCCATACATCGTTTTTCTTTACAATAAGCATGGTATAGATGCACTGCACCAAGGTTTCCCTTTGTTTGAGTGTATAATTGCTTAGGGAAAATCGCAAACTTTTTCCGAATTGGATCGGGTACTTGTACTTTTAACTGCTGCCATTCTTCAAAAACCTGTTGCCTCAGTGTAGATGAAAACACTAGTTGGCTTAATGCAAGATGTGCGGGCAGAAATACGGTTCCAAACAAAATTTTCGAAAACCCCTGCTTGGATATGCCTGCAGTTGCTAATAATTGCTGCCAATGCACGGATAACTTTTCATCTAAAAATGAAGAAAATACTGTTTCGTGTAACGCTGTTAGAAGATGATGTAGTTGCAGAAGCCGTTGCTCGGGCCGGTGAGCAGGCCTTACTCCTTTTCTTAAAAATATGATGCCCGATTTCTCGAGAATTGCATTCATAAAATGAGTATCAGATGTAAACCCTCGCCCCTCATTAGTATGAGCAAGCCAAGAACGGGCAGCTTTTACCATAGAATCACGATTGTGTGGTATTCCCAACCCATCCGCTAAGCTCACCATCAATGCTTGTTTCCAAGATAACGACATACCTTGCGAGGGATCATAAAAGGAGTAAAAATCTCGCACTTTCTTTTCTAAATACTCTTGCTGTGCAATAGCGAGTTGTTCTTCAAAAGCTTCATCAGAAATGTAGGTTATGATATTAGAGCAGGGCAGATTATTACCTTCCAGCGCATTAATCAACTCATCAATTTGCTTTGGGATAAAGGATCGAATATTTAACGTGGGAATTTCATCACCATTTTGTGTGCGTATAGGCAACACGTTTCCGACATCTGCCACCACATGCAAAACTACATTATTGTAGTTTGTATCCGATTGATGATGGTGGGCATTCCAATCCCGAGAGTTTAAATGAATCTCTATCGCTCCATAATGAGTTACCGCTCCAATTTGTACAGCGGCATTTACAAAATCAGGACCGTCACTTGGGTTTAAAAAACCTGGACGCACCACAGTTACTGTTTGCCCACAAACTGTAGCTAAAGCTTTTTGTTCAATTAATTGCTCGTTCCAAATAGTATGGAGAATTCGCTCGTATTTTATTTCCTCATCAGGAAACATCTTTCATATCCGATTCATCAAATAATAAGCTTTCGGTTGCTTCATATAAATCCGGGATCGAACCTTTTATCTCGTGTTGAATCTTGCCCAGCCTTTTTTCGCTTTGCTCTAGAAGTTCATGGCTTTTGCCTTCTACCCAATCTTTCGCCTCGGCAGAATGCTCGCTAATCCAACGCCGGTTATCTTTCCCGCTTTGTGGCGCAACTAATAAACCCACGGCCACTCCGGCAGAAAATGATGCAAGTGCAGTAAATAGGGTGCCTAATGTTCTACTCATGGTTCAGTTGTTTTGGTTGAGGTTAACAGTGTTAATATAATGTTTGGATTTTTTAATTTAATGCTTAAAAAACAAAATAGTGTAATAATTAATTTACCTTTCTAACCAAACAAACCGAGTTTACATGCAGCATATTACACTGATGGATCAACATCATATTAAGCGAACCATTAAACGGCTTGCAATACAGGTATGGGAACAAATGGGCGACGCAGAAGAGCTGATTGTATTTGGGCTGAACGAACGAGGCTATGCAACTGCGGTAATACTTACAAAGTTCTTAGAAGAGATTAGCGATCAACGCATCCAACTTCATCAATTTCATGTTGCCGATAATGGGCAAAAAACACCCATTCCCAATTGTACCGAAAAAGCTGTACTAATTGTTGATGATGTGATTTTCTCGGGAAAAACGATGTTCAATGCGCTTTCTACAATTTGCTACTCAAATGAGCCGCAACTTATTGAAGTTCTTAGCCTTGTAGATCGAGGGCATCGTAAATACCCCGTACTATGTGAACTCACAGGAATATCAGTTCCAACTAAATTCGGCGAACATATCGAAGTTATTCTGGAGAACAATACGCTGCAGGAAGTTGTCCTATTCAAGAATTCTTAATTAAAAACTAACTAACTATCTATCATGAAACAGTTTCTACTTACACTTACGCTCGTATGTGTAACAGGATTATCCTTTGCACAAGAAACCATCATCATCCCCGACACCCTTGATAATGAGTGGGCAGTAACATGGGTACTTGGCTTAAATGCTTCGCAATCTACCTTTAATAATTGGGCAGCGGGTGGCCAAAATAACGTTTCGGCAACAGCATTTACCCGCGTTAACGGCGCATATCGGCAAGGGAAATTCACCTACGGCTACGTTTTTAATGTGCGATATGGAATCACCAATATTGAAGGTGAGGAAAGCCGAAAAACTGCCGATCGTTTAGCGCTCAGGCATCGTGCTGCGTACATCCTTAATGAGGAAAACACGATGAACGCTTTCGCTCAAATATCATTCGTCACTCAGTTTTACGACGGCTACGACTATTCCGGAGACGCTCGTGTTCGTATTTCAGATTTCATGGCTCCCGGATATCTTTCTGAAAGCATCGGTTATGCATACACCCCTACCGATTTTGTGAGTTTTGAAGCAGGTTTGGCGCTTAAACAAACCTTTGTTAACGATGACGCGCTCGTTCCGGGTTATGGTGTTGAAGCGGGAGAGAATGTATTTTCTGAAGGCGGTCTTCAATTGGCGGTCAATTTCAGTAAGGAAATCCTCACTAACGTAAACTACACTACCAGTTTCGAGACGTTTAACAACATCAATAAAAGTCTGGCAAGTACGGATGTTTCCTGGGCTAATGAACTCACGGGTAAAATAAATGATTACCTAACCGCCTCTTTTCAACTTGAAATGATTTATGATGATGATGTAGTTGCAGATGAGCTGCAAACACGGCAAATTCTTGCAGCCGGTTTGTTAGTTAATCTCAGATAATGCAATCAAACATTTCCCAACAATTTTCAAAAGCTCTGGACGACCTTCAACAATGGAAGAACTCGTTCGGAGCTTTTTCATTAGATGAATCTCTGCAGGTTCATCCCGATACCTCTGCCAAAGTCTTTAACGAGTTAACCGATCGATTAAAGGGGAATTTTCCTTTTCACCATCCTGTGTACGCGGGGCAGATGCTCAAAAGTCCGCACGACATTGCGTGGGCAGCATATGCGTTGGCAAGCTCCATCAATCCTAACAATCATGCGCTGGATGGCGGACCTCCTTCTTCCGAAATGGAAAAGGAAATCATGCCGATGCTGGCAAAGTTTTTTGGCTACGGGGATACCTTTTTAGGACATCTGACCTCAAGTGGTACTATCGGCAACCTTGAAGCACTTTGGATTGCCCGCAAGCTTCATCCTACCAAAAAGATTGCTTTCTCATCCAATGCGCACTACACGCATGGACGTATGTGCGAAGTACTTGGTATAGAATTAGAAACCATTCCAATCACACCGGATGGCAAGTTTGATTTTTCTACGATTGAGGCTTCAGAAATTGGCACTTTGGTCGTCACTCTTGGAACTACGGGTTTGGGTGAAGTAGAACCACTAGATCAAGCTTTGGCGTGGGCAAGAGAGCATAATATCCGTATTCATATCGATGCGGCTTATGGGGGATTTTTCCGATGTCTGAAAGATTCGGAGTTGATTGATGGCACCTCATGGAAGTTGATGCAAGAAGCAGACAGCATTGTAGTGGATCCTCATAAACATGGACTTCAACCGTATGGTTGTGGTGCCGTGATTTTCAAAGATCCGGCTGTTGGTCGTTTTTATAAACACGATTCTCCCTACACCTATTTTACATCGGATGATTTACACCTCGGAGAAATCAGCTTGGAATGTTCACGCGCTGGAGCGGCAGCCGTTGCTTTTTGGGCAACTTTGCAGTGTTTCCCACTAGAAGAGAATGCTGGTTTTGGGCCGATTCTGGCAAAATGCCGAAAAGCAGCGATGTATGGTTATTCATTAATTGTTGACTCGGAGAAGCTTGAGCCATTCAAAAAACCTGAACTCGATATCCTGACGTACTTCCCTACAAACGAATTAACCAGTAGCGTATCACAGATTTCCGCTTTATCGAGAAAAGTGTTTCAGAAAGGGATGGAGGACCAAAGCTTTTATCTGTCGTTGTATAAAGTGTCTGCAGATGATTTCATACGATTGCATCCTGAGTTTGAACCGGATGAGAAGACGGTTACAATTCTAAGAAGCGTGCTCATGCGACCGGAGCATCATGATTTTATTCACGAATTGATTCGTAGAATTGAAAATGCTATTTAGCATCCATGGGTACTTCATTACAAAAAAGAGAATGCGCGAGTTGCGGTCAACCTTTCGAGACTCAATTTTGCCCAAATTGCGGCGAGCGTAGACTTACAGAAAAGGATTATTCGGCATTCTCTCTTGTCAATGATTTTGTAGTGGATGTATTCAACATTGAAAATAAGTTCTGGCGAACGCTTAAATACTTTCTGATCAAGCCGGCAACCTATGTTGATGAATACATCAAAGGAGCGCGAAAGAAGTTTATCTCTCCCATCAAATTGTTCTTATTGGCGAATGCATGGTATTTCCTTTTCCCGGCTATAAACACATTTAAAACTACCTGGACCACCCAGCTTGGTGGACTCCCCTACAGTTCACTAACTCTCGACTTTTTAACTAAATTTCAGATTAGTACAGGGCTGAGTGCTAGCGATTTCGCATTACTTTATAACGATGCCACCGCTGTAATATCAAAACTTTTTGTGATCATTCAACCACTGTTGTTCGGCTTACTCACTTATTTACTCTACTATCGTCGCAAAACTGAAAAGCCACTCATTCATCACTTTAATCACAGCTTGGTATTTTACGCGTTCCTGCTTTTGATTGGAGTGAGTATCGCCCCTGCTACTTATAGTTTGATTGGAATTGTGTTGGAATCGGAAGCGATGCGAGCTTTTAGAACCGAATTGAACGTCACCATTTTCATATTTCTGATTCTTAACATATTTGGCTTTTTCTTATACAAAAAGTTTTTCGCCGAGAAGTGGACTAAAGTAGTTTGGAAAGTTCTGGTATTAAACCTGCTCTTCGCTCCCTTATTACAAATCTACCGTTTTATTCTGCTTTGGATCACCCTAGGCTGGATTTGGCTTACGGTTTAATTACTGTTACTTTAAAATTAAGTTGATTTTCCAAACATCCATGCGAGGCTGAGAGCTGAAAAAAATCTTCACCCTTATCCAATGCTGTTAACTTTATCATCGATAAATGACCGTTATCGTTAGGGTTATTTGCAAAAATAATACGTACTGCCCCTTCAACTGATAGATATGATATATCATAGATTACTCGACCCTCAGAACTAACGAATACTGGTGGATTTGTTAAATCGATAAACAAGGTTTCCCCCACCGACATTGTAATGTCTTCGATAGGATTTTCAACAACTAGTGTACCCTCGCACCGCCCTTCTTGTGTACAACTCCACCCGGTAATGCCTACAACCAGAGATAAAATTAATAATGGATAATAAGCTTTAAAGTTCATAGCTAATCCCAAATTTTATGCTATGTCGTACAAAATCATAATTGAGAGGAGTGCTAATTGAAAGCAATATTTGGAAACGACTCATCTCTTTGATAAATCCAGTTTCTATTTGGGTTACATCATCTTTGAGATTCAATGGATAGCTATCGTCAGAAATCTTGTAGCTCCCTTTAACCCTGAAAAAACTATTTAAATATTCACTTCTTACAGTAATATTTACAGATTGCAATACATATAGTTGGTCTTGGACTTCATCAAAATCTCCAACATGTGTCCAATTATTTATACCTAAGGCTATGTCGAATTCAAGATTTTGATTTACATATACTCCACCCCTCACATGGGCTCCATATGAAAAATTTTCTTGCGCATAAGAGTCTCTATTTTCAATATCAGCAACAAATCCAGCTAAAAAACCCCACTCTCTTGGATAGTCTGGATTGGGCATTGTTGGGAGTTTAAATCGTATCGAGGTTTTGTACCAAAATGCAGAAATTTGATT
Source organism: bacterium (assembly GCA_024742815.1). Lineage (GTDB taxonomy): Bacteria > Bacteroidota > Rhodothermia > Balneolales > Balneolaceae > HXMU1420-13. The sequence goes on from JANSXX010000014.1 coordinate 76,643, forward strand.
GGTATAGGTGAAATCTAAACCAAGATTACCAAAAGTTGAATGTGCTGCAAGTCCACCAAATCGGCCGCCGGGATCTTTAAATTCGTAATGGGAAAAAGGTAGCGCTAATGATATAGATAATGATTTAAAGGCGATTCTTGATCTAAGATATCCAAATACAGAGCTGTGAGATATTCCTTCATCAGATCCAGATGTCTGAAAAGTAGGTTTTGAAATATCAAGTCCAGCGGAAAAGCTATATGGTTGAGCAATACTTTGTGCTTGAATGTTACTTACGGTTAATAACACCAAAAAGAAAAAATTACATCTGCTCATATAAGTAGTAAAAATATCAACCAAAAACTCTTGACTGCTAGGTCTAATTTCGTTGCAAAAAGCAGGGCCAATTCATGAATTGACCCTACGTGTTTTGCCTAGAATTTAAACATCAAAGGAAATACCCTGCGCCAATGGTAGTTCATCGCCCCAGTTGATGGTATTGGTTTGGCGACGCATATATGCTTTCCAAGCATCCGAGCCGGATTCACGTCCGCCCCCGGTTTCTTTCTCACCACCAAAAGCGCCACCAATCTCGGCGCCACTCGTACCAATGTTGATATTCGCGATCCCACAGTCAGAACCGTGCGCACTCAGGAAGTTTTCCGCTTCGCGCATGTTCAAGGTAAACATTGATGAACTCAAGCCTTGCTTCACCCCATTTTGAAGAGCAATGGCTTCTTCTAAGGTCGAATACTTCATCAGATATAAAATCGGGGCGAACGTTTCGTCTTGTACAATCTTGTAGTGATTTTCAACCTCAGCCAGCGCCGGACGCACATAATGGCCATCACCTTCGATTACTTCCCCACCATAAATAACCTTGCCGCCTTCTTCTTCGATTTGCTTCAGCGCAGCTTGCATGGTTTCTACAGCTTGCTCGTCGATAAGCGGTCCTACCAAGGTACCGGGCTCGAGTGGATCACCAATCGTAATCTTTTCATAAATACCGAGTAAACGTTCTTTCACTTGATCATACACCGATTCGTGGATAATCAATCGTCGTGTAGAAGTACAACGCTGCCCACAAGTACCAACGGCTCCAAATACGGTAGCTCGAATACTCATTTCGATATCGGCATTTTCACTAATGATGATGGCGTTATTTCCGCCCAATTCCAGAATGGTTTTTCCTAAACGACCACCAACAGTTTTGGCAACTTCTTTACCCATTCGGATGGAACCAGTTGCTGAAATCAATGGAATGCGTGAGTCTCTAGTCATCCACTCACCTACTTCACGATCGCCGGTTACTAAGTTAAAAATACCTTCAGGAAGGTTGTTCTCACGCAGTACTTTGGCTACAATTTTCTGAATGGCCACGCCACACAATGGTGTTTTTTCCGAGCCTTTCCAAATCATCACATCCCCGCAAGCTGCAGCAATCATTGCGTTCCAGCTCCAAACAGCAACCGGAAAGTTAAAAGCAGAAATTATCCCAACAATCCCGATAGGGTGCCATTGCTCGTACATTCTGTGTTGTGGACGCTCGCTGTGCATGGTTAAACCGTACAGCTGTCGACTTAAACCTACGGCGAAATCGCAAATATCAATCATCTCTTGAACTTCGCCCAAACCTTCCTGATGGATTTTCCCCATCTCGTAAGTAACCAGCTTACCAAGTGGCTCTTTATATTCGCGAAGCTTGTCCCCAATTTGCCGAACGATTTCCCCACGTTGCGGAGCCGGCATAGCGCGCCATACTAAAAATGCTTCTTGTGCTTTGGCAACCACTTGCTCGTATTGCTCTTTAGTAGTAATACTTACATTCGCAATTTTTTTACCATCAACCGGAGTAAAACTAGCTATTACTTCTTTGCTTTCTAAATTCTGTAACCCAGTGCTGGTTCCGGCATTTACACCCTCGATGCCAAGCTTCTTTAAAAAATCCATTCAGTTTATTTTATTGATTGGTACTTTAGCGATGTGAAGATAGCCATTTCGCAAAAAGAAATGTGGAATAAATTGCTTCGGCATAAACCCTACTGTCTATGAAAACTGCCTCTCAAGCTCAATTAACTCTACTTAGAAAACTTAAACAACGTAAGTACCGCACCATTGAGCAAAAATTTGTGATAGAAGGCGAGCGCGCTATCGATCAAGTGATCGAAAATGGAGTGGTTGATGTGGAGGCCATTTTTGTAAAGGCTAGTAAGCTCGATCATTTTAAAGGAGTTAATGAAAAGCTTCATTTATTGGATCACCGTGATTTTAACGAGCTTTCTGATACCGATAATCCGCAAGGAATGCTGGCTATTTGCAAAATCCCAGAGCCGATTTCACTTTCCCAGCTTTCTACAACCAATGGATTAATCATTGCTACCGATGCCATTCAGGACCCCGGAAATATGGGCACTATTATCCGATCAGCCGTTTGGTATGGAGCTAGTGCACTTATTACAGGCACAGGATCGGTGGATATCTACAATCCAAAAGTAGTGCGTAGTACAGCCGGTGCTACGGGAATCTTACCCTTTGTTCAAGGTGAATTAGTTGACCTTTGTAGTGAACTTAAAACTTTGGGCTGGAGCGTAATGCTGCTTGATGGCAATGCCGGAGCTGTATCGATCAGCGATGTACCATTTCAAAATAAAACTATCCTGATTGTGGGCAACGAAGCTAATGGCGTTTCCAGTGAACTAATCGATGCCGGTTACCAGCGTGTGTTACTTCCCACTAAATCGCCCCAACAATATGTAGAGAGCCTGAATGCAGGGGTTGCCCTGAGTATTGCGTTGGCTATTGTTAATAATTAAGTGGACAACTCTTCTCTTATTATGCCAATGTTAAGCCATTAGAAAATCCTGCATTAGTTTTCCACATTCGTTGCAAATGGACTTGGCTTTGGTTTAATTCAGTGAACGTTCTTTTACATACGTCATCTACAAACCCGGCGGTTACGCTCTATAAAAACCCATTTGCCCATGCCGAGAAAGAAAGCAAAGAAAATTTTTGTACTCGACACCTCAGTGCTTTTATATGATTATGAAGCTGTAAGAAATTTTGAAAAAAACGACGTTGCAATACCCATTACGGTATTAGAAGAGATCGACACCTTTAAAAAAGGCAATACCGTAACCAATCTTCATGCACGTGAATTTATTCGGTATTTAGATGGCATTTCGGATGCCAATCTTTTGCAAGACTGGATTCCTTTAAATGGTCGGAGTAACGGGAAACTGAAAGTGATCAGTAATGGGGGTGATCATCTGGATGCTAATAAAGTATTCGGCTCCAAAAAAAATGATCATGAGATTTTAAACGCAGCTCTGAAATTGAAATCAGAAAACCCGGATCAACCTGTGATTTTAGTTTCAAAAGACATCAACCTTAGGCTGAAAGCAAGAGCGTTGAATTTACAGGCTGAGGATTATGAAACCGTACGCGTAAAGAATATCGACCAGCTGTATCGGGGAAAGACAGAGCTCAACCTGGAAGACCCGGCCATTATCAGTAAGTTTTATGAGAAGAACCGCATCAAACCTAAAGATGTGATGGAAGATACTCCACCTGCCAATCATTATTATTTGATGAGAAGTCATGGTGCTTCTGCACTTGGTTATTATAACGCAAAAACAAAGTACATCGAGGGTATTGATCAGCTGAATGCGTATGGAATCATCCCGCGAAATGCCGAACAGAACTTTGCCATGCATGCATTAATGAACCCTGAAGTAAAGCTATGTACTGTAACGGGTTCGGCGGGAACCGGAAAAACCTTATTGGCTTTAGCAAGTGCGCTAGAACAACGCAGCGAGTACAAACAGATTTATCTTGCCCGACCAATTGTGCCACTTAGCAATCGTGATATTGGTTATTTACCGGGGGATGCCAATCAAAAAATCGACCCCTACATGCAGCCTCTGTGGGATAATCTGAGTTTTATCAAAAATCAGTTTAAGGAAACGAGCAAGCAGTACAAGAAAATCGATGATATGATCCAAACTGATAAATTGCGCATTGTGCCATTGGCCTATATCCGTGGGCGTAGTTTATCAAATGTGATTTTTATTGTGGATGAAGCTCAGAATCTCACTCCGCACGAAATCAAAACCATTATCACCCGCGCCGGAGAAAATACAAAAATCATATTTACGGGAGATATTTTCCAAATCGATACTCCGTATCTGGATGCTGAAAGTAACGGACTTTCCTATTTGGTTGATCGCCTGCATGATAATCCTATTTACGCCCACATCAACCTTGAAAAGGGCGAGCGCTCGGAGCTGGCAAATATCGCGAGTAAGTTGTTGTAGGTTTGAGACTGAAGAAATAATTCATACCTGCGTAGCATGCAGTCCGAAGATTTATTGCAGGAGTGGCAGGAATCTATAGTCCTCAAAAAACCACAGATCCCGGCATTCGCCGCGGGATGACCGAAATAGGGTGTGATAGACAATCTTAAAAGCTCTAACGCTTATCATAGGAGCTGGATTAGAGTTAATGAATATAGGTCTTGCTATATAGATCAGGCTAATTTGCTTTAACAAAACGTAAGTTTTTAACTCTATTGTAGGTGAGTAAAATCTGATCTACTTGTTTGATTTCATTTCGTTCAACTTTCATCAAATAGTCGTGGAGAATTAGATCGTCTTCTTGCAGGATTTCTACTTCTAATTTCTCGTCTGACAGGCTCTGATTGAACAGCATCAAAGTGCCTGCATCAGTTAAACTCAGCTCAAAAGTGGCATCAATTTCGTTGTTGATATACGTTCCGGTTAAACCAAGCAGATAATTTTTTGAAGCATCAAACTCTTTCATTTTGGTGTGAGCCCTCGGTTCTTCCCCGGGATAGTACACTGTAAATTGAGCATCAGTAAAGCCAAGCTTGATGTTTTTGTTGTAATGAAAGTGAAAAATATTTCTGGATATACGCTTCAACTCAACCGGATTATTGTTGCCTATTCGCCAATATAATTTCCCTTCGTTTGATCTGATTCGGATGATTGAACCTTCAGGACTTTTGTACTCGTCAACGAGTTGCTCTATATCTGTATTGGCTTCATAACTTGCCGCAATCATACCGTTTTCTTTGTCAGCATTAGTATCAACTTTAGGGAGAAGAATATTGGCAATCTTATCTGCGATATAGCCGCTCCAAATTGTGCTATTATTACTCATTACCACAATGGTTAAGTCATCATCAATAAACCTTACCGTTTGTGCGTGATTAGCCCCCGTTCCCCCGGAATGATGTACTGCTTTTCTTCCCAATCTATCTTGCAACTCCAATCCGAATCCATAATGAGTATTTTCAGATTGTGCGATTGGTTTTTGGCTGATTTTCAATAGCTCGCTGTTGGATGCATCGGCATTTTGAATACTTAACTCAAAGGCCAGTTGATCGGGCAGCGTCGTATACAGAAAACCATCCCCAAAAAGATTGGTGATATGCGGGTATTGCTGCCAAATTCCGTTTCCCCAATCGGCATAAGGTATTGCTAAATCTGAAATCACGTACATGTAGTTTTTATTGAACTCCGAGTTGGGCATCCCCACTCTTTGAAAAAAGCCGGAAGAATATTCGTGAAATGGCATCCCGCTTACTACTTCCACCAATTTCGTCATGATGGTATAATTGGAATTACTGTACATATAATCAGAACCGGGTTCAAAATTGAGATCTTTTTGTTTCTTCAATAACTCCAGAGCATCCTCGTTATCCAGGCCTTCCTGTCTCCACCATGGATCCTGTTGAATACTCATTAAATCGTAAAAGTCTCTGACTCCACTTGTGTGATTTATCAAATACCGGATTAAAATGGAGTCGCTAATTTCAGGATAAAAATCAGGTAAATACGTTCGGAAATCATCCTGCAGATTCAGCTTTCCCTCTAAATGTAATTCAAGTACCATCAGTGCTGTAAACTGTTTCGCGACTGAAGCGATATTGAATTTTGTGCGTTCACTTACCGGCACCATATGGTGCAAACTCGCCATCCCACGATATTCTTCGAAAATGACATCTCCGTTCTGAATCACACCAACGGCAAAGCCGGGATCTTCATCACCAATTAATTCGTCTAAATAAGCTTCTACTTCTTGTTTTTGAACCTCAGTTACTGGCTGAGCAATCAAAGATGTGCTGATAAACACTATAAACAGTAGCACCGGAAATAATTTTGTCATGCGTCTCTATTTGAAATTTGAATTCACTTAGAATTTCACCATTAAATACAAATATGGCGCTTCAAATCGTGATTTGATACCTATTTAATCACCAGATTTCACGTATTGATTTGGTGATATCCCCTTCTGTTTCTTGAATGCCCGATTAAAGGTTGATTTAGAATTGAATCCGGCGTCAATGGCTAGTGCCAACAAGGTTTTAGTTTCCAATTCTCCGGCATCAATGTGCGAGATTACTTCCTGCACTCTGTATTGATTTACCCAATCGTTAAAGTTCACCCCAAAGCCTTTGTTCACAATGGTTGAAATTTGTTTTGGATGAGTCCCAATCTGCTCTGCAATATCTGAAACTGATAACTGTGGGTTTTTAAACAATTGCTTTTCGCTCATAAGAAACATTAGATCATCTTTCGATTCTTGGGAAATATCATCCTGCTCCTTTGATACCTCTAATTTTACTTGATCAACAGTTTCTGAAAATTCTAAAAGCTGATTCACTATAACATGATCATCAAATTGATTTGGGGCAATAAGCTGAATTTTTAACGCATGGATATAACCTCTAAATCCAATGTAAATAAAAAGCACAGAAAAACAGAAATAGTACCAGAATTTATTACCAAACTCGCCCCACTCGGGATTCAGAATAAAAAACAATACCCGTAGCAGAAGTACTATCAGAAAAGCCACTAAAAAGTGCTGCACCCAGTTAACTACCAATTCATCTGCGTAGCTAATCGAGTCGTACAACGCCCGTTTATAATTTTGATAGTAGTTTATACTCAACACTAAATAAGCCATCATCGAAAGTAAGCCCGCCCACTGATACCAAGGATCTAAATCCATGTCCTTGCCATCGGCGTAGAAATAGTACTCACTTTGAATAACTACATCGTTTACAAACACCACTAACATAGCCAGATTGTAGACTATAGCCAGCAAAAAGTGATAAAATAAATCTGTGGAATTCGTTTGATTTGGGGAGAGCAACGATCGCAGGTAAAAATATATAACCGGGCCTATCAAAAACAGCTGCTGAAAGGGGATGTAAAATAGGATGTTCCGGGTAGATTCTTGTGCATACCATCCTGCATATCCCAGCATGAATGGCGCGATGTACATCATACATAATAGAATGAAGCATATTAACCATTTTGTGCTTTTTCTCGCCTCTTCTGTGTAATTCCAGTACAAGATTCCTGCTAAGATTCCACCATTCAAAAAGAAAAAGAGTAGAAGCGAACTGTAATCGTTAAAGCTGAATGGGATAAAATCGAACAAAACGTAAAGTGGGTTAGTATCAGTCTCCTTTACTGAAAGTATGGTAAATGTTTCGAAACGACTTGATTAGTTTAAAAAAATAGCTCCAATGCTGAGCATTGGAACTGGATTTAGAATTTGGTAGTCATTCCTGCGTAGCATGTAGTCCGAAGATTTATCGCAGGGGTGGCAGGATTCTATAGCCCTTAATTAGCCAAAGATCCCGGCTTTCGCTGCGGGATGACCAGTTAAGGTGAATGATCATTGAAATAAACAATCTTAAAGCTCCAACGCAGAGCATTGGAGCTAGAGAAAAGTTAGCTTCGCGGGGATGACTAATTGATATCAATTCGAAAAGGCGTATTGCTCTAAATACGCATCCGCATGTTCGGGCTGTAAATGTTCAACCATATAGCGTGTTCTGATTTTACGATAATGCTGTCCGTGAGCACCTCGAATTCCATGACGGTTACCCGGGTAAAACATCACATCGAAATCTTTATCGGCGCGGATGAGTGCATCAATGAGCATAATGCTGTTTTGGGGATGCACATTGTTATCGATGGTTCCATGAATGATCATCAGATTGCCTTTCAGATTTTCGGCATACGTCATGGCTGAGCCTTCATCGTATCCGGCCTTATTTCGCTGTGGAGTATCCATGTATCGCTCGGTGTAGATCGTATCATAGCTTCTCCAATCGGTAACCGGAGCGCCCGAAACGCCGGCATGGAATAAATCGGGGTAGCGTAGCATCAACATCGCTGTAGCATATCCGCCATAAGAATGCCCATAAACGCCCACACGATTTCCATCGGCATAATCGCGCTTGGTTACTTCCTTAATTACCTGTGCATAGTCATCGATTTCGTAGGTGCCCAACTTTTTATAATGCAAGGTTGCAAATTCCTTTCCTCGATTTCCGGATCCTCGGTAGTTTGCCCGAACCACGATAAAGCCAAGTTGAGCTAATTGCTGATATCCATCCGCATTTTTGTAAGTGCTGGTTACATCCTGATATTCAGGTCCGCCATACAATGGCAATACCACTGGGTAGGACTTATTCGGATCAAAATCGACCGGCTTGTAAATAGTAGCAACCAGATCGTGCTTTCCATCCGCCGATTTGAAGATCATTAGTTCCGGTTTTTCCAGGTTATTTTCCACCACTTTTTCAATGTTGGTGCTAAACAATGTTCTAATCTCTTTGCCATCCGCTTTATGTACGGTTGCTTCGTAAGGATGGTCGAAGCCGGTGAATAAGTCTGTGTAATATTCCGCAGCATCGTTCATACTAATGGAATGTCGGCCCGGACGCTCAGTTAATTGCTTGTTATTCGATCCGTCCATATCCACCACATAAAAATGGCTCTCCAATCCCATATTGGAGTACGCGGTATAATACACCTTGCCTTTTTTCTCATCTACATTAATGATTCCCCCCACCGGATTTTCACCCGTTGTAAGTTGGTTGATTAACGTCCCATCAAAGTTGTAATGGTAGATGTGATTGAAGCCACTTACTTCTGAAGTCCAGATGAAAGTCTCGCCATCTTCCAGTTGAATAAAATTATCATGCAGGCTGATATAGGCATCTTCTTTTTCTTCAAAAATCGTTCGCACCGACTTCGAGCTCAAATCGTAAGAAAGAAATTCCAAGTGATTCTGTTGACGATTAAAGCGACGGAAGGTCAGTTCTGAACCATCGTTTTTCCAAACCGGACGAACAATGTAGTTATCAGCGTGGCTGTTTGTTGGCACTTCTTCAATCTCGCCCGATGCTAAATCCACAATAAAAAGCTTCAATGTTGGATTTTCTTCCCCAGCTTTCGGATAACGCATAAGCTCCAAACCGGTTTCGAATTCAAGCTCGTGAATCACCGGATATTGAAATACCTCTACTTCGTTGTATTGCAAATAAGCAATCTTGGAATCATCGGGTGAAAACCAATAGGCATCACGCTCACCAAATTCTTCAGGATACACCCAACTTGGTCGCCCATTCATTTGCTCCTCACTTCCAATGGTTAATCGGGTTTCTTCACCGGTTGCGGTATCCACCAAATAAAGATCATATCCTTTTACATGTGCAAACTTTGAGTAATCATGCGAGTAGGTTCCATTCCAAAGCTGCGAAGTTTCCATATTACGCATCAATTCATCAGTGTATTGGGCACGCTCAACTTCCGGCTTGATGAGCTTTCTCATTTTGCGACCATCTAATTCGAACACGAAATCGGTTCCATCCACCGTGAAAAAGATCGCCTCGTCATCCATCACAAAATCAAAATCAGAGAATGGATAAGTGCTTAACTCACTTTCTGTAAGCTCGTTGTATTGGTTGATAATGGCTGATTTGGTTCGTCGATTGAATAAGCGCGATTTCTTTTCGTTGGCCGGGTTTACTTTATAAAATTCAATCGACCCATCTTCATTTTCTTCCACTTCTAAATAACCCATATCACCCGGAAGCCAAGGCAAGGCGGGTTGACCATCGTATTGGATAAAACCGGGGGAGTTCATTTCGTTGTATAACTCAATTCCCGTTAATTGCGCCGAAAGGTTGGCACTCACAATTAGCAACAAGGCTAAAATTGAACTCTTTTTCATGCTTTTTGATCTATTTATTTTAAAAACTCAAAGAAGATAGAATACGCAGCATCAACAAAGAAATTTTGTTAGTTAAAACGTGTTTTGGTTTTATCTTATTTGAATGAAGCCTTTTTTACTGTTACAACATCGCTATTTGGATGAAGCCTCTGATAATGAATACGAGGCCGTTCTTGATTACGGAAATCTCCAACCCAATGAGATTGTACGAGTTCGTATGGATCAGCAAAGTATTGCTGACCTCAATCCTTTGGATTATTCGGGTATTATTACCGGAGGCGGGCCTGCAAACATCAGCGATTCTGAAGACGAAAAATCGGACGTTCAAAAGCGTTTTGAGTATGAATTAGCTGATTTATACCCAACCATTTTCGAGCATGATATTCCTTATCTCGGCATGTGCTATGGAATGGGCTCAATCACGCGCTATTTAGGTGGTGAAGTAGGAAAGGAAAAATACAGCGAACCCGTTGGTGCGGTTACCATCAAAAAAAACCAACAAGAAAAAGATCCACTTCTTGAAGGAATTCCGGAAACATTCACCGCACTTGCCGGACATAAAGAATCCTGCCAACAACTTCCTGAAAAAGCTACGTTATTAGCCTCTTCCGAGGATTGCCCGGTGCAGATGATTCGTTGCAAAAACAATATTTATGCCACTCAATTTCATCCCGAACTAGATGTTGCTGGCATCACACTGCGCATAAAGGCGTATAAAAATCACGGTTATTTTAATCCTGAAAAAGCCAATGAGTTAATAGATTCGCTCCAAGAAATAGATGTAAATTACCCGCCTGTGATTTTGAAGAATTTTGTGGAGAGGTTTAGGACGTGAGACGTGAGACGTGAGACGTGAGACGTGAGACGTGAGACGTGAGACGTGAGACGTGAGACGTGAGACGTGAGAAAAATTTGAGACTTTGATAACAAGATCAAAGCTTTTTCACTTTTCACTTTTCACTTTTCACTTTTCACTTAAACTCACAATCTCCACATTATCCAGTTCCCGCCCCAAGAATCGCTCGGCTAATTCCTGAAAGCGTTGCGGTTGATCGCTCACGAAGCATTGAAAAATGCCGCCAGTAGTATTTGAAAGATTTCGAACTACAAGTTCCTGTTTTGCAGAAGCAGCAATCGACTCCGCCGAATCGATGATTTGGATATGCTCATCGTGTAAAAAAGCCTCGATTGATTTCTTGAACAACGGGTAATGGGTGCATCCCAGAATGAGGGCGTCAATTTCCGAATCTTCAAATTCACCGAGATATTCTGCAATCACTTTTTGGGCGATTTCGTTATCTGTCCAGCCCTCTTCAGCAAGTGGCACAAACATAGGGCAGGCTTTTTGTCGGACTTTTACATGTTGATCAAGCTGTTTTATTGCCTTTGGATACGCTCCCGAATTCACCGTTGCAAGCGTTCCGATTACTGCCACTTCGTTGTGTTTTGCCAAAGAAACAGCCATTTGAGAACCGGATGTAATTACATCTAATACCGGAATATCTCCGGCAAGTTCAATGATCTCTTTTTTTGCGGATGCCGATACAGTATTGCAAGCTACCAAAAGAATTTTAACACCTTTATCCAACAAAAAGCGAGTGATTTCTAGCGCATACTTACGCACTGTTTCCTGCGATTTGATGCCATAAGGAACCCGCGCTGTATCTCCGAAATACAGAATATTTTCGTTGGGTAACGCCTCCATAACTGCTTTTGCCACAGTAAGTCCGCCAATACCGGAGTCAAAAATTCCTATAGGTGCCGTCTGTTTTTTCAATACTTTTATGAGAACTTATTTTTTGCAGGAAATGTATTCATTTCTCAATGCTTAATCATCGCAGCTTTTGCTTTGATGTTATTTATCCAACCGAACCCTTTTGTTCCGCATGCGGCTCTTACTTATAGTTTTTTTCCTTTTTTCAATATCTAACGCCCTTTTTGCTCAATTCGAACCCGACACTCTTCAACGCCAAATAGATGAAATTGTAGTTGTCGGCTATGAAACCAATCGTAATATTCTAGAAACACCGGTAAGCGTGGCACTAGTAAATCCGCAAACCATAACCGGATTAGATGCTTCCAGCTTATTGTTTGGGTTAAATACGGTAGCCGGTGTTCGAATGGAAGAACGAGCTCCGGGCAGTTATCGAATTTCGCTACGAGGCAGCTCCCTTCGCTCTCCATTTGGAATTCGAAATGTGAAGGTGTATTGGAATGGAATTCCCTTTACAGAACCAACGGGTACTACTTTTTTGAATTTACTGGATGTCTGGAACATGCAATCCGTTGAAGTAATCAAAGGTCCGGCCGGAAGTTTGTATGGCGCCGGAAACGGTGGTGTGTTATTGATTAACAGCACAAAACCTGTACTAACAGATCAATTAAGCAGCTCTTTCTCAGTAGGATCATTTGGCAGTTATTCTTCTCGATTAGCCTATCATGATGTACTCGAAAATGGGTCCATCTCCTTTAAATATGCCGATCAACAAAGCGATGGATACCGGGAGCAGTCTTTTTTAGATCGTCGAGTTCTTGAAGTTTCCGGTGAAGTGGAATATGCTGAGGGTCGTTCAATAAATGCTAACGTATTATTTTCCGAACTCAACTACGGCATTCCGGGCGGTTTAAACGCCGAACAATTTGAAGCGAATCCTACTCAAGCTCGTCCCGGCAACCGTTTTGCATTAGGCAGTGTGGATGCTGATGCAAGCATTAAACACGAAGCCTTGCTATTTGGACTAACCCACGATTATCAAATTACCGATCGATTCTCAAATACTGCTTCTGCTTATGGCACTTTAAGTGATTTCAAAAATCCTTTCAACCTGGATTACAAAATCGACAGCCGAAAAAGTGGAGGTTTCCGAACGCAATATACCTATGATTTTATTGCGGGTAATAGTCCCGCGGAAATTAGTTTTGGCTCAGAATATCAGGCATCAAGTTATGCGTCACGGAATTTTGAAAACGATTCATCTAAGGTTGGAGCACTAAATTTTGATGATGAATTGAAAGTAAAAAGTACCTCCTTTTATGTGAGTTCACAGCTCGATATTGGCAATAACTGGATACTAAACGCCGGAGCAAGTTTAAATCTGCTCCGTTACGATATTAAACGATTATTTAGCGCCGATGAGGATGAATATGGCAGTACTGGACAAACCACTATCAATTTCGACACTCAATTTGTACCTCGCTTGTCGATTGCAAAGAAACTTAGTAATACTGTCACTGCATTTGGTGGGATTGGCTATGGGTTTTCGCCCCCAACCATTGAGGAAGTGCGGACAAATGAGGGAAGTATCAACCGGGGGTTACAACCTGAAATCGGGACTAATTTCGAATTCGGTATTCGAGGATATGCATTTTTGGGTCGATGGGGATTTGACGCCACTACCTTTTTCTATCGCTTAAACAACAGCATCGTTCAGCAAGAATCGGAACGTGGTACAACTTTATTCCGAAATGCTGGAAGCACCAATCAATTTGGACTCGAACTTAATTCATCTATACTTCTGGTTGATGATCCAATGGCATTTTTCTCGAAAATTGAACTGAAAACAGCCTACACTTTTAATGATTTCGAGTTTGATGAATATCAGACAGCAGACGGTGACTTCAGCGGCAACGATCTTACCGGAGTTGCACCTAATGTGTTAGTGAATACGCTACTCATCCAACAAAAAGATGGCTTTTATTCTACACTAAGCCATACGTTTAATGATGATATTCCACTGGAAGATGATAATTCGATCTACTCGGAATCTTACCAACTGGTGCAATTTAAGCTTGGGTTGAAACAGCGTGTAGCTGAAAAATTGAATTTCGATGTAGGTTTCGGAATCGACAATCTGCTGGATGAAAAATATAGCCGCGGTTTTGATATCAATGCGTTTGGTGGCCGTTACTTCCAACCGGCTCCCGAGCGGAATTGGTTTATTACAGTACGTTTGAGTTATGAACTGTAAACTAATCCTAAAATTCTCATTTACACGCAAAAAGTATGGGATAACTCTATTCCAAATCAGAGTAGAGTATTGATTTTGCTCGAATTGAATACTTCTAAATCTTTTAATGAGCCTTGGATTATTAGCTACTTTAAAAATCCTTTTTTCACCAACAATTCCGCGTTCAAAATCGCGCCACCGGCTGCTCCTCGAATAGTATTGTGTGCCATACAAACGAAGGAAATATCGAAGACTTCAGCTTCTCGGAGTCTGCCCATGTGCAGCTGCATTCCATTTTCGTGATCGGCATGGAGACGTGGTTGCGGGAAACGTTCTTCATCATGTAATTTGATAACCTGCTTGGGAGCAAATGGCAGATCGAGCTCTGCGATTGGGTTTTCGAAACCTAAGACAGCTTCTTTCACGGCTTCAATATTAACCGGTTTTTCAGACAGTTTAACCGTTACTGCTGCCATGTGCCCGTTCAAAGTTGGCACACGTGTACAGGTAGCTTGCACAGGATAGTCGGGAGTTTCGATTCTATTGTTTGCTAGCTTTCCCAGTAACTTTTGAGTTTCCGGCGCAATTTTATCTTCCTCACCAGAAATAAACGGCACCACATTACTCAAAATATCAAGACTTGGAACACCCGGATAACCTGCTCCCGAAATTGCTTGCATGGTGGTAACGATCATCGCTTCTATACCGAATGCATCATAAATCGGTTTTAGCGCCAACGAAAGTGGAACCGCCACACAATTTGGGTTCGTCACAATCCACCCGGAGCCATCATCTGTGAATTTCTGCGTTTTAATTAATTCGATGTGATCCGGATTCACTTCCGGTACCAACAATGGTACTGTTGGATCTTGCCGATAATTCTTTGCATTCGAGATAACCGGAATCCCCGCTCGGGCAAAAGCTCCTTCAATCTCGGTTGCTACTGATGAATCCAATCCCGAAAACACAAAATCCACCTCTTGCATCATGTTTGGATCGCATGGATTTACCAGCATTTCAGCCACATTTTGCGGAAGTGCAACATCTTCCACCCAATTTGCAGCCTCTGCATATTTCTTACCCGCAGATCGCTCTGAAGCTCCAAGTGCTGCAATTTCGAACCATGGATGGTTCTGAAGTAAACGAATAAATTTTTGTCCGACTGCGCCCGTTGCGCCAAGAATTCCGACTTTCATGAGTACAATGATGAGTTTTTAATGAGTGAAACTCAAAGATAGGAACAAAGGCACTGAGGCACACAGCTTTTTTCACTTTGTGCCTTTGTAACTCTGTGCCTATCTCACTAATTCATTATCTTCACCGCTCATTTAATCACAAAATCGAAGTTTTCCTGTTTCATGTCGAATTTAGACAGTCTTGATAAAATTGTTTCGCTAGCCAAAGCTCGTGGCTTCATCTTTCAATCTTCTGAAATCTACGGCGGATTAAGCGCCGTTTACGATTACGGTCCGTTGGGCGTGGAATTAAAGCGCAACATCCGCAATGCATGGTGGAAAGAGATGACTCAACGCCACAACAATATTGTGGGTGTGGATGCGGCCATTTTTATGCATCCCAAAGTATGGGAAGCATCCGGACATGTTGGCGGTTTTAACGATCCGATGATCGACGACAAGCAGTCGAAGAAGCGTTATCGCGCTGATATGCTGATCGAGCAGTACATCATGAAGCTCGAGAAAGACGGAAAAACCGACAAAGCGGCTGAGATTCAGGAATTGCTGGATACTTCAGGTACTAGAAAAAGTCTTACCGAGGATTTATACGATATCATTATTGAAAATGAAATTCGTTCACCGGATTCCGGCGCCTTCGACTGGACCGAAGTTCGACAGTTTAACTTGATGTTTAAGACTCAGTTCGGGGCTACTTCCAGCGAAGAAGACGGCGTGTATTTACGTCCGGAAACGGCTCAGGGGATCTTCGTGAATTATAAAAACGTGCTGGATACCAGCCGAGTTGGTGTTCCTTTTGGGATTGCTCAAACTGGTAAAGCGTTCCGTAATGAAGTGGTAGCCCGACAGTTTGTGTTCCGAATGCGCGAATTCGAACAAATGGAAATGCAATATTTTGTTGAGCCCGGCACCGATGCTGAATCGTATGATGAGTGGAAAGAGAAGCGAATTGGCTGGCACAAACGTATTGGTATTCGGGAAGAAAATTTACGTTTTGCAGATCATCCACAGGATAAATTAGCTCACTATGCGTTGGCTGCTGTGGATGTTCAATATCAATTCCCGATTGGCTGGCAGGAAGTAGAAGGTATCCACAACCGCTCTGATTTTGATTTGACTCAGCACCAAGAATTTTCCGGCAAAAAACTGGATTACTTCGACCAAAAAGCAGGTAAACGTTACGTGCCTTACGTAATTGAAACTTCTATCGGACTTGATCGCTGCACGTTGATGGTGCTTTGTGATTCTTACCGTGAAGAAGAAGTGGATGGCGACAAACGAGTTGTTTTAAAAATGCATCCTGAATTAGCTCCGATTCAAGTTGGAGTTTTCCCTTTAATCAAAAAAGGACCGCTACAGGAAATCGCACGTAAAATCGAAACTGATTTACGTGAAGATTACTCGGTACAGTACGACGAAGCCGGATCGATCGGTAAGCGTTATCGCCGATTGGATGAAGCAGGAACTCCATTTTGCGTAACTGTCGATTTTGATACTATCGAGCAGGATCAGAAAGTAACCATACGCCACCGCGATGATATGAGTCAGGTTCGCGTGGATATCGACAAAGTAGGCGATGTGATTCGGGTTGGAATGAAGAATTGGAAGCCTTCGTAATTAGATCAACTACGCCAAAGGCTTCGTTGATTAAAAATTAGGAGTACGACAATTAGGAATATTTTTGCTTTTATCTGGCTCCGATGCTCAGCGTCGGAGCTTTTTTGATTCACCAGAATGGGATGTTTTTAATGGAATTAGGTCACTCTACCAATCCTCATATGAAATCTTAAGGGGCATTTCAAGCAACGATCCAGCACAGTTTTTAATTCGGAAAAAGTCCCGCAAACCGCCTGTTTTTAGCAGTTTATTTTATTACCCTTATCGCGAAGTTTAAAACTCTTGGTATCAATTCGCATTGAATCAATTAAAGAACATCTTCGAGTTTTATAGAGATTGCTATTTACATGACCTAAAGGGCATTAGAATAACCAATTTCTTTTCTCGAACGGCAAAAAGCAGGTTTTCTCCATCTGATAATGATTTTTTCCATAGCAATTTGGATAAAATTCACGTGGATCATGAATGGGCTACCACCGTGGAGAAAGAACTGTTACTAAATCATCAGGAGAAAGCGCTTTATGCCGGCACTTACTTCATCAAAGGTAATAAGTCGATGTTGGGGAAGTCTTCGGTTAATTACTTACCTCTTTACATCCATGAATTAGAGCTGGTAAAAATTAATAAGGTTTATTTTGTAGAAGTACTCGATACCTATTTGAATCCTGATTTCATCCCGTTGTTGAATTCAATGGATGAAGAGTTGAATCTACACGCAGAAATTTTTGAACAACAACTTCCCTCAAATCCTATCGGTTTTGAACATCTCGTTCAAATTGAGAACTTTTTTAAAGAACATTGTCCGAATTGGAATATTGATGAGCTATTTAATTATCACGATCCAACTTTCGATTTCAATAAATATGAAGCAACCCTGAAGAAGCTTCCTGTAGGAGAAAAAACCATTTGTTCGGGCTTAATTTTTGGAGTCTTCAACAAGCCACAAGGTTCCTTAGGCGTCATAAACGAACTGGATGCACTTGCAAATGGAAAGAAAATAAATGCGCCCTTATTGAATCAATTTTTTGGTTTAACAGAACTTCATTTTGATGAGGTTACATCACGCAGAGTTTATATCCCTGCATCCCTGAGTGCTTCACAGCGCAGTACTATTTTCAAAAAAGACACATTCCCAATTTCTTTAGTATTAGGCCCTCCCGGCACAGGAAAGTCGTTTACCATTGCCTGCCTTGCACTCGATGCTATCTGCAATAATCAGTCCGTATTAATTGTTTCGAAAAACTCGCAAGCCTCTCGAGTTGTTGGCAACATTATCGAAAATAAGTTTGGTGTAAAAGGTAGGCTAGTTAAAGCTGATAACCAGCGATATCGGCGAGGTTTGGCTTCTCGATTGGAAAAAATGGTGAATTGGTCCGATACTAATACTCCTGATTTGATTTCCACAAAAAAAAGTATTCACGTTTTACAAGAGAGGCTTCACCAAACACTTTCCAAAATTATAGATACCGAACAAAAAGAGCTTGAATGGGGCAAATTCTATCACAAAAACAATCGTGGTTTCTTTTCGATTTTTAAAGACAAATGGATTCAGTATAAAAAATCGAATACCGATAAGGTTTGGCAATTAAATCGGACGTTAATTGATCTTCACAGGCAAAAAAACAAGTGGGTGAATAGGTACATCACCGAAAAGCTGGAATCAAAGTTCAAAAGTTCACTCAAGTTTGAACGAGCTAATTTTCTAAAACTTATAGATGCCCTAAAAGAGAAAAATTATTCGAAGACCTACGAACAAATTCATACGATTGATTTTGCTTTAATTTTAAAAGCAATGCCGATTTGGTTAACCACATCAAAGCAGATTTCCGGGCATTTACCATTGCAAAAAGAATTATTTGATGTAGTGATTGTTGATGAAGCTTCTCAATGTGATATTGCTTCAATGATACCGGTGATATACCGAGCAAAAAAACTGGTTGTAGTTGGTGACCCTCAGCAATTAAATCATATTTCCTTTCTATCCGATGCAAAACAACGTGATCTAAGAGGTACCTATAAACTCGACGAATCTTTACCAAATTACAGAACGGAGAGCCTCATCGATTGGACCAATAAGTTAGTTACGAGCCAGAATCAGGTTACTTTTTTAAACGATCATTATCGAAGTAAGCCATCCATTATTCGTTTTTCGAACGAAAACTTTTACGACAATCGATTAAATATTTTGCGTTCACATCCCATCAATGATCAAACACCAGCGGTAATTATTACTAATGTTTTCGGTGTAAGAAATGATCAAGGTGTGAATGAAAAAGAAGCTGGAGCAATCGTTAATCAGCTTCGTGAACTAATACATGAATACGAATCACTACCTTCAAAAAACCTTCCATCCATAGGTATTTCTTCCCCTTTAGCAGCTCAAGTAAGTTTCATCAAAACAGTTATTAATAAAGAATTCTCTACCGCAACACTTTCTAAGTTCAACATTCTCATTGGTACGCCTTATCATTTTCAAGGAGAAGAACGAGATATTATGATGCTCTCGTTTACGATTGATCCCGAGTCTCATTTTGGTGCCATTCAATACTTAAATCTCGAGGATGTTTTTAATGTGTTGATCACCCGTGCTCGAAATCAGCAATTTGTATTTACATCAGTTTCAGCCAACCAACTACCCACTTCATCTTTGTTAAAATCCTATCTAGAATTCGATCATACATCATCACAGAATGTCAACCAAACTCCCGTTTTTGATGAATTTATCAATGAGATTTGTGAATTTTTAAGTGGATCTAGCTTTAGTGATGTGCGAAAAGCTGTCACCGTTTCCGGGGTGGAAGTAGATTTGGCAGTTATTCATAATCAATCATTTTTCTGTATTGATTTAATTGGATACCCAGGTAATTTTGAAAAGCAATTTTCCGCTAGAACTATTGAAATATTCAATCGAATGAATGTTCCTGTATACTTCATTCCTTATAGTTGCTGGGTGTTAAACAAAGAGCAAACTAAGAAGGATTTACTCCGATTTTTGAATACTTAATTCAACTCTAACCCCTTCACCCATTCCGATATCTCATCCAAAAAACCATCCACAAACTCTTTGGGTAATGTAGCGTATTCAGTCACAAATCCGGTATTTGCCGGCTGAAATAAGTGATTGGCGTTTGGGAAATTCTTGTTGGTGCAGTTCATACGATCGTTAAGGCAAACTTCTACGAAAACGGTTTCATTCTGAGTGGGAGTTACTTGTGTATCTTTCCCTCCGAATAATGCGAGAATTGGGATCTCTAATCCCTCCAGGTCAACGGCTGGATCGTAATGTAAAAGTGACCGCATTTGTGCTGTTTTCAATGGTGTTACCTGCGCGTTGTATTGTGCATTCGCAAACGCTTCAACATCAACAATGTACTGCCGCTGTGCTTCCGGCAACTTTGCGACTTCGCTTTCAATAAGTTTTTGATAAGCCACTTTTAGTTCGTCCCAACCTTCGTTTTCCTTCGCTGTTTTGTACGCTAATTCCTGAAATTCCAAAATGGGCTCAATATCATCGTCTGTTTTACCTGCAGCTTTTTGCATGATTATAACCTGTTCATTAATCACATCCTTCAATGGTACCGTTGTGCTTGCCATTAAAACCATTGCTGTGACCCGATCATCATTATCCGCTGTTTTAATGGATACAATACCCCCTTGTGAATGTCCGAGTAGGATAAATTCATCAAAAAGCTCATCGGCCTGAAACTGGAAATAATCCATAATTGCGATTACATCATCGGCTAAAACGTCGAGTGTAGCTTCCGAAAAACTACCTGTTGAGCTACCTACTTCCCTATCATCGTATCTGAAACTAGCTACCCCTTGCTCTTTAAGGTGTTCTGCAATCAATCGGAAAGGTTTAAATCCCAATATGGTTTCATCTCGATCCTGCGCGCCACTACCTGTAATCAAAATTACAAGCGGATCACCTTTTTCATGATTCTCGGGTAGTTCTAAGGTCCCGCCAATTTCAAAGTTACCGTTTGGAATAACTAAATCCTGAGCTTGTGAAAAGGCAGGTATCAGCATTGCAAAAAGAACTAATGTCACAAAAGCTTTATTGATACTATTCATGAGGTTTGGGAGTCAAGTTGTTGAAAGATTACATACGAATAGATGACAGGCACTAAAACCAGCACTGCTATTACTACTCCAAAAAAACTCCAGTATGCAACCGAATGTGAAATGGTTAGAGGTGCAATCATCATGATTAATCCACCAGCCGTCCAAACTTTTGCAGTAATTCGGTGCGTTCGTTTCCAAACGGTTTCATTCTCCAGAGTCCATGGAGTTCTTACTCCGATAAAATAATTCTGCTTGATAGAATGCATGTAATTGCCTAAAACTAAAAACAGCATACCAATCGCAATTTGAAGGTAGATACTGAAATTGATGTCGGTTCCCAACGACTCAGCCATGATAAATACATACATAAATACCATGAACATACTCGTTATAATTCGGATGGCAGCAATAGGTTTTTGGGTTGATTCAATTCTCTTTTTGGGATCGATTAGCGGCAGGAATACAAGTAGTAAATAGGTGCCTAAACCAATGGCTGGAAACATTATTGCATTCACCCACTTTGGTCCCCAGTCATCGGCTTCTCCCTGCAAGTTAAAATGAGTAGGCACTTCATCAGGGAGTTCGTCCCAGATATAAGCCGAGAAAATAAAAGGCAGTATCAATAATACTACCACATACCATTCTTTTTTTAGCGTTTGAAGTATCATAGCTCAGGAGTTTGAGTTTAATAAATTGAACAACCATTGCGTAGCCTCTTCCAGCACAGTGGTATCGAGCGAATAAGTGATAAATTGACCGTCTCGCTCGGTTGATACCAATTTTGCTCGCTTCAAAATGTCCAAATGATGCGAAATACTGGGTTTTGAGATGTCAAACACATCCGCAATTTCGCCTGCCGTCATATCTTTTTCCTTCAACAAATCCAGAATTTGTCGACGGGTTGGATCATTAAGTGCTTTAAAAAGACTATTCATTTAGATAATTAGATAACTGTCTAAATATAGCATTTCATATGATTGAATCAATAGCTGTTTTTTGATAGGTGATTAGGTGATTAGGTGATTAGGTGAAATGATCAATATTTATTGCACAATTCAACCTTGATTTAACAGCTTAAGAGGGAGTGTTCAATTAAGTGTGTCAGGGGTTAAGTATCTGTCATCGAAATAATCTACTAAATCTCGTCGTACCGAGCTCCATCCAAACATAGCACCTGACCATTTCGTCTGGGCATTCATCGTTGCCAGATAGAGTTGTTTA
>JANSXX010000016.1:0-81273 GCA_024742815.1 bacterium
ATAGTGGCCTTGTTCTACTTGTTCGACCACCGATAATTTAAAGCCCATCGTGTAATCGCGCTGACTGCGCTTAGTCTTTGTTCCTTTTTGTGTTGACATTTTTAAGTCTAATTTGTGTCAACATATTTCAGGACAAGACACTTATAGGATGTAATTCTTAGTTAGAATCCCGGCATCAACATTACTGCATTTTGAACAAAACGAGCATCAAAAAAAGGAAAAAATTTAGTGATTCATTTAATTAGTGTTATGGTTTTTACTTTAACCCCATTAATACTGCTTAAATGGGCAAAATAAATGCCTGTTGCCAAATTGATCGCTTCCCAATGAACATTATATGTCCCCTTTGCTAACACTCTATTTTCGAAAACGCGTGATACTAACTGACCTGTTTGATTATAAATTAACAATGTAAATTGATTCTCTTGTTCAATCTTTATAGAAAAATTGGTAGTGCTGTTAAATGGATTGGGGTAGTTTTGCAATTGAAAAAGTTTATTAGGAATTGTTGTTTTGTCTTCAAGTTCAATATTTACAGGTTTCCTAAAAGTAGTATCCCCATAAACTACATCACCAATAAATGCACCTTTTAATCTGGGTTCTAAACCACCAAATTCTAATGGCTTGTTTCTGACCATACCAAAACGATCCGACCAATATGCATATGATCTTGGGAAACCATCATTTATATCAACTGTAGAATCGCTATTTACTGCAGCAAAATAGATTTCTAATACTCGAGTGGAATCTGAAAAAATTTGTAATTTGCTTATATCTTGTATTTGGGCTAGTTCGAAGATATGTGTTTGTATAGCCACCCAAGTTTCCCCAACATTCTTTGTCGGGTCTAGAATTTTTACCCAATCTCCAAAATTATACCAGGAATTTGAAAATATTCTTCCGAGCGTATCTATTCGGTAATGATACTCTCCCCAAAAGGTACTGTTAAGGGTGTATATTTTGTTTTCATTGGAATCTAATGTATCAGCAGTTACTTGAATCCTTTCATCAGAATAATAAACATCCATTATGTATAATTCTTGTACCCAAAAGTCACCTTCTGAATAGGGGAAAAAATTAACTATGGTTGAATCATGTGCAATTAATGTGCTATTTGCATAGATGGCCATAGCTAGCATCAAACCAAAGGCATAAATCAGCTTTTTCATTTAATTAGTGTTATGGTTTTGGATTGTGTAAACGCCCCAAATCTCCCTTGTAGAATATAGACTCCACTTGCCAGTGCAGAGCCGTATAGCTTAAAGCTATGGTGTCCTTCCGGTTTATATTCGTTGATTAATTCTTTGATTAACTGGCCATGTATAGAATAAAGCTCAATCGTTACCTGACCCGGTTCTCTTATGGTAAATGCAATTGTTGTAGTAGGATTAAAAGGATTAGGATAGTTCTGTGCCAAACTGATTTTAGAAGGAAAATCAATTTCTGGCACTTCTGAGCTAGTTGGAATTGAATACACTGATACAGGCCCGTTTCCCTCTAACTTATAAATGTCCGTATTTGTTGAAAAGAATAACTCACCATTAATTAGATCGAACCCTGTGATAGTAAGCTCACCAGAACTGTACAGAGTACTGAAATTATTCCCATAATCAGTGGATATACTTATTGTCTTATCATTCCAAGCATATATTTCACCACTATTTACATCGCTACTCTTAATTTTGACAGTTGTATTAAATACATCAACTAACTCCCAAGTACCGCTCTTTCCGAGGCTATTACTTTTATACAACCCAAAAGCACAAGTTTCAGTAAGACATGTATTAGGTGTAACCGGATTATCTTCTCTAGGAGCATTAATAACATCCAACATATAAACGGTTATTGAATCTACATCAAAACTCAATTCTCCAAGAGGATACAATGAATCACTTACTGCTTCACGAGTATCCCCCCCATCTATCGATCGATAAAAAGAATTGTCATTGCCTCGAGATCTAAAAAATGTCCGAATAAAGTATTATTACTATATGGATTTAATTCTAACGCAGGAATTGAAATTTTAAATGTATCTGGAATACCAGCATTGTAGAATTGTTCAGGAGTAGGCCAAGTAAGCCCGCCATCAGGACTTTTTAAATTCTGAGCACTTACCTTCGCGTAAATAACATCTTTTTCTGTACCAGTAATCAAAAGATTTTCCACCCAGATGAAAGGCCCACTCACTATTCTTAATGAATCAAATCTATTGAGGTACCTTTCACACTCATTAATGCATTCCTGATGTATATATATTTCTTTATTTAAGTCCCCATCAAAAAAGTTGTACTCAGGTATTGTAACTTGTAAATCGTAACCATGTCGATTGTCATAATACTCTTCTAAAAACAAAGATTTATCATCTGAGAGAAAATCGTATCGGTATATATTATTCTTGTAAAAGCCATTTTCATATTCTTCAAATATTCGGAAGAATATCACTGACTGATTTAACGAATCCGCATAGACTCTTAAATCGTGAATCATTGTATTTGTTTGCCCAAATACTATTGAAGACGAGCAAAAAATTAATAATAATTGAGCTACAATTTTACTTCTTCTCATGGTTAAATCTTTGTGAATTAGAATGTTTACAATTACTATGAAGAATAAATGAATTATGAACATAGGAGCATAAAAAAAGCCCTCCGAGTAGAGGGCTTTTCAATTACTTATAGGATATAAACCTTATTTAAAATCCCGGCATCAACATTACTGCGTTTTGAACAAAACGAGCTGGCCCAAGCCAGAACATTCGATATTGGGTGTTGTCGAGTAGCATAACTACTTGTCCACGCCCCATATCATCCACTACCGCAAAGGCATTTCCAGCCGCGCGTTCTTTATTCTCTTTAGAAGAATAACCTGACGCCAATACTTGATCGGCTTCTTTGTGATAATAGCCCACCGTATGAAAGCGCTCGTCCGGTACAATGGCGTTTGAGCTGAATTTGAGCGAATACAATCGATCTTTCATCCCAAATGCTAATGGATGCGAATTATCAACCATCGCTTTAAAGGCTGATCCAGGAATTCTACGTAAACCTGAGGTATCTTCTCGATCTTCATAACGAGTATAGGCTACTGCAGGTACTTCGTCTGATTCTTCTTCGTCGGCCTCGAATAATGCGGCACCCGACATTCCCGATCTACTTTCCGTTAACCACGCGCCTGAGCCTTCGGTACCAATAATGGTTCCACCATCGCGTACCCAATTCTTTATGCGCTCAATGGTAGATTCCGACATTCCACCGTTGCCCCACATGCCGGGCATCAAAATAACATCGTAGCTATTTAAATCGATACTGTTTATGTCGTTAGACCGAATTCTGGAAATCCCAAATTCAGTAAAGCGATCGAACAAGAACCAAAGCTGACCGGCAGTTAATGAACTGTAAGGCGAATCCATCATCAACGCTACTTTTGGTTTCTCAATAGGTCGGTTACTTGGGGAACCTAAATCACTGCCTTCATCCATTCTACCAGTATCAAAGCCAACAATTTGTACATTTGCCGCTTCCGCTATCGTCGCCATGTCGGTATGTATGTTCGGTTTATGAAGGTTTCGTCCAACCAATACTACCAAACTACCGCCTGAGAAACTCGTCCCATCTTTCATGAAGCCTTTTTCAGCTGCACGAACTTTGTAGCCATGATCCCATAATCTGGCAAGCGCTTTAGGTGCATGACGTTGTTCCCAATTGATCACATACGCATAACCGGCATTGTTATTCATCACTCCTTTTGGGTGCGTCATTGGTTCAACTACGCGATTCGTATTTACACGCACATCAGAAGTTGTCCATCCGGCATCTAAGTTATAGGCAAGTGGGATCGACCACGAAGTCATGTCGTAAGTAACAGAATCTTTAAGTTCTAGTTCACGACGGAACATCGTGTTTATAAATAAATGCGCCGGCTGATCTGTTTTGATAATGAAATCACCTGCCGAGAAAGAACGATTGGCAGATGTTGCATCCCAATAATCGTATACATTTCTTGCGGTGAAATCTTCGGTAGCTCGTTCAATTTCAATGTTATGCTTAAGCATCAGATTGATTACATCGTAGGTGTAATCGTTGGGATTATCCGGTAAAATGTACGCTTTTGTGTTTCCTTTTTGGGTGGATGAGGAACGTGCATCTTTAAAATAAGTAAGTAGTTCGTCGCGATTTTCTACCGAAGTTTTTACGATTGAAATTCCGTTTTTGTAATGATCAAACACTCGCTGTCGAAGCGTTAATACATACCCATCGTTTGTTTCAACAGCTCGGCCACCACGACTATGTCCGCCCTGCTCGGCAAGCATTCCAATTCCACCCATAATGCTCGGATACGAAGAGCCGTAACCCGGATAGAAGAAATCGAAACGCTCACGTGTTTCAAAGTTCACCTGCGCTTTATCAAATTCTTCGATAGCGCCTCGACCAAAAACATCGGCCCAGTATTCATACGCTTCCGGTAATTCATGATTTCGTGGAGTGGTACCCGGCATGGTAAAATAATTGTTATTAAAACCCTGCTCGTGGAAATCGATATGAACCTGTGGCATCCAATCCTGATATACATTAATTCTGCCTTCAGATTCTGGATGTATTAACCAAACCCAATCACGATTCAGATCAAACCAATAGTGATTACTTCTTCCGCCCGGCCAAATTTCATCATGCTCGAGATCCTCGGGATTGGTGTTCAAAATATTTGCCTGCGATGATTTGTACCAATACACATAGCGGTCGCGACCGTCGGGGTTTAGCATTGGGTCGATAATAACCACCGAATTTTCTAACCAATTTTGAGTTTCAGCATCCGTAGCTGCCACTAAACGATAGGCCGTTTGCATAGCAGCTTCGCTACTCGAAGGCTCGTTGCCGTGCACGTTATAGCTCATCCAAACAATGATGGGTTGGTTGCTTACAATGGCATCACCCGGGTTATTAGCCAACTCGAAGTTAGCTTCACGAATTTCATCTAAATTTTGATGATTTTCTGCTGAACTGATAATCACATAATTCACACTGCGATTTTCGTAGGTACGCCCCATTTCGTGAAAGGTGATTTTATCAGACTCACTGGCGAGCAATTTCAGGTATCCCATTACCTGATGATGAAAGGTATATTCCTCGCCCAGCTCGTATCCCAAATATTCGGCCGGTGAGGTTATGCTGCTGTTGTAACTCACTTCAGGATCAAATTGGAAGCGTTCGATGGCCTCCTGAATTTGTGCCGAAGCGTGCGTTAACAGCAGACTAAATACAAAGAGTAATGATAGTTTTTTCATGTAGCTGTTCTGTTTTAAGATTGTGCAGAACAGTACACAAAAAGTGGGTAAAATGGAGTAAAAACAGATTAATCAGAATACAAAAGTATGCGAATACTTCACCAAAATGGTTCGTGCCTGTGTAAGCGGTAATCGTGGTTTATCCAATTGATCGCGCATGGTATTAATCTGTTCGTTGAACACGATCCAGAAATCACGCCCTTCGCTAAAGTTATAACGGAATCTTAAATTAGCGCCTACCAATTCAGCCACGTTGCTGTATTGCACAAATGTGCTGAGCGACGCTCTTTTGTTGAAGGCGTATTGAGCTCTCAATTGCCCGAGATGTGCCGCATATTCATTTCCCGTTCTAATTTCTTCTACTGTTGCCGGGGTCACCGTAATATTTCGTTCCGAAAATTCAGGGAATTCCAAAAAGGTGACTCCATAACTACCACCTAATTCCAAATTTGAACTCACATTCCACTTTGGTTCAAACTCGAACCCATAGCTGATGCCGTCGTACAGTCCACCATATTCGAAACCAAAACCGGCCTGAACTTTTTTGCCTTCATTAGTTTGATAATTTATGCTCAGTTCATAAGTATCGTAGCTCCCCGATGGAACATGAATTTTACTTAGCAGATTAAAATCTTCATCCTCCAGCAAAATTTCTTTATTAAATCGGAAGTTTGAATTAATTCGACCAAGTTGTTTAAACCGAATATCAAAACCCGCTGTCATTGAGCGACCCAACAAATCATAGGTATCGTTTTTGGCTTGGTTGTAAATCGTAAAATCGGCATTGTAACGATTTACTATAGAGGCATCGGAGGCAAACCAACCGTATGCAAATCGAGTAAAATAATCGGTATTACCTGTTCGGCGAACAAAACCTATGCCTGGATCAAATTCTTCTCCGGTTCTATTCACAACTAAACGATAATTAAAGCCAATAGACTTTTGCAGTGTTAAAGCCATTCTTGCAGAGGTAGTATTTCCAAAGTTTTGGTCACCGGGCAGTTCACTATCAATGGTTTGGCTTGCCATGGCCTCTAAAAATAAATCTCCGGTAAGGTTCGTCTCCGAATCAAAGCCATACACATAATTGTAGCCACCATTACTACCTACTCGAGATGTGAACAGCGCACCTACATTCGAAAGATCATTTATGGTTTTACGTTGCAGCCTGAGTACTCCAAAATTTTCGGAGCTCAGATTTTCAGAATCACCTGTTTGCATGTTGATCACGCCTACATCCCAATCGCCGATACGACCCGTCATTCGAGCTCCGCCTAAAATTCTAACCGGGTTTCCATCCCCATCTAAACCAATTCGTCGACTATAAAACAATCGGTTTCTACCATAAGAAACATTGAATAAACCCGCACGCTCCTGAAAAAACTGTCGCTTTTCGGGAAAGAAAAGTGAGAATCGTGATAAGTTTAATTGTTGATCGTCGGCCTCAACCTGGGCGAAGTCGGTGTTTACGGTAACATCCAAGGTTAAATTACTGTTCAGATTGTATTTCAAATCGAAGCCAATTTCTCGCTGGAAATCAGTTTCGGTTTCATAGTCTGTTTCTAATTCATTTAGGTTACTTACTCCGTTTTGTCCGGCGATTGCATAAGGAGTAAAATACAGCGGCTGCCGACTTTGTACGCCTTCCAGCACCACATCTTGTGCTTGCGATGGTTTCGCATTTCCCATGTTCCAATTTGGAGGAATAGCCGGGTAAATGTGCCGTTCGTTGGAGGAAGCTATCCAGCGATATACAATCATGCCCATTTCAGCTAAGCCGTTGTTATCCTGAAAACCAATACTTGAAAACGGGATTCTCATCTCAGCAAACCAACCTTCGTCGGTTTGCGTGGTGGCTACATCCCAAAATGTATTCCAGCTGGAATTCATGGCGTTTGCTCCCCCACCAAAATTGGCATCGTTGGAAACAGCAATATCCACTCGAACGCCGGCTGGAGTTGTAAAGAACCATAAGCCATTTTCGTTATCGTTAAAAGGATCGAGCACAATGGCGAACACATCGTCGTTGCTGTACTGATCTCTGGTTAAGGAGTTCTTTACAATCGTATTGGGATCGTTCGTAAACAGCTCGCCTGCTACGTAAATGAAATTTTCATCGTAGGCTACCCGAAATACCGAAGTTTCACTCATCTCTCCCATAAATATGGGCTCGTATTGCACCGGAGTTAATACCTCAACGGTCTCCCAAACTTCCTCATCAATTACGCCATCTAAAATGATGGGTTCATCGATTTTTGTTAATTGTACCTGAGCCGCTAACTTTGTGGTGTAGCCGAATAAAAATAAAGTGGTTAGTATAAATAGTACCTTGTGCAATTCCGTCTCCTAAAGATTTCTCCAAAAATATCATTTTTATTTTCGGTATCGTTTCGTGTTTGCCAATTTTTACACCCATGAAGTGTTCTAATCAGCTGCTAAACAGCGTTTTAACTTTTTTTGATATTCCATGAATCCAAAACAATCTATCCCCACTTTCAACGACATTCGCAAGGCTACAATCACTATAAAGCCGTATGCACATATAACTCCGGTGTTAAGTTCATCACTTGTTAATGAACGAGCGGGTGCTGAGCTTTTCTTCAAATGCGAGAATTTTCAAAAAGTGGGTGCTTTTAAATTTCGCGGTGCCTGTAATACTATCATAACGCTTACTGATGAAGATGCTTCAAAGGGAGTAGCGACTCATTCATCCGGCAATCATGCACAAGCTTTGGCTTTATCGGCAAAATTACGAGGAATTCAAGCTTACGTGGTGATGCCCGAAAATGCACCGAAAGTAAAAGTTGAAGCGGTTAAAAATTACGGCGCAGAAATCACTTTTTGTGAATCCACATTGGAGGCTAGAGAATCTACGCTTCAACAGGTGGTTAAAAAAACCGGTGCAACCTTCATCCATCCATATAATGATAGCAGGGTTATTGCCGGACAAGGAACTGCTGCATTAGAGTTCTTGAGCTCCAATGCTGATCTGGATGTACTACTTACACCACTTGGTGGAGGTGGGTTGTTAAGTGGTTCCTCGATCTCAGCAAAAGCTCTTACCCCAAACGTTAAAGTGATTGGCACTGAACCGGAATTGGCAGATGATGGATTTCGATCCTTTCAATCCGGCAACATAGAACCGGTGTTACGCACTGATACTATTGCCGATGGCTTACGAACTTCGGTGGGTACTCTCCCCTTTCAAATCATCAAAAAAAATGTAGATAAAATTGTAACAGTGAGCGAAGAATCCATTATCGAAGCCATGCGTTTTATCTGGGAACGGATGAATATGATTATCGAACCCTCCTGCGCGGTTCCTGTCGCTGCAATTTTTGAACGAAAAGTCGACGTTCGGGGCAAAAAAGTGGGAATCATAATCACCGGTGGAAATGTGGATTTGGGGAATTTACCGTGGTAATCCACATTTACCGATAATTGAAAGCTGATTTAGTCTACCAATTCAAACTCAACCGCATTTACTTGGTTTGAACTTCCGCCAATCATAACAGAAAACATTCCCGGTTCTGCCCGAAAGGTCTGATCTTGACCATAAAATCCGAGGGTTTTCCAATCAATATCGAAGGTTACCGTTTTGGTTTCTCCGGCATCAAGCATGATTTTTTCGAAACCGCGTAATTCCTGAACCGGACGCATCACACTGGCAAAATGATCTTTGATGTACATCTGCACCACTTCTTCGCCTGCCATCTCTCCGGTGTTGGTCACATCTACCGAAACCTGAATACTTCCGTCCATATCCATAGTAGAGTTGCTTAGACTTGGAGCTGAATATTCAAAATTGGTGTAGCTCAACCCATAGCCGAATGGGTATTGCGGACTGTTTTCCATGTCGTTGTAGTGGCTCCAGAATACTGCACCATCATCACCCGGACCTGTACTCGGGCGGCCCGGACTTACGAAATTATAGTAAACAGGAATTTGCCCAACAGCTCGCGGAATGGACATTGGCAGTTTTCCTGACGGATTATAATCTCCAAAAATCACGTCGGCAATGGCATTTCCGGCTTCAGAACCAAGGTGCCATGTATTCAATAAGGTAGATGCATTCTCGTACAGCTCCGGCTCGATAATTGGACGACCTGCCATCAATACTACAACTACATTCTCGTTTACTTCGCTGATTAAATTGAACAACTCTAATTGTCGGCCTTCGAGGCTGATATCTACTAAACTTCGTCCCTCACCAGATTGAAGGGCTTCTTCCCCAACCGCCATAATTACAACGTCCGCATTTGTCGCGGTAGCAATAGCATCATCAAAACCGGAACCATCATCTTCGGGAAACACAAGAGCACGTGAAAATTGGCCATTATTAGGTGCCAAGGTATATCCTTCCACATATTCCACTTCAACGTTAGAAGAAACGGCATTTCGAATACCATCGAGCAAAGAAACGGTGGTTGTGTTATCACCTTGAGCTCTCCAGTTGCCTAGTGGAGCATCTTTTTCGGCGGCTAAATGTCCAATTACTGCAATTTTGGGTGTAGATTTAGAGATTGGCAACAAATTGTTATCGTTATTCAACATCACGATAGAGCGCTTTGCTACATCACGTGCAATGGCTCGGTGTTCGTCTGTAAAAATGAGTGCGGCTTCTCGCTCAGGATCGGAGTAGCGGTATGGATCATCAAAAAGTCCGAGATGAAACTTCATTCTCAGAATTCTGCGCACCGCCTGATCTACCAATGCTTCATCCACTTTTCCACGTTCTACCAAATCTACTAAATGGCGTTGGTAGGCTTCCGATTCCATATCCATATCGTTGCCACTGGTGATGGCATGCACGGCGGATTGCTCCAAATCTTTAGAGAATCCATGATTAATCATTTGGCGAATAGATCCCCAATCAGAAATTACAAATCCGTTGAATCCCCAGCGCTCTTTAAGCACGGTTCGTTGCAAAAAAGTATCGCCATTGGCTGGAATACCATTCAAATCATTAAAGGAGTTCATGATGGTACCCACGCCTTCATCAACGGCAGCCTCGAAGGGTGGCAATACAATATTGAACAAGGTTCTTGTTCCAAAATCTACCGTGTTATAATCACGACCTCCTTCTGAAAATCCGTAGCCGGCAAAATGTTTGGCCGTTGCCATAATTGAATTATTTGCAGAAAGATCATCGGTTTGAAAACCTCGCACTCTAGCTCGTGCAATTTCTGAAGCCAAATAGGGATCTTCTCCAGCTCCCTCCATAACTCTTCCCCACCGAGGATCACGTCCTACGTCCACCATCGGAGCAAAAGTCCAGTTGATTCCGGCTGCAGAAGCTTCGATTGCAGCAACCCTTGCTGATTGCTCGATAATTTCTAAATCCCAGCTTGCCGACTCACCTAAAGGAATCGGAAAAATTGTCTTAAATCCGTGAATTACATCGTAGCCAAAAACGAGCGGAATACCGAGTCGACTGTTTTCTACGGCAAGTTTTTGAGCGGCCATGGTAGCTTCTGCTCCCACAACATTTAGTAGAGACCCCACACCTCCACTTTTTAGTAAACGAGCGCGTTCAGCAACGTATTCATTGTCTTCGGGAATAGGCCCGGTTACATCCCAGCTGCCATTATGTTGATTTAATTGACCTACTTTTTCCTGGAGAGTCATTTGGGAAATCAGATCATCAATTTTTTGTTCAATTTCCGGATCTATAAGCTGATTTTGCGCAGTGGCTGTCTTAGTAAAACCACAAAATACTGCAATGCACAAACAAACGATCAGCGGTAAGTGCTTCTTATTTTTCATATTTATTCGATTTGAGGTGGTGAGAAAATTTCTCATAACTAACAGTTTTCATTTAAGTTTAAGAAATCTTTTTCTCATTCTTAACACCGAGCCTACTCTTTTTAAATAAACTTTAAATGAAGGAGCATGAAACAATGGCCAAATTCTTTTCGTCTTAGTGAGAAAACTTGCTCTATGTCAAAACAACGCAACTATTCGCAAAGAAAAGGAAGTTCTCAATCTGATGAGGACTTCGATTTAGATTCTTACCTAGAAGAAAAAGGTCAGGCTTCCCAACAAAATCATTTAAAACAGAAAGCAGAAGAATCGTTCAGAAATCCATTCTTGAGCAGATTATTACTTGTGGTGGCTTTAGTGGTTAGTGTGATTTGGAGCTATAATGTGACCACTGATGCAAATTGGTTTAGTTTTTTCAGCGGTGGCCAATCAGAGCGTGTTTCGCAAGTTGCTCCGGTTTCTCCTGTTAGTCCGGCAACTCCAATTCAACGTACCTCCAACGAGTCCTTCGAATTCAATAGCGATTCCGATTTAGGCTCCATCACCGATTATTTACAACGACTAGATCAGGAAGGATTATTAAACGATCGCCTTTTAAATGGCTTTGAAGCTCGACAAGTTTATTCCAATGGTGTTCCTATCGAATATTTGAAAGCATTGAATGATGCCGGGTATCTCTCTGAATTTTCTTTTGTGTACATCAATGAATATTACAACAATCAAATACCTATAGAGTATTTAAATGTATTAGACAATGCAGGCTATTTGACTCATTTTTCTTTTGTTAGTGTAGTTGAATTGTATAAAAACGATGTATCTCTTGAATATTTGAAGCAATTGGAAGAGGGTGGTTATTTGTTTGATCTTTCGTTTGTGTATATCACTGAATATTACAAAAATGGAGTAACCACAGAATTTCTAGATGAATTGAAATCAAAAAATTTATACGACAATTTGAGTTTTGTGGATGTTGTTGAATTGTATAAAGCAAAGGAGAATTAACCATGTCGCGTGAGCAACGAAAAACCGGAACCCAAGAGAATGACTTCGATTTTGATCAATATTTGGAGGATAAAGCCGATGAAGAGGTATCCATCGGAAGCACGCTTAAAAAAGAAAAAAATGAAGGCAGCTTTGCCAGAAATTTTCTTCTGATTCTTGGATTGGTAGTTACCGCTGTATTTTGGTACTACGATTGGAGCCCAAGACAAATGGCAATTGCGTGGTTAGGAAATGATGCACAAGTTTTAGGGATAGAGGATGAATCTTTCAATGAAATTGAAGCGGCAATTCCGGAATTCGACTTCGATTTTAACTTCAATGAAAATACCAATGCTCCAGAAACTCCACTTCCTCCTACTAATTTATCCTTTACCGATTATTTGACTGAACTTAATGATGTGGGGCTTTTGGATAATTTTGGAAGCTCATCGCAAGAAGAATTATACCGAGCTCAAGTCCCGGTTGGATATATTCAGGGGCTAGCACTTACCGGAGCACTCGACAATTTTGGAGGATCATCCATCGCCTCGATGTACCGAGCGAATGTTCCGTTAACGTACATAAACAACCTTCAGAACTCCGGTTTAATGGATAATTTTGGTGGGTCTTCTATTGTAAGTTTGTATTCCAATAATGTGCCTTTCGAATACATTAAAGGAATTGCAGATGCCGGTTTGCTAGATAATTTTGGTGGAACTTCAATTTCAAGATTATACAACAATCAGGTACCTCTTGAATACATTGCCGGCTTTCAACCCAATGGGTTAATTGATAATTTTGGAAGTACCTCCATCTCTCGTTTATACGAAAATCAGGTACCTATCTCCTACATTTCGGAATTGAATG
This sequence comes from bacterium, assembly GCA_024742815.1. GTDB lineage: Bacteria > Bacteroidota > Rhodothermia > Balneolales > Balneolaceae > HXMU1420-13. The sequence continues at coordinate 12,893 of JANSXX010000016.1, forward strand.
AGAAAGGATTGCTCGAAAATTTCGGAAGCACTTCTATCTCAAATTTATACTCAAACCAAGTACCGGTTTCTTTTATCGAACAGTTAAAAGATCGAGGAATTCTTGATAATATGAGTTCTTCTTCAGTCATCAATGCATATAAAATCGACGGAAATTAAAAATGTCAACGAGAAACAGACCTCAAAGAAACGAAAACTTCGACCTAGACCAGTTTCTGGAAGATAAAGCCAGTGGATCGGAATCAAATTCTCAAGAGCCGGAAGTTCAAGAGCCTTCTAAGATTGCAGGATTTTTCAGAAACACCCTGATCGTGCTGGTTGCCATATTTGGTTTAATTCTTTGGTACCATGATTGGAATCCCAGACAAGCTTATGTGAGCATTTTTGGAAGTGAGACAAATGAGCCTGTTGTTATAGAAAGCACAAATTCTTTTCCTGAAGTACCTTCCCCACCCGTACCCGTTTCTCCTAATGCAGATCGGATTGCAGAATTAGAACGTAGTGCTGTAGCATTGGCTCAATCGGAAGAGCTGGAACGACTAACTGAACAATCAGTAGCGTTGGCTTTAGAATCTGCTTTTGAAGCATTAGGAAGCTTGGAAAACATGGACTTTTCGGGGCTGGAAGGCCTTGAGAGTTTGGAAGCACTGGAGGGTTTAGAAGGATTGGAAGGATTTGAAGTATTTGCCGAACAAGCTGCTCTTGAAGCGTTGCGAAATATTGATTTTTCACAGATCGAAATTGAAACCGGAGCCACTAATCTTGCCAGTTTTGAGCAATTTTCAAGAGAATTAACAGAAAAGTCGATCGATCAGTTTACTGATGAAGAGTTAAGAACGCTGCATAGCGCCGGGGTTCCCTCAAGTTTTTTATCACAATTAAATGATGTGGGTTTGCTTGATCGACTGGATGCCGAAGAAATAATCGCTTTATTTGAAGACAATTAATATGCAACGAACAAAACAAAATCCCGGTAACAACGATTTTGATCTGGATGAATATCTGGAAGCAAAAGCAGCAGGCGCGGAAACTGAAGATTATGGCTTACCCAATCGCGAAGAGCATAAGCCAACTCTAAAGCGAAATCTCCTGGCTATTGGCGTGTTTTTAGTTGCCGCAGCATTATGGAGTTTTGTTGGAGGTCCGTTTGGCTTTTTTGGATTTGGCGATGGCGAGCAAGTTGAAATTACCGAAGTTTTCCCGCCGCTACCTCCTGTTTCAAATCTGCCCGAAGTTCCACCTGTCCCCATGCCGGAATACGCAGAAATTGAAGGCGCATATTTAGATTATTTACAGCAGATTCAGGAGCAAAATCTTACAATGTTTTCGGGCAATGCTACTCAAGCATTTTACAATTCTGGAGTTCCCATTCAGTATCTGTTGGATCTTCAAACCGCCGGCTTAATCAATAATTTTTCTTACAGTGCCATTATTGGTCTATACAATAGTAATGTACCTGTAAATTATTTAGTTGCTATGCAAAATGCCGGTTATTTAGATGATTTTAGCTATTCCGCTATCATTGGTCTTTATAACAGTAACGTAACTATTAGTTACTTAAATGGAATGGAGCAGGCCGGTTTTCTTGACGATTTTAGCTACTCGGCTATTATTGGACTATACAACAGTAATGTTACCATTAGTTATCTCGAACAAATGCAACAGGCGGGCTTTTTGGATGAATTCAGTTACTCTGCAATCATCGGTTTGTACAATAGTAATGTTACTACGAGCTACTTAAATTCTATGCAAGAGGCCGGTTTTTTGGATGAATTCAGTTACTCAGCAATTATTGGCTTGTACTCATCTAATGTAACCATCGATTACCTACAGCAATTAAACAACGCCGGATTCTTAGATACCTTTTCCTATTCAGGTATAATAGGTTTATATAGCAATAATGTACCGGTTCAGTTTTTGCAAATACTCGATGAACGTAATCTTTTGGATAATATGAGTTATTCGGAAGTTATCGGAGCTTATTTGACCGACAATTAACCCAATGCATCTTCGATATCTCGGAACTGTAGCGCATATAGATGGCTGTATAAACCGTCTTGTTCAATGAGTTGTGCATGCGTTCCTTCCTCAACAATCCGGCCGTTATCCATCACTAAAATACGATCGGCATGTTGTACAGTAGATAAGCGGTGCGCAATTACAAAAGTCGTTCTCCCCTTCATTAGCCGATATAAAGCTTCCTGAACCTGCGCCTCCGATTCAGAATCGAGCGAGGAAGTCGCCTCATCCAGCAACAGAATTTCAGGATTTTTAAGAATGGCTCGGGCGATCGCTAATCGCTGTCGTTGCCCACCTGATAACTTCACTCCTTTCTCGCCAATCAGTGCTTCGTATCCTTTTGGAGTTTCCATTATAAAATCATGGGCATTGGCATCTTTCGCTGCGGCTATAATTTCATCATCGGTGGCATCCAACCGTCCGTAACGAATATTCTCTTTGATGGAGGTTCCAAATAAATGCACTTCCTGAGGAACAATAGAAATATGATTCCTCAACGATTTATGCGTTACCGATTTTATATCCACTCCATCTACTAAGATTCTTCCCTCCTGCGGATCATAAAACCTTGGAATCAAATTAAGTAAGGTTGTTTTTCCGGCACCACTTGGTCCAACCAATGCTATGGTTTGTCCTGCTTCTACATCGATGGAAATGGAATCAAGTATCTTCCTTTCCTGCTCGTAAGCAAAAGTTAAGTTCTCAATTTCGATACTCCCTTTGATTGTGGTCAAATCTTTAGCATCGGGCTGATCCAGAATTTCCGGTGTTTCATCCAATAATTCAAAAATACGCTCTGAAGCACCAGCTGCAGTATTTACCGCCGTATATAGTCTAGAAGTTTGACTGATAGATCGTGAGATATTTAACGCGTAAATAATAAAAGCTACTAAATCACCGGCGGTAAGCCGATCTGCCAGAACCTCCTTACCTCCATACCAGAAAATGATCACCAAGGTGCTAAGAAAGAGAATTCCAACTCCGGCCCAGAATAATTGTGTAAGAACAACCTTCTTTCGAGCTGTTCTAAATAAAGCTTCGATGGCATTCGAATATCGATTTACTTCGAAATCTTCGCGCACAAATGCTTTCACCAAACGAATAGCACCGAGTGCATCTTCTGCAACAGCGGTAGACTCTGCCAACTCATCCTGAATATTTCTGGATAGTTTTCTAATCTTCTGCCCAAAATATCGTGTAGCAATGGTTACAAACGGCACCGTCACAAAAATTACGGCACTTAGCCTCCAGTTTAGAATTACCATAAGTGTAACAGAACCAATCAGCGAAAACGAAATCGTAAGAAGTTGTGGCAGGGAATCGGTAAGGGCGGTTCGAATGGAGCCCACATCATTGGTTAATCTTGAGGTGATTTCTCCCAACCTGCGTTCAGCAAAAAATCGAAATCCAAGGCGATGTAAATGTTCATACACTTTCTTTCGTAGATCGGTAATCACACGTTCGCCAACCCATTCCAGATGGTAATTACCGGCGAAAGAAAATGCTGCCTGAACCACAAATAGTGCCATCAAACCCATGGCTAACATGTTTAAAAGTCTTCCATCTCCTTGTTCAAATACGGCGTCAAGGAGTTCTCGCAATCCCAACGGCACCGACAGCCAGATTGCGGAAGCCACAATTACAAACATGGTTGCCGAATAAAATCTAAGGCGATAAGGTTTGCTAAGGCTAAAGATATTTACCAGCGTTTCCCAAAGGGTTGCCAGTCCACGGTTTTTGTCATCTTGGGTTGATTTCATGCGCTTAAATTGGCAAATATAATGCCAAGAAATTGGGTTTTTTAATGCTCATTTTGCTATCTACCAATCAACAATAAAAACAGAACGTAAGCTCATGGACGGAGAAACGCTTACCTGGATTTTTTTAATCGGTGGCATCTTATTAATGGTTCTTGAAGCTGCTTTGCCAAGCGGTATGGCACTAATTTTGGGCTTCAGTGGGCTATTAGTTGGTGTGTTACGATTTTTAGGATTATTAACTGATCCAACCACTGCTACTTTGGCATGGTTCCTCACGTCCGTTGTGTTAACTGTTGGGGCATTACCATTCATTAAGAAATATTTTGGTGGAGAAACCACCTTTAAATATGCCGATGAAGATTTCGAAGCCATGGATCAGATCGTGGAAGTTGTTGAGGACATCAACGACCTCAATAATGAAGGAAGAATCCGTTTTCAGGGAATTTCGTGGCAAGCTCGAACGTTAGAAGGTGATGTTCCCAAGGGCTCAACCGTACGTATAAAATATCGTGATAATACTACCTGGATTGTGGAACCGGTAGACATAATTGAACCACCCACTCAACAACAAAAGCTTAAAGAGTAATAGGGCTTATTCTATGTTTTGGACATTTACACTCTTATCCATTTTGGTGATGTATTTCATCTTTACAAAACTCTTCATTATCGTAGAGTTTCGCGAAGAAGTAATTCAAGAGCGATTGGGTAAATTCAAAAAAAACTTACAACCCGGATTTCATTTCCTAGTCCCATTTGTAGATCGACCTGCTTACCGACGAGAAATGCGCGAGCAAGTGTTGGATGTACCCAGCCAAACTTGTATCACCAAAGATAATATTGAAGTTGCGGTAGATGGCTTAGTATATATCAAAGTGATGAATGCCTACAAAGCGAGTTATGGGATTTCCAATTATCAGGCTGCAGCTGTGAACCTTGCTCAAACTACGATGAGAAGTGAAGTGGGAAAAATTACGCTTGACGATACCTTTAGCGAGCGCGAAAAAATGAATGAAAACATCGTTCGTGAAATAGATAAAGCAGCTGAACCATGGGGAATTAAAGTACTTCGCTACGAAATAAAGAATATCCGCCCTTCTAATGAAATCGTTGATACGATGGAAAAACAAATGGAAGCGGAACGTGAAAAAAGAGCTGAAATCACACATTCTGAAGGTTTCAGACAGTCTCGAATTAATGAATCGGAAGGTGAACAAAGTAGTCAAGTATTGATTTCGGAAGCCAATCGCCAAAAAAGAATCAACGAAGCGATGGGTAAAGCCAAAGAAATCGAATTAGTGGCTGAGGCAACGGCTAATGGCATCCAACGAATTGCACAGGCAATGCAACGTCCGGGCGGTGAACTTGCCGTTAAAACAAAATTAGTTGAACAATATATCGATGAATTCGGGCGAATTATCGAATCTTCAAATATTTCGGTGCTGCCTACCGAAACAGCTAATCTAAAAACCTTTTTCGAAGGGGTTAGCAAAGTTAGCGATCACACAAAATCTAAAGGAGAGTAATCATGACCGGATTAGAAATTTTAGATACCGTCAGTTTTGGCCTTGTAATGGCCTTTTTGGTCTATTTGTTGGTTAAAGTAATTCTATCCTTTCGATTGGTGCCCAATCAGTTTGCCTACATCGTTGAGCGGTTGGGGAATTATCAAAAAACACTGGGACCGGGTTTTCATGCACTTATCCCGTTTGTAGATCAAGTGGTTTACAAGCAAGATTTGAGAGAAGAAACCATTGAAGTAGAACCACAGGAATGCTTCACCAAAGACAACGTTAAAGTAGAAGTTGATGGTGTGATTTATCTAAGTGTGATGGATCCGGTAAATGCCAGTTATGGAGTTACTGATTATCGATATGCAGCCATCCAACTCGCGCAAACTACCACTCGATCAGTAATTGGTTTAATGGATTTGGACGAGACGTTCGAAGAACGTGCGTTTATGAGCAAAGAAGTAGTAAAAGTGCTAGCCGAGATGGAATTACCTTGGGGAATAAAAGTGCATCGTTACGAGATAAAGAACATCATCCCTCCTCGCACGGTGCAAAAAGCCATGGAACGCCAAATGACTGCAGAGCGTGATCGACGTGCCGTAATCGCCCGCTCCGAAGGTGTAAAAGGCTCTAAAATAAATGATGCAGAAGGTATTCGTGCCGAAATCATCAATATTTCTGAAGCAGAAATGCAAAGCCGCATCAACGAAGCTGAAGGGGTTGCAAAAGAAATTGAAGCTCTTGCAGAAGCAACAGCAATATCAATCGAAAAAGTAGCTGACGCTTTAAATGCCCCAATGGGTACCGAGGCAATGCGACTTCGATTAGCCGAAAAATATCTCGGAAAACTGAAGGGATTAGCACGAGAAGGCAATGATATTATCCTACCAAAAGATATCTCTGATTACGATACTGTAATGGAAGGTTTATCATTAAAAGAGCTGGAGTTAAAATCGACTCCTGCGCCTACTCCAGTACCAACTATTAATAATCCTGTTCCTTCAAAAAAGTAACTTAATAAGCCCGGTATTTTTGCCCTTCACGGGGCACTATCGGGCCGTTAGGTGTCGCAAATTTTACGGGTATGGTTTCATATCTCCCTCCCTCGGTTGTCTTTTTTACACCAAAATGTAAATGAGGTCCGGTTACAAATCCGGTTGCGCCTGAGTACCCGATAAATTGTCCTAATTTCACGGATTGCCCAACTCGAACATGGGCACCATTAAATTGCAGATGAGAATAGTCCGCCATCGTGCCATCGGCGTGTAAAATGGTGATAGTATTAGCATCGTCTACAAACTTTTTATCGTCTCCCCCTATCTCAGAATCTTCTTTAACTTCAATCACCATTCCTGCTCTAGCCGCATAAATTGGCGTACCCTCGGGCATCGAGAAATCTATTGAATACTTGATATTACCTTGATGAGAAAACTCTCCGTTGTACCCTTGAGAAACACCATATTCGCTTCCATTTCGGAATGGGAACCTGTATGCGAATGAATCGTCGTGCCTTGCGAATACATCTCCTTTATAGGTGGTGTAGTTGGTTTCAAAGTTCCATGCTTTTGCCGGATTCACCGGTACCAGAGTAAATAGCTTTTCTTCACGATCGTATTTCAAAACTTCGACATGAGGAAGTGGTTTATCGCTGCTTAAATTGTGTAGCGATGCCGATAATTCGATGGTCATCGGATAAATATTAGGGTTGACCGCCCATATTTCGATCACACCGTTTTTCTCCAACTTGTAAACTTCAACTTCCTGATGGGAGGCGATAGACAGTAAAATCGAAAGTATCAGAAAAATCATGCTTTAATTTAGTTGAGATAAAAGTACACACAAGTTTTGAAATTGCCTGTATATTCGGCCATGAATTTATTGATGTTTTATTTACTAATTCTACTCGCTCTTAAAAAAGGTAGCGATCAAGACGATCCCGAGCTTTTACTGGCAATAAAATCGGGAGATCATAGTGCGTTTAAAAAATTTTTCGAGAAGCATCACTCATTCCTGTACCACTTTCTGCTGAAGAAAGGTTTATCTGAACAACAAGCCGAAGATTTAGTGCAACAAGCTTTTGTATTGATTTGGGAAAAGAGAGCAGATATTGACGAGCATAAATCGTTACGGGCTTATCTGTTTCGAATTGCGTACACACGCATGTTGAATGTGTTTAGAGATCATGAGAAGTTTGATGATAATGCAGAAAGTGAACTGTCAGAAACTGAACAAACTGCGGATGGAGCGATTGAAAATCAGGAATTGGCTGATGCTTTAACAAAGGCTATTAATCAGATGCCGGAAAAAAGACAAGAAGTGTTCCGGTTATGTTTTATTCAGGAATTCACGTATAAAAGTGCAGCTGAAGTTTTGGGTGTCTCCGTGAAAACGATTGAAAACCACATGGGACTCGCGCTCAAAGAACTACGCAATAAACTAGAAGGATTTCGGTGAGGATGCTGGTTGCTGGTTGCTGGTTGCTAGTTGCTGGTTGCTGGTTGCTGGTTGCTGGTAAAAAACTCGAAACATTCCCCACTTTTCACTTTTCACTTTTCACTTAAACAAAAAAATTCAAAACTCCATTAGGGGTACTTTCAATCTGGCGTGTATTAAGGGTGAGACACAAAAAATCATCCTTAAAACAAACATGAGGTAACTCAAATGAAAACTCTAAGCAACTTAAACAACCTATCACTTCTGGCGCTTGCCTTATTGGTAACTTTTGGTGCTTGCTCATCGGTTAATAACGATGTGGAAGCCATTTCAGCTGAAGATGTTGATCTAGCCGCACACATTGTAACTACTTCCATCGCCGACGATGAGTCTGGCATGATGAGCAGCTTATACGATGCCTTTTCTGATGTGTCATCCGAAGGAATCACATATGGGGCAAACAGCGCTCGTTTCAAAGCCGATCCTGAATCAGGAAATGATGGCAGAGGCCGCGAACGCAACTTCACGTACAGCTACGATCCGGAAACCGGAATCCATAGCCTTGATTACTCACGAAGTGTTCAAAATGGACTTTTTAGTAAATCAATTGAAGTAAATCAGGATATTATTTTCACTGATCTTGACGGTTCATTCATCGAATTTCCACGTCAAAACCGTGCTGATATAGAAGCTATTGCTTACTCAGGCTCTAAAGTTGGTGAACACTCCGGTCGTTATCGCAGTGGCAGTTTCTCAAAGGCCGATGATTTCCGATTAGCTGGAATCCACAATACAAGTTCGATTCTAACTTTAAGCGGTACACACACCGGTTCAGGAAATGCTGAAGGTGTAACCCGTGATTCGGTTGAAGCTTCCCGTTCTTACTCAATCAACCTTGAGTTTTCAGATATCGAAGTAAATAAAGACACCGTAAAAGCCCATGGTTCACTTGAGTTTGCAGTGAGCGGAACGATTACCTACAGCGTTACCATGAATAAAACCATAAATGGCGTTCCTGAAGAAACAGTGATGGATGGAACCATTGATTTATCTGAAGATGGAACCGCTTTAATGAGATTCAACAAACTACCTAATACTGTACGATTTGCACTAGGTAATGGCGAGCGACGTGATAATGCAGCCAACCGACGTGGCAACTAATTAACCTAAGCCTAAGCAGGTCGTTGAAAAAGCGACCTGCTTTCCTATTTCTACCATCATGGCAACTGATCAACAACTTCCACAAAACGATCCAGATTTGATGCTGGCTCTGCAGCTGGGTACAAACTTAGATCAAGGTACACCTTTTGGTGCGTTGAATAATCCGCTTATCGATCAGTTGTTAACCGTTAAAGACAACGAACTAGCCGACTATGTTATGCCGGCTTCTGTTTCAGATAACATCTGGAATCGAATCAATAAACTAACTGAACCAAAACAAGCCAATGTTACTCCTCTCTTTTCTCGTTCATCTGCTTTTGCTTGGGCTTCTGCTGCAGTGCTTGTAATCGCTGCATTTATAGGAATTTATTTGATATCGATGCAACCGCAGTTTGAATTAGTTGCGCAAAGTGATTCAAGTATATTAGAAATCACACTGGATGATGGTTCTGAAGTAACACTTCGTCCATTCACAAAATTATATGCAGACAAATCTTCCACTGATCGTACGTATCGCTTAGAAGGTGAAGCTTTCTTTGATGTTGTCTCTGATGCAGACGCTCCATTCTCTGTGGATGCAACTTATGGAACGGTTACCGTGCTTGGCACTCGATTTAATGTAAGTGATTGGGGTGGTAAAGCAGTGGTTTATCTGGAAGAAGGACGTGTATCTTTCACCTCCAATCAAACCGGAGAACAGATTGTGTTAAAACCCGGTCAGGCTTCTGAAATTTCTACTGATATGATACAATTACTAACCGAAGCCGACGCAGATCAATATACCGATTGGCAATCAAATCGAGTATTCTTCGACAATTCCGACCCACAGCAGGTAATCAACGAAATCAATCAACATTTTGGCATCACTATTACGATTAATCAACTTGAGGATCGTTCTGAAATTTCAGGTACTTTAATGCTTGAATCCATTCAACAAACTTTGGATGATTTAGGCTTGGTATTAGGTGGAACATTCCGAACCGTAAATGCCAACGAATACGAATTTATTTCAATGGAATAGCAAGCATACAATGCATCGGTTTTACTGTTTTCTCGGGTGGTTTTTAGCTGTTTCAGCTTCTATTTCGGCGCAGGATTATTCCTATCAACAAAAAGCGCTGCTGGAAGTAATCCGTGATATCGAAACCCAAACGGAGTATCGTTTTTTATATCGCGAAGCTCTAGTAGCATCAATAACCCTTAGTTTTGATGCAGACCGTAACGAATTGTTTGATGCACTTGAATCAGCTATTGTTCCCATCGGTTTAGGCTTAAAAGTAGACTCCGAAAGAAAACAAGCTATTATCTACAAAACCGGCATCCCAACTGAATCCCTAGAAACTGTTATAAGTGGATTTATTGTGGATGAAAATTCCGGAGAGCGTCTTCCGTATGCAACTATTTCCTGGCGCGAGCAAGGTGAAATACGAGGTGTAAACAGCGATGAATCAGGAAGGTTTCGACTTTCAGCATCTATATCTCAGCCATCATTTACCTTATTAATTAGTTATGTGGGCTATGCTAGTCAAACGGTTACTTTGTCCCAAGATGAAACATCGAAAATAGATGATCTTACGGTTCGGTTACGTCCTAAAAAGTACGACGGAAAGGAAATCATCGTTCAGGGAGTCAACTTTTATACTCCGAATGATACTCTCCTGCACGGGTTGATGAAAATCGGAAGTTTTAGTCCTTTAGGTGAAAGTAATGCTGTTCGATCATTACAAACCTTACCGGCTGTTTCACTAAATACTGCGATCAACGATGGCATCAATATTCGTGGGAGTGCTTCGGATGGTTTTCAAGTGCTACTAGACGGACAAACATTGTATAGCCAAAGTCATTTATTTGGGCTGCTCGATGCGATGAACTCGGAGGTTCTTCGATCAAGTGGTTTTTATTACGATATCACACCGGCTCAATATCAAGCACCATTAGGTGGTACGCTTTCATTGATCACCCGCACAGGATCGCTAAACCAATACTCCACCAGCGTTGGCGTGAGTAACACAGCCTTTTCTTCTACAATTGAAGGCCCAATCAAACGAGGTAGTTCCAGTTTCCTTTTATCCGGGCGTTGGTCGTATTTAGACGAACTTGATTGGTTCAACAATGCATCGATGATTGAATACGGTTTAGATGTAGATCGCCCACTTGATTTGTTTGTCGATCCAAGACTAGAAAACCGATTCGTTCGGGAGGTAACCCTCGATAAAATTGACGTACAAAGTACAAATGCTTCTTTTTATGATTTACATGGAAAACTGTATACCGAATTCAGGAATGGTAATCATTTAATGATAAGTGGTTACCTTGGGAATGATGAAGCTCGGCAGGATTATCTACGCGACGAAACGAATACTATTACGTTAAATGAAACCTCCAATAATTGGGAAAATCATACGATTAGTGCCACATTTTCAGCGAGTTTATTATCTAAGCTATTCTCTCAAACCAGCATTGGCTACACGAAATATTCCAGCGATTACTTAAAAGATGATTTTGCCTTTCCTGTTCGAGGAAATTCAACCAATGGAAATGGCATCCTGAGTGATTCGGTACTCATTCAGCCACTAAATCTTGATAATACTGTTAAGCAAATTGAAATAAAGCAGGATTTCAGTGCACAACTGCAAAACGGAACTGCGAATTTTGGTATCAATTACACCGACTTCAATGTGCGATATACTGAAATTGGGATTATCAGAGAATCGTTTATCAGCCGCAGAACAAGTCAACTTGTTGATCTTTATTCTCAGTGGGATCAAACACTTGATTCAAAAACTTCTTTAAGCTTAGGCAGTCGGCTACATTATTTTAGTAATGGACAGTATTTAAGATTCTCGCCTAGAATCAAGTTATCCATTCAGGAAAGTGAAGCATTAAGGTTGGGACTCGGTTTCAGCAGAAATTATCAGTTTATCAACAGGCTCACCTTTTACAATATTAATAGTAACGATTTTTGGATACTAGCTAACGAAGATCAGCCGCCCTCTTCAGTAAATCATTTTTCTACGGGTATTTATTATCGTTTTGATGAATCCACCTATTTTCAAATAGAAGGGTATTTGAAGCAATTTGCGAATATTCGTCTGCATGAGTTAAACACCGGGCTGGTTTCTCAATCATTTAGAAATGAAGAATCCCCATGGTTTTATCAAAATGATGGAAGATCTCAAGGGGTTGAATTCTTACTCAAAAACTGGTTTTCGGATGTAACGCTAACCAATACTTACACTTATTCATCGGCAGAATTGAAAAATCAGTTAATCAATAATGGTGAGTATTTTTATGCTGATTGGGATCGCAGACATCAAATAACTACTAGTTCAGACATAACCTTACATGAAGGTTTAAATTTATTATTGGCATGGACATTTGGCACCGGAACTCCAAGTCGCACAGATATTTCACGATTATCAGAATCTGCCGAGCGTTTACCAAATTACTCAAGATTCGACATCTCCCTCAATTACAAAAAAGTGGTAAACAAGGCTAAACTTGAAGCTGCATTTTCTATCTATAATGCGTTTAATCGCGACAATGTGTGGTATTCCGAGCGAAAGCAAGTTACGATCAACACGCTAAATAACACCTTTCAAGGTGCGGCATTAACTCACGTATACGATCTGGGAATTCAGCCTTCGTTTAGTATTAAAATCAGCTACTAATCGCTTCAGGAATTTCATCTTCCACAAAATACATGTCGATATCACCCTGACCTTCCACATGTACTTTTCCTCGATAATCACATTTGTACTTATCGTGTACAAAATCACAAGTGGTTGCTGAGATGTTAATTTTCCCAATCTCCCCTACTTCTTCTAATCTGCTCGCCAAAATTACAGTCGATCCCCAAATGTCGTAGGTAAATTTCTTCTTACCAACAACTCCTGCAATCAGGCTTCCACTGTGGATACCAATGCGCATTTTCCATTTAACGGCAGATTTCTCATTGCGCTGCTCTATGAATAATTGCATTGCTTTTGCAGCTTTTACACTTAACAACGCATGATCTTCTTTCTCATCTGGCAAGCCGGAAACTGCCAGATAAGCATCACCGATGGTTTTAATCTTTTCGAGTCCGAATTCCTCACAGATTGCATCAAAAGCTTCAAAAATCTCATTTACTTCAGAAACCAATTTCTTAGCCGACATGGTGGCTGCCGTTGAAGTAAAGTTCTCGAAATCGGTGAATAACACGCTAACTTCTTCGTAACGGCGGGGTGAGGCAAATCCTTTATCCTTTATTTCGTCTGCAATCCCTTTTGGAAGCATGTTATACAACAAGTTATCGCTCTTTTCTTTTTCATTTTCAAGCAAGAGTGTACGTTCCTTAACCAGGGCTTCCAATTCTTCATTGTATTTCTGAACCTGCTCTTTCTTTTTACGCTCTTTGCCAATTTGATGGTTGATAAATCCAACAATCAGCGTAGCTCCGAACAGTGTATAAATGCCATAGGCCCACCAAGTTTGCCATGGCGGTGGAAGTACCTTTATTTTGATGGAGCGCCCAACGGTATTCCAGATTCCATCTTTATTTGAGGCACGAACCATAAAAGTATAGGTTTCACCCGGTGGTAAATTCGTATAGGAAACGAATCTGCGGCTACCAACCTCCTGCCATTGAGGATCGAAACCTTCCATTTTATACATGTACTTATTTTGCTCTGGGGCAGCATAATGTAAGGCAGAAAACTCAAATGAAAACACTTTCTCGCGCCAGGTAAGCACTATTTCATCGGTTTCAGAAATGGATTTTGTTAACGGCGAACCTACTGATGAGATCGGTACATTCTCGTTAAAAATCTGGAAATCTGTAATTACAACGGGCGGCACATACGGATTATCGCGAATGCTATCAGGCTTAAAAATCACGATTCCGTTGATTCCGCCAAAATACATGGTTCCATCATTTCCTTTGTGAAATGCATTAAAACGGTACTCATTACTCGGCAAACCATCGCCCCGATCGTAAACTCGAATATTTTCTGTGTCAGGGTCGAAATCAACAATCCCGTTATTGGTACTCAACCATAAATGCCCACGATAATCTACAATAATTCCGTAAATCACATTATTGGGTAAACCATCTGCCGTTGTATAACGCGTAAAGGTTTCAGTTTCCGGATCGAATTTATTGAGACCGTTTATCCCACCAACCCACAAATTTCCTTCATTATCCTGCCGAATTACATTGATAAAGTTATCACTTATGCTGTTTGGGTCATTGGGGTCATTAACGAATCGTGTAAATTCCTCCCGCACCCGATCGTAGCGATTTAATCCAAAACCGTGGGTTCCTACCCAGAAAATTCCACGGTCGTCTTCGAACATCGACCATATTTTATTGTGGCTGATTGTGTTTGGATCAGAGCTTGAGTGTTTAAATCGCTGAAATTCACCGGATTCCCGATCATACGCATTAAGGCCGTTATTGAGTGTTCCAACCCATATTATATTCTTGCTGTCTTCGAAAATAGTAGTAATAATATTACCACTGATGGTTCGCTCATCATCCGCATCATGCTTAAAATGAATGAATGAATCAGTGATCTCATTGTATAAATTCAATCCTTCGATAGTACCAATCCAGATATTACCGAAACTATCCTGGTAAATGGCATTAATGAAATCGCTACTTATGGATGTTGGGTCGTTCGGATTGTGCACATAATTGATAAACGATAACGTACGGGCATCTTGGCGATTTAAGCCGCCACCTTGTGTTCCAACCCAAAAATCGCCAGATCCATCTTCGAATAGTGAAGTGATGGAGTTGTTACTTAAACTGTTCGCATTCGACGGATCATTTTGATAAACCGTAAAACTCTCTGATGAAGAACGAATAAACTTGTTTAAGGCTCCATTTTGAGTTCCCACCCAAAATACCCCTGACCGATCCTCAAAAAGTGATGTAATGGAGTTATTACTAAGGTTAATCGGGTAATTTAACTCCATGAAATTGGTAAACTCGTCGGTTTGGCGATTTAAAATATTCAGCCCGTTTAAGGTACCTACCCAAAATGTACCTCTGGAATCTTCATACATGGAAAGAACCCAGTTATTAGAAATGCTATTTTTATCGGTGGGATCGGCCTTATAGCTCGTAAAGTTTTCAGAAATTGGATCGAATTTATTTAAACCGCCCGACTGTGTTCCTATCCACAACATTCGTTTTTTATCCTCATAAATGGAAACGATCCAATTGTCGCTTATCGAGTTTTCATCACTCGGAATATTGGTATAATGCTTAATGGCAAAGGTTTTTCGATCAAAGCTGTACAAGCCGTCATCAGCCGTTCCAATCCAAATAAAACTGTTCGAATCTTTAAAAACCGTGGTAATATTTGCTGTAGAGAGGTTGATGTGGTCTTCAACTTCCTTATAAACACTAAAGGTGTTAGTTCGAGGATTCAGAATATTTAGCCCGCTCTGTGTGCCCACCAATATTACCCCAATCGGATCTTGAAAAAGCGTGGTTATGTAATTATGGTTGATGGAGGTGATATCGGAATTATCATGCTGGAAGCGTAAAAAACGATCTTGATCACGATCAAATTTATTAAGTCCACCTCCCTTAGTTCCTACCCAAATGGAGCCATCTCTGTCTTCCAGAATACTTGATATTTGATTGGAAGAGATTGAAAACTGATCATAAGGATCGTTTCTGTACACTTTAAATTCGTAGCCGTCGTAGCGGTTTAATCCGTCTTCTGTAGCAAACCAAAGGAAACCTCGGCTATCCTGCAAAATATCGTTGATAGTGCTTTGCGACAGTCCATCCTGAGTGGTGATTTGCTCGAATCGAATAGACATTTCTTGAGCATTTGATGGCTCTAGCAGAAGCGTGAAAGAAATGAGAAGTAGTAGAGTTGCTTTAAATGTGCTGTTCATCAGCTAAATCGTTTAATATTACCCCAAAATAGTAACCAACTGACCGTTTAGAGTGGGTTAAATTTCTTTATACAATCATAAATTGCCTTAATGTACCCAGCTGATTCATGACTAAAGTATCTTTTTTTTAATGAACGTAATCAAGCACGAAGTTGCAACAGAATGAAATGTGGAATCTGTACTTAATTTCACTTATAGTTCGAAAGTGAAGGAGAAACTGTCTCTTCTAATTGCGCCTATAAATCCAATTCCATTCTCGATGGTTTCAGAATCTACAAACATATCAGATAGAAATTCGGTACCTCTAAACTGTTCCCATTCCGGCCCGAAATGAATGTATCTGATATACATAGTGGGTTCATCAAGTTCATTACAACTTACGGTAGGCAGCCAAAATCTTGGTGGGATATTAATAGTAGCCTCCGGTGGAGGTGGAAAAATATCCACCAACAAATTAGTTACTGTAAGTTGAAGCTCCATTTCGTCCAATCCATCAATAAATTCTGGCGTTTGGATTGTTTGGATGGGTGCCCAATGCATTGAACCTTGATACAGCACCCCAACTTCAGCGTTAATGAATTCAGGGCGTTTTACATTTTTGAAGGAAATTCTCAGGTTTTGCCTGCAATTCGATGCTTTATCCGGAGTTGTATCGGCTATGGTAATTGCCGGTGTTGTTATGGTAGTGCTAGATTCTTGCCCACCATCGAATACTAATTTCACACCGTATGTAGATGAAGGTTGTAAATTTTGCCTTAGTAAATAATTGTAGGTGTAGTTCCCGTTAAAATTAATGACGGTATCAGGAAGTTGTAACTCTGTATCGGTTGAAGGATCAATAAAAAATAGATTTACGTCTTCATACCCGATAGTACTATCAATTAAGAAAGGTGTACTTACATTTCGTATTCTGATTGCATTGGTTGATTTACCTAAGTCTAGAGCACCGTAGGCCGAATAGGTTCCGATATTATCTTCGAATGGGTTGATTACCCGATCTCGATTGCACGAACTCCCTACTCCACATAGCAAAAGAAGAATGATAAATTGGTAAGGAGTTCTATGCATTTTTACGAATTAATTATTATTTGGTACGCCATTCGTAGTGAATAGAATTTGTTTGGTATTTTTTGCACCAAAAAAGCCAAGTCCGTTTTCAACATCCCCTGATTCAAGAACATCTAAAGCGAGTGTATTTTCGCGGATTACTTCCCATTCCGGACCAAAGTGTGTATATCGAATCCGCATAACACCATTATCGAGCTGATTACAATTTACGGTTGGATTCCAAAAACGTGGCGGCACATTTACAGTGGCTTCTGCTACCGGTGGAAATACATCCACCAGCATGTTTTTGATATTTAGCACCACAGCTAACTTATTAGCGCCTTCCACTTTTTGAAGCTGACGGACAGATTTCACTTCACCAAAAAAGAAACTGCCACCGTATTGAACTCCCAACTCGAACCGGATAAACTCATCGTCTGCAACATTATCGAACTCAATCAATATGTCATCCAAACAAGTTTCTGTAACCGCAGGAGTTAGTGAAATAGTGGATACACCCGGTGTTTTAGCGCGAGTTGTAGAAATATCTCCTTCCTGCCCTTCTACAGTCAGTCGATAGTTTGTACGAGGTGTTAACACTTCGTCGATGATAAAGTTCAGCGTAGGATTGTTGTTGAAAAAAACTACGGTGTCGCTTAATTGTGTACTTGTACCAGCGTCCAGGTTTTCGAAGGTTACCGTAAAGTCACGTATCTCTTCAAGGTCAGCCAACAGAGGAGACTGAGTATCTTTAATACGCACATAATTAAGTGTTGAGTCGAGTTCCATTGCTCCATAAATGGAATAGGCACTTTCTACTTCTTCAAAAGGTTCAATTACAACCTCGTCACAGGCGCTTAATCCCGCAAACAAAATCAACACTGCACCAAAATATCTAAATGAAATCATTTTCATGTTCTAGTAAATCTAAAAATCTAAATTAGTTGAATAATTAATTGATATTTAAGCTGATAGAAGCATAAGGAAGCATCGGCAGCTCATTTACTTGTCGCAGCGTGTTCACATCGAAATAAAACACATTGGTCATGTCGTAGCTATTGATAGCCCCTATTTCTGTCTCTAGCTCCAGTTTTGGTGAGAGTTGAAATTTTCTATCGATGGATACATCAAGTCGCTGAAATGCAGGAAGATTCCCATCAAATGGAACAGAGTAAAGCGTAACAGCTTTGCCTTGATTTTGTAGCGGATCCTGATATGGCACGCGAACGATTAAGTCGATCGCATACAACTTGGTGTAGGGCGCGCCACTGCTATATCTCCAAATCGCATTGGCTGTAAATTTTCCAATTTTATAACTCGCTAATATATTCAACTGATGACGTCGATCGTGACTTGGATTGTATACGAATTCATCGGTTTCAATCCATGCAACTAAGTCGTCTGCAGACGCACTGTATTCAACCTCTGCAAGACCATAACCGAGCGTTAGGTAAAGTAAATCTGTTTTCAACTGAAGTTGTAAATCCAATCCATACGTTTCTGCAGTTGCAAATGCGGTACGGATGGTGTTTCCAGGCTCACGTGTCCACTCGGCAACGGGTACATTATCGTTGTGCTTATAGTAGGTTTCGATATTAGCTTCGATAAAATCACCTATACGTTGACGGTATCCGGTAATTGCATGAATTGCCGTTGGCACGGGTTCGTCTACCCCAACCGGTTTATATACATAAAAAACCGTTCCTGCATCTCTTTCATCAGTAATGGCTTCGCGTAGCTGTACATATTTACCAACTGCGAAACTCAATTCTTGATTATCGGTTCCCAAAGGTTTCCATGTCATTCTAAAACGGGGTTCAAACGTCATACTTACGTTCTCTTGCCTGATTTGCGTGGTAACACCGGGAACGATGGAAAGCGTATTGGTTGGCTTAAACTCGGTACTTAAGTACGTACTGAACACCGAGGTATATTCTTCGAGAGTTGCTCCTAAACCAAATCGTTGTGGTTTACCGGTAATTTCTGGAAACGGCTCGTCGAGATTCGCCTTGTAAAAGTTTAAGTTCCAGCGAAATCCGTAGTTATAGGGGTGATCAAAAGCTGTACCGGTGTTATCCATTCTTAAGTACCCGATAGAAATATTTGATGTTCTACCAAGATCATCGAAACCAATTTCACTACTCTTGTAGCTGCTGTAACCGATCGTGAAATCCACCGAATTTTTGAGCTCTTCGCTATACCCTAAACAGCGCGCACCAACTGCTGTGTTTTCCCAACCAAGGCTAATATTTCGTTGCGGATTAATTTTTCCTCTATCATAGGTGTGCAAAGCGGTCATATTACAAGTAAATCCGTCCCAGTTGATCGAATATCTTGCCATGATATCAGAAAACTTTAGCGGCACATCCTCACCCGTTAAACTTGGCCCGGCTTGTTCAATTACACTATATCGCCCCATTACCAATAGCGATTGCTTGTCAGTTTCGAGCGGACCTTCTGCAAGTGCCGAAATAATGTATGGACTTGCAGCAACCTGACTTTGAAATTGCCTCATGTTTCCTTGCCTCAGGCTTACATCCATTACAGAAGATGTCGCGCCTTCATATTCAGCTCCAAATCCACCGGCGTATAAATCAACATTACTTATTACCGACTGCGGAAATGCAGAAAACAAATTCGAGATGTGAAAAGGTTTAATAACCGGCATTTTATCCACTAAAATGAGGTTTTGAGCGGGAGTTCCTCCACGAATAAACAATTCGCCACCACGGTCGCCACTGGTTACAACTCCGGGAAGTGTTTGCAAATACACACTCAGGTCACCACCCGGGCCCGGCGCCGGTATTAATTGAATATCAGTTACAGAAATTGATTGCTTACCGGCAACTCGTTGCACGGCTCCACTTCTTGTTCCACTCACAATTACTTCGCCGAGTTCGGAATTTGCCGTTGGTAATTCAGTTCGGTATAAGCGAGTTTCGCCCGGAGCTAATGTTATTTCTGCTTCGTGTTTCTCGAAACCAATCGATGATATCGCCAAATCGTACGTACCATTATTCACGTTTATGAACTCCCATAAACCATCGGCGTTAGTTGCTCCGGCTTTATACATGGTTCCACTTTTTCTGAATAAAATTACATTGGCACCTATAATAGGGTTTCCATCTTCTTCAGAAATTACCAACACACGGAGCGTGGATCTGGTTTGGGCGTAAATTTGAGAAGGGAGCAGCGCAAACAATACGCCAAGAAAAAACCCGCATAAAGCGAGTTTACGAATAGAATTGATGACCATCTATAGAATTATTAATAGGATTTGTACAATTATTAAGAAAGGGATGAGATTTGAAATTATTGTGCTCTAATTCAACCTCAATTACATTTTTTTATGTATCTCTTTTCTTGATGAAGCTTCGAATATACAATCAAATAGATCAGATTATAAAACCTATTTTATTTGCATAAAATTATTCTAGCTGATCTATGGCAGCAAATGCCCACGGATACTCAAAGCCTCAATTAGTAAATAGATTTATACACCTGAATCTTTTGATTGGAGTTTTGGAAGACGAGCTCAGGCTTTAGGAAGTTCTAAATAGAAGGTAGAGCCTTTACCAACAGTGCTATCGCAGTAGAGGTTACCATTCATTTTGCTTACAAACGCTTTACACATAGATAAACCAAATCCATTTCCCTGTTCTGCATTAGTTCCTTTTCTCGAAGGCACAGCGTCTCTGAATAAGTCTTTTTTCAATTCTTCATCAATACCAATTCCGGTATCTTCAATTTCTACGATTACCTTATTATCGTCTTTAGAATTCCGTGTACGGATGTAGATGTTGCCACCTTTCTCGGTAAACTTGATTGCGTTGATCAGTAAGTTTCTTAACACCATACGAATTGCGCTATTATCTCCATTTACTTTCGAAAGATCATCTAATTCCATCGATAATGACAGATTTTTCTGATTCAGATTATAAGACTGTCGATCTACCACAGAGTTTATAATCTCAGTCAAATCCACACTCTTAAATTCCAGATTCAACCCATTACTCTGGCTCTGCGACCATGCCAATAACCCTTCAATGGTATCTGAGTTCTTCTGTAGCGTAGGCTCAATTGTTTTCGATAATTCTCTGATTTCTTCGATCGTTAATACATCCGAGCTAATTAAATCGAGTAACCCTTGTAACGTAGCTAATGGTGACCTTAAATCATGAGCGATTACTCCCATCAAATGATCACGAGATTCAAGAATTTCTTCTAATTGTTTGGTGGTGTTTCTTAGTTCAAGATTTTTCCTTTCAATAGCTTTCCTAGATTTTAAAACCAGATAAACAATTAAAAGCAATAAACTTAATGCAATTAAAGAAGCAATCAATGCAACTACCTGAAATCTCAATTTTTGATCCTGTGCCCTTTGTTGCTCTTTTAATGCCTCGTTTACTTGGATTTGTTGCTCTAATTCTAATTTGCTGGTCAAATCGGCAAATTCTTTTTCCTTTTCCAAATCAAATAGAGAGTCGGTGAGTTGAGTGTAATTCTCAAAATGTTCGAGAGCTGACTTATAATCAGCTAATTCTTTATTTGTGGTATATAGATTGTTATATGCCGTACTTATTAATGAAGATGAACCCAATTTCTTTGCACTAGTCAAACCTTTCTCAAACCAAGTTCGCGCTTCTGAGAATTGCTGCTGATCAATAAACAGTTCTCCCAATGCATTGGAATTGTGATAAATACCTTCCTCTACACCAAATCTTTCACTAAAAAGAAGAGATTCTTTGAAATATCTTTCCGCTTCCTTGTAGTCTCCTCTTTGGCGATTCAAATTCCCCATATTATGCAGTAATATAAATGGTGGCACTCCTTCTCTGATAATGGTATGCAGTTCAAATGCCTGTTCATACAAATCCAGAGCTTTATCAAGTTCATCTAGGTCAGTTAAAGCATTCGCATAGTTTGTAAGTACTCTTAATTCATCAACTTTCGAATCTATTCCCCTTGCAATATCGAGAGCTCTTTCCAAATAGATTACAGCTTTCTCAGGTTCTTCAAAGGAGACAAATGTATCCCCCAGATTGTTCAGAATTACTGCAAGGAATGCTGAATCGTTAGCTTGTTCAGCAAATTGAAGACTTTCCAGATAATGTTCGAGCATCAAGTTATAATCACCAAGCTCGCCATATACTACCCCCATATTCATTTTGATTCCTGCCTTTAAACGAGGATTAGAAGTATTCTCCCGCAAGCTTGCCTCGTGAAGTGCTTCATCATAAGATTCAATCGATTTAGCATAGTCCCCTTTCATTCGATATGCAGTGGCTCGTAGATTTAGAAATTGAACCTTTAAACGGTTATCTACTAAATTCTCTACAAAACCCTCACCAACAACCAGCGCCGAATCAGCTAATCGCATTGTAACCAACAGATCAATGAGGGCAAGATCAGCAAGTGACTTGCCATATCCATAGTCTAACGAATCAGCCAGTGATTTCCCCTCTTTAATAATCCTTTTCACCTCGTCGTTCTCACCCCGATCTACCAACTCCATCGCTTGCAAAAGCATTTCTTTTACCTGAGTGGTATCCGCAATTTCTGAATGTTGCGCTTGTACCTGAACTAACGAGAATCCAAAGAATCCAATAAAAATAGCCTTAATTAATGTTCCCATTGCTGCGGTGCATACTTACAAATAACGACTGTGATAATACTATGAAATAACTCTTCGAGAGAGTGTAATTGATCTTATCGGATGAATCAAACGATTAATAACAAATTATTTAAAATTATATCATTTCTACATTAATCGACCGTAAAGTCTCTTCATTTACGAAAGTATTCAGCTAACTAATTAGCTAGTAGTTAAAATTCTGCAATTGACTCCACATAAAAAAAGCCAATCAGAACAACTTCTGATTGGCTTCATCAATTTTTAGTGGAGATGCGGGGAGTCGAACCCCGGTCCGAAACGGCAAACCTGCAAATATCTACATGTTTAGTTGCTAATTAACATTCGCCTGAAGCCGAGCCTAGCAACCAAGCGACTTCAAACTATTCTGTGAAAGATTCACGCAGCAGAGACAGAAGGCCCTGTTACGCTATCCTGTCTGTTATGGCGATCCAAACTGACGCTGACAGGCACGCTTTCAGCGGATCGGCTCAGTCAGTTTATGCTGCTAAGCGGTAAGAATAATTGTTGTCAATTATTTTTGTGTCCATAATGGGTGTTTTACGAGAACCATTGGTCATCCTCGACATGCAACCTGCGGTGTTACTCATCCCGTCAAATCCAGAACATCCCCAGTAATTCAAAGAGCGACTTTCAATATACGAATTATATCGCAGAAAAATTGTTGTGTTCCCTTTGGAAACTATTATCCATTACAAAAGTTTTAGCGTTCTCTATGGCAATAATTTCATAACAAATTCGATTCTTTTTTAAACCTAACTTTTTACAGCTCATCCCGTTTAAGTCGGGCGAACTTTATAATACTACGACTATTCATGACACTTAGAACAATACTGCTTTCGGGGATTCTTATCATTGGTTCGCTCTCGCTACACGCGCGGCAATCGGTAAGCATTACAGGGTATGTTAGAGACGCCAATACCGGCGAAACTTTGATAAGCGCGAACGTAGCCCTCATCGAAATAAACCGCGGCGGCGCTACTAACGCACAAGGCTATTACAGTATCCAAAATGTAGAGCCGGGAACCTACACGATAGCCGGATCTTATATTGGCTATGATTTATTTACGCAAGAAATCACTTTAGAAAGAGGTCAGAGTTTAAGATTTGATATCGATTTAGTGCCCGACGTTTTTGAGGGTGACGAAATTATTGTAGAATCAGAAGCCGAACGACAGGAACTCAAATCCATTGGTACTGCACAGGTAAAAACTGAACTGATTAAAGCTTTACCTGCCATTTTTGAAGCCGACGTTTTTCGCTCAATTCAATATTTACCCGGTGTAAAATCTGCCAGCGATTTTTCTAGTGGATTGTATATCAGAGGCGGTAGTCCGGATCAGACACTCATCATGCTTGATCAAACAACGGTGTATAACCCGAGCCATTTTTTTGGGTTTTTCTCCACCTTTAATCCCGACGCAATCAAAGATGTACGATTATTTAAAGGTGGCTACCCGGCTGAGTACGGCGGCAGATTAGGCTCCGTACTTTCGGTGTATAACAAGGATGGAAACCGAAATAACTATCAAGGGTCGGTTACTTTGGGGATGCTTGCCTCGCGCGTTGCCATCGAAGGTCCGATCAAAAAAGGTTCTTTTATGCTTGCAGCACGACGTTCTACCTTAGAGCCATTGTTATCTGCCTTGCGCCAATCAAACGATAACATCCCCTCCCTCTTTTACTTTTACGATTTCAATGGAAAGATCAATTACGATGCTTCTTTGAACGATAAATTTAGCTTGGCCTTTTATTCAGGTGCCGATAAAGTTCGTTTTCCATTTGCTGATGATGCCGAGTTCACACTTAATTATGGAAATCAAACCGTAAGTGGTAACTGGACCCATATTTTCAGCGATAAAGTATTTTCCAATTTTGTAATTACAGGTTCCCGCTATTTCAATTTCCCGGAATTTGAGTTTGGCGGAACCCCATTTGAGCGGGATAATAACATTTACGATTTCTCGCTTAAATCCGATCTCGAATACATCCCAAATGAGAAACATCAGATAGCAACCGGAGTTTGGGCAGGCGTATTTACACTGCGACTGCAAGATCGCTTTGATAATCAGGATTCGTTTAGTTCCCGAATCCATTCCAGATATGCGAGTTACTACTTGCAAGATACATGGCGCCCTACCGAGCAGTGGAAAGTGATTGGAGGAATAAGAGCTAATTATTTTTCTGATGGTGATTACCTGCGTTTAGAACCACGACTATCCGCCGAATATTTCGCTTCAGATCGCCTCACACTACAAGCAGCTTATGGCCGATATAACCAATTCTTTACACTAATTACCAACGAGGCATTTTCAGGCTTCGATTTGTGGCTTACAGCCGATGAAGGAATTCGCCCCGCTTTCGGTGATCAATTTGTACTGGGCGCAAAAACAGTTCCTTTTAAAGATTATGGGCTCGATATCGAGCTGTATTATCGCACGATGAACGACTTGTTTGAGCTCGATCCATTTTTACCGGATGCAGCCGGACTTCTTTACGAGGATTTATTCAGAATTGGTGAAGGATACGCGTACGGAACTGAAATCATGTTTGAAAAAAGAGTGGGTCGATTGAACGGCTACATCGGCTACACATTCGGCTACACCTGGCGAAAATGGCCTACTTTTAACGTGGCTATAGGTGATGAAAGCCAAACCGCACGTTTTTATCCACCTAAATACGACCGTCGAAATGATGTAAAAATTATCCTGAATTACGAATTAAGTAGAAAGTGGAAATTTACGGGAGCGTGGGTTTATGCCACCGGTCAGGCTTATACCGAAGCTACCGGCCGTTATGCCGTTTACGACACTCCTTGGAGTGCTATCAACCAAAACAATTTGTTGGTAGTAGAAAATGTGAATGCATCACGCCTTCCGAACTATCACCGAGCTGATGTTTCGTTTAGTCGTCGCGGCACCTTTTTTGGGTTAGGCGAAGCTGAACTACAACTTCAAGTTATAAATGTATACAGCCGCAGAAATGTGTGGTTCACCCAAATTGATTTTGAAGATAACCCGGTAAGCAGAACGGATGTAACTCTGTTACCCATTATACCAGCCATCTCTTACACTGTGAAATTTTAAAATGATGAAAGCATATTTATTAACCATAATCGCCCTATTTACTGCATTATCTGCTTGCGAAGTGTACGAGCAGGATTCCTACGAAGAATATTATGTGGTAGAATCTTATTTGGTCGCAAACCGACAACTCCCTCAAGTTAGAGTTTCAACTACAGCACCTGTAAACGATTTTTACGCTTTTACTAGATCAGCCATTGCAGATGCACAGGTTCAGATTCGATTATTAGACCCATCCGGATCCTCCATCGAAGAAGTATTTACATACACCAGCGATTCTGCCGGTATCTATCAACCAATGGACACGCACGATGTTTTACCCACACGCAGTTATCAATTGTATGTGACGATCCCAACCACATCAGCTGAGATTACGGCTACAACCGTTGTCCCTGACACTTTTAAAGTGATAAGTACTGTATTGGATACACTGGTTTATCAATCTACCGAACAATTAGAAATTACCGTTTCAGAGAGTACATATCCCGGCAGGCAGAATATTTTCATATTCAACACTATTGCATTAGATCCTGATCCGGCAATGTTAACTCCCATTTATGCTGATTTTTTGGAAGATGAAATTGTAACTCTCGATGAATTGACCAATACAGAATCAGGATTGCTAAATGCGGCGAATTTTACCGTAAATCAGGATCAGAGCATCACCATTCGATATCCTTGGATTGCGGTAGCTTTTTACGGCGATAATAAACTGATTGCTACTACCGTAGATGATAATGTGTACGATTTTGTCCGTTCGGAATCGGTTCAACTTGGCGGCTCTACCCTATCACCCGGTGAAATTCAAAATGTGATTACACATGTTGAAGGTGGTTTGGGAATTTTTGGTTCCTTAGCTTCCGATACGATTCAAACATACATCAAACCGTTTGAATTTTAGCGTACTTTTCAACTTTAAAATACTAGACTTGTGAAGCGCACTTCGGCTATACTCTTTTTGATTTGTTCTTTCATGTTCCCACCTTTGGTCCAAGAAGTTGTGGCACAACAGAATGGCGCTTTTGAAATTGCTCGTATCAAATATCGCGGTGGCGGCGACTGGTATAACGACCCATCTTCTCTTTCAAACCTGATCGCATTTGCCCAAGCAAATGTGCCCATCAGCGTGAATCGTAAATATGTAGATGTTGCGCTGGGTAGCACCGACCTGCATAACTATCCCTTTGCATATTTAACAGGTCATGGCACCATAACGGCCAACAATACCGAAGTTCGTAACCTTAGAAATTATCTCGAAAATGGTGGTTTTTTATATGTGGACGACGATTACGGTCTTGATGAGCACATCCGCAATTTGATGAGTGAAGTGTTTCCTGAGGAAGAGTTTATTGAGCTTCCATTCTCACATCCTATCTATCAACAGGTATTTCGATTTAATAACGGAGTACCAAAAATTCATGAACATGATAATAAAGCCCCACGCGGTTATGGATTGTTTCATAAAGGCCGATTGGTAATGTTTTATACCTATGAGTCTAATCTAGGAGATGGCTGGGCAGATGCTGAAGTGCACAATAATCCACCCGAGAAGCGAGAACAAGCCTTAAAAATGGGTGTTAACATTTTAGTGTATGCTTTGACACGCATTTAGATTTAGAGTATAATCTGCGAACCAAAATTCACTGATTATGCAAAGCATTTCTCCTTATCTGTTCTTTCCCGGCAATTGCGAAGAAGCTCTCAATTTTTATCAAAAAGTGTTTAATGCCGAGATTACCGCATTACAACGGTTTGGTGACGCCAGCATGCCGGTTGATGACGATTACAAATCAAAAATTATGCACGGAGAGCTAAGCATAGGCTCCATCAAACTAATGTTTTCTGATGGTGCTCCACATCGTGAAATAACCAATGGCGATAATGTACACTTAAATTTGTCATTTTCTGATGAAACCTCTCTTCGCTTAACCTGGGGTAAATTAGCTGAAGGCGGATCTATTCACATGGACTTACAGGATACGTTTTGGGGTGCCCTTTTCGGACAATTAGAAGATAAATACGGCATTCGCTGGATGTTGAATTACCAGAGAGAAAGCTAAAAAATTATAAATTTTGAATTTTAAATTTTGAATTACGAAACTTCTTCAGGTTAAGAAAACAATCTTTAATTCATAATTCGTAATCCAAAATTTTTAATTTCTATTCCTCCCCTTTCATCTTAAAAGAAAACACTTTATCGCTATTGGGGTTGTCTTTTTCGCCTTTGGGATCGGGATAGAAATCGTCGGAATCTACACGTTCTCGTTGAGTGATTTTTGATTGAATATCGGCCTGAATCTTAATAATCTGATGCTTTTCTTCTGATGAAGCAGTTTTTAACTTCTCAGCTAATTCCTCTCTTTTTCGCTTAAAGAAACTCAATTCCATCGTCTTTATCGTACTTTTTGCAGTGCGGAACGGGTTACGATCAACTTTGTATTCGACCCCGATTTTTTCGGCATGTCGCTCGCTGGCACTGTGCTGTTTCAATAGTACGTCACCCACCAATCTTGGGTATGGATCCGATTTTTCCGAATAAACTTCGATATTAATTTCTTCCCCTTTTTTGAATCGTTCCACAATATCGCGGTAAAAGCCAGCCAGTTCTTCATCTTCAAACAATCGATCGTTGGTTAACGAACAAATATATTCCACCATAGGATTCTTGTAGGTGATCATCAGGCGGATTAATTCCTTTTCGTAGCTGGGTTTTTTCTTAGTTGGAGCACGAAATTGCTCTTCATCAATCATTAAATCATCTACAGGAAATTCTTCGTCCGGTAATGGGGGCTCATCACTATTTTGAATTCGCTGCTGTGTTTCCCTTTCCTGCTGTTTTTTTACCCGGAATCGTTCTTTCTCTTTCTGCTTTTGCTTTCGTGCCAACACCCTGTCTAATTCATCAAATAAATCGCGATCGCTACCCCGGCGGAATTTTTGTGTTTTTTGATGCAGATGCTGCACATACAACTGCTGTTGAATAGATTCTGAAATATTGGCTATTGCTTCCAGTATTTCTGATATCACTTTCGCGAGTTCAGTTGGTTTTTCGAGTCGGCCTTCTTCATCGGCCTTAAGCATCAGGAAATCGACAAAATCTTGTGCCTTTTTCTGCTTTAACTCATCAAACGATTCTTTGCCAAATTGCTTCACAAAAGAATCCGGATCTTCGCCATCAGGTAATTCCAATAGCTGAACTTCCATCCCTTCTGCTAATGCAATATTTATTCCACGTTTCATGGCGGCCTGACCTGCATTATCTGAATCATAGATCATGATAATACGCTCTCCGTAGCGATGAAGAATTTTCATTTGTCCGGGAGTAAGTGCCGTTCCCGAACTTGCTACTACGTTTTTGATTCCATGCTCATTTAAGGTGATTACATCGGTGTAGCCTTCCACCAAAATCACTTCTTTATTCTTTCGAATGTCGTTTTTAGCGAAGTTTACTCCATACACAACTTCACTTTTATTGTACACTTTGGTTTGAGCCGAGTTGATATACTTCGCAGTTTTCTCATTACCCAGCACTCTCCCGGCAAAAGCGATCACCTTATTAGTTGGCGAGAAAATCGGAAACATTAATCGACCTCTAAAGGTGTCGTAATATCCTTCACCTCGGTTGCTTGGTTTGATTAGATCAGCCTCAATAAGATATTTTTTATCAATTCCGGCACCTTCTGCAGCTGCAAACAATTCGTTTCCTGATGCGGGGGAGTACCCTAAACCAAAACGTTTTATTATTTCCCGATTGTAGCCTCTTTTTTGCAGATAGGCCATCGCTTTTTCGGCTTCCGGGTTTTCAATCAAATTTCGATAATAGAACCGTCCGGCAAACCTTAAGGCATTATACATCCCCTCTTTAAGCTGATAATTCTCCCCCCGTTCCTGATCCTGATCATCTTCCGGGATAAACACTCCATAACGATCGGCCAATTCTTTCACTGCTTCCGGAAAGCTAATCCCGTCCTGATCCATAATAAATTTGAACACATCGCCCGACTCGCCGCATCCGAAACATTTATAAATACCAAGACTCGGGTTTACATTAAATGATGGTGTTTTCTCATTGTGATAGGGACATAAACCGATGAAACCACTGCCCGATCGCTTCAGCTTCACATAGTCTGAAACAACCTCTACAATATCGGCAGCATCTTTTACTTCTTCTTTTTTAGCATCGGTGATCATTTTTGAATGATAGCCACAAAGTATCAAAAGGGAAAAGGGAAAAGTGAGAAATCCCTTTTCCCTTTTCACTTTTCACTTTTCACTTTTCACTCCAAAAAAATATTTAACCAGAATTAAAGCCTTGCTTTTAGCTACTTTGATGAACAGCCCGTATATTCCCGCCCGAAAAATCACACTTCAAAAACTTATAGAATGAGCGTATTAGTTGGAAAAGACACTCGCCTTGTAGTTCAAGGCTTTACCGGCAGCGAAGGTAGCTTCCATGCCGGACAAATGATCGAATATGGAACCAATGTAATCGGTGGTGTAACTCCCGGTAAAGGTGGTCAATCTCACCTCGATCGCCCGGTATTTAACACCGTTGCAGAAGCCGTAGAAAAAGAAGGCGCTAATACCTCTATTATCTTTGTGCCACCGGCATTTGCTGCCGATGCCATTACCGAAGCAGCTTTCGCAGGTGTTAAAACTATCATCGCAATTACCGAAGGAATTCCGGTAAAAGATATGATCGTGGCTAAACAAATAGTTAAAAGCCATGGTGCTACCCTGATTGGACCTAACTGCCCGGGAGTTATCACTCCGGGTGAAGCTAAAGTTGGAATTATGCCGGGATTCATTTTCTCACCGGGTACTGTTGGTTTAATTTCTCGATCCGGTACCCTTACTTATGAAGCGGTTGATCAGCTCACAAAAGCAGGACTAGGACAAAGCACCGCTATTGGTATTGGTGGTGATCCGGTAATCGGAACTACTCACCTTGATGCTGTTAAATTGCTTCAGGAAGATCCTGATACCGAATCTATTGTATTAATTGGTGAGATTGGTGGTTCTGCTGAGGAAGAAGCTGCTGCTTACATCAAAGACAATGTTACTAAGCCTGTGGTGGCATTTATTGCCGGCTCAACAGCGCCTCCGGGTCGCCGTATGGGCCATGCTGGTGCAATTATCTCCGGCGGAAAAGGAACCGCTCAGGATAAGAAAAAAGCATTAGCTGATGCAGGAATTACCGTTGTAGAAAGTCCTGCCGATATCGGCGACACACTAAAAGGAGTACTTGCTTAACAACAGCAAAGTTTCTTTATACAATTTTCTAAGCCTTATTCGTTGACGGATAAGGCTTTTTTATTTAGTATTAAGAAACTTATGGGTAAGCAAAAATTTACACTCTATCTTTTGATTTTTTTGTGTGCAGTCTGGGTTAGCAGCACACCATCTAATGCTCAATCATTAAGTGATTCCACAATTGTAATGGGCACTCCGCATGATATTGAAAATGGTAAGGGCTATATCAGAAATTATTACCTAAACTATAATCTAGTTGGTATCGGAATTGGGGATCATGTTTTCTTAAAAGCTGGTATTGGATTAGCTGAACTATTTGACCGACAATCGCACGGCTATCTAATTCAACCAACAGTTTCACTTCCAATAAATAGTTCAACAGATATAAATCTGGGAGTTACTTTTGCTCAACTAACCAATACATTGTTTATCAGAACTTTTAATATTGAAGTTTATAGATCAATTGGGAAAAGTGTGCTACAAGCCGGATTAAACATCGGTAAAATTGATACCTATGCAATAGATAGTGATAAATTTACCTTCACTAACTTAGACCCTTCATTTGAGCTAAGCTTCTCAAGATATATAACCTCAAGGTCTATCATTATGATAGAAAATAGAACATTTAGAAATATATATTTAGAGGTTAATGATGATCATCTAATCGACACAATTAAACCACGAAACACCTCTGTATCTGAAACAGATTTTGTAACAACATTTATCTATAGATATATAAGCAAAAAAGCCAGCTATGATGCCGGCTTAGTTGCCATTTACGACTTTCCTTCAGGAAACGATATTTTATTTCCCTATTTAGGCTTTGTTATTCCTTTCGATCGATTTACTGAATAGCAGTACCATCCGGAATTACAGTACCTTTGGGTACAATAACAATTCCATCTCGTATGTAGTGATATTGTCCATCGCTATCTGGTAAATGATCGCCACCTACAATCCGAACATCGTTACCCATACACACATTTTTATCGATAATGCAATTACTGATGTAACATCGTTGACCAATTCCCATTGCGGGATTGTCTACAGAGGCGTTATCAATAAATTCTTTGGATTGATAATTATCATTACCCATAACTATTGAGTGTTCGATGGTTGTCCCTTTCCCTATTCTTGATCGAATTCCGATCACTGATCTAACCATTCTACTAGCTTCAATAATAGAGCCTTCCGCAACCAGCGAGTTTTCCAGAGTTGTGCCCATAATTTTAGATGGAGGTAATAATCGAGCACGAGTAAAAATCATGTTATCATTATCGTACACATTAAAAGCCGGAACAGTATCAGCAAGCTCGAGATTTGCTTCAAAAAATGATTTTATAGTTCCAATATCCGTCCAATAACCACCAAACTCATAACTACTTACCTTAAATCCTTCATCAAGGGTTTTGGGGATGATTTCTTTACCAAAATCGGTAGCCTCGGGGTTTCTGGCCAATAAATCCAATAAGGTCTTACGATTGAAAATATAAATCCCCATTGAAGCCAAGTAATGCTTTCCGGCACTTGCATACGGCTCGGGTACATTTGATCCCCAGTCTTTGAGTTCATCCAACGAAGGTTTTTCAACAAAACTGTCAATCATACCATCTTCATTGGTTTTCATGATTCCGAAACCGGTAGCGTCCTCTGCCACTACTGGAATTGTAGCAACCGTTAAGTGCGATTTATTTTGTTTATGCCGGGCTAACATTTTCCGGTAATCCATTTGGTATAATTGATCACCCGAAAGAATCAGTACATACTTATAGGTATGATTCTCCAAATGACGCATACATTGCCGCACTGCATCGGCTGTACCTTGAAACCAATCTGGATTATCCGCAGTTTGCTCAGCTGCAAGGATATCCACAAATCCACGGCTAAACATATCGAAATTAAAGGTGTTCTTGATATGCCGATTTAGCGAAGCAGAGTTGAATTGCGTTAGAACATAAATTCTGCGTATGTCTGAGTTCAAACAATTCGATATTGGGATATCCACCAATCTATATTTACCCCCAACCGGAACTGCAGGTTTCGACCTATGGTCGGTTAGCGGGAACAGTCGTGTTCCTCTCCCTCCTCCTAGAATAATCGAAATCACAGAGTCTTTCATTTTGTCCCTTTACTTTAAATTAATTAGTTCTTTGTACATGTTAATATATTCCTTCGCCGAGTTGTTCCATGAGTAATCAAGCTTTGCAATTCTTGAAACAACACGTTGTAATTCTTTCTTATCAGCAAATAAATCGATTGCCCGGTTGATGGCTCCTTCAGCTTCATGTAATGCAAAGTTATCAAATCGAATTCCGTAACCATCGCCTTCACTAATATCTTTTACGGTGTCGATGAGCCCACCTACCGATCGAACGATAGGAATGGTACCATAACGCATGGCAAACATCTGATTAAGACCGCATGGCTCTACCCTGGACGGCATTAAGATGAAATCGGAACCTGCATACATTTGGTGAGCCAGTTTCTCGTTGTATTCCAAGGTTGCATCAAAATACCCAAAATGATCGTTTTCCATTCGGGCAAAAATTTCATGCAGGGTTGGGTCGCCCGTGCCCAGCAAAATGAAATTCACTTCTTTATCACTGTGCATGAAATGTGATATTAAGTCCGGTAGCAAATCGGCTCCCTTTTCACGTACCAATCTACCAATAAAAGCTACCGTTGGAAGTTCGGGGTTTAGCCCAAACTGTTCACAAAGCACCGCCTTGTTTTTCTTTTTGCCTGTCTTGATACCTCTAATCGTATAATTATGTTCAATCAGCGGATCTGTTTTTGGATCCCAAACTTCGGTATCAATCCCGTTAATTATTCCACGCGATTTCGCGGCTTCCTGATTAAACAATGGCTCTAACCCACTTGAACTCTGCCCAAGTTCTTGCATATAACTTTGTGAAACGGTAGTAATTTGCCATGCACATTTCAACGCTGAGGCTAAAGAATTCAACTGGCCATTCCACTCTAATAATCCATAGTTATGCGGAATGAAAGGCGGAATCATTTCGGCATGCATCATACTCTGCTGTCCCTGATACTCTGCGTTATGAACCGTTATGATAGATGGAATATGCTCTAGCTCATTAAAACGAACACATTGCTTCAGCATAAAAGGCACCAGACCGGTATGATGATCGTGGCAATGAATGATATCTGGTTTATCATGAAAAGTACGAATCCATTCTAACGCAGCAATTTGAAAGGATAACGCACGTTCAAATTCATCCCAATAACCATGCCCCGACCATGGATCGATATACACCCCAGGACGATCAAAACGCCCGGGAATATCAATTACATACAGGGGAAAGCCGAGCTTATTCGTTTTTTCTTTCAGTATGGAAAAGCCAAAATAATCTTGTCCTAAAGGCGCACTCGATTCCCAAACCAAATCCCACTCTTGCTCATTGAGCCACGGAGTGCGATACTTAGGCAAAATAACTTCGCAAAACTCGCCATGCTGGTTTAAATATTTTGGGAGCGATCCAACTACATCTCCCAATCCACCGGCTTTTGCGGCAGGATAACATTCGGCACTGAGATGAATTATATGCATAAATTTATGTAACTCATTTCTATCGTCTTCGTAATTCCGTTTTGCTTACAAATAAGAAATCTTTATAGATGTTGCAACGTAGTTGCGTAGCTTATTCAAACTTTTATAAAATGATAAAATAGAAATCAGGATACATGGAAATAATTCATTTAGAAGAGGTATCAAAGGCATTTGGTAAAAACAAAGCAGTGAGTGATGTGAGCTTTTCCGTAGAGAAAGGTCGCATTTTTGGATTACTAGGCCCTAACGGCGCCGGTAAAACCACAACTATCCGAATGATTAATAACATTTTAGCACCGGATACCGGTTCAATCACCATTAACGGACAAATAGCCAGCCCGGCTACACAAAAGATGATCGGATATATGCCCGAGGAACGAGGTCTTTATAAAAAGATGAAAGTAGGCGAGCAGCTCCTCTACCTCACTCAGCTAAAAGGCATGGAAACAAGTGCTGCAAAAAAAGCCATAAATTTCTGGCTCGATCGTTTTGGTGCCTCCGATTGGAAAAAGAAAGAAGTTTCAGAACTTTCTAAAGGGATGTCGCAGAAAATTCAGTTTATCGCCACCATCGCGCACGATCCTGATATTTATATTTTCGATGAGCCTTTTTCCGGATTGGATCCAATCAATTCAGAAACATTGAAAGAAGTAATTATCGACCTGAGATCGCAGGGTAAAACGATCCTATTTTCAACGCATCGTATGGAACAAGTGGAACAAATGTGTGACGATATCTGCTTATTCAACAAAGGAAAAACCGTACTTCAAGGTGATTTACGCGAAGTGAAATCATCATTTGGAAAAAATACCATCAATTTGGAGTTCGAAGGCGATGGCTCTTTCCTCGACAAACTGGAAGGAGTTCGCATTAACAACCGATCTACAAACTTTGCTGAAATAAGAGTCTTAAACGGACAAAATATGCAGGAGATTCTCCACTTAGCGATCGATCATGCCGAGATTTATAAATTCGAACGGGTTCAACCTTCACTAAATGAGATTTTTATCTCTACCGTTGGCGAAGATAATCTTAAAAATGAGGAGGTAGCGTAATATGGATTTCGGAAAAGTATTTCTGGTTTTAAAGCGTGAATATTTAACAAGGGTGCGCACCAAATCTTTCATTCTGTCGACCTTGTTAACTCCACTGGCTTTTATTGCCATGATGGCCATCGTGATTTACGTATCTATTTCGGATGGCGAAGTTACACGAACCGTAGCCGTAATCGATCAAACTGAGGTTCTATATAATAATCTGGAAGAGCTTGATCCGGCTCGATATTCGGATGCAAGCTCTCTCCCGCTTGATAGTGTTCGAGCTCAAGTGCTGGCAGCCGATGTTGACGGATACATCATTTTAACTGAAGACAATATCAGCTATACCGAAAAACCAACCTTAGTGTACGGTGGAGCCGGTGGAATCAGCTTTATCGAATCGGTTGAATCGGATGTGCGACGAGTTTTGAGGGAGGAACGTCTCGCTCGAAGTAACGTTTCTACCGAAGTTCGCGAAATCTTTGAGACCCGTTACAATATCGATTCTTTAAAATTAACCGAGGAAGGTGAAGAAGAAGATAATGCTATAGTTGGTGCAGTATTCGGATTCATTCTTGGACTTCTGATATTTATCGGGGTATTTGGTTACGGTGCCGTATTAATGCGCAGCGTGATTGAAGAAAAAACCAATCGTATTGTTGAAGTGATAGCTTCATCTGTGAAACCGATTGAACTGATGACGGGTAAACTATTGGGCATCTGTGTGTTAGCTCTTACTCAGTTTGGTATCTGGATCGTATCATATATCGGGCTTTCGCTGGCAGCCGCGCCGGTAGCTACCATGTTTGTAGATGCACAAATGAGTAACATTCCGCCGGAAGCAGTAGAAGCATCGGCTTCTTTTGATCCATCGAAATTGGAAGCTTTTATTGTAGACCCAACCATCTTCCTGTTTTTCTTTGTGTTCTTTATTATCGGCTTTTTGATTTACGCAGGCATTTTCGCTGCAATCGGAGCGGCTGTAGATTCGGAGCAAGATACACAGCAATTCATGATGCCGGTGATGATTCCTATTTTCATCGCCTATTTCCTGAATTTACGCGTTATGGAAAATCCCGATTCTACCATTGCAGTAGTTGCAAGCATGTTTCCATTAACAGCTCCCATCAACATGATTTCCAGAATTGCAGCAACCGATGTACCGGCATTGCAAATCATCACTTCCCTATTTTTGATGAGCGTAACTTTTGTAGGACTGATGTGGTTAGCCGCTAAGATTTATAGAGTAGGAATTCTGATGTACGGCAAAAAACCATCGTACAAGGAACTTGCTAAGTGGATTCGTCAGGGTTAAGATTCTGATCAATCAATAGTTTCGAAAGTCACCCTGATGCATAGTTGGGGTGACTTTTTTATTGATAGACCAATTTCGCAATAAGAAGAACTGAGTTTGAATAAAGTGATTACTAGCTCAACGTAATTCTTCAATCACAGCAAAGATCATTGCTTTTACTCGTGGATCCATCTCGTTGAGCATTGCGGATTCCAAAAACTCAACAGCTGCAGTAGAGGATAAGAATCTTGGAGCGTGTTCTGCTGCCCAAAACCGAATTCTCGGGTCGGCATCGCTTGCTAAGGCTGTAAGTCTGTCTTGCCAGCTACTTGCATCGGTATCGTAATTTTCAAGAAAATTTAAGGCTGATTTACGGATTTCAATGGGATGATCGCTTCCGGAATATTCATCGGCAATCGAACGGGCCTCCTCCGTATAGTGCAGGCTATCTGCTTCGGAAATTAGATAAAGAGTTCGAACGCCCACGGTATCTCTTCGCTGTAAGGTGTTCATGGTAGAAATCAATTCCTGGGTGTTAGCAAGTTGTTGATACACTTGAACACTTGCCCGGAAAACCTCTCCATCTGCACGCAATAGTTTCGAGCGAAGGCTCGATCGAACGTATTCGTTTCCTGAATAATTGATTAGTGCTTGAATTGAAGCCAATTGAATAGCTTCTGAATCATTATTCAACCCTCTGATAAATTGTTCTTCGGTACCGGTTGCTCCATTGGTGAGTGCACCTAATGCTTCATAAAGTGCTGCAATAACCTCCGGATTCTCCTCAAAATTGAGAATATCGGTAAGGGCGAGTTGTAGATCAGGATTATCGCGATGTAACTTTAGTTGCTTTGCCGCTTCTATTCTGTTCTCAGGCCGTTCGCTACGCAGTTGATTCAACAGAAAATATAGAGGCGCTTTACGAATCGTCAAATTATCCAGTGGAAATTCAGTCTCCCTAAATGTGATGAACTCCGTCGTTTCGGGTATAGCGATTTTCAGTGTGTCAGACTCACCCGTAAATGTAACTTCTTGTTCGGTTACGCTATCGAATTCATGAATCACCATTTCGGTGGCATACAGGTTTTCACCCACACCTTGTTCCAATTCGAACAGTAGAGTCAACGCAGAATCGAACTCATCGTATAAGATTTCTACTTCATAAGCTGGCAATACTTCATCGGCTTCACTCTCATCAACCAAAGATGGTGACGGTTTGAACCAGGAAATTCCTGTTTTTGAATACCAATATTCCGCATAAGCCTCGAAAGCAGTTAAGCCGGAATATTGTCGCATTAAATCTGTTAAGCTCTCCAGAAGCGTATTTTTGAAAGCCTCCGGTTCATCAGGAAATGCGGCTTGCCATCGATTCCAATGTTGTATGGTCCACAATGAATCCGGATTCTGAATTCGCGCCGGTTCATCGTTAATACTAAAATGCAGAGCAGTTGGCAGTAATCCATTTACGCCTTCATTTTTCAGATGGAGATATTGTTCATCATATTGATATTCACCGAACCACTGTTTGATTAGATTACGTGATAATTGATTGATTGGCTCTCCCAAACGGTCAAATAAGTAAACGGTTCCGGTACCGTGCGTCCTTTCCATCCACATATTATCGGGCAACAATACCATATTCAGGCTTTCGTGCGGATACTCGAAACTTAATTCATCCTCGATTTCTTTTTTTAATCGCGCCGCTTCTACAATAATGGAATTTGCCAAAGCTTGATGCTCTTCACCCGCCCGATGAAAAAGTCTTAATTTTGTAAACCCAGCCGTCATTTCTGAAATCAGAAAATCACCTACTACAAAACCAATACCCGTTGCATTAATTTCATTCTTTGTGGTGTAATGCACGCGCTTTTTGTTTTCGGTGATTGCCAGTGTTTCTTCAAGATTGCCGTTGAACATCACTTCCATTTGCAAAGGTATACTCAAATAGGCATCCACAGTAAACTGCTCTCTGGGATGGTCGAAAACCGGAAACCAATGTCTGTGAGCCAACGGATTCATCGATGACCACATGTTTCCCATATGATCATTATGCAGCCCGTAATCAGATTGTGATTGCCATTGTATGGTTAACTCAAACTCCTCACCAGCTGATATTACTTCTTCAAAAAGTACATCCAGCGTATCGCCACGAACTTCAAAATCAGCAGTTTCTCCATCAACCGACAATTCCGTAATTGAAAGCTCGGCTGCATGCATCGAAAGTACCGACAAATCGATGGCTTTTGCTTTGATGGTGTAGGTTACCTGACCGCTTAGCAGTTTATTCGCAGGATCGATATCCAGCCTTAGTTCGGCATGAGAAATATCATAAGGATGAAAAGGGTGATTTTCGTAGTCGAATTGAATTTCTTCGCATGATTGTACAAGCGAGAAAGCTGAAAAAATGAAGGTAACTATGTGTAGCGAGAGCGATCTGATCATTAACTTTTGTGAGCTTCGAGTATTTTTAGAACTTGAGGATAAAGAGCTTTATTCGTTGAAAATCCATTACCGGAATGAATCGTTTCTACTCCGTTTTTATCACTAAAGATCCCACCAGCTTCTTTAAGAACCGGCAACAGAGCAGCGGCATCCCAGATATTCAATTCCGGATCAAACATAATATCAGCACGACCGATTGCTACCATCATGTGCCCGTATGCATCTCCCCATGTTCTATGCAATTTAGTTTCCGTCATTAACTGCTGAAATTCTTCTTCCATACCGCAGTCTCTAAACCGACGAATTTCTGTAACAAGAAAAGTTGCTTCATCCATATTTTCAGTATTTCTTACCGAGATGGGTTCACCGTTTAACGTAGCTCCTTCTCCTATTCCTGCAGCGCAAAGTTCATCGAGAGCAGGTGCATTAATTACCCCAACTACCGGTTCATTATCTATCATAATTCCAATTAACGTGGTGTAGAACGGCACACCGTGGATGAAAGATTTTGTACCATCAATCGGATCAAGTACCCATTGAATATTACTTTGCTCATTGGTACGACCAAATTCCTCACCAATAATGCCATGGTCTGGATATCGCTTTAAAATCTCTTCTCTGATAATTTGTTCGGTTTCGCGATCGGCAATGGTAACCGGAGAGTCATCGGCTTTGCTGATAACTTCGAAATCTTTTTTAAAGTACTTGAGTGTATGTTGCCCGCCGATGTATGCAATTTCCTTTGCAGCTTCAAGAAGCTCTTTAATGTCTGCCATGTTGAATAGTTCGTTTTTAAGTGAGTGAATGAGTGACAGCCTTAAAATTAAGCAATCTGAATACGAACTATGAAGTTAATTTCGGTAGATTAAAAATTCATAGCCATAAAAAAAGGGCACGCCGTTCAAAGCCTACCCTTTGGTTAATAGAGGTATTTTTAGAAAGCGATCACAGCTTCTAATACCTTACAAAACTATCTATTGCTCAACTACAGGGTAGGTTTTATAGATGAAGAAAGTGTGAAGAACGTACCTTATATTTATTTTAAATAAGTGATTTTCAGGGTTTTGATGGTGTACGGAGTTTTAAGTACAACCAGATAAACTCCGGTAGCAATACTCGCCGAATTATTTACATTCCAGCTTACCTGAAAGTTTTTCAGTCCGGAGAATTGTTGTGTATTAAGGGTTGCCACTTTTTGCCCAATGATATTATAAATTTCAATGCTGCTCGTCGATGCATCCCATAGTTCCGACACTTCTACATTAATATTTACACTTGGGTTAAACGGATTGGGATATGCACTTAAAGAGTCGATTTCGAACGATTCCGGCACGATTTCTTCTTCGATAGGTACGATGGCCGACTCATCGATACAGGTTGCGCAGGCAAACACGGTATCGCTTGGTTCTAACGCCAAAAAAGAGGTGTACCTGGAAAGCACTCGATTCTCAAGACTCATTTCGATGATATCTTCAATCTCTTCGTTGGATGGATTCCCATTCTCTAATTGTTTGATGCGCTGGCCAACCCAAATCTTTTTCAAAACACTATCCGCCGGATTTAGATCTTCTTCCGAAACCGTAATTTGTTTAGAAAATACTTCATCCCGATAAAATCCTGATATTTGAATGTCGAAGGGAGCCGTGCCGGTAAATTTACCCAATTGGTAATAAGATGATGAACTCAAACTGCTGTTTTCATCTTCTGAAGTGTATCTACCATAACTGAAACCACCATTTATCAGTGGATACACTTCCATATCAGAAATCGCTCCGTTTATTTTTTGTAAGGATGTGGACAAGATCTCATATTCATTGGATGAATCATTGTGATCGGTGAGTTCGCCCGCGGTATCACGAGTTAAATTCAAATAGAAATATTCATTGCCGAGATAGTAACGACCATTTCGCCACTCGTAATTGAAATTTTTTGTTTGAATATCTGCCACATGTACCGTGGGAAAGTTCCCTCCTGCATAATCTACGAGTGCGTCAAGCAGTGTGTTTGCATTTTCGATATTACTATAGTTTTGTGAAGAGGAAATCAATAATATGGAACTGTTTTGCTCACTAGTTTCCGTAAAATCGTACGCATCGGTGAGTAAGTTATCCATATTGCTAAACGCCGACCCTAAATCTTCATTCTCCATAAAGGCAGTAAAAGCACTATCGATAGTTGCATCATTTGCCTGTATCCATTCATCCGACATTTTTAATGTTGTTAATCCTGAAAAGAAGACATTAAAAGAATCCTTGTCGGATAAATATGTTTTGAGCTGTTCTTGCACGTTTTGCATCAATTCTGTTTCAACCAGATTTGTGTTATTCATGTCCAAATCTACTAAAACAAGAACATTCTGTGTGAACTCCGAATCAATCAACTCAAACGGTAATAATGAGATGTCAAAATATTTATCGGTACCGTCATCGTAGGTTCGCACTTGTAAGGAATCTTGTTTTTCCTCATGTGTGATACTGAATGAACGCGCATATCCGCTAGTAGGAACGGTAGTTTTTAAAAAAAGGCGCTCCTCCAAAGATCCTGTTTCAAATGTGACGGAAGATTCTCCCGAAATCTTCACTTTTTCTGCATCAGAATCAGTGAAAATCAAAAAACCGGGATCAGCAGTTTCTGAAGTAGTTAGTTTTTGCAGCTGATCAGGTAAGCGAACACTTTTTGATGATGAATTTACAGTATTGGGCACCAGATAAGTAAGCCTGATCTTCCTCTCTTCGGTAGGCTTAAACGGATAAATTCTTAATTCGTACCACCCATCACCATTTTTATAAATAATGGCAGGATCTTTTCGTCGATTTACGATCCCTTCATAAATTCGTTCAGCGGTCCACCGGTCGTACATCCGGGCTTCCATAATTTCATCCCCTACCCAGAGCCAAAGGTTTGTAATCTCGTAAGTTTCAGGGAGCCTGAAATACGCATATAACTCAATTTGTGTGCCTGCTGCGAACTCGTTGGGATTATCTGACTTAAAACTCATGTATGAGTTCACCTCAGAATAAGCTCCCTTATCCGTGACTCTGTAAACATTTTCAGTTAACGTAACCCCCGTATTTTGCCAGGTCCGATCAGGATTTGAAATCCTCATATACTGTGCATTGGCACTTATTGAAATTATCCCGAAAAAAAGAATTGCAATTATTGACTTATACATGTTAGAGCCTTGAATAATTAATTGTAATAATTGTATTTACAATACAAACCTACGAATAATATTAAACTCTAGTATGAACTATTTGTGAATAAATTTTATACTTAATTTCAATTCATCCAAAACACAAAACAGGTTATTTTGAACGCCCAGCAATTAGAGAAAAAGCATCATTTTCAGGTTTACAATCGCTACCCGGTAACGCTTAAAGAAGGAAGCGGAGCTAAAGCCTGGGATATTGAAGGAAAAGAGTATATCGACCTGCTGGCGGGAATTGCTGTGAATAACTTGGGGCATTGCCACCCGGCAATTGTTGAGGCCATCAATGAGCAATCCAAAAAACTACTGCATACTTCGAATTTCTATTATACCGAGGAACAAAGTGAGTTCATTTCCCGACTGGCTTACTTAAGCGGATTGGATCGGGTGTTCTTGTGTAATTCCGGATTAGAAGCCATGGAAGCTTGTGTAAAACTTGCTCGCGCGTGGGGACATCAACATGGTAAATCCGGTAATATCATTTCTCTCACCAATGGGTTTCACGGGCGTTCATTAGCAGGAGTAACGTTAAGCAAGCCCTTTTACCAACAAGGTTTTGATCCCCTGCCAGCAGGTTTCAAACAATCACCATTTAATGATTTTGAAGCGCTACTGGAACAAGTTGATGATCAAACCTTAGCTATCGCTTTCGAATTGATTCAGGGAAATAGTGGTGTACATATCGCAGAGAAAGAGTTTGTACAACAAGTGCGCGATTTGTGTACAGAAAAGGGAATCTTGTTGATCATCGACGAAGTGCAAACCGGTGTTGCCCGGACAGGAAAATTCTGGTGTTACGAACATTATGGCATCAAACCGGATGTTGTTGCAAGTGCAAAAGCTTTGGCCGGTGGCATCCCAATTGGAGCTATTATGGCAGAAGAATCGGTGGCTGCGGCTTTTGACTATGGCCAACACGGCACCACATTTGGTGGTAATCCCTTTGCATGTGCAGTTGGCAATGCCTGTTTAAAAACCATTTCGCAACAAAACATTGCAGAACAGGCCGCCGAAAAGGGACAATACATGATGGAATTGATTCGAAACAAAACCAAAGGTAATTCTGTTGTAAAAGAAGTACGGGGAATGGGTTTAATGATTGGCGTTGAGTTAGATACACCAGGTCGCCCTGTGGTGGAGCGTATGTTCGAACTGGGAGTACTCAGTAATGTTGCCGGTGGAAATGTGTTACGAATTGTGCCGCCGTTAATTATCTCGCAAGAAGAAATTGATCGCTCTGTTGAGATTCTAGCTCAAGCCCT
This sequence comes from bacterium, assembly GCA_024742815.1. Classification (GTDB taxonomy): domain Bacteria; phylum Bacteroidota; class Rhodothermia; order Balneolales; family Balneolaceae; genus HXMU1420-13. The sequence goes on from JANSXX010000016.1 coordinate 56,520, forward strand.
AAGTTGAAAATAGAATTGTACAAAACAGTTCATCGTCTATGCATAAAATATCTACATTTTTGTTTCCTTTATTGTTGATGGGATATCATTCAAATGCACAGTCCTTTGAGTTTACTTCAGATATACTGCCAAACAGTTCCATTTCTATCAATGGGAAATCGAATGTGAATTCTTTTAGTTGTAGCTACAATAATCCCTTTCCTGATGTAACCCTTCAGCATACTTCCACCTTAAAAGAAAACACTTTTTTGGTGAATGGTGATACTCTGGCACTAAAAATAAAAGAGTTTGATTGCGGTAAGCGTGGGGTAAATCGTGATATGCGAAAAACCCTGAAAGCGGATGATTATCCTACCATAGATGCCTGGATCGATCGCATTACTTTAAACGAATCGGGCGAAGCAATCGCCATTATGCTGGTTTCGATTGCCGGTACAACTAATCAGTACGAAGTGAAAATAGATGAAACGCCGGATACTGAAGTACTCGAAATCAAAGGAGAGCAGGAAATTTTTCTTTCTGATTTTAACCTCGATACACCAAGCGCACTTTTCGGATTAGTAACCGTTGAGGATCGGTTCGTAGTTGAGTTTGAGCTGAACATCAAGCAAAAAAAAGGCAGCCTAGATAACTAAGCTGCCTTAAGAGGGTTCTATTAATTTAGAAGCTTACTACTGCCTCAATATTAATTCCACTGAATGAAGCACCATCGTACTTGCTACCTGTTGGATAGTCGTTCCAGTTTTGTACAACGTATTCTACTTTAGTTAATACGTTTGGAGTTAGGAACCAACCACCACCAATATTGAATCGGTTTACGCTAATATCAGTACCGGCTGCAATTTCGCCACTTACTGTGTTGTAACGGGTACCTACGTAAACATCGTTGTTATCGCCAAAGCGGTACAATAATTCTGCACCAATGTGATTGAATGAACGAGTGTCTGACTCAACAGCAGTTTTACCACTACTCATTTCGTACACACCGAAGAACTCGATACCTTGGAACTTCACGAATGGGTTAACCATGATTGAAGTCATTTCGCCACCAATTGGTCCACCAGGAGCAAAACGAGAAACTACAAAGTTAGGGCTGAAACGTCCGCTTCTGAAGTCATCATCAAGAACGTTGTAATAACGCGATCCTGCACGGTCACCGGTATATAGATACTGTGAACCGGATTCAGCAGAGTTATAAAGTGAAGCACTTAAACGAACTCTGAGATCTTCGTTAACTTGGCTGTCGTATCCTGCTTTTAGCAATAAATTGATTTTCTCATCAATAGCTGGCTTAACAGTGCTTTGATTCAATTTACCGTTGGTAAGACCAATCATACCGAAGAAATCGTCGGCGAAGTAATATACTTCTGCACCCACTTCTGTGGTGAAAGAATCCATTAGGTAGTTACCTACAAAAGGATTGAATAAAGCCTGACCATTATCACTTCTTCTGAAGTGAGTATCGCCGTAGTTATTTTCCATGTGACCTACGCGAATTCTAAGATTTTCCATCAAACCGGATAGGAAACCTTCTTGTACGAAGTCAAGATTATCAATCTGGATAAATCCACCTTTAACCCAAGCTTCGGCGTGGTGTTGCGAAGATAGATAAGTTCTAAGGTGCATTACTAAACCTTTAGCCAGAACTACGTCGATATCAAGATTTGAAGTAGCTAGGTTAAAGTTATTTTCTAGCTCAGGAAGATCGTCGTTAGTGTTTTCATGACTGATGCCCTGGAATTGTAAGGTGTTTGCACCACCTACGCGAACGTAAAGTCCGTCGAAGGTAAGATCACTTACTTTTGCAGGCTCAAATACATTAAGCCCCGATTTGTCCTGATTTCTGAGATTATCAATTTGCCGATCGCTTTGTGCGTACACCGAAAAGGCACTTAAACTGACCACAAGCGCACCGAGAATGATACTTTTTAACGTTTTCATGATTTCTCCTCTACATGTTTATTGTTTGGTTAGGAATAATTTAAAGTCGATGGTAACCTCGTCACCTGTTTTCATAGTCCCCATCATTGCTGTTGGAGGATCTATTCCAAAGTCGCTCATCAGAATGGCTTTAGCGCCGGTTAATTGCAGTACATCATTGTTTAAACTATGCCCTGCAGAAACTGTAATTGGCTGCTCTTTGCCTGCGATGGATAAAAGTCCGCTGGCTGTAATGGAATCCGCAGAAACAGATTCTATGCCACTAAGCGTAAAGGTGATTTGAGGATGATCTTTTTCATTTAATGCACCCATGGTTTTTCGATCCATAATGCGCTTTCCGCTTTCGATCGATTTTACCTGTGCTGTAAATGAGAAAGATGTTATATCTATGCTTCCCTCTTCTGTGGAAGCAATATTGGTGTTTACCGAAAACTCTTCGACTACACTTTCCCAATCATGTACCGTTGATGTACCCTGAATGGTTACCTTGCTTTGTTCTTTGTCAAGAATGTAGCTGTTTTGTGTAAACCCAGAACTGTATATGATGATACTGACTAATAGCGTACAGAAAACCTTCATTGTACTACCTCTATTAAAAAGTTAGAAGTTGTTTGTTATGAAGATTGGCCAATCTGTCCTTAATGCGTGAGCAAACTAATGGTGAAAAATGAAGATTATGTGAATTCTAATATCCACATTAGATTATCGTATTAATATTCACCTTTTCATTTGCAATGCTAGATTTATTAAGCTCTTAAATAACTGTAATAACTGAAATTATTTATCCAATTTTTTACAAAATCTAACGCCCTAAAATAATTTTACCGGAAAGCGACTATAAAATAAATATACGACGTTAACTAATTGATAGTCAATGACTTAAAAAAACGATGAGTATACCCAACAACTTTCAGTTCTTGAACAATTTTTTAGAATTGGTTTTTTCCGCACCCTTTTTTTGCGGAATTAGTTAAACAATTCCACCATAGTTTCCAGTAATTGAGTGAACTCGTTTTCCGAAATTTGAAAATGAAAGGTAGCCCGAATTGTTTTTGGGCCGAACTGAACCATTCGAATTCCGGCTTGCTCCAATTTCTCTAACGCCTGCTCAGCATCCCCCTCTTTCACATCAAAAATTACGATGTTACTCTCTACAGAATCTTTATCTATCTCGAGTTGGGTACACTTGGAAACAACATCAGCAAATAAAGCTGCTCTGCGATGATCTTCAGCAAGTAACGGCCAATGGTGTTCCACGGCGAAATCGGCTGCAGCAGCCAAAATTCCAACCTGACGCATTCCCCCTCCCCACATTTTTCGGAACCGGCGTGCTTTTTGAATATTCTGTTTACTTGAAAGTAACATCGAGCCAACCGGTGCGCCCAATCCTTTACTAAAACAGACTGATATAGTATCAGCAATGGTTCCAAAGAAATCTGCTTCAATATTCGTTGCAGTCATGGCATTCCAAATTCGAGCTCCGTCGATATGAACCAAAAGCTCTTGTTCATCGGCAAAAGCTTTTAATGCTTTTAGCTCATCTTTGCTGTAACAGGCTCCGCCCCCTTTATTGGTTGAATTCTCAAGACAAAGCACTTTTGTTGATGGCTCCCAGTCATAACGGCCACGTTTAAGCGCAAGTAAATGATCGGTATTTAATTTTCCATGATTTCCCTCAATCGGATGAATCTGCACTCCTGATAAAAAAGCCGTTGCCCCGGTTTCGTAATTAAAAATATGCCCTTTTTTTTCGATCAGAATCTCATCTCCGGGTTGGGTCAATACTTTCACCGCAAGTTGATTACTCATGGTTCCGCTCGGTACAAATAAACCTGCCTCCATCCCAAACATTGCAGCCATCTTTTGTTCAAATGCGTTAACCGTACTATCTTCGCCAAACACATCATCACCCACTTCCGCTGAGGTCATAGCTACCAGCATTTTTGGAGTTGGTTTGGTGATGGTATCGCTTCGTAAATCTATCATAATCTGTTTTGGATTTTAAAAGGGATGGAATATACTGAATGCACTTTCACTGTAAATCAACAATTTGGCTTTGCAACAAAAAATTACTGTAGCGCTGATTCAGCAACCGCCTGTGTTTATGAATGCCAAATCGAGTACTGCTAAGGCTTTGGAGTTCATCAAAGAAGTAACAGAACAAGGCGCACAACTGATTGTTTTTCCTGAAACCTGGTTTCCGGGCTATCCCGTTTGGCTCGATTATTCCCCAAGTGCAGCGCTTTGGGATCATCCGCCGGCTAAAGCTCTTTTTCGTTTATTGATGGATAATTGCTTACAGATTGATGACGAACATTATCAGGCATTTTCTAAAGCTGCAATTGAAAAGAACTGCACCATTGTAATGGGAGCGCAAGAGCGTGTGGGTAGAAGTATTTACAATACCATCTTTTATTTTTTACCGGATGGCACGGTTAATAAGCATCGAAAGTTGATGCCTACGTATACTGAACGCTTAATTTGGGCTTATGGTGATGGAAGCACTTTACCGGTTATTGAAGTGGAGGGAACGCGCATTGGAGGTTTGATCTGTTGGGAACACTGGATGCCACTGGCGCGCGCAGCCATGCAACAGCAGCAAGAACATATCCATATTGCGCAATGGCCAATGGTTAAAAGCGCAAACCTGATCGCATCCCAAAGTTACGCGTTCGAAGCACAATGCTATGTTCTAGCCGTTGGATGTACGCTCACAAAACAGCAAATGCTGGATGGTTTATCCTCGGTTTGTGAAACAGATGAAGACCGAATTGCCATGGAAATCTTCAAACAAATTCCGATCGAAAACGAAGATTTAATCTTGAAAGGTGGAAGTGCGATCATCCACCCTGATACTTCGCTTTTAATCGAGCCTATTTACAATTCCCCCGAACTTATTGTGCAAGAATTAGATTTAACCAAACTAAACGAGGGTAACTTGTTCTTAGATACTGCCGGACATTATTCCCGGCCTGATGTATTTACATTAACGGTTGATGCCCGACCCAAAACCAATATCACTTTTGAGCACTAAAACCTTTGATATCATAATTGCCGGCGCCGGGCTTTCCGGCTTAAGTTTGGCGTGGTATCTGGCAGAAGGTGATTACAAAGGCAATGTACTTTTGGTCGACAACAGCTTTGCTCCTCACAACAGTAAGACTTGGTGCTTTTGGGCTAATCATAAGCCGTTCTTTCCGGAAATCATTTATAAAAAGTGGCGGAAATCATACTTCGCAGCGCAGGATTATCAATCATTCTTATATATGAATGAATACGCCTACTACTGCATTCGAGAAAGTGATTTCAAGGAATATGTCCTAACTAAGCTCAGGAAGAAATCAAATTTCAGCCTGCTTGAAGAAGGAATACTTGATATCTATGGAAGCAAGAAAAAAGGTGTTCTGGTAACAAAAAACAGTGATACTTATGTAGCAGATTTTATTTTCCAAAGTATCATTCAACCGGAATCTGCCAAAAAAGAACATCTGAAATATCCGTTGCTCCAACACTTCTATGGCATTGAAATTGAAACGGAAGACGGAATCTTCGATCCAAATACCTTTGTAATTATGGATGTGGATCATTCGTTCGACGATGGGTATGCTTTCATGTATGTTCTCCCCTACGACCATAACCGGGCGTTGATTGAGTTCACCGTATTTTCAGAAAATGTATTGCCTAAAAAAGAGTATCGGAAGAAAATTCGTACTTATATAAAGGAGAAATACGGCTTCGGGAAAAAAGAGTACAAATCTGTTCGTAAAGAATTTGGAGTAATTCCGATGGATGATCGTCCTTTTGAGCCTACATTGGATGTGAACATCTATAATTTAGGAACTATGGGAGGACTCACAAAGGCTTCAACCGGATATACTTTTACTCGTGTTCAGCGATATTCCAGGCTATTGGCGGGCTCTTTAATCAACGGTGAATCTCCGCAAATCACAAATCCATCGAAAAACAGATATCGGTATTACGATAAGCTTTTGCTTCACATCCTGTCTACATCGGTTCCAGAATCGCGGCGTGTGTTCACTCATCTTTTTAAAAACAACTCCGTTGACGAAATCTTCACATTCCTGAATGAAGACACTTCCATTGTCCAAGATTTGAAGATTATGAATAGCGTACCGTATATGCCTTTTTTCCGAGCTATCGGTAACAATCTGATTTAATTCAGAATTCTTTATCAGAAATTCACAGTGCTAAGTTATGCTACGAGAGAAACTTCAACGAATGGAGGCACTATGGATACGCTTATCGTTTACGCATCCAAACACGGAACTACGCATGAAATTGCCGAACGTATTAGTCGATTGATCGGATTTAATCGTTGCAGAACCATTAATATCGCGAAAGAAAAGGTTCCATCACTTGAGCAATACGATACAGTGATTATTGGTGGGTCAATATACTTTGGGAAAATTCAAAAGAAGATTCAGCGTTTCTGTGAAGAGAATTTGCAGGAATTACTAACCAAGCGCATTGGCCTGTTTATCTGTTGTATGAATAATGAGGCCGCCAAAGAAGAATTTAATGGCGCGTTTCCTGCTGATTTAATATCACATGCTGCGGCAACAGGTGAATTTGGTGGAGCTTTCAATTTCGAGGATATGAACTTTATCGAGAAGTTTATCGTGCGTAAACATATTGGTGTCGACCACACAATTCGAAGAATCAATGCGCAATCCATTAATCATTTTGCTATTCTGATGCAGTAACTCAGAATTCATTTAGCAAACATTGAACTATCACATTCTTAATGGCGATGCACTCGCCGAACGTTTTCCCGCGGAAATAGAAGGAAACCAAATCATTTTCCGTGAATGCTTGATTGAAGGTCCGTTGAATGCAGAAAATCCCGATCACTTTCTATCTATTCGCGAGAGTTATCTCACTCAAACCTATCCAGAACATGGCGAGGATTATTACGCTAAGTTTACCAAATCAGAATTAGAGAAATTATCAACAATCCCTAACGATGCACAAGTTTACTTATGGTTTGAAGAAGATTTATTCTGTCTGATGAATGCATGGTATGTGCTCCATTTATTATCAACATCAAACAGAAACTATCAGGTATTTTGGGTTCATCCCCCAATGAGCATGCAATATGGATATGCCGGATTGAGTCCCGATGAATTGAAACGTGCACCGGAACACGCTAAGGAAATCAAGGAAGACGACCTAAAAACAGCTTCCAAATTGTGGGAGCTTATTGCTACCGAAAACTATGATTCGATTTCGAATTTACGATTTACCGAACCCTTCGACTTTCTGAACACCGGCATCGAATTACTTCTAAGTTTTAAAGTGGAAGGTCGAGCAAAAGCAATCCTCAAATCAATAATCTCGGAAACAGAACCACTCGCTTTTGGTCCGATATTCAGAGCTTTTCACGCAAAGGCTCCTGAATACGGATTAGGGGATCTTCAGGTAAAAAGGATGTATGACAAAATCATTAACAATTGATTTTACTATTTCTATTGTTAAACAATACAACTACATTCGATCTCAAACTGAAACATCCTTTTCGGGTATAAGAAAAATAAATCAATGAATAAATCACTTATTAAAAACTCCGCACTATTACTTTTTGCCATTCTGTTAACAACCAGTTGCGCAAGCATTTTCAAAGGAAGTAGTGCAGATATTCGTGTCAACTCGAACCCAAGTGGGGCAACTGTTATGATCAATAACATTAATCGGGGTACTACACCACAAACTATGTCGCTTGCCAGAAATGAGAATTATGTTCTCACATTCAAGAAAGATGGTTATGAAGACGTAAATGTGGAAGTAAAGAAAAAATTCGACGTTGGAACCACCGTAGTTGGCAACCTTTTCTCATGGGGACTTTTAGGATTGGTCGTTGATATCGCTACCGGTGCAGCATATTCTCTAACCCCTGCCGATTTACAAGCTAATTTTGATTCCATGGCAAATGCCGGACTTTTTGATCCAAATTTCAAACAAAAAGAAGGCGAGATTATGGTAATCATGATAACTACTGAGCAATGGGAAGCTATTCAAGCTGCTAAGTAAAGCGTTTTCAATTCATATTACTAAGCTCAGCATATATTGCTGAGCTTTTTTTGTTTTAACAACGAAATGCTCTCACTTTGTAAACAAAAACTGTGATAATAGCGCCGTAACCGCAGTTTCCGCCCGTAACCGATGCTCTCCTAAAGATACAATTCTGCCACCGGTTTTTTCAACCGTTTCCACTTCGTGTTGAGAAAAACCACCTTCGGGACCTACCAAGAGTAAGGCACTCTTAGAGATATTGAAGTCATTGGCAGAAACTTCTTTTTTTTCATGCGCCATAATTATTTCATGATCGGCGAACTCAAGTAAAACATCATTTAAAGAATCTTTGGTCACAATTTCGGGCATCCACCAGCGCCCACTTTGTTTAAAGGCACTTTGAATGATAGCATCAAGTCGATCTTTGTTGATGCGAGATCGTTCACTGCGCTCGGCATCAAATAAACAAATGGTAGTGGCACCTAACTCAACCGCTTTTTCGATGGCAAACTCAAACCGATCTCTCTTCTTAATCACACCAAACCCCAATACTTTTTGGATAACCGGTCGGGCTTTCGATTCTTTTTCTGTGATGGTGATTGAGACACTCTGTTTACTTACTGCTGTAATTTCACCGGTGGCTTTGCAGCCCATTCCATTGGCAAGATGAATGATATCTCCGACCTTTTTGCGAAGTACTCGTGCGGCGTGCTTGGCTTCCTGTCCTTGTAACTGAACCTCAGAGTGTGCACATAATTCCGTATCAGGTAAGTAAAAGAGCGTATCCAAATTAAGACGATTGTTTTCTGCCAATATAAGCGCCGGGCTCAAAGGAAACCTCTCCGGTTTCTAGCACTAACTCCACATACGGAGCACACATATGGCATTTATTACTACATATCTCTTTGGCCTGCAATTGCTTAATGTCAGTGATCTGATGCACTCTCGCATAGTCTTTGATTTCGTCAAAGCTAATTTTTTGGCACACACATCTATCTACTTTAAATCCACTCATCACTGTTTAAAATGCTTTCCTAGCTTTAATCCCTGTCCTTGGTAATTACTTTCGATTTCTGTGCCGTATATGAATGAAGGCACTTCTGTGTTTGGTTCAAACTGCATACTAAATAAGGTTTGACCGTCTTCGATCATGAAGGGAACATCATGAGATCTCACTTCAAGTACCGCTCTTGCACCTTTATCGTTCACGGATCCGCCAAAACCTGAATCAAAGAAACCCGCGTAATGGGTTCGCAGTTCACCGGAACCGGTATCGTAGGCCATCATTTCGCAGGCGAGATTTGCAGGAACCCGAATTCGTTCTTTGGATGCAAAGATATAAAAAGCTTCAGGCTCTAAGATGATTCGTGCATCTTTGTTTGCATAAATCGGCTCCCAAAAATCGTCCACCGGATAATGCCCAATATTTTCCAGATCAATAAAATTGCTGTGCTTCTTTGCTTTGTAACCGATTACTTCGCCTTGCTCTCCTTTCAATTGTACACTCATAAACAGACCCTGATTCACTTTGATCTGCTCCATGCTCACCGGCTTAATTTCCTCGTTAAACAGCAACGGATCGGTATCATGAATTCGTAATAAATCCTGATCGGAAACTACTTCAAAGCCATGACGCACTCGAAGCTGATTCAACCTCTGACCGGTTCGCACTTTGATCGAGAAAGATTTAGGAACAACCTCAAGGTACAAGTTCCCTTGATATCCCGGATTTATTTCCTCAAAACGATGCGAGTAATCGGTGATCACACGTGTGAAGACATCCAATCGTCCGGTAGAGCTTTTTGGATTGGCTTTAGCACTAAGATTTTCCATCGCGTGCAACTGCACTTCCTCCCCATTAGACTGGCCATTCGTTAGTCCGTTATGCTGGATTGAATAGTGAGATTTAGGAAGTTTCAAAGATTCCAATAATGGGATGATGTACACGCAATTTTCTTCTAGTACAGCGCCATTGCGCAGCGAAAATGAATATTGTTCGAGCTTCTCCAGCTTTTCTTCCACCGTTTCATTTTCCGGTAAAAAACTGCAACGCACACGGTAGGCAACTTCGCCAAGTCTTAAATCCAAAGAATTGGGCTGAAATTGATTGTCTTTGATTGGGTAATCGGGATGAGAAGTTAAAATTCCCAGATCCCGCAGAATCTTCAATTTCTGAACAGGAAGCACCCCTTTGGTGCGAAGATGAACAGCGTTGGATGGTTGCGACATGTACGGTTTTTCGATTGAAGATAAATGGTGGAATGGCTAATTCCCAATCAACTGATTCAACTTTTTAATTATTGAGCAGATAATCAAGTTCAACCAAAAATTACGTGTATAAGGCCATCCAAATTAGTTAGATTTGGAATCAAAATTAACCTCTGCAGTACAAAAATGGCTTTTTCAGATCTCAAACCTAGTCTAGATAAACTAATCCCTATAAAAATAGTATTTATTCTCTGCTTGATGATCTTGCTCGGGTGTTCATCTGCCGGAAAAGATGGCGATAAAAAAGTAACTGACTCAGAATTTATTGAGATATCCCGAGCAGAATATGCCAATCAGTTATATGGCTTCTGGCTGGGTCAAAGCATTGCAAACTGGACCGGGTTAGTTACCGAAATGGATAAGATTGGAACTATTGGTGAGATCAAAACCGGGAGTTTTTATACGAGAGAAGATTGGGGAAAGCCCGATCAACCGAGCATTTGGGGTGAAGGAGTTCCCAGTGATCTTTCTCCGACTATTGATTTCGTGTTACGTGGCACTGACGAGGTGTGGGGTTCCGACGACGATACCGACATCGAATACATGTACCAATATTTGATGTATACCAAAGAGACTTCATTTCTTACACAACAACAAATTCGGGATGGATGGCTAACTCACATTAAAGCTGAGGAAGAAAATTATCTATGGGTTTCAAATCAACGTGCTTTTGATTTGATGCAAGAAGGAATGCTGCCTCCTTCAACCGGTGCACCTGAAAACAATGAGCATTATGCGATGATTGACGCACAACTAACCACAGAGATCTTTGGATTATTATCGCCTGCGCGACCGGATGTAGCACGAAATATTGCCGAACTGCCTATTCAAACCACCGCTCGATATGAAGCGCAGTATATCTCCGAATTTTATGTAACCATGCATGCCTTGGCTGCTCGTCGAAAAGCTTCTGAATCATTGAAAGAGTTTGTTCATCACATTGCCGATGAAGCGAGACTGATTCTCCCCGACTCCACCTATCCTGCAATAATGTATGATTTCGTTAAATCTATGTATGAATCAGGAGTTCCGTGGGAAACGACCCGCGATTCTATCTATCAACGCTATCAGGTAGAGCAAGCGGATGGATACGATCTCACTTCCCAAAACTTATACTGTAATGGATGTTTCGCAGCAGGAATCAATTTTGCTGCAAGCTTAGTTAGCTTGTTTTATGGTGAAGGTGATTTTATTGAAACCGTAAAAATTGGCACGCTCGCCGGCTGGGATTCGGATAACCCAACGGCTACCTGGGGTGGTTTGCTAGGCTTTCTTTTAGGAAAAGAGAGCTTAGAAAATGCATTCGATCAGCCATTATCAAATCGGTTTAATATTCATCGAACACGACAGAATTTCCCGGGGAATGGAATAGAAACCTTCGATCACATAGCAGAAATGGGAATTTCAGTGATTGATCGGGTAGTTGTTGAGCAGATGAATGGTCGTATAGATTCCGAAAAAAATGTTTGGGTGATACCTTTGCTCAACTAAGTGTATTTTAAAAGTGCAATCGCAAATACTTAGCCTAGCCGATATATGAATTCTTTTAATCCATGGCATTCTGTTTCAACCGGAGAACATGCACCCGAAGTTGTAAATGGGATCATCGAAATTCCACGAGCTTCCCGTGCTAAATACGAACTAGACAAAGAATCCGGCTTACTCAAAATGGATAGAGTGCTGTACTCTTCGGTGTATTATCCTGCTAATTATGGCTTCATCCCGCAAACCTACTGCGACGATAAAGATCCACTGGATATCCTGATTCTTTCGCAAGTTACCGTTGTTCCGATGTGCATAGTTTCGGCTCGGGTTATTGGCGTAATGCGCATGGTAGATCATGGCGAAATGGATGACAAGATTATTGCTATCGCAGAAAATGATATGAGTGTGGAGCATATCAACAACATCTCTGAGTTACCAAATCATTTTATTCGGGAACTCCGCAGTTTTTTCGAAGACTACAAAAAGCTTGAACACAAAGAGGTAATTGTGGAGGAATTTCAGGATGCTACCATAGCACGCGAAATTGTGCAGCAAAGTATTGTTGATTACCGAGAGCGTTTCTCAGGACTTTAATCGGATTTACGGCATCGCTCAACTACGCTCATCATCCACCGGATTTTCCCCAAATTTTGCCGGTACCCAATTCATATTTTCGATGGGTGGACGTTTATAATCCGGGTCTTTAACGGATGGTGGTAATTCGATGGGCTCCGGCGTGATATCGCCATAAGGAATTTGCTCTAATAAATGTGAAATACAGTTTAGTCGCGCATGGCGTTTGATGTCGGCATTTACCACAAACCAAGGCGATTTTTTGGTGTCGGTATGCCGGAACATTTCATCTTTAGCTTTAGAATATTCTACCCACCTGCTTCGGGAAGCGAGATCCATCGGGCTTAGTTTCCAACGTTTCAGAGGATCTTCATTACGTGCTTTAAACCGTTTCTCTTGTTCTTTATCAGAAATTGAAAACCAATATTTGAGCAAAATCAGCCCGTCTCTAATTAACATATTTTCAAACTCGGGGCACGTTCTTAAAAATTCATGATATTCATCCTCGGTGCAGAAACCCATCACACGCTCCACTCCTGCCCGATTGTACCAGCTACGATCGAATAATACCATCTCTCCCGCTGCCGGCAGATGTTTGATGTATCGTTGAAAATACCACTGCGTTCGTTCGGTCTCGGTCGGTTTTTGCAGAGCAACAACTCGTACAATCCGCGGATTTACCACTTCCGTAATCCGCTTGATCACCCCACCTTTACCGGCGGCATCTCTTCCTTCAAAAATTACCGCTACCCGAAGTCCTTTTTCCTTAATCCAATACTGAAGCTTTATCAGTTCCCGATGGAGCTTCTCCAGCTCTTCTTCGTATATATCTTTATCGAGTTTGCCTTTCTTATCGTACATAATGCGTCATTTATTCAATTTCCGTCATCCGTCATCCGTCATCCGTCATCCGTCATCCGTCATCCGTCATCCGTCATCCGTCATCCGTCATCTAAGGTAAAACTTTCATCATATATAAATCCTCTTCATTTCCATTTTTGTGAATTCCTCCAAGATATTGCTTTAAGTGAATTGAAAAGTCCGTAGCTTTGAAGTCTCATGAAAAGCACTCGCACTCACCCCGACATCCCCATTATTTTTGAAGACAATCATCTGTTGGTTATCGATAAACCGGCCGGTGTGTTATCACAAGAAGACCACACCAGCGATCCTGATGTACTAACTTTGTGCAAAAAATACATTAAGAAGCGCTACAATAAACCGGGCAACGTGTGGCTGGGTTTAGTACATCGCCTCGATCGACCGGTAAGCGGAGTAATGGTGCTTGCGAAAACCTCGAAAGCAGCTTCCAGACTTTCTGAACAAATTAGAAATCACAGCCTAAAAAAAGTGTATTGGGCGTTGGTATATGGGATGACTCCCATGGAAAAAACATTGATCCATTACATCGAAAAAGACCACAAAACCAATACGGTTAAAGTGTACAATTCGAAAAAAGGGAGAGCGAAAAAAGCTGAACTCAGTTTCACTACCATCAAACAAAGTGCCCATTACAGTGTGGTTGAAGTTGATTTGAAAACCGGTCGTCCACACCAAATACGAGTGCAATTAGATAAAATCGGGCATCCAATATGGGGCGATTATAAATACGCCGAAGAAGATACCGGTCCGGGAAAAGAGCTGGCTTTGCGTGCCGTTCACTTAGAAGTTGAACATCCAACAAAGAAAGAAAAGATGGTGTTTAAAGCACCTAAACCCAGAACGCAACCTTGGGATAATTTCGAATATTGATGACGATCTCGCACACGGCAGCCTACATTGCTGTTAAACTGTATGGACTTACACGGAAGTCCGCTTTTGCAGAAAAGTTCGATCCATTTATTCTAAACTACTACGAAAAACTGGTTTCGGCACTGCCCCCGCATTTGCGATGGTATCGAAAGGCGCTGCGATCATCGGCTATGCGTTCGTTCTTTATCCTCTCGGAAGAGCTGTTACTGCCCGGCGATCTAATGCACATTCTCTGCCGCAAATATTATGTAGGCAAGCAAGTGCAAGCATTGCTAGATGAAGGTTTTGAACAAATTGTAAATCTTGGAGCCGGCTTTGATCACCTCGGAGCATATCACTCTCAACAACAAATGCCCGTATTTGAACTAGATCGGGTTTCGATGATTTCGGAAAAGAAGTCTTTTTTAGAACAGCATAGTTTCTCTAATTATAATCTTAATCTGGTCCCTTGCGATTTTGAAAAGCAACGAGCCGGTGAAGTATTGAAATCATTGGAAGCCTTCGATCCCAAAAAGAAAACCGTGTTTGTTGCCGAAGGTCTGTTTGACTATCTCGATTTGTTGCCATCAGAAAATTTGATCGAGGATATCCTTTCGATGAACCGAAAAAATAAACTGGTTACGACCTTCTTCTCGATCGATCAACTCAACTATTTCCATAGGTCAGTTTTTAAAGGTGGCGTAGCTTTGGTCGGTGAATCGTTGAAATTCAAAATTATGCGCGACGAATTTGTTGAATTGCTCGAAGAACTGGGACTAATCCTCGAAGAAGAATTTGATCGAGCTTATATGAAGCAGGATTTCATGAAAGAAATCGGTACCAACTTACCGGTAATGAAAGGTTTTTACGTACAACAGTACGGTATCAAAATATAAATCATACTGCGATTGAAACCGAGGATGCCGATCCTTTCAGATCTCTTTGTGATTTAAAACGTAATTCGAAGCGGCTCCCATTTTCTGATTGTATGTCAACTTCGGCATTCAGTTGATCGGAATACGAATACATCAAAGTAGCACCTAAAGTGGGAGATTGTTCAAACACGAAATCTTTTGGAAGCCCAATTCCATCGTCTTCTACAGAGAGTCGAATTTCGTCGTCTATTTGTTTTAAGGTAATATGAATATTGCCTGAGTCACGGTCAAAAAATGCGTATTCATAGGCATTAGCGATGAGTTCGTTCAATATTAGGGCACAAGGTAATGCCTGATTGATATTGAGCAACACATAATCGGCCGTATAATTAAGGGAAATATGACTGAATTTTGACGCTCGTTTTTCCCTGGTTTCTTTGATCAGATTATGAATGTACTGATCGAAAATTACAGCTGTAAAATCAGATTCCTGATACAGTTGTTCGTGAATAAGGGCCATGGTATTCACCCTCATATAATTGGAAAACAAACTCCGTTGAACGGCTTCATTTTCGGTTTTGAACTCTTCCAGTTGAAGAAAACTTGAGATTACCGCCAGATTGTTTTTAACCCGATGATGAATTTCAGCCAATAGCACGTTCTTTTCCTCTAACGAGCGCTCTAAGGATGCCTGATATTGTTTTTTATGCGAAATATCATTTCCCGAAAGGTAGAATTTATCTCCATGCTTATGAATATTCAGGGCAACGTGTCGCAGTTTAGAATCTTCATCATTTAATACCGTTTCAATATTCAGAGTGTGATTAGAATTTGGGTAATTCCATGCCTTTAATTTTGCCAGTAATTCAACATCGGTAAACAAATTGTACAAACTCAGTATACCATGCCGATCACTCCCATTTTCCAAAACGGCCGCAACCTGATTGGTATATTTTTCTATTCTGAAAGTGTTGGCATCGGCAACTATCATCACATCAACCGAGGATTCCAGAAACCGTGAAATGGTATCCAGTTCAATATTTCGGCGACGTAATTCTAATCGGGCTTCCACCTCTTTGGCTAAGGTTTCTAAAGCTTTTTTTTGATGATCCTGCAGCTGCTTTGGCTCCAATCCAATCACACAAATAGTGCCCATATTCAACGCATTGGAGCGTACGTTAAAGCCGGCGTAAAACCGAACACCCGGAGCGTCTTTCACAAAGGGCATTTCGTTAAATCGATCATCATCCAGTGTATTTTCAACAATCATGAATGATTCTTGCTGAATGGTATGATGACAAAAACCAACTTCGCGAGGGATTTCTGTAAACTCTACACCTACTTTTGCTTTACTCCATTGGCGTGTATCATCGATAAAATTGATCTGAGCCACGGGAACTTCGCAAATCTGAGCGGCAAGTGTAACCAGGTTATCAAATTCTGATTCCGTGCCTGAATCCATAATATTGAACCGCTCAAGTTCCTGGATTCTGTTGGTTTCATGAGGTGCGATTGAAGCCATTGCGTTTTCAGTCATAGTCGATATTCGTTTCGAAGTGTTATCGACGAATGAAACTCTAAACTTTATAACACAATCGCTTAATTAACAGATTCTAAAACTTCTGAGTTTATAAACTCAATCTTCAATCAAACAAAGATTTTGCATCTCCGTCAATCTCAGGCTTAGCCGATTCCGGTAGTGATTTTGTAGCTTTTGCACCCAATTCTTTCAGCATTTCAGCTTGGCGTACTAAATTCCCTGATCCTGAATTTAAGCGCTTCATTGCCGTTTCGTAGCTATCCTGCGTTTGGCGAATTCTATTTCCGATGTCGTCCATACTCTCTACAAATCCCACAAATTTATCATACATCGCTCCACCTCGTTCAGCAATTTCCAAGGCGTATTTATTCTGGCGGTCTCGCTTCCAAATGGTATTTATCGTAAATAAAGTGGCTAATAAAGTGGAAGGACTTACAATTACGATATTCTTCTCGAACGTCTCATTATACAATTCAGGCTCTGCCTGCAATGCGGCCGCAAAAGCAGGTTCAACAGGAATAAATAACAACACAAAATCGGGCGTTTTATCCTGATAGAGTTGAGTATAGTTCTTGTCACTTAATCCCTTTACATGCGCTCTGATGGATAGTACGTGTTGTTTCAGCTGCTTTTCACGCTCGTCTTTATCATCAGCTGCTACAAAGCGCTCGTAGGCTGTGAGTGATACTTTGGAATCCACAATTAGAAACTTTTCGTCCGGTAATTTTACCACCACATCCGGTTGAAGTCGGCGCCCATCAGCTGTGGTTTCGCTTTGCTGAGTAAAATACTCCTCATCTTTTCGAAGTCCGGATTTTTCCAGAATGCTTGCCAGAACTACCTCACCCCAATTTCCTTGCGCTTTAGAGTCACCTTTTAAAGCTTTAGTGAGGTTTTTAGTGTCTTCGCTCATTTGCTGATTTAACTCAGCCATTTGGCGAATTTGCTCTTTTAGCGTAGCTCTTTGTCGGTTTTCGTCGTTATACGTCTCTTCCACTTTTTTGCGGAATTCTTCCAGTTTGGTGCCCAGTGGGTTTAACAACTGATCCAGACTTTCACGGTTTTGTTTGGTGAATTTCGCTGATTTTTCGTCCAGGATTTTATTTGCAAGATTCTCGAACTGCACTTTCAGCTGTTCCTGCATTTCCTCCAATTCCCCTTTTTGCTCGTTCAACTTTTCTCGAAGCACTTCATACTCAGCTTTTAATCCTGCCAATTCCCGATCTAGCTTCGAGGCATGTTCGCGTTCTTCCTTCAACGCTAATTCTTTCTGCTCAATTAATTGATCGTGATTGGATTTTGCCGCTTGCAACTCTTTTTCTAATCGATCCCTCTCTTCTGTTTTCTGCTGTTCCAGATTCGCGATTCTCTCCTCGAGTCTACCGGATTCCGATTTTGATTTGAAATGAGCGATGGCATATCCTATTCCAATTCCTAACAACAGTGCTACAGCCCCAATTACAATTTCCAAGTTTAATCCTCCAATAAAATTTCAGCCATTTTGGCTTTTAATTCTTCGTTATTAAATACTCTGTTATGCCCTTGCCCGGCAAGCATTACAGACTCATCATTTCCATCAAGATATGCATTCAATTTCATGGCTCGATCAACAGGAAGGAGTTCATCTTCGGCAGCGTAAAAAATAGTGATCGGTTCTTCGATGGTTTGCAATGCCAAATCGGTCCGCAACGGATAGCGCACCAGAAAATCGGGCAAAAACCAATACTGAGCATCTTTCATATCCAACATGCTGTAGTAAGGTGTCCAAAGTATAACTTCGCGCGGATCATTTGCAGCAGCTACCTGTGCAGCCACACCGGAACCTAATGAGTAGCCTACAATCACGATATCATCTTCGTGATATTCTTGAGTCATCGCTTGGTACACAACCTTCATATCTCCCACTAAATCTTCCTCATTCCACATTTCACCTTCTGTGACTCCATACCCTCTGTAATCAGGATATAACACATCGTACCCATTTTCCAGAAATAGCATGAATTTAGATGGATTCGTCTGTGCGCTCCCTCCGTTTCCATGGAAAAAAATCACCAAACCTTTACTGGAATCTGCTTTGGCATGAATGGCGTGTATTCTAGCTTCATCTTCTATCTCGAACCATCGCTCCTCGAAGTTGAAGTTGTAATTGAATTCATGTCCGGATGCCAATACAGTTGGATTAAATAAGATGGCATTTTGAATGAAGTAAAAATAAACACATACTCCGGCGTACAGTCCAAGAATTAAAATTAACGTAGAAAGAAATCCTTTTTTCATGAGGTGATTTATTTCTTGATAAGATAGTTGTTGACAAGCCGAACACCAACCTTTTAAGGCGTCTAACTTAGGTAGATTTTTATAGTTGGATTGATTAAAATGTAAGCGCTTACAAATTTACATCAATATGCGTTCACTATTCTCCTTATTTGTGCTTTTACTACTCTCGAATTCAGTAATTGCACAAAATTCTTCCGAATCTCAATCAACAAACCCTCCTATTTATATCGCATTTCTATGGCACATGCATCAGCCATTATACTGGCCGGGAGAAACCATTCTGGAAACGCAGGCGAATAATTATTATCCGTATTCGGTGTTTGATATCCATAATTCGAGAACCGGTCCGTACACAAATTGGCCCAAAGTAGCCGTTCAAAAAGCGATCGATGCTAACCTCCCTCATGCAGGTGCATCCGTTAGTTTTTCAGGCACATTAATCGAAAACCTGAATCATCTGGTAGTCAATGGTAACGGTAATTTTCAAAACTGGACTTCCCCCTGGAATTCTGTGATCAATCAAACAACCACCGAAGGAAATCCACGAATGGATATGATCGGATTCGGGTATTATCATCCTTTAATGGGATTAATTGACAGCAACGACATCCGCGCGCAGATCCAAAAACACAAAACCATTCTCTCTTCCACTTTTGATGGAAGCTACTCAAAAGGGATATTTCCACCCGAAAATGCGTTCTCCAACGACATGATTCCCGCTCTCACCGCCGAAGGATTAGAATGGGTGCTGGTGGATAATATTCATTTTGATCGAGCTGCAGCCGGCTATCCCTATTCCACTTCAGGAAATCTGTATGAACCTAACAAGGCTGATGTTCAAAATCCTGATCCTCAGGATTGGGTGCAGCTCAACAATCTTTGGGCGCCAACAAAAGTAAGTGCGCAGTGGGGACATCAACCGCATTACGTTGAATATACGGATCCTAACACCGGTGAGACTTCAAAAATTATTGCCGTTCCAACTTCACGCTATTTGGGGAACGAAGACGGACGCGGCGGCTTTGGCGCATTGCAATACGAATCAGTGATGAGTCAGCTTGAAGCATTCAATACCGATCCAGATCACCCGATTTTAATCGTTTTGCATCATGATGGAGATAATTTCGGAGGCGGATCGGAAGGCTATTATAACGGGAATTTTCAGGCTTTTGTGGATTGGGCAGCCGGTCAACCCGATCGTTTTGTGCCTACCACCATTCAGGATTATCTGGATCTTTTCCCACCGGACGAAAACGATGTGATTCATGTTGAATCAGGTAGCTGGGCCGGTGCCGATAATGGAGATCCGGAATTTAAAAAATGGCTAGGCGATCCAAATTCGGATGGATACAGTCCTGACAGAAATAGTTGGGGCGTGGTTACCGCGGCAAAGAATTTCGTGGAACACGCTAAAACTTCGGATGCTTTGGCCGCCGATACCGAAGAAGCCATCACCTTATTGCTGAATGCACAGGGAAGCGATTATTGGTATTGGGATAATTCGATTGATGGAATCTGGGACACTCATCCTACCACCGCTTCTAACTTAGCTATTCAAAAAGCTCAAAACGTAATTGCAGGATCTGAAACTGACATCACTCCCCCATCTATCTTTAAGCCACAACGTGAGCCCTACAATCCCGGGGGGTTTGAATGGGAAATCGCGCAATCCAACGAATTTGAAGTGTGGACTTATGCCTTTGATGTTTCCGGTTTACAATCCGTTCACTTAAAATATCGGGCTTTTGGTGATGCTTTTGAAGATCGCACTCAAGCGTTTAATCAGATTAGCGAAGCGGATACGAGCTGGAAAACGTTGATTATGGAAGGCATTTCCATCGAGAGTAATACCAATGTTGCACCACTTTTTAAAGCGGATGAATATTCCGCGAAAATCACCGGAATCAATAATGCGTATGTTGAATATTATGTGGAAGCAATTGATGTGCAAGGCAATGCTTCACGTTCTCTAATTCAGTATGTGTGGGTTGGCGAAAACGCAACAACAGGGGGAAATGGTGGAAATAACGGAGGTTCTACCGGCAATGAATTGGTGCAGGTAACTCCCGAAAATACGACAAATACCGATACTCTCACCATTGAGATTTCCGGTGCGACTCAAGGAGCAAAATTACATTGGGGAGTAAATAATGTGGGTTCTAATTGGGTTACCCCAAATCAAGTATACTGGCCGGATAGTACTTCGTTGTTCAATGGAACCGGACCTGCAGTTGAAAGTCCTTTCACTCAAATCAACGATTCTACCTTAAGCCTCAAAATTGGTCCGTTTAATGCATCGCAACAGGCTGTAGATCGCGTCAATTTCGTTATTCATTATGATGATGATACCTGGGACAACAACAATGGAAATGACTTTCTGATTGATTTCGGCACATCTTCCGGTGGCGGTAGCGACACGCACAATTTTGTCTTGGATGGAAATCTGGATGCTAAGGCATCCGAGATACTTTCCGAAAATGGCCTTTCGCTGTATGTAGATTGGGATCCACCATTTTTATATCTGGCAACCGAATCAGCCAGTTCCGGTTCAGAGGATAGATTTATTTTTGTTGCTGATGATCAGGCTGAATTGACTGCTAGTCCGTGGGCTAAAGGCGGACAAGTAGCTCAATGGGGTGCGTTTTTAGCCAACGAACAATCCAACAATTACAACGCTTGGTTCGATCAAAGTTCTGGAGCTGAACACGATGCCGGTACGTATCTTGAAGGTGTATTGAATCTTGAAACAGAGTTTGGGGAAATTCCGGGTCAAGTATATTTAGCTTTGGGCACGTATCAAACAGATGATGGCGGTTCACTGGTTGGTCAACTTCCGGCAGGTAACGGCGACGAAAATATTGATTCGAGTGAGTTTTTGGAATTCAGCACGATGATTCTATCCACTGATAAGGAAAATGGCATTCCCAGTGAGTTTCGATTGATGCAAAACTATCCAAACCCATTTAATCCCAGTACCGAAATTGTGTATGAAGTTGCCAAACCCAGTCAGATTCGACTTACCGTATTCGATGTATTAGGACGTGAAGTAGCTGTATTAGTCAATCAGAAACAAAATACCGGTTTGTATAGCGCTACTTTTGAAGCATCCGGACTATCAAGTGGAGTTTATTTTTATCAATTAAGTTCAGGGACTCAAATCATCGAAACCAAAAAGATGATGTTGCTCAAATAAAATATTGTGATACAAATGATTTCAGTGATTTGATGGTTAAACCCGTAATCAATCACTGAAATTACTTTAATGAGTGTATCAAAGCGCATTTGGATTCAAACGGCTGTAGCAACAGCAGCTATTTTAATCAACCTTCTTGCTCCACAATTTGCAGAGAACACGCGCTACTTACTCTTAGCTTTGGTGATTTTGTTTATCGGGATGCCGCATGGTGCGCTCGATCATCATATTGATGGAAACCTGGAAGGCTGGAATCCTTATTCGCTCAACAAATGGTTTTATGGTTGGTATTTATCTGCCATTGCTGTGTATTCCGTGATCTGGATCCTATTCCCCTTTTTCAGTTTCATGTTCTTTTTACTGATCACGCTCTATCACTTCGGGCAAGCTGATGCCGAACGATTTCGATTAACCGGATGGTCGAAGTGGGTTTTACACCTCAGTAGAGGCATAACCGTTGTGGGATTAATTGTATTTGGGGATCTGGAGTATTCGTCTTCAGTTATTGAAGCCGTAACAGATATCTCAATCTACCAGATTATTTCAGAGCAGTACAATCCGGCTCAGCTAATGTGGTTGGTTGCATCGGTGTATCCGGTCTGTTATGTGTTGATAACAGTACTTAAGTCTACTGAAATTGATCATAAGCTCACCTATTTGGTGGATGCATTAATTGTACCCTTACTGTTTATTTATTGCGATCTGGTGTGGGCCTTTGCGATTTATTTTGGCTTGTGGCACTCATTTAATCACGCACTCGTTATGCTGAACTATCTCCGATCGAAAGAGCATGAAGTGACTTTTGGTTGGTTCTTCAAGGAGTCTTTTTTATTCAGTTTACTCTCCTATCTAGGACTTCTATTTGTGTACAACATGCTAAACGCTTTTGGTAACGAAGAACTCTTAGTGTCGCTACTTTTTGTGGTTATAGCAGTGCTTACATTGCCACACATGTTAGTGGTAGAAAAACTGTACACTCGATGGAATCGCTGATCATCATTTAGATTCTGATCAAGATTAGAATGAGCTAGTCTAATCAGCTCTATAATCAACTACACGCCGTTCGTTTACTACTTTTTTGATAAACTCTACAACTTTCAGATGCTCCGGGTGTTGGGCGTAGGCTTTCAATGCAGCTTCGTTTTTACAGGTAGTAATTAGTACAACATCGCAGGTCGCATCCTCACGATCATCAAACAAATGTATTCCTGCTTCCGCAGTGTCTAGTTCATCGATTAGAGCAGGCATTGCTTCGAGTTGTTGTTTCATCAACAGTGCATTTTCGATGCGGTTATTCCCTTCAGCTTGCTCTTTGAGTTTCCACATCACTACGTGTTTGATCATCTTTTCTAAGGCTAAATTTGATTGATTAATTGATGCAGGATGATATTCAATCCGCAAGAAAAAATAAGGTTCTAATTTCAAAAACTGTGATCTTAGAACTCTTTTCTACAAACAAAAAAAGGCGATTAGTTTTCACCAATCGCCTTCCAAAATATAGTATTAGTTGCTACTTCGAACTGTCGGCCGTAGCTACATAATAGATCACTAAACCAAATCCGATTTTGTTGATCGCATCTGCCAAGTTATAAATCACATCAATGTTGCCTAATCCGGCAAGTAAGTTTCCTTCCATCGTCATATAGCCAATTGGATATACCGACCAGCCTAGCGTAATGAAGATTTTGAGTAAGAACATAGCCTGATGCAAGGCCGGGTTGTCAGAATTTTTAGCAAGTTTCGCTACACTACCTGCAAATACTTCATACACAATGTAGAGGTAGAAAATGGTAGAAATGGTTCCCCATAGAATAGTTGCTTCCGGCTGAATAGCCTCACCAATGTAACCGGTTACCAACATACCTACTGAAGCTGCAATTAAGGCAAATAAAGTTTTTCCTTTCGCTCCATATGGACGGGTTAATAAATAAAACTCCACACACATCAATGGTACAGTAAGTACCCAATCGATGTAACGAAATTCAGTTGGGCTTGATCCCATCGTTAAGTAGTAATCGCGCATATAGTAATAGTGAATGGCGGCGATACCGGTAATTAAACCGGACACGGTTAAAGAGAGTCGCCATTTTTCAGGTACATTTTGGCGCTCTGCAAAGAAGAATACTGTTGCAGCAAGCATAGCCATGGTACCAATAAAAAAGGTAAATCCGACTACATCACCAGCTTCAATTTGAGAAGCAAAGAGCAATTGTAAGTTCATAGTAGGTCTCGTTTGATTGAATGTTTAAGTCATCCTATCAACCTCAACATTTGTATTTCTAGTTCCCATTTTTAAACTAAACCACTGGTATTCTATACTTTACACACTTCTTCATTTTTCTAATGCGATGGGACACATGGCATTAATGAAAGCGCTTCTTTCAATTTTTTTTGAAAACTAGACTCTCTTCTCTTTTTACACTATCGAAATACGGAACTTTTTCATTTCGTTACGCTTTATATAATTGATATTATTAACTAAATGAAGAAAATATGTTTTACTTAGATACGAATACTTTATTACTCATCCTCATTTCGTGCGTGGCCATAGTGTTTATGGTTGCCTATTTATATACCGCCAAAGAGTTATCAGAATTAAGAGACCAAAGAAACAGAGCCGAGAACAGCGATAATGCTGAGTACCTTGGCCAGGTTGGGTGATTTTTGGTTAATGGTTAATTGTTAATCGTTATTGGTTATTCGTTGTTGATGCCTAAAAAAGGTTGACGTTTTTAATTAACGAATAACCGTTTCGTTGAGGTTAATTTTGAGAATATTTTAACTGTATAGTCGCCATATGCTCCGTCAGCTTGAGCACGAATAAACTCCTTTGGACTCAAT
>JANSXX010000124.1:0-1200 GCA_024742815.1 bacterium
TCAGATTTACTTGCGTAAAGGTCTTCTATATCATTAACTGCTCCGTCTTTTACTTGTCTAATTTTATTTGCGGTAATATCAAAGGTATTCATTAAGTTTTTGCTCATAATATTATATTATTAATTAGAAAATTAATAATATCATATTATTGATTATTAATAAAGTCTTGATGTTTTTTAGATTTTAGATGTCTTGACTTTTGACCTTTTTGAATTATACTACCGCACTCACATTCAAAAGGTTCTGCTTGTCTTGCTAAAACCTTTTCCTTAGTCCTTTGGTATGATTGATTATTTAATTCTCTCGTTCTGTCTCGGTTTTCTGCTCTGTATTTGTTGTGTCTTTCTTGTATTTCTTCTTTATGTTCTTTACAATACTGTTTATTATATTCATTGTGTTTGTCTCTATTTTCTTGATGATATTGCTTACTTCGTTCTTTCAATTCTTCTTTGTGTTCTTCACGATATTGTTTGTTGTATTCTTTATGTGTCTCAATATTGTCTTTGTAATACTGCTGTCTATATTCAAATAATATATCATAATTGTCTTTCTGATATTCTTTATTTGTTCTACATTCAATTCGTGTATTTAATGTTCCCATCTGTCTTATCAGTTCTCCTTCACGTTTTCGTAACTGTTCTACATTATCACACTTTACCTCTTCTACTAATTCTATATAAAATGCTTCTATACCCAGTTCTCGCATTTTAGTATATAATTTGTTTGTAATATGTCTTCTACAATTTATATCTCGTTTGTGTTTTGACATTCTCCGACTTAGTGATTGTGTTGTACTGCCTATATAAATATCATCATCAATATTATTTCTAATACAATAGGTTTTACCATTTTGATAATTTCTCTCCATACTTACTACTACTTACTATAAAATAATATTTCTTTATACTATTTTATGGTAATATTATTAAACTAATCATAAAAGGTTACGGAATTTGAACGGATTTCAAGAATACACTCATGCACCATATGAATGTACATCCGTGTCGGCATAAAACTACTTGTATATAAAGTAGTTCCATCGAGGGGGCGAATTTTGACCACCATATTTGAATAATTTTTAAGGTTCATTCCAGTATATGCGGCTGACTCTAACTTTTGAAGATTAAATCCAAACATAAAACTTTGTGTTTTATAGTCCTCGCTTCTAACCAACAATGGATTGTCAGCACAATGCATTAA
>JANSXX010000129.1:0-1169 GCA_024742815.1 bacterium
ACCACCGCAGCAACCGCGAAACCGATGGCTAGCAGCAGCTGCCGCGTCTGCCTGCGAAGCCGTTAGCAACAAAAACAAGCAGCAGCAACAACAACGCCAATAGCAGCTGGCCAGCAGTGGCAACGACAACAACACTGGCAGCGCCAACAGCAACGATAACTGCAACTGTGTCAACAAGAACAAGGGCAAGAAGAAGAACAGCAGCAGCGACATCAGCAACAGCATCCCAACGCCAGCGAGAGAAACAGCAACAACAACCAAAACAGCGTCAGCCGCAGCCAACAGCAGCAACATCAGCGACTTTTCATCTTCGACCGCAGTCGCGCCCGCCGCCGCCGCCGCCATCGCCACTATACCATTACCACCACCGCCGCCGCCCAACAACAGCAACAACAGGAGCAGCAACAACGGCTAGCGACAGCAGTGACAGCAATAGTAGCATGTTCGCAGCATCTCGCGCAACCATGACAACAATGAAAAAGAAGAGGCGGCGGCGGCGTGACTGAGAATCCGCCGTTTCATGGAAGAACTGCTTGCGCGCAAGGAGGCTAAGCAATTTGAAGATGCGCGCAGCTCGCGTCTAATCTGAAGCTATACCTAGAGGCACCGGCTATAACCCGACGTCGTTGCCAGCCACTTGACTGTTTCAATCACAAAGATTCTGGCGGAGCTTTTTCATGGCTGTTGTCCCTACACACAAACTGAAGAACCAGACAGACCGCAGGCACAAACAAGCAAGCAAACACAGGCGACAGCTGCAAACAAGCAAGCAAACGGGCAAAGCACCAAAACGCTCGTGATGTGTCTGCGGTTTATCCAAAGTCTCCTGTTGCCCTTTCCTTGCTGGTGCCAGTAAACTTGCTGCCGGCAACATGGATCGTGCGATATTCTCGCATCAGCAGCAGCAGCAGCCCAGTAGAAGGCCCACCAGCTCTTGTGTTCTATGGATGGCGCAACTTGCTCACAATCAAGCCCCAGGCCTAGCCCTGTCTTGCGTCTCTGCTCACGGAGAGCGGTTCGCTCTCCATACTAAGAGTCAAGCTTTACGCGGCAGCCTTTACGCGAAGCGCGGTGTGCGCACCTGGGGTTGAGGGGGCACAGCGTTGCTCAATGCAATCTCACAGCATGCTTGTCAGAACGGCCAGCCAACCCCCGATTCGAAACCAACC
>JANSXX010000144.1:0-1087 GCA_024742815.1 bacterium
GGAGCAGGGGCGCGTGCTGGAAGTGGGGAAGGTGGTGAAGATTGGTAATCGATGATTCTTTAAACGGCTACATTATGAGATATTCTTTGGTTATTCTGTTGTTGTATTATAGTCCGGCGGCGACTTTGGAGTCGCGGCCGGTCAGGGCAACTCTGGCCGCGTTTCCACAATCGCCGCCTGTGTCTCCCCGGAAGGTAGGAGGCAGATTTATGCACGTACCCGAAAGGGCGATACATTGCTGTGGTTCATTTGATGGACGGCAGTACCCAAAGCGCAAAGGTCATTAAGTAATTGCTTCAAAAAAGAAGCCATGCTGCTTGAGATTTTCAGGTGGCATGGCTTTTCTAATATAAGAATCATGCGGTATTTTATAGTCTGTTTACTTGTGTTTGGCAGCCCTCTCCTACACGCCCAATTACACGACTACAATTGGATGATGGGATACAGCGGTGGGGAAGGTACAGATACTACGAATGAGTTTGGGCTGATGTGGTGGAGGTTTGAAGACGAAAGCCTTGAGATTATTGATCACCAAGCGATAGGAGAAGCTACACTTTGGGTCAATAACGTGACCTTTAGTGATAGTAGTGGAAGGTTATTTTGTTATTATGATGGGGAGAATATTTATAATCAAGTTCATTTCACCATGGATAGTGGTGCCAATTGGCATGAAGCTGAATATCCAACTGGGTGGATAGCACCACAACTCGGTTTAGCTCTTCCACTTCCTAATTCAGAGCGCTATATTTGCATTATTAATTCTACTACCAACTCATTTCCTGATTTAACTCCAATCTCAAATATTGCAGGAGAAGATTTACTGTTTTCAGTTATTGATCTTTTGGAAAATAATGGCTTGGGTAAAGTCACACTTCGAAAACAAGAAGCCTTGCAAGATACTCTGGATTTTGGCAAATTGAGCGCCTGCCGTCACGCCAATGGTCGGGATTGGTGGATAATTGTAGCCAGGTATACTTTTAATGAATTTCACCGGTTTCTTTTGACTCCAACCGGGCTTGAATGGGTGGGCACTCAACAAATCGGGGATAAAGTGATTATTGGAGGTGGACAAGCCTTCTTTACGCCA
>JANSXX010000027.1:0-7591 GCA_024742815.1 bacterium
GAAGTCTCCAGTAGCCTGCCCATTGCAAGCGGCGGTCTGACTGGTTATTATGACCTGTAAATCCTGCAAGCCCTCTACTTCCACCATAGGTGAAGAAAACCGGCACCCTGCTTCGCTAATGGCGACCATATAGTAGCTGCCGGCAGCGGCATTCTCTAATGTCAGCCCCTGATTATCAGGCAGCAAATCGCCTGCTTCATTGTACCACTCGTAGCTGATGTAGGTGTCTGGCCCGATAATATCCTCAAGGGTGATCTGCCCGGGGCAGGTAGGTGATGCGGGGGTGGTATTGAATTGGAAGGTGGGGCCGGGGCAGGCCTCCAATACCACACTATACGTAAAAGAACAAGCATAAGCATTATAAACCTCAAGCGTATACTCGCCTGCCAGCACAATATCGTCCGGCTCTTTTTCTGTTGACAAATAACTCTCTGGTCCAACCCATACATAATAAAAAGGACCAGCATTGCCCTCTACAACAACCTCAAAGGCTTGCTTGGGATTACCTTCGCAAACACAATCTGCAATAGACTGTATTTCGACCATTCCACTGACTGGGAGGGTAAGAAATATTGAGAACGCTATGAATAATATCTTTTTCATTTTCTTGTAATTCTGATATAATCAACACCGCTCGTAAACACGACAACTGTATTGTTGCCATCCACAATCGGTCGATAATTGTTCATTTCCAAAGGAGTTTTAACTAGGGATTTTTATATAAATCTACACATGATTATTATTTACCCAGAGGCTTCATTCCAATCAACCTCATGCAAAATATTATTAATAATCTCTGGTTTTGGAGACCTTTCAGGTGCTTCGGGCCATTTAAGGAACAAGAAGATCGACTTATTAATTATGCTTTCACTTATTTTAGCATATCTGAAGTCACAATATTTAAAATTCGTTTTAACGATCTGTACACGAAAAAACTCAGCTTTACCGAAAAAGCAACTTTTGAAGTTACAGTTACTCATTGATACATACCCCCACTGTGTATCTGTAAATATGCAATTTTTGAATTTACAGTTTTTAAATATTGAGCCAGAAAACCAAGCCGCTGAAAAACTAACTTTTTCAAAATAGCAATTCAGGTATATCGAATCGAATGAATCTATCGTATCAAGTTCGATTTTTTCAACAACAATACCATCTATGAGGGTACCGGATATATCAAGTTTTCCTTCAGAATTTCTCTCGAACACCTCATGAAAGTTTTTGTTAGTTACTCTGTTCATTAGTTAGAAATTAATCAAGGTTAATATTAACTTCAAATATTCTTTTTGCCTCTTCTGGAGTAAGGTTCAAAGTCGGATTTAAAAGTGCATTTCTTATTTCAAGAAGCTCACTATTGCTAATATAGGTCGCCCCGAGTATCACACTTCTGTCTTTACCACCAATCTTCGGTTTTCTTAACTCTTCTACTACTACATTAGCAAAGTGTTGAGCATCAAAGTGTGAGATTGTTGGGGTATTCCCTCTTGGCTCTTTAACGTCAAATGGGAATCCGTCTCCATCAAAAAACTCCACAGCTCCATCTAGATCTCTTGTAATTGGACCAGCCAAAAGGCCTTGCCTTTCTGCTTCTATGCCATTCATTGCTTCTTGTCTTTTTTTAGCATTGGTTCCACCGATTCCCGGATCATATGACAAGTTATTGAAATCACTTCCTGCTGTATTTGAATAGTCTTCATATCTATTAGGAACTTGATCTGCTCCATATTTTGCAGGTTTTCCTCCTGCATTGTTTACATTCCTCCCAAAAGTCCTATAATTCAGAAACTTCACCCACGGCAACTTTTCAGGTTGTGGCAAGTTATCAAACTCTGTTTTGATGTCTCCTAAGTTGATAGCTTGCGGAGGATCCAGACCTCCAAGATAATCAGCATAATCATCCAAGTACGTTGTTAAGTCATTGATATTATCTGGGCTTTTACGAAGGAGGTCGTCTCCATACATCACCTCCCAGGAATCGAAGGCACGAGCTCCCCTATCAGAATGAGTAAACTTAGCTAAAAAGGCATCTCCGCTTTCTTCTATATCCTTAAAATAATTTTTTGCGATAAAATCCCCATTCAGATCAACCTCTAAGGTACCGTCACTCTTAAACAATGTAGCTTGCAAATTATCGTAGAAGCCCGGGTTGCCAGATGGATCAGGCAGTTTTTTCAGGACTTTGCCCATATCCACTTCCCCTGGGAAGTCCTTAAGCCCCTTCCATAAAAACTCAAAAGGCCCAGCTTCACCGGTCGCTGTGACGGAGAAGGCTTTCTGCTCTTTCCCTTCACAGGCACAATCTACGTCTGTCGTAATCTCAATCTCTGCGTAGACCTTACATCCCAACATTAAAAGAGCGGATAGTATATAGTACTTCATGGCTTATATTTTTTTAAGGCTTTAGTTGAGCCTTTTGATTTCTAAATTCTCCGGATCATCAAAGTAGAGGGTGACTTCCAGTTCGATTTCTTTTTTGTACTCCTCTCCCTTGCAGCGCAGCACTACCTTTTCTTCATCTTCGTAGATGACGTTGCTGCGGTCCAGCCGTTCTACCAGGTAGCGGTAGAGGCGGTCTTGAATGTAGGTGAACAGCATTCGCCAATCTCCTTTCTTATAGAGGTAGCTGTAATCAGGATCACGATGCACAGGAACACGCCTCCTGGCCTCCTTGTCCTCCACATAGGGCAGATATAAAGGGACAGTTTTGGTCAAAAAGATATCTTTCCCGCTTATGAAGTACACATCCCGGGTCTCCGTGTCAAGTGCCAGCAGATAATGATTGGCGCGAGGCTGAATGATGTATTTATAGGGATAGTCGTAGTGGTTGTAAGCCGTGTCTAAACTATTAGCCAAAGCACATTGGGAAAGATACCTTGCTGGTAGTGGCCTTGGGGCCAATACCAAAGGGTAGGAAAAACGCAACGCTCTTTCTGTTATGGTTTTCCATTGGGGCTGATAATAAGTATCATAAATATTGTCATTGTTAAAATCGTCCCAGCTCATGGAATCCGCAAATTGCGGGTCTTCTCTCTTGTGCAATAAAAGCAGGGTGTCCACGTAAATTTTATAATACTCGATATCACGATAGTAAAACCGGTGTTCAGCAGAAACAAATTTATAACCGATATTTCCGTTAAGATAAGGCTCCCTCTCATAATCATAGCTAAAGCTCATCATCTCTGGCAGCCTTGCCTTCAAATCCGCTACCCGTGCCTCGCTTTCCCAGCAGCAGCCATACCTCAGGTGGTACATACGAGGCAGGTATACATCATAGTCTGGCAATAGGCTGTCTATCATAGTCTCCGGGTCTACACTATCAGGCAAAGCGCTGACTTTTTGATGAAATTTATAGAGGTAGAGATTCTCCATTAGGGCTTCGAGGAGATAGCGCTTTTTGTCTTCTGTGCCACTGAAGTCAGGAATTTCAAGCTTAGGGTATGCGCTCAACCGAGGCAGGATTTCAACTTTCGTTTGTTTAGGTTTGAGAATTTTTATTTTCTCAATTTTATAGTTCCCCGGATCGTTAAATGAAAATTGATATCTGTAATGACTAAAAAAACCATCTTCCGTCCGCCTAATCCTATTTATAAAAATTGAGTCCTCTGTCAATCTATCAATATTAACCTTCACATCCTCATCCAAGTAAGACAAGGCTCTTACTAAAAATACATATGAATTAGGGGAATTAGGCACAGAGTCAAAGTATGATATAATGTCATTTTTAAAGGTGGGATAAATAGGTATGACAGCCTTAGTACCGATATCTACTAGAAACAACCCAAGTTTATCCTGAAAAAGCCTTTTTATTTGTCCCGCTGACCAATCATTCAAAGCTTTGTTTTTTGGTATACGGTCAAACCCAACCTCATATAAGTGGAAATTTGTTCCAGGAACAGCGCCAAAACCTGATTTTTCAACATGCATCTTAGGCGAGTCCGTAAAATACCCAAATACTATGTTGTCCACATTTTTAAGCCTATCATGAGATAAGATTCTGTATGCTTTCCTATAATCATTACTTAAGGTTAAACTGCTAAAGTATGCGTAGCGTTTTAGTATTTGTCGCTTCATTTTATACACTACTTCCGCCTGCAAACCATGTTGCGCTACAGAAGAAGTGGTTGTGAGCCATAGCAACACAAAACATATAGCAATACTCGTTTTGGTAATCATAATCATTCTCATCTTCGATTGCCCCTCCATGTTAAAAGTCCTGTATATTTGTTGGATCTGCAAAATCACTCTCTGCCTGGCAAGCATGCTCTCCATCAGGGTTGCCATGTTCATGCCCAATACCATGAGTACTGTAAGCTGTGGTAACAATATTCTTTATTGCAGGGCTACATCGCCTGTACATATCGTTTTCTGGATCGCTGGCCCTTATCAGTTTCCATTTGTAGGATTCAACCGTATTTTCATTAATTGAGAAATCTAAGTGCCTGATTTCGTGAGCTATAGTTTGAGTGTATTTCCTCAACCGGGCTTCGTCAACGGTAGATATTGGACCGCCGTCAATTCCACAACTCGGATTATCCCTATACCAAATACTAACATTTCTATCCAAATCGAGCATCCTGCCATAATAGGGTATATAATCCAGCATATCTACATTCAGATTTATATGCAAGACTCCATCTGAAGCGGCATCGGATACACTAAGGATTTCGTCTATTGAACCGTCATAGTCATCAATTTTATATGCTAAATCCTTTGTGTTCTCAAACATATCATTCAACATACTTATAGCTTCATCCTCAAGTGACTGAGAATGCCCATCTATTGTAGAATAATTTATCCATTCGTTTATCTTTATTGCAAGCTCGTTGTTAACCTCCGATATCTTCGAAACAACAGTGTTGATTTGTCCATTTCCTAAACCGTCATCTATGTCTTGAATAATATCATCTCTTTCCTGATCCGAGATCAAAATTAGTAATTCAGCTTCTTTAGGGCAGTCATCCAAAGAGTTATCAAGTGGGTTCCCAACTTCTCCCCACTTCCTGATGTCATCAGAAAGAAATATTCGATTCAAAGCACCTTTAAACGGTGGAGGATCATTATGCCCATATTCTGCGCCCAAAAAGACTTCGTTTGGACTACGCCCGCAACCTAGATTAGAATTAGTATTACTAGCTCTGTTAAAATTAATACGCACCGCATATTCTGTTTCAAGTGTTGCGATGATGTCTGTATAATTTGGATGGTCTCGCAAGATATCCATAGCTCTCTCTACATAATAAGATGGGTTCTTTGCACATGGAGATCCTATCGGAGCACCTGTACAAGGTATTCTGTTTTCCACATCTTCAGGGTCTGTAGGATAGGTAAACCCGATAATTGCCGTAGGCGCTAAAGCTTTGACTATAGCATTGAGTTCAATGGTTTTATTTTGAAGTATATCCGTAAATCTAACCTTTACAGTCCGCTCTTCATTGTCATTAAACGAGTTAGTACCTATATTCTTTTCGTCACCTGAACCGATACCGAATCCGTTTTCCCACCACTGAAAGTTTGTATACAAACTTATGTTTTCCTGGATAATCTCTTCTGTCGTTTCATTCCATACAACCAGAGTTACTACTTCGCCCCTTTCTACTTCTACCGTTCCTCCTTCATCAATACTTTGTCCATTTACGTAAAGGTTGTAATTAGTCTCTTCCGGTTCAGCCACAGGCACCTCCTCTGCGAAGGTTATCCTCATCTCTTCAATAGCTGGATCGGGGTCATATTCTATCTGTCCATCTACTATTTCACCGATTGTCAAGGACATTTCAATTTCTTGAGCAAGATTTTCAAAGAATATCGTATTAAAGTGATCATTTCCAGAAGACTGTTGATCAAGGGTGTGTGCATCTCCATTATCTATTATTAAACGGAACTGATAATTTTTATACATACTAGTGCTCGTATCAAAAAAAACTCTATTTATACTTCCATTTTTTATTACAAATGGCATAATCTTGTTTGAAGCATTCTTTCTGACAGGAAAATTGTAAGAGTTCACAACTTGGCATCCTCCTTCAGCAAATACGTACTTCTCTGGTTTTGGATCTAGATTATTAAATTCCTGCCTTACTTCTTGTAATATCAGGCTTTTAGTTACTTCATCTTCACTTCCTGTTGTACATATATAAATGTGAACCTTAGCAGCCTCTGAGGGTTGTTGTACGTAAGTGGCATAGACCAAATAGACTTCATCGGGATTGTATGAGTAAGTATCTATAAATTCTTCGGCCTGCCCCGAGCATCCGCTTTCATTGGATACGGTCACAGCATATAGACCCGGCCCGTCAACCAGAATAGTTTGTTCGGTTGATCCATCGTGCCATTCATACGAAGTAAAACCAGCTCCTGCATCAAGGATTCCTTCTCCTGAACTATTCAGCGATGGAGTCAACGTAACATCAGCACACGATCCCAGCTCATATGACTCTATATCGCTACAGCCTATACTGTTGGTAACAGTCACAGAATATTCTCTTGGCTCATCTGCTTCAATGCTAAAATCTGTAGCTCCAGTCGACCATTGAATATCATAACTCGGGTATGAAGGGGAGACATACATCGTTGTTTTAGCGTTGACACATTCTTCAGAATTGGAGTTTGAAGGAGCTCTTGTTCCTGTCCCCTGACCAGGCTGAAGCCCAGGAGGTTGAGTGGGTACACAGATAGAGGGGTATACTGATGTGATCTCTACATTAGGCGGTAAGTATACATTTACCTTGACTTCTTTCACTAAAGTACATGCGGTGGATTCATCCGTGATAGCAACAAGATATGACTTTCCAAACTCAGGTGATACGTCAA
This sequence comes from bacterium, assembly GCA_024742815.1. GTDB lineage: Bacteria > Bacteroidota > Rhodothermia > Balneolales > Balneolaceae > HXMU1420-13. The sequence continues at coordinate 6,808 of JANSXX010000027.1, forward strand.
TAGAGGCAGTATTTTCTCCAGTTTCCCAAGTATAAGAAAACGGGCCTTGCCCGATGGGGTTCACACTTATTGTAACCATTTCTCCTGCACAAATTTCTGGAATGGTCCCATTTTGAATTTCAATTTGGTTAACGAATACTGTTACCTCATCAACGCAAATAACATCCCCTTCTGAGGAAGTTACATAAACAGTGTAAGTTGTTGTTTCTAAAGGGCTTGCATTTGGCATCGAAGAACCAGGGTTGTCCAGTCCGGTTGAAGGCTCCCACACATAACAATAATCCACCCCAGAAGGCTCAGTCAGGTTACCCGTACCCAATTGCACACTTTCCCCGCCGCAAATGGTCTGGTCTGGCCCAGCTACGCTACAGAGCTCCACCACCACCTGAAAGTCCATCACTATATCATTTCCATGTTCGAACTTGAAAGTGTATGTACCGGTGGTAGTATCCGAAGCCGGCGACAGCTCGAAGCAAATTGAGTCAGCAGTGCCTGCCAGAAAGGTCAGCGGCGTAGTTGTGAAATCACTAAAGTGCGGGGAGCCGTCCCCATCAATACTAAGCTCCAAATCCATATTCTCAGCTGGCGCGCTGTCTGGCGACAGGCATAGCATGAACGGCGTGCCGGGCTCGGCCTCTATACCACTTGTTATTGGGTTGCCATCATTGTCTGTCAGAGACAAACTGGGCATTGGAGCTTCTTGCAGGGCTTCGACCATGAAATTATCCAGCCGGGCAAACACATCAGGGAGATTAGCACCTCCATGCTCCACAGCTACCCAGTA
>JANSXX010000031.1:0-4611 GCA_024742815.1 bacterium
AAGCCTTAACTCTAATCTTATGAGCTCTTTGTAAAATAAACTGCAACAAGAATAACTCACAGCCTTGACTCTCTAGAGAGTATGAGTTGCAATTCTTTGTTTATGAAGCATGATGAGAAGCATTGTGAAATAATTTCTCCCTCAATATTTAAGAGTGGAGATGCTAATTCCATGAACATAAGATTATTTAGAGATCTTGTATCGTTGCTAAAGATACGTTGCCTTGAGTTTACAAAATAAAGCTCTTGAGAGATATTTATTCAATCCATCTCTGTACACTTTTATAGAAAGCACCCATCCTACTTTTATTTGAAGCAAAGCTGCTCGTAATATTTCTGCTTTGTGTGATCTCTGATCACACACCTTTGGTGTGAGATGTGATTTGTGTTGCAAGTAGCACTTGCTTTTAGAAAGCGCTCAGTCTTGCGAAGCGTAGCTTCGCATAGATGAGCAAGATCTTCCAAAGCAATCTTTGTCATGATCAACAAAGCTTATGCAAAGTTACTGCCACAATATTTATCGTAATCATTGCATTCACAAAAGCATGCTTGCATTCACTTCTAAAATAAGACCACACAGCAATCAACACAAGCATGCCAAAGGTTTGAGAAATAATAATTATGAAATGTGTGCCTCACAAATAATCATCAGATGTGTGTTTTCCAGAAAATAAACAGCATGCTTGTGAGCTCTGCTCACAATTATTGCAAGCATGTGAGGCACCAATACTTGTTGCAAATATTCTTCACCATGCTCATGTAGCTCTTTTCTGAATCACAGCAAACAATCTTCTGTATGAAGAGCTTGGGCACAGCCTTTCAATTCTTGAAGAGCTGAGTCTTGTGAGCTTGCAAAGCAAGCGAAACATAGATCAGCGATATAATTCATGGTAGCATGCAGTCTACACAAATATATTGAGAAGCATACGCATGGCAGATATCTGCCATACATACAGGCATGTCAATATTATTGCTATACATACGTTTGTGAAATATGTTGCATACGTATGAGTTCCAAATCCACAGACGTATGGTAAATAGTTGGCTGCAACCATAGACCTATGGTATAATTATTCCAAGCACATACCCATGGCAATTATTTCTTGCAAGCATACGTTGCTGCACAATTGTGTTCTCAAATATGAGTTACACATGCTTGCAAAGCAAGCATTCTTAACCCAAAAGGTAAAAAGAGCAGAGGCTTGCAATCGTAGATTGCAATGATCTGCGATATCCTACGAAGCATACGATATTCTGAAATATACATGCATGGCAATTATTTCTTGCAAGCATACGATGAGCTTAAATATTCTGTGCAAGCACTTGTTGCTTGCAATATTATTGCGAAGCATACGTGTGGCACTAATTACGATGCATATGATGCTTGGAATGTAAACTATGTTGTGATATTTATACGTATGACAAGAAACTCTTGCCATAGTTACGATCATAATATTTATCGCTAAGAATGCTCTTACCAAGCAATCTAATTATGAGCATGCTTTGCATGCGTATAAAATGCTCTTGCATTTAAAGTAAATGCAGGCCTGCCTGCATGCTCTTAAATCTGAATTGTGTTGCCTTCGATTTTAAAAGAGCGTAGGCTTGCAGAGCTTTGCTCTGCAATGATACGCGATAAAATATAAAAACAACAGAAATAGCGATAAAATCACGAAATAACGCTCTTTTTCACAAAATCAAGGTAGGAGCACGCTGTGCTCCTCTATCATTTACTATAGAGGCTGGGAATTTGAGCACCGAAGAATATCGTGATCCAAGTCTTTTAAAGGGGAAACAGCAAAATGGCAAAAACACCGAAATGTGTGTCCCAGCACACAATTCTCGATATTTGCTTGTTTTATGATGATTTGTGCTTATTTGCATTATTTTCATAAAATACTTATACCTGCATGATTTATGCATGCGAAGCATGCATATTATTGAAAAACACGCTGAGATCGAATGTTAAAAGAGCTTAGTCTTGTTCAGCTGTGCTGAACATAGATAAGCGATATTATTCAAAATAACAGCAATCTGCACGCTGAGCTAAATTGATAGGCACATACACATTATACACACATTCCCATCATTTAGCACGCTGAGCTAAAATGATTGGCGAAACAGAACTCCCGAAATAAAGCCCAATCCCCATAGTGTCTAAAGCCGGGTTTTCTCACTTTTTGCCTCAAAGCCGGAATCCTAGTCTTCGGGAAGCAAATGAGCTCAGCTTGGGAGAAAATAGTGCTTTGTGTGTGTGTACCGATGTGCAGATCTGTGTGATGGGCCGGGAGCCCGGACCTGATGGGCCGGCCGATCGGCAGCACCCGATCCCGCTATCGGTGCGCGCCCCTATTTACGGTAAGCAGAGCCCTTTGGGCTCTGCGAAAAAAGAAGAATATAATTCCTAAGTAAACCACATAAACCTAAATAAACTAAAAGAAAATACCTTAATAAACCTCATTAACCTTATAAACCAAAGGAAAATACCGCGCGCATGAAACACAAGCCAAAATGACTGGCAAGCTGAGCTCCCAACGGCCGATTTGTGAAGTAAATGACTGCAAGCAGTTGTTGCCCAAAGAACCCGGCAAGGCAATGATGGCAAATCCAAGTCTAAATAGGGAGTTCCTGAATTCCCAATTGCGGTATCAGAGCGTATTTTATGACTGAGAATGCAAGTCTTCATAGTTATGAGCACAGCGTGCTATCTTTGGGTTTGGGATTCAATTGTTTAAAGCGCGGAGTCTTGCAAGCGCAGCTTGCATAGATCCGCAAGATAAATAGAGGCAAACCCAAATGTTATGGCCAAATATCACAGCTTGGGAATTGTGGATTGGAGTGCATTGCAGTGTTTTAGAGTTGCAGAACTCTAATTTCCAGTGAATTGCACAGCTTGCGATTGTGATTTATGCAGAGTTTCACACAATTTAAAGTTAAATGTGCTCTGGATCACAGCTTGTCAAAGGCTGGGTTACAGCTAATTCTGAATATTTACAGTCAATTATGCTCTACCATCAGAGCTTGTTAATGTGAGTTTTAACTTAACTAATGTATCCCACAAGTAATTTATCTCGAGATCACAGCTCACCAAATATTTAGCACAACTTGTCTTTCGAGTTGTGAGCATTATTTTTACAGAAGATGATATGTTCATTTGAGCTTCCAGCTCAATTCTCAAGTTGAGAGTGCTGCATAATTAAGACTATTTAGCATTATTTGTGAAGAAGATGAGCACTTGTTGCTCAGATTCAAGCACTTTTATTGTGAAAGGTGTAAGCCTACTTTGCAGGCGAAGCCTGCATCCAAAAGGAGGTTTGGAGCACAGCTCCAATTATTGAAGTGTGAAATGTGGTGGAGTGCAGCAATCTCGGTTCCAAACTTAAGAACTTAAGATGAGTGCACAGCTTGTAATGTTCAGAATTACAGCAAAGACTCTTCAAAGCTCAACTTGATTCCAGATAATTATCTTAAGATCACTGCCTAAAAGAGCTTTACCACAGCTTGGTCCAGTAGTTTAGAACTCTGATAATCTTGACAAAGAGCTTTACCACAGCTTGGTTTTGGGTGCTTGGTCAGTAATTTGTGTTGAGTATCAGCATATTCTGCAGGCTTTGCTTCTTTTAAAGCTGTTTGCTGGAAGCAATTAGTGAAGGGAGGGCTTTAGAGGAATCTTAAATCCCAGTCGATTATCAGATTACACATCTCTGAAAGCAAAGACTTGTAAGATCAAAGCACACCTTCTTTGTATTCTGAATCTTACATCTCATATAGCTTTTATTGTAAGCCATCTGCAATTTATAAATCAGAGCTGCCAAGGATTAGATTTAAGGTAGAATCTTAGTTTTAACATGATCAATAGATTAAACATATATTGCTCCAGTTGCTTCTAAGATTTAATGCTTTAGTCAAATATTAGAATGGCTATATTATCTTTAGAGTGTGAAGTATTCTTAACTTCAAACAAACTTATTGAAGCCCAACTTATTGAAGCAACTGAATCTGAACAGTGGAATGCAGATGAGTTACATTAATCTTGATACAAGATATAAACCGCTATTAATGATCCTATTTGATTAATCATGTTGGATTAAAAGGTATAGCAATCTATTCCTCATGTTCTCTAATCTTCATCCTATGATAATGTTTTAACTCAGAGATCATCATCTTATCAAGAAAGAGTGTTAACATCTTCTTTTAGAGCTCACGAGGTGTATCAAGGATTATTTCTTAAATAGCCAACTATTAAAGCAGATGTCTTTCGTAGAGTATGAATGTTTTAATTGTATATTTGTGACTCATAACTAAACAAGATAAAGACCAGAAAGAGCAGCCCATATCCTGCTCTGGATTGTTGGTTGTGTGATTATTTACCAGAGAATCTTCTACAATTATTTGAGTCTTGTATGGTTTCAAGCCTTTGATTGTAGCAAGAACTCATTTATTGAATGCTTCTTCGTCAATTATGAGATTGAAGCCTTAACTCTAATCTTATGAGCTCTTTGTAAAATAAACTGCAACAAGAATAACTCACAGCCTTGACTCTCTAGAGAGTATGAGTTGCAATTCTTTGTTTATGAAGCATGATGAGAAGCATTGTGAAATAATTTCTCCC
>JANSXX010000042.1:0-3561 GCA_024742815.1 bacterium
ATTGAGTCCAAAGGAGTTTATTCGTGCTCAAGCTGACGGAGCATATGGCGACTATACAGTTAAAATATTCTCAAAATTAACCTCAACGAAACGGTTATTCGTTAATTAAAAACGTCAACCTTTTTTAGGCATCAACAACGATTAACGATTAACCAATAACAATTAACAAATAACGAATAACCAATAACGATTAACAATTAACAAAACCAGAAAAAAGCTATTGTATCACCCAAAAAAAATGCATTAATTCTGTAAGCGGTTACATGGGCTTCAGGGTATCTAAAACGGGCACTTTTCCGCACTAACTATTCAACAAAAAATCTTCTCTTTATGAAAAAAGCTACAAAGCGTTTACTCGAGATTTTTATGTTCTCGATACTTTTAAGCGGAATGACGTTGGCGCAATATACAACGCCCACTATAGATGGCAGTATTGGTTCAAGTGAATATGGTTCTCATACAGATGGTGAGAATAAAAATGGAAATTGGTACGTAACTTGGGATGCTACAAATCTCTATATCGGATTAACATCTTCAAATACTGGTGAAAGTGCTGTTTTTTACCTTGGAACAAGAACTGATAATCCAATAAATGGTGGAGTTAACTCAGATGGGACATTGATAGGTTTTAACTATGATGGCACTAATTTTACTGAGCTTCCTTTTAGAGCGAAAGCAGTTTTCTATGTTAAGAGCTCATATCGCGAGTATAGAACAAGTAATGGTTCAAATGGTTGGTCGTCACAAACTAGTGGATTTGGCTCTTATTCAGACAATGGAAGTAATACAAGAGAGTTTACCATTCCATGGTCAGTTGTAGGCGGAATCCCTTCATCATTTTCATTCTTTGGATATGTGACTTCTTCTTCTGGTTTTGTCTATAATCAAGTTCCAAGTGCAAATGCTTCAGGAAGTATAGGAACATCAGCACGATATGGTAGATATTACGTAGTCACTAATACAACCGATGGATCTTCAATGAAACCATTCTCTGGTGATAGTTATGTCTTTAATTCTGCATCAGATATTTCAGATTTCGGTACTATTTCTGTTTATGATTTTACGATGAATTCGAATGGTTCAACAATTACACGAAGCAGTGCATCTTCAAATAATTGGACGATTGAAAATAATCTGGTGGTTGCTGATGGGACTATAAACTTTAACTCAACAAGTTCGACTGCAACTGTAGAAAGTATACAAGTAACTGGAGGAACACTTACACTTTCTGGCTCTGGTTCAACTACAGCAGATAATGTAACATTCTCGAGTGGTACAATAACTACCAATAACGGTCTATCTGTAAATAGTGGGGGTTCTTTTTATCAAACGGGTGGTACTTTATCAGGTAATATTACAACAAATAGACAAATCACTGGCGATGCTGGCTGGAGATTACTATCCCTGCCTAAAACCGGTGGTACCGTTCAAGATGTATCCGATGATTCTCCGGTTCAAGGAGTATCCGGTGGAGATGATGCTTCAGCAGACGCAAATTTTATTATTTACGATAGTGACGCTACCTTCGAACAACCTACCAATGTATCCACAGCGTGGGGTGATGGCTTAGGATTCGGTTTGTACTTCTATAATAATACTACCAATGGCAGCTCCACTTTACCGGTTACTTTAGATGCTTCCGGTGCTGAACCAAGTTCTGACGTAACTGTTACATTAAACCCTGCTGCCTCTGGGTATACCTTAGTCGGTAATCCATATGCGTCCAATTACAATACAAATTCGATGACAGCCACCTCATCGAATATTTCCAACACTATTGCATTTTGGAATGATGGAACAAGCTCATACAGTACGCAAGATCGTACTGCAAGTAGTGGGTATATTATTTCACCATGGCAAGGATTTTGGGTGCAAACGGTGAGCGCTGCGGCTACTACACTTACTATCCCAACTTCCGGTAAAACTTCCTCTTCTACTACAGGAACCTTCTTTTCTAAAGAAGTAAATAACCGTGGAGATATCAATTTTTCACTAAGTTCTGAGTCAACATATGATGAGGCTATTCGCCTTGCTTTCCGTTCTGAAGCCTCTATTGGATACGATACAGATGATTTTGGAAAACTAACGCCACTTGTTCCTTCGTATGCCACTATGGCTTTCGAATCAAACGATATTCTAAAATCAGTAGAGTCCTTACCGTACAATTTGGAGGAAGAAGTAACACTGTCTCTTCAGCCACAAATGGTGGGTGTTTCCGGTGACTTTAGCTTTGCATGGAATGGCTTAGAAACTATTCCGGGTGAGTGGGAGCTGATCTTACATGATTATGAAACCGGTGCGAACATCAATATGCGTGATGAGAGTGAATACACGTTCTTCCAGGCGGCGCATGCAAAAGTAAGCAGTAGCCCTTTGAGCTTGCTAAACGGTCCTGCCGCCGTAGCTATGAAAGCGAAAGCAGAAGGTAATCGCTTTGGAATCACGATTCGTCCGACTTCTGTTTCCAACGAAACCGAAGAAACGCCGGCGCTGTTTGCTTTGGAGCAGAACTACCCGAATCCGTTTAACCCAAGCACCACTATTTCTTACAGCGTGCAGGAAGCCGGAGCGGTTAACATTAGCGTGTACAACCTGATGGGACAAAAAGTGGCCACATTAGTGGATGAGACGAAAGCAGCGGGGCAATACAACGTACGCTGGAACGCCGCCGGAGCTGCTTCAGGGATGTATTACTACCGCCTCGAAGCCGGAGGGCAATCTATCACCCGTAAGATGACACTTATTAAATAACAAGAAATTTTGAATTATGGATTATGAATTATGAAGTTAAACTCAATTCATAATTCATAATTCTTCATCCTTAATTACAGAAGAAATGAAATTCACGACGCAACTTATTTTTAGCCTTTTTCTAGTTCTGATCATGGTAACTCTTGTTCAGGCACAACCTGCATTGAACTCTGTGACATTACCTGGACCACCACCACAAGCCCCGATTGACGGCGGACTCAGCTTACTTGCAGCTGCCGGTGGAGCGTATGCCATCAAAAAACTGCGCGACAAGCAGAATAGCGAAGAAGACAATATTGACGTTTAATACGACGGACGACGAAGGACGAAAGACGGATGACGGACGACGAACGACGGTTGAGTTATGAGTTACAATTAACGATTAACGATTAACAAATAATCATTAACAAAATTAAGAATCCTAAATCCGGAGATCGCCGAGGGAAATGCTCACTACATTCACGGTATCCCAGGCTAAAAAGTGGCTCTGTCTGAAGGCCATGAGCCCGTCCAACCGATTTTTGGAAACAATTTCAAAGCTCTTTACCGAAAGGTGAGGAGCTTTTTTTGTATCAGTGATTAGTGATCAGTTTTTAGTGTTGAGTGATTAGTGTTGAGTTTCGCTTAACGATTAACGATTAACGACGAACGACGAATGACGAATGACGAATGACCGACGACGGACGTGTAGGTGCCTAGAATAGGTTGACATAAATTATCATTAGAATGGTGAACATATGTCGAAGAAGTATTTAAAGCAACGCCGCACGTTTTGCCCTACCTTACGCAAGCAAGTGGTCCGAGAAGTAG
>JANSXX010000051.1:0-2815 GCA_024742815.1 bacterium
CTACATGCCATGCCGGTAAAAATCTTCGATTGAAAAATGGAGATGGGAAACCCGCGCAGGCATCAAAAGCCAGGCTACGCCATTATCGCCTTTTGCTGCCTGCGCTAGCATTTGTGAAATGAAACGAAAATGGTAAATTTAGAATCCGGCACGGCACGTAGCCGGGCCGTTGGCAGCAAGCAAAAAAATAACAATATGGGAAAAAAAGTAAAACTAGCAATTGAGGAAATTGAAATAATTGATTTCATTTTTCATGTTGTACATCATGGAGAAGAAAATCCAATCCTTCTAGATCGAACACCCATCGGAGGGTTTGAAAAGTTTTTCAAAGAAAGAATCTCTGAGGTTATAGAAGGTAACACCTTTTACTTCAAAGAGGATTCAGAGTTTGAAAAGGAACTGACCAAGATAGAAGATAACCCCTTGAATTTTACAGAGTGCAGTAAAGTTTTAGCTGAAAGATTTCATGGTGACCATGATGAAAGAATAAAACCTGGGGTCATGATCTTGATGAAAATCAGAATAAGTAATATACCGCAATATATTCTTATAAAATATGATCACGAGAACGTTTTGACTTACACACAGGATGGTAAAGAAGCTATTTTGAAAGAAATTTCAAACACATTTAGTAAAAATAAGACCGCCTTACAGAAGTCGGCAATTATTAATTTTACAGAAGATATACCTACATTAAAAGTAGTTGATAAGTCAAATAGAAAACATATAACTAAATTTTTCCAAAGTTTTTTAAATGTTTACAGGAAGTATAAGAATGCGGACTTAACGAACAAGGTAAAAGATGCGTTTTTGACTACTGTTCAATCCTTTGCTAATAGACTTCCATCTGATTATACGAGTAGAGCGGTTCATATTTTTTATGACCTAGTTCAGAACAATGATACGTTTGAGAGAGATACATTTCTAAATAAAGCTTTTGGTGAGCATCACTTGCCAGAAATGGAAGATGTTTTTGATGTTAATTTGAAGAAACAAGATCTTACAGGGGAAGAGTTTGCGTTTGATAAATCAATCCGGAAGCCCAGAGAGTATAAGTATAAAACCGCAGAAGGTGTAATTATTCAATATACATCTAGCGGTGAAGATACTGTCGATATAAAAACAGGGAAAGAAAAAAATGATGACACCATTATAACGATTAGAACCGCAAAATTAATTCCCCAAAAATGAGTCTTGATAAATCCATAAAGAGGTTTCAAGAAATCATTAAAGAATTCCTAACCAAGGAAAATTCTGATGTTTTACGCATTTATAATTTCAGATTGAACTTAGAGCTATTTAACGAGCTAAAAAACATAAATGCTGAATTTAAGAGGCATAATATAGGCGAACTTGTCGTGGTTCTTGAAGATATCAATATAGAGATTGATTTATCTGGCAATGAAATCTTTCAGGATTTTTTTAGCAAATCTACATGCTTGATAATGCTAAATAAGTTTGACAGGACAAGTTTGATATTTTTCACTGAATTAGGAATTGAAGTTTTTTTATCAGGAAATAGCCTCAAAGGGATTAATCAGATCAAATTAGCATTTACAGATAAACCTTTTAATACTAGCAAAGTTTCATTTATTCCTATTGGATTTGAAGATAGGAATAAGGAAAGTAGCAATATTGAATTAAATGCTGTAAAATATGTTAAGGGGTTAAATGAAGAGGCGATTAGTGTTCTCCCGAAAGATGTCTTATGTTGGATTGTTGAGGACGATTCTGTAAAGGATTCCCCTAGTTTTTGGATTAAAAGCTGTTTACCAAAAGTAATACCACTTTTAAGTAATGAGTTTGAAAAAGATGATTCTTTATTAAAGTTATTATTTACGGGGAGGAAAAACACACAAATAGTAATTGATCTTAAAGAGAAGATATCCAATAGTGAATACAAAACAATAAATTCTGCTGCAAAATGGGTTTATCATGACGGAAGAGATATAGATACTCGACACTCTATATTTGTTAATCAAGTCTCTAATATTGTAAGCACTCCTGAGATTAATCTTAAAAATATTTGTATTAAATTTGCGGAAGCGTTAAAAAATAGCGAATTAGCTTACAAGTACCATTTGAGGGAAGAGAGCAAAGAGCTTAACGAGCTACTGATTAGTCTCAATAATACCCTATTTGAATATAGTAATAAAATCAGAAAAAACACCACTGACCTAATAAATTCAATGTGGAAAGATCTAACCACTATATTGGGGTTTCTGATATTACGATATGCAATCAAAAAACCCGAATTATCTGATCAATTTTTTCGATATGTGGGTGTTGGTTTAGTTATTTATTTAATTTTTAGTTTTTACTTAAATAGTAATTTGGGATTTTGGTTTTATCGAAATTTAAAAGATAGCATAAATCAATGGAAAGGGAGAATTTATGGATATCTTGATGATAATCAATTTAACGAACTAATTATTGGACCTTTAAAAAAAGCTCAAAATAAGTACAGGAATACATTTTTGATCGTACTTTTATTTTATCTAGTCTTTATATTTACAATAGGAGCCTCAATATTTGGAAATGAATTACTCAATTTTATACAAAGTATGAAGCCTGCTGCCAACAGTGGCTAGCCGGCAATACTCCGTTTCACTCCGTACTGCGGCTAGCCGGGCCGTTATGGGGTACCGCATCAGAATTGGCATTCTATGGAATCGAAAATATGGATTGTCCCGCCTCGAAAATGAAAACTCAGAATCGGGATTTCGCCAGAAATCGAGAATTGATTTCCAAATCGGGTAATTGAAATTTTGAAAGGCGGGTAATATCCTGTCGAGTATTGTATTCTTTACGGTTA
>JANSXX010000035.1:0-4351 GCA_024742815.1 bacterium
CATCATAAAACACGCTGAGATAAAATGATAGGCGAGGCCAGTCTCCCCATATTACACTGATTTTCCTATGATTGTAAAGCCGGGTTCATTGACTTTTTGGGAATGATGGCAAATCGTGAACCTCCAGACCAAAATGAGCTCAGCTTGCGAAGCAAGTGTGCGCATAGCACCTAATGCACAATACCCGATGGGCCGGCCGATCGGCAGCACCCGATCCCGTTATCGGTGCGCGCGCCTAATTACGGTAAGCGGACTCAAAGAGTCCGCGAAAAAGAAGAATATATTTAACCTAATAAGCCTAACGTTAACCATAAGAAGAAAAAAAGAAATAAGAAACCTAAATAAGGTTACGTAATTATATAGGAAATAAGGTACCGCGCGCGAGGCAGAAAAAACAAGCCCGACAAGCTGAGCTCAAAATGGGCTGTGCAAAGGGGATTTCCAGTCTTGCAAGTGTTGGTGAAAACACCCGCCTCACTAATGATGGAGAAACAGGAAGTAATTGGGTAGTTCTGGAATCCTAGTCATCAGAGCGTAATTTTAATGCTAGATGTGTGTACATGTGATCAGAGCGTAATTTATTGTGCATCATGTTTTTCACAAGCAAAAGAGCACAGCGTGCTCTTGATTGGAGTTAACAAACAAATGATAAAAGCGCTGAGTCTCGTGAGCAAGCGAAGCTTGTGAAACGTAGATCAGCAAGATGCCTAACAAAATAAGTGGAAATGCTCAATGAGCACAGCTTGGGAAGTGAAGTTGCAGCAAGTTGCAGCACGATTTATATTGATTCCTATTATTTATTATTGCTGAGCACAGCTTGGCATGCAAGTGTTAAGCATAAGTTTGTGCAAAAGATGCACGAATAGTGCAGATTCTGCACAATTAGCACAGCTTGGTAAAGTGAAATGCAGGATAATCTGCTTTATTTTCTAGAAAAGAGCACAGCGTGTGGATATTTGTTGCAGCCTATTTTGTGTGGATATTTGTTGCAGCCTATTTTGAGTTGTGAGATAGCTGAGTTTAAGCTCAGCGTGCTTTAAATTAAAACTATGTACCTGCATGAGCTATACACAAAATGTTTAAAGCGCGAAGGCTTGTAACCGGAGGTTACAATGATTCGCAAGACACCTAAATGGTGAGTTTTATCTGCAGAGGAAAAGAGCTGCAATGAAGAATTGCAGTGATATCCAGCACAATTATTATTAGATTTGACTGAAGTACCACAGCTTGCCGAAATAAGATTCCTGCATAATTATGAATCATATCACAACTTGAAAGAGGTTTACAGCTTAACTTAGGATTGGAGCAGAGTTGTGTACCTCACATTTATGCAGAGTTGTGTACTCACATTTAACTCTAACATTATTGCACAGCATACTTTTCAACTCAAAAGCTCAGCGTGCTCTACTTTGATTTGAGAAGAGCTGGCAACTGGATTGCCAGTGATAACAAGATTTACGAAGATAACTTGCTTAAATCTTTCAGTTGAGTGCTTGGAGTGCTTGCTTATTTAAGTTGAGTGCTTTCTAATTTGTTTCCAGAGCACAAAGTGCTCGTCCTGAAGTGTGAAACACTTTAGTCACCAAAAGAAGAAAAGAAGAAAAGAATCACAATAAATAAATGCAAGCGTAGCTTGCATGATACTGGTTTATGAGCCTGCTTGGCAAATGGAAAAAGAGCAAAGGCTTGTGAGCATGCTTTGCATGCGAACAATGATTTGCGATAACATTCGAGGTTTGTAGAATAATTATGAGCTCTGAATGAGCTCTTCTCTCAAGAATCTTAAATACTCACAGCACAGAAATGTACAGCACACAAATAAAAGCAGAGCCTGCAGATAATATTTCACAAGCCTGCAGATAATCTGCAGCATGCTCCATAATTTACTTCTTTTGAATGATGCTTACTTATCAATTGCTTGGCAGCATGAACTATAATTTACAGCATGAACCATAATTTACAGCAGATGAATGCTTCTTTCGAAGTGCATTTGTTGCTAAATATTGCTTCCACAATTTATGTTCCCAAGCCCACGATTTAAAAGCGCTAAAAGGCTTGCAGCCGAAGGCTGCAATGATTTTAGTGCAACACCTCCAGATTTATGAGCAACACCAATCGATGTTCAAAACGTCAAAAACACGAAAATAGGCTCCTGATCACGATTGCTTTTCAGTCATTTTACACAGGGAGCCAGAAATCCAAACACCCTCCTCAGTCATTTTACTCTGTCACCAAAAACACGAAAACAAGGTTTTGGGTCACAATTGCAATCTTGCATTTTTAGTACAAAATGTACTAAATGGTCGGAATTCTAGGGATTTAAAAATTACAGAAAATATGGAGTTTACTGCCAATTTACACTAAAATCACAACTGCAATCCAAATCGTAAAACCAAGGTTTTGACAAGAATTTGATCATCCATTGCATCCTTATTTTCAAGCATCTTATGCAAGTATTTCTTCAATCTGCAGACCATTGCAAGCAAGGCTTGCAATTTATCAGCATGCTCTTGTGTTGCTTCAGCTCACAAGTATGGAGAGCTTGGAACATTATTTCGTGCAACATTATTTCGTGTTGCAAGCAACGCTTGCTTTTATTTCTTCAGAGGTCTTCATTATTTCATGCAAGTTATTGCAGCTGATATTCCAGCTCATCATATCTTCTTCAGAAGCATGCGAAGCATGCGTTACAAGATATTTGTGTCCTTGCTTTTAGAAAGCGCTCAGTCTTGCGAAGCGAAGCTTCGCATAGATGAGCAAGATAAATCCACACATCTAAAATAAGTTCACAGCCAACATTTGAGTGCTCTGCACTCAATCTTGCAAAGCAATCTTTGTCACTCACAGCATTTTATAATTCTGCAAGCTTCCACATCTTCATAATTCTGCAAGCTTGTGCAGCATGCTAATTCACAATAAAATATTGAAGGCAGTGCTTTCAATTCCACAGCTAACTTGTGTCTAACTTGTGTTTCTTATTGTGGATCACATTTACTTGTGAATATTTATCAGCAGCATCTGCAGCTCACAATTATATTTGATGCAAGCTTGCATCAATCTTATCCTCAGCTCAATAAATGAGAGCGAAGCTCTCATGATTATGATGAGTTGCATGTGACATCTTTATTTTCAAAATAAATGCATGCTTGCATTCAAGTTTTAAAAGAGCGCAGTCTTGCATCCGAAGGATGCATAGATGCGTGATATAATTACAGGCAACACATTGAACACATTTATCACCTCAATTATCAGAAGCATGCAGACTTGCTGGCAACTGAAATACTTGCAGCTGCAATAGCAGCTCAATATTCAGTAGATTAATCTTCAGCATCAGCATTAGCAGCATAAACTTCTGAAGTGCTTTAACTGCAAATTATCTGCCTCCTCTTACAAGTCCAGCAGAAGCTTGGACTAATATATTTAACCGAAGAGCTTTACTCTGGATGCATGGAAAGATTATTTCCAGAGCTTTGCTCTGGACATACGTTTGGATCCAAGCCTTCTTGCCTTCAAATGCTTGAAGAGCAGAGTCTTGCAGCTTGCTGCATAGATCTGCGATAACTTACAATGCAAGCCAACAAGAATCCACTGCTTCATCAATAGAAGCATGGCAAGTGAAGACTGATCTCCACAAATATTTACAGCCCACAATTATTATTGCATGGCAGTGCACTGCACTGCTTCATAAATAGAAGCATGCCAAATATCTTTTCTTGCGAAGCATGAGCACGCAGTGCTCATTTCTCAAATAATAACACAAGCATGGCAAGCAATGCTTGCCATTTATCGTTGCAGGCAATTAATTGTGTGCTTCTAATTTCATCATGTGAGCTGTGAGTTCACAGCCACACAATAATTTACAGCCAAGGACTGTAATCATCAGATTTCAGAGATCAGCACGCTGAGCTCATTCAATAGCAAATGATAGGCAACAAGTTAAAATTATAGGCCTTAGCATGATTTACGTGAAATACCATGCATATGCATGCTGAGCATGCATATTTATCACGCTGAGCTTTTTAGCCTACGAAGCATACGATTTGTAAAAAGAGCCTGGGCTTGCAAGCTCTGCTTGCAATGACAGGCGATAACCACAAAACCTATGAAATAAGTTCCTCACCCACATATCGACACGCTGAGCTCTAATTGAGGTTTAATTCTGTTTCAATATCAAATGATACACATTATCCATGCGAAGCATGGATACCTGCATCATAAAACACGCTGAGATAAAATGATAGGCGAGGCCAGTCTCCCCATATTACACTGATTTTCCTATGATTGTAAAGCCGGGTTCATTGACTTTTTGGGAATGATGGCAAATCGTGAACCTCCAGACCAAAATGAGCTC
>JANSXX010000150.1:0-1052 GCA_024742815.1 bacterium
GGGGTCGTGGTGCCCATACCGTGCCAGTCTGGATAAAGGAATTCGACAATTGCTGCCCGAGGACACCGAACCACGAATCAAACGGAAAAACACAAAATGAAACGGAAATTTGAAAAAAAGTAAAAAACCTGACGATCAGTAGGGGATCTGTCGCGGACCATGGTTCGTGCCAAAAAAGACTGGGAATCCCCGACTGGGAGCCTGATCTACCGTGTTCTGGAGGCTGGTGCGCCATGATTTTGCTCTGGGATTGGGGTTCCGACTGATCCCCTACTGATCGTCAGGTTTTTTTTACTTTTTTTTCAGATTTCCGTTTCACTTTGTGTTTTTCCGTTTGATTCGTGGTTCGATGTCCTCGGGCAGCAATTGTCGCAAGAAAACTGCCTGCAGCTTCAAACGACTAGAAAACAGTAGGTGTTTTGGTCATTGTATTGCATTTGCCTGTTTCGTATCATTTTTTACCTCAAAACGACTAAGACACCTAGAAATTGGAATTATTGGGCGTTTCCTTCTTGCACAGGTCTTTCTCTCTCATTCAGCTTGATGTTGCCCACTAGACCTGATTTTCGAATCTTCTGAAACTTTCAAACTCGACAACCCTTCAAATCCTTCCCTCCATCAACACCCTTCAATCCTAGCTGTGCGGGGGAGTGGTGCGCAAATCGGAGCAAGTTTAGTCTAAACATGCTTTGGGTGAGAAATGCTCTTTGTTCGTACCACTTTTGGCCGCACACCCGCAAAATACCGCAAACGAGCGCAAATCCCAAAAAAGTGGGTCAATTGGGTTTGTTTGCGTGGAGTGCCCGGTGAAAAGCAGCACTGCCCGCTCAAAAGCATGCCCTGATTGGGGACCGATGTAGGGTCATGCTTGCAACGGGAAATGCAAGCACCGAGAAAGGAAACTATATTGATATGATGTCAGATCTTGTTGGCTCAAATATCCTCCAAACGGCCGGCAGCACCTTACATGCCGGCCTTCGTACTAGTTTTCCAGCGGTTCGTACTAGAACGCCCAGTTTTCCTCCAATCGTACCCATTACCCAAAACGCCCA
>JANSXX010000008.1:0-166990 GCA_024742815.1 bacterium
AACAACTCTATCTGGCAACGATGAATGCCCAGACGAAATGGTCAGGTGCTATGTTTGGATGGAGCTCGGTACGACGAGATTTAGTAGATTATTTCGATGACAGATACTTAACCCCTGACACACTTAATTGAACACTCCCAAAAAAACAGAGTTTATTCCTCTTAATTTTACCGAACGATCTCCTGAAGAAATGAAAGAACGGGCGGAATCCTTTTATCAATTAATAAAAGAGCGACGAACAGTTCGGGAGTTTTCAGATGAACCCATTCCGGAGGGCGTATTAGAACATTGTTTACTGGCTGCGGGCACAGCACCAAATGGGGCAAATAAACAGCCGTGGCATTTTGTTGTTGTTCAGGATGCCGACATCAAAAAGAAAATCCGCGTAGCGGCCGAAGAAGAGGAGCACGAATTTTATAATAGAAGAGCGCCCGAAGACTGGCTCGAAGACTTAGTACCTTTTGGCACAAACGAACACAAACCTTTTCTCGAAACTGCCCCGGCATTGATTGGTATTTTTGCCCAAAGCTATCATCTCACAGAAAACGGCGAGAAGGAAAAACATTATTATGTGAAAGAATCGGTGGGTATAGCCACGGGAATGTTAATAACTGCCTTGCATAATGCCGGACTTGCAACCCTCACGCATACTCCAAGTCCCATGGGTTTTTTGAACGAAATTATGCAACGCCCTGCCCACGAAAAAGCCTTCCTGTTGCTCGTAGTGGGTTTTCCGGCGGAAGGAGTAGAAGTTCCTAATATTCAAAAAAAGTCGTTGGCTGAGATTTCTACATTTCTCTAATCTTTATTAAAGGCTGCTTAATGTTTACCTACTAACAAGCACTTGTAATTAATACACCATAATGGTGCGGGTGTATTATTCACCTTATTATTAGGTCGATTTAGGTGTACAAATAAAAAATGAATCTGACTATATCTTTCGCCGCGCAATCTTTTTCAGCAGTATGATTATACATCGCGATTAATTCTAGTCTTTTTCAACCACTGCCATACGATCTTGAACCCTCTTAATTCGTAATGGTATTCCCCCAATTTTTTAAAGAAACCCCTAAAATCATTTAGAAGCCCAACTTTGAAAGGTTGGGCTTTTTTGTTTTATAACAACTATTTAGGGTTACTCAAAGTATTTATAAACCCATCTCGCCGTTTAATTTGGAACAATACTGATCGTAGGTTATATAATTAACTAACACTTAGACAATTTTATTCTAACTTAAAATCAAACATAATGAAAACGAAGATACTCAGTTTATTACTCATGCTGTGTTGTATCGGTCTTTATAACCCTGCAACAGAAGCACAAAGCGTAGACGACAAAACATGGTTTAGTGTTTACCTTGGCCACAACGAACTTAACGGTGAAAATATCAACGAGCTTGGTAAGTTCGATATTCCGCGCGACATGGGTGCCGGACTAAGCATTAATCGCTACATCAATCCTTCTTTTGATGTTTCCCTAAACACATTTGGTACGCGTGTAGATAGCGACTATTCAAACAACTTCAGCCGAAGAATGTTTAATGTGTCTACTACCCTGAATTATAAATTCGCAAATGGATACATTTTTGATGCCAATTCCGCTGTTCAACCTTTTATACATGCAGGTGTTGGATTTAGTCATTTTCAGGAAGGAAAAGCAAGTAGACAGCTCGAAAAACTAAATACCTTTCAAATTCCATTTGGTGCCGGTTTTGATGTACCACTTTCCAAAAATGTTGAGTTGACCTTCAAATCAACCTATACCAAAAATTTCTCTGATGAAATTGATGGATTAACATCAAACAGTGCTACTGATAATCAGTTTATTCACACTGCCGGTGTTAAACTTCGCTTAGGAAAGGTACAGGATACCGATAATGACGGACTGCGCGATTCTAAAGACGAATGCCCGGAAGTTGCCGGAGATTTTAGGACAAATGGATGTGCCGACAGAGATTTTGATTCTATTGTAGACAGTCAGGATCGATGCCCAAACCAAGCCGGACTTGCTGAATTTGCAGGTTGTCCTGATACAGACGCTGATGGAATTCCGAATTATGAGGATAAATGTCCGGAAATCCCAGGAACTGCCGCAATGAACGGCTGTGCAGACACCGATAATGACGGAATTGATAATCGTTTTGATGAATGTCCAACCGTTGCAGGAACTACTGCAGCTAAAGGATGTGCCGATACCGATGGTGATGCTGTTCGTAATTCAATGGATGACTGCCCAACTACTGCAGGACTCGTTTCAAATAACGGATGCCCCGTAGTAGCCGCAGATATTGAAAAGGAAGTAACTCTGATTTTCAATAACATCTATTTTGCAACAGATACCGATTCGATTCATGCTTCATCAACCGAAGCACTAGATAAGCTGGCCAACATTTTAGAAGACGACCAAGAGCTTCATGTAAAGCTAACCGGTCACGCCGATAGCAGAGATACGAAAGAGTACAATAAAGAGCTTTCGATCGACCGTGCAGAAGCGGTAAAAAGCTATCTAATGAATCAAGGAATTGATGCAGATCGTATTTCCACGAAAGGCTTAGGTGAAACTAAACCGATTGCATCAAACACAACCGACGACGGGCAACACAGAAACCGTCGCGTTGAAATTGAATTGAGTTACAACTAATTCAGTTTAAACTCATATACAGATTTTCGAAGCCTTCATTCATCGAATGAGGGCTTTTTTTTGTTTAACTTTGCGGGATGTCTGATCAAAAAAAGAAATCATTTTTCAGCAAGCGTGATCTTATAGAGTTCGGCGTAATTGCAGGAGTTGCGGCATTTTTATATGTGATGGGATGGCACACCGAAGTGATAGGCACGCTTCAAAGAGGATTATTGGCAACGGGGATTATTCGACCTGATATTACTGTAGATGAATCTGAGTTTAAGCGAGCAAACTACAACATGCCGATGATTTCGCTAGATGGCGAACGCATGAGCTTGCAGGATTTCGAAGGAAAAACCATCTTTTTGAATTTCTGGGCCACCTGGTGCCCACCTTGCATTGCCGAAATGCCAAACATTCAAAAGCTGTATGATGATTTCGAAAATAGTGACGATATCGTTTTTGTAATGATTTCGTTGGATGAAGATCCCAACAAAGCTCAAGCGTTTATGGAACGCAAAGAATACACCATGCCTGTTTATTTCTTAACAAGAGGCAAACCCGGCGTATACGACAGCACTGTAGTTCCAACCACCTATGTAATTTCGCCGGAGGGTAATATCGTAATGGAAAAACGGGGAATGGCTAATTATAACACTGATGGCTTTCGAGTTTTTTTAAGCAATCTGTAAACTCTTCACAATAAATTAACTTTATATTAGTTACGCTTAACATCGGGTTACTAAATAAAATCTTGGGCACTTAATTTGTTTATGGGCATGATCAAAAAGCTACTTCTCTTTGTATCGGTTTTCGGATTTATTCACTGCGATGGTTTACTAAAAAGCGACACACAAGATGGCACAGTCGATGCAACTCAAGCTGATCCCACTCAGTTATTGAACAACATTCAGCTACAAACTAAATCATTGTTTTACGAGGCCTCATTTTTTGGTGGCGAATATAGCCGAATGAATTATATGTATGGCGATACTTATTCAAACGCAGTTTCTCCTTCGGATTATAATCGTATGTACAATTATGCCTACTCCGAGATTTTAGTAGATGCAAACACGCTCATCAAAATTGCTGAAGATCGAAATTTTTATGTGCATTCTGGCATTGCAAAAACCTTAAAAGCGTACACCATGATTACCCTGGTGGACTTCTTCGGAGACATGCCTAACACCGATGATTTTGATGGCACTGAACTCAATCCACCACTCGAAGACGACGAGCTCATCTACCAGAAAGCCATTGATTTGTTGATCGAAGCCATCGCAGATCTGGAAAACCCGCTAAACAGAACTACTCCACAGTTCGATTTTTATGTGGATACCGGAAGCGCTGATTATATAGAATCCTGGAAACGTATTGCAAACACCATTCAGCTTAAGGCACAACTGAATATGGGGAATACTCAAGAAGTAAATGCGCTGATCACAGAAAATAAGCTGATCACCGACGCCGCTTTTGATTTCCAATTCAATTACAGTTCCAATGCCGACGATCCGGATTCCCGACATCCTGGTTATAAGAATAATTATGTTGGCCACGGATACGTAGATTATTTATCCGTCAGCTACCTCAACATGTTACTTACCGATAAAGAGTTCATAGACCCCAGAATGAATTACTACTTTTTCCGGCAGAACATCCCCGAAGAGAATGAAATTACCTGTATTGCCTCAACCCCTCCACCCCATTTTGATGAGGATGACCCTTATTGTTTATTACCCTTTGGATATACCGGACAACACCATTTAGATGAGGGGCTTGGCATAAATTGTAATAGCGGTGGTACTACCTACGGGGTTTATCCCGCTGGTGGCAAGTTCGATGAATCCATTGAAGGTTTTGATACTGTTGAAGATGGTGATGGTCTCGGTGGCGCCGGCATTGAACCTATGTTGCTTTCCGCATTCACCTATTTTATGATCGCCGAGGCTGAGCTTACTCTTAATAACGATCCCGTAAAAGCCAGAACCGCTCTGGAAACTGCACTTGAACATTCTTTCATCAAGGTAGCTGATTTTGGTGCTGAGCTGGCTACCGGAACCGGTTTTGAAATCATCGACTCTACCATCACTGCTTACAAATCGGTTGTTATGGAGCGCTTTGATAACGCACCCGATAATACTGAAAAACTCCGCGTTATTGCCCGTGAATACTACTTTGCCCTTTGGGGAAATGGCTACGAAACCTACAATTTAATGCGCCGAACCGGTTTTCCAGATCGCGAAGATAATCTCCAACCGGCAGAATCGCCTAACCCCGGAAACTGGCCAAGATCGGTGGTTTATCCGGCTGTTATGATCGAACGAAATGAAAATATAGAGCAAAAATCAAACTTCGAATTTTTGAACGGTCCATTTTGGGACCCCGACAAAGGTAGTACTAAGTTTAATTTTTGAACCCTTACCGCGCTCCTCTTATTCCTAATTCTCCTATTCCTAATTCCTAAATCTTTTGTCTAACTTATAGACAAAAACGCATGGAAAAAGTAATCTCGGGCATTCAGCAAATCGGAATTGGTAATCCTAATGTGGAGGAAGCCACTGATTGGTATCGCAAGTATTTCGGTATGGACATCAAAGTGTTTGATGACGCCGCTGTTGCTGATCTGATGCTACCATACACCGGCGGACAGCCCCATGAACGTCGCGCCATTCTTACGCTCAGCATGCGCGGTGGTGGCGGATTCGAAATCTGGCAATACACGAGTCGAACTCCGGTTGCTGCCGATTTTGATCTCCGATTGGGTGATTACGGCATTAACGTGGCTAAGATCAAATCTATTGATGTAAAGGAAACCTATGAACAGTTTAATGCTGCCGGTTTAAATGTGATTACTTCGCTTCATAAAAATCCGGCTGGCGATCTTCACTTTTTTGTGAAAGATTTGAACGGCAATATGTTCGAAGTGGTAGAAGGACTTGGCTGGTTCAAAAAAAGGGAACCTAAAACCACCGGGGGCGTTTCCGGGACTATTATGGGAGTTTCTGATGTAGAACAATCCCTCAAACTCTATTCTGATATTCTGGGATACGATGAAATAGTGTACGATATCAGCGATAATTTTGAGGATTTCGCAGGACTTCCCGGTGGAGAAATGAAATATCGCCGAGTGTTACTTCGTGAAAGCAAACCACGAGAAGGTGCATTTGTGAAACTGTTCGGCCCTACAGAAATTGAATTAGTTCAGTGCTTAGACGGCCGTCGTAAGCCCAAAAAGATTTTTGAAAATCGTTACTGGGGCGATCTTGGCTTTATCCACTTGTGTTTCGATGTGCAGGGCATGGATGCACTCAAACAAGAATGCGAAGCCGCGGGCTTTCCTTTTACAGTAGATAGCGCCGACTCTTTTGATATGGGCGAAGCTGCCGGTCGTTTTACCTACATCGATGACCCAGATGGCACTTGGATTGAATTTGTGGAAACGCATAAAGTCCCCATCGCAAAAAAATTGGGCCTCTTCATCAATATGACGAAAAGAGACCCAAGGAAGTCGTTACCCGGCTGGCTGTTGCGCCTGTTTGCTGTGAATAGGATGAAGTAAAAGGCAAAAGTGAAAAGTGAAAAAGAGAAGGAGACTCTTTCACTTTTGCCTTTTCACTTTTATTTAACCAACAACATTTTCTTGGTTTGCACTTTGTTACCGGCTTGTAAGCGGTAGATATACACTCCGCTCGATAATCGGCTTGCATCAAACGAAAGGGAATGACTTCCCGAACCAAATCTCTGATTAGCTAGCGTTGCTACTTCCTGCCCAAGCACATTGTACACTTTCAGGCTCACTATTCTGGCCTCCGGCAGCGTAAAACTTATGTTTGTACTCGGATTAAATGGATTCGGATAATTTTGATTCAACGCAAATTCGTACGGCGATGAATTTTCTTCATTCTCAACCGAAAAATTCTCGTTGATGAACTCTACTTCTGCCGTCACATATTTATCACCACGGGTTGCTTTGTAGGTCATTGCACCGGGATTCAAATCATCCACTACCCAGAAAATATGTCTGGTTTCAGGATCATAAGTAGCCGTTGCCGGTAAGTTAGATACTTCCACTTCAGGAATACTCATATCCGGGCTTCGGGCACTCACATATAAATTCAACGTGTCGCCCATTTCAATGTAAATCGGTCCATCACTAAATACTCCGGGATAAGCATTATACCCATTCATACTTCGGTTAATGGCCTGACTTCCATCCACCGGATTTATCGTAGCCGAAATGTATTGGTTATATTTTCTGCCGTCATCGCCGGTTATTTGTCGGCCATTTATGCGATACGAACGAAGCACCAATTTTTGAGTTTGCCAATCCCAATCGAAGCGTACATCAGCCGTAGAGCCATCCGGTAAGCGCTCGTATTGATTGATGTACCCGTAGGTAGTATCACCAGCCGCGTTTAAATTGAAGTAAGAAAATCCTCGGTATTCATTCCCCACATAATTTGTTTTCGAAACGCTGCTTTTAAATAGCATTTTTGAGTTAAAATCGTAGGCATAGGATTCCTGAGAAGTAATGGTGTAATAATCATTCACTAACGAAAATTCCCGCACAATTTTATTCGACACTTGCAGCGAGTCATTGATAATGGTGAAGTTTTTCACTTCAACCTGATTACCCATGGCATCGTAGATCAAATGATTTTTAGCTAGTATCCGGCTTGGTTCACGTTGCATGCTTTCTTCATTTAAGTCCACATCATAAATATGGATGGAATCAACCCGAAAGCCGTTTTCTATTTCCGTTTGAAAACTCTTATACAATTGATCATACACCCATAACGAGTCCCAGTAGTACGATTCACTTTCAATTACGGTGTTATCGTTGTTGTAAATATATGCGGTACTGTCTTCATTCATCAGCTCCATGGTCTGAAAGCTATACACTTTTTTGAGCTGATAATCCCAGGCTCCATTGGCCAGTTTTTTTAGATAATCCCACGACCAATACGAGAGATTTCCTTCCCAATCGAAGCTTTTATTTTCGGACAGCGAAAAGTCTGGAGTATCCTCCGATCGATTTTGAGACGTCATCCCACTCTTATTGAAGTAGGTGTACTCGTAGAAACTATAATCTTCGCTTTGCTGATTTCTGTATTGATAACTCAGATAGTAATCCAGAGAATCGCGATCGTAGGAATAATCAAGCGAAAGTGTATCCCAACCCATTTCATTTCGATAGGCTAATCTGCGACTGCTGGGAATCCATCCTGTACCGGGCTCGTAATAATCCCAAAATTCTTCATAATCTGCGTTTTCGGCCGGTGTTCTGGGATAGCTACTTCGATTTCCGGTATACGGTTCTTCGCTGAATCCCTGATAAAAATAGGTGATTACGCTATCAAAATGATTCTCATTTACGTAACTGGTTTGGACCCTGTTTGGCGTCCATCGCATACTGTCGGCATACCAATGATGCTGATTATAATGAACCGTGCTGCTGTTCGTGTCTCCCTTTTGAAAATAATGAGTATAACTGGCAGGGGTGAAGGCATCGTCATAAAACCCTTTGTTTTCGGAATATGACCATGTTGTATCCTTCGGTAAATTTTGAATCATATTGGGTTGTTTAGCCAATGCGGCTTCAAACGCCGCGCGCTGATCCAGTAAACGATCGTCCAACTCCTTGTTTAATGGAGAAACCGTGTACATAAACTGCTGATGCGCATTATTCACATACTGTTTGTCGATTAGTTTCTTGATTTGCTGTTGACCTGATTGTGCCCAACTGATTGTAGAACACATTAACAGAGCCAATATCACGCTGATACCTGTTTTCATAAGCTTCACCTTGAGTTAAATTCTGCACTTCTCTTTTGCGAGAAATTAATAGTGTCAAGATGCTAGCTTTATGTGTGTTTATAAATCACCCAAATGGAGTATTTATTGGGATGATCCACCGAAAATCACACAATATTCCGCTTTAATGCCAGTCGAACGGCAGCTGCACGTGAGTTTACATGCATTTTTTTGTAGATATTTTTGATGTGCGTTTTAACCGTCCATGGGCTTAAAAATACCACTTCGGCAATCTCTTTGTTCGTTTTCCCGTCAATCACCTGTTCCAGGATTTTAATCTCAGCCGGTGTCAAATTAAAGGGCACTTCATCGGTTTCTGCTTTCTCTTTATGATTACGCATCATGTCAAACACGCGCCGGGCAATACTTGGCGATATGGGCGATCCACCCTCTTTCATGTCTTTGATCGCATTTACCACATCATCAATGGGTGTGTCTTTAAGTAAATATCCGGTGGCCCCAACTTGTATGGAATCAAAAATTCGTTCATCATCCTCAAACACCGTAAACATGATGATATCCATTTCAGGTTGATTTCGCTTGAGCTCGAAGGTGGCTTCAATACCATTCATGCCCGGTAATTCGATATCCATCAATACAACATCCGGCACTTCTTCATCTTGAGATCGCTCCAATTTTTCGAAAAAGCTCTCGGCAGAATCTGCAACCAGCGTCAAATTCAGTTCTTTATAGAAATAGAGGAGCTCGCTTAATCTTTTCCTGAAAATGTCGTGATCTTCGACAATAGCTACATTAATTTTTGGTGCTTCAGATTCCATAGATTCAATTATTTGCCCAAACATGCAGTAAAAAGTTGAAAGTGCCAATCCCCCAAACGCAGTATTTTATGAAGGGTTGATTGGGATTTTAATCAACACCTCTGTTCCTGAGTCGGTGTTTATGGCAATGCTTCCATCTATTTCCCGCGCACGTTTTTGCATATTCTTCATTCCATATCCACCATTAAAACTGATTTTTTCCCCTTTGAATGCTCCATCATCCTTCACCGATATATTCAGCTCATCATTTCCGTTGGTCATGGAAATCCAAAGGTTTTTAGCCTCGGCGTATTTCAGCGTATTTTGAGATGCTTCTTGAATGATGCGAAAAACATTGAGTGCCTGCGTAGACGATAAGGACATGTTCGACTTTTCATCCACATCAATTTGAACATTTAACGATGCCGTTAACGCACTTTGATGCCTAAAATAAGCATTAAGATGTTCCGCAAACTCACTGAGGTTCAACGCGTTCTGATTAAGCGCCCAAATGGTTTCCCTCAATTGCTTAATAGTAACTTCGGCATCGCCTTTGAGTGAGGTCATCAGTTCCGCTGATTTTTCCTTCTCGTCAAATTCGTTGTATTTATCCACCAAACTAAGTCCCGACATTATATTCGCCAGTTGAGCACCTACATGATCGTGTAGATCTCGGGAAATTCGCTCACGTTCATCTCTTAGTTTCTGCTCTACTTCCATTTTTCGAATTTGCTCTTTGAGTCTGCGCTGGGAATAGTGCCGAATAATCAACACCAAAGAACTGAATAGCGATAATACCGCAATGATTCTAAACCACCAGGTTTGCCACCAAGGCGGAAGAATAGTAATTGATAATGTGGCGCCTCGCTCATTCCAATATCCATCACTATTGGCTGCTTTCACATGAAAGGTATATGAGCCCGGTTCAAGGTTCGGATAATCAGCAAAATTTCGGCTTCCGCTTTGCACCCATTGTTCGTCAACACCTTCCATCATATAAGCATATTGAATGTACTGCGGCTGTGTAAAATCGAGAGCGGCATATTCGAAGGAGACAAAATTCTCATCATAAGGAAGCGTAATGTGATTCGTATAAATAGCCGATGTATCGGAGTTTAGCGGCTCATTAAATACATTGATTCCTGTAATATAAACCGGAGGGGAAAGAGTGTCGGTGGATAGCTGTTCTGTATCAATTATATTAAACCCGCCCACACCACCAAATAATAGTCTTCCGTCCGATAACCTGAAAAAAGCCCCCGTATTGAACTCATTATTTTGCAAACCATCGGCTACGGTAAACGTTGTAAACCTCAGAGTTTCAGTATCTAAACGTGATAAGCCATTATTGGTACTTACCCAAAGGTACCTTGAGTTTTTATCGGGAAGAATACCATACGTACTGTTGTTAGCCAATCCATCATTGGTTCTCAGATTAAGGAGCTCATCAGAATCGGATCTCCAGCGTGTAATTCCTCCTCCGTAGGATGCAAACCAAAAAGTGCTATCGTTTTGTTGATAAATACTTCGCCCATCGCGATGTGACAATGAGCGCTCTTCTTCCGGATCGTTTTCAAAAGTCTCTATACCTGTGATCTGATTACCGGAAAATTGTACATAATTGTAGCCATTATCGGTGGTAGCGATCCAAACGTTTCCGTCGTCATCTTCATGAAATTTTCGAATGCTAACACTATTTATAGATAACTCTGAATTTGGGTTGTTTAGCTCAAGTGTCTGTGCTGGAGCGCCTTCTACCCACTCCACAACATTCTGAATAATTTGCACTCCCTCGCCCTGATAACCCAGCCATAGCCAACCTCGAGAATCACGCATCACCTGATGAACACTTTCTGAGGCTACCAAACTATTCGAAGTATTAAAATTTTGAGCGTTCGGATTACCCGCATCGATTGAAGCTGCCGAAATTAAAAATAATCCATTAAAGCGCGTTGACACCCATAAACCCAGATCATCCCGCCATAACGACCAAATACTAGCCTCTTCCAAGCCTGAATTTCCGTTATCATACGGCGTTATTTCATCGTTTTCATCCATAAAAGCGAGTCCACGATTGGTGGCAATCCAGATTCCTTTACTCTCTTCAGCAAACCCAAGAATGAAATCGGCCGGCAATCCATCCTCTTCGGTATAAAGTTCAATTCCTCGCTTTTCTTCCAACAAATATAATCCTGCGCCCCAGGTACCAAACCAACGCTGTTCGTTTTGATCTATGAATAAGCGCGCCGAACCGGTTACTTCTTTTTCTGTGACTAATACTGAAGAATAAGCCCCACTTTCTTTATCAATGCTGTGCAAATATCCGCCGCCGCCACCAATCAATAATGTGCTTTCTCTTTCTTCCACTACATTGGGGGACGATGACTTAGCTACGCCACTTATCAAACTTTGACGCACTTTATCAGGAAAGCCGATCACATCAGCTGTTTGAAACCCTGCTCCCACAAGTTCGGCCCAAAGTTTACCATTCGAATCGAGATAAAGCGTATTAATTTCGGGCGCCGGATTTTCTTTTGTAAAAAATAATGGCGTAGCAGTTAATGATTGTTCCTTTGCAGGATCACTTCTAAAACGATTTACTTCATCGGAAGGCAAATAGAATAGTCCATCCATACCCGAGAAAATAAAGGCACCATCGTTCATTTCCAGCACATGATTAATCGAAAAAATCGGAATTTCAGTTACTATTTGGATGATGTTTGCCGGTATAAATTTTTGAAGTTCTTCGTCGAAGGTTCCTATCGATGAGGTGAAGAATCCCATCCAAAAAAAGCCTTTTGAGTCTTCGAACATGAGGTTCGCGGGCTTATCGGGAATGTTGTACCGGTTATCTGTTCGATGATTGATCCTTTTAATCGTATCTGTTACCGGTTCGAGAATATTGAAGCCGCCATCGCGTGTTCCAATCCATAAATCGCCATTCGAGCGCTCAAAGATTCCATGGATAAAACTGTCGGTTAGTGTGGTTGAGTCGGCCGGATTATGCCGGTATATTTTGAAATTAGTACCATCAAAGCGATTCAAGCCGTCCATAGTACCAATCCAGATAAAACCCCGTGAATCCTGGTACATGTTAAGCACGGTGTTATGAGATAGGCCGGAGTTTTCGGTATTATAAGCAACCGAACTAAACGTTTGTGCTTGGGCTAATGCAAAGGGAAGTATCGACCCTACGGCAACTACTATAATGACCAACCATTTTTTACAACCTTCCAACATAATTCCGACATGCACTTAATTGGCTTGTATATACTGAAATTGCCTTTTTTAAACCACATGATTGCCTTTAGAAATGTTTAATAGTTAGTGAGGAGTGAGGGAAGCTGTATTTATAAATTGAATTTCTAAAGTAGAATTGAGTTTATGCAATTTTTTGAGGGTTTCTTGATCTCTTCCGAGTGTCCGCCACCCTCCGTCAAGCTGCGCTTTATACCTCCCTCGAGGGAGGATTTTTTTGATAGCGATTTCTGCTATTCGAGCGCTAAAAAAACCGGAAAGAATGATAAAGCAATCTCCGTCATTTGTTCAAAGTTCAATGTTCCATTGCTCGATGTTCTATGTTCTTCTGTTCATAATTGAGGGGAAGGCTAAAATAAGTTGGAAATTGGGTGTATTGCTCGCTTCCGAGTGCCTTCCACCCTCCGTCAAGCTTACGCTTGACACCTCCCTCGAGGGAGGATTTATGTGGGGCAATATCTTTATTTGGAACCTTTTTCCAAATCAACGCCCCATATAAATCTCCCCTCGAGGGGAGTACCGCGTGAAAGCGCGGGGAGGGGTGGCGGATCTATTTCCACTTTTTTTGTAAGGAATAGCTCTGAAACCGATCTAACGGGTATGGCACGAAATACAATTTTTCCTTACAACCCAGCTCTACGTAAATTTGCCCGTGAATTACGGAATAACTCAACCGTTGGAGAGATTCTGCTTTGGCAACAAATCAAAGGGCGGAAATTGGGTGTTCAATTTCATCGGCAAGTACCCATTCTTAATTACATCACTGATTTTTATTGTCATGAAATATTTCTGGCTATCGAGGTTGATGGAAGTATTCACGGTACAAAGGAGCAGCGAGACAAAGATCGAAAAAAGGATTACGAACTGAATCAGCTTGGAATTCAAGTGCTTAGAATTGACGATCGGGATGTAAAAAAGAATATGGATTCCGTGATCCGATATATTCAGTATTGGGTGGAAAAGCAAGAGATTAAGAGGTTGTGAATCGAGTTTGTTTGCCTTTCCGGGTGCGCTTCACCCACTGTCTCCATTTCTCAACCTGAGCAAGTTTTCGAGTGCCGTCCACCCTCCGTCAAGCTTACGCTTGACACCTCCCTCGAGGGAGGATTTTTTGGGGCAATAACTTTATTTGGAACCTTTTTCCAAAACAGCGCCCCAAATAAATCTCCCCTCGAGGGGAGTGCCGCGCGAAAGCGCGGGGAGGGGTGGCGGATCTATTCCTAATTTCATATTGCTAATTCCTAATTATAAAACCTACCTTCCGATACTTATCAACTACCAAACTCATCTTTATGAAACACCTCGTTTATACCAAAACCGGCGGATACGATGTCCTCGCCGTTCAGGAAGTTGCTGATCCGGTTCCTGCTAAAGATGAATTGCTTATTCGCGTAAAAGCGGCGGGACTTAATTTTGCCGACATCCTCGCCCGCAAAGGTCAGTATCCAGATGGACCAAATACGCCCTGCGTGATGGGCTACGAGGTAAGTGGAATCGTGGAGAAAGTGGGGGAATTGATTTCGGAGGATTGGATTGGTCAGGAAGTAATCGGATTGTGTCGGTTTAAAGGTCAGGCCGAGATGGTCACGTTAAAAGAGCTCCAGGTGTACAAAAAACCGAAGCGACTCACCTTCGAAGAAGCCGCAGCCATTCCGGTGAATTATCTAACGGCGTGGGTGTTGATGGTAACGATGGGCAGTTTATCAGCAGATGAATCCATCCTGATTCACAATGCCGGTGGTGGCGTGGGAATTGCTGCCTTAGATATCGCCAAGCATATTGGCGCCAAAACGTATGGAACGGCTAGTTCACGAAAACATGAGTTTCTGGCCGAACGCGGACTTGATCACGCCATCGATTATCGAAACAAGGATTGGTACGAAGAAATCATGTCGCTTACCAATGGCAAAGGTGTTGATTTAATTATAGATCCATTGGGTGGGAAAGAGTGGAAAAGAAGCTACAAAGCACTTCGGGCAACAGGACGGTTAGGGATGTTCGGGATCTCGGTAGCAAGTACGAATACCTCCGGTGGATTGGCCGCTAAACTCAGCCTGATTAAAACGGTGCTTTCGATGCCGAAGTTTTCGCCTCTTTCTTTGCTGGATAAAAACCGGGGCGTATTCGGTGTGAATCTGGGACATTTATGGCACGAGCCCGAAAAAGCAGCGCGATGGATGAAAGCCATTCTCCAGGGAGTAGAAGACGGCTGGGTGCAACCATATGTAGATAAAACCTTCACCCTCGAAGAAGCCGAGCTCGCCCATCGCTACCTCGAAGAACGAAAGAATATTGGGAAGACTGTTTTTCGGCTGTAGCCAAAAAATTAAAGATTTTGAATTATGGATTATGAATTTGGTTTGTTTAAGGCCTCTAGCAATTCATAATTCAAAATTTTTAATTCATAATTCTCAGCTGAAGGTTTAAAACTAGAATTAAGTTACCTACATTACCACAAAATTAATTAAAGCACAGATTAGTATGGACATACAGCTGAGAGGAAAAGTCGTTCAGGTATTAAAAGAGCAAGGCGGGCAGGGGAAAAACGGACCTTGGAGAAAACGCGATTTCATCCTCGAAATTCCGGGTAAATACCCGAAGAAAGTTTGCATCACGCAGTGGGGCGATAACATCGATCAGCAGGCGGTGCAGGAAGGCACGGACGTTACGGCCTCGGTAGACATCCAAAGCCGGGAATACAACGGCAATTGGTACACCGACGTAAAAGCCTGGAAGATTGAACAGGGAACCGGACAACAAAATGCGCCGAGTGCCCAACAAGGACCACCACCCCCAAGCACCGAAGGCTTCGAAATCGACACCATGAGCTTTGATGATATTGATGACGATTTGCCTTTTTGATGTTACTCCACTTTGTATGAGATCTTAAAAAATATCAATCAAATAATAGAGCGAGATAGTAAAGACACAACTTATAAATTTGCTTTACTTCGTTCTACGATAGAGATTATTCAAGGGCGATCTCCTTACATGAGATTGGGTGATGGTCGTGTAATCCTACCAGTTGGTTTACTAATTCTTAAATGGTTGGAGTATTACTACCCAATTATTGAGAATGATCTCCCACAGAAAAATGGAGACAATCTTCGCTCTTTCACACTTTCTTTTCGAAAATTGTTCAAAAAAGTAACTGATTATTATCTAACTAGGGGAGGGCTTTCCGTTTTTTACTCGGAACTTATCCGAGGTAATTTACCTGATGAAATTGAAAAGACAGTATTCCTTCTCAGTAAAAAACTCCGTGATACAATCAGAAATCAACCAATGCGATACATTGGAAAGTCAGTTACTGGAACTGAATATGGTATCTATAATTTATTACCCAACACGAAACAATTACGACAGCCAAAGAAGATTGATATTAATTTTCTTATCGAAAATTATTCTGAATTTTCAATCTCTCAAGAATACTATGAAGCAATGGACATACTTGGTAGTTTTGTTACAGGAATGCATTCTATTCTAATAAATTGGGCTGAATTCACAGTAGAAAGGGACAAGAAATTGAATAACGGCTTTGTGTTAGAAACTATTCTAAAGGCACCGCAAGAAGCTAGAAATGTTTTGTTTTCTGAAAAGATCTTTAAACACCTTAAGAAGAAAAACGATGGTTTGGAATGTGTTTGGTCTGGCAATATAATTTCAAATGACTTAAATATTGATCATGTTTTACCATTTTCAATATGGCGTAATAACGACTTGTGGAATTTGCTACCAGCAAAGGCAAAAATTAATAATAAAAAGAGTAACAAAATTCCTTCACTAGAATTGTTGAATAAACGAAAAGATCAGATAATTACTTATTGGAAATTTATAAAAGGAGAGGAACAGAAGGGGTTTGAAAATGAGATGTTTGTCAATCTTATCTCAAAAAATAATTATGATCAAAGCAATTGGGAAAACCTAGCCTTTGATTCGTTGAAAGAGAAAAGTCGATATTTAATTGAAACCAGGGGATTTGAAGCATTCAATTTGTAATGAAAGAAAACCCCAACTCCCATCTCACTGCTAAGGAACGAGACAAAGTTTCCTTCCCAACGCGAAAGCTATACAATTTAGGAGTTATTAAAGGAGACGTGCTTGATTTTGGCTCTGGATTTGGAAAAGATGTTGAGTTTTTACGCAAAAAAGGACTTAACTGCACGGCGTATGACCCACATTATGCGCCCGAGTATCCTGATAAAAAATTCGATACCATTATTTGTCAGTACGTTCTCAATGTATTACTCCCAGAGGAACAAGCTTTAGTTTTAATGTCTGTAAGTGAACTTCTTAAGCCTTCGGGAAAGGCTTATTTTACAGTTAGAAGAGATTTAAAAAGACAGGGTTTTCGCAATCATTATGTACACAAAGTATACACCTACCAATGCAACGTGCAATTGCCCTACAAATCAATATTTAAAAATGATTTTTGTGAAATCTATGAATATCAACATTTCACTCAATTAGAAAACGGGAAAGAAGGAGTTTTTGAAAACCCGTCTAGTGATTCAAAATTGATATCAGAATTAGCAACGGTTTATAGTATTTATGATAAGTATCCTGTAAGTCCTGGCCATGCTTTAGTGATACCCAAACGTAAATCATCAAATTATTTTCAACTGACTGTTAAAGAGAAAACTGCTTGTCAGATTATGCTAGAACGTGTGAAAGGTATTTTAGATAAGAAGTATAATCCCGATGGATATAATGTTGGCTTCAATATGAATGAATCGGCTGGACAAACGATATTTCATACTCATATTCATATTATTCCAAGGTACAACGGAGATGTTGAAAACCCGCGTGGTGGCATAAGAAATGTAATTCCCGGGATGGGTGATTATTGATTCTATTGCCGCTATTTACGCTTCAAAAACCTCAACCTGGGCAATACAATCTTATATTCCTTTTCTTCGTCTTTATCATACCAGTGCACTAGATATTCTACTCTGGCTTTTCTTAGGTAATACCCTGACTTTTCTAATTCTTTAAGCTCTTTGTTTACAAAGGCTTTAGAAAAAAGCATTACATTTTTAGACTTATCACAACGAAAGCCAAAAGCTTGATTTTCACCAAAATTTACGGAATCTATTTTTAGAGAATCACCAGTATTTAAGGTATTGATGCTTATTGAATTTGAGTGATATTTCTGATCACCCAGATTTACATCTTTATGGCTCAATACTAAATCATAAAAAGCTGGCGGAGCTGTAGGCTGGGAATAATGAAATACCTTTTGCTCATCTACTTTAATGCTATCAAAAAAAGAAGTATTAGTATGAATATTTAAAGATTCTTTTGCCCTGGAACATGCTACATAAACTTGCCTTTTAGCTGCATCAGTAGAAAAATTGAAGTCCTCTAAAAGTAGCCAAACATGATCGAATTCCTTCCCTTTTGCTTTATGCATAGTCGAAACGACTATTAACGAAGAGTCAGTGCGAATTGCATCCTCCATTTTTATTTCACGACTGTATTCATACCACTCTACTAGCAATTTTTTCTCTGGATATGCTTTTTCAAATTGATGTAAAACACTTAGGCAAGTTGTAAAGTGAAGATTACCTGTATATTTCTTTTTAAACCATTCAAGACTGTTTTTCCAGTTTTCTTCGTAGATCAAACCGGTATCATCAACATTATTTTTTAAAACATTAGTAAATGATCTTATTTCATCTAATTGATTTAAATTAAATCCATCAAATCCAGCAAGTAATCTAGTTTTATATCCTCTCATCTCAAGTAAAGAACTTAGCATCAGCGCTTCTCTATTGGTATGAACTAGCACCGCTTGTGTTCCGTTAGTTTCAGCACTGGAGATAGAATTAACCAAAGGTTGTACCAGATCTTTGGTTAAATATTTTGTGATGCTTATCCTTGCCTTTTTAGTTTTTTTAGCAGGAATCAATTTCTCCGACTTCAGACGATTTGGTATTGTCGACAACAATTGATTATTAAATTGAATAATCCCTTCTCTACTACGATAATTCTTTATTAAGCTATATTGGACTGATTGATAAGTTAGTTGGTATTCTTTCATGAATCTGTTGGAAGCCCCTCTAAATTCATAAATGTTCTGATCGTCATCACCAACTGCTATCACTCTAATATTTCCTGCAATTTCAATGATTTTCTTAATTAAGTTCCATTCTTGTTGATTAATATCCTGAAACTCATCGAGAAGTAAGACACTTTTATTTGAAATAATCGTCGTATCTACATCTTCATTCTTTATTCCTTCTAGGCATTCAGAAATAATGTTTTGAGATTTTACCAAATCACCTAATTGCCCCATCAATTCAAAACAAAAGCCATGAAAAGTTGTGATTTTAATTAAACCGGCGAACTCTGGAACAAGCTTTCTAATCCTTTGCCGAAATTCCAATGCTGCTGATTTTGAAAATGTCAACATTAAAAACTGTTCCGGCTTTATGTCTTCTAAAAGCAATAAACTTGCAATTTTATGAACCAATACTTTTGTCTTTCCTGAGCCAGGACCAGCAAGTACAAGAATATGATCTGACTTATTATCGTTTAAGACCTGGGTCTGATCTGTATCTAGATCTTTTATAACTTCCTTAAACTTATCGGGTGTGAGTGGTCGTCTGATTTCTGATTTTCTTCTGGGAAAATATCTAGCTAAAAACTCTTCATATTCCAAAGTAAAATAATCGTTTACATAAGATAGAGCAGACTCATAGTTATCAACACATTTCTTTGCATATTCGCCAACAATATGTATTTGCTCCGTTTTGTGTTGATAGTGCATCTCCATTTTTGCATAGTCTTCTACTTTAAAGCTTGGCTTCTCTTTTCCTTTTATATCTTCAATATTTAGCCGATTATAGGATACCATAAAACCACCTTCGAGTTTTATAGCGTTGATTTGGTTTAGAAACAACAAAGTTTTCTCATATTTACCGGTGCCTCCCTCAACTACTTTTCCCATAAACAGATTATTATCTCTCAATTCAATTAATGAGAATCCAACCGGTACCTGATCTTTTTGTTTAATGGGATTATTTTGAGTAATCGCAAAATCTGTTAAAATTTTAATGATTGACCCAGATAGTTTGTGTCGACATTCTATATCATTATCCAGATCTACTTTACTCTTAACTACAATTTTATAAATCTCTTTTTCTCGGTCTATTCTCTTTTTGGTAATAAACCTGCGAACCTCCCAATAGGCTAAAATTCTATGAATAGAATCAACTGTAGAATCGACCTGGCCTGAATCAATGACAATCTGATTTAATTGCCGAAGGGAGATTTTGATACGATACTTTTTATCTAGCCATTGATACAAAAACCTTTCTATTTCCAGAAAATGTTTTGTAATCGTTGCAGAACCATTTTTTGAATTATTAAGATTTAGAAAAGCAGTTAAATCTTTGGCATCACCCAGAATATTCAAATCACGTAACGTACGAATACTTTCCTGTACTTTTTCTATTGTTAACTGAGTGCTATCTGACAGATATTCAAGTCTAGTCTCTTCATCTTTAATAATTCGCTGCAATACCCTTTCGCAGTCTTGTTTATCCTTTTCAGTTAGTAAGTCTGATTGCTGAATAAGTGACTGACCTCTCATAAAGTTTT
Organism: bacterium; assembly: GCA_024742815.1. Lineage (GTDB taxonomy): Bacteria > Bacteroidota > Rhodothermia > Balneolales > Balneolaceae > HXMU1420-13. The sequence goes on from JANSXX010000008.1 coordinate 20,059, forward strand.
TAACTAGCAAACTATCGGCGTATACCATTGATGAGTTTTGTTCACGCTTCAAAAACCCTCGATCTTCTAAACATGAAATAGCTGTTTTAACCTTTGTTTCTAAATCTTTGAGTTCAATATCCCAGCCTGCTGACTTTGCAATTTCCAAAGCTGAATGACTTATTTTCGATCTACGTTTCGCTTGACTTTTTAAAGACTTCCATATTTCATCAATTTCTTTTTTGTTGAGCTTGGTCTGCTGTAGTAAGCTAAAATGCTTGTTCAAATCCGAATCATTATATAGGATAAAACACTTTGCTTTGATGTGCTCATTTCTTCCTGCACGTCCAGCTTCTTGAATGTAATTCTCTAAGGAGTCAGAAATGTTATAATGAATAACTGTTCGTACGTCCTCTTTATCAACCCCCATTCCAAACGCAGATGTTGCAACTATAATGGGAGATTTACCTGACATAAAATCTTCCATATTTTTCTTTTTTACATCCTTATCAAGCTGACCATGAAAAAATGTAGTCTTAAATCCAGATTTTGCAAGATCGTTGGCTACACCCTCAACAGCTTTCGTTCTTGAAGCATAGATTATGATCGGTTTCTCAGATTTTTGGACTAAGTCAAACAGTTGCTGTTTTTTGCCTTCGGGAGTTTCAGTTTTTAAAACTTCGAACGATAAATTGTCACGCCTTTTTTGAGTTATAAATTCTTTTAATTCGAGTCCAAGGCGTGATCTGAAGTAAGATTTAATATCACTTATAACCTGTAGTTTAGCTGTTGCAGTAAAACATGAGATTGGAATAGGTTTGTTGAAATTTCTTTCCTGAATTTTTTTTATAAACTCAGCTATATACAGATAGTCAACTCTAAAATCCTGTCCCCAACTTGAAAAACAATGTGCTTCGTCAATGACAAATCGTGCAATTGATCGGGATGATATTAACCGCAAAATACTCGGGGATCTAAGTGATTCTGGAGAGAGATATAAAATATGAGCATTCCCTTTCTCAACACGCTCAAATGCTTCTTGCCGTTCAAGAGGTGATAACAATCCATTGATTGCTACTGCGTTTGTGATATGAAACCGATCCTGCAGGTTATCCACCTGATCTTTCATAAGAGATTGCAAGGGAGATATAACTACCGTTAAATGACGAGTACAATCTCCACGGATTAAAGCAGGTAGTTGAAATGTGAGAGACTTTCCACCACCTGTTGGGAAAACTGCTACGAAAGAGTGCTCCTGTAAACCTGCTTGCACTGTCTCTTCTTGAAGGCTTATTTTCCTTGTCTCGTCAAACTTTCGAAAATCTGGATATCCGAAATATGTCTTTAATGCTTTTTTGGGATTTAATTTTGTAGTGCAATACTCACACGTTTGATCTGAACAGGAGGAAAAGCGGAGCGCATCCATAACTTGATCCGTTTCAGGAAATTGCTTTCTAACCCAGAATGGTAAAATTGATTCGTTATTATCTAAGCGAATAATAGACAGTGCATAAGCCAACTCAATTGGATGCTGGTGTATAAATCTATCAAGGTTAACTTTGTGACAGAGCTTACCTTCAACAAACGGATATACCAATTCACTTGTCGCAGAACTAATGCTTAATTCAGAAGCAAGTTCAAGAAAGCTATTAAATTCATTTTTATCAGAAAGAAGTGCGGAGAGAATCTTTCGGTAATCTTTATCAAGTTTTCTAAAGGCAACTAGTTCTTCAAGTAATAGGTCCTTTGTTAATTTACAATCGGATAAAGGATTATTTACTTCAGAATCATTGACAATTTTATATCCCTTCACAAGATGATGGTAAGGGTTTTCTGAAAAAATTAATGGAGACCAGAGAAGAGTGTCTATGTATTTTTTTCCTTTAAATATCTCATTACCCAAAATTTTCTTTAGTTCAGGTATATCATATTTAATAATATTATGGCCACATATGGTATTAGCTACTTTAATCCATTTGGCCAGTCTACCGGGATTTCTTTCGTGAAGCTCTTTATCGCGATAAAGTGCGCCATAATCCCGAATTTTCCCCGATCGATCCGTCTCTATATCAATAAAAAGTATATCAATCATTAATTATCGTCTTTTTCTATCTACCGAAAATAGAGAGTATAGATATAAAACACTTCATAGATATAAATATCTGTTATCCATAATTATGAAATGTACCCGATCCCTATAAATGAATCGTCGAATCCACACCAAAATCAGAAGTATTAATGGGATATAGAATGCTTAAAGATGTGATAAAAGAAATACATTAAGGATTGCGGGCTTACTAATGCAGTTTCTACTCTTTGTAATAATATCTGCTTAGTTAACCATCAAACAACCCACATTGAAACTCACCACCTAAACCCCTAGCTTACCCAAACATCAAGAAACCTGCTGATTACAGCAGGTTACCAACCGACCTTAAATAAATGTAGTAATAACTCAGGCACGGTGGTTCAAGGATGTGGAACCGGATGTTTATCCGAATTCAAACGAATAGAGTTAATTGAGACTATGTTCTTTTTCTCTCCACGGTTCTCTTGTCTTGGTGTAACGATCAATATCACCTAAAACCCATTGTTACACTTATACCTATGAAAAACGATTCAAACGCTCTGATCCAGGGAATCACGTATACCAAGCATGAATGCTATCAGTATCGCCAAAGCGTGATCGAAACGGTAAGCTACGAGCTGCGCATTCCTTTTAGTTTTATTGTTCAGGTTCGGGAAATCACCTGTGGTATTATGTTTCTGGAAATCAATTATACCCCAAAACAAGAGGTGCCCGTATGGGTAATGCCTCGGATTATTCACGGAGTTTTTACCGACGTTTATGCTCCGAAATTCTGGGAGATCAAGCTGCTGAATATCATGCATTACCATACCGAAGGGGAAGGTGGCTATGTGGGCTACTGCGGAAATGTATTTTATGATCGGCCGGATTATGATCCTAGCTATTATCCCGAAGATCCCGGCTTTAAACGCTATCCCATCAAACACGAGATGCTGGATACCGAACAGATTTATGCCGTGATTAAGGATAAAATGGATGTGTGGAGCAATTGAATTTAGAATAGTAAGTAGTAATCAATTACGCTCGAAGAGCTTCGTTTATTCAAAATTACGAATTTCATTTTTTTGAATAACCGCGCCTTGACCCGTGAATAAACCTTTCAACCGCCATCACGAGGAGAAACATAAATATTTGAAGATTTCAGTTCTCATCGACGACGTGATCTCCCATTAAGGGCGTTGATCAGGAGATTGCTTCGTCGATACAACAAAATGATGGATTCATGATTCCAGCCTCCTCGCAATGAACCATAGAGCATTTTTAATTTTAAATCTTTCATTTTGAATTAAAAATAGAGTTTGCTTCGCGACAAGTTGAATGAATAGATTCAAATTTCCCACATTCCTCACTAAAGACTCAGCACTTGAACACTGATTATTGCTTGTTGGATATTGAATATTGAAACCCTCTAATTCCCAACCAAAACCAATTCCTGCTGAGGCGGAATCAAATACTCCGCGCCGGATTCTGTAATCACCGCCATTTCCTCCACACTGATCGTTTTGGTGCCACCATCGGGGAGCGTCCACGCATGGAAACCATCGAAGGCGAACACCATTCCGGGTTTGAGCCGAAGTTGGGCAGCCGGGCGCTGACCGGGCATATGAGATCCTCCCAGATTAGGTCCGGCATCATGGGCAACATAGCCCACAGGATGCCCGGTGCTCCACATTACATATTCACTTCCATTTTCATACATCAACGCTCGTTGGGCGGCATCCACATCTTCGCCACGAACTCCGGGCTTCATCGCATTAAAAGCTGCAAACCCACCATCAAGCGCAGATTCCCAGTAATATTGGATCTCTTCAGGAGCCTCCGTTTCACCCGGTTGAAGCACATAAGCAAACCGCTGGATGTCGCTCACCCAACGGTCGTATAATTTGATTCCGAAATCTGTTTGGATCACATCCCCCGGCATAATCACTTTGTCGGTGGCGTGTGAATGACCGCGATCCGCTCCGGAATTTACATTGGGATTCTGAGTTGGATTCCACGCCTCGCCCACTCCGTATTCTTCCATCTTTGCATCCAAAAAAGCAGCTACTTCGGCATCGGTAGTAACACCCGGCTCAATAATTTCATAAGCTTCGAGTTGCCATGCGGCGGTGAGTTCGGCGGCCTGACGCATAATCTCCACTTCGGCGGGAGTTTTCACACTCAGCCATTCGTAAATCACGTTTTCCGACGACACAAACTTCGCGGCTTCTTCATCGCCAACGGCATCCACCAGCGCCAGATACTGACTGTGCGAAAGTCCATCGGCTAATTTGTTCTGTTGGGATGTGTTGATGGCAATTCGATCGAAGTCCATGGTTTGGATAAACTGCCCAGCTTGCACTAAAGTCGAATATCCTCGTTCAACAGCAACCACTTTATCATGGATATCGAGTTCATCCAACGCTGTGGCCTCTCCTTCCGGCGAAAATGCAAGGGAGTGAAAACCCTCTTCATCAAAATAAAACATGAACACAGCGGTGCCTCCGGCGTTTTCTCCTCCGATGTGATCCGCCATTGGGTCATTATCGTTTTCGCGACAGATGATAAGCCATGCATCCACATCGGCTGCTTCCATTGCCAGCGGCAACAGTGTGTTGATGCGCTCGATTCGTATTTCCGGCCAAGGACTTGGTCCCCATTCTATAGGCTGTTCGTTTTTTGGAGGATTAGTGCAGGATGTTGCGATAAATGCAATCGCAAGAATGGTGATTAGGCGCATGAATAACGGATGAGTTGAATTAGGAGTGATAAATTCTGAATTACGGATTATGAATTACAGATTTTGAGTTATGAATATAGAAGTTAGTCACTCGATTTGTAGCTCAAATTTTAATTTGAAGCTTTGGTATTGATATCGACCGTCATCACAAGGAGTATCTAAACAAGGTCAAGGCGAACAACATCATCGACAACGTGATCTCCGGTTCGTGGCGTTGCTTTGGAGATTGCCGCGTCGAGTTTATACGGGGCTGAATTTAACATTCCCAAGCTCCTCGCAATGACCCCATAATTTATCATTCACCATTTAACACTTAACATTTAAAACAAGATTGCCGCGTCGAGTTAATATGAGACAGAGTTTAACTATCCCGGACTCCTCACAAATGGCTCAGCAGTTGAACAATGATTATTCTCCTATTGGGATGCCTTCGGCGCTTGTTGCTTATTGAATATTGAAAAAAAATGCCTCCTCGCAATAACCACACCCCAATTTTAAAACTCAACATTTAACACTTAACATTTAATCCCCAACCCAAGAACTATTTCAACCGCTAGTGGAAAAATGTTTCCGCTGTTTTGTATTAAAGCCCGCCATAATCTACTTTCCTAAAATTATCAAAATAAATGGGGTGGCAATGAAATCGATTAAATGGCTAATCTTCTTAGGGTTCTTCTCAACCAATATACTTGCACAAAATGCAACAGACAGTACACAAACAGAGGAAGAAGTAAATCCGTGGACTAAATCTTGGGTGTTTAGCTTAACCGGAAATCAAGCTGAATACAATAACTGGAGTCGTGGCGGAGTAAATTCAACCGCTTTTACAGCCTCTACCCTTTTTCGTGCAAAATATACCGGAAGTGAATACTCGAATACCACGCGTGTGAACCTTCGTTTTGGCCAAATCAATCAGGAAGGTCAGGGCGTGGAGAAGACAGAAGACATGATTCGAATTAGTAATAAAACTGATTACTTCCTTACCACAACTGTTTGGAGTGCCTTTGCCGAGATCGCCTTCCGCACTCAATTTACCAAAGGTTTCGATGAAGAAACCGGAGAGATCATTTCGGACTTTATGTCACCCGGTTACATTACTGAGTCACTTGGTATATCCTATCAGCCTGTTGATTATTTTTCCACCCAATTAGGGGTTGGACTTAAACAAACGTTCGTACAAACCGATGGCCTCGATCAATTCTATGGCCTGGGCGAAGATGAGGATATCCGATCAGAAGGCGGTATTACCTTTGCGCTGGATTATAAAAAAGAGATTTTCAAAAACTTCACTTACGAAACCGAGCTCTCAACCTTTACGAATCTGCTCATTCCCATTACCAGTACCGATGTGATTATGACTAATATCTTCACCGGTAAAATTAATAATTTTATGACATCCTCACTCGAAATGTCCTTTATCTACGATGATGATTTTAGTGATCGGCTGCAAACCATGCGTATTATTTCCTTAGGGATTCAAATCCAGATTTTATGAAAGCGGGTTAGGCTATAATAGAAAAATCGCCTACCGCTTTATACTAAGAGTGCATTCTTTACTTCAGTATGAACTTACGCTTCCTCGCAATCCTATAAAAAAAATCATCCGTCATCACTAGGAGAATCACAACAAAGTGAAGTCGAGAAACCTCATCGACGACGTGATCTCCGGTTCAAGGCGCTGTTCTGGAGATTGCCGCGTCGAGTTCTTAAGGAGCTGAGTTTAATATTCCTAAACTCCTCGCAACGACCACAAAAATTGTCTTTCCATACGCCATCACAAGGAGTATTTCAACAAAGTGAAGGTGAACAACTTCATCGACGACGTGATCTCCTGTTCGAGGCGCTGTTCTGGAGATTGCCGCGTCGATTTCTTACGGGGCTGAGTTTAATATTCCAAGACTCCTCGCAATGACCCATATAACATTTTTAATTTTAAATCTTTCATTTTGAATTAAAAAAAGAGTTTGCTTCGCCGACAAGTTGAATGTATAGATTCAAAATTTCCTACCTCATCGCAATGACCTCAAAAAATTTATCATTCAACATTTAACACTTAAAATTTAAACCCCAAAACCCAGTTGTTGAAACTTGAAAATTGATGTACAGTTGTATTGCTTTCCATCCAATTTTATGATTTTTTGAATTCAGAAAAGTAAGCACCTGATTAATACCCTATCTAACTGATTTAAAATAAAAAAGAGGAAAATATGGCCGCAGAATTCATCAAACTATACGAAGAGAATACCGATCAAAAAATTGTACGACACGTTGTAGAAGTCCTGAAAAAGGGTGGACTAGTAATATTCCCGACCGACACTGTATATAGCTTGGGCTGCGATATCATGAATAAAAAAGCGGTAGAACGAGTAGCTCAGATTAAAGGCGAAAAAGTAGAAAAAACGAAACTCTCGTTTATTTGCTCCGATTTTAAACAAGTATCAGATCACATCTCCCAAATAGAAACCAGTACGTTCAAAATACTAAAACGCTCTCTACCGGGTCCCTATACGTTTATACTTCCGCACAGTAATATTTTGCCCAATGTGTTCAGAAAAAAGAAAACCGTCGGTATCCGAATTCCAGACAATGCCATTATTCAACAAATTACTGAAATGCTTGGTAATCCGGTGGTTTCAACCTCCATCAAAAAAGACGACGACATTTTGGAATATCCAACCAACCCCGAATTGATTTGGGAAGAGTGGCAACATCAGGTGGATGTAGTGATTGACGGCGGCATGGGTGAAATAGAACCAACTACTGTAATCGATTTAACTTCCGGAGATCCCGTACTAGTTCGCGAAGGCAAAGGCGGCCTTAAAGTGTAACTAAAAAACTAAAGATTTAAGATTTCGGATTAGCTGATTCCCATTTCCTTAATTCTTCATTTTAAATTTTTAATTACCGTGTTTGTGTAGTGATTCATATCGAATGGAACCATGGGCTCGGTTTTTCGGAGATAAAGCGGATGATGTGGGTGTCCGGCTTTGCTGATTGCTCCGCGACGAAAGTACGAGCATCTTGCTTGCTCCATAATTTCGTACATCTCTTGCATACATTGGCTTAGATATGGTCTCTTTTCGATGAGGGTTCCCCATGCGCACCAAACATCCAGCGGTTTATACACCAACCGCTCTACCGCCTCCATATTTTTTTGATGGAGCTGTTTTTGAAATCGCTTGTGCATGTTATTAGGATTGGTGGCCCGTTGCGGATAAACGTTCAACATAATCCAGCCATCATAACCTTGTTTTGCAGCAAATCGAGCTACTCCCGCAACGGTAGGATCTAAATTCCCCGGAACAGCTGTGCTCGGGTTTACTCCAATCCCAATGAGTGGATTCTTGCCTGTTTGTCCTAACGAATAGCGTGCTTTTGGTTCGTCGTGGTCGTAGATCCAGTTTTTTGACAACTCAGTATCAGAATCCGTATCAATTTCGAAAGTCATAGACATTTTTGATTAAGCAAATCGATCAGCCAAACGATTGATCAAATACCCGGATTCTTCCAGCGCCTGTGTAGCAAACTTCCCGAAGAAATCTGTCACTCCTTCAAACTCCCGAATAAAGCCTTCTCTATCATTCTGTTGTACTAATTCCGCTAGTTTTTGATGATGCTCGAAAAAGTTAATCAACAGTTTTCTGCGTTCTTCGTTGGCAAAAACGATATCGGCGTAAAGTTCTGCGCTTTGTGCGAAAATCCGGCCGGTCATCATCAATTCTGCACGATAAATGGGCGATGAATAATCCACCATATCGGCGGGTTTGAGATCGTACTTTTTCATGAACGAGCCATGTAACAAAGCCACAAAGTGTCGCAACCCTTGAACCAAATGCATTACATGATCGTGTTTCTCCGGATCAGCCTGAATAATGCGCATTCCCCAAAGCTCGCATTGCTTTACAAACCAATCGGCTTTTTCTCCATCCCGCGCCGGACAAACTACCATCAATTGCTTGGAAAGATTTTCAACATCAGGGCCATGCATTGGGTGTAATCCTAAAACCGGACCGGCATGTGCTTCCAGCATCGCCTGAATGGGCTTTGATTTATTGGAGGTAAAATCAGCCAAAATAGTGTTATCATTCAGCCGGCCTTTCAATCGCTCAATCACGTTTTCGGTTACATTAATTGGAACCGTAATAATCACCAAATCAAGCGTTTCTCCCCATTCATCTAATTCGTACCAGTTACTTTTGTCTATGGAATACGCAATATGCCCCGTTTGCTCGGTGATTCTCTTGTACAATTTCCCCATTCCACCTTCGCCACCGATATATAGAATATGCTTAGGTTCTTCGGTTGCAATGGGAAACTTCGCCCGAGACTGACTATCTCTGGATGAACTCATAATCAAGCGTAAAAAATCTTCGGCCCACTCCGGTTTAATTCCACGTTCGGCGGCTAGCGCTTTAAAAGCTACTGATTTTTCCTGTTCTCTTTGTGGAACAAATACCGGCAATTGGTTCTCGACTTTCGTCTTTATCACCTGCTGAACGGTCTTAGCTCGTTCAGCCAGCAAATCTAAAATTTGAGTATCGATTTCGTCGATTCGTTTACGGGAATCCTGTAATTCCTTGTGTCGGTGCGGCATAATTTATGACATTGAGTGAGGCGAGAATCTACGAATATTCAGATACTGATTTTTGAGGAATTCCGTGCTTTCTGAATTCCTACAAATCGTTGTGTGTGTATTCTCGTTGATCAATTTTACATTCCATTTCCTCACCGAAACCAACTACCTTTGGATAATTATTCACACCCTATTTTACTCGCTTGAAACCTGTTTATTCTTTTCTATTACTTTTCTTTATTACCTGTCATCTCTCAACAAATGCACAACAAGTATTTATCGATGAATCCAAAACCGATTGGGATACCATCGATCCTCTTTATGTAGATGGTGAAGATGCGTTCAGTCCTGTTAATTTTGGAGTTTTGAAAGTGCATAACGATGATCGCTTTCTTTATTTGTATCTGGAAGTGGGCGCTGAAATCATACTCCAGGAAAATAACAATGTTACGCTGTACATCGACACCGATAACGACACCGGCACCGGAAATACCCGCGATGAAATCGGTGCGGATCTCGAATATAACTTGGGACAGCGCAGAGGTTCTGTTCATCGAAATACAAGCACAACCATCAATTCGTATTCCATTGGTTTGGTATCTGCTCCCACGGTAACCTCAACCTGGTTTGAGCTTAAAATTGATTTGAATGCCTCCATTAATGGCTCTCCACTTTTTATTGGCAATACCATCGCTATTGTAATTACGTGTGCATCAGGAGATCAAATACCGGAAAAGAATGAAGTGCTTACCTATCAACTTATTTCGGAACGAAGTTTTTCCCCCGCGCCCTATCAAATCAAAAAACCTGCTTTCTCTGATCTTCGTGTTCTCTCGTACAATGTGCGAAGAGATGACCTGTTCGATCCTGCAAAACAAGCCGCTTTCAAACGTATTATTTCTGCCATTGAGCCGGATATCATCGGCTTTCAGGAGATTTATGATAATAGTGGGCAACAAACTGCGGAGTTGATGGAACAGTTTTTACCATCAGGCGAAGGCGAGCAGTGGTTTTATGGGGATACGGGTAATGATAATCTCATTGTAAGTCGTTTTCCGGTGCTGAAGCAGCAATCGGTAGATGGAAACGCTGCTTACTTACTCGACTTGGGCGACAAAGAACTGTTAGCTCTTGTGGCGCATCCGCCTTGTTGCAGTTCGGGAGATGAAGGTCGTCAACGAGAAATTAATGCGATGATGGCTTTTGTTCGAAAATCAAAAAATGGAGAAGCCTTCGATATTGCTGCAAATACTCCGATTATGATTATGGGAGATATGAATCTGGTTGGGCTCTCTCAACAACAGCGAACATTGCTTACCGGAGATCTTACCAACAATGCCGTTCACGGTCCCGATTTTGATCCCGATTGGGATGGAAGCGCTTTTGAAGATGCAAAGCCCATGAATCCCGAATTACCTACAAGTTTCACCTGGTACAGCTCTGGAAGTTCTTTCAGCGCCGGCCGATTGGATTATATCGTCTATTCAGGCTCTGTGCTAACTCTGGATAATTCCTACGCTCTATTTACACCATCACTTCCGGCCGATTCCTTAACTCAATATGGAATGGAAGCCAACGATGCCACAACAGCATCCGATCACATGCCACTAGTTGCAGATTTCACGTTCAAAGAACCAAGTTCAACATCGTTTAATGAAGAAATCCCGCTCGAAATTGATTTGATGCAGAACTACCCAAACCCGTTTAATCCCGGAACAACGCTCACGTTTCGATTACAGAAATCCTCCTCTGTTCGTCTTAGTGTATTTAGCATAACCGGACAACAAATAGCTGTTTTAATTGATAATAAACAAATGCCTGAGGGAACTCATTCTCACTATTTTGATGCTTCTTTGTTGTCTTCGGGCATGTATTTGTATCGGTTAGAAGTCGCAGAGCAAGTGATTACGAGAAAGATGTTGTTGGTGAAGTGAGTTACCTCACCCTGTCCCTCTCCTGCTGCAGGAGAGGGACAGGGTGAGGTCATTCATTTGCCCCATATTTTTATTCCGAACTTTCCCCCCACACTTTTCGGTTTTTAATTCAATTCAAAAGCATGCTGCAAAAGCAGTATATTTCCGATTGTTCAAAAATCACTCCTCATAGAATTAATTTATGTCCGATTTCAAACTTCAGTCTCCTTTCTCTCCAGCCGGCGATCAACCAACAGCCATCGCAGATTTAACCGAAGGCGTGGAAGCAGGAGATCGTTTTCAGACTTTGCTTGGAATAACGGGCTCAGGAAAAACCCGGACCATCGCCAGTGTTATCGAAAATGTGCAACGACCTACTTTGGTAATGAGTCATAACAAAACCCTAGCTGCACAGCTTTTCCGTGAGTTAAGTGATCTCTTCCCAGATAATCGCGTTGAATTCTTTATCTCTTACTACGATTACTATCAGCCGGAAGCCTACATCTCTGCGCAGGATAAATACATCGAAAAAGATTTATCCATCAACGAAGAAATTCAGCGACTGAGATTACGAGCGACAAGTTCATTGCTTTCCGGTCGTCGGGATGTAGTAATCGTTTCATCGGTGAGTTGTATTTACGGCATTGGTTCACCCAGTGAATATGCCAAATTGATTGTTTCCTTACGTACCGGGATGGAAATCCCACGTAGAAAACTCTTGTATGATATGGTGGATTTGCACTATACACGAAACGACCACGAATTCAAGCGCGGAGTGTTTCGGGTTCGTGGCGATGTTACCGATGTATATCCGGCGTATTCTGATGAAGGCCTGCGTATCACTCAATGGGGCGATGAAATTGAGAAGCTTCAGCTGTTTGATGTAAATACTGGAAACATCATTGAAGAAGTTCAGGAGTTTAAAATCTATCCTGCCTCCCATTATGTAACTACTAAATCTCGGCTTGAGGATTCCATCAAACAAATACGTGAAGAGCTTCAATGGCGAACCAAAGTATTGATTGATGAAGAAAAGTTTCTGGAAGCAAAACGCTTAGAGCAACGTACACTGTTCGACCTAGAAATGATACAAGAAATCGGATATTGCTCCGGTATCGAAAATTACAGCCGTTATTTATCCGCCAGAAAACCGGGTGAACGACCATTTTGTCTGCTCGATTATTTTCCTGATGATTTCCTCTGTGTGGTGGATGAAAGCCATCAAACCATCCCACAAATTTCAGCCATGTACGGCGGGGATCGATCCAGAAAAGTTCAATTGGTGGATCATGGTTTTCGACTTCCATCCGCCATGGATAATCGTCCGCTTACTTTTGATGAATGGGAAGAAATTGTAAACCAAACAATTTTTGTAAGTGCCACACCTGGCGATTATGAGCTGGAGCAAAGTGGCGGTGTGTATGCCGAGCAAATTATTCGTCCAACCGGATTGATGGAGCCCGAATTGGAAGTTCGCCCACTTGCGAATCAGGTGGATGATTTGATGGAGGAAATCAGAAAACGGGTTGAAAAGAAAGAACGTGTATTGGTAATTACGCTTACCAAACGACTTTCGGAAGAACTCAGTGAATATCTTAAAAATGTGGGAGTATCTGCTGCTTACATGCACAGCGAATTGGATGCGTTGGAGCGTATCGAAGTGCTTTACAAATACCGTCGTGGGGATTTCGATGTGTTGGTTGGAATCAACCTATTGCGTGAGGGAATTGATATCCCCGAACTGAGTTTGGTTGCAATTATGGACGCCGACAAAGAAGGTTTTCTACGATCAGAAACTTCCTTATTTCAGATTGTGGGACGTGCCGCAAGAAATATACAAGGGAAGGCCATTATGTATGCGGATAAGATTACGGACTCTATGAAAAAAGTAATCGATGAAACCGAACGCCGACGAAAAATTCAGGCAGAGTATAATGAGAAACATGGCATTACTCCGCAAACGGTAACCAAAGAACTTAAACCGTTAGTTGATCCCGCGCTTATCAGTAAAGACAAATTCGATTATAGCGCTGAGGCAGAGAAACTGGCCGAGCAAGATTATCTGGAATCCATCAAAGTTGCGGAAGACGGCATTGCCTATAAAGCCTCTCCGGCTATGAATGAAGTCACCTTCGAAAGCAAAGAAAAACTCATCGACCATCTGCGAGCTACTATGGTAAACGCCGCGAAAAATATGGAGTTTGAAGAAGCCGCCAGAATCCGCGATCAAATCGGGAAGTTGGAGAAAGAGCTTTAGCTTTGCCTTTTTAATGTTCGAGTTAATTATGAATTATCAATAAATCATTCTACATAAAAAGAAGATTTGTTACTTATATATAGGGCGCAGTGAACTGATTATATTGTACCTAATTGTTGTAGGTAACATAACAAGACAGACTATAAATTGAGATGAAATTTATTAAACCAAGTGAAATATCAAGCAAAATAATGACACTCATCGAAGAAAGTGACGAGTATGTCATTATTGTTTCACCATATGTTAAAATCTCAAAGTGGTATAAACTTCTTAAGAAATTTGACAACTTAAGTAATAGAAATATTCCGGTGGAATTCATTATTAGAGATGATCACACTAACCAAGCCTCATTTAATGAGCTTAATAAACTTGGTTTTAGATATCACGCAATAAAAGATTTGCATTGTAAGCTTTATTTGAACGAAAAATATGCAATCGTATCGTCAATGAATTTATTGCTTAGCTCGGAGATTAATTCTTTAGAATTAGCTTACCAAACAGAAACAGAAGCGGAGCTCAAAGAATTAACAGATTTCTGCAAAAGATATTTAAGCATTGATTTCTCTAACTCTTCGGGGTCTAATATATATGGAAATTGGTATGATTTTGTTTGCAAATCGATTAGTGAGAGTATTGGAAGAAACGTATCTATTCATCAAAAGAATGGGAGTATTGAGTTAAATACAGGTACAAACAATTATTCAGCTTTTATCTGGAATGCTAAACATAATCATCTGCGGATTACAGGCATACTATCAGTCAAAGAGTATGAATATTTAACTGGTAACAAACAATTCATTCCTGAAGTAAAAGGAATGAATATTGAGTTGCAAAAAGGTGGAAAGGGATACTATGATACTATATGGGGGACGCTCGATTTTAAACTAAGAAGTAGAGATTTGAATAATGTTCTTGAAAAAGAAAAGACCATCATTTCGGATATAATTATAGAATTTATTTTAAAGATAGACGAATATAAACAATGGGTAAATCGCAATAACTTATAAGATTTGTTTGAGTTTCAAGAAGCGGTAGTCTTGTCTTAACTAAATGCTCCGGCAAAAAATGATAATCACGCTTTTACAGTAATTACGCTGTGTGTATTATCACCGAATCATTTAAAGAATATATCTTAATAACGAATTAGGGATATAATGAATCGCGTTCATCATATTCTTACCTCAAAATGGAACTATGATGAACCGGTTTTTCGCAACACTTTTTATATGCCTGTTTGGTATTCATGCCTACGCACAGCGCGTAGTCCAAGATCTATATTTATCTAATCAGGAAGGAAACAGACCAAGTTGGTTTGTCGCTTATGCTAACGGTGATTACGAAACGGCATTTAATACAATGGCCGAACAAAATATTAAACCACCTAAGAACCAGTTTTTTACGAATGCATATCTTTATGCAAATCGCACCTCTATCATACTTGATTCTACTCCAAAAACTTGGGGTGATGATTTCTACAACAACTTTCCTAAAAGTACGGTTCAGTTTAATGTTGCGCAGTCAGTTACTCTGCCCCTAGATCGAAATCTATTTAAAGCTACGATTGGAGGTGACACACTTAACGTGGTTTTAGATACTGGTGGTCACGGAATTTCGATCTCCAAAAAGCTCGTAGAAAAATATAATCTGCCAACAGACACTTCCATTACCGGTACTTCTTATATGCCGGCCTTTAGAAGGGTTTCTACTACCAGCCCTACCATTATCGAGCGTTTAAATTTCGGAAACCTTGAATTAAATAACTTACGAGGCGAATTTACAATCGCGGTAGACGATGATGGGCAATTTCAATCCCAACAACAGTACGACGTTTTCATGGGATTGGATGTTTTAATTGGGTTGGTCGACTATGTAAGATTTGACTGGACGAAAGGTGAAATCACATTTTCAAATGAAGTGCTTGTAATGGATAACCCTCAACCATTTCTATTTTTTGATTCTAAACCTATTACGGTTCTACAATTAGCAAACACATCGTTAACCACCGTAATTGATACAGGTTCTCCCGTTGATATTTTGAATTATGAGTTTTACAAAGATCATTATTCGAAAAAGGAAGAAAAGAAGTATGGGGATTATGGCTACAATCTTTACACGGTTCCAATAGCCATACAAAATTCGGAATTCGAATTAGGAGTGGCTGACTATATGGAAGGCTTCAATCTCAAATTAGACGAAGAAATGATTGACCTAATCATTGGAACGGCTCATCAGCAGTTAACGATTGATATGAAGAACAATCTGTTTGAAATAAAATGAGTATTCATTAACTATGAAGCCCGGATTTAGTAACAGAGGTTATTTTTCAGAACCCTTGAAGGTTTCTCGCTTTCTAAATTCTATCCGAATGAAATATTGGGTTTTTTACTTCTAGCGAATAAAGCTTCCTGAGAAAGTAATTTACTTATTATGGCAAAAATAGACGTTACTCATCTCTCTGATGATGAGCTTATCCATGAATTTAAGAGTATCACTGTTTCACCGTTAACCGATGCTTTTCTGATCGGGTTTCTGATTGGTATTATCATATTTAGCGTGATATATAATACTGTTGGTTTTCTAACCTTGATCCCGCTTTATTTGATTTATCTCTTCCTAAAAAAGCCGAAAAGGTATAAGGCATTAAAAGATGAAATTACCTCGCGTGGACTAAACGTATAAAATATAAAACCTGTAAAGTGTTGGTCGCGAATAATCGTTAAGCTAAAAGAAGTGGGGCAAAAAAAGAGGGAGTAAGCGGATCAAGCCTACCCCCTGAGGGATTTATGGAGTTTTATTGAAATACACACAATAAACCGATACCTCGGCCTTTTATTTTGTCTGCATTCCAACTTTTTTTGCAAGCTTACCCAGCTGCTCCAGCTCCTCAGGGTTTAAAACTTCAAATTCGGCAACAATTCGTTCCAGATGTTTGGGGAAAAAGTCTTTGATAAATCGCTTTCCATCTTTTGTTAAACTTATAATCATTGCCCGGCGATCTTTAGGGTTTTTCGTTCGTTCTACCCAACCACTCTTTTCCAGATTATCAATTACCATTGTGATGTTGCCACCACTTTTCAGCAAACGTTCGCCCAATTCTTTCTGATTTTGTGGCCCCACATGCAGCAATGCTTCTAAAACACCAAACTGACTGATGGTTAGATTATTCTCGTTCAGATGCTGTAGAAGTCTGTTATTTAAACTCTCTGTTGATCGCATCAACTTAATAAACGTATTCAGCACCTGAACTTCTTTTTCTGTGCCTTTAAAATGGGTGGGCATAAATAGTTAAATTATTGGTCTTACATATAACAAACTATTCTGATCTTTGTCAATATCAGAGATCGTAAGTTATTGTAACGGGAGCGTGGTCAGAAATATCCCATTCTTTCTCGATTACTGCTTCATTGGCTTTTGCAGCAAGCGCTGGTGTTGCCATCTGATAATCGATCCGCCAACCTTTATTTTTTCCTTTTGAACCGGCTCGATAACTCCACCAGCTGTATAAATCTTTTTCTCCCGGATGCAGATTTCTAAATACATCTTCAAAACCGGTGGCTAGAAAATCGGTAACCCATGCGCGTTCTTCCGGCAAAAAGCCCGATGTTTTATGCTGTTTATCTGGATTGTGAATGTCGATGGCTTCATGACAAATATTAAAATCTCCACAAATCACTGTAGGCTTGTCATCAGAGACAAACTGTGCCGCCCATGAATGAAAATCGGCCAAAAACTTCATCTTCATTTCCTGTCGAACATCTCCAGTTGTTCCACTCGGAAAATATGCAGAAACAACACGCAAAGCTTCATATTCGGCAGTTATCACACGTCCTTCGCCATCAATCCATTCAATACCCATCCCGTGCTTAATCTCAGGCACTTCATTTTTACTGAAAATTGCTACCCCGGAGTATCCTTTTTTCTCTGCCGAAAAGATATGTTGGTGATACTTTAATTCTCCGATTTCCGGTGGAATCTGTGTTTCGTCAGCTCTTAATTCCTGAATGCAAATTATATCCGGATTTGATTGCTCAACCCAATCAACAAAACCCTTTCTATGCGCTGCACGTACACCGTTTATGTTATAAGAACTGATTTTGATCATCACACTCCTTTTAGTGTCGCGAATTTTCTCTTACCTACTTTCAATACTTTTTCGTCACCACTTTTGAGGGTAATCTCAAGATGAACGTCTTGCACCTTGTCGCCATCCAGACTTACTCCACCTTGTTTAATAAGTCTACGAGTTTCACCGTTACTTGGCGAAAACTTTAGCTCCGAAATTATATCCATCAGTTTAGTTTCTTCCCCGGCTTTCACTTCAAATTCCGGGGCATCATCAGGAACTTGCTTATTAATCACCGTTTGTTCGAAATGATTTCGGGCTTCTTTTGCCGCTTCATCACCATGATATAATGCAGTAATGGCAAAGGCTAAATCATGTTTTGCATTACGTGGATCGCGTTCTGCCTTTATTTTGATGGCCGGTAAATCCGCTACGGGTACGTCAGTCACTAATTCGAAGTAGGTATAAATCAGATCATCCGGAATAGATAACGACTTGCCATACATGTTGTTAGGGTTTTCATCAATCCCAATATAATTGTCGTATGATTTCGACATTTTTGCCGATCCGTCGGTACCAACAAGTAGTGGCATCATCAAACAAACCTGCGGCTCCAAGTCCATATCCTTTTGAAGCTGACGACCAACCAAAAGGTTAAATTTCTGATCGGTTCCACCTAACTCAACATCCGATTTTAGGTACACAGAATCCTGACCCTGAGCAAGCGGATACAAAAACTCGTGCAAAGAGATGGGCTCGTTGTTGTTAAAGCGTTTAGAAAAGTCGTCCCGCTCAATCATTCTGGCTACGGTCATTTTCGATGTGAGTCTAATCACATCCATAAAATCCATACCGCCCAGCCAGTCGTTGTTATTCACTAACGTAAGTTTTTCAGAATCGAGAATTTTTGCAGCCTGCTCGATATATGTTTTGGCATTTTCCTCAACTTCTTCAAGCGTTAGAGGCGGCCGCGTTGTGTTCTGACCGGTTGGATCCCCAATCATTGCCGTAAAACCTCCTATAATCAAGATGGCTTCGTGTCCAAGATCCTGAAACTGTCTTAGTTTTCTAAGAATTACAGAATGCCCGAGGTGTAAATCCGGACGGGTTGGGTCAACACCCAATTTAATTTTTAGCGGTCTGTTTTCTTTACTTGATTGTTTGAGCTTCTCAACGAGTTCGTTTTCAGGAACAATTTCTACGGTTCCTCTTTTGATGATCTCCAGCTGTTCTTCTACTGGTAGAAATGCCATGCGCGTACTTAATTATCGTTTAAGATTGGTAGGTTTTCAATCGGATTGTATTTACTCAGATTCTCTTGAATCGTCTCGGTATAGTTTTCTGCTCCGGGGTAGATAAGAGCCACGGCATCGTAAGCCCAAGGCCCCATATAAATAATGTATGGATAAAGAACTGATTCATTTTTCACCTCTTCTTTGGGGATGTTAAAACCCGCAGCTAATAATAAAATGGTGCTTACAACGAGTCCACTTTTCACAAATCCAAAAATTGCTCCCAATACTCGATTTACCGTACTCAACTTCACTGCTTTAAGCAGCTCTTTAGTTAGATATCCAATAATTGCGACTATCGTTAACGTACCCAAAAAAATTAGCGCGGATGAGATAAACGGAATGTATGGGGAGGCGTTTTCTTCAAAAAATGGAGTAATGATTACTGCTAATGCATCCATGTATTTGAAAGTGAGAAAAATGGCGAGCGTAATGCCTACAATATTCAAAATCTCTTTTACAATTCCATTTACCGCACCTTTATAAATAAAGTAGAGTAATGGAACCGCAATTATGAGATCGAGAATGTGCATATCAGCCGTTTAGCTCCTCTTTCACAAGTTGACTTACTAACGCGCCATCTGCTTTACCTCGTAACTGTCCCATGAGTGGCCCCATCACTTTTCCCATGTCCTGAGGACCGGCAGCTCCAACGGCTTCAATTTTTTGCTTAACAATGGCACGCACTTCATCTTCACTCATCATTTCAGGCAAATATGCTTCAATGATTTCGAGTTCAACTTTTTCATTGGCTGCTAAATCTTCCCGCCCGCCTTTTTCGAATTGATCGATGGACTCCTTGCGTTGTTTTGCCGCCTTTGTTATCACCTGAATAGCCGAAGCATCCGACAGACTTGCATCGCCACCTTTGCGTTCTGCGATTTCTGCCTCCATAAGTTTGGCTTTTAACGATCGAAGCACACGAAGTTTATCCGCGTCTTTGGCTTTCATTGCCTCTTTCAGGTCCGAAAATATTTGATCTTTTACCGACATAATCATTGAATTAGGAGTTGGAAAATAAGCAAAAAAAAAGGCTACACAATCAACTTGTGTAACCTTAAAATCTTCAGGAAGTTACTTAAGCTTTATTTTTTTGTATAAAGTCTTTTACGTTGTCCTGATCAACCATTGTTTCCTGGTAAGAAAATTTACCATTCGCATTTTTAGTCGAAATCACCACTTTTGCCATTCTGCGAGCGGATGCTTTAGCCTGTAATGCTTCTGAACCGAATACTTGTTTCTTGGCCATATCTCAGTTACTTAATTTCTTTATGTACAGTATGCTTGCGAAGTACAGAGTTGTACTTTTTCAGTTGCATACGTTCTGTTTGTGTACGGCGATTTTTAGTAGTCACATAACGAGAAGAACCCGGTTTTTCTGTGCACTCTAAAATCACTTGTACTCTATTACCTTTTGCCATGGTTTATACGTGTTTTAAAAGGGTTCCTTTCTTACGCGCTTCCTTCAACACTTCGGTAATACCTTTTTTGTTGATGGTCTTCAACGTTTTGGCAGATACCTTTAACGTAATCCACTTATCCTCTTCAGGAACGTAGAAACGTCTTTTTTGTAAATTTAAATGGAAACGGTGTTTCGTCTTGTTGTTGGACTTCGAAGAACGGTAACCGTTCATCGCTTTTCTGCCCGTAATATCGTCTCTTCGCGACATTTGCTTACACTTTTCGTTTTTCAGATAGACACCAAAGATAAGGGAATTTTATCTTAATTCAATCCCATGAAGCACGAAAAGTTCTAAAAAGTTAAGTTTTCCACCAAAACCCCAAATTATCCACATTAAAAACCGATTTAATTTTCATCAAATTTCGCCTGAGCCATTCAATCTTTACTTTTTTTGATATACGAGCTGTCTATTTTTGTTTTTGCACGTAATAGCCCTATTTTCTGGCGTTAAAATACTCATCTAACAAAGCTATCACCCTTCTTATATGGCAGATATTAATAAATCCGACTACAAGGCGTCCAATATACAGGTTTTAGAGGGTCTTGAAGCGGTAAGAAAGCGACCGGCAATGTACATTGGAGATACCGGCCAACGCGGACTCCACCACTTAATTAACGAAGTTGTAGACAATAGTATTGATGAAGCGCTTGCGGGGCACTGCGATCACATTATTGTAAGAATCGAAGAAAACGGTTCTATGACCATCGAGGATAATGGTCGAGGTATTCCTGTTGATATGCATCCGAAATTGGGGATTCCTGCTGTTGAGGTTGTGTTAACAAAACTTCATGCCGGTGGAAAATTCGATAAAGATACTTATAAGGTATCCGGTGGTTTGCACGGGGTAGGTGTAAGTTGCGTGAATGCACTGGCAACCCGATTCGAAGCTGAAATTCATCGTGATGGGAAAATTCACATAATGGCTTTCGAAAGAGGGATTACTACGCAACCCTTAGAAGTAAAAGGAAAAACGGACAAGCGCGGTACGATTATCCGCTTTACTCCAGATCCAACTATTTTCACGCAAACAGTCGAATTTAAGTTCAACATTATTGCTGAACGTATGCGTGAGCTTGCGTTCCTAAATCCTGAAGTAACTATTGAGCTGATCGATGAGCGTGAAGAAGACGAGGACTTAGGGAAAGAAATTTATCATTATGAAGGCGGTTTACGTGATTTCGTGAGCTATCTGGATGAAGCCCGTGAAACCACCATGCCAACTCCTATTTATATAGAGGGAGAAATTGAGGGCGTACCGGTTGCTTTAGCAATGCAGTACAACAATTCGTACTCAGAAAATGTGCATTCCTATGTAAATAACATTAACACCCGAGAAGGTGGAACGCACGTATCAGGATTTAGAAGAGCTCTAACCCGATCACTAAAGAGCTACGCTGATAAAAACAACATCATCAAATCTAACAGTAAGGTGTCCATTTCCGGGGAAGATTTCCGGGAAGGATTGACTGCTGTATTATCAGTTAAAGTAGCTGAGCCTCAGTTCGAAGGTCAGACAAAAACGAAACTTGGTAACTCAGAAGTACAAAGTGCGGTTGAAGTTACTGTATATGATCAATTGAATGAGTACTTGGAGCAGAATCCAAAGATTGCCAAAAAAGTAATCGAAAAAGTAGTGTTGGCGGCCGAGGCGCGTGAAGCTGCTCGTAAAGCTCGTCAACTTGTGCAGCGTAAAAGTGTGATGAGCGGTGGTGGACTTCCGGGTAAACTGGCTGATTGTTCCATCAAAGATCCTGAGCATTGTGAAATTTACCTGGTGGAGGGTGACTCTGCCGGTGGATCTGCTAAAATGGGTCGAAACCGTTCTTTTCAGGCAATTCTTCCATTGCGTGGTAAAATCCTGAATGTGGAAAAAGCCAAGATCAATAAGATTCTTGAGAACAAAGAGATTCAGGCAATGATCACCGCGCTTGGCTCGGGAATCGGACATAGCGAAGAAGAATTCGAAATGGAAAAACTTCGCTATCACAAAATCATCATCATGACGGATGCCGACGTGGACGGTTCTCACATCCGAACGTTATTACTTACTTTTTTCTACCGTTATATGCGTCCGCTTGTGGAAGCAGGTTACGTTTATGTGGCAACTCCTCCGCTTTACAGAATTACTGCCGGCAAAAAGATTGATTATGCCTGGGATGAAGACAGTCGCGAGAAAATTGTGCAGGAATTGAAAAAAGGTCGTCGCAAGTTTGATGTATCTCGTTACAAAGGTTTGGGTGAGATGAACCCGGATCAGCTTTGGGAAACTACCATGGATCCTGAAACCCGCACCTTGCAGCAAATCACGATTGAAAGTGCTGCCGGCGCCGACAAAATGTTCTCAACACTAATGGGTGGCGATGTAGAACCACGTCGGGAATTCATCGAGCGTAATGCTAAATACGCAAAACTAGATATCTAACATGTGTTCCGTTAATTCGATGCTGAATGATCTGAATGTAGTGTCATTCCGCAGCGAATGCCGGAATCCGGAGTTCAATATCTACATCAATTTTAATAACAATCCAGATTCTTCCGTAGGAATGCGAATTGCACTGCCTACGCAGGAATGATTAAGACAACTTTATGGCTAGAGAAAAAATTATTCCAATAACCATCGAAGATGAAATGCAATCGTCCTACATCGATTATTCGATGTCGGTTATTGTATCACGTGCGCTTCCGGATGTTCGGGACGGTTTAAAACCTGTGCATCGCCGGGCCTTGTATGGAATGAGTGAATTGGGAATGTTGCACAATCGGGGCTATAAGAAAAGTGCTCGTATTGTGGGTGAGGTTTTGGGTAAGTATCACCCGCACGGTGATACCGCAGTGTATGATACCATTGTTCGAATGGTGCAGGATTTTTCACTGCGATATCCACTGGTAGACGGACAAGGTAACTTCGGTTCGGTGGATGGTGATTCCGCAGCAGCGATGCGTTACACAGAGGTGCGCATGGATCGAATTGCGGAAGAATTGCTGACCGACATCAACAAAGAAACCGTTGATTACCAACCGAACTTCGATGATACTTTACAAGAGCCGGTAGTTTTACCGGGCGCTCTTCCCAATTTATTGGTTAATGGTGCTTCCGGTATCGCTGTAGGTATGGCTACAAACATGGCGCCTCATAACTTAACCGAAGTGGTGGATGGGATTGTAGCTTATGTTAAAGATCCGGAAATCGAAACGAAAGCCTTAATGGAGCACATTACCGCTCCTGATTTCCCAACCGGCGGTATCATTTATGGATATGAAGGCGTAAAAGAAGCCTATGAAACAGGGCGTGGAAAAGTAACTTTAAGAGCTCGTGCAAACACCGAAGAATTACGTGGTGGCCGGGAGCAAATCGTGGTTACAGAAATTCCTTATCAGGTGAACAAGAGTACTTTGGTACAAAAAATTGCAGAACTTGTTCGCGATGAGAAGATTACTGAGATTTCTGAAGTACGTGACGAGTCGGATCGTGAAGGAATGCGCTTAGTTATCATTTTAAAGCGTTCTGCCAATGCTGGTGTGGTTCTGAATCAGCTGTACAAGTACACGCAGATGCAAACTACATTTGGTATCATCAACCTTGCTTTGGTTCAAGGTCGCCCGAAAGTGATGCAGCTCAAAGAGTTGATTCATCATTATGTGGAGCATCGTATCGAAATTATTATTCGTCGTACGATTTATGATTTAGAAGCTGCCGAAGCTCGCGCCCACATTTTAGAGGGATTAAAGATTGCACTCGACAATCTGGATGAAGTAATTAAGACCATCCGTGAGTCAAAGAATCCGCAGGTGGCGAATGTTGAACTTCGCAAGAAATTTGCTCTGACCGACATACAGGCGAAAGCGATTTTGGAGATGCGTCTGCAAAAGCTAACCGGACTTGAGCGTGACAAAATCGACACCGAGTACCGCGAAATCGTTGACAAAATTCAGGAATTCCGAGTGATTTTATCTGATCGTGATCGTCAGACAGAAATTGTTGTTGCTGAACTACAAGATCTAAAAGAGCGATATGGCGATGAGCGTCGTACCCAAATTGTGTACTCTGCAGAGGATTTCAATGTGGAAGATATGATAGCCGATGAAGATGTGGTGGTAACCATATCGAACAAAGGCTTCATCAAACGTATGCCGGTGAGTGGATATCGCCGACAACGGCGTGGTGGAAAAGGAATGAAAGGTACTACCACTCGTGATGAGGAATATGTAGAACATTTATTTGTGGCCACTAACCACAATTACATCCTGTTCTTTACGGAAAAAGGTAAATGTTACTGGCTGAAAGTATATGAAATTCCGGAAGGTGGGCGATTAGCACGTGGACGTGCCATCGTAAACCTGATCGAAATAGATAAAGATGACGCCATCAAAGCTTTTGTTCCTGTTAAAACATTGGATGATGAAGAGTACGTAAAAGGTCACTCTATTGTGATGAGCACCATCGAAGGCCAGATTAAGAAGACTTCGCTAGAAGCTTATAGCCGACCACGTCGTGATGGAATCATTGCCATCAACATTAAAGAAGGCGATAGTTTATTAGGCGCTGAACTTACTGATGGTGATTCTAACATCATCCTAGCCAATAAAAACGGACGAGCTATTCGTTTCCACGAAAGCGATGTGCGCGAAATGGGAAGAAATACATCCGGTGTTCGTGGCATGACGCTAGGCAAAGACGACGAAATCGTAGACATGGTGGTTATCAAAAATTCTCATGAAGCTACTGTTCTTGCCATCTCAGAAAACGGCTACGGTAAACGTTCGTTGGTGGATGATTACCGAGAGCAAAGTCGAGGTGGAAAAGGAGTTATCACACTAAAAGTAACTCCGAAAACCGGTGATTTGATAGCCCTGAAAGAAGTAACCGATCAAGATGATTTGATGATTATTACCGAACGTGGTAAAGTAATTCGAATGAGCTGCTCGGGAATCAGAACCATGGGTAGAAATACACAAGGTGTTCGCATTATGCGCTTGGATAGCGACGGAGCTATTGCAGCGGTAACCCGAGTAGTTAATGAAGATGAAGACGAAGGTGATGAGATATAATCGCTGATTAGTTTTCGTCCAGATTTTAAACCCCGGTCATTTAGTTGATCGGGGTTTTTTTGTTCTCTTAAAACCTGTATAAATAAAGTAACTTAACTTTAGCATAAAGATATTATTTATTAGATTTATATAGACTTTATAATAATATGAGAACACCTACACCTAACCAGCTTTCTTTGCTTAATTTATGTAAGAATGAGCACTATGTAAATATTGATGAGATGTACAGATTCAGTGGTTATTATGGAGTTGATGCAAATTCTATTCCCTCGGATTATATTACACTACTTAAAAAAAAACTTGTCAAGCCAGGATCCAAAATTTCTGAGGATATTTTTCTACCAAGATTTTGCGACGTAACAAATGAAGGATCACAATTATTACACAACTTACAAGAGTTAGATCCTGATAGATATCCAAAAACTTTTCCTGAAAAGTCAATATTGAGTTATAACAATAGAGATAAAAAGTATAAATATGAATTAGATAACTTTTCTGAACTCGATGAATCTGTAATTGAAAACTTATCGGATACATACCTCTACTGGTCCGAGAATAATCATAAATCTTTCACCGAGCTTAATCAAAGTTTTGCATATGCGGCAGCAATAGGATATCACAAGCTAAAAAACTTTAATAGGTTCTCTAATGCAATTGCCATTTGGTATAAATCTTACGAGGAAATTGGTGAATTTGAGTTTTTAATTGCTTTTACTAGTCGGGCCTTAAATCAATTTCCTGATCAACAACAGATAATAATTGAAATTGCTACTAGTATTCTTGAAAAGCCCTATTGGAATTTAACCGGTAAGTTAGTTGATCAAATAAATTCTCTAGATCAGTTTCAGTCATTTACTAAAGACTTTTCTACGAATGCTATAAAAATTGGTAGAGACTTTCTATATAAATTCCCCGATAATAATCATTTAGCCGGGTTAAATAATAGAATTGAGGACTTATTAGAATTATCATTCCAAATTAATAACCGAAAATTATACCTACAAGTAATTCAATTGCTTGTACATCTTTTAAAGTTTATAAGTAGTGTTTTGGTTATTACCGAAAACACTCGTGATTTTGCTGAACGTTTAGGTCTCTTATCAAGAATTTACTTATTAGAAGAATCCTGTATGATACTAGAGAGAAACCTAGACCTTGTACTACTAGAAAGAGAAGAAAACACAGATGCGCATCATATTGTTTTAGATATCTTTAGACTATTATCCGAATCAATAATTAGTCCATTTATTGTATCCACTAATGAGAATATTTCAGATATAGATACAAGATATTATTTACTTACTGTAAAGCTTATTAAGTACACAGAGCCAGCTCTTAGGCTTAAGCTTAATGAATTGTTTAAAAAATTGACAAAATTCTCGCGGCTGGCAACTGATATAAGAGAACTTGAAGTAAATAAATATAGGATTCAGTCTGATTTAAGTTATATAAAAGATCAACTTCAAAGCTTAGAAAGAGTTGAAAAGAGTATTGGTGTTCTTGAAAAAATTAAATTTCCCCAAATTGAGGAATCATTGTCTGAAGTGTTAATGGTTGTTATTGAAAACCAAGATAAATCTGACAACCTTAGTAGCTTATTATTAGGTTCTACAAAATTATTAATTCATTTAGATAAAAAGTTTAATTCTAATATAGATGAGCTAAAAGAAGACTTAAGAAAATGGCAAATGACAGTAGAAAAGAATCAAGGAATATCCGATATCGATAAGCAAACTTTTCTAAATGAGTTAAATCAAATCATTAAACTAAATAGTTCAGCGAAAATAATTGCCAGTGTACCTTTAATTCCTGGGTTTTTGAAATATAGCCATGAATTAAATTTTAATACCGAGTGGATAAAATGGTTAGAGAAGCTAAAGCATTCAATAAACTAAAAAAATCAAACCCACCATGCCTACCACCACGCCCGAACACGATGCCCGAATTGCCGCGTTAACTTTTGCCGGGGTTTATCCGCACTATGTTACTAAAATTGAAAAGAAGGGAAGAACGAAGGAAGAATTACATCAAGTAATAGAATGGCTCACTGGTTTTGATGAGCAAAAGCTTGATTCACTCATCGAACAAAAAGTCACTTTTAAAGAGTTTTTCGAGCAAGCCGACCTCAATCCAAATGCTGGCCTGATCAAAGGAGTTATATGTGGGTATCGGATTGAAGACATCGAAACACCATTAACCCGCCATTGCCGTTACTTGGACAAAGTAGTGGATGAATTAGCAAAGGGTAAGAAAATGGAGAAAATACTTAGAGAACCTAAATAATTTTTTCTTTCTGGATTCTTTCATTTTTGTTGGCTTTTGCAAAATCCAAGACTGCATGATTATGTATTGCCATTAGCTTAAATAGAGGTTTTAATTAGCTTATCAATATGCTTTAATTAAAATACTATACCATGAAGAAGCCAACACTTTATGGAACTCTATCAATAATTTTTCTTTCATTCATTACTTCGCTTTTTGGGTGTATTACTGCGGATGCAGATATAGATGCCGAAAAACTTGAACAAGTTAGTTTTCAACTGGCTGAAATTTATACTAATTGCAAGGAAGAGGGTATCAATGATCAAAAATCTTTGGAAGATGCACTTAACTCCGGCGGTAATAATATTAGCAAGAAATGCAGAACCACCATTGGAAAACTTGATTTTCAAATGGCTTCAGAAGTTGTTCAACTTAAAATAACATTCGAACTCCCTAAACCTGGTGAAGACATCAATCCATTAGTTGAAACAGAATCCTGGTACAGTTTTTCTGAATCTACTTTTTCGGATGAAGGTCTACTTACATTCTCTCCGGGTCTGGATACAATTGATATTAATGAAATCAGTATATACGGCTTAGATACAGAAGGAAATAGAAGTTTAATAACTGACTTTTTTATTCACGATTATAATTTCGAAAATGCTACAGTAGCTTTTACAACGGATTATTCAGGTAGCATGCTTACCCGAGACCTTGAAAGTGTAGATGATTATTATAAAATGTTCTATTCTATTATGCCGAATACTATACCGGTAATGATCCAGATTTTTAGTGATAGTGTTACTCCCAAGTCTTATGGATTCACAACAGATTCAGGTTTAATTAATTCTGCACTTAAATATGACCCTGAATATCAACGTAGTTCTACTGCATTATTTGATGCATGGTCACAAGCAATTGCCTCATTAAATGAACACGACTCTGAAATTAAAATTAGTGTTTTAATGACCGATGGATATGAAAACTCATCTTTAAATGTCTCAAGAAATCAACTTAACTCAGAGGTGCTCAATAGTAATGTATTTAATATTGTTATTGCCTCAGGGTGGGCAGAAACAAAAAAACTAAAAAACATCGTTGGTGCAAAGGGACTTGTTTTCTTCAAATATCAAATTGATGAAGCACAAGCGTTAGCTCTTGATATTAAAAAGATGTTGGGAAGTTTAAAACTATTACAATTTAATGATTTAACAGAATACAACGAGATTCAGATCTTTTCCGGCGAAGTAAACACGTTAACTATCTCATTTTAAAATAATTTTGTTGTTCTGCAGAAGAATGGTCTTTTTATTTCATTACTGAAATATTACTCACAACTATGCTTCCCTTCTTTTTATTTCTAGCCCTCGGTATTCTATTATTAATTCTAGGTGCAAATTGGTTAGTAAGTGGCGCCTCTTCTTTAGCCAATCGTTATAACGTTTCTAACCTTACCATTGGTCTTACTATCGTAGCTTTTGGCACCTCTTCGCCGGAACTCATTGTAAATGTAATCGCGTCTTTGCAGTGTCATCAAGACATTTTGCTGGGAAATATCATTGGTAGCAATAATTTCAATTTATTTTTCATCCTCGGATTAGCCGGGTTAATTACACCACTCGCTGTACACTCCAATACTGTTTGGAGAGAAATACCAATTTCCTTGTTTGCTGCCATTTTACTTTTCATTCTTGGGAATGGATTTTTTTCTGATGCGCCAAATGCATTATCCCGTTTAGATGGTGTTTTGCTTTTATTCTGTTTTGCGGGATTTATGTACTATGTCTTTTTACAGCTTAAAACGGTATCTGAAGAGAAACCCTCTACCAACAAGCAATCTCCAATCTGGAAATCTTCGGCTAAGGTAATTTCCGGTTTAGCTGGACTTATCTTTGGAGGAAATCTTGTAATGCAAAATGCCATTACCATTGCAAGCGAATTGGGAGTCAGCGAAAAAGTAATTGGACTTACTATCGTAGCTGCAGGTACCTCACTTCCAGAACTTGCAACTACTGTAATTGCTGCCGTTAAGAAAAATATTGACCTGGCCGTAGGTAATGTAATCGGGTCGAACATCTTTAATATATTCTTTATTCTGGCAACCAGCGTAACCATCCATCCAATAGCATTTGATCCAACTTTTAATACGGATTTGATACTTTTGATGATCGGCACACTCCTTCTTTTTACCGCTATGTTTTCGGGTGTTAAAAAGAAATTAGAGCGATGGGAAGCATTTATTTTACTTATGCTCTTTATCGCTTATACATTCTATCTGATTACACAGACCTAACTATTATGATTCTTAAAAAGGCAATTTTAACCTGCACTGTTCTAGCGCTTACGCTTTTTTCAAACTCTTGCACATCCAGTAAGCACTCAACAGAAACGAATTCTCAATTTGGGTTTAATACGTTAGTTCCAAAACCATTGTATGTTTCTTCCACTGATTCTTACTTCACTTTCGACGAAGCCATTCGAATTCAATTGGATAGCAATAGTACAGAACTTTCAGAAATTGGCCTTTTTCTAAAGACAGAATTGGAAAAAATAACGGGTATCTCTGCATCTATAAAGTCTTTTGAAGTTGGTCCCTCTTCGATGTACATCACTATCAAAAATCTAGATTCTGATAACCCTGAAGCCTATGAGTTAGACATCACCGAAAACGCACTGTATCTATCTGCAAATACCGTCGAAGGTGCATTTCGTGGAATTCAAACTATCCTTCAGCTCATTCATCACACTGATACCGGAGATTGGATTATTCCGACAGGCATGATAAAAGATGAACCACAATATGCATACCGTGGAACCATGCTGGACGTTTCCCGTCATTTTTTTGGCGTGGATTATCTAAAGAAATACATCGATATATTGGCATATTACAAGATCAATCACTTGCACCTTCATTTATCCGATGATCAAGGCTGGCGCATAGAAATCAAATCTTGGCCATTACTTACAGAAATTGGTGGAAGCACAGATGTGGGTGGCGGTCCCGGTGGGTTTTACACTCAAGAAGAGTTTAAAGAATTGGTTGAATATGCTACTCAGCGTTTTATCACTATTGTACCGGAAATTGACATGCCCGGACATTCCAATGCGGCCACTGCTTCTTATCCCATTTTAAACGGAACTGACACCACTCCAGAGCTTTATACCGGCAAAAAAGTTGGGTTTTCTACCTTTGATACGCGTAGTGATACAGTGTATGCTTTTGTTGATGACGTAATTCGCGAACTATCAGCTATTTCACCCGGAACTTATTTTCATGTGGGCGGGGATGAAAGCCATGTTACAGAAGATACTGATTACATCTACTTCATAAATCGAGTCGAAAAAATTGTACAAAAATACGGCAAGCGAATGATCGGCTGGACCGAAGTGGCTCAAGCTGATTTGGATTCCACCTCTATCGCTCAATATTGGGTACATCCGGAAAAAGCAGAAATGGCCATTCAGAAAAATATGCAATTGATACTATCACCGGCCGAGAGAACCTATTTGGATATGAAATACGATTCACTATCACCATTTGGATATAACTGGATTGGCTACATCTCAGTTGAACATGCCTACGATTGGAATCCGGAAGAGTATTTTGAAGATGGAAATGTTATTGGAATTGAAGCTCCCTTATGGTCTGAGAATTTCAGTACCGCTGATTCGCTGGAGTTTATGGCTTTCCCCAGACTGATAGGAATTGCCGAATTAGGCTGGACAATCAAAGCTCATCGGAACTGGGTAGAGTATAAAGAAAGGCTTGCACATCAGGCATATTATCTTCGTAGAAACAATATTAATTTTTTCGCCTCGCCTGATATTGATTGGCCGAAATAGCTTTCCTAAAATCATCTTAAGTACAAATTAATCAAATAGATGGATTATCAAGAAATCATCGATAGATCCTTTCGGGTTACCGAGCAGTTAAAGGATCGCGGACAATTGGCAACCTACATTCCTGAACTTGCCCGAGTTGACCCGTCTATGTTTGGGGTGCATATGATTACGATGGATGGCAAACACTATGGGCTTGGTGATCATCAACAAAAATTTTCCATTCAAAGTATAGCGAAAGTTCTTTCACTCACTTTAGCCTACCATTTGTTGGGCGAGAAAATTTGGAAGCGCTTGGGAGTTGAACCATCCGGAACAAAATTCGATTCTTTGATTCTTCTAGAAACCTTTGAAGGAATTCCTCGCAATCCGTTTGTTAATTCAGGCGCCTTGGTGATTTGCGATATATTGATTTCTGAACTTGATGATGCACCCGCGGAGTTTCTTAACTTTGTTCGAGATTTAAGCGGCTTATCTACCTTAAGGTATTCCGATCACATCGCAGACTCAGAAAAAGCTACCGGTTATCGAAATATTGCTATGTGTAATTTTATCAAATCGTTTGGGAATATTGATAATGAGCCGGAAGAAGTACTCGATTTTTATTTTGATCTTTGTTCGCTTGAACTCAATTGCGAACAGGTAGCCAAAACCTTTGGATACTTAGCAAATGGAGGGTGCAAAATAACCGATGGAAAACGTGTGATCACCAAAAGCCAAGCCAAACGTTTAAATGCATTAATGCTCACCTGCGGTTTTTATGATGAATCTGGTGAGTTTGCATTCAAAGTTGGGTTGCCCGGTAAAAGTGGTGTAGGTGGAGGAATTGTTGCCGTGCATCCGAACAATTATTCCATTGCTGTGTGGAGCCCGGGTTTGAACAAAAAAGGCAACTCTTACATCGGAATGAAATTTCTCGAAGAACTTACTACTCATTCTGAGTTATCCATTTTCTAGAAGTCGATTTAGCTGTCCAGCATTTTCTTTAAAAGCGCCGTTCTTTTTTCCACTAACTCTTGAGGTGCTTCAACTCGTAGTTCATCACCAAATTGTAGCAGCCACTGGTTGATGAAGTCTAAGTTATCGAAGAAAAACTCTACCTTTAATTTTTTAGAATTTTTTCTCGTTTCCTTAAATATTTTAGCCGGCAGATTGGCTTTAAATCGATTAACGACCGCATCATCGAGTACTACTATTATTTTTTGCTCAAACTCGTTAGAACGAAAAATCAAGCCCTCTATGTCGATTTTTGATTTTAGCTCATATTTCTCGTTCAAAATTTTTACTTCTTTCATCCGATCGAGCCTAAAATTTCTTACGTCCCCTCTAAGGTGCGATCGTCCGATCATATTCCAATGATCTTCGAAATATACAATGATGTATGGATCTACTTTTCGGGTTTTCGATTCCCCCTTACTCGACTCATAAATAAACTCTACTCTCAACTTTTGAGAAATCGCGCTAGCCAAGACATACCAATCACCGCCTTCTCTTTTGATACCACTATATTTCTGAAATGGATCGACAATAGTTTTACTACTCAATGAATTCATAAAATCTTTGAGTTCCACCGGAAGTACATTTTTTATTTTGAGCTCAACCCCTTCCGCATCTTCTGTTAAACCATTGTCAATTTGAGTTTTAACAAAGTTAAGTCCAACAATAATAGTTGCTAACTCTTTCTCGGAGAACATCAATGGCGGAATTTTATATCCCTTCATCATCCCATAACCCGCATACTTATCCCAGGTTACCGGCACATTTATTTCTTGCAAAGCATTGAAATCCCTAAATATAGTACGCCTGCTTACCCCGAATTTTTTTGCTATCTCGTCAACTGTCAGTTTATCTCCCGGCTTTTGAAGCAGAAGCATCAATTTTAATCTACGTTCAGAGCTTTTCACCTTTTCTCCTCACTTTAACAATAGCTTTTCCTGTGTAGAAAGGATCAGATATGGCGGGATCAAGCCGTATAATCTCAGTATCGAGCGCAAAAGAAACTTCTTCAATTTCCTCTTTCGCTTCATTTTCTCCTTTCAGAAAAATTATTTGTCCCCAGCTTTTCCCCTCTAAATACTCGATTAATTCACCCACCTTAAAAGCATGCTTACTAACGATTAACTCAGAGGTATTTAGCTCATATTTTTTTATCGAAGTAGTAACAGTATCAAAATTAGTACATCCTAGTTTTCTACCAATTTGTTTTATCGCCATCATTTTTTTTGAGACGATATCATTAGCTACTACTTTCTTATCTCTGAAATGAATGCTTAAAGGAATTGCCGGCAACCCACCTCCTGAGCCTGTATCAAGAATTTGCTGCGAATTTTTAACTTCATCTAAGGTTGAAAGGAGTAAGGAATGTTGCACATGCTTTACCATTGTTTCATGTGAAACATCTCTGCTTATCAGGTTTACTCTTTTATTCCACCAAAAAAGCTGACTTATATATTCTAAATACTGCCCTCTCTGCTCAAGATAATTCTCTTGAGCCTGTTTAAATGCCTCGTGAGTTAAGTCAGAAATTGTAATAGAGTGTTTCACGTGAAACCTAATTTTTCAAATATACCATCAGAACAGCCACGTCGCTAGCAGACACCCCGCTTATTCTTGAAGCTTGCCCAATAGTATCTGGCCTGATTTTAGATAATTTAACCATCCCCTCGGTTGATAGACTTTTCAGTTTAGCATAATCAATCTTTTCTGGGATGGGCGAGTTTTCCTTTTTACTAAGCTCGTCCACCATTTCGTATTCTTTTTGGATATACCCCGAATACTTAACCTGAATCTCAACCTGTTCAACTACATATTTATTACTCGTAATGGCCTCGACTTCCGACTTAAATACTTCATCAGCTAGAAGCATCTCTTGAAGATTTACTTCCGGTCGCATTAATACCGTGTGCGCTTTTACAGGCTGTGTCAATTTAGAAGTTCCGAGCTTTTCAAGCATAGGATCCATTTGCTCAGGCCTAACAGTGTATTTTGAAACTAGCGTGTGTAGTCGATCTATCTCTTCTTTCTTTTGAAGATATTGATCGTAACGCTCTTTGGTAGCTAAACCAATTTTATATCCTAGCTCAGTAAGTCGTAAATCGGCGTTGTCTTGGCGCAATAAAATTCGATGCTCTGCTCGTGAGGTAAACATTCGGTAGGGCTCTTCAGTGCCTTTATTAATCAAATCATCAATGAGTACTCCTATGTAGGCTTCGCTTCGTTTAAGTACAAACGGATCTTTGCTTTGAACTTTTAGCGCAGCATTAATACCGGCCATCAAACCTTGACATGCAGCCTCTTCGTATCCGGTGGTGCCATTAATCTGACCCGCAAAGAAAAGTCCCTCTACGTTTTTTGTTTCCAGGCTTCTTTTTACCTGATGTGGTGGAAAGTAATCGTATTCAATGGCATATCCGGGACGAATCATTACTACACTCTCAAATCCGGGAATTGTTCGGAGAGCTTCAATTTGTGTTTCTTCAGGTAATGATGTTGAAAAACCATTCAAATACATTTCGTAGGTGTTCCAACCCTCCGGTTCTAGAAATAGCTGGTGACGGTCTTTATCTGCAAACCTATTGATCTTATCCTCAATACTAGGACAGTACCTTGGGCCAATAGATTTAATGCGGCCGTTAAACATGGGACTTCTATCGAAACCGGTTCTTAATACATCATGGACTTTCTCATTAGTGTATCCAATCCAACAAGTAAGTTGGTCTTTCGCTTTGGGCAATTCTCCTTCCGTCATAAAAGAAAACGGAGACGCGTCATCATCTCCATACTGTATTTCAAGTTTGGAATAATCAACGGATCTACCATCAACTCGTGGTGGTGTTCCGGTTTTGAGCCTTCCTATTTCAAAGCCAAGATTCTCTAATGCAGCAGATATTCCAACTGATGCGCGCTCACCTGATCGCCCTCCACCATAGTTACTCTCCCCAATATGAATTAAGCCATTTAAGAACGTGCCACTCGTGAGCACCACTGATTTTGCGAAAAACTTTTGTCCTGTTTGGGTAACGATTCCTTTTACTTCAAAGTCCTCAGTAATTAAATCGACTACATTGTCTTGCCGAAAAGTGAGGGATGGTATGCTCTCCAACTTCTCTCTCATCTTTTGTGCATAAAGCATTCTATCACTTTGGCAGCGAGGACTCCACATTGCAGGGCCTTTACTACGATTAAGCATCCTGAATTGAACCGATGACTCATCACTTACAATACCACTTAACCCACCTAACGCGTCAATTTCTCTAACAAGTTGTCCTTTTGCTACCCCACCCATTGCAGGGTTACAACTCATTTTTGCAATGGCTTCGAGATTCATCGTTATAAGTAGCGTTTTTGCTCCTAAACGTGCAGCTGCTCCTGCAGCTTCACTACCGGCATGACCAGCGCCAACAACAATTACATCGTATGTCTCTTTGTTATACATTGTTTTTATTTGCTTTAGAGAGGATTAAGAAAAGTAAACTTGTCTTAAAATAAAAAAAGCTCTGAACTAGTAGTAAGTTCAGAGCTTTGTGCGATCCGGAAGGGACTCGAACCCTCGACCTCCTGCGTGACAGGCAGGCGTTCTAACCAACTGAACTACCGGACCATCTCTTTGAGAGCATCAAATATAAAGAGGTATTGGAGGCATAGTCAACACCTCTTTCATTTTTTTTAAAGAAGTTCCTTTATCGCTGAAACTAGCTCTTCACTTTCTGGTTTTACACTGCTTCTGAATCTTCGCTGCAGATTTCCTTCACGATCAATCAAGAACTTTTCGAAGTTCCACTTTATATCACCTTCAAAATCCTTATTAGGTTGAGATGTTAAATAACTAAATAAGGCTGCTTGATCATCACCAACAACAGATACTTTTTCAGTCATTGGGAAGGTTACACCATAATTAAGCGTGCAAAATTGTTTGATGTCTTCTTCGGTACCGGGTTCCTGTCCTGCAAAGTTATTCGCTGGAAAGCCAATAATCACCAAACCATCATCGCTATACTCTTCGTA
The DNA here is from genome assembly GCA_024742815.1 of bacterium. Classification (GTDB taxonomy): domain Bacteria; phylum Bacteroidota; class Rhodothermia; order Balneolales; family Balneolaceae; genus HXMU1420-13. Next base: position 56,562 of record JANSXX010000008.1, read on the forward strand.
AATAGCTTGCAAGCCTTCATACTGTGGGGTGTATCCACACTTAGAAGCCACATTTACTAAGAGTAACACTTTACCTTCGAATTGTTCGAGACTCATTTTGTTGCCATCGATATCGGCTAGATTAAAGTCGTAAATTGAATCGTTGATGTTCGCCATGCCAGAGAATAAAACTGTTATCAGAATAGTTAGTATAATCTTCATCATGTAAAATTTGAATGATTTGTTACTCATCAAAGTTAATCTGTTTTCTATTCATTCCCATGCAGAAAAAATTTACCCCCTTTTTACTTCTCATTATTCTAATTGCTTCGGAAGCTATTAGCGCTCAGATGTTTTCAGTTTCCGATCGCCGAGCTGAAATTACAGAGCCTACCACCATAATCATGATTGGTACATCGCTAACTCAATTTGAGTATGTGGGAGAATCCTCTCAAAACGGACCTGAACTTTTAAATATAGATCAGCCCCTTTTAGCAGCATCTTTTGAAACTTTGGGGCTATCAGCGAATGCACTTATCGGTAACAGAATATCGGGTGTTAAAGATGGGTCGTTTTTCGATTTGAATTTAAAATTTACCAACGGCATCAGAATTATTAGACGCCAAAAACTTCAATTTAGCATCCCAATACAACTTAGTACCGGGTTAACTACATCGAATGATGATTTTTACGAAGATCGTTTTAATCAATCCTATTTCTCGGGGGGAACAGGTTTATCCATCAATTCTAGAATCAATCGAAAACTCCGTGCTTCTGTAGATGGAATAATTGGATATGGCTTCAGTAATTCAAATGGCGGTTTTTTTGGTGGTAATCTCACCTATTACACAATTAGTTCACGCGTTAATGTTTTGAACCTTATTGGAAGCAAAACACTAAGCGTTGGCTATGATTTTTTCTACAAAGGGTATGATATTGATGTTAGCTTATACGATTATGATCTTTCAGGTCATCAGTTCACAATTGGAATATCACTTTGAAACCAGATAAACTACTACTTGAGCTAGAACAATTATTAGAACAATCAGGATATACACTTCGGAAAGAGCGCGGTTCATTTCGTGGAGCTGATTGTGTTATTGAAGGTGATAAATTAGTGATGGTGAACAAAAACAAACCGGTCGAATCACAACTTGGAACCATCGCAAAAGTTTTAGGTCAGGTTGATTTATCAGAAACCTATATAAAACCGGCTGTTCGCAAAGAACTTGATAAATTATGGGATCGGCTTGCTGTAACGCCCGTAGCTGACGATAGTGATTGGGAGATGGGTTAAATGACACTCACTTTTTTAGGTACAGGCACATCGATGGGAGTTCCGGTTGCCGGTGGATTTATGAGAGAAGAGCTTTTTCATGATCCAAGAAATGAGCGAACACGATGTTCAGCCTGGATACAAACCAACGAACTGTCTTTTCTGATTGATGTTGGACCGGAATACCGAGTTCAAAGCATAAGAAGTGGGATTAAATGCGTTGATTTTGTTTTAGTTACGCACGAACATATGGATCATATTGGTGGGTTGGATGAATTGCGTATGTACAACTATAAAAAGAAAGGACCAATTGATGTATATACCACTGAAACAGCATGTGCATCTATCAAAAGCCGTTTCGATTATATGTTCGGCGAGAACAAATATCCAGGCTCAACATCACTTAATTTACACGTGATCAAGAATGTTATAGAAATTGGCGATGTAAAAATTACCCCGTTACCCATAAAACATGGTAAGTTAGAAATTCTAGGTTTTCGAATTAATGACACCGCTTATCTAACCGATGTAAAAGACATTTCGAATTCTACACTGTCGTTATTAAGTGGTTGTAAAACCATTGTACTGAGTGCACTTCGATGGGAACCGGAACATCCAACGCATCTAACCATTCCCCAAGCTGTAGATATCATTGAACAACTTGGTGTGCCCGAGGCTTATCTGATCCACATGAATAGCTATGTGGATCATGAAAAGACCAATCGCAATTTACCGCCTCACATCAAACTGGCGTTTGATATGCAGACCATCCCCTTACGTTAGAGAAACTTGTTTAAATCTTCGGCAGCTTTAAGATGCTCAACGATTTGTTTCACGCCTTGCGCTGTTTGTAGGTTACAAACCAAAATTGCAGAATCGGTTTCAACAACGGCAATATTGTCTACACCCACCAGCGATATCATTTTCTCTGAGCTTGATAACACAAGATTATTTTCTGACGCAGCAAAACTTGCAAACATGGTTTGAACAGCATTCCCCAGCTTGTCTTTTTCTGCTAGATCATATACTGCCGACCAACTTCCAACATCATTCCAACCAAATTCACCCGGAACCACAAATACCGATTCTGAACGCTCCATAATTCCGTAATCAATCGAGATGGATTCACAACTGTGATAGAAGTCTTTTATAGCCGGTACATGATAATCGGTGTATAACTCTTCACTCGATTTTTTTAGTTCATCGAACATAATTGGCAAGTGAGCTTCTATTTCACCCAAAACAGTAGCTGCTTTCCAAACAAACATACCGCTGTTCCAGAAATATTCACCTGATTCAAGGAATTTTTCAGCGGTGGATAGATCCGGTTTTTCGGTAAATGCACGAACAGGATGAACCGCATGATCACCATAAGTTTCTTCTGAGATTTTATCAGCGTGGATGTATCCAAAACCTGTTTCCGGTTTGTCTGGATTTATACCAATAGTTACCAGGTGTTTACCTGAATTTGCTTTCTCGATCGCCGCATTTAAGATAGATAAAAAACCTTCGGTGTTGGTTATATGATGATCAGCAGGCAAGACCACCATGGTAGCATCGGGATCTTTTTTGTGCAACAACTCAGCTGCAATAGCCACACATGGAGCGGTGTTTTTAGCAACGGGCTCACCAACTATGTTTTCATCCGGCACCTTTGGTAATTGTTCTTTCACAATTGAAACGTAACTCTCATTAGTTACAACCATTATTCTTTCTTGAGGAATAATAGACTCTATTCTTTTTGCAGTGTTTTGAATCATGGTGCCTTCTCCAAATAAATTCAAAAACTGTTTTGGAAGAGACTTTGTGGATTTTGGCCAAAAACGAGTGCCGGAGCCACCCGCCATAATTACTGCATATACCATAAAATGTATTATTTAAGTCGACAATTGTTAATTAAAATCAGGAGGCAATTTTAGACAAACTTACAGAGAAAACCGAACCTTTATTTGGTTCACTGGTTATGGTAAGTTTTTCGCCGTGTGCTTCGATGATGTGCTTTACGATGGCAAGCCCAAGCCCGGTTCCCCCTCTTTCTCTTGATCTCGATTTATCCACTCGGAAGAAACGCTCGGTTACTCTTGGAATATCTGTTTTGTCGATACCCATTCCGGTATCCTTTACGAAGAGATCAATTTTATCAGCGCGTTGTTTGTTGGGTTCTATGCCAACTTCAACCTTACCGCCCTTAATGTTATACTTAATTCCGTTCTCTATGATATTGACCAACACTTGACGAATCTGATTCTTATCTGCTCTGATCTGAATGTTTCTATCAAAGGGATGGATTATCAAATCAACTTCTTCCTTATCCGCTTTGTACATCAGATTTTCTACCACATCGTGTACAATCTCATACAGATAAATACTTTCGATATCTGACTTAAGCTCGCCTGTTTCTAGCTTCGAGATCTCCATCAAATCTTTCGTTAAGAAGATTAAGCGGTTTACGTTACGCATCGCTTTCTGCAGAAACTTCTTATTTACCTCTTCATCCTCTAAAGCACCGTTCAATAGCGTTTCGATAAAACCCTGTATCGCAAAAATTGGCGTTTTTAATTCGTGCGATATATCCCCAATAAATTCCTTTCGATAATTTTCTATGCGATTCAATCGCTGAATTTCGCGTTCAACGGTTCGGCTAGATTTGATCAGATGTTTGATGATGTAATCCAGTTCATCATCATATTGAGTTCTCAGATCTTCAATCTCTTCAAATCGTTTTTTAGAGATGTTTTTGGATACTCGCTCTAGAACTTTAATGCGGCGATATTGAAGTTTGTATCCAACAACGTAGGAGGTTAGCGCAGTTGCAGCCATCACCATGGCGGAAATAAGCAGCGACTCTTCCCAACCGTGATCAAACGTGTAAATGATGATAAAGGTGAGAACTGCAGAAATTAGACCGGTGTAGATCGCAATTCTAAGCCCCAGCTTGTAAATGGCTTTATCTCTTCTGCGGTTTCTACTCATTCTTTAAAGCGATAACCTACACCTTTAACCGTCTCAATGTAATGGTCACCTAATTTTTCTCTTATTTTGCGAACGTGTACGTCTACTGTTCTATCTACTACGTAAATGTTATCGCCCCACACTTTATTTAACAGCGTTTGCCGATCCATCACTTTTCCTTTTCTACTTGCCAGATAAAAAAGTAATTCAAATTCTTTGCGTGGAAGTTGAAACTCTTGCTCTTCCCGCTTCACGATGTACCGATCTTTATCAATTTCCAGGTCGTGCACTTCAAGTTTATTTACAGCTTCTGCCGTATCATCAAACCGGCGCATAACTGCTTTAATGCGAGATACTAGCTTTGTTGTGCTTATTGGCTTAGTGATGAAATCATCGCCACCCTTGTTCAGGCCTTCGATTTCTGTGTTTTCATCACTTCTTGCCGTTAAAAAGATGATTGGGATTCGTTTCAGATCATCGTCTTTACGCATAATTTCGACGGCTTCAAGTCCATCCATCTTCGGCATCATGATATCGAGAAGCACAAGATCCGGTTTGTATTCTTTGGCTACTTCAATTCCTTCTTTTCCGTTTTCTGCTTTAAGAACTTTAAAGCCTTCTTTTTTTAAGTTGTATTCAATTAGATCTAAGAGATCTTTTTCGTCATCAACTACAAGAATCGTTTTTTTTGCCACGATTTATCCGGTTTGTTATAAATGAAACAATTTGGCAATGATACTAATCATAGCGTGGAAAGTATAATGAAGAAATTGTTACCTACTAAGCGGTATATAAGGCGTCGCTACTTATTCAGCAAGCTAAGTGACTTCCGAATTACTGCGGATGAATCAGAAACTTCTCCGGCATTAATAACCGACATAGCCGCCTGCTCCGATTCTTTCTGTTTAAATCCGAGGGCTTGCAGTGCCTGAACAGCTTCTTCAAAGACACCGGATTTTGCACCTGATATTTCAACGGAATCGCCGGTATCAAAAGCTTTAAGTTTTTCTCTCAGCTCAACAATTATACGTTCTGCTGTCTTCTTACCAATTCCCGGCACCCTGGAAAGTGCAACGGCATCTCCACCGGTGATGGCTCCTATCAAGTTTGAAGCCGGAAGCCCGCTTAATATCGTTAAACCCAACTTTGGACCAACCCCTTTTACGGTTATCAATTGCTCGAAAAGATTTTTTTCATCTTTAGTAAAAAACCCGAATAATCGTTGATCACTGTCTGTAATATGATGATAGACCAGCAGTTTTATATCCTTGCCCGCGCCTTTAAGCTGATCGATGGTTTGGGTTGATACTTCCACTTTATACCCAACTCCGTTTACATCCAAAAAAATGGTGTCTTCGGTACTTTCTTCAATATGTCCTTTTAGAAATGCGATCATGCTAAAACGGGATTATTTTCTTACTCGATCAGGATTCTGTTCTACGAAACTAGCCCAGTCACCTTTTTTGTTATTCTGATGGGTTTGCTTTTTTGATGTAGGAATTGCTCTTCCATTCATCATGTGGCACCATGCAACGGCTAATGCATCGGTTGCATCGTTCGATAATTTCTCATCCGGAAGTCGAACCATCTTTTTCAACATAAAAGCAACTTGATCCTTACTGGCATTACCATTTCCGGTGATGGATTTCTTTACAACTTTTGGGAAATACTCGAAAGCTTCCAATCCGCATTGCTTTATTGCCAAGATAGCCGCAGCCTGCGCACGGCCTAACTTTAACATCGCTTGTGGGTCAACTCCATAAATCGGAGTTTCTACCGCGCATTGTGTGGGTTTAATGGATTTGATGATGCCTGAAATCTGCTCAAAAATATAATTCAGACGGTCTGAATGATTTTCAATCTTTGTCATCCTGATCACATCACAGCGAAGGGCAATTAATTTTCCATGTTCCTCGGTAAGTACCGCATAACCGGTTACCCGCGAGCCGGGATCGATACCAAGGATGATTTCAGGCATTGGTTTTATTTTTGTCATTTCTGCGAAGGCAGAAATCTTAAGCTTATAGATAGCATAAGATTCCGGCTTACGCTGCGGAATGACTTGTTAAATTAAAAAAAGTAGTTACTCTTCTCCTTCCGCATAAAGCTTAGCAAGGTCGTTCATCATTTCTTCCGAAATTCCGTTAGTCACAAATCCACCATCGTGGAATAAGTTCTGCATGGTAACTTTTCGAGTAAGATCAGAGAATAAAGTCAGGCAGTAATCCGCACATTCATCCGCCGATGGATTCCCTAATGGTGCTAACTTCTCGGCAAAAGTATACATGCCGTCAAAACCTTTGATTCCAGAACCTGCAGAAGTTTTAGTTGGCGCCTGTGAAACCGTGTTCACTCGAATTCCGCGAGGAGCGAGTCTGCTACCGTAATTTCTCGCGATGCTTTCCAACAATGCTTTAGCATCGTTCATATCCGAATATTTGCTGAAAATTCGCTGTGCACCAATATAAGATAACGCCACAATAGAACCACCGTCATTCAATAATCCACCTTCGTCGGCATGGTGTAAAATGCGGTGTAAAGAAATGGCCGAAATATCCAGCGATTGCTGAAACCACTTGTAATTAATATCTGTGTATTCTTTTTTCTTGCGGATATTTGGAGACATTCCGATGGCATGAAGGATAAAGTCGACGCCACCCCCAAAGTGCTCCTTAGTTTTGTTCACCAAATCAACGATTTCTTCATCGCTGGTTACATCACATGGAATAATTGGTGCGCCTGTTTCTTCGCCAAGTGCATCTAGTGCTCCAAGTCGTAGTGCTATGGGTGCGTTTGATAATACAAATTCAGCGCCTTCGCGTTTGCAAGCCAATGCAATTCTCCAGGCAATGCTGCGCTCATCCAGTGCGCCAAAAATAATTCCTTTTTTCCCTTTTAGTAATCCGTAACCTTCGCTCATAATGTTGTTTTGTGTGATGATTTGAACTCGACTTAAAATAGTAAACAATGTCGGTATCCTGCACTAATCAATTTCTGATTCTGATTAATACAATGCAGCCTCAAAAATCACACTAAATCTATTAAAATGACAGAAGGTTTATGAGCGCTTAGTTTACGGTATCTACATCTACAATTAATCCGTCTTCAATCGAAAACACGAACCATTCGTCCCCACGTTGGTTAGGTTCGATGCTATATGTTCTTAACAAACGATTATCGCCATACACGCGAACGGTAGCCCGCGATCTATTCGAAAGTTCTGATGATCGGCGTTTATCCCGATTAGAGTAATCATGTACTTTATAAGTGTAAACAGCGTCAGAATCGATTCTATTTACTGTGATGGTTTCCGGGCCATTTCCGTTTCTATCATCTCTATCTAAGCGGGCAACGCCGTCATCGCTGGTTTTTTTGTGGCGATAAGAGATATGATATCCGTCCTCTTTTATAAGGTGTGCATCCAAATCACGGGGGCGATTCGCCCAATCCAATACAATGCGATATTGTTCCGGCAATAGTTCGGGTGAAACAGAAATTTGATTTTGAAAGATCGACCCGGCCATTATTTCGAGATTAAAATCTGAGGTGATGAACCCTGATTTTCCGAATCGAACTTGTATCGTACCATTTACGATATCAGTTTTAAACCTAACTTTTCCCTCACCATCCGTTCGGAAAGATTGCTCCCCGATGCCAATATATGCGTTACTTACGTATTCCCCGGTTAACGCATTAACAAACCGAAGGGTGAGTTCGCCGGTGTTTAATTCATTAAAAGCATCATCCGCCCGATCCTGCACACCTGATGAGCCAGTTTGGGCAAATGCAAAAGCGCAATTCAAAAGAATGAGTAAAGTAAATACACTAAGTTTTTTCATGATTGCGTGCATACTATGTTAGATGATTATTGTTCCCTACCATGCTTAAAATGAGTTACTTTTAATTCTGAATATTAAATAAAATTACAGCACTGCAAGAAGTTCTTCGGGAGTAAATATTGCTAATGATGCTTTAGAGAAGTCCTTCTTATTTCGAGTCAAAATACCATCAAGATTATTGAAAATTGCAGATTGATGAAGCACCGCATCTTCATAATCAGAAAAGCCAAGTGTTAAAGCGCCCTCAAGAACGGCTCGATTAACAGTTGAAACATTGAAGATCTTAAGTGTCGATTCAATGATTTTATTTGCTGTATTTTTGTCCCGCCACTTGCCAACTAAATAGTGTATAGTTGTAATACTTGTTGAGCTTACCCAGCCTGTAATAATTCCTTGTTCTGCGTTTGCCATTAACAGAGATGAATGTTCAAAAAAGGGCTCTCTGCGAATGTAAACATCCAGTAGAATATTAGTATCAAACAGGATATTCATTACTGATGCTTCTTTTCTAAATACTCTTGATAGTCTTCTTTTGTGATATCAGTACCCTCAAGAACTCCTGCTAAAGATTGGGTTATTGGTGGTAGTTTTTTATTGGAACCATCTCTCGGTGTGCTATCAATGGCTTCAAAATAATTAGCCACTAATTTCGAAACGGAAGTACCTTGTTGTTTTGCGTGCTTTTTTGCCCGATCTATCAATTCCTTATCGAGCCTTAGTGTTAATTTATTACTCATGACGTGCTTTTTTAATTTTAATGTACGTCAAAAGTGCTAAAAGATAAAGTTCATGTAGTTTTTACTCGAATCAACTCTCGTAAGGATTCGAATCTAGTAAGTAAGCGACTAATTGATCTTTATTGGAATTAGCATAAATCCATTTTCTGATGTCTTGAATTTTATTGTAGTCATCTTCGCCAAATCTCTCCAAATACATGGCACTAAATCGTGATGCCATCTCTTCTTTTTTTAGCTTTTGTTGCCACTCGTCTGTAAAAAAAATATTCAGGTTTTTTACCGACCAATGTTCTGAAAACACTTCCCATTCATGTTGATCAAACCAAATACCATTACAACCACCGCATCGGTCTAAATAAAACTCTAAGTTAGGCCAAATTTTAAAGCGACGTACAATTCTTCCACAATCAGGACATAACAGCGGTTTTCTTGCTCCAAGAACCGGAATATTTACAGATTCTTTTGAAATCTCTTCCTTAACCGGAACCGATGCCTGTCCTTCAATCCAATTCGCAAATTCGCTTGATGAAACCCAGGTTCCCGCACATGAAACGCATCGATAAACCGGCACACGGTCTTCCATAAGTTCTCGTTTCATTTTTGATTGGCAATTGGGGCATTTCATAGAATCATTGTTTAATTAATAAAGCAATGATAGTAATTACTTTATCTCTGAAAATACAATTGAATTAAAGACGAATTATTAAATGCAGTAGCCAAATATTGTTACGTGGAACCAGCAATCATTTACATCAGTTTTTGCTCATAAATAAATGTCGAGCGGACACTCGAACTAGTTTTCATAATATCTGTCAGGCAGAATATGAAAAAAGGGGTACCAATTTATATCACCCCTCTCACTTTTTCACCTAATCACTTTATCACATCCAATTCTTAATTCCCGCAGCAAAGCAAGGGCTTAAAATAATTATCCACATTGCTGTTGATAAGCCCGCTTTTTAACCTTATTTTTGTAGGCTCTGAAACTGACGATAAATCCTGTTTAGAAAGAATTAAAGATTCATGTTTGAGAATCTATCCTCCAATTTAGATAAAGCATTCCAAAGCCTGAAAGGCGAATCGCGTATTACCGAGGTAAACATTGCCGAGACGATACGAGAAATTCGCCGTGCGTTGTTGGATGCCGATGTGAACCTGGAGGTTGCTCGTCAGTTTACCGCGGACGTTAAAGACAAAGTGCTTGGCTCCGATGTTCTCACCTCAGTAAATCCCGGTCAGCAGTTCACAAAAATTGTGTACGATGAACTGGTTGCTACTTTTGGTGGAGAAAAATCGGACATCGCCACTGCACACGTTCCGCCAACCGTAATTTTAATCGCAGGTTTACAAGGTTCGGGTAAAACCACTTTCTCCGGAAAGCTTGCCCGATATCTCAAGCAGGAGCATAAAAGGAATCCTCTTCTTGCTGCCGCCGATGTTTATCGCCCTGCTGCCATAAACCAGTTAAAAACGCTCGCTACGTCTGTTGATGTGCCGGTGTATTCGATTGAACAAAAAGATCCTATCCGTGTAGCTAAAGAAGCCGTTTCGATGGCAAAGAGTTTAGCAATGGATACGGTGATCATCGATACCGCCGGTCGTTTATCTGTAGATGAGCAAATGATGGACGAGATTGCGAACATCAAAGACGCAATCAAGCCCGATGAAATCCTGTTTGTTGTAGATTCTATGACCGGACAGGATGCTGTTAACACAGCAAAAGCATTCAACGATCGTATCGATTTTGACGGCGTGGTTCTTACCAAGCTGGATGGTGACACCCGAGGTGGTGCTGCCCTTTCAATCAAATCGGTAGTTGATAAACCCATCAAATTTGTAAGCACCGGCGAAAAGCTGGATGCACTATCGCCGTTCTACCCTGACCGTATGGCTCAGCGTATTTTGGGGATGGGTGATGTGGTTTCACTCGTTGAAAAAGCTCAAAAAGAATTTGATGCCAAAGAAGCTGACAGGCTTCAAAAACGCATCAGCTCTGAAAAATTCGATCTGGAAGATTTTCTGGATCAAATTCAAAAGATCAAAAAGATGGGGAACTTTACCGACCTCGTCTCGATGATCCCCGGCGCCAGCAAAGCAATAGAAAATGCAGATCTCAGTGATGACGCTTTTAAGCCCATCGAAGCCATAATCTATTCTATGACGCCGGAAGAGCGTCAGAACCCAAGCATCCTCAACGGAAGCAGACGCCGACGAATAGCCCAAGGTTCTGGCACCACTGTTCGTGAGATTAACGATCTCATCAAACAGTTTGAACAAATGAAAAAGATGATGAAGACCATGTCCAAAATGGGCAAAATGGGTAGAGCCATGCAAGGTCTTAAGAATCTGCCATTTGGCAAGTAGAAATTGACATACTGAGAGCGTGGTTTTGTAAAAGTCACTCAGAGCTTAGCGATGAGTCTTCACAACCAAAATCCAAGCTGATTTAAGTTCGTGCAGATCCTTCTGCCTTGTTTGTCCGGTAAACCGGACGCAAACAAGACTCAGGATGACATGACTATGAATTACCGAGCTCACAAAGAAATAGATATAGACAACAACATAACTCACTGGAGATAACCATTGATTAAAATCAGACTTCAACGTAAAGGGCGTATTCGTCGTCCTATTTATCATATCGTAGTTGCAGATAGCCGTTCACCACGTGATGGACGTATTATTGAGCAAGTTGGACGATTTGATGGCGTTACCGAAAAGAAAGAGACCATACTGAACGAAGATCGTATCATGTATTGGTTAGATACCGGCGCTCAGCCAACCGACTCTGTTCGTAAAATTCTACGTACAGAGGGAATCTTATACAAGCGTCACCTTAAAATGTGGGGCAAAAGCGACGAAGAAATCGAAGCTGCAATGGAAGAGTGGAAAGCATACCGCGATTCTAAAAAAGGTGACGAAGTAACTCGCCGCGATCAGGTAAAAGCTGCTCTTGCTGCCGAAGAAAAAGAATACAAAAAGCAGGTTGAGAAAAAAGCTGCTACTGCCGCTGCCGAAGTTGCATCAGAACAAGAAGATGTTGCCGAAGCGGAAGAAGTAGAAGCAGAAGTTGCTGAAGAAGTAACCGAAGAAGCGCCTGCAGCCGAAGAAGTAGTAGAAGAAACTACCGAAGAGGCTGCCGCGGAAGAGGAAACTACTGAAGATGAGGCGCCTGCTGAAGAAGAAGCTAAGGAAGAGCCAAAAGAAGAAGCACCAGTAGAAGAAGCTCCTGCAGAAGAAACGAAAGAAGAAGAAGTTGCAGAAGAGCCGGCTGAGGAAGCTAAAGAAGAAGAAGCGGCAAAAACTTCTGTAGACATGACTGCAAAAGAAGCAGCTGATCACATTTCCAACACCGATCTTGCCGATCTTGATGGATTTGTAACCGAAGCTGAGGAGCGCAAAACTGTGCTTGCAGCCTGGGAAGCCAAAAAAGCAGACTAAAAAATTAAGGCTCCTATGGTTGCAGGTGCCGGTACATCACCTTTTACATCGATTGGCTTTGTAGCTAAATCGCACGGACTTAAAGGCGAGCTGAAGATTCAGACTGAAGCGATAGCTCCCGAAGAGTTCACGAAACTTGATTTGGTGTATTTGCAAAACAACCGTGGAGATTACTATCCGTGTCGTATTTCTCATGTGAGAAGCGAAGGTGCGGATGGCCGTTTTTCGTTCTTTGTACATTTTGACCATATCGCTGATCGTAGTACTGCCGAAGCCCTTCGAGGTAAGTCGATTTATGTAGAGCATAATATCGCTGAGCAATTACAGCTCATCCTCGAAGCAGAAGCAAGCTACATTGATTTCGAAGTCATAGACTCAAATAATCAATCTAAAGGGTTAGTAATAGATGAACTGGATAATGGAGCACAAATAGTTATTGTTGTGGCTACTACTTCAGGCTCGTTAATGATTCCTGTGGTTGATCAATTTGTGGAATCGATCGATGAAGCATCAACTACGATACGGTGTAGAAACTTAGACCTGCTGGAGGATTAACATCATGCGAATTGACATTATTTCCTCAGTTCCGGCATTGCTTGAAGGTCCACTCAACCACAGCATTGTACAACGTGCACGTGATAATAACTTAGTGGAAATTCATATTCACGATTTAAGAGACTACACCGAAAACAAGCACAAAAAAGTGGATGATTACCCCTACGGCGGAGATGCCGGTATGGTGTTAACTCCACAACCCATTTTTAGTTGTATCGAGCATCTAACTTCTCAAAGAAAGTATGATGAACTCATTTTTACAGCTGCTGATGGCAAAGTGTTTGATCAGGGTGATGCCAATGAGCTTTCGTTAAAAACTAATCTCATAATCCTTTGTGGACATTATAAAGGAGTGGATCAGCGAGTAAGAGATGCCTTAATCACTAAAGAATATTCAATTGGTGATGTGGTGCTTTCAGGTGGCGAGTTACCCGCAATGGTTATTACTGATGCCATTGTACGATTACTACCCGGAGCTATTGGCGATGCAGAAAGTGCACTCAAAGATTCCTTTCAAGATGGAATGTTGGAAGCACCTGTGTATACACGGCCAGCCAGTTTTAAAGGAATGGATGTACCGGAGGTATTACGCTCGGGTAATTTCAAGAAAATTGAAGCCTGGCAACAAGAGCAATCTCTTAAGAAAACAAAAGAACGACGACCGGATTTATTTAATCAGATTAAGAAAGAATATTAACACATCAATCCTGCATGGGCAGGATTAAACAATAAGAACCATGGATAAGCTAAAATTAGTTGAACAATCGCTCGTAGGTGAAAGCCTACCTGAATTCATCGCCGGCGATACAGTGAATATTCACTATCGGGTAAAGGAAGGTGAAAAGGAAAGAATTCAGCAATATCAGGGTGTTGTTATTGCCATGCGTGGCAGTGGCCCAAACCGCACATTTACTGTACGTAAAATGAGTGGTAACATTGGTGTTGAGCGTATTTTTCCGTTCAATTCCCCTTTTATTGCACAAGTAGAAGTAAAACGTCGCGGTAAAGTGCGTCGTGCAAAATTATTCTACTTACGTGAATTGCGCGGTAAAGCTGCTCGTATTAAAGAGCGCGATACCAAAGGCAAGAAGAAGTAATCTTTCGATTACATTAGAATGTTAGATTAGCTCAAAACCTGTAATCAGGTTTTGGGCTACTTGCATTTTATTCCCTCACACTTACTTACCAAGAGAATTTACCATGAATATTATACTATTCGGGCCTCCCGGCGCCGGAAAAGGTACACAAGCTGCCAAATTGGTTGAGGAATACAAACTCCCTCACCTTTCTACCGGAAATATTTTTAGGGCTGCTATTAAAAACGAAACTCCCGTTGGCTTAAAAGCAAAATCATTCATCGATGCCGGTGAACTTGTTCCTGATCAGGTAGTAGTGGATATAGTTGCAGAGGCCCTTGAAGACGATATCTATGCTAATGGCTGTATTTTTGATGGTTTTCCCCGAACCGTATTTCAAGCTGAATCGCTTGATAAAATACTGGAAAAACACGGAACCGGAGATGCACAAGTAATTGCCCTTACGGTCCCCGAAGAGGAACTCATACGCCGAGTGCTTTCCAGAGGGGAAGGCAGAAGCGACGATACCGAAGAAGGAATCAAAAATCGTTTGGCTGTATATCAGAAAGAAACAGCACCGGTTTTGGCACATTATGCTAATCGTGGACAGGCAAAAATTATAGAAGGAACCGGAGATGTCAATGACATCTTCAATCGCATAAAAGCAGTCCTTTCATAACACATTTCAAGCCCTCGCATCGAGGGCTTTTTTATTTCAGTTCTTCCAATAAATTTCGAGTTGCAGGAACCGCGCCCTGATTTACAGCCTGATCCAGCGCCCTAAGTAAATTTGAGATCGCCTGTAATTCGCTTATATACCACCTCTTGAAGGCATCCTTATCTATCTGATTGGAAAATACATATTCCTGAGTCCGCAGTTCGAGTGTGTTTAACCGGCGTTGTACTCTTGTGATTAAATTTGAACCTTCATCAAGATTTCTAAGATACTGCGGAGTAATTACCGAGAAATTTTGTTCTTCAAATCCTGCCCTGATTATAAGCTGATTGTTCACAAAATTCAGATTACGGCGAACTCGGATTTCAAAATCCTCCTCAGTTTTGGCTTGTACAATTAACGTATCAATTTGGGTTTGTAAACGAGCAATTTTGGCTGACCCGACTTCCAAATTCATCAGAAAGGTTTCGTAGTATCTGATTTGGTTTTCCTTGAGTTTTCGATCTTCTTTTACTGTATCTAAATAGAAAGCACCGGATACACTTACGAAAACTACCAGAAATTCAGCCACTAAAAACGGCCATGCACGTTGTTGCCTGCGTCTCATGTCAACTCATCAAAAAGGTAGTTGAAGAAATAATAAGGCTGCTAAGGCTCCACCGATAATTGGTCCGACAACCGGAATCCAACTGTACGACCAATCGCTACTCCCTTTCCCTTTTATGGGTAACAAGAAGTGAGCAATTCTTGGGCCTAAATCACGAGCAGGGTTTATCGCATAACCGGTTGTGCCGCCTAACGACATCCCAATAACCACAACAAGTAACGCTACAGGAAGAGCGTCTAAAGCTCCCAATCCAACTTCGGGTGCAGCCATATACAACACTCCTAAAACCAATACAAAAGTACCGAGCGCTTCCGAAATCAAGTTGGAAATGGTATTTCGAATGGCAGGTGCAGTACTAAAAGTAGCTAGTTTTAGATCAGCTTCTTCAGTCACATCATAGTGATCTTTGTAATGAAGCCAAACAAAAGCTCCTCCTAAAATCGCTCCAAGCATTTGTGCTAAGATGTAGCCAAGTACCAAATCCCACGAAAATTTTCCTGCCAGCGCCAATCCAATGGTTACCGCAGGATTGATATGTGCACCACTAATTCCGGCAACTACAAATACAGCTACAAATACCGAAAAACCCCAGGCTAAGGTTATTACTACCCATCCGGCTCCGTTACCTTTTGTATCTTTTAATAGCACGTTGGCTACCACACCATTTCCTAAAAAAATGAGTAAGAATGTGCCTAATATTTCACCTAAATATGCTTCCATTTTATTCTGTTAAGTTAGTGTATACTCTTTAGCGAGTGCTTTAAATTCTGATACTTCCTGATCAATCCAAGCCTGATCTTTGTCTAATTCCCGTGCAAGATACTGAGCTACAAGTTCAGCGGAATCCAAGGCAGCTTGCGCATCTAGCAGTAACATTCGGGTTCTTCGCGATAATATGTCATCAATAGTGATGGCCATTTCGTTATTTATGGCCCACAAAATTTCTGCTTTCACATAGGGTAAATTTGGATGGATACGTTCGCCCAATTCCGGCTCTTCTTTTATTAATCGATCAATTCCAACACGATCTGATCCATACACATGCAGGTGATTGTTCATATCTACATTTTTAAGCCACCCATGGATTCTTAGATTTTCTGTAACACAGGGAGATTCCTGCAAACCAGCGACCAATACAGCCTGATCAATAGTATCTTCGGCCATTTTGCGATAGGTAGTCCATTTTCCACCGGTAATGGTAACCAACCCAGATTCATTAACTTGCAGATGGTGACTTCGTGAAATTTGAGCAGTGGATTTAGATTCATCAGGTTTTACTAATGGACGTAATCCGGCGAATACACTTTTCACATCCTCTCTGGTTGGATCTTTTGATAAATACCTTGCCGCATGTCGTAGCACAAATTCTATTTCCTCTTCTAAAGCACGAGGCTCTAAATCAGGTTTATCAATTGGGGTATCGGTAGTACCAACTAATGCTTTTCCATGCCAAGGTACTGCAAAAAGAACTCGCCCATCATCGGTGTGTGGAACCATAATGGCCGCATCGCCGGGAAGAAATTCTTTATCCAATACTAAGTGAATCCCCTGTGCACATTGTATAATATTGGTATGCTCTTCATCATCCATTTTCATGATGGAATCGGTAAAAATTCCCGTCGCATTTATCACAACACGTGCATTGATGTTTAACTTTTCCCCATCAATCATATCCATTGCTTCAACTCCGGTTACTAAGCCTGAAGTGTTTTTCAACAGATTGGTCACTTTCATATAATTGATAGGCAATGCTCCATGATCTGCAGCAGTTTGAGCAAGATTTAACGCCAGGCGTGCATCATCAAATTGTCCATCATAGTACATTGTGCCACCAAGCAAGCCATCTGTTTCCAAGGTGGGAATTTTCTCTAACGTTTCCTTCTCCGAAAGACTTTTCGATTTTTTGATGTTCAGCTTACCCGCTAATACATCGTACACTTTCATTCCAACCCCGTAAAATGGTCCACTCCACCATTTATAACTTGGCACAATAAAAGATTGGTGACTCACTAAATGAGGGGCATTCTGAATAAGCAATCCTCGTTCTTTCAACGCTTCTATCACCAACGAAACATCCCCTTGCTGAAGATAGCGAACCCCACCATGAACCAGTTTTGTGCTCCGGCTGGAAGTTCCTTTAGCAAAGTCATGCATGTCTAACAACACGGTTGAATAACCCCGCGAAGCTGCATCAACAGCACAACCTAATCCCGTAGCACCTCCACCAATAATTACTACATCCCAGTATTCATTTTTCTCTTTTAGTGTTTGTAAATAAGTAGTTCTATTCATGGTTTGGCTGTTTTAAACTCGATGTCGTTCCGTAGTTAGTGTTGATCGTAGTTTGATATTTAAGAATTTTCATCATTCGTAAACTTCCTCACTTTCCGACCTCCTCTGTCTCCTCCTACATTAGGAGGAGGACTCGTTGTTATAATTCGAAACAATCTAAAAGTGCCACCTTCTATCATAAACCTAAATTCTATCTTTAACTCCCAATCTATCCACAAAGTCCTTCCCCTTAGCAAGGGGAAGACAGATGGGGTCAAAAATCACTCAATCCAACCTTTGCTTTTTTCAACGGCTTTATTCCATTTGTGTAATAATGCTTTTGCTTGATCTTCGCTCATCTTTGGTTCAAAGCGAGTGTCTTCTTGCCATTGTTGGCTGGTTTCGTCGGTATCTTTCCAGAATCCGACAGCTAATCCTGCCAGATATGCCGCACCTAATGCCGTGGTTTCCAATACTTTTGGTCGAACAATCGGAATTTGTAAAATATCAGACTGAAATTGCATTAAGGTATCGTTAACCGTTGCGCCGCCATCTACTCGGAGTTCTTTGATGGTGATTCCTGAATCAGCTTCCATCGCCGAAAGTACATCCTTTACTTGATAAGCTATTCCTTCGAGAGCAGCACGGGCGATATGACCGGCAGTAGACCCTCGAGTTAATCCAAACATTGATCCTCGGGCACGTTGATCCCAGTGTGGAGCTCCTAATCCAGCAAAGGCCGGCACTAAATACACGCCTCCGTTATCTTTTTCTGATAAAGCCAGTTTTTCAATATCACTGGATGATTTTATGATACCCAAACCATCCCGCAACCATTGCACCACAGCGCCGGCGATAAAAATACTGCCTTCGAGTGCGTACGTAGTTTTACCGTTAATTCCATAACCAATAGTGGTTAATAAATTATTTTCAGATGGAATTGCTTCCTCACCGGTGTTAAACATGATAAATGATCCGGTTCCATAGGTGTTTTTAAGCATTCCGGGATCTAAACACATTTGCCCAAACATGGCCGCTTGTTGATCTCCTGCAATTCCGGCTATGGGTACTTCGTGTGCAAAAATTGTGGTTTTGGTATGTCCATATACCTCACTGGAGCTTTTCACTTCGGGTAACATTCTTTCCGGAATATTCATTAAATCTAGTAATTCTGTATCCCACTTTCCCTCACGAATGTTATAAAGCATGGTTCGTGAAGCATTGGTTACATCGGTAACATGTGTTTCGCCATCTGTAAAATTCCATACCAACCACGAATCAATCGTACCGAAAGCGAGTTTACCTTGCTCGGCTTTTTCTCGGGCTCCATCCACATTTTCTAGAATCCATCGAACTTTTGTGCCCGAAAAATAACTATCGATGATGAGTCCGGTTTTTGCCTTTACTTTTTCTGTCCACCCTTGCTCGCGAAGTGAATCGCAATAATCTGAAGTTCTACGATCTTGCCAAACAATGGCATTATATACAGGTTTACCGGTTTCCCGATCCCAAACCACGGTGGTTTCCCGCTGATTGGTTATTCCAATAGCGGCAATATTTTTTCCATTCGCTCCAACAGCAGAAATAGCTTCGGCAACCACACCGGCTTGAGTTTTCCAGATTTCTTGTGGATCGTGCTCTACCCATCCATCGTGTGGAAAGTGCTGTTTAAATTCTTTTTGAGCAACGGATTGGATGTTGCCGGAATGATCGAACACAATAGCTCGTGAACTGGTTGTGCCTTGATCGATTGCTAGGATAAACTCTTTACTCATTGATGACTCCATTAATTTTACCCCGAGAATATGATCTAAATTGGAGTCATTCTCAAATTATGTCTGTAATTACAACAAGTTAGTTTTTTAACTCTTCCAGCGCTTTTCGAAAGGCTTCTGCACCACAATTATAAACATACTCAGCTTTCCAAAATTCGAAGGTTCCACAGGTTCTACGCGGAATATTCACCAGAATATCAGGTGGATAGACCTGAATCATGAGCTCTTTTAATCGATCTTGAGTTAATGTGAACGTGCTTTCCATCAGTTCGAATACAGAAAGCGAATCTCCTTTTTTAGTCTGAATCTGTGTTTTTTGTAGGATGTTATCCGGAATTAACTGCTCATACCATTTCTGTGATTCTTCCTCGTCTTTTACGATTTCATCAATCAATGGAGTTCCAAGTGCATTTAAATCTACCGCAATTAAGGTAGCATCTTCTCTTTTTTTCATGATGTTTAGCGGCAGTGGATTTACGATTCCTCCATCTACCAACAATCGTTTAGAATCCTCTACTGGTACAAATACTCCGGGAATAGATACCGACGCTCTAAGTGCTTTGTATAAATCTCCTTTATTGAATTTCACTTCTTTTCCTGATCGGACATCAGTGGCTATGGCAGTGAATGGAATGCTAAAATCCTGAATGTTTAAATCGCCGGTCATTTCTCGGTGTTTAGCAAATATTTTTTCCCCTTTAACAAATCCTTCTTTCTTAAAGGTGAAATCGGTGAGATCAAATACCTGATTTCTATCAAGCGTAAAGAGCCAGTCTTTATATTCTTTAAGCTGTCCCGCAGCATAAATTCCACCTATTACAGCGCCCATTGAACAGCCAACAATTTCTACAATTTCGTGACCGGTTTTTTCGAGTTCATCGATTACTGCGATATGCCCGATTCCACGAGCCCCGCCACTTCCCAGTACTAATTGAATCTTCTTCTTCATTGATTTTCGTCTTTATCTATTCCAAAAACTTTTCATTTACTACACATTGAACACCAATTTCTTGGTGGACCCAATCCTTCTGCTTCATCTGTTAAACAAGTTTCATTGGGGCAATTGGTTGTATAAGCCACCGGTAATGTATTCATGTATTCTTTCTCGCAAAAGGTGTTTACCGTATATGTATTAATGGATATATCTCTTTTTTGCCATTTATCTACAAAGCCGGGCGTAACCAAGCACAAGTTCGGTTCTATAATACTTGCTTCATTCTTCTTGATGATATAATGAGCTCCTAGCAACGCCGCTCTGGCTGCCCACTTACTTTTTGGTGAATCGCTATGAACTCCAAATGCAGTTACAATATGATCTGATCTCGATCGAAGTTCTGATAACATCTCCGGAAAAAAAGTAGAAACAAAAAAGAAGTCGTAAATCATTGGGCCAATTTCTTGTTCCTGAGCTTCAACAATAGCCATAAGTGCATCTGCAGCTACTTCCGTTTGATCCCCGCTTGGTTTAAAATCTAATTCTACTAGAAATGAATAGCTCTCATCAAACGCCAATGTTTTTAAAGAATCAACAAGTTGTGCAAGGGATGTAAGTCCAATCTTGCCAAACGTGGTATCTCTTAATGTTAAGCTCGATAGTTCTGTGGAAGTAAAATCTGAGAATAATCGCTTTTCGGGATAATCTAACACCCGGTTTACATAATCATCATGAAAGAGATACAACATTCCGTCTTTACTCATCATCACATCCACTTCAATGGCGGTAACCTCATTGTTTCTGATGTTATGAAGCACCGTTTCTACTGTGTTTTCAGGACCAAAAGCATAGCCTCCACGATGGGCAAATCGAAGGTCTTTAAAATTAGATGGATGAAATAAGCTGCTAGGTTCAAATTGGCGAACAGTTTTTTTAACCTGTTGTTGATAATGGATAAATCCGAAGAGTATTACCGTTGAAACTAATAAAAGGATGATCACCCAAGTTTTTTTCATAAACCGAAGGTAGTAATAAGTCAAAGTGGATGCATGGGTTTCGGATTATAAACCATACTTAACATTCAATAAGTGCCATTGGTGTTTCTTAGGTCTCTTTATGAACTTTATAGAAGCTCTAACTTTTATTTTCATCCTATTATATTGGCAAATATCAATCAAGTCTAATATTCAAATCAGAAAACCTAGTTACATTCGCAATTTCCTTATAAATCAAGTAGGCTTCTTCAATTTCAATATCTAAACCGAAGTTGTAATTAATGCCTTTATGTTGGAATTGAAATATTCCATTCGTATTAAACATCGATGTATTAGGTATATCTTTACCATCTTTATCTTTCTTTCTAACCCCTATTGTTAGATGATTTAATTCATCTAGAGAAAAAGTCAGTGTTGACTGTAAATATGAGATACTTCTTATAATTTTTAATTCATTTGTATCAAAAAGTACTGTTTCCTTCCCCATTAGTGACCAACTACTATTAATAAACACCCCAATTATTAGAACAAAAATCACAAATAAGGTCTTTAGAGGATATAATTGAAGAAAACCTAAGATAAAAAAAGCAGCTAGTAATATACTTTTTATCGACTTAGATTTAATTTTAGCTTTACCCATTTTAGGGAAGAATTCCAGCTTTAATTTATTTGATTGATTATCTAGCGTATATAGTTTAGATCTACTCATAAAAAATTGAAAATCGTTCCCATTGCCTTCAATGGAAGTGCATACCTGAAGTTATGCTTCTATTTATATTAACTTCAGAATAATCTCAAAATCATCAAAGTTTGTTCTCGTTACAAACTTATTTATAGTTCAATAGGTCTTGTGGGCTTAACCTATTTTAATAGTTCCGACTTTTTAAAATGGAATAGATAAATATACTTTTGGATTGGCCAAAAAAGTAACAACGGATCAAGCTAAAAATCATTAACTGTAACCCAAATCGTAATTCTTAATTCCTTACTCTCTATTCGTAGTTCTACAGCGTTTTTAAAATCGCATTCTTCACATCGATCAAACTCTCAACTTGTCCAAATTGATCCGCATTTTTTCCATAAACCATCAAAGGCACTGCATTTCGTGTATGGGTTTTTACTGAAAGATCTTCCAGATTTCCATGATCACTGGTGATTACGAGAGTATCCTTACTTTTCATGTGCTTTAAAATATGAACTAAGAATTCATCCAGAGGTTTAAGCACTCGTTCGGCATCTTCTTCACTTTTGTTATGGCCAGCTTTATCGGTGAGATAATACTCATACAATACTAAATCGTAATCCGGCACAATATTTAATAAACGATGAGCTGCATCGGTCGCGGTGATTTTTGGGATGTTGATATTTAACCGGTCTCGCCAGGCATTTTGCACAATTTCTGCCGTAAGCGCTTCTTCATTTTCTATTTCTTTGATGGAATTGAGTCGAAGATTCGCTGCTTTTGTCATTAAGGTGGTACAACTCCATCGATTTCTCTTTTTGGCGAATTCGAAAAAAATGGGAGGATAGGCATTCATGAAATACGGAGTTTTTCCTGCATCCTGCACCGCATGAAAAATGCTCTGCTTTTTTAACAATGGCTTGATGCCCGAATGCGGATAAGGCCCAAAATGCTTCCCAATTTCTTTACTGGCATTTACTCCGGTAAATAGAGTGGTCTGACCGGTACCACTCTGTGGTAATCCTTCCACATCAAGATTTGCATCAATGGGTTTAAACAGATGATTCTCCTGCAAGATTACTTTTGGATCCTCATAAAAATCTCCATCCGAAAGTATTTGGAAACTCTCATACGTTGATTCAAAAAAAGGATTTTCAGTTCCTCGTTTTCCTAATCCAACTCCATCAACAAAAAGAAAAATTACCGCCAAACTACTTCTCCAATATCAGTGTAACCGGACCATCATTTACGAGATGTACATCCATCATAGCTCCAAATTTTCCACCCTGAATATTTAACGACGAATTTGATTGGAAGTACTCAATCATCTGATCATACATTGGTTCCGCTTTCTCAGGTCGTGCTGCGGCAATAAAACTAGGACGGGTTCCTTTTCGGGCATCCCCATACAAAGTGAATTGAGAAACAACCAGAATTCCACCTTCCACATCACTCACCGATCGATTCATTTTCCCCTCATCATCTTCGAAAATTCTAAGTTTTAGAATCTTTTCGCACATCCATTTCAGTTGATCATCGGTATCATCTTCGTGGATGCCCACAAGTAAAAGAAGTCCTTGCTCGATGGCACCGGTTATCTCGTTACCCACGGTAACACTTGCTTCTTTCACGCGCTGAACTACAATTTTCATAGGGGATATTTATGTGGATTACTTTGTGGATAGCCGCCGAATAACATTGGGATAATTCAAACTGCCAAAAGTTCTGAACAAGTTTCCACAAAGTTCTGATCTAATCAACAATCAAAAAGAATAACTTTTGATGTTAACAGAATTTCTGTGTCGATTATGTGCAATGCTTGTGTGTATGTGGAGAACATTTTTAAAATTTCTGTAAGTAGTTAAAAATAAGCGTTCACTTTTCAACAATAGTATCCACAAGATGCTGTCAAGTTTTGTTCAAAAAAATGAAAAGTTTGTTATCCACAAATCCACACTGCCTAATACTATATACTAAATTTAAAAATCTCATCATGTTTGTAAGAAAGGGTGTGGAAAAGATTTAGAAATTCATCCCTTTACACTCTTTGAAGAATCTTATATTTCTGAGAAGAAATTTTTGAATGAATGGACAGAAAATTCCCAATCGGTACTTTTGATCTAAAAGCAGTTTTTACCCAGCAAAACGTTCCAGAGTTAATTGAGGAGATAAAAGCACTTCCTAAAAAAATTCAGAATGAGCTGTACTACGCAGAAGTTGATCAACTAAACACACCTTATCGCGAAGGTGGTTGGACAGTTAAGCAAGTAGTTCATCATATCGGCGACAGCCACATGAATGCATTGATGCGATTTAAGTTAGCGTTGACGGAAGATAATCCCACGATTAAACCTTACGATGAACTCGCCTGGTCGAAAAC
Organism: bacterium; assembly: GCA_024742815.1. Taxonomy (GTDB): domain Bacteria; phylum Bacteroidota; class Rhodothermia; order Balneolales; family Balneolaceae; genus HXMU1420-13. The sequence goes on from JANSXX010000008.1 coordinate 80,734, forward strand.
GGCTGATTATGTAAAAGTTCCCATTCAGGATTCTGTAGATTTTATTTCGATCATACACAAAAAGTGGGGAGCAATTTTAGACGATATGACTGATGCTGATTTTGCCAGAACCTTTGTTCATCCCGAAGGAAATTATCCTACCGATTTACTCCACACATTAGCCATGTATGTTTGGCATGGCAATCATCACTTAGCTCATATTAAATTAGTTACCAATCCACAATGACAAAAAAATCGATTACCTACAAAGATGCCGGCGTTGACATTAAAGCCGGAGAAGAACTTGTGAATTCCATCAAAGGGATGGTAAAAGAAACCCACAGCGATGCTGTTTTGTCCAATATTGGAGGATTTGGAGGTTTCTTTAAACCTGATTTAGGTGCATTTAAAAATCCCGTGTTTGTGAGCTCGGTGGATGGTGTGGGCACTAAGTTGATTGTAGCCTTTAAAGCCGGCAAATACGATACCGTTGGGCAGTGTTTGGTAAATCATTGCATTAATGACATTGCCGTTTGTGGAGCCACTCCGCTTTTCTTTTTGGATTACTTTTCAACCGGAAAACTGGAGCAAGGCGTGGGTGTGGAAGTGATTCGCGGATTTGCCACTGCTTGTAAAGAAAACGGTGTAGCTTTGATTGGAGGCGAAACTGCCGAGATGCCCGATATTTACGGCGAAGGAGAATTTGATCTGGCCGGGACCATTGTAGGAATTGTAGATGAAGACCAAGTAATAAACGGATCCGGTATTACCGAAGGCAATGTGTTGATCGGTTTTAAAAGCTCGGGGTTACACACCAATGGCTACTCGCTAGCTCGAAAAGTGTTGTTTAGTGAATACGGTGTAAACGATTATGTAGAAGAACTGGGCAGCACTGTAGCTGAAGAATTACTACAAGTTCACCGCTCCTATTTACCGATCATTTCTGCCCTAAAGGTGATGGATGGCGTAAACGGGTTTTCCCATATTACCGGTGGTGGAATGGTTGGAAACACTAAACGTATTTTACCCGATGGTTTAGCCTTGGATATTAATTGGGATTCCTGGGAACGTCCGCCTGTGTACAAACTCATCCAAGAAATTGGCAACGTCCCCGAAGAAGACATGCAAGCTACCTTCAATCTTGGAATTGGCTTAGTAGCCGTTGTTGCCGCCGATCAGGTAGCTGCGGTAAAAGCCAAAGCTGCTGAGCTGGGAGAAGAGGTTTTTGAGGTGGGGAGGGTAATTAAGAATTAAGAATTAAGAATAGGGTAAAGGTTTAGCCATAAAGTTTTCTTTATTTTTATTTAAGTACCATTTCAAAAATCCCCATCACTCTTAGTTTAGTTTAGTGAAATTAAGGTTACAAATCTATCAATTCACACTTTCACAAATCTTATGTTGTTCCTCTCGAAGTGCTTGAAATGCTGCATTTTCAGCTGAGTCAGGCCAAGCGTTGAAATCAACATAAATTGTTTGAAGTGAAATAATTAATGAGTTATTACCACAGGTTCCATAAGTTTTGATAGTACCACGACCACCAATATTTTTGCCCGAAATATCATTAATATCAAATTTAATATTTTTCAGTAGTGAACCTGGAGAAGAAGTACGGATTATGAATGTGCTGTCGGCCTCAATATGTTTTCTCCATACGAAGTGTGAGTGAATTTCGGGCTCCTCCTTTACATTAGTCAGAATGTTAACTCTCTCAGGAGATCCGTCCAGATTAATTATCACTGTTCTAGTTAAGTAGAGAGTTAATATGATGAAAAACGCATAAATCCCAGTTCCAATTAACGTTTTAGTTTTCTTAGTTTTTTCCTTAGTTAGTAAATGAGCGAAACAGAAAACTGCTGTTGGAACCAGAAGTCGAACTGACCCTCCCAAAGTTGGAATTAAAAGGAGCACTGTCAGAATTAGAAATAACCATGCGCTACTATTAAGAAGGTTTGTGAATTTCATGGTGCTTACAGAAGCTTACGGCGGTTTGTATAAGAAAAGTGGAGGATTTAAGACCACCAACTTTTCAATTTAGACCATAGTTCATTCTTGTTATACTCTTTTGATTTAGCAGAATCTCCGCCATTATTTTTATACGTTGTTGTATGCTGTCTTTTTTTTATTTTCAAATTGTCCTTTGACTCGAATATTGTTTTTCCTATATCATTCCATTCCCACCAATACACGCAGATGTCATCACTTTTACACTTAGGGCAAGTCTTTAGCCAACTTTGCAATTCCGAAACTTCGATTTCAGTTTTATTCAAATAGTCTTTGATTCTGAGGCGTTCAGATTCAATTTCTTTTGCGTCTATCCAATTTGAAATTGGTAAGAGGTTCTCCAGTTGATTTTTACTTATCAAATCTGTAATTAATATTGGCAAATATTTGAATGAAAGATAATGTTCAATATTATTTTCATCCAACCTTGAATGTCCACAGTTTCTACACCTCCAACCACTTAACTGCCCATTTCCATATTTGTAAAACTCAGGTTTCGTTGGTGCTGAGTCAATTCGTTGTTTCGCTAGATTCCAAGACAAATTTTTGATTGTATCAAACACTTGGTTGTGCCAAATACCTAATTTGTCAGTACCTCCAACAGATAAGTCATTTATAGAACCCATTCCACCATACGCACCTAGATGATGTTTTACATCTTTTTTAGACTCCCACAGTTCAATATCTGTACTTACCCAATTTGCCCAATGAGAATTGTCAGACTCTTCTAGAAGTCGTTTTAATATTTCCAATGATATTTTATAGTGGTCTGTCATTCTGCTTGTATACAACAACAGAGTAAAATGAATAGAGTTCACTTTATCCCTATTTCAGCTTTAGGATTTATTCATCTTGTTCTATTATTTTCAGGAATAAACTTATGTTTGTTCTAATTTTATCTAAGAATGGTTTGCGTTAAGCCCCAGCATTTTTATTACCCTATCGAAGAAAGCGTTAATTATATAAAAGCACAAGGCTTAGTGGGTGGGTGGAGGAATGGGATTCAATATTCAATATCCAATATTGAACACTCAATGAACAAGTGAATTCCTCTAATACCATTCCTTTGTGTTCTCAGTGAACTCTGTGGTTAAACTGAGATTCTAACATGGGTAAATCGATATAACTTCTTTTATTCCTTACTGTACGTACCAAGGCTAATAAACATCAAAAAACCAGATGATGAAAATTAGAAGGCACCCTTTACTCAAATAATTAATAGTGGTTTCAACTATCTTTCGGGATGCGTAAAAAAGCTTGGTTACAAATCGCGGCGATGGGTTGTTTTATCATTGCCATCACCCATGTGGGTATCGCCATTGTTGGTGGTGATTGGTACGTATTTTTTGGGGCCGGACAAGAAATGGCCGACATGGACGCCTCGGGGAGTTGGTACCCGTTTACCCTTACAATGATCATTGCCTTGGTGTTTTCGATCTGGGGATGTTACGCATTATCGGCAATTGGCGAGATCAGAAGATTGCCGCTACAGAAAACGGCGTTGAGAATAATTTCAGCAGTATTACTTCTGAGAGGCTTGTCGGGATTCATCCTGCCTTTTGTTAGCAATCACCCTTTTATTCTACAAAACTCCAATTCTTTTTGGATGATAACCTCAGCCATTAGTTCAGCTTTGGGTGTGTTTTTTTTAATGGGGTTGATCGGGATGAAAAAGTAGCTCGTTTATTTCAAGTGACTTTTAAAAGTCATCCTTCATGGTCGTCTTCAAATGAGCTAAATTAGCTTCAGGGTCAAAGTCTTCAACCATACCACTATCAATCCCTTGCTGAATGGCATTTTTAAGTGCTTTGACTTTTGCCTCTTCTTCTTCCAGTAATCTTAATCCGGCACGAATAACTTCACTAGCATTTTTGAACCGACCTTCCTCAATACTTTCTTTAACAAAGTTATCGAAGTAATTGCCCAATGATATAGATGTGTTTTTACTCATAGCTAATAAATTACCAAAAATTGGTAAAAACTCAATGTATAAGTAGATTCGTCTCAAAACCTTTACTCGGTGTTCTCAGTGAACTCTGTGGTTAAAACGTGATCATAACCTTGGTACAATTGATATGGTTGAGTACAATAATTTAAGCTGGCTTAATATTCGATCGTCAACTTTAATGGTTGAAAATCTTTCGATTTTCCCTGTCTTCTGTTATCGAAGCTTAGTGTGAGCCAATTTCTGGAGCTTGCCATAAACTCTAACCTCTCTTCATTATTGAAGTGTTCAAGAAATTGTGTTTCAGTTCCTTTTTTGTATTCAAATAATGTCTTTGTTAAAGAAGAGATTCCATTACCGTGATTATTCGGTTCATCCACATTTTTCTTTTGTCCTTTAAATGGCAACCTAAAGGTCCATGGTAAATTCGGATTGCTATCATTTTTTATGATGTCAATTGCCATTCCCTGAGGAAAATATTCCGGTTGATAAGAAAATGATTGTTTGAACAAAACATTGGTGTCGTCTGAGTTTACTAAACAAAGACCGAAGGGAGAACAATGTTTGCTTTCAAAATTTGCACGGTTCCATAGTCCGGTAGGCATGGTTTGAGTACTTTTTATTTCGTTTTCATCATGAATCCAAAGAATTTCCAGGAAGAAGTTTGAGAAATAGAATTTTCTGTTTGCTGTACCTTGCCCTTTATGAACCCTGCTGCTGCCTTCGATCAATCCAAAATCAACTAAGTCATTAGCAATTGTTCCGTTGTCCGTGGTGAATATGAAAATATGGTCAATTACCATCAGGTTAGGCTTTTTAAATTAAAACAGACTATCAAGATTTAAATACTCTGTTTCCACAAAAAAGATATTCCACTGGCCGTATTCGTAGTTGCCTAAGTTTTCGGCTCGACTAAAAAAGAAGTACTTACCATCCCGCGAAAAACGTGGACTACTTTCTTCATCAGCAGTATTTATCAAAGCTCCCATAGGTCGGGCTCTGCTCCAACCGGTTTCGGTTTTTTTGCTTACGAATAAATCCTCGCCACCTCCACTATTTGGAATACCGTAGCTATTGAATATCAGATAGTTTCCATCGGGAGAAATGACAGCTGAATACACCCAGAATTTTTCATCCTCAAAAATACCGGTTACTTCTTCCGGTTCGGTAAAAGTAGTTCCATCAAATTGGGTGTTGTACAGTTGAATACTTTCCGAGCCACGCATCATGGTGGTGAAGTAAAAGGTGCGATTGTCGTTCGTGAAAAAGAAATTGTTATTGGAAGATGGCCATTGTTCGCCTTCTTCTTGAACCGCATTGATGGGTGCGGGTAATGGTGTTGGTTCGCTCCACTCCTCGCCTACTTTTTCCATCATCCAAACATTCATATCAAAATTACCCAGATTCGGTTTACCGGGTATTGGTCGTTCTGATCCGAAAAACAAATATTTGCCATCCGGAGTAATGTGTGCGGTTTCGTCTCTATCGGTTGAAAACGGTGCTAAAGTCGGGGTCGTCCAGCTGCCGTTTACAAACTCACTTTGATAGATTTTTTGTTTTTCCTCTGGCGCTCTTCGTGTGAAATAAATACTTCGTCCATCGGTAGAAAAGGTTAACTCAAACTCGCTTTTTTCTGCAGTTGAGATCACTCCCTCTCCAAACAGAGTAGGTGTTGAAACGGTTGTAGCAGAATAGTTTACTGCAGGAGTTGAATCGGGAGAACTGCAGCAAACAGTGCTGGCAAAGAGTAAAATGGATAAAAAAGAATACGGTTTCATAAGTGTGTTATTAAGGATGGATGACCTTTAGAATAACACGTTGTGAACTCGTTTTATCCGTTATAAGGTATGCGGAACATAATAAACCGCTAAAGAAAGTGAAGAGCAATATCGATGGGAATTAAATCGCTCTAAAATATTAACTAAACAAAAAAACCCGAGACATCTCGGGTTTTCATTTCCTGATAAATAAAGTAGCTAATTATTCAGCGGGTACAATTCGATGAATTCCACCTCGGGTGGTTCCAACGTAAATATAGCCATCCGGACCTTGTTTGACACTTCTAACTCGGCCAATTCCAGCTAATTTTTCTGTTCTGCTAACCACACTTTCGCCATCAATTTCTACCAGTTGTAGTTGAGCGAATTTCAAAGAGCCCACAATCAAATGTCCTTTCCAATCCGGATAGATATCTGAAGTAACGAAGGTCATTCCGGAAGGAGCAATGGACGGATCCCAATAGGTTGCCGGTGGTTCCATTCCTTCGCGATAGGTTCCTTCCGCAAAAGAAGTACCACTGTAATTGATACCAAAACTAAGAATTGGCCAGCCGTAATTTGCTCCGGGCTTTATAATGTTGATTTCATCCCCACCACGTGGACCGTGTTCATGTGCCCACATGACCCCACTTTCGGGATTCATTGCCATTCCCTGCTGATTTCGGTGTCCGTACGACCAAATAGCTGCTTTGGCATCATCATTTCCAACAAAAGGATTGTCTTCCGGAATTCGACCATCATCATGTACTCGATACACCTTTCCACCATCTTTGGTGATATCCTGCGGGAGTTCATCGCGGTTTCCACGATCACCAATCGTAAAAAATAAATATCCATCACGATCGAATTCGATTCTACTTCCGAAATGTCGACCACCGGTTTTAGTAGGCTCGCCTTTATAAATATCCTGAATATTTGTGAGTGCATTATTTACAATCTGCGCCCGAACAATGGCTGTATTTGATCCATCATTGTTTGCGTAAGAATAGGAAAAGTAAACCCAGCCGTTTTCTTCATAATTTGGGTGCACTTCCACATCCAAAAAACCGCCCTGACCGTCGGCTTCCAAATCATCTGGTAAATTTCCAATGGTGGTTACGATTTCACCATCTCTGATCAGAAATAAAGATCCTGATCGCTCTGTTACGAGCATATCACCGTTAGGCAGCCAAGCCATCCCCCAGGGTACATCAATTCCTTCTACGTAGAGTTCTGCTTCATAATTTTGCTGAGCTTGAAGTGGTGTAATCATCAAAAAAAATGCAGCCAGTGCCAAAATGGGTTTAATTGCTTTCATAGTGGTGGATTTAGTTAGTTAAAAATGATGGTTCGGTTATCCGTTACTAAGGTTTTGTGCTGTATGTGTTTCCAAACCGCTCTCGACAGCACCAGCGTTTCAAGGTCACGCCCTTTTCTTACTAATCGCTCGATATCATCGCGATGAGTTACCCTAACAATATCCTGTTCTATGATCGGCCCCTCATCCAGATCTTCGGTAACATAATGGCTGGTAGCACCAATAATTTTAACGCCTCGCTCGTAGGCTGAGTGATAAGGGCGGGCACCCGGAAAAGCCGGCAAAAAAGAGTGATGAATATTAATAATGCGATTTCGCCACGCATCAATAAAATCACCCGAAAGAATTTGCATGTAACGAGCTAGAACCACCAAATCGATCGAATGATCATTCAAAAGTTCTTGCTGTTTAGCTTCTTGTTCTTGTTTGTTTTCTTTGGTGATAGGAAGGTGATGAAAATCGATATTGAACTTTGCGGCCACATGTTCGGCATCGGTATGATTGCTGATAATAAGCGGAATTTCAACTTCCCATTCATTGGTTTGCCAGCGCCCTAGAATATCATACAAACAATGCAACTGCTTGGAAACAAAAAGCGCTAGTCGCATTGGTTTTCCGGTGGTAAACAGATTCCAGTTCATTGAGAATCGATCCGCTAATTGCTCCGAAAATTGTTTTTTGATTGCCGGTGTATCTAAATCAAAGTGGGCGGTATCCCAAGAAATACGCATGTAGAATTTATTGCGCAAAGTATCGGTGTGCTGATCCAAATCAATGATATTACCACCATGTTGATGCACAAAATCAGTAACCGCTGCGATAATTCCTGGTTGGTCTTCGCAGTGGATGAGTAAAATGGCTTGCTGATTTTGCTGCATAATATTCAGTTTAATACAGGAATCGGCGTAATTCGTCGACATTCATAAATCCGGTTTTTGATCGGATCAGATTGCCTTCAGCATCGATTATCAAAGTTCCCGGAAAAACATACACTCCATAGCTTTGCGCCCACTCGCGCGACATCACTTCCTCGCCATTAAATGTGATCATTTCTGCAGAATTTCCATCTACTTTTGCCGGAATGTAACCGGCATCTAAAACCGCTCTTACGGTCGAATCGGGATAGACTTCCCGTTCCATCGCACGGCAATACTTACATCCCACTTCGTATACGTCTACCAGAATTAGTTTATCTGTCTCTCTGGCTTCTTGCTGGGCAGCCTCAATGGTTTTCCAGTCGGGGGCATTTTCTACAACAACCGGTGCTGTGTTCTTTAATGCGTTATATAAAAAAACGCCGACAAATCCGGCAAGCACAATAACAATAATCGTTTTTTTACTCATGGAGATTTGAACTCTTTCACGTTGTTTGATGGTTTAAAATACTATCTTTCGCACTTCATCACGTAATGCTTTTACAAAATATGTCAGACCCTGTAGATTCGTACAAACTTGGAAATGTTCAGGTAACCGTAATTAAAGCCGATCGGCCGAATAAATTACTCGTTCAATGTTTTGATGGGGAGTTCAAATCGGAGTTTATGGTTAGCGAGTATGAGTTTAAAAACTACCGCCGCTTGATGAACCAACGAATTACCGAAGCCTACAAAAACCCCGAAGGATAATCATAGAAAAAACCTTCCTGATTGTCCCTTCCTCCTTTTTCCTTCTCTAAACCACAAGAGCAAACACGCCAATAAAACTGAAAACCGAGAGGATGAGTCCTACCATAAAAATATTGTAGGAAATGCGTAGTAAGCGATACTTTTTTGCAAGCACTACACCTAGTCCATGAATATCACGCGCCATGTTATCATACAATCGGGTTGAATCTTGCATGAGCTCTTCCATGCCTTCCACATAATCAGCGCGCTCCATCGTATGAAAATTCCCGAAAAACAGAATATTGGCACGATTTGCCCGCACATCATCTAATGTTACGGGCTCTTTACTTACTCTGGGTCGGGCCGAAAGCACGGCGTAAATCATCGAACCAAGGCAAGTAAGTAACAAAGCTGCAGTAGGAATCAGCAGCCAAGGATTAGAATCAATTTTTGGTGAGATGGAGGCAATAATGATCGAAATGATAATCCCGTTAATGGAAATCATAATATTCGATTTATTGTCGGCGATGGCACTTAGTTCGATGTGGGTGCGATAGGAAGTCCGAAACATATCGGAAACTCCACGCTTCACAGAACCAAGTTTTTTCTTGTCTTCGGAACTCATGAGTATAAATTTTAAACTCAAAGAATATAGATAAAAGGGATTGAAATTTTGGTAATTTAAAATTAGTTGCTATAACAACTTTTTTCTGCCTTAATGCTTCGAATTCGATATAATTCAGCTTTGGCTAACCAACCTAAAGAGAAGTCTTATGCCTATTTATCATCGACTTGGAAAAATCCCGCCCAAGCGGCATACTCAATTCCGCCAGCCGGATGGAAGTTTATACAACGAGCAGTTATTTGGCACCATCGGTTTTGATGGAATGTCGACGCTTTCTTATCACATCCATCGCCCAACTATGGTGGCAGAAGTGGGCAAAGCCATCGATGTTTCCCCAAAAGTTGCGGTGGGTAATAATATGAAATCGATGATGCTGAAAGGGATGGATGTAGCGCCCAAAGACGATTACCTCGAAGCGCGCGAACCGATTTTAACAAACAGCGATGTAACCTTACATCTGGCGGCTCCAAAAAAATCACTCACCGAATATTTCTACAAAAACACCGATGCCGACGAGTTGATTTACATCCACAAAGGAAGTGGAACGCTCAGAACATTTATCGGAAACATCGAATTTGTACCCGGTGATTATTTATTAATTCCTCGCGGTGTGATTTATCAGATTTCATTTTATGATGAGAACAATCGTCATTTCATCACAGAATCGAATGTGCCTATTTATTCGCCAAAGCGATATCGCAACTGGTTTGGGCAGTATTTGGAGCATTCTCCATATTGCGAACGTGATTTGAAATTACCTACTGAGCTCGAGACTTTCGACGAAAAAGGAGAGTTTCTCATCAAAATAAAAAAGCAGGGAATGATTCATCAGCTAACGTACGCCTCGCATCCTTTTGATGTGATTGGATGGGACGGCTACAACTTCCCTTATGGTTTTTCAATTTATAATTTCGAGCCAATTACCGGCCGGGTTCATCAACCACCACCGGTACACCAAACCTTTGAAACGTCGGCTTTTGTAGTGTGCTCGTTCGTACCTCGTTTGTATGATTATCACCCAAAAGCAATTCCGGCGCCTTACAACCACTCTAATATCGATTCGGATGAAGTGATTTATTACGCCGAAGGTGATTTCATGAGCCGAAACCATGTAGAAGAAGGCTATATCTCTTTACATCCGGCTGGAATTCCACACGGTCCACATCCCGGCGCGTATGAAGCCAGCATCGGCAAAAAAGGCACGGACGAATACGCCGTTATGGTGGATACATTTAAACCATTGCAAGTCACCGAAAACGCCCTAAAGATTGATGATGGCGTGTACTACCAATCGTGGTTAGGCAAATAAATCGCATCTTTTAAGACCTACATGTATGAGTGCATTTCGATATACCCATACACTTCACGTTGATTAAAAGCTTTTTTACGAACTCTCAATTTTAAAATAAATCATTTTAAATGAACACCTGGCTAAACATTTCTCCTGATTCTGATTTTTCAATTCATAATCTGCCCTTCGGTATTTTTTCTGTGGATGGCGGACTAAAACGCGTGGGCGTTGCCGTTGGCGATTTCGTGATCGATTTGAAAATCGCTCATTCATTGGAAGTTTTCTCCAATATGGATATTGATCAGGAAGTATTTGCTAGGGAATATCTTAATGATTTTATCGCTTTAGGAAAGCATGTTACTAACCAAGTTCGCATCAAGCTGCAGCAGCATTTAAGTGACAATTCATCTCCCCTAAAAAATTCCGATGCAATCATCCCAATGAATGAAGTACAAATGCATCTACCGGTAAAAGTGGGCGATTACACCGATTTTTATTCCAGCATTGAACATGCCACCAATGTGGGTAAAATGTTTCGTGATCCGGAGAACGCGCTTCTTCCGAATTGGAAGCATCTACCGGTTGGTTATCACGGTCGGGCTTCATCAATTGTAGTCTCGGGTGTGGATATTCATCGCCCAAAAGGACAAACAAAACCACCAGAAGGCGATCCCGTTTATGGACCTTCCCAGCGAATGGATTTTGAGCTGGAAATGGCGTTCATCGTAGGTAAATCGACAGAATTAGGTGATCAGATATCGACGGAAAACGCGATGGATCATATTTTTGGGATGGTGTTGTTTAACGATTGGTCAGCACGGGATATACAAAAGTGGGAATATGTACCACTTGGACCATTTTTAGGAAAGAGCTTTGCTTCATCCATTTCTCCGTGGGTGGTTACGATGGAAGCGCTAGAGCCATTTAAAGTGGCAGGACCAGAGCAAGATCCTCCTGTATTGGATTACTTGAAAACGAATAGTGAGCTCAATTACGATTTAAATTTGAGTGTAGAAATTGAGCCGGAAGGAAGCGAACCTACGGTAGTTTCGAACTCGAATTTTAAATACATGTACTGGAATATGGCGCAGCAATTGGCGCATCATACCGTGAATGGTTGTAATGTGAATATCGGAGATATGATGGCGTCCGGAACTATTTCAGGGAAATCCCCTGATTCGTATGGTTCGATGCTTGAACTTTCATGGGCAGGAAAAAATCCTGTAAAACTTAACGATGGAAGCGAGCGAAAATTCCTGAACGATGGCGATACCGTTACTATGAAAGGCCATTGCGAAAAGGATGGAAAACGTGTGGGCTTTGGCGAAGTTCGATCAAAACTATTACCGGCAAAATGAGCGAAATAAAATCTTTCGATCCATACGATATAAATATACCTGAGCGGCAGGGAATTTTAACAGCAGCGGTTGGTCCAAGACCAATTTGTTTTGCCAGTACCATCGACAAAGATGGAAATGTGAACCTTAGTCCGTTCAGCTTTTTCAACGTATTTTCGAACAATCCACCCATCTTGGTGTTTTCACCCTCTCGGCGCGGTCGCGACAACACCACAAAGCACACCTACGAAAATGTTAAAGAAGTGCCGGAAGTATGCATCAACATTGTGAATTATCCGATGGTGGAGCAGATGTCGTTGGCGAGTACTGAATACGAAAAAGGCGTAAACGAATTTGTTAAAGCCGGTTTTACCGAGCTTCCATCTGATAAGATTAAACCGCCGCGAGTAAAAGAAAGTCCGGTATCCTTTGAATGCACGGTTGATCAGGTGATCGAATTAGGTACTGAAGGTGGGGCCGGAAATCTGGTTCTTGCCCGCATTCAGCGCATTCATTTGAACACAGACTTTTTGGATGAAAATGGAAAACTCGACAATACAAAACTTGATTTAGTAGGACGCTTGGGAGCGAATTGGTACTCCCGTGCAAACGTTGATGCTTTATTCGAAATTCCAAAACCGTTACAAAACAAAGGAATTGGGGTTGATCATCTTCCTAAACACGTTCGGGAAAGCGCAGTACTTACTGCAAATAATCTCGGTCGATTGGGGAATATTGAACAACTCCCATCAGAAAAAGAAATTGAGGAAGCGAAGCAGTTTCAAACAGTTGCTGCAGCATATACTCAGTTTGATGGAGAAGAATTAAGGGATGAAATCCATCGTTTGGCAAAAATCGAAATTGATGCCGGAAATACTGAAAAAGGGTTAACGATTTTGTGCACCTATCATGGCTGATCGAACGGATATGTTATGGACTCCTTCCAATGATTTTATACAAAACAGCGGGCTAAAAAAATACGAGCGCTGGCTCGAAGAAGAATTCAATCTTCGTTTTAAGAACTACGAGGATTTCTGGCGTTGGTCGAACGAGCATTATGAAGATTTCTGGGAATCACTGAGTAGCTACTTTGATGTTAAATTTCATTCGAATTACGAGCGTGTAATTGATACCGAAGAAATGCCGGGAGCTCGTTGGTTTACCGGAGCCACACTTAATTATGCCGAGCATATTTTCAGGATGAAGTCTGAGGATCGCCCGGCACTCATTTTTGCTAATGAAGCCGGTGATCGCAAAAAAATCAGCTGGAAAGAACTTGAGCAACAGGTGGCATCCGTTCAGGCTTTTCTAGTTTCGAGAGGCATCACCAAAGGTGACCGAGTGGCAGGTTATTTACCCAATACTCCTGAAACTATAGCGTGTTTCTTAGCAGTAAACTCGCTGGGAGCGGTTTGGAGTTGTTGCTCGCCTGATTTCGGAATCAACACTGTTATTGATCGATTTGAACAAATCGAGCCGAAAGTCTTTTTTACATGTGATGGATATCAATATGGCGGAAAACGCATAGATCGAACTACCGAAGCAAAGCAAATAGCCGATGCAATTCCTTCCATCGAAACGGTGGTTTTGATTCCAACACTCAATGCAGAAGCAACGCTTGATGAATCGATACATTGGGGTTCTGTTACTTCAACTCCTTCAACAGTGCTCATTTTCGAGGCAGTCGATTTCAATCATCCAATTTGGGTGTTGTATTCCTCCGGAACAACAGGAAAGCCCAAAGCTATCACTCATTCACACGGCGGTGTATTACTCGAGCATCTCAAGTACATGCACTTCCACAACGATGTAAAACCGGGCGAGCATTTTTTCTGGTTTACCACAACAGGTTGGATGATGTGGAATTTTCTACAAGCTTCGATGTTGGCCGGAGCAGTTCCTGTTTTATTTGATGGAAGTCCGGGCACTCCGGATTTAAATTTGCTTTGGAAACTTACCGCAGAACATCCTATACATCATTTTGGAACAAGTGCTCCATATTTAATCGCGTGCATGAAAAAGGGATTGACTCCCGGTACAGATTTCGACCTCTCTGCATTGCGTTCGATTGGCTCAACTGGAGCTCCGCTTCCTCCCGAAGCTTTTGATTGGGTATACAATCACGTTAAAAAAGACCTTTGGTTGTGTAGCATGAGTGGCGGCACCGATGTGTGCACGGCATTTGTAGGTGGAATTCCGTCAAAACCGGTTCGAAAAGGGAAAATCCAAGGACGAGCTCTCGGATGCGATCTAAAAAGTATGGATGAAGACGGAAATGAAGTGGTGAGTTCATTGGGCGAGATGGTGATTTCAAACCCCATGCCTTCCATGCCGATTTACTTTTGGGGTGATGAAGAAAATGCCCGATACAAAAGCTCCTACTTCGAAAAGTTTGAAGGAAAATGGTGTCATGGGGATTGGATTCAAATTGAAGAAGACGGGCAGTTGCAGATATTTGGTCGCTCGGATGCAACGTTGAACCGAAAAGGAATTCGCATTGGTACTGCCGAGATTTATTCGGTGTTGGATCGTATTTCAGGAGTGCAAGATTCGTTGATTGTAAATCTTGAGAAGAAAGATGGCTCCGATATCATGCCGTTGTTTGTGGTGATCGGTTCCGATCAAAATGAAATGCAGCTTTTTGAAACTATCAAGCAGCAGCTGAAAGAAGAATGCTCGCCGCGACATGTACCCGATCTGATTTTGGCAGTGGATGAAATCCCCTATACGCTCAGCGGTAAAAAAATGGAAGTACCGGTTAAAAAAGCCCTGATGGGCTTAGATGTAAGCAAACACATGAACCGCGATGCCAGTCGCAATCCAAAGGCGATGGATGTGTTTGTGGAGTTGGCGGGGAAGATTTAATTATAGCGTTACCGAATGGATAATTCATTAATTACCCCAATAATTAATAGTTATGAACTAATGCTCAATTTACTTTTAATTTTTAACTAATTATTCTAGATGCTATAAATGGAAATTTTTGAACACTTTTATATAGCAAAATTGATAATACATTATTTATTATGCCATATTAAGAGCAGTGGACTTGTTCAATTCTTCTTCTTTTATAAATATTTTTTGTAATTGAGTACCTCTTTCTGAAACAATTGGTGAACGCTTCATTTTGTCACGAATTTTTATTTTATCAATGCTCACCTGTTTTATCGTCAAATAAATTGCTACAAATAATACACAAATTATCAATACTGGGTTGCGCAAAACAATTGCAGAAACCATTTCAAAATTAAGTCCTATTTCAATGCTATTTAATTTTTCGTCAACTTCATCAGAATACTTAAAGCCTAGATCTTTTGCCTTTTCTAGGTCGTGATTTACACCCTTTGGAGTTCTAAAATCTGAGATAGAGTTTACAATAACAAACGTTTTAATGATTGATAATAAGCTCAATTCATCAGCGTATCTGATTATTAAATTTAATCTATCGCGAAGGTTAACATAAATTGTAGATTTAGTATCTAATTCTGATTCATTCGCAAGTTCAAATAGTGAATCACGTAAATCAAATAAATTAGACCTAAATCTATCTATTATAAAATTCTCCCAAGCCAGGTTCCATACAAGAGTAAAAAGAAATAATGCAAATACTAACAATAAAAGTTGTAGTCCCACAGTATCCATGATAACACCGATTATTATTTATTACTATTAACTAGGAGTTTTTCCAGTTTCAGTTAAACCACTAGATGATCTCTCAGGGTCGATTAAACTTTCATATTGCTTACGAAAGAGTCCTAAATTTTTAATTGCCTTTCTTTTTTGCCTTTTCTCTAACATATATAAAACTATTGCAATTATAAAGAGGGCAAAAAATATGCCAGTAATACTCCAAGCTATAACATTTGATTCGACAAGATTTATAAACAGTTTATAAACGAGTGAAATGTCCGCATTAGTGTCTTTACCAGCTAAATTATCGACTGATTCTGTAAATCCTTTATAGAGGAATATAATTCCAACAATCCATTTAGTTTGTTTAACTAATGAAAGCAAGATTTCAAAAGTAGAGTCGAGTATTTTAATTTTAGTTCCCTTATCCATTACACTTTTTGATCCCCTTAAACAATATAATGTATTAAAACTTATTTGAAAGTAATGTAAATTAGTTTCAATCAACAATTATTCTGTATTACTTTCCATCTTTGAAAAAAGATAGTTCCATTCGTTCCCAAACTACAGCTAGGCAATGCATTCCAGTAGTTCCTGCTTTTATTCTTTCTTGGTTTTTCAGTTAATTTGGGTTATTCGTTTCGTACTTTGTGCTAGACCTTAAAAAAGCAAAAGGTCAAATAAAGAATTATTGATGCAGTACGGTTACAATCGTTTCATGATTTCAATGTGCATCAAGTTAAACAATCGATCATAGCACTATCCTGTGTGAATTCATGATCTGCATTCGCAGTACACTCTTTTCATCTCTTCTTTGTTTTTCAATAATTCTAATTTCTTATTTATACATTCATTTTTCAATCTAACAACAGCGAAAAGGATAAATGAATCTTAGTACTCAGATAATCGAGTCAATCCTCCAACGAGGGAAAGTAGTTTTTTATGAATTAGGTTTTTGCGACAAATAGGATGTGTATGGTGGAAGGCCAATTTTTGTTTCAATTCGTAGTTCGTCGCATTCTCAAATCTTAACATAAAAGCGCTTTTCCTGAATCTATTAAAAGCTTAAATTGGTTGTTATAGCAACTAATTAAGAACACAAAAGAGAACTCCTATGGAAACACTAGCCAATCCTGTTGTTGATCAAGAACAAGATTTCATGCCCATACTCGGCACCGATTACATCGAATTTTATGTAAGTAATTCGAAGCAAGCCGCTCATTTTTATAAATCAGCATTCGGGTTTAAATCATTGGCTCATGCCGGATTGGAAACCGGGCTGAAAGACCGTGAGTCGTATGTTTTGGTGCAGGATAAAATACGACTGGTGTTAACATCGCCATTGCATAGCGGAACTGAAATTGGAAAACATATCGATCAACATGGTGATGGCGTAAAAGTGATTGCTCTATGGGTTGAAGATGCTGCTTATGCCTATAACGAAGCAGTAAAACGAGGGGCTGAGTCTTATTTCGAGCCGCGAACAGAATCGGATGAGCATGGAAAAGTAGTTCGAGCCGGTATTCACACCTACGGTGACACCGTTCATATTTTTGTGGAGCGTAAAGATTATGAAGGTCCATTTCTACCCGGCTATAAAGCTTGGAATACGCATTATAATCCCGAGCCGGTTGGTTTAAAGTATGTAGATCACATGGTTGGCAATGTTGAACTCGGCGCTATGAATAAATGGGTGAAGTGGTACGAAGATGTGCTTGGTTTCAAACAAATTCTTTCCTTCGACGACAAAGATATTTCTACCGAGTACACCGCTTTGATGAGTAAGGTAATGAGTAATGGAAATGGTCGCATCAAGTTTCCGATCAACGAACCTGCTGCGGGACTCAAAAAATCTCAGATCGATGAGTACATCGACTTTTACGAAGGTGCAGGCGTGCAACACGTGGCTGTAGCTACAGATGACATTGTACACACGGTAACCGAACTACGAAACCGTGGAATCGAATTTATCACCGTACCAACCACTTATTACGATGTATTGGAAGAGCGCGTGGGTAAAATTGATGAGCCCATCGACAAACTAAAAGAACTGGGCATTCTGGTCGATCGTGATGATGAAGGCTATTTACTTCAGATTTTCACACGAACGTTACAAGCTCGCCCAACAATGTTTTTCGAGATTATCCAACGAAAAGGAGCAACTTCTTTTGGTAAAGGAAATTTTAAAGCGCTGTTCGAAGCCATCGAGCGTGAACAGGAAATGCGTGGAACGCTTTAATGTAGTTGTAATTTAAGAAGTACATCCACCTTCGGGAGGCGTTTTGTGAAAGCAAAGCGCCTTTTTTTTTGAAATTAATAGTTCGAATTGTCTGTGCATGTAAAAGCCCAATAAAAGCGTATGAGATATTACGGATTCCATTAAACATTGAATAAGTTTGATGAACTATTCACAAGAAATTAAAAGGTATATGAAAGTATTCATCAAGAGCACACAACTCATCATTGCAATGTTGTTGTTAAGCACGGCCGCAGTGCAAGCACAGCAAATGCAAATGCCACAAATTGCGCCGGCTAAAGATGTAACCGATACCGAATTGGAACAGTTTGTAGAAGTAGCGAAAGAATTTCAGGAAATTAGTATTGCCACAGATAGAATGTTGATTGCAAAACTGGAAGAATTAGGTATGAGTGGGCAGCGTTTTCAGGAAATAATGATGGCGCGTCAAAATCCTACTGCGCATCAAGTAGAACTCACCCCGTTGGAAGAAACTACCATGAAAAATATGCAATCCTTTTTGCAGGAATTGTCGGCTTCGATGCAGCAACAACAAATTGAAGCCGTTGGTAACTCGGAACTAAGTGAACAGCGATTTCAAGGGATTGCAATGGCTTTGCAAACCGACGAGGAATTAGCCGAACGTTTTCAGGAATTGGTTGAACAATAATTCTTGAATTAATATCAGAGAAATTGAACCCAACCATTAAGTTGGGTTATTTCTACCATAAATTATTGCACCACTACTTTCCCAGAATGTAGGTTTTGAATACATAGCTCCATGGAGTAAAAGCGAAGGGAATGATCATTATCATAAAAATCGCAGCCCATTCGGCGGTGTCTGATCCGGCAAGTGTACCTGCTTTCCACATTGGATAAGCCACAAAACCCAGCCATAATCCTTTGTATAAAAACATAAATAACATAATGGGAAGCATCCTTAAAGTATGGAACATTCCTAAACCACTTAATGCTGTATATGCAGCCATTGCACACCAAGCTATCGCAATTTCATTGTCCCAGGTACCTTGATAGGTAATGAGCTCTGTCCAGGCATCTTTTCCGGCCATGAAAAACATTAATCCGAAAAAGAGCTTAAGTACGTACACTTGAATGGGACGAACCCCTTTATATCGATCTGATGGAGTAAACAGTTGTTTAAAAAGTTGCATGATTTGCATTTATTCTAGCAATGATTGGGTGAGAATCGGTGGTAAGTACTGTTTCTATCATAAGTTTGTTTCTAAAAAAAATCCCAACTCAATAGGTTGGGATTCTTTGTATTAAATGTTAGCTCACAATTAATCTTCGGTGATAAACCGTTTAACATCCTCATAGAACTTCACCAAATCCTCCAGCTGAGTATAAAACATATGACCGGCGTGGTAATAGGTCATTTCGATATTATCTTTAAGCGCATCCGGTAAATCCATATGCATAAACGTATACTCGGTACCAAAAAACGGTGTGGCTAAATCGTAATAGCCGTTTTGCACTTGAACTTTCATTTTAGGGTTTTGGATCATAGCCTGTTTAAGCTCGTCCACGGTTTGCGGACTAGTTGGAAACCATCCTCCACCTCCGCGACTCCAATCCCAATTAAAACCCGGTAAGCTGTAGGCAGAAAAATTGTACTTTTTATCTTTACCGAAGCCAAGTTCGTTGTGATAATAATCCATAAATGCCATTTGATACGGTGGACTAATGGCAGAACTTTGTGGATCATATTCGGCAAAGCCAGTAATTGGATTTAACGAAAAGCCTTTATAGCGAGAATCTAACCTGCCCACCGTCATTTCATCATCGCCTAGTAGTTCTTTGAAAAAAGCAAAGGCCGGAACGCGTAAATTCGATTCGTCCAAATAATCTCGATCAAGTCCTGTGTATTCTACCAGCTTATTGAGCACAGCATTTAGCTCTGTTTCAGGCAAGTTATCTCCTTTCATAAGAGCCACTGTGTATTCATTCATGGCATATTCTCTCACTTCATTCATGAAGGCTTCAAAATCTTCCGCTTTGTTTGCAAGTTGATTGTGATACCAAGCTGTTGCTGCATATGAGGGCAAAAACAAGATATAGGAAGTGTCGTCATATGGACCAAAAGTAATGGTTCTTAAATCCAGAACATTAGAAACGAGGATAATTCCATCTAAGGCAATTCCGTAGGTATTATTTAGATATGGAGCCAGTCCGGCTGCGCGAAATGTGCCATAACTTTCACCCATTAAATACTTCGGCGAAGCCCAGCGAGCATTTTTAGTGATGTACTCGTTAATAAAATTACTGATGGAAGAGATGTCAGAATCAACTCCCCAAAAATCTTTGTTTTCATTATCACCAACAGCGCGGGAAATTCCTGTTCCAACCGGATCCACCATCACAAGGTCGGTTACATCTAAAACGGAATACTCATTATCGGCAAGAGTGTAGCCCGAATCGTTAAAGTTGGGATCGTCGAGAACTACTCGCCGAGGACCAACAGCTCCCATGTGTAGCCAGATAGAAGAAGACCCCGGGCCACCGTTAAATACAAAGGTAACGGGTCGTTTTTTCTTGTCAGATATATCTGTTCGCGTATACGCAACATACCCAAACTGAGCAATGGGTTCATTTTCGCGGTTTTTGATGTTCATGGTAGCTGCGGTAGCTTCGTACTTAACATCTTTTCCGTTAATTTTAATGGAATGAGAAGTTACCTGTTGTTCCTCATCAGGAATTGGTTTGGCTTCTTTTGTTGGCTCATTTTGTGCAATTACTGATACTTGAACGAAGAATAGAATGAGTATCAGCCATATTGATTGTTTTTTCATTGGATCCCTTTTTATTGATATGATTTGTACCTCTAAAAGAATACTAAATATTACGGCAACTACTTAATGTTGAGCAAAATTGTACTATTTAAAACTGAAATGGCTCTATAAGAGACCAGGATAATTTTGTGTTAGATATCCAGATATCTACTAATGATTAGTATGTTTATTCAATCATGAATAAATAATTTCGATGGAAAAAATTATAATTAATTTCCACACAATATTCAGTTAACATTAGTGTTAGAAGGTTTATGAAATTGACAGGGCTTTTAAAACCAATCTATATTTTACTTCCATTTTTACTCTTATTGGGATGTGAAAATGACAATCCGTTTTCTGTATTTGAAGATTCAGATTTCGATGTAAAAGTTGAAATAAATGGTGATTATGAAATGAATTACCAATTTGATTTAGAAAACGGTGTACCGGATTTAGACAGGCATTTCTATAATTCGTCTTATGATTTGTCAACAAGTAAATATGAGAGGCATGATACATTAATTGAATCTGATAATGTTTCATATTTTGATATTCAAATAAGTTGTATTTGGACTTGTGATATTGGGACTCAGCAGAGAACCAGACTTACTTTTTTCTCTAAAAACTATAACAAAATTGAAGCGGGTACTTTTAAAATTGGGGATTATCATTCAGAATGGGAAGAGGATCTTAATAATTCACCCATTTTTTATTTGAAGCTTAATACAAATGATCTCGACTACGATGATTTTAACAGTTTAGATGGCATTATTCGAATCGTAGAATTAGACTCAGGTGATTTCGAAGTTCAAATAGATGGAGAATCTATAACGGATGAAGAGTCACCAAAAAGGGCAAATATTAAAGCGAAATTGGTTCTATATCATGGGTAGATATGTAACATTAATAGGAATCTTATTTCTATTTTCAAATTGTTCAAACGATGTGTCTATTCCGGAAACATCCTTTAATGCTACCATTGAAAATGATGTGAGTATGGAAGTTGAATTACTAAATTTCAACGCATACGTACGGAGTGAAACACATTCGGCTAATGGTAATAAAAATATAAGTTCAAGAATCTCAGTGTATTCTGAGGATCTAAATACTTTTTTTGAACAAATATTCTATCTGGACGAAATGATTGAAGAAAAACCAATTACTATTAGTTCGCCACTTAACAGTAATTCTTGGAGTTTTCTAAAAACAACGGTAGCAGATGATACCGTTTCATTCTATTCTGAAGAAGGAATTTTGAATATAAAAGAATATTCAAACGAGTTTATAATTGGCGATTTTAATGTCAGGTATAGATCTCAGTCGCCTGATTCCAATTTATTTATTGATGTAGATGGTGGATTTGTGATCAGATTCTGATCAATAACCAATTTTTATCATCACTCTACATACTCTTTAATAAAATTCTGTTCTGCTTCGGTTTCACCAATTAAAATAAGATCCGAATTTTCCGGGATTACCTCGGTAGGCTTGGGGTTGATGATCTGTTCGCCATTCGAAGAATAAGCGACCACGTTACAGCCTGTTTTATAACGGATATTTGCCTCAACCAAAGTCTTTCCCACCAGTTTAGCAGGCGTTTTTAAGCTAAATACATTTAAGCCTTCAGCAATCATTATGATGTCATTTTCTTCATAAATATTGTAGATGGCATTGGCACCCATAGAAGCGTACGACATTACAAAATCAGCTCCCGCCCTGTGTAAAGAATTAACATTTCGCTCTAAGGTAGATCGGGCAACAATGTGAATATCGGGGCGCAAATGGCGCGTATAAATAGTGAGATAAATATTTATATCATCCTGATTGGTTGAAATAATGACACTGTGAGCGGTGTCGATCCCGGCTTTTTTTAGTGTATTTAAATCATTCGCATCCCCCAGAATAAAATTGTGCTCGTTTTTAATACGATCTGGGTTTTTATCGATGATTTTAAAACGGATATTTCGGCGCTTAAGATGAAATGCAGCTGCCCGCCCAACTCTACCACCACCAATAATAATCACCGGTTCGTCACTTACTCCATAAATTCCGAATAACTCATCATATCTTCGAAGTTGTTCGATCGAGCCGGCCATCATTAGTACCGAATAATCGTGAATAACCGTATCAGGATGAGATCCTTGGAAGTTACCGCGCTCCCAGATGCCTACTATATTAATACCCAGCCTTTCCCGTAGTTCAGATTCCCGCAATGTTTTGCCAACCAGTGGCGTGTCGTGTGCGGTAGCTTCAGCAATAATAATATCACCTAGCCGACCAATTGTATGCACTCTGGCATCTTGCCCAAGTGTTCGTCGGCTTAATGCTCGCCCCAGCAAGTTGCCCATGTGTAGTACATGATCGGCCCCGGCCAGTTTTAAAATATCTACCGAGTCGTGAAAATTTGCCGTAGTAACAATCTTTACATCTTTATTAAATCCGCGAACTGTATGCGCTACATTGGTATTAAACATGTCGGAACCATTAGCCACCACCATTGCCGCTTTATTGATCTGCATTTTGGTGTAGGTTTCAGGATCGTCGGCATCACCCAACATTACGGTATAGCCTTCGTCGTAGAGATCTAAAGCGCGCTGTAATTCGGGAACCAACAACACGTATTGTTTTTGGTATTGATGTAATTTTTCGATGAGCGATTTTGTTACCGGATCAAACGAAGTGATGATGATATGATCGTTAAATGTATCGGGGAGTTGGCGAGGAGCTCTCGCGCGAGATTGCGCTTCCATCCAAGGGGCATAAAAGAACTCGATGAAGGTAAAGGGCAACATAATTAGTAACACTACGATGCCTGAGCCAAGCACAACCATGGAAAAAAAACGCCCCAGGTCGGAGGTAAAGGTGATATCGCCAAAACCCAGCGTACTCATGGTAACCAAGGTCCAGTAAAAGCCGGTCATCCAGCTGTGTTTTTGTCCCTCCATTTCCATGATGATGTGAAACAGAACGCCGTAGAGACCGATCATCACTAAAAGGATAACCAGAAACTGAACAAGCCGCTGAATATTGGTTTTCGATTTCTTGTTAGAAATGAAATAGGTGATTTGGGAGGAGAAAAACTTCATATCCTTCAAATATTTGAAGCTTTATTGAATAAACAAAATGTAGATTTGTAAAGCACATCAATTGAAATGATTAAAAACAATTTGAAAGTACAGTAAACGGTATTTACTTTAAGTCCAACAAACATAAAATAAGGGGGAATATGTATAGAATAATTATAGGGTTTTGTTTATTACTAGTAGCAGCTAATTGTTCTACTATTACAGATGGTTTGAATGGGTGCTACTTAACAATCCCGGAAAACACGGGTGAGTATGAGACGAAACAGATACCAGATTTAACCATCAACGTTGGGGATACATTGTGGATCTCACAGAAAGAGTATTTCAAAGGATCTGATAAATGTGATGCAGGGTACGGTTCATTTGAGTTTAATTTTTTTAGAATGGATTACGAACGGGCAAATATTATTCAATCAGATTTAAATTTTGGAGTAGTTGGAGTGATGGAAGGGAAAAGCACAATAGAATTTAGCGGTAGTTATTTTGTGCGTAGAAACGATATATCTGTGGATGAAACTATTACGGGGGCGTTTAATATTAATGTAGTTAAAAACGGCGCGGTAGAACAAGATGAACCGGAAGACCTACTAACTCCATTTAGTTTAATAAAAGATGCTAGTGTGAAAAAAAAGGAAAGAGCGAATAACATATATATTGAGCTGAATATAGATTTTGAAAATGGTTACTTCGATAGAGAACATGTAAACACTAGCTTTTTTGTGAATAATACCGATAGGGAAGATTTGATGAATTATGAACGAAAAAGCACATTAGGATACGAATCTAGAGGTGCGGAGGTAAGATGGGATTCTTTAACTACTGAGAAATATGTTCGACTTTGGCGAACAAACCATGCTACATGGAACCCAGAAACCGAAACTCACGACGAAAATTACAGCTCAAAAGTGCGACACTTTTTAAAAATTGAGAGCTTTCCGATTGATAAACCGGTTGCAGAAAGAGAGTTCAGAGTTACGGGCTTTTAAATTGCTTACCAGAAATTATTAGCCAGTATAAAAAACTGATTTGATATAAAGAGTATTCAGTTTCGTACAGCTAGCTGAATCTCAACATTCACTCAGGCTCAACAATCATAAGTCTGTATGCTCAATAAGCATTAGAGCCACACTATTTCGCTGCAAAGCAGATATCGGTAATCAATTCCTTATCCGGCACCTCTCCGGGCATATTATGATACCATTCAAAAGGATGAATCCCTTTCTTTGAAGCGAACTCTTTTCCACGCTGCATATTCATTTGGGCACTCCAAGCGCCCCCCAAATGAGTGTATGCTCCAATATGGCGAACCACATGAATATTTGTTGAAGGAATTGTGCCGTTAAATAGATTAGCCGGTAAGGTATCCACCGCAGATTTGACCCCTAAACACGCCGTATAGGTACATTCCATTTTGCGCATATTCCAATCGTGATAAATTGAAAATGCCCCTGTAATTTCTACACTGGCAGCACTGAGTTGGGTATTCAGCGTATCAAAGTCGGCGGCCATGGCCTCAATTTCTGAAATGGAACATGTTCTTTTAATGCCTACATACTTCGTTCCGGGAAAGGATTCAACACCTTTGAATTCCAGTTTCGATTCCACTTCTCCTTTTTCTACATAATCTTTCAACAGATTTAATCCGCGTTCGTAATCCATTCCCACAAAGCCTTCCATCATTTTTTTCATCCAAAACATGAAAAATGGTAGCGAGCTGTCCATCGTCCAGGTAACGTTGGTTTGATCTCCTTTTTCTTCTAAATGGAATTCTACTTTTGCCGACGATTTCCACGGTTTCAGGAAATTTAGATCGTAGGTAATGTGCTCGTTTTCTTTTTCAGACGTAACTGTCATATTGCCTTCACCGGTACGCTTTCCATTCCACTCGTAGTATTTGGCGTCATCAGCAATGCTAAGTGATACACCGGGTTCCATAATTAACCAGGGCGACCATTTAGGCCAGTGGTTAAAATCATTCAGTTTTGAATATACAGTTGCGGCATTAGCATGTATAGTTGTGGATCGGGCGATATTCATTTTAGGCATGGCACACAATTAGTTAGACGGGTATGTGTGCAATGTATGTAATGCGTAGTATTTGTGCAAAATCATTTTTTAAACAAAAAAACCCAGCCAAATAAATGACCGGGTTTCTTTTACAAGACTTGAATACTACTTAGAAATCAAGAAAGGCGGTGTCGAGCTCTACTTCTTTAACCTGTTCAGGGCGTTTCAAGGTAGAAGTAGGTGCCGGCCTGGAGTTGCCGGGTTTTTGCATACCATCTAATTTATAATAGGAGATGGCTTCTTTTAAACGATTGCTTTGTCGGAGCAGGTCATCGGCCGAGGCTGCTAATTCTTCGCTGCTTGCTGCGCTTTGTTGTGCCAACGAATTCAATTGTTGAATAGACTTGTTTACTTCATTAGCACCTTTGCTCTGTTCTTCACTGGCCGCAGAAATCTCATTTACCAGATTGCTGGTCTTGTCGATTTTCGGGATGGTATCGAACATAACCTCTCCTGCTAAGCTCGACATTTTATAGGCCGATTCAGTGAGTTCTACAATCTCATCGCTCACGCTTTTACTTTTTTCGGCCAGCATTTGTACCTCACTCGCTACCACTGCAAATCCCTTACCGGCATCACCGGCACGAGCGGCTTCTATGGCTGCGTTTAATGCAAGAATATTAGTTTGGAATGCGATATCGCTAATCTGATTTATTCGATTGGTGATATTTTCGTTAGCGGCAATCGCCTGCTTCGATTTTTCTTCCACCTCTTTCAGCTGAGTGTTAGCAACGCGGGAAATAGAATTCGTTTCTGCTGCATTTTCGGCATTCATGTTAATAGTACGAGTTACCTCCTCCATTGTGGATGAAATTTCTTCCACGAATTCAGCTTGTTCATTGGAACTGGAAGCCATTTGATGGGAAGTACGTTCTAGCGATTGGCTGATTTGCGAAATCTCCATCGACTCGGCTTGTACTCCAAGAATTACATTTTGAAGCTGAGTTACCAGATTGTCGAGAGCTTTGGAAATATCGCCGATTTCGTCTTTTCGTTTTAAGAATGATGGTGGAACTTGCACATCCAAATACCCATCCGACAAGCGCTGAATGTTTACCACTGTTTTCTTTAATGCGCCTACAATCGCTTGTGATAAGAAAAGTGAAATTCCGATAAAAAACGCCAGACTGATAAAGAGTACATTATTAACCGTATCGCTTTGTTCGGCGAGATAATTTCTGGCTTCATCAAATGCTTGATCGACATTGATTCCCGAAATTTCTACAAGGTGTTTCTTTAACACATCGAGTTCCGCAATCATGGCTTGTACGTTTTCAGTAACAGCATCCGAATAATCTTCCTGAATCATCAAAGCAGAAGCCTGATAGCCGTATTTGAAGTAGGTATTAAAAGACTTCAAAGTGTTATCTAGCGCCTCGAAATCATCATCATTTTTAACTGATTTTGCACTATCAACCAACGCTCTAAATGTATTTGCTAATACTTCTGTCTTTGCCAATGCCGAGGTATCCATGGCAGCAACGGCGTCTTGTAATCCTTTTTGTATGGCAACCTGCGTTGCTTTCATGTTGGTAGTGTAATCGTTGTACGGGATGTACGAGTACTGCACCAAATCAAGCTCAGCTCTAATTTGCTGGCTACTATCTTTATTTGTGGTGTAAATCAATGCAACAACCAATACAAATACTGCGGGGAAACCGAGAATTTTATATCGAAGTCGCACACTGTTTAAAATGTTCATATCAAAGCCTTGTAATTTTTGGTATGGATATGCCTGAACTTAGTATCCCCCACGGGCCCTTCCGGACCCATGAGTGAATAACTAAATTAGTTTACGGCTACAACTTTAACCCCGCTTACATCTGCATCTGCGCTGATGTAACCAACCGCGCCGGGATTGTTTTTTACGAATGCGATAACTTCTGCATCGCTTGGTCGTTCCGCCGGGGCCGTTCCTGCACCTGAGAAGGCCGCTTGTTGCCAATGGCTACGAATTGCACCTACACTTCGGCCATGTATTTCCTGCGAAAATTCAGCTCTGGTTGCAGATCGAGCTGTTTGATCTACAGGCACGATTTTACTGCCATCGTCCCAACTTGTTTTAGTTTTAAGAAAGATTTCTGATACATCCTTTTTACTTAAGGAAGTAGTGGCATTTGCTTCGTTAACAATGACTTTAAAATTTTGCGCCTGAAGAGCTACCGAAGCAACAAATAAGAATAACGTGCTAAGTATTATTTTTTTCATGATGAGCTCCTTAGAACGAATAAATTAAAGTTGCGATAAGGCCATTCACATTGCCGCTGGAATGATCGTACATCATATATTCAACTTTTAGAGTACGCTCGAAGCTTGGCTTGTAGTTGATACCTGCAGTAAAGCGTGAATACTCGATATCATCAGTGAGTTGATCTTCGTAGCGAACGTATGGAGTAAACTTCTCAATTCGATGGCTTAGCTCAACAAAAGAACCTTCAAGATCTACATCGCCACCTGCGGTTAGTGGTGCGGGGTTACCCATAAACATATACACGATTGGGTCGATCTCAAGGTTTCCTCGCCATAATTCGCCGGCTATTTTAGTATTCTCATACTGTACCTTAGCATTAAATCCGTACGTGGGACGATCTAATTTTGTATTAATAACTGTTTCTGTTTCAGGAAATCCGGGGAAAAGTGCGTCAGCAGGAATAGTTACATCTAAAGGGATTTCTTCTTGCTTTGGCTTAAAGTAACTAGCTCCAACTTCAACCAACTGCTTGTAAGCAAAACTCACAGCTGCACCAATAGCCGTGTTGTAGGTATTATTGTAAGATCTATCGATTGAGTAAGGGGAGTTAATTTGCTCTTTGAAGTAAGGTACTTCGCTACCAAAGAAGCCAACCGCACCTGTTGGTAACCAAGTTGTATTTCGGTAGCCACCTGCGAATACGTCGTACTTTAGTTTTACATCCTCTCCAATTGCACCATTAATCGAAACTCCATCCATATTTAATGGAAAGAACTCGTGATTGGTGATTAGGATTGGAAGCGTTGCACTGGTATTCACCGGCGCATAGTAATAGGTGTTCATTGGGCTTAACGGAAGTAAGAACCGACCCACTTTAAAGTTGACCATTTTAGACATAGACAATTCACCAAATGCTTCGTTTAGCATTTGATCGAATTCGAACTCCGGTCGGTAAACGAATACGGTTTTAAGGCGTAAACTTGATGTTGGCATGTATGTAACCAGCATGCCTGCTTCAGAAACGGCAGATCCGGCTGTTACCCGGTAATTTTCTAGGTTATCGAAATAATTAAATTCCGTTGATATGTAACCCGTAATGTTCGTTTGAGGCTCAAAATAATCTTGAGCTTGTACGGCTTGAACTCCGAAAACCAACAAAAGGGTGAATAGTAGTTTAGTGTAAATTCGCTGCACCATTGCTTTATTTTTTTGTTTTAGCATTGCGGGAGAAAAGAATCTGTATCCTTCACGTTATTGATCCCGTTGAGTAGCTTTTAAGCTTTGTTGATACAGTTATCGGCAGGGAGAAAAGAAATCCTTATAGAATTATTCTAAACTCATCATAAAATCTCTGTAAGTGACAACATACCAATGTGTTAAGGAGCTAGATATTTTATAATTACAGATAAAGAAAGGGCTATGGCAGTATCAATTTGAGCAATAAGTGGTTAAGAGCCTACTGCTTAGAATCATGTGTTGATAAATTGTGCATAAATGCTTGGGGGAGAATTTCTTTGAGAGCGAGTTCAGCTATCTATTGTAAATTGGAACACATCTTGAATTGAACAATCAAAAGCGACCGCAATTTTAAAAGCCACTTCCAGCGAGGGAGAATATTTCGCTGCTTCAATGGCATTAATGGTTTGTCTGGTTACTCCCACTCGGTCCGCTAGCTCCTGCTGAGTCATTTCGTTATTCATGAACCGTAATGTTCGAATATTATTGGTGATTTTTCCTTCAATCATATCGATTTAATTGTTGGGTTCTCAATTCAAAATGAAAGATTTAAGATTAAAAATTCAGCGGGCGGTCATTGCGAGCGACCCGTAGACCTATAGTCTAAGCAGATAAAACTCGACGCGGCAATCTTGGGCTAAGAGTGTTGAGTGCTAAGTGTTGAGTTTTGAGTTGGAAGAAGGACATCGCGACGCTTACTTCGTTCGGTAGTAATAAATCATCACAGATCGTTTTGCGGCACTTGCTAAATAAAGCGTGATAAAGAGGAAATGAAAGATGGTAGTTGTGTTTACTACTTTGGTGTATTCTTCCAATTCAGGGCCAATCGTGTTTGAAATAAATAATTGAACTAGGGTAACCATCACTCCAAATACCAATAAGGCGTAGCCAATTTTATGGCCTTTTCCTTCAATCATGTGATCTCTTTCGTCTTTTACTACTTTTCGGCTGCTTTCACTTATTTCAACCACAATCTCTACAATTACTGCTATCCAGAATACATTGAAGAAAACTTTAAACAGTTTAGATGAGAAATCCGGAATAGCGTCCGGCCAGCCAAAAACCATTAATACATAAAAAACCATTACCGAAGTTGTAGTAGCTAGGGAAGTCCAGGAAAGAATTTCTGAGCGTGACATGTGTTCTCCGTTTAGTTTGATGTCAGGCAGGCTTTACGTAATGTAAAAAATATGTTACAGAGTGTAAGAAATTTTTTTCAAGGACACCGTTTTCTCCTAAACTCGTTCTTGATTGGCTCCAGTACTTCATCAATTCCGTTGATTTTTATTTCATACATGGTAGATAAGTACTGCCCGAGTTGTCCATTAGGAAACCCTTCTCGACTAAACCACTCTAAATAATGCACGGGCAGATCGGTTATGTAACGCCCTTCATATTTTCCAAAGGGCATTCGGGCTTGTACTAAATGAATGAGAAATGAAGAATCGTACATAGGTCGCATTAAAATGTGAATGAAGATAGGTTTTAATTATATACCTTTGTACAGGCAAAATTTTAAACTTTGATGCGCACTTCAATACTCTTATCCATTTTACTAATTAGTATCACATCTAGTTGTGAGTCTATTTTCAATAACGAAAATAATGAAGAGGCTCTATCTGCCATCATACAAAACGATACGTTCATCATTAAAAACAACTTGCCGTTCGATGTATACTTTTTCGCCGTTGATCAGGAAACATCGTACGTAATCGATTGGATACCTGTTGAAAGCGATGCCAACCGAGTGAAAGCAGGAAGTTTTCGGAAATTTCCTGCCGATATAATTGTTGGTTACACCCAAGGGAAAACAGCCATAGCTTATTTTTGGAATGGCAGGGAGTACTGGAACACACTAATTATTGACGAACATCCGGAGTTATAATGAAAAAGCTATCTGCATGTTTGTTCGTATTATTTTTGATTAACGGATGTTCTGTTTTTGATAACGAACAATCCGGCGATGCGGTGGAGGCAATCGTAAAAGATGAACAATTGATCATTAAAAATAATCAGGCCTTCGATGTATATTACTTTGCGGTAGATAAAGCGAGTCTGCCTTATATTTTTTGGGCACCCATCGTAAGCGATGAAAACAAAATTCAATCAGATGCTTTGACAGCGATTTCTTTATCTGAGATATTTTCGAACAACGAACATGGGACCATCGTGGTTTTTTATTGGGATGAAGAAGTGAGTGAAATCTTTAACATCGAAATTGAAGAATAAGTCGAATTAAGGCTGGCTCTTTTGTAGTTTCATCAAAAAAAATAAAAGAGCATGCCGGTAGTAAAACTTATTGAGATTGCACATGGTCGCAGCGGCGACAAAGGAAATGGTAGTAATGTAGGGATTATTGCACGTCACCCTGATATCTATCCATTCTTAAAAGAAACACTTACATCCGACGTAGTAAAAGAACACATGAAGTATGTGTGCAAAGGTGATGTTGAGCGTTACGAGTTACCTAACATCGGTGCCTTAAATTTTATTTTGAATGAGAGCTTAGGTGGTGGTGGCACCGTTTCTTTAAAGTTAGATGCCCAAGGTAAAACGCATGCTTCTCAGGTTTTACGCATGGACATTGACGTGCCCCAAGAGTTGCTGGATCTTGTACCCAAAAACTAAGCTTGTTTTATCTTACTCTCCGTAAAATCGGATGGGAATATCTACTCGAACTACATCCCAAGCTAAGCTTAAAGTAGTTAAAGAATTCTGTACCTCGCTAAACGCAATAGTGAATGCCTCTATGGGAGTATCTAGGTTAATCACGGGCACATCAAAACGTACATAATCCCTTCGTTCATCGTATTCAAAAGCTCCCCATTGTCCCAACTCAGAGTTTAAAATAATTGTCCAGGTATTTTCATTTGGGATGGTAAATAAACTATAAGTACCGGCATCAATTACATTATCGGCCATTAAAACCGGTCGTGTGAATGTAATTTCTGTAGCTTCGTTTGCACCGGTTCTCCAAACTTCGCCAAAAGGCTCCCATTCACCAAAAATTGTACGCCCTTTGCGATAGGGTTGCCCATATACCACTTTTATATAGGTGCCTTCGTGTTTAACACTGCTTATTGATATAGGACTTTTTCGGTTTGCTACGGATTCAAAATCAGAATCCTGATTTTTTTGCGAGCCACAAGCGGCTAACGAAATACATAAAAAAAGAATCAGACCTACACTAACCGATCTCATAAAACTTAAAATGTGCCAAAAATTACATTGGTGTTACCCGCAACAGGATCAAGGGCAAAACCAATTCCAAAATCTAGCGATAAGTTACTAATTTTATATCGAAGATGAAGTCCTGCCCCAATTATGGAAGAAGAGCTCGCTAAAGGCTCGGCTTGTTCGTAATCAGCCAAAGTATGCGTAAAGAAACTCATGTACACAGCGCTTACATAAAACGGGATTAGAAGTCCGCCATTATCAGGGTAAGCCAAAGGAACGGTGTATCGGATACTGAATCGCCCGATGGAGCTGGAAAAATCGAAATCGTTATTCGTAAAACCCATCGGAATGATGGTGTTGTTACTAAATAATCTTCGATCGGATTGGTTCAGGAATTGTGCAGAAACTTGTAACGATTGGTTCGTTTTTTTGAGAGGCGCCCAATAGGCGTTTAATCCGTAATAAAAAGCATTGCGCTTATCCAACACTTCGGGCAATGTTTCAAATTGATCGGTTTTAAATGCGATGGTGTTGGTATTTAACGATTGTTCAATCTGGGCAAACAATTGAACACCCGAAGCGGGCTGAATATCTCTGGAGCGTTGTAATAAACGGATATTAAATTGGCCAAAACCTCCAATTTTGTTTTCCAGAATCCGCGATGTTGCAGGATTATTATTTAGCTGATAGTATCTGGAGTTACTCACCGTAAACCGGGGACGAAAATAGAACGAAGAATATCGTTCAACATCATCGAAATAATACTCTAGGGTAGTTGAAATACCTGCGCCAACGTCTTCAACTAAAAAAGTTTCGGTAAGCACTTCGTTATCCAGCTGGAACCGAGTTGCAAAATACGAGGGTTCCCGAAATGCAAATACGCTTATTCCGGGGAAGAACGTTTTGTTGGTGTAAGCAACATTGTACCAAGCCTGATCTTGTAATAGAGTAACCTCGATATTATACATTTGACTTTGCAACACATCGGTACTGGTTAATTGAGCGCCCCACTCATTAACGCCGCTTTTATCTTTCACTACCGGCAATAAGGCTCTTGGCTTTAACCAACTAAAGTCGCTACCGTACGAGTTCACCTCCCAAAGTTCACTTTCTGCGGTAAGTTCGTCTCCTAAAACCGGCGCGTTTAGTGCTTCATCAAGTTCTTCTCCTGCTAAAAGTAGAACCGGATCAACGGGTTCATTCAAAAATTCTTCTCGATCCAGCAAAATTACTTGCTGCTCTTCCAACAGTTGTATCACCAGAGCAATGGTATTTCCATCAGGAGAATAGGATGCCTCAAAAGCGTTATAAGGATAATTGGTAAGTTGAAAAATTTCACCACTATCCAAATCATATTCATAAACATTCATTGCCGGGTAGGCGTCTACGGTAAAAAGGAGTTTATTTTCGGTGGGATGCCATTGAGGATCATGGATAGAGCCCGCTCGAAAAGCAAGCTGAGGATTTTGATCCAAATCGGTTGCGAGGTTAGCTTCGGTAGTAATCCAAAGGGCCTGAACTCCACGTTGATTAATTAATACCGCAAGTTTACCGCTATCATCTTTTGCCGCTTTTAGCGCTACCGGATGTCGGTTTGTGAACTCTTTTTTTACAGTGATTTTATCTCCCTCTAACGCAACAATTGAGGCAATGTCACCATTGGGTTGAAGTGCAAGTAACGATTCGTTAGTTCGTGCCGGTGAATATAACCGAGCATTATTGGAGAGCCTGAAGTTAGTACCTGTTCTCACATTTAAGCGCACTAAGTCGGCTTGGTAACTACTAAAAATTCTATTCTGCGCGAAATATTCCGATAAAATGAGTTGCTGAGTGGATGGATCAAAATCAAAATAAAAGTCGGATACAACAAAATGCTCACTCACCTTAGTATGCCGATTGGTCTTGGTGTTGTACGTATAGAATGCAGATGCCGCATTGTATTGCCTAGAGTGGTATAAAATTTCGTTATCCGAAATCCAGATGGGCGCGCTTTGTCGAACGCCATCGTAGGCTGAACCGATAAAATTAAACGAGGTGGGATCATGGTCGACCCGGTCTAATCGGCGTTCTTCTTGCGCCTGTTTTTCCGCTATATATTCGTTATATAGTTCACCCGGCCATTTACCGGTTACCTGTTTTAAGGCGTAGCCATAGCCAAGAAAAAAAACATTTTGATGAACGGCAATTGCTCTTTTCGAAACATCATCGCCATACGATTGATGCAACCATTCAGTGAAGGCTGCACCACCAACGTAATGCCGGTTATTGGGCAGGGTGTAATCTGTGATGATCAGATTTTGCCCCATACTCCAGGTATCCGGGCCGCTTAAATTTGCGTTAAACTGATTGGTAAAATAGGTGTAATTAGATCGACCGGAGTTGGGACGTAGTCCATGCTCTGATTCATGATATACTGCCAAACCCTCGTGCACACCAAGTGGTGGGAACATGTTGAAAGAGCGCCTTATGTCGGGCGAAAGTAAACCAAATGCTCGGGCAACTGAGAAGTTGTTGGTAACATTGGCGTGATTGGCATGGATTAACTCGTGAGGGAGTACATTTTCGAGCCATAAACCGGATTGTGGATTTAAACTTTTGCCTTTGAAGGGTGATAAATCCACTTCAGATCGAAAGTTGACCGTTGATACAAATCCATTGGTGAGATCATTATATGGAACCAGAACCACCGGAAAATTCTTAAGTTCACCGCCGGTTAATGCAAATGATTGGGCGTATTGGCTTTCAAGTATACGTGCGGATTTTCTGGCAATGTCTTCTTGACCCTTTGCAAAAATAATTCTGAAATGCGGACTTTTCAGCTCTTGCCAATCTAAGCCTGCCGGGCGATGTTGTGTAAAATACAACTGATTCTGAGCATGAGTAGAAATAGACCCAACGAGAAAAACAGAAAGAACGAGATAAAACTTAGTCATAAATGGCATTAGAACCCGGGTAAGTAATTATATATTGCCCAGAAATGAGAAAAAGCTCCGCCAATTACAAACAAATGCCAAATGCCATGATGACCAAACCAATTTGGAGCGGGGTCGGGTTTTTTTAACCCATAAATGATGGCGCCTATGGTATAGAATAAGCCACCAACAATGATCCAAAACGAAAAGCCCTTAGGTAACACACCCCAGATTTGGGGGAAAATGATCACGGCAATCCATCCCATCAACAAATACAAACCGGTTGAAAACCATCTTGGCGCATTGAGCCAGAAAATCTTTTTTAGCACACCTGCTACCGCGAATATCCAGATTCCGATTAGCATGCCCAATCGCCATTCGCCGTCTAGGGCGATAGCACAAATTGGTGTGTAGGAACCGGCAATCACCAAATAGATCATTATGTGATCGATCATCCGAAAAATTTCTTCCGTGCGTTCCGAAACTTGCACCGCATGATACAACGCCGATGAGCCAAACATCAGGAATACCGTAATACCATACACAATAAACGAGAGTTTATAAGTAATGGGATCGATTGTGGAATCGACAATCAACAGTACAGTTCCGGCTAATGCTACAAGAGCTCCAAACAAATGGGTATAGGCATTAAAGGGCTCTCTTATGGGGAATAAATATTTTCTCACGAGTCAAATTTGGTTGGCGTTAAGTTACGAAGAACTTCCAATACAAAAAGGTCAACGCAAAACCTGTTATAAATAACATGCCAAACCAGCTTAATAATTTCAGCCATTTTGCAGGTTTCTGATCGTCTGGGAAATGCTCTGAGAAAATGAGTTTATAATTGATGTACGCGAAAATCGGCCCTGCTAAAAACGACATAGTAGTAGCCAAATCGACCATAAATATGAACTTACTGCCGGCTAAAAATAAAACCAGAAGTGAAATCAACGAGATAATTATGAGGGTTCCTTTATAAGAAGTTACAAAAGGTGTGGTCGCTTCTTTGGCTTTATTTAGGTTAAGTATATGAGAAACGGTGCGCGGATAGGCATCTGTTACGGTAAGTGTGGTGCTAAACATAGCTGTGAATGCACACACGATAATAATCCAATAGGCCCAATCACCCAGTGTTTCGGTATAAAGGCTAACCAGCGTAGTTGCAAACTGCGAACCACTTACCGCAAAATCCTGTCCTGTTCCAAATAAAATAAGCGCCCCCAGCGATAAAAAGCCAAGAGCTAGTACAGCAGCGCCAATGTATCCGATATTAAAATCGGTGAGAGACTCTTTGAGTTTAGGAGTGTGTCCGGTTTGTTTGATGCGCTCCAGAATCCAGAGAGAATGCCATGCCGATGCATCAATTAAAATGGGCATCCATCCCATCAGGGCAATCAAAAACGAAACTCCGCCCACAGTCCAGATAGTTGGCGGTTCGGGACGTACAGCGCCACCGGTATTGGTAAAGGCAACTACCACAGCGATTAAGGTAGAAATCGAAAGAACCACAATTATCACTTTGATGGCTTTATCGAGTGCAGAATATTGTCCACCACCCAAAATTGCGATACATATTGCCAGAATAATGGCGCTCCATAACAATGGATTGAGTGTAATACCGGTGAGTTCTGCTGCCAAGCTTGCTGTTACAATAGTTACCGCTGCTTGTACCACGCACATAGTAAGCATGGTGAACCCACTAAAAGTGTACAGCGCCCATTTACCTAATCTCTGATAACCCTGAATGATACTTTCTCGTTTTGTAATGGTGTAGCGCGGACCAAATTCTAGAAATGGATACTTACTTACATTAGCGAGAATTACCGCCCAAACAAGAGCAAAGCCAAACTCCGCACCCGCACGTGTTGATTGTACGAGGTGAGAAACCCCAATAGCTGCCGCAGCCAGTATTAACCCCGGCCCAAAGGCATATTTAAGTGTGGAAACTGCTTTAGATTTTGTGTCTGCCATACTCCGAACATTTAATTTCGAAGAGTGTATTAATTAATTGTGTCTGATAAAAGGCTCACAAAGTGCACAATCCAAAAAACAGCTCTTTTGTGGTCAATAGGTTTTAAGTAGATAAAACGGCAAATTCTATAATCCTTTTTTCAGCATTTTTCAATTGCAACAGGTACAATAGTTTGCTATTAAAAGGGATTCAATTAACACTATCTATGAAAACATACTTCACGTTTATATTCGCTCTGTTCATGTTTGTGCAAACACAGGCACAAGTTACCCTCGATTATTATTTACCAGAGGGAGTTACCTATAATGATGACATTCCAACACCCCACGATGTATTACATCAAGAAGTTGGAGAATGGCATATACGTCACGATCAGCTTGTGCAATACATGCATGCCATCGCCGAAGCTTCCGACCGAGCTACCATTGTTGAAACCGGCCGTACGTATGAAAACCGACAACTATTGTCGTTGGTGTTCACATCGCCGGAAAACCATGCGCGTTTAGAAGAAATCAGGCAAAATCATTTAGCACTTGGTAATCCGGAAACCTCCGATGATTTGGATGTTTCCAATATGCCTGTTGTGGTTCAATTAAGCTACAGTGTACACGGAAATGAGCCTAGCGGATCGAATTCTGCGCTATTAACTGCGTATCACCTTGCGGCTGCTGAGGGAGACGAGATCGAGAATGTACTTGAAAATGCCGTGATTTTAGTTGATCCGAGTATCAACCCAGACGGACTTGCTCGTTTTGCGCACTGGGCAAATATGCATAAGAGCCTAAACACCTTAGTTACTGATCCTGAAAGCAGGGAGTATAACGAAGTTTGGCCAAGAGGTCGCACCAATCATTATTGGTTCGATTTAAACCGCGATTGGATGCTGGTTCAACATCCGGAAAGTGAAGGACGTGTGGCTCGTTTCCAAGAGTGGAAGCCTAATATTTTAACCGATCATCACGAGATGGGTTCTAACTCTACCTTCTTTTTCCAGCCGGGTATTCCAAGTAGAACACATCCTCTTACGCCAGAGCGAAATCAGGCACTAACTGCCAGTATTGCCGAATACCACGCCGAAGAATTGGATAAAATTCAATCGCTATATTATTCGAAAGAAAGTTTTGACGATTACTATTACGGGAAAGGCTCTACTTATCCGGACGTGCAAGGTAGTATCGGTATTCTATTTGAGCAGGCAAGTTCGCGCGGACATGCACAAGAAACCATCCATGGAGTGCTGGAATTTCCATTTACGATCCTGAATCAGTTTACAGCCACTCAATCGACGATAAAAGCGGCAGTGGATTTACGAGAAGAGTTGCTGGAGCATTACCGATTATTCTATAAAGAGGCAGCACGCGAAGCATCAAGATCTACGATTAAAGCATATGTGTTTGGTGAGTCTGCTGATCAGGCAAGAACCTTTCATCTGGCCGAGATGATCAATCGACATAGCATTGAAGTGTATGAGCTTGGCGAAAACGTATCCTTCGATGGTAAAAGTTTTGAGGCCGGAAAAGCATATGTAGTGCCAACCGATCAGCCGCAATACAAATTGATAACTGCATTATTCGAACGCCGCAATACATTTACCGATAGTTTATTCTATGATGTTTCTGCCTGGACTATGCCCTACGCGTTCAACCTTCCGTTTGCAGAATTAAGCAATCGCGCATTTAATAACGATCTGTTAGGCGAGCGTTTTGATGGAACCATGCCAAAAAATGGCCAAATTATTGGAGGTCGCAGTAGATATGCTTATGCCTTCGAATGGGACGAATATTACGCGCCAAGAGCACTTTATCGCTTGTTGGATGCAGGCATCAAAGCAAAAGTGGCTACGCTCCAATTCTCAGGTGTAACCGGTCAAGGTGAGAAAAACTTCGATTATGGTACCATACTTGTGCCGATGGGCATCCAAGACGATGAGATGGAAGTGCATCGGATTATGAATCAGATTGCAAGTGAAGATCACATCAAGGTTTACGGATTAAACACCGGATTATCTACCCGTGGAATAGATTTAGGTAGTAATAACTTTTCGAATGTAACCAAGCCAAGTGTTGCCGTAGTTGGTGGAGATGGAACCAATTCTTACGAAGTAGGCGAAATGTGGCACTTACTAGATCAACGCTATCATATGCCGCTAACCATTTTGGACCAAAGTGATTTGGGTGGCGCAGATTTAAGTCGATATACGGTGTTGATTATGACCGGATACTGGTACGGAAACCTATCAAGTGGAACCGTTGATGCTATCAAAGATTGGGTGCGTGATGGCGGTGTACTTATTGCCATGAAACAAGGCGTACAATGGGCTGCCAGAAATGACCTCGCCGATGTTGAGTTTGTTCGGGATGAAGATGAAGACGAGGACGAAGAAGTAGAAACACGACCATACATTAAACAAGGTGCAGATCAGGGAGCGCAAGTGATTGGTGGTACCATTTTTAATGCGAAATTAGACCTTACCCATCCGCTCGGTTATGGATACAATGATGAAGACATCACGGTGTTCAGAAACAGCACCATTTTTATGGAAAAGGGTGAAAATCCATATTCAACTCCATTGTATTATGCAGATAGCCCGCTTGCAAGTGGGTATGTGTCGGACGAAAATGCTGAGACTTTAGCCGGAACCGCGGCCATTGTTGTAAGCAGATATGGCGGTGGAAAAGTAATCGCGATGACCGACAACCCGAACTTCCGAGCCTTCTGGTACGGAACGAATAAGCTGTTTGCTAACTCCATTTTCTTCGGTCCAAATATTCGATCAAGTTCAGCAAACTAGTCAATTGCGAACTTTATTAAATCTACAAAGCCCGAATGCACTTTTCATTCGGGCTTTTTTTTGATAGCATAAACAGGCATGGAGTTCTTCAATCAAATTCGAGATTCCAAACTTGTTATTCTTTTATTCGTAATTCTTGGATTCCGGGTGGCCGCCACCCTCCGTCAAGCTTCGCTTGACACCTCCCTCAAGGGAGGATTTTGTTGTTGCTCGCAATATGTAGTATGGGCTTTAGCTATCAAACAGAGGTGCGGAGTTTGTCCAACAAATTCGTAATTCCAAAATCCTTATTCTTATATTCGTACCTCTCTAGATCTCTCCCCGCCGGTTGGCGGTTCGAGATGCCAAAAAGGGATGTCCGAGATTCTAAAGCGAGTTCGAAATAGCGCTTCTCAATTAAAATCGTAATTCGTAAATCTACATTCGCCTATTTGTAATTCATCGATTCCGGGTGTCCGCCACCCTCCGTCAAGCTGCGCTTGACACCTCCCTCAAGGGAGGATTTTTGTTGTTGGTGGAAATCTGTTAAGTGGGCTTTAGCTATCATAAAGAGGCACAGAGTTCTTCAATTAAATTCGTAGTTCTTAACTCGTTACTCCCTATTCGTAACTCTCTAGATCTCTCTCCGCCGGTTGGCGGCTCAAGATGCCAAAAGAGGAATGTTCGATATTCCAAAGCGAGTTCGAAATAGCGCTTCTCAACTAAAATCGTAATTCGTAAATCTACATTCGCCTATTCGTAATTCTTCAACGTTCGATGTTCTATTGTTCGAAGTTCAACGTTCAATCGTCCCTCTCTTCCATCCCCAATAAATGCCGATAATCAAACTTACCGGATGGCATGGTTTTTAGGTTTTCAATCAACGTGATTGCGCGATCAATGCGTTTTTGGATCGACTTCACCCCATCCACATAATTAATTATGTACCGCTGCTGTCCGGGAGTGATGCGTTCGAACGCCTTCATTCCTTCCAGATCTTGTTCGAGCAAAGCTTCCAATTCCTCCGGCATGGCGGCGCCGTATTTCGAGGTATCCAATTCAATAGTTGCTGAAACCTCATCACCAATACTTATTCCCCACTTTTTCTGTCGCTTTTTGTTGATGATAATGAGTCCGCGACCATCGCCCTTGCCTTGTAAACCGGCATGAATTTGTTCGTTTCCGTTAATGGAACACATCAACCGTGTTCCAAATCCACCCGCTTGCTCAACGATTTTGGCAGGAACGGTGATATGGCAGTATCCTACTTTAGTTTTTGGCTCGAGGTAGGTGTGAAATGTGATAGGTTTCATGCCGCTACGATACTAACAAAGTGACTAACTGGAAACCGAGTTAGCAAATTTATTCCATCGGATAAAAATGATAAGGGCAAGAGTACAGAGTATTATCGCTGTAAAAAATGGAGTAATCCATAATTGTTGATCATCGAAATTCAGAGTAATCAAGAGGCTGCCAATCGGAATTACAGCGGCAGCTGCGGCATAGGCTTTTTCATCATAAAACCATGCATAAGGCAGAAAATGCGCCCCGGTAATAATGGCGAACGTCATGATAAAGTAATCGGGCGATTTGAGTAAGATGAAGATCAAAAAAGGAAAATAGAAAACCTGAGCTACATTCAGCCACATACCCAATGGTTGCAGGGGATTTCCCTTTATCTTCCACGTGGTAGCAAACAATTTGAAAAAGGCGAACGCCAGTGGAAGCATCAAGCCACCAATCATGAAGGTAAAAATACTCTTGTTATACGAGCTTTGATCCAGCGTCCAGATTACTGTAATCGCAAACCATAAGATGCTTGCTGCTACAATAAATTCAAGCCCGTTTTTTGCCTTAAGCTGGATTTCTTGTTTTAAATCAGCTAGAGTTTTGTTGCTAGAGGAGTGATCCATAAATCCGTACTATGTGATGCCAATTTTTAAGTTGATGGTCCCTACGGGAGTAATTGAAGATTGATGCAATCCAAAAAAGTTAAACAACCCTGGCCTACCAAAGCCGCAATGGAACAGATTTATGAGTTAAATCTATGGGGTGGCGATCGAGGAGAGTTCTATTCGGGAGCTGGCTCGCATCAAAATAATTATGTTAAACCTTATGTGGAGCTTGTTGTGGAATTCCTGAATGGTTTTGAGCGTAAACCATCGATATGTGATTTAGGATGCGGCGATTTTAACATAGGAAAACACCTGCTTGATCACTGCAGTACATACATTGGGGTGGATATTGTACTGGATTTAATCACCCGAAATAGAAATACCTTTGCAGCGGATCATCTTGAGTTTCGATGTAGTGATATCGCGCGCGATGATCTGCCAAAAGCAGACGTGGCCTTACTGCGAAATGTGTTGCAGCATCTTTCGAATGCGGAAATTAAGAGTGTGACCGAAAAGTTGAATCAATATGAATACCTGATCCTCACTGAACATATTCCTGAGGGAGATTTTGAGCCTAATATCGATATTATTTCGGGGCAGGGAATTCGGTTAAAAAAGAACAGTGGTGTAGATATTACCGAAGAGCCGTTTAAGCTAAATTCAAAGCGAAAGGAAACCTTATTGCGCATCCCTTACGCCGACGGTAAAGGAGTGCTGCTTACTACGCTTTTTAAGTTTTAAGAGCTGGGTAGAAAGTGGGTAAGTAATTAATGAACAAGTGTAATGACTAAGCATAATTTCTGCTACTATACGCACTTGGAAACACCTTATACACCTCAACTTATTTTTTTATTTGCCTATAAGGCTATATATATAATCCTTGCCATAAATAAATTATGGTATATGAAACGATTACTGTTAGGGGTGTTACTTTTCGTAGCAGTGTGAGGTTTCTAATCTTGATCAAAAAACTACCGATCAAAAAGGGCAAACACCTTTACCCGAAATTGAGGCTAACGATTATAGATCACTCAATTATTCTGATGCTTATCTATTTAAATCTGACTCATCAGGATTTCAGGGTTTTACCGGCATCGTAAACTGGCAGGTAATTTTACCCGTTATTGATGATGCCCGAACCAACTTACAAACTAATTATGTAGCTGTTTTTGGAATATTAGAAGCCGACGGCTTCTATAGTTACCATCAACAAATGTTAGGGTTTTCTCCCGAAGCGGTGCAGGAGGCTAATGGAAATGTTCGACCTTACATATATGAAATTATCGATCTATTGGGGCTCAGTGATGAAGTGAAGCGAGTGGCTATAGCCTACATTCCTGATAGTGAGTTGGCTAAAAAAGAACTTACTACATGGTTACATCCCAAATCGATGAGCGTAGCGCTTGATTCCTTGCTTCACTCAAAGTCAGTACTACCACAATGTACTTATATGTGTACGATGGTAAGTGCTGATCAACTTAAATCAACCTCAGCTTCAACCGACGTTTTATATTGTTATCCGGTATCTTGCAGTGAAAGCGATATTATAGTTGAAGGTAGTGTTCCTAGTGATGGCGGTTCTGATTATAGCTGGCCAAGTGCCGATGCGGATGGCAATACAGGTTCGGATAGTGGTGGATCGGGTTCCAATACTGGGGAAGGTGATAGTGGCAATAATTCCTGTCCTCCACCATATAATTGCGGTAATCCTGAACAAGCTCCGGATGAAGATGATTCGGAGGAAAATGAGGATATTCCAGAGGAAGAACCATGTGAAACTGGTGATGAAAATATTGATGATCCAAATGTTCAGGAAGCATTAAATGAAATATGGGAGGATTCAAATGCCGATGCTACAGATCAATTTGATAGGAAAGAACAAGGTGGTTGGATTATCGAAAACCCTATTACAGGAAAGAAAAGTTTTCAAGAATTTCCGAATTCATGGCAACGATTACCATGTAAAATTGAAGTGCCAGAAAGTATTACAATTCCATCAAATACCATAGGAATTGTGCATACTCACCCTTTTACAACGGGCGAAAAAATGTACTCTTGCTTAGGTGCACCTAATATGGTAATTGCAGAAATGATTGAAGATGTTAATCCTGATATCATAGAAATTTATGAAAACCAGCCAAGCCCTGGTGATTTAGATATGATTAAAACAATCAATGAACATGGTTTTGACCTAGATGGGTATATAATTGATGAGCAAGGC
Source organism: bacterium (assembly GCA_024742815.1). GTDB lineage: Bacteria > Bacteroidota > Rhodothermia > Balneolales > Balneolaceae > HXMU1420-13. The sequence continues at coordinate 124,776 of JANSXX010000008.1, forward strand.
ATCGTTAATTATGATGAAGAAACGGTCAAAGATGATAGCTCTACAATGAAAAATTACGAACGATGTGCGTACTAATCGATGAATTTATTAAACTAAATTTTATGAAATACCTGATAATAACATTCGTTTGGTTAATTAGCCCAGTAACTTTATTAGGACAGGATAAGACTGTTGAAAAATCAACTATTCAAAGTTCTAATTTTATTTGTCCTGATCCCAATTTATTAAACGACAAACATAATCTTTCGGAGGAAGTAATACGGACCTTATTAAAGAATCCAGCCTATGAAGAAAGAAGAAATAAACGTGGTTTAAATAACCTCAATTTTGAAGACCTTGAAGTACTCATCACTAATTCTGATGGCTATGCATGCTCGAAGCTTAATGAGTTTGCCAATAGGTACAAACTAGGTGATCCAGAAATAGACCCCGGGCATAAACTTTCTTATTTCAAAATTGATAGCACCTATTTTATGGTACGCTGGTATGATGGAAATATGTTTGGTTTCACAGCTATGTATGTTTTTAATAATCAATTTGAGCCAATTAGTATTGGTGCCTATTGATCTTGTCAAATGGCTTCACCTCATTGCGTAGCTCTACTGCGCAATGCTCCTTTTTTGATCTCCGCTCCGATTATTATCTGACCTGACCATAAGTACATATATTTAGGGGAACTGAAAACTATCTTTTGAACCAGTGGTTCAAGCAAGCATTCCGAACAATTTATTCGGATCGAGTTAGAAGAGCCTCCAGAGCCTTGTGACACAGAAGACCCAATATTAGATAACGAAGTGTTTCAAATTAACCTCAACCTACTTTGGCAATCGAGTCAACCCGATGAACCAATTAGTGAAAGAACAGAGCAAGGAGGTTTTATTGTAAGTGATGGGAATGATTACAGTATTATTAATTACCCATCAGATTGGATCAGAAATGCTTGTCAAATTGACCCACCAAACGATTTTTTAAATGATGTACCGGAAAATATAGTGGGGGTAATACATACTCACCCTTTCTTTTCGGGGGATGACACTACATCGCCAGCTGTTTGCGGTTCTGGTGGGTCAACTAATTACAGTTCGGGATCAAATCTTTATGATTTTGAATTCTTGACAGCAGTAATGAATTATACAAACAATTTCAATCTTAAAAGTTACATAATAGATGGTGATAATATCTTATCGATTAATCTCTTCCTTCATATTATAACTACTAAAAGATGTGGGTACTAAGATGAAGAAATACTCAATTTCTATACTACTTATTGTTATAAGCTTTGTTTTCATTAATCCTGATTTTGTTTACTCACAGGCTAAGAGTGATTTAGTGACATGCCCTGAGAATAAGCCAATTGATTGGATGACAGTAAAGTCAGTACTAATATCAACGAAAATAACTGATTTTGATAATTATCTAAGTCAAAAATCCCTTAAATACAATTACTCTGATTTTGAAAACTTAGTAAAATTAAAATCATCTGAAATAAGTTCATATAAAGATCTTGAGCAACAATTTGATATGGTAGGAGATTATTTGATTAATAATGGGGTAATTGTCATCAAAGATTTATCAATTTGTAGCGAGATTTATCAAGTAATGGAGGAGAGACAAACTGATTTAGATGATTATGAAAGAGGTCCGATTTTTAAAATCGATGACCTATATATTTCTTATTACAATGTTAAAACCCCTAGAATGGGAATGAAAACGATTTATTTCTTTGATTCTAAACTATCATTAATAAAGACTTTGGGTTTTTAGATTAGTTAACCTCGTTACATAGCTCTACTACACAATCCTTTTTCTGAAGCTCCGCTCCAACTATTACTTGGCCAAATGCACAGTACATTTATGGGCGATAATGGATAATTCAATTATTGTAAATAAATCAGAACATGAAAGAAAGGCAATACCGGGATGTTTGCGAGCACTAAACTCGTAACAATGCTGATATACATTCAACATAAGTCCGCAAAGGTGTTTGTGCCATAGGCATTCCTACGGAAGCTGCCAAACGTAGTCGCATAGATAGCAGGGAAGCCGGAAAGGGAGGGGCGAGAGCAACGAACGTAGAAACGAACAAGTACAGTCAATAAAAGCTCAAACAGAGCGAGGGAAAAAACTATCTACTTGGTTCTGTCCTTATAAAAGGTGTTAGATTGCCAATATAGAGGCTTATAAATATTCAATTTCGTACAGTTTCCAGTTGTTAATTGATAATTTGATTTTAGACTCTAATTTATCTTCCTCTTCGTATCCAAATACCCAATTTATAAACCCATCTTCATCCACAATTATTTCAATTAATGCAGGAATAGCTAAGTTGAAGGTATGTTTATATTCAATAGGTTGTTGCACATTTGAGTAACCAAAAAGTCCAACTAAAAATGTTGATTTAATGCCTTTTGTAAAATCATTATGATTTTGATTTATTCTTTCATGAAATATAGCGCCATCAAGAAGTCTTAAAAGTTCAAAAAAATCAGTCCCTTCAGTTAAGTTGTTAATCTTATGTTTAGTTATTTCATAATATTCTTTGGTCAAATATTCACCATTATTTGTTGCGTTAATATTTGAATTACTCAAAGAATGAAGATCATAGGTAAATTTTTGAATATCAGAAATTAGATTTGGAGCTTCCTGATTAAATTTGATCTTATATTTGACATGAACCTGACCTTGGTCTATGTAACCAAAAATCATCGAATATTTACTTGTTGTATCAGTCGTGCCAAAATGGTTTAAATCTTTTAACCAACCATTCGCCACATAGAATCTTACTCTACCATTATCAATTGATGAAATAAGAATAGGAAGTTCATTCGCTAAATCAGAATACGTCGACTTATCTGGTTCAAGTTTTTCGATAACTTGTTCAGCGTTTAAATAAGATTCTTTAGTCCAATACTCTTCATGGGTATCATTTAATAGTTTAGTATATGAAGTTGATACGCAACTCGGCAGGAAAAAGAGTAAACAAATTAAAACCCGTTTATTAATCATTTTAAAAGACTAGCATGATTTCTGTTTAAAGATTTGATGCAAACTAACATATTATTAATAGCTCAAGTGGATAATATTCGGATAAACTTCCAGAACCCCCATAAACAGCCTGAAAAACTCTTTTTACCGATAAAATCCAAGCTCTGGTTCAGATAAAAATTTTGACAGAAGTTCCCCGCTCCGTGTTTTTGCAAGATAGTACTATCAACAAAAAGATCAACACTATGAGGAAAAGTAATTGGCTATCTGATGTGGGTTGGGCTCGCTCCATTTTTAATTACCTCAAACCTTATAAATAACCACCCTAACTAATCAACAGCGAGAAAGCAAAACAATAAAACCTAGTTTATGTTGTTTCCTTATACTGTTAACTTGTTGTAATTTTATTACTAACGTTTAATGGTTTTTTAATTCGCACAATACATGAAGTACCTGGTTATCCTTTCTTTTCTTTGGCTTGCTTCGTGTTCTATTATAAAACCTTCCAACAATCAGCCGGAAAACACCGATTCTTCTACCTATTACGGGTTGCCCTATCGGGAAGGGGAGCCATTTTTTACGGAGGATGAAATCGCCGCCAATGTCCACTACCCGCAAATCACGTACAATGCGAAGAAAGAAGGTGATGTATATGTCGCTCTTTTAGTAGACCGAGACGGAGAAGTTACAAACACAGAAATCTTATCCTCTTTTGATGTATACGCCTCCGCTTCAGTAACCGAAACTTTATCAAAAGAAATATTTTACCCCAAAAAGGTGAATAAAGTACCGTCGGTTACTCTTCTATATTCAAAGGTCTCGTTTGAGCTGGAGAACGCAATGGTATCCGTTCAATTTGCTGATACTAGCTTTTTACCGATAAGTACATCGCAAGAAGAGGAGTTGCTATCAAGATTAATTGAGAAACATATATACATCACCGATCCGGTATTGATTGGTGGACTCGAAAGTTTGGTAGTTAACTATCCCGAAGAAGCCCTACAAGAAGAAGTTGAAGGGGTAGTTATTGTACAATTCATAGTGGGAGAACGTGGCGATGTAATTAAACCCAGAGTAGTGCAAGGGTTGGGTTTTGGCTGTGATGAAGAGGCAATTAAAGCCGTTCGACGTTTATCGTTTAAAGCCGGCACCAAAAACGGCAAGCCTGTACCTGTAAATTATACGTTGCCCGTTTATTTTATCCTTCCGGCATATTGATGTTCATTTTCATTTCGGTGATGTAAGCAAACGGGTAAAACATAAGCACTGAATTAACCCATAATTCTGTTCCCAAAATCTACGCCTAATTTACCCTGAATATATTGCCGTAAAGGAGGAATAATTCCTTTAAAAAGATCATATTTGAGGAGCACATAAATGTACCTTAAGTCTATGAAATCAGTCATATCCTTTTTTATCGCTTGCACACTTCTGTTTGCGACTGCTTGCTCAGATTCTCCATCAAATAATAATAATACCGGTATTTCAGAGCCGCTGGATCCTTTTGTACAGAATGCGGAACTCGGCCGGGGAATAAATCTCGGAAATGCGCTCGAAGCACCTAATGAAGGAGAATGGGGAGTTACGCTGGAAGCGGAGTTTTTCGAGTTAATAAAAGCTACAGGATTTAGCAGCGTTCGTATTCCTATTCGGTGGAGTGCACATACCTCGGCAGAGGCTCCATTTACTATTGAGGAAGCTTTTTTCGATCGTGTGGATTGGGCGATTGCACAAGCACTGGAAAACGATTTGATGGTGATGATCAATATGCATCACTACGAGGAAATCTTTCAAAACCCGGCGCAGGAACGTGATAAGTTTTTGTCGATGTGGACCCAAATTTCTGAGCGGTACAAAGATCAGCCTAAGGAGGTTTTATTTGAGATATTGAACGAGCCTCATGGAGAATTAACCGCGGAGTTATGGAATCAATTATTGCCGGCAGCACTTGATATTATACGTGATACGAATCCGAACCGTACGGTAGTAATTGGTGCCGCTGAATGGGGAGGAATTCCGGGCTTACTAAAACTCGACATCCCCAATGATAGTAATCTGATTGTAACGGTGCATTATTATGAGCCTTTTCAGTTTACACATCAGGGAGCAGAATGGGTGGAAAACTCTGATCCTTGGGTGGGCACAACCTGGAACGGAACACCCCAGGAGGTGCAAGCCGTAGAAAATCATTTTCAACAAATTGTAGATTGGGGAGAAGATCGAGGAGTGCCGATTAATATTGGCGAGTTTGGTGCCTACAGCAAAGCGGATTCACCTTCGCGAGCTCGTTGGACGGAAGCTATTGTCCATTTTGCTCTCGAAAATAACATGAGTTACCACTATTGGGAGTTTGCTTCCGGTTTTGGAATCTATAATGCAAATAACGGTCAATGGGATATGGAGCTGTTAAACGCTTTGATTAATACGGAGTAGATTGTTTGGTGATGAGTGATTTGGTGATAAAGTGAGAGGTGATTACGTGATAGGTGATGAGTGATAAAGTGATCGTCATTTTAAGTTATTGTTAGTCATCTCGCGGCGAATGCCCGAGATCTAAAGTTGTGGGAAGCCGAGAAGTGTTGTTTTAGCTTGATCTTCTGTTATCACCGGTATGACTTATGAACCGCAAAGAAATGAATATCATAAAATAACAAAGAGATTAGTCATCTCGCGGCGAATGCCCGAGATCTAAAGCTGCATAAAGCCGAGAAGTGTTGTTTTAGCAAAAACATCCACCTTCCCCGCCCCAATCATTTCAACTCAACCCATCCCGAATCGGGGTCGTTGCCACTCATATCCAACCCTGCGCGAACATAATAGCCATGGCGAGCATTAAATCCATGATAAATGGGTAACGAGCCATTAGGAATAGTAATCTCTGTCTTCCACTCATAGGTTTGATTGGCCACTAAATTAGAAGCACCTTTCACAGTGATTTCATCGTTAAACGTTTCGTGACTCAATTCAACGGTTTTTGTTCTAGTTCTCGTACTACCATCGCTGTTACGCACCACATCCGACGCCCGAGCTTTCACTAATTCGGTACCCACTACATTCAGATACACCCGATCAATACGAATGTTCTCATCCTGTACTTCTGCTTTGATCCGCACCTCAAATGGAGAGCCAAATAACACTGGGTCGCTTTCCACAAACACTTTTGCAGAGCCACCGGTTAGCTTTTTTGCGAATGATTTTACTTTATCGAAAATGCCCATAGTTCAGCGATTTGTTAACCAAAACATACCGTCGAACATCGGTAATTATCCCGATGTATACAACGCTGAATACAGAACTCCAAAACTTGAATTAATTTAGAAAGTCAGTGTTTTAGTGATTTTGTGACAGTATAAATCACTTGTAAAAAACCAAAACGATCGTTTCAACTCTTTGCAGAATCTGTTTTCTTATCGCATCAACAATACTGTCACCATATCTGCATATCATGAAACGAATTGCTGTTTTCTTATTTGGGATTTTTCTCACCACAAATCTTTGGGCGCAAACGCCATCCATCACTGAAAAAACAGAGGGTCTTACAAAAACAGAAGGCTTCTTCGATTACTATTTCGATGACGACCAAGCCAAGCTTTGGCTGGAAGTAGACAAACTCAACTTCGAATTTTTATACGCCAATTATTTAGCGGCCGGTGTGGGCTCGAACGATATTGGGCTTGATCGAAGCCAACAAGGTGGTCAACGTGTGGTTTATTTTGAAAAACGCGGACCAAAACTTTTTCTGATTCAACCAAATCTGGATTACATCGCTCGCTCCGACAATGAACTCGAGAAAAAATCGGTTCGCGAAGCCTTTGCATCATCGGTATTAGCCGCCTTCGATATTGTAGCTGCCGATGGCGAAACGTATTTAATTGATCTAACTCCCTTTTTAATTCGTGATGCACATGATGTAATTGGTAGATTACGTGGCAGAGGAGAAGGCAATTATTCGCTGGATAAAAACCGTTCCACCATTTATAAAGAAGGCACTTTCAACTTCCCAAAAAATAGTGAGTTTGAAACCATGCTCACGTTTGCAGGAAATAATCCGGGCCGACAAGTACGCTCGGTTGTTCCTTCACCAACAAGTATTACTGTTCGTCAGCATCATTCCTTTGTTGAGTTACCTGATGATAATTACGAGCCAAGAATGTACGATCCACGAGCCGGTTTTTATCCAACCTCCTTTATGGATTATGCCTCTCCTATCGATGAACCGATGCTGATTCAGTACATCAATCGTCATCGTTTGGAAAAGAAAAATCCGGAAGCAGAAATCAGCGAAGCTGTAGAGCCCATCGTGTATTATCTCGATAACGGAACTCCTGAACCGGTGCGTTCTGCGCTGCTTGATGGAGCCCGTTGGTGGAACGAAGCCTTCGAAGCTATTGGCTATAAAGATGCTTTTCAGGTAAAAGTACTTCCCGATGATGCCCATCCGCTCGACATTCGATATAATGTGATTAACTGGGTGCATCGCTCAACACGAGGGTGGTCGTATGGTGGTTCGGTTGTAGATCCCAGAACCGGTGAAATAATCAAAGGAAATGTTTTGCTTGGCTCCCTCCGAGTACGACAGGATTATATGATTGCTACCGGATTATTGGCTCCATTTGAAGAAGGCGCAGAAGAAGATCCCCGTATGATGGAAATGGCACTGGCAAGAATTCGTCAGCTTTCAGCCCACGAAATTGGCCATACTTTAGGCATTTATCACAACTTTGCAGCAAGTGTAAACGATCGAGCATCGGTGATGGATTATCCACATCCAAAAGTAGATATCGTTGATGGTAAACTTGATTTAAGCGATGCCTACGATGTTGGAATGGGAGCATGGGATAAAGTTACCATTGCTTATGGATATCAGGATTTTCCTGATGGTGTGGATGAAGCTGAAGCACTGAACGAAATTCTCGAAAAAGCCCATTCTGATGGATTAAAGTACATTTCGGATACAGATGCTCGTCCCCAAGGTGGAGCTCATCCTTATGCTCATTTATGGGAATACGGATCGGATCCGGTTGTGCAAATGCAACACATTTTAGAAGTGCGTGAAATTGCACTCAGTAACTTTGGCGAAGCCAATATTCCGGCCGGAACGGCGATGAGTAAATTGGAAGATGTGTTAGTACCTATTTATTTGTTCCATCGCTATCAGTTAGAAGGCACGGTTAAGTTGATTGGCGGTGTGGATTACTACTACAAATTGAAAGGTGATAACCAGCCAAATATGAGTATAGTTGAAGCAAAAACTCAGCGACGAGCATTGGAAATGATGCTAGCCACGATTGAGCCGGAAGTGCTAGCGTTACCGGAGAATTTATTGGAGATTATTCCGCCACGACCTTCCGGCATGAGCACAACACGTGAGCTATTTAATGGAAATACCGGTCCGACTTTAGATGCATTATCCATAGCTCAAACTGCCGCTGATGCAAGTTTAAGGCTACTTTTTCACCCTCAACGAGCAAATCGACTGGTAGAACAAAGTGCACGTGATAATACTCTTGGTTTAGAAGAAATGATTGATAAAACGATAGATCGCACTTGGAAACGTAGATTAGGCGATGACTATCACGATGCGATTCAGAAAACAGTAAATCATTTGGTGGTTGTGAATTTGATCAAACTTCACGCCTCGAATCAGGCTAATCCACTTACAAAAGCCATTGTGTTTGGTAAACTAAACGAATTAATGGAAATGCTGGAAGATCGCGAGGACGATGTAACCGCTCAACATGTAGCCATGCTGATCGACAGTTATTTAGATGATCCGGAAGAATTCAAAGCTCCCGAATCTTTATCTCCACCACCCGGCTCACCAATTGGCTCCGGCCCAATGTTGTATTGTGATCATTAGGGATGAGGAATGAGGGTTGAGGGAATAGAAATGAGATTTGAGAAGTGAGCTATGAGGAAATTTAAGGAGCTACATATTTGGAAGAGATCAGTAGAATTGGCTACAACAATTTATGCTATCACTCAAAACTATCCCGAAACAGAAAGATATGGTTTGATTTCTCAGATGAGACGATCATCTATTTCTGTATCTTCAAACATAGCTGAAGGAGCCGGAAGAACTTCGAAAAAAGAGTTCAAGCACTTTCTCGACATCTCATATGGGTCTTTATATGAACTTCAGTCTCAAATGATAATATCACATAATCTTGGTTTTATAAATGCCCAACAGGCTAAACAGCTTGTATCAGAGATTGAAGAAATCCAAAAAATGGTGTTCAGTTACGCTCAAAAATTAGCTCATAACTAATAGCTCACTTCTCAAGTCTAAAAAACAATGAAAATCATCCACCCCGACATATTACTTGATGCCTATTCCAAAGGTTTGTTTCCAATGGGAGATTCGCGGGATTCAGAGGACATTGAATGGTATTCGGCAACCGAGCGGGGAATCATTCCCATCGATAAATTTTATGCATCCAATAATCTGCGAAGGCTTGTTAAAAAGCAGACGTTCGAAGTAAAAATTGATACGCAATTCCGGCAAGTAGTGGAAGGTTGTGCCGATCGGGAAGACACCTGGATTAACGATCTAATCATCGACACGTTCGAACATATGCATCAGCTGGGGCACGCTCATAGTGTTGAAGTTTATCATGAAGGAAAACTAGTTGGTGGCGTATACGGAATACATTATAAAGCCGCTTTTTTTGCAGAAAGTATGTTCAAATTCTATCCCGAAGCCGATAAAGTAGCGATGTTTTACCTGCATAACATTTTAGAAAAGAATGGCTTCAAATTGTGGGATGCCCAATACTATACCGAGCATTTAGGCAAAACTTTCGGGTGTATTGAAATCACTGGCGATGAATATCTGCTTTTATTAGAAGAAGCGCTGAAGACGGAGTGTGAGTTTAAAATATAAGGGATTTTATTACTGTACGGACGTATCGCGATACGTCCGTACAATCTCCAATAAAACCTCACTTTAAGATCAATACTCAGTAACCGTCACCGCTTTTATAGCTTCATCACGGCTAATTCGGCCTCTATCCAGATTTTCAAGCACTGATTTTTTTATCTGAAGATCAACGCGCTGCGGCACTTCCTCAATCCGCGAAGCAGACACGCTCATACTAATCAAAATATGCTGATCGGAATCTACAGAATTTAGTGTGCGTCCATAATCCACTAAATACTCGGATACATTCGTGATCATAGCACTGTAGGCTTCGATTATTTTGTTTTTAATTTCTTCTTGACGCGCTTCAATTTCTTCAAGTTCTTCTTGAGTAACATTTCCTCTAACCTGAATACGATTATCACCACGTCGCAGCCCTTGAATGAGCGTTCGTGAGTTATTCAAAACAGTAAACGCTCCTTCACGGTCTGAGTATCGGGTGTCGAAACTAAAAATGGCACCAAAATTATCAAGTAGTAAATAATTAGGTGTGCCCGACATTCTGAAACCGGTATCAGATTCACGGAATGCTGTTTCAAAAATATTCCCCATTACCTTTAAGTCCATGTATTCCTTGCCTTCGGAAGTTGCAAACGAAATACGATCCTTAATTTTGCCTTCATCAAGTTTTCCGCTTCGGTACTCTTTCAAATCTTTTACGGTTACGGAGGCTGAAATCACCGGTAAACCTTTGTTAGATTGCTCATCAACAACCACATCATTCACGGCAATACGGTAGTTCCAAACCGTCCTGTTGCTACCTGTTTGTGCACCGTAAATCACCATAACTTGTTCATCGTCTTTAAGCTGACCAATGGTTGATGCGTAATCCATCAGGAATTCAGTAATTCTACGTTTTACTGTAGTTTCGTCTACTTTTGGGGATGCGCCTTCCGAATCAGAATCGGAACCATAGTAAAAGCTATAACTTCCTTGCCCGGTAACGTGCATTTTTGGAGTAAATGGATCATCACGGTTTATCATAAAAATGATGCCGTAGCCATTCAAATACGTGCCTCTAATTCCACGTTGACGGAATCCACCGCGGTCCACTATTATGGTCTCGGCGGTTGGGGTTTCGATTTGAGTTCTAAACAACTCCGCAAGGATATTTTCCATAATGCGGATGTCGCGATTCATTCGATTAGCATCGATATTTTGAGCTGATAGTGTTGGAGCAAAAAGAATGCTCAACAAGCCGATCAGCAGCGTTTTTTTGAAGTAATTCATGATATTATCTATTTAAACTTACAGTTTCTATGATTTCGCCTAACACCTGATCGGTTTGAACAAAGCGATTGTAGGTAGTTTCCTGAAGGTTGGCCAGACTAAAATCGATGAGCTCCAAATCAGAGGTACGTTGTTCTTCCAGATAAGAAGCAAAACTGGCCAGTGTTTGTTGAAATTGTGCCTCTTGCTGTTCCTGAGCAGCTTGTACAAAATCAGCCATTAATTCGGCATTCTCGGCCTGAACTTGGTTAATCAATAACTCGACTTGAGCAGCTGTATAACCGATTTGTGCCGGAGGCTGCTCACCAAAGCGGAGGGAAATTTCGCCATCCTGCATACTAAAATTTAGATTTGTAAGGCTACCGGTTATGATGAACAGGAACAGAAAGCTTGCAACAGCAACTCCAAATCGACCAAAACCTGAAGTTGGTTTTAAAGCAGACCACAAATTTTCAAGTGAAATTCTGAATGAACTTTTGTTTGCTGCCGGATCCATCATCACAAATTGTTCGGTAGGTGATTCTACCGGCATTTGCTGGAGCATTTGTCGTGTTTCCATCATCCCATCCAGTTCTTCTTTCAGATCGGGATGTTGCTGCACAAAGGCTTCTAATTGGTTTTGTGTGTCGATATCGAGCCCACCGTACATATAGTCGATAAAAAGTTCGCGTGCTTTGTCTTTAGTCATAGCTAAACACCTCTTTGTTAATATTCCACGAATCGAAGGTTTTTTTCAGGGATCGCAGGCCGTAATACAACCTCGACTTTACCGTATTCTCCGACTCATCTAAAATTTCTGCAATTTCTCTGAAGGTCAGCCCTTCATACTCTTTCATAATTACCACCATGCGTTGTTCGGTGGGTAGTTGAAGCAGTGCTTTATGCAAAAGCACGATAGCTTCATTTCTCATTAAGGCACTGTCGGCGGCTCTCTCGGTTTCGGTTTGCGGCGCCGTTTTAAGTGCTTCCAGCGATGTAGCCCGTTTCCGACCTACTCGCTTCAATTCATCCAGACACAAATTATTGGCGATACGATACAACCACGATCCGAATTTACCGGCATCATCCAGCGTATTCAGTTTTTGATACGCTTTGATGAAAGTTTTCTGGGTGATTTCAGCGGCGTCATCATTATTCGCAAAGTAGCGATACGCAAAATGATGAATGCGATCCTGCCACCGACCAATCAGCTTATTAAAAGCCTGATGATTGCCTCCCAAAAAATCCTGAACCAGTTGTGCGTCTTCCATGTGTGTCATTTCATGTTCAACGTAGAGTTTCGTGTTCTCTGTTGTTGATTTCGAGGATAAGACGAGCGTGCTTTCCCGATAGTTTTAAAGTGTACTTAATTTCTTTCTAATACACATTCTCTCTGATTTCAATATTCGCGATATTTTTTATTTAAGGTGTTGAAGTGTTCACTTGTTGAGGTGTTTAGGTGTTGGCTCTAAAATTAAATAAATCAAATTTTTCCCGAACACCCGAACACCCGAACACCCGAACACCCGAACACCCGAACACCCGAACACCTAAACACCCAATTCCAGCTGCTCCCAGTATTCTTTTTCGATCAGATTTAAATTCGAGAGAGAAATTCCTAATAATCGAATCTCTCTGGTTCCGGCCTCTGTTTGCTCTAGTAATTGCTTCGCTATGGTAGATATCTCTTCGGCTTTGTTGGTGTAATGAGCTAAAGAATGACTTCGCGTAATCGTATCAAAATTTTTGTAGCGTACTTTTAGGGTGATGGTCTTTCCGGCTGTGGGGATTTTCCGCATCCCATCCGAAATCTGCTTTGCGAGGTCATCCAAAAACGTGTTTACCCAATCCAGATCGCCCACATCTTCAGAAAAAGTCCGCTCTTTGCCGTACGATTTTCTGGTTCGATGCGGCTTCACTTCACGATCATCAACTCCTCGAGCTATTCGATAATAGTATCTGCCCGATTTACCGAAGGCTTTTACCAAATCAATTTCGCTCCAGGTTTTTAGATCCGCTCCGGTTTTAATCCCCAAAGCATGCATTTTCTTTTGGGTAGCTTTTCCAACGCCGTAAAACTTTTTGATGTCGAGTTGTTCTACAAAAGCTTCCACTTCACCGGGGGTAATTACAGTAAGTCCGTTTGGTTTGTTATAGTCGGATGCAATCTTAGCCACAAACTTATTAGGCGCCACACCGGCTGAGGCCGTTAATTGAGTTTTGGCAAAAATGCGAGCTCGTATTTCTTTGGCGATAAGGGTTGCAGACGGATTTCCCTTGTGATTTTCGGTTACATCCAGATAAGCTTCATCTAAGGAAAGTGGCTCCACCAGATCGGTGTACTCGAAGAAGATATTACGCACAATGCTCGAAGCTTCTTTGTAGGCCTCAAAATTCGACTTCACAAAAATACCATGCGGACATAATCGATAAGCCTCATTCGTAGGCATGGCAGATCGGACCCCAAACTTTCGGGCCTCATAACTACAGGTAGAAACTACCCCACGGCCGCCTGGCTTCCCTCCAACAATTACCGGTTTACCCCGCAGTTCCGGATTATCCCGCTGCTCAACCGCTGCGAAGAAGGCATCCATATCTACATGGATGATTTTGCGAATGGAGTCCTCCCTTTTCATAACATATATTATACATATAATTTGAGTCAGAAAGAATATTCATCTACTGCATTGGTAAATATTTCAACAAGGTGTATAGAAACAGCTAAATTAATATTAGATCCCTGCCTTCGCAGGGATGACTGGAAATAAAAATTCATTGTCATTCCCGCGCAGGCGTGAATCTAGAGCTGTTGAGAAGTAACTTTCAATTCTGCCACGAAAACACTTATGCACGGAAGTTTGTATGGTTTCTGGTTCTCTTCTGTAGTCATTCCTACGAAAGCAGGAATCTTAGGTTTTACAAAGGCGATAGAATTTTACACACCCTTAAATCTTAAATTCTGCCACGAAAACACAAATACACGAAATATGATGTAGTAAGAACTAGCTTTGATTAAAAGTAAGTCAAAAACCTGCGAACCATGTCCTAAGGTTGATGTTGTTTAATCTGTCTCGGTCATAAACAAGCATGGACTTCAGTCCTGCGAATTTTGGAAAAAAGATTAAGAACGTTTACAAATCAAGTCTTTAAGCTTGACTCAAAACCTCTTCAATCAGAGTATCCCCGCTCACCATTTCAACCGATTTCCGGATAGCCAGATTATTTACAATACTTAGAGTTACCGCAGTAGCTACATCTTCACGTGGAATAGATCTGTTGGATGCCTTGCTAATATCGCTGGTGATCTTGCCCGAGCCTTCATCATCGGTTAAGCTTCCCGGACGAATAATGGTGTACTCAAGTTCAGTATTTTTGAGCACACGATCGGCGTAATGTTTGGCGATCATATACGGTTTAATGGGTGATGAATCCCAGGATTCACGATCATCGGCGCCGGCTACACTCACCATGATAAACCGCTTCGTATCACTTTTCTCAGCGGCTTCCATGACTTTGACGGCTCCGTCTAAATCAATTTCGAGCGTTTTATCATATCCGGTAGATCCACCCGATCCGGCGGTAAACACAACTCCGTCAAAGTCAGTCATGATCTCAGCCAATGCATCTACACTTTGTGATAAGTCAGTTACGATGCTTTCTACGCCCATCCCCGAAAACTTAGGCTGCTGATCTTCTTTTCGGAGCATAGCCACAGGTTCGAAGTCACTCTCTTGAGTTAATTGTTTACTTACGATGGTTCCGATGCCACCATTGGCACCGATAATTAAAATGCGTTTCATATACGTAATTAAAATGTATGATTTTATTATTCATACATCGTAACAAAGCTTAGGCTTATAGAGTTTGATTTATAATCGCCACGAAAGCACTGAACCACGAAATGTTTGTTTTATTCCAGTTCAGATTATGTAGTCATTCCCACGTTCGCGGGAATCTAAAGTCGAAATAAAGCTTCTCGGTTTTTTCAGAGCATTAGATCTCGGGCATTCGCCGCGAGATAACTATATGTAAATCAAACAAAGATCACTTTATCACATATCACCTTATCACTCATCACCTATCAATTTATCACCAAATCACCCCTCCGCTTGAATTTGCTGCGCAATTGCCGTCACTTTATCCAAAACACGTAATAAATTACCGCTCCATAGTTGCTCAATTTCATTTTCAGAATATCCACGTTTCACCAATTCCAACGTAACGCTGAACGTTTCAGATGCATCCATCCAGCCATGTACTCCGCCACCTCCGTCGAAATCTGAACTTATTCCAACATGATCGATACCAATCAATTCTACCATGTAATCAATGTGATCTACTAGATCAGCAACATCAACGGGAGGAGCAGTTACTTCAGATTCTATAATTGGCTGTGCTTTAGCCTGTAATTCTCTGTACTTCGCAATGTAAGCATCCCGCTCGTCTTGCGGCATTTGTCGAACTTCACCCCAGGACTTCCGCTCAAATCCTTCCTCAGCCATAAGTTGGTTCAATATTTCGTCCGCCGCTTCTTGATAAGTGGAGTGCTTTTCCGAATCTAAATATCCCTTAAAAGCTACCGCTTGAACTACCCCGCCAGTTTCTGCGAGTTTAATCAATTCTTCATCACTTAAGTTTCTGCTTACGCTTGGATCCAATGCTCGTGCCGATGAATGCGATGCAATAACCGGAGCACGAGTTAATTCCATGGTTTGCATGTTCGATTCATAAGATGGATGTGATAAATCGATCATCATGCCCCACTTGTTCATTTCTTTAATGGCTTCTCTTCCTAAATCACTTAAACCACCGTGTAACCAAACATCATCTCGCTCGCCGGTGTTAGAATCACAAAACTGACTATGACCATTATGCGAAAGCGACATATAACGCGCTCCACGGTCGTAAAACTCTTTAATTCTTCCCAAATCAGTTCCTACCGGATAGGCATTTTCGATGCCAATCATTGCCACTTTTTTACCGGAAGCAGCAATTCTTCGAACTTCCTCCGAAGTGGTTGCCAGTTCAATTCGATCGGGCGCAAATTCTTTGGTTAAGCGATGGATGGCATCAAATTTATCAATCGCGTTTTCATAGGCTGCGGCATAGCCATCTTCGCTAAGCGTATCTTGACCGGTATACACAATCAGCCAGGCTACGTCCAATCCACCTTCTTCCATTTTGGGCAACGTTACTTGGGTAGGTAAATCCATGGTGTAATTTCGATCTGCGGTAAAATCCGCTGTGTTTATATCCACATGAGTATCCAGAGTAAGAACCCGCTCATGAATTTCTCGAGCCTTTTGCTCGATATTGGGTTGAGCACAATTAGCAAAAATAAGTACCGTAAGAAATGCGAGGAAAGTGTTTTTCAAAAGTCGAAGGTTGGTTTAGAATTCGCATCGAAAATAAACAAAAGCGTGAATGCTGCAATAAAATCACTGCACAATGTTTGTTAATGTTTGTTGCAGAATAGGTTGAAGGATTTTACCTGGATTAAGATTTCATCGAAACTGTTTTTCGGTAGGTTCGTGTACCAAAACATGCAGAAAGTTTCCCAAAATGATATCGAATGGTTGCTACAATCGAAGGATGAGTTCAATCCAAGTCGCCTTTCTGCATCCTCTAACAGTAAGAGTCGAACGGAAACTCCCAAAAAACGCCGAAGTATCGGATACTACCTGTCAGGATTTATATTCATGGCGGTTAGTTTGGTTATACTTCCTTTCTTTATTTTGATCAGAACCGCGGTATACCTCAATATTTCTGAACAATGGAATGCCTGGGGCGCTTTATTGGGTGGAACCGGAGCGTGCATCGTGTTTCTATCGTTACTTTTCTTTTTTGTATTTAGAAAAGTGAAGAATAAGAGAATGATGGCGAAGCTCAGTGTTTCAGCCGTATCTATGTTGGTTGGCGGGTTTATCATTTATGGCCTGCTTTATCTGAACAGTGTAAATGCAAAGTCGGATGAAATACGAGAAGTTTACCGCTCGCTACATCCCATCTTACGAGTAGCGGTAACCAGTACTACCATAGCCGACAATGAATTAGTGATTACCGACATATCTCGCACTCAAGATGATTATATTGCTATGGGGCTTACACCTCGGCAAAGTTCCATGCATTATGTGCAACCCACAGGGTTTGTTCATGCGATCGATCTTCGAACCATCGGGCACTCTGAACTCAGAAATATTTCTCTCGAATGGGGATTAAAACTGATGGGATTTCAGACGATAAGGCATGTGGGTACAGCCGATCATTTACATGTAGCGCTCCCTTTGAGCAATTAATAGAAAAAGCGCTTTTCTATTGTTTATCAGTTAGAATATCCCGACCATTGATTGCTCATTTTTTTTAAGTGTAATCAGTTCAGACTAATGGCAAAATATAATTTCTTCGAGCAGGTAAATAAGAATTTTGATAAAGCGGCAGCCTATACCAAATTTGATAAAGGTATACTCAGCCAGATAAAAATGTGTAATACGGTGTACCACGTTTCATTTCCGTTGCGCAGAGATGATGGTTCGGTAGAGGTAATAGAGGGTTGGCGTGTTGAGCATAGCCACCATAAAATGCCTACTAAGGGCGGGATTCGGTATAGCCATAAAGTGGATGAAGACGAAACTATGGCGTTGGCGGCACTAATGTCGTACAAATGTGCTTTGGTGGATGTTCCCTTCGGTGGCGCCAAAGGCGGTGTAAAAATCAGCACCCGTGCGTATTCTGAATCTGAGTTAGAACGTATCACTCGTCGTTATACCTTCGAGTTGGTTAAAAAAGGATTTATCGGGCCGGGCGTGGATGTGCCTGCACCCGATTACGGTACCGGAGCTCGAGAAATGGGCTGGATTTTGGACACTTATCGCCAAATGAAAGATGATTTGAACGCAGAAGCTTGTGTTACAGGTAAACCGATTCAACAAGGTGGAATTCGCGGGCGTACCGAGGCAACCGGGCGTGGAGTTTATTTCGGGATTCGTGAAGCAGTAAGCGTTAAAAAAGATATGGATGCTTTAGGTATGGAGCCGGGCATCGAGGGCAAAACTTTTTGTGTGCAAGGTCTTGGTAATGTAGGTTATCATGCCTCAAAATACATGACCGAAGCCGGCGCAAAATTGATTGGAGTTGCTGAGATTGAAGGCGCTATTTACGATCCTGCCGGAATTGATCTGGAAGCTTTGATGACCTATCGCAAAGAAACCGGAAGTATCATTGGTTTTGGAACAAGCAAAGAGCTTTCTGACAACGCCATGATCTTTGAAATGGAGTGCGACATCATGATTCCTGCCGCTCTCGAAAGCCAAATCACCGCTGAAAACGCCGATAAGGTTAAGGCAAAAATCATTGCCGAAGCGGCAAACGGACCGGTAACGGCCGATGCCCACGAAACCATGAAAAATCGTGGGGCATTAATCATTCCGGATACCTACTTAAATGCCGGCGGTGTAGTTGTTTCGTATTTCGAATGGTTGAAAGACATTCAGCACGTGCGGTATGGCCGAATGAACAAAAAATTCGATGAAGGTAGTTTGCTTAAGATTGTTCGAGAGTTGGAAAGCATCTCCGGAAAAACTTATGATGCTGAAGATCTACAACGTTTAACTTATGGAGCCGGTGAAGCTGATCTGGTAGATTCAGGACTCGAAGAAACCATGATCACGGCCTATCATCAAATCACCGATATTCGTGAGCAACATGACTTGAACGATTTAAGAACGGCTGCATTTATTAATGCCATTCAAAAGATCGGAATCATGTACGAACAGATGGGTATTTTCCCTTAATTGGTTATTGGAAATTGGTTAATGGTTATTAGTTGAAAACACCAAATAACCATTAACCAATAACTACTGTGCCACCAACTTCCCGCCTCTAACGGTAGCACCTAAAGCAAGTGCTGAACCAATCAATACCAAATTCTTAACGATGTATTGACCTTCAAGGGTTAGTCCGAACGGGAACTGAGTCCAAACTACCTCGGGTAAAAGTACAATGGGCAAGGCGGTGCCGGGCATTTGTAAGAACAATAACAGAAGCGTTATTCGCATGAACTTGCCGGCAATTAGACCTAATCCAATGAGCACTTCCCAAGCGGCCAATACCGGAACAAATAGATCTGGGTCCACGAAATAAACGGTGTTTCTAACGAGTTCTTCGGCCGGACTTAATCCCGGAAAAAATTTAAGTGCTCCAAACCATAGGAATATTACACCCAACCCAATGCGCATAATTAATAACGCATTGTTGGCCATCCACTGAGTGATGGCAACATCCACTTGTTCAAATCTCTTTTCTAACAACATAGTGATACCTCTTAAACCTTAATTCGCCCCAAAATTAGAAGCATATTGTGAAGTTTTAATGAAGAACCTGTTTGGAACAAGCATGAGAGTTTGGTTTCGAGTAGATTATCAAAAAACCTATTTAGTGTTAATGAGATATTTAATTTCATCCATTCTTTTGGTTGTTTGTGCCGGAACAGCTTTGGGACAATCACAAAACTGCCTTGAAAGAGATTCTGAGGCGCATTTTAGTTTTACTAAAGATTCTATTTCAATTCCAATAGAAGATGGGGTTCTTCATGCAACTCTCTATCTACCCGAAGGCGAAGGACCGTTTCCGGCTGCTATTGCTATGCATGGTGGGGGAAACAATTATGAACGTTTGATGAATGTGCCTCTTTATTTCGCCGGAAGAGCCGCCGGTTGTGGGATTATAACGTTGATTTACGATAAGCGAGGAACAGGCCGTTCGACCTTAGATTACTCAAGCGCCGATTTCAATGATTTTGTTTCTGATGCTTCCGCAGCCATAGATTACCTGAACAGTCATTCTAAAGTAGATACGAATCACATCGCGGCTTTTGGGGTGAGTCAAGGCGGGCGACTGGTGGGCGTTTTGGCAGCGCGAAATCCCAAAGTGGATATGATTGCAAATGTATCCGGCCCGATTAATTCGGTTGTTATGACTCGAAAATTTTCAACCTTAAATGGGATTCGTGGTTCAAATGCATCTGAAGAATTATTGAACAAAATTACTCCCTTGTGGGAAAGTCATTTTGATCTGCTTGAGGCTGGCGATAATGAAGGATTATCAGCACTTGATGGAGAAATTACTGATCTCCGAAATGAGTACAATCCCAATTGGCTGCCTCCCCTTTCCGATGAGGTTGGCAATCACCCCATCGAAAATTCTTATGGTATGAATTTCTTTGATGAGTACGTAACCATCGATATTCCTTGGATCAACATTTATGGCGAAGACGACCGTGCTGTTGATGCCAAAACGAGTATTCAAAATCTGGAATGGATTCGATCGCAGTCCGGAACTACAAAGATGGAAATTATCCTGCTTCCAAACAGTACACATGGCTTATTCGATACTGTAGAACAGAAACAGTATCCGTTCGACGATGAGGTGGTCAAATGGATATTATTGAACCTAAAGAACCGGTCAGACGGGTAATCCGTCAGACCGTGTTAGTAATACACCTTAGCTTTTAAACGAAATCTGCACTTTTGGCTTCGCTTCTGCTTCTCGTAAACTCAGTTGTTGCTGCATATTTGAAGTTACTGTGAAGAAAGCGTGCGCTGCATTCGATTGTTCATCGGCAATCACAATCGGTTTCCCGTTATCGCCGGCCTCGCGAATAGGTTGTTCAATCGGGATTTCGCCTAACACTGGTACCGCTAATTCCTCAGCAAGTCGGGTTGCTCCGCCTTCGCCAAAAATGTGATACTTCTTATCCGGCATGTCGGGTGGAGTGAAATACGCCATATTTTCGATCACACCAAGCACCGGTACTTTCACTTTCTGGAACATAGCTACTCCTTTTCGCACATCATCCAGCGCAACGGTTTGAGGAGTAGAAACGATAACGGCTCCACTTAGCGGAATTGTTTGAACAATGGTTAGTTGGATGTCGCCCGTTCCGGGAGGCAGATCCAGAATCATGTAATCCAATTCGCCCCACTCCACATCTTTCATAAATTGTTGGATAGCGCTAGTAGCCATCGGACCACGCCACACCATGGCTTGGTTCACATCCACCAAAAAGCCCATACTCACCATTTTGATGCCATATTTTTCTAGCGGAATCAATTTCTTTTGGGTGGTGATGTTTGGCCGTTCAAATAAATCGAACATGGTAGGAATGCTCGGACCATAGATATCAGTATCCATCAAACCAACAGAAGCTCCAGTGCGAGCTAGCGAAGCCGCCAAGTTTACCGCAACGGTAGATTTACCAACGCCACCTTTACCGGATGCAACAGCGATAATATTTTTAACGCCCGAAAGTGGTTGAGCCGGAGGAGCGGTTGGCTGAGGCGCTTCTTGTCGCTTCGAGACATTTATTCCTACCTGAATATCAACCACGGCTTCACGATCAATAAACTTATGTACAGCCCCTTCACATCGTTGTTTAAGCTCACTTGCTAAAGCATCATTTTGTGCAGGCATTTCTAGTGTAAATGAAATGTATTTATCCTGCACGATCAGATCCTGAATCATATCCAGAGATATTAAATCTTGCTTTGCTTCGGGGTGCAGAACGTGTGCTAAGGCCGTTTTTACTTGTTCTTTGTTGATGGACATCTAACTAATTGCTTCTTGAATTTTTTGAATTGGGACAAGATAAGGAGAAAGAGAGAGACTAACGAAGAATGAACGGTACGAACATTGAACGTTGAACAGGTTGAACTTCGAACTTTGAAAAAATCGATGAAGTACGAATATGCGATTGTGTGATTTACGAGTTACGATTTAGGTAGGTAGATCAATTTCATGATAATTAAATCATCGCAGCGATTTGTGTTGTGATTATGCTAAAACACAATAATTCGAGAGAATTAAGTCTATATAATTTGGCAGTAACTGCAACAACGAGTCCTCCTCCTTGTTAAGGAGGAGACAGAGGAGGTCGTTTAAGGGCTTGGATGAATGAACAAATCGAACAGTTGAACAGGTTGAACTTTGAACTTGAAAAAAGGATTGAAGTAGGAATATGCGAATGTGTGATGTACGAGTTACGAATTGGGGAGGTAGATCAATGTCATGATAATTAAATCATCGCAGCGATTTATGTTGTGATTGTGCTAAAACACAATAATTCGAGAGAATTAAGTCTATATAATCTGGCATAAACTATAACAACGAGTCCTCCTCCTTGTTAAGGAGGAGACAGAGGAGGTCGTTTAAGGGCTAGGATGAATGAACAAGTCGAACATTGAATAGGTTGAACTTCGAACTTTGAAAAAAGGATTGAAGTAGGAATAAGCGATTACGCGAATTACGAGTTACGAATTGGGAGCTAAAGGAGGGTATTTCCATTTCATCACATTCAATACCCACTGCATTTTCAATATTGACCTTAAATCTCTACTTTGCTTTCACTTAACTTAATTTATATCAATTAATCAGCTCCAACATGAAAGTATTAGCTGCTTTTCTCATCTTGTTCACCGTTACCAATAGCGCTACAACCATAAGTTTTGAAGTGCCCGTTGAAGGTGATGCGCAAATAGTTAGTGAATTCGGGGAAAGAACACATCCTGTGCTCCAAACCACTCGTTTTCATGATGGGATTGATTACAAAGTTTCTAAAGATTCAAAAATTGTGGCTTCATCTTCAGGTATCATTAAATCTGTACGTTTTTTAGAGGATGAGGGGTATTCCATCATCATTAAACATGACGAAGGATTCGAAACGCATTACAGTCACCTACAAAATGTATCCGAGGATTTGGTAGAAGGAGTAGAAATTTTGCAGCGAGATTTTTTGGGAATTCCGGGGAAAGCTCTTCATGCTAATGTGCATATGCTTCACTTCAAGATTTATAAAAATGGTCAAGCAATTAACCCTAATTTATACTTGAACAATTAATCAGCATCCGCGCAATCCCATAATCCAAAAAATCCTTGGTTCAGAACACTATTTACTTCTGATAGTGAGTAAGGTAGCTCATAAAATTGAGCGAATTTCCTCATCCGGCTTGGCATAACTAAAACGATCCAGAATTTTCGGCAACGCATAGCCATCCAAACCTGTCGCCGAAACAGTTCCCGCTTGTTCCAGATTGATGAATCCATCATCACTTACTAAATCTTCCGGCAAATAAATGTGCTCTATTGCGCCGATGATAAATCGGCAATCGTTTTCCTTCAAGTAATACTCGTTCACATAACGGCACCCAATTTTGATTATGCTTTCTTCTACGTATGGAGCCTTAAAATCATCTCGATATTCCTCTTTGAGTCCGGTTTGTTCAAATTCGGAAACACCGGCCGGATATTTGGCTGAAGTCTGATGAGCTTTGCGGATCATATCAGCACTTACATGGTTTACTGTAAACACTCCGGTTTCTTTCAGATTATCGAAGGTATTGCGCATTACGGTATGCGGGCGCAGCACAAAACCGAGTAAGGGTGGATTGCTTCCCAAATGAGTAACCGAGCTGAAAATGGCTAAATTCGTTTTGCCATCGGGAGAAATGGTGCCGATTAAATTACTGGATTTATATCCCGTAACAGAGTTTATAAAATGCGCTCTTGCCCGCGAAGGCATCTCTTTGATGATAGTTTGTGAGTAGTGTTTCATGATCTTAGATATTTGCCTGAGTAAACCGAACTTAAGGACGTTTAATTCTTTCCTTAGTACAAAATTCACTAACTTCGCCCTGCACCATCATCACACTTTTTTAGAAAGGTACATGCTTAAAAGAACGCCGTTTTTTGACCTCCACACCAAAGCAGGAGGCAAAATTGTAGAGTTTGCCGGATTCGAAATGCCGGTTCAATATAAAGGGATTAAAATTGAACACGCCGCTGTGCGTCATGCCGTTGGGGTATTCGACGTTTCGCACATGGGCGAGTTTTTTGTTTCGGGAGAAAAAGCGCTTGAACTCATCCAAAAAGTGACAGTAAACGACGCTTCAAAACTTTTTCCCGGAAAAGCACAGTATTCGTGCATGTGTTATGCCGATGGCGGAATTGTAGACGATTTAATTGTTTACATGCTGGCCGAAAACGAATACATGCTGGTAGTAAACGGCGCTAATGTGGATAAAGATTTTGCGTGGATTCAATCCCAAAATACGATGGGTGCAGAACTAATTAACCGATCCGATGATTATGCATTGTTGGCAGTTCAAGGCCCCAAAGCAGCGGAAGCTTTGCAAAAGCTCACGGTTGTAAATCTCGCTGAAATCGGTTTCTATAGTTTTAAAACAGGTGAATTGGCAGGAATACCAATGATCATTTCAGCAACCGGTTACACCGGCGAACCTGGCTTCGAATTATATTTCGAGCATGCAAATATTGACGTAGCTGCAGTTTGGAATGCTATTTTTGATGCCGGTGAAGAATTTGGCATCGAGCCGTGCGGACTTGGAGCTCGCGATACCCTTCGCCTTGAAATGGGATTTGCATTGTATGGCAACGACATCACCCAAAGCACACACCCATTAGAATCTCGCTTAGGCTGGATTACTAAATTTGAAAAGGGCGATTTTGTAGGAAAAGAAACCCTATTGGCAAAAAAAGAAGCCGGTTTAAAACGCCGATTGGTTGGCTTTGTGATGGACGACGAGCGCTCTATTCCACGGAATGGATATACGATTACCGATGCTGATGGCAATGAAATTGGATTTGTTACAAGTGGAACAATGTCGATTACTCTCGGTAAGGGAATTGGAATGGGTTTTGTTGCCACCGAGCACGCTGCTGACGGAAGCACCATTCATGTAGCCATTCGAAAAAAATCTGCAACTGCTACCGTTGCTAAGCCTCCTTTTATCAGTAAATAACTCACTCATGCCAGAATCTAATTACATCGACGTATTTTTTTCGGTTCAAGCTTTTCAAGAGGAAGATCTGCGTGGTAAAAGCGCGGTTATTATAGATATACTCCGGGCTACTTCTTCGATAACTACCGCTATTCACAACGGAGCGAAAAAAGTAATTCCTGTTGAGGATATGAGCGATGCCGTTAAAATTGCGCACACCATGGATGCCAACGACTATCTATTATGTGGCGAAAAAAACGGTTCTAAAATAGAAGGCTATCACTTAGGGAACTCTCCTCTGGAATACACTAGAGAAACTATCGCAGATAAGACACTTATCTTCAACACTACCAATGGCACCAAAGCGATCAAAAAAGCCGGATTGGCAAATCGCATTTATATCGGCTCGTTTCTGAATCAACAAAATATCCTGGATGCGCTGAAAGAACACGACGATGAGGTTGTATTAATTTGCTCAGGTTGGCGTGGACGATTAGCTCTTGAAGATACTCTTTTTGCAGGCTCGCTACTTTATCATATGTTTGGAGGAACATTACCCGAAAAAACGAAAGACGGCGCCAAAGTAGCATTCGGGCTATATGAAAAATTTAAAGATCAGATTCAGGAAACCATTGGCAGCAGCGATCATGCACATCGCCTGCGAAATCTCGTTCCCGAAAACGACATAGAATTTTGTTGCAATCTTAATGCATTCGATGTGTTACCCGGCATGCGCGATGGTCTCATCACCAACTTAAATGGCTAAGAAAAAACAACATACTTCTCCTGCTTCTACCCCGCTCGATTCGGGCCGAAAGATGGAAATTATTGGCATCATTGTACTTGCCATTGCTGTGTTACTGGGATTAAGCATTGTATCGTATACCGCAGAAGATTATCAATACGCACAACGACTCTCCTTTCTGGATCTTTTTAACCCCGATGCCTCCTCCAGGATGATTCAAAACTGGTTAGGTCCGGTTGGCGCGTATATTTCCCATTTTTTAGTATATAAATTGTTTGGTTATACGAGTCTGCTTTTTGCATTGATTGTGGGCTACAATGGCTGGCATACTTTTCGCCGGCGCTCTTTCCGCGATAATGCCTATTTGAATGTACTTTCTATTTGGGGGATGGTGTTGCTATCCACTTTTTTGGGATGGCTGATTACCAATGCAGGTGCACCGGAAGATCCGATTTGGTCGGGTGGAGCCGGAATAGCTTTTGCCAGCATTTTGCAGAACATTACCGGAATTGGCTCCATTTTTATACTCTCCGTACTAATACTGATTACCCTTTTACTCTTTGTGGAACGGGATCTGCAAAAAACGATCGACAGTTTAAAGCTGTGGATGGAACAAATGCAGGAAAAAATGGAGAAAAACCGCCAAGAACGTGCTGAACGTAAAGCCCAGCGAGCGGCCGAAAGAGAAGAGCGTATTGCAGAAAAACGGGCTGAACTTCAGCTTAAAAAAGAAGAAAAGGAAGCGGCTAAAGAAGCTAAACAACAAGAGAAAGCCAAAAAGAAGGAAGAAAAAGCTGCCACAAAAGCTCAACACGAAAAGCAACCCACTCCTTCAATAGACGAAATTGTAGAAAAATCGGAAGCAGAGGATCGTAAACGTTTAGAAAAAGAGAAAGCTGAAGTACAAACCTTGGATACTCGTCCACGAGCAAGCCTGGAAAAACCGGAATCTGATAATGAGGAAGACGACGACGATCTGGAAGTAGCCATTTTTAAAGGCGAAGAAGAAGAACAAGCCGACAGCAAAGAATTGGACAAGAAAAATCAGGAAAAGGCGAAAGAAGTACCGGTTATCAAATATAAATTTCCAACGGTAGATCTACTAAATACACCACCTGGCGAAGGAAATGAAGTTGATCTGGAAGAGATCAAAGAAAATAAACGCATTATACTAGACAAGCTGAAGCGCCACAAAATTGAGATTGTAGCCATTAATGCCATTGTAGGGCCAACCGTAACGCTGTACGAACTCGAACCTGCACCGGATGTTAAAATCAGCAAGATTGAAAGCTATTCGAACGATTTAAAAATGGCGACAGCCTCAAAAGGGCTTCGGATGTTAACACCAATTCCGGGTAAATCAGCGGTAGGAATTGAAGTACCGAACAGTACACGCGAAACGGTGTACATCAAGCAGGTTATCAACACCAAAAAGTTCGTAGAAACGGAGATGACGCTGCCTGTAGCCTTTGGTAAAACTATCGAGAACGAGGTGTTTATGCTCGACCTCACCAAAATGCCACATTTGTTGGTTGCAGGTGCTACCGGCTCGGGTAAATCGGTGGGGATTAATACCATCATCACGTGCTTGCTCTATAAATGCCATCCCGACAATCTGAAGTTTGTGATGATCGATCCTAAAAAGATCGAGCTATCCTTGTATCGCAACATTCAGAATCATTTTCTGGCGATGCTTCCCAATGCGGATGAACCTATCATCACCGACACTTCAAAAGCGCTCGATACCTTAAATAGTGTGTGTAAAGAGATGGACGATCGTTACGATCTGCTTAAAATGGCGCTCGTTCGTGATATCAAAGCGTACAATCAAAAATATAAAGACGGTGAACTGGAAGAAGAACTCGGGCATCGTCACCTTCCATACATTGTGGTTATCATCGATGAGCTTGCCGATTTAATGATGACGGCCGGTAAGCAAATTGAAGAACCTATTGCACGAATTGCACAACTTGCCCGGGCTGTAGGTATCCATATGGTAGTTGCCACTCAGCGACCATCGGTAAACGTAATTACAGGTACCATCAAAGCGAATTTCCCGGCTCGTGTGGCTTATCAGGTTGCTTCAAAAGTGGATTCCAGAACCATTTTAGATCAAGGCGGTGCCGATCAATTGGTGGGTATGGGAGATATGTTGTTTACGAACGGTGCCGGAATGGTTCGGCTTCAAAACGCCTTCGTTTCTACCGAAGAAGTGGAGCGAATTAACGCCTTTATCGGGCAACAAGCCGGCTACAAAGAACCGTTTCATCTTCCCGTTATTCAAGAGGACAATGGAGGCATACCTGATCCGTTAGAGGACATAGACGATATGTTTGAGACAGCCGCCAAAGTGGTAATTCTACATCAACAAGGCTCGGTTTCACTCTTACAGCGTAAACTAAAAATCGGCTATAACCGCGCCGGACGAATTATAGATCAATTATTTAATGCAGGGATTGTTGGACCATATCAAGGCAGTACCGCCCGCGACGTACTTGTACAAGACGAAGACGAACTTCAAGAGATTTTGGATGGACTTGAAAATTTATAAGCACCTAACGCTGCTCCTTTTAGTATCATTTGGATTTATGGGGCAATCACATGCTCAATCCACACCAATTTTTGATCAGCTAAAAGCACGTTTTAATGCAGGAGAAGTTTATAAAGGAAAGTTTGATCATACCTATCGGGATTCTTACACCGAAGAAATCACACGTACTGACGGCACCATCTGGATTAATGCTGTTGGATATAAGTTGGAAAGCAATCAACAGAAAATTGTAGTTGATGGCGAGATTTCACAGGTATATGATGGATCCCGGAATCGAGTGATTATCAGTGAATACGAAGCCGAAGAAGACGACTTTGCCCCTTCACGCATGTTAAGCGGTATCGATGATACTTATACCGCAACAGAAGAACAGATTGGAAATGGCCGGACTAGAATTACCTTGATCACCACCGATGATTTTGCCGCTTTCATCACCGTTGAAATAGAAGTTTCAGCTCAATTATTACCCTTAACAATCACCGCCTACGATATTGCTGATAATGTAATCACTACTACTTTTTCGGATGGAGCTTTTATCGAAAATGATTCTTCTATTTTTGAGTTTACCCATCCCGAAGATGCTGAAATCGTGGACATGAGATATTGATATGAATAAATATGTGAAAGTAGGCATCAGTCTGCTCGTTGGATTGGGGTTTTTGTGGTTTGCCTTTAAAGACGTGGAGTTTTCAGAAATTGTAGAAGCTTCGAAAGGTGCAAGCTGGGGTTGGTTTCTTCCTTTTGCAGCGTTAACTCTCTTCTCTCATTTTATTCGAGCTGAGCGCTGGCGGATGCTTTTTGAGGACAAAGCGAACTTGCCCCATCGATCCACCTTATTTACCGGCGTAATGTTCGGTTATCTCACTAATATCGCGTTTCCAAGACTTGGTGAGATAACCCGCCCTGTTTACGTAGCTCGCCAAATTGATGAAAGCAATTCCAAATTGATTGGGACTGTGGTTTTGGAGCGGATTGTGGATGTGCTAAGTATGCTCATCATCATGGTTCTGGTGGGTATTTTTCTGATTTCTGATGCAGAAGTTTTATCAAATCTATTTGGTACCGACGTTACCGATCCTGAAGTGTATTTTGGTTTAATGAAAGCAGCCGCATTATACGGCGGTATTTTACTGATTGGGGGCTTTCTTATCTTCTTTGTGCTGAATAAACTCAGTTCACCTGAAAATAAACTTGGTCAGTTTTTCGCGAAGCTTAGTGAAGGATTCAAAAACTTTGCACAAGGTGTTATGGCAATCAAAGATTTGGAAAACTGGCCTCTCTTTATTTTCCATACTGCACTGATTTGGGTATGCTACATCACCATGACATACATCCCCTTTTTCATGTTCGACATGACGAATGTCTTCGATCTGTCTTATACCGATGCAATTGTACTAACGATGGTTTCTGCGGTAGGCATTTCGATTCCAACTCCCGGTGGTGTAGGCAGTTACCACATCTTTATAAAGCTAGCACTTCTATATTTATACGCCGTTCCTGAGGCAACCGGACTTGCATTTGCCACCATCGCTCATGCTGCTACCTTAGTGGTGATTGTAACCGTCACCCCAGTTTTATTGGCTGTGGAAAAACGATTGTCGATGGGGAGAGAGCGGAGCAGTGATTCATAATCGAATTAGAAAGCGGGACTAATAATTGGTTTACCATCTGAGTTTGAGCTTGAGCAAAAATGTGTTGAGATGTAAACTAAATAATAGTATTTTTCATTACTAAATGGATTGGGAGTTCCCGGTCGGCGTACAAGCCTCGATAAGATTATCGGGGCTTTTCGCTTTTATTCCTCTGGCCATATTTTCATTCCATACCCAAGATAGTCTTTGCCCGTCTTTTTTCTCCCACCTTCACAAAAGAATTTGCTTTTCAATATTTCAAAAGAACGATTTTCTTGGTCTGGTCGCAATGTCTTTAGTCCAATTGGTCTTGCCACTAAATCAGCAAACTGCAATCCAGTAGACATAGCTTTTTTATCTGCAAAAATAACCTCGAATGGAAATTCTAAATCTAACTTATTTTTCCCATCACATATCCTCCTGAATTCCAGTTCTAGATCTCTATCTTCTTTCTTACCCCTTTGCTCAAATACTAAATGAGTCTTCTTAGTTGTCTCTTTTTTCTCCTCTAAAAATTGCCATAATGTCTCCATACAGAATCCCAAAGCAATGTGATAAGGGTTATCATTATTTTCAATTTTTCCTTTAATTTTTCTTTTATCAATAGTACAGCTTATTAAAATGAAATTACTTCTTGAGATTAGGTTAGTTAAACCTTGAATGAAATAGTTCTTTTCTGCTCTGTTCTTAAAAGTATTAAATGGTCCTTTTTCCTTCCTAATTTCATTTTCGTGAAGTATAATTTGATCGTGACCAAAATTATTGAATTTGAACTTTTCCAACTCTGGTACAATGTATTCACTGTAATGTTTTTTATGAAAAACACAGAAAGCGAGTACAAAAATAGGGTATTGTTGATCTATACTCGTTAAACTATGATCACCACTTTCATCTACATAAACAATGTATTTACTAAAGTCAGATGATAAATCAATAGCTTCTAATGATTTATCTGTGTCATAAGTGTTTTTCCCAAATAGTGGGAGCTGTTCTGAATTATCTGTTCCTAAATTCAAAGACTAATCATTTGTGAATAAGGATATAGCTAATAAAATGATAAATTTTTTAATTCCGAAGATTAGCAATAAAATTCTTATGCTAGTCCAAAATCTTCACCCATATACACCCCAAAGCAAACGGCCTGCCATTACCACTGCTAACAAAGCTAATCCCCATTGCAGGTACTGTTGTTTGAGTTTGTGATTGAGGATGGTTCCGAAATTAGCCCCGAATAATCCACCAATAGCTAAGGGCAATGCGGCTCCAATATCGATATATCCAAGATGATACGGGCTTATTCCCTGAGTATCGACTGAAACAAGGGCTAATTGTATCAATCCTGTAGCTATCAATACACACATACCTAAATGGGAGATACTCACTGCCTTTTTGAAGGGCTGTTTGTATATCAGATTCATGATGGGCACCATTACCCCTCCTCCGCCCACTCCTGCGAGTGCGGCGACTAGTCCACCCGAAACGCCTGCCGTTCCGGCTGATTTCGTCTTGAACATTGTATCAACATCAGGTTTTGCTGCTTCTTGTGAGATTTTCCCTTTCTTGAACATCATGTATGCAGCAAAAAATAAAACTGCACTGAAAATCACTACAAATTGCTCGCGATCGTAATATTCTGAGGTAAGTATCCATTTGCCGATGCTAATCCCAATTGCCCCAAAAACGCCAAGTAAAAGTCCTTCCTTAAGAAAGAAATTTTTATTCAGATACTGCCGAACAGAACTGCTCACCGAAGTGAATAAAGTGCATAACAAACCGCTAGCCACCGACCATTGCACGGGTTGTTCAACTCCGGCTTCATCAAATAAAAAATAAAGAACGGGAGTAAAAATGATCCCACCACCAACGCCCATCGAGCCGGCGATTAAACCTCCAAAAACCCCGATTATTAGTAAAATGAATGCTTCCATGTATCGGATGTTAAACTAATGCCATATTCGTAATTCACAATTCGTGATCCGTATTTCGTAATTCAAGAAACTTCAATTTCTCCTCGCAAAAAGGTAACTGCCTTGCCTTCGAGCTCTACACGATCACCAAGATGTTTTACATTCAAATCTCCAACCCGTTTAGAAATTTGTCGGGCGGTGAGTTCGGATTTGCCTAGTTCTTTTGTCCAATAAGGCGTGGTTTTGGTGTGTGCCGAACCGGTAACGGGATCTTCATCAATACCAACTTGAGGAGCAAAAAATCGAGAAATGAAATCAACTTCATTACCCGGTGCTGTAACTATGATTCCTCGAGCATCCACCTCTCTCAAGAATTTGAAATCGGGTGCTAAGGCAGCAACTTCCTCCTCAGATTCTAGCACCACCATATAATCATCGGTTTTGAATGTTTTGTTGGTGCGTTTTATTCCGAGTGCCTGGAACAAAATTGGCGGCGCTTCAACCTGTGGCATTTCATCCGACGGAAAATTCATGGAATACCCATCATTAGTTTTTTTAACTACTAATCTTCCACTTTTGGTATCGAATAATAATTCAGCACCGGTAAATCCTAATTCATGGAATAAAACATGAGCCGTAGCCAAGGTTGCATGTCCGCAAAGGTCTACTTCAACTTGTGGGGTAAACCATCGCAGGCCAAATGCTTCGTGTTCTTTCACGTAAAAAGCAGTTTCAGAGAGATTATTCTCCATGGCAATTTGCTGCATGGTTTCGACGGGTAGCCATTCAGTTAATGGAACAACTGCGGCGGGATTTCCACCAAAAACATGATCGGTAAAAGCATCAACTTGAAAAATGGGGAATTTCATGGGCACGGAATTAGGTTTATCTTCCTGAACAATGTAAATGATTCTTTAAGTACAATCTATTTTTGATGGAGTTCTATCCTAAAAACGTATTAGAAAAACTAGGCTTTGAGCAAGTTCGAGAAGCCACTTTAGCTTCCGCACAGTCGATACGATCGGCTGAGATGATTGAAGAACTTCGTCCCACCAATCGAAAGGATAGAGTTCAGGTTTTGCTTGCTCAAACACGGGAGATGATGGAAATTCTGCGAGATCCGGACGTATTTCCTTTGGATGAACTCCCAGATGTGCGCGATCATTTGGATATTGCCAAAGCCTACGGAAGCATCATTCCATTATATGCCTTCCGTGATATTTTAAAAATCTGTTTCAATGCCCGTACTGTTAAGAAGTTCATTAAGCAAAAAGAAGAACGCGCTCAGACACTTACCGGAATCTCTGAACAACTGATTCCGCTGAAAGAACTGGAGAATTACATCAAGGGAAAAGTAACAGAAAATGGTGAGTTAAGAGATGATGCCAGCCCGGAACTTAAAAGCATTCGTAAACGCCTGAACTCGAAACGAAACGAGTTGCGGAGCACCATCAACAAGATGATGCGAAATGCGGTAAAAGACGGCATGGCCAGCGATGAGGGCGCTACTATAAGGAATGGCAGAATGGTGATTCCTATTCAAGCCGAATACAAACGACAGATCCAGGGCTTTATTCATGATGTATCTTCCACCGGACAAACCGTGTATCTGGAACCGGTTGAGGCTTTGCATCTCAATAATGAGATCAGGCAATACGAAGCTGAAGAACAAGCCGAAATTGAACGAATTTTACAGGAACTGACTAATCACATCCGAGAAAACAGAGCCTACATTCGGCAAAATATAGAAACCTTAGCCGAACTCGACGTTATTACCGCTAAAGCAAAGGTGAGCATACAATTAGATGGAGAGATACCGACTGTATCCAATTCGGGATTTACAAAACTGAAAGAGGCCTACAATCCTAATCTCAGGTTAAAAAACTTATCCCTCAAAAAAGAAGAGCGGCTGGAAGTAATACCTTTAGACCTAGAACTCAGCGAAGAAGAACACTGTTTGATGATCACGGGTCCGAATGCCGGTGGAAAATCAGTAGCGATGAAAACAATGGGCATTTGTGTGCTGATGAATCAATCGGGCTTCGCTATTCCTGTTGATCCGCTTTCTCAATTGCCTGTATTCAATGGCGTTTTTGTGGATTTGGGGGATGATCAGTCCATAGAAAATGACTTGAGTACATTCTCATCTCGCTTACAATGGATGCGCGAAACACAGGATCGTTTACAAGAAAACAGTCTAATTCTGATTGATGAAGCCGCGGCTGGGACCGATCCAGATGAAGGTTCGGCACTTTTTCAGGCTTTTATCGAGTACATTTTGAAGTACGATTGTAAGATTTTGGTTACCACGCACCATGGAGCTCTTAAAGTGTTTGCTCACGAACATGAGAATGCGGTTAATGGCTCGATGGAATTTGATCAAGCTTCGTTGTCTCCTACATATCGGTTTAAAAAAGGAATTCCCGGTAGCAGTTACGCTTTCGAAATTGCAGAAAGGATGCATCTAGACAAACGTTTGCTAACCCGTTCGCGTGAATTGCTCGGCGAGGCCAAAAATAAAATGGAAGGATTGATTGCAGAATTGGAGGCAAAAACTCAATCGGCCGAGGAGCTGGCGGAGAAAAATAAGGAAATCCTCAAACGCGCTCAGGTAAACGAAAATCGATACAAGCAAAAGCTGGAGTCATTAAACCGGGAACGAGATAAAATTCGCGAAAAAGCGTTGAAAGAAGCGAAGTCGATCATGGATCAGGCGAATCAGAAAGTTGAGCGGGCGGTTGAGAAAATTGTGGAAGAGAAGAAGACGGGGAAAAAACAGATTAAAGATATCCGCAAAGACATTGAAGCCGAAAAGGGGAAAATTGAAGCTTCGCTGGATGAAGTAAAAGAAAAACGGGAAGCGCAGTTTGTAAAAAGCTCAGACCGACCGGAAGTGGGCGATTATGTGCGCTTTTTGGATGGTAACACCAATGGACAGCTTGTTGAACGGAAAGGCAACAATGCAACCGTGCAAGCAGATGGACTTCGGTTAAAAACCAAGTATAAAAACCTGGTTAAAGTAGAGCAGCCGAAGAAAAAGAAATCGAATCAAAGTCGGGCAAATGTAATCGTGAACGACTCATCGTTAAAAGGTTCGGTATCTTCTCGTCTTGATTTAAGAGGGAAACGGGCTGATGCCGCCATCGAAGAGGTAACATTGTATATAGATAAGGCCGTATTCAGAGGATTAAAACAAGTCGAGATTATTCACGGGAAAGGTACCGGAATACTAAAAGAGCAAATTCATAAATATCTCGGCGACCGTACTGAAGTAAAAAGCTACGATTTGGCAAACGAAGATTTTGGTGGTGCCGGATGTACTGTGGTTGAATTAAAGTGAAATTTGATTTTTTTAAACTAAAAGTAGTTGCGTTCACCAATCAGGGTTTTCTAATTGTAATGTAATACCATTGTAATTACATTTTTTATGGAATAAGATAGATTACCATGAAAACAAAGTTGATAAAAGTTGGAAACTCAAAAGGAGTTCGGATTCCAAAACCGATGATTGAGGAAGCTGGTTTATCCGATGAAATTGAACTTATACTTGATAAGAACCGAATTATCTTACAATCAATGCAATCGTCCAGGGCAGGTTGGAGTGAAGCCTTTTTAGAGGCAGAGGAAATACACGAAGAACCAACCACTTATTTTGCCAATGATTGGGATGAAGAAGAGTGGACATGGTAAATCGGTTTGATGTATATCTGGTAGCCTTGGACCCTACGTTAGGCTCAGAAATTAAAAAAACCAGACCTTGTGTTGTTATATCTCCTGATGAGATGAATCGTCATTTAAATACTGTAATTATTGCACCTTTAACATCAACGAGGAAAAATTACCCAACGAGAGTTGGCTTATCTTTTCAGGGAAAAAAAGGTGATATCGTTCTAGATCAAATCCGAACCGTCGACAAAAAACGACTTGTAAAAAAGTTGGAAAAAGTTTCAGGTAAAGCTCAGTCCGAGACTTCCCGCATTCTTGTAGAGATGTTCGAACTCTAACTTATCTGAAGAGTTCGGAACGTGAATAAGCTCAATACGTTATAGAGTAAACAGATTCCAAATTCAACTGTATCTAATTCTTAATTAACCATGCAGTCACCCAGTGGACAGCCATCAATAGAAATCTTTGATGTAACCATCATGGAGCCGGTGGTAACGCTCACCGATTTTTTAATCACTGCGGTTTGTGTGTTTGCCTACATCAAACTAAGAAAGAAAAACCTGCCCGGTAAAGTGCATCAATATATGCGTTGGTATTTTTTGATTATGGCCATTGCAACTTTCTTGGGCGGTTTATTGGGGCATGCTTTTCAGGCTCAAGTTGGTTTAGCCTGGAAATTACCCGGTTGGTTAATAAGTATGTTGGCGGTTTCAGCTATAGAACGAGCAACCATTATGTATGCCTTTCCGTTATTGAAACCCAAATTTGCTCGTTTTCTGGAAGTTGCCAATGTGGTGGAATTATTAGTTTTTGCCGTCATCACCTTTACAACGCTTAATTTTTTCTATATACAAGTGCACTCGGCTTATGGATTGGGCTTAATTGTGCTTCCCATCCATTTCTATATTTTTATGCAGACTCAAAACCCGGGTAGTCGGCTGATTTGTCGAGCCATACTATTTGCCACGTTAGCTGCTTTTTTCTACACCAGCGAAATTGGCCTAAGTATTTGGTTCAACCATTTAGATATTGCCCATACCATTATGGCTATAAGCTTGTATATGTTTTACAGGGCAACGCTTATCTTACCGGTGTATGACGAATCTACCGAAACAAATCCGGTTTCATTCAGTAAAGGCGTTCAGTTAATATTTAAGGGCAAATAATCGTTTAAATGGGCATTTTTAATAAATCATCTACTAAAGCTCCGCATCTACAGCATCCGGAGATATTGCATTGGAAAGAAGGGGATATCATCCGAGCGAGGAATGTTAAAGCAAAAGGAATTTTCTCTAAGTTGAATGCATTAGAAACAGGGGCATTAACACGGAACTATGAATACAAGGGAATAACGAGTGATGGTTTCATAATTGTAGAAGACGAGGCAGATAAAGAAATCCATAAAACAGATTTGCAGTTTTTTCTCAAAAAAGCGGAAAACCTTAGCCTGAAAAATCGAACGATTTTAACGGAATTAGACACCTCGAGTGAATACATGGAGTTGATAGCTGAATTCCAAAAAGCTTATATGGAACTCTCCGATCAAAGTGAAGAATCAAAATTATTAAATTCATGAAGTTTTTCAGAAATAAGAAACGAGGCGTTCCTCCCCATACTTGGTATCCAGAAATTCTGCATTGGAAAGAAGGTGACCGAGTGAATTGTTGGAATATTGCGCAAGCCCTTACCGGCGAAAAATTTGACTGGGCTACCTATAGAAAGTATTCCTCGGCCGATTCTTCTACCGGGCAACATATATTTATGTATCGGTCGGTGGATGAGGACGGAAAGATTTATCTAGCTGATGACAATGGCGATCTGGTTTCCTTTCACTTCTATAAGTTCATTAAATACGCTCGAAATGAAACTTTAAAATCAAGAATGCTGGAGCAACGTGTGCTTGAATCGAAAGAATACATGGAGCTGATGGATAACTTCCAGAAAGCATTTAATGAACTACAGGAAGCAGATAATCATCCAAAACGATTGGGTTCGGCAAACAGAGAGTAACCTAAATTCTGATTTTCATTTAGTCGATGTAGATAGAAAACCGTGTAGTGTTTTTTATCAGTAAAAAATCATCAATTCCATTGCATCGCATTGTATTCTAGCAGGCATTTCACTTCTTTCGAACTGAATTAACCTTTCAATTATGAAAAAAGTCCTGCTATTGATTCTGCTTCCGGTGGTCGCAGTAATCCTCTTCTTCTCTATTAAGCCCTTCGATGTAGAATACACCTACGATGGCGAAATGCTTACTCATGCATTCACAAATGTAAATGTGATTCCAATGACGCAAGATGATTTGGTGTTAGAGAATAAGACGGTGCTCATCGAAAATGGTCGTATCTCTTCGATTTTGGATGATGCAAATATCAAGTTCGGTCCAAATACCATCGTTATTGATGGCACCGATCAATACCTGATACCCGGTCTTGCAGAAATGCATGGACATGTGCCGCCCACTCACCCATCAGCTAACTTTCCGGCTTATTTTAACGAAGATTATGTAGAATCGACCTTGTTTTTATATGTATCTGCAGGTATAACAACTGTGCGTGGAATGCTAGGATACAACCGCCAACTAGAGTTAAAAGACAAAGTAGCTAATGGCGAATACATTGGTCCGAATTTGTATTTAGCCGGACCGAGTTTTAATGGAAATTCAGTTAGTTCGCCGGAAGAAGCTCGAGAAAAAGTGCGGCAACAAGTGGAAGAAGGTTGGGATCTGCTGAAAATACATCCCGGTTTAACACTGGAAGAATACAAAGCTATGGCAGAGACTGCGAATGCACTAGGAATTCGTTTTGGAGGGCATGTGCCTGAAGCAGTTGGTATCGAGCGGGCTATTGAAGCCGGACAAGAAACCATGGATCATATAGATGGTTATGTAGCCTATTTGCAGGCGTATGATGAAGAAGAGCAAACTCAACGAATGGGTGAAATCATCCAAAAAACTAAAGAAGCCGGTGTTTGGATTGTGCCCACACAAGCTCTTTGGGAGACGATTATCGGGGCAGCTGATTATGAAGCCATGCAAACCTATGACGAGCTAAAATACATTCCGCAAGCAGTACGTGATAATTACCATAACTTTGTTACCTCGAACATTACCAATAATGCCACCTTAAATATCGATGCTGCAATCGAACATGCCGAACTAAGACAACGGTTACTGAGAGAAATGAATAACGCCGGGGTTAGAATATTGATGGGAACCGATGCGCCCCAGCTGTTTAGTGTGCCGGGATTCTCTATTCACCGCGAATTACCTTACATGAAGGATGCGGGAATGAGTAATTACGAGATCTTACATTCGGGTACTAAAGCAGTTGGTGAATATTTTGCAAATGAAGATCAATTTGGAACCATTGTAGAAGGCATGCGCGCCGATCTTATATTGATGGAAGGCAACCCATTAAGAAACCTTGATGCCATTGGAACTCATTCCGGCGTAATGGTAAACGGTCTGTGGCTTTCTCGCGAAATGATCGATAAAAAGCTGCGTGATATTGAAGCGATGTACAATTAATCCCTAATCGCACTACACCTAATTTGGTCCGTCAAATATTCCACTTTCATATCTGTCTTTTATTTCTATTTTCTGCACAGTTATTGAGTCACTAATTCGGGAGTTCATACATGGAAATCATCAAAAGCAGAAAAGAATACGATGCCGTAATTGTCGGCTCGGGGGCCGGGGGTGGAATGTCGGCCAAAATTCTGGCTGAACAAGGGCTAAACGTCGCTATCATAGAGGCCGGACCTTATTTTGATCCTGCTTTGGACGAATATCGCACGCAACTACGTCCATCGTGGGAATCCCCTCGACGAGGTTACGGATCTACTCGAGCTTTTGGTGATTATGATGCCGCTTACGGTGGGTGGGAAATCGATGGCGAGCCGTACACGCAAGCAGAAGGCACCAACTTTGGTTGGTTCAGGTCGCGTATGTTAGGGGGAAGAACCAATCATTGGGGCAGAATTTCACTTCGTTTTGGTCCGCTCGATTTTAAACGTAAAGATTGGGACGGGCTGGGTGATAATTGGCCCATCAGCTACGACGATGTGAAACCATACTACGATCGAGTAGATAAAATGATCGGTGTTTTTGGAAGTAAAGAGGGTATTTTTAATGAACCGGATGGGTTTTTCCTGCCACCACCCAAACCAAGGTTGCACGAATTGTATTATATAAAAGGTGCTCGTAAAGCTGGGATCCCAGTAATTCCTTCCCGGCTTTCCATCCTTACAAAACGATTAAATAACGAACGAGGCGTTTGTTTTTACTGCAATCAGTGTAATCGCGCTTGTCAGATTTATGCGGATTTCAGTTCGGGAACTTGTCTGATTTTTCCGGCGCAGAAATCGACCGGGCGAGTAGATTTATATGTAAACTCGATGGCTAAAGAAGTGGTGACCAATGGCGACGGGAAAGCAACCGGTGTTTCGTACATCAACAAAGAAAATGGAAGCGAACAAGAGATTAAAGGTAAAGTAATTGTACTTGGAGCTTCCGCCTGTTCAACTGCGCGTATTTTATTGAACTCAAAAAGCAGTCAACACCCGGATGGATTAGGCAATAGCTCCGGCATGATAGGGCGCTATTTACACGACTCCACCGGAACGGGAGCGGCAGCGTTGGTGCCTGAGTTAATGGATCGTGATCGATACAACGAAGACGGTGTGGGCGGCCTTCATGTGTATACGCCATGGTGGCTTAACGAAGCGAAACTGGATTTCCCTCGTGGTTATCATCTGGAGATTTGGGGAGGAATGGGCATGCCTTCTTACGGAATCGGTTTTGATACCACCAATTTAAACTCGCATTTCAATGAAACTGTTGGTGGTTACGGCGATAAGTTGCGTAAGGATGTGAAACGATTTTTTGGCTCGGTAATGGGTATTGCCATGCGAGGAGAAAGTGTGCCGCAGTACAATAATTATTGCGAACTCGATCCGGAGGTGAAAGATCAATGGGGAATTCCGGTGTTACGATTTAATTATCAGTGGACGGATTATGAACGCTTGCAAGCCAAACATGCCCACGACACCATTGAAAGTATATTTGACGCGATGGGTGCCATCAAATTAGGAAACAAACCCGGTGCGGATCGCGATTATGGGCTGATGAATCCTGGGGTGATAATTCACGAAGTAGGAACCACGCGCATGGGCGATGATCCGGCTACATCGGTGACCAATAAATACAATCAGCTGCATGATGCAAAGAATGTGTTTGTGGTTGATGCGGGCGTGTTTGTATCACAAGCAGATAAAAACCCAACCTGGACCATTCTTGCACTTTCAATGCGGGCAAGTGAGTACATCGTTGATCAACTTAAAAAGCAAAATATTTAGTTATGGATCGCAGAGAATCAATTAAAACAATGTTGATTGGTGCATTAGGTACCGGTGCGCTTTTAAATGGATGTGGACCTGCAAAAGCGGAACGAACCAAATTGCAGGATGTCTATGACTTTAGCTCTTATGGCAGAACTGCAGAAGAAAAACAGCGCGATGCCGATCTATTTGCTGAAAATTTCTTTACTGATCATCAGTTTGAAACCGTTGCGGTGTTGTGCGATCTGATTTTACCGGCCACGGATACCGCCGGGTCTGCTTCCGATGCACATGTACCCGCCTTTATCGATTTTATGGTAAAAGATGCTCCCAGCTGGCAGGATGATTTTCAGATCGGGATAACCTGGTTGGATGCGTACTCGAAGCAAAAATTTGGCTACGATTTTGTGCTGTTAACGCATGCTCAGCAAATGGAAATCATCGAAGAAATTGCCTACCCGGATAATGCTACTGAAGTCACCAAGCCGGGCGTAGATTTTTATCGCGAGATCAGAAACATTACGCTTACCGGATATTACACCACGCAAATGGGATGGGATGATCTGGGATATGTAGGAAATCGCCCGAATGTGTGGGATGGAGTGCCCGAAGAGGTGCTTAAAAAGCATGGCTTGGAATATGAGCCGGAATGGCTGGCTAAATGTGTGGATCAATCAAAAAGGGATGTTACAGCCGAATGGGATGAGGATGGGAATTTGATTAGTTGAGAACAGTTCAATTTTTGCCCGTGTTTCAATTCTCTAGCCATCACGAGGGGAATCCAAAATACTTGAGGCAACCCGGACCGATCGACGAAGTGATCTCCTGTTAGAGGCGCTGATCGGGAGATTGCCGCGTCGAGTTTTCTATTCATTCGATTTCTGATTCCCAGGCTCCTCGCAATGACACTAGTAATAAACACTTAACCAGTCATCACGAGGAAAATCCAAACTACTTGAGGTAACCCAATCCCATCGACGAAGTGATCTCCTGATTGAGGCATTGATATGGAAATTGCCGCGTCGATTTTACTTTTTCTTCGATTGCAGATTTCCAGTCTCCTCGCAATGACACTAGTAATAAACACTTAACCAGTCATCACGAGGAAAATCCAAACTACTTGAGGTAACCCAATCCCATCGACGAAGTGATCTCCTGTTTGAGGTGTTGATCGGGAGATTGCCGCGTCGATTTTACTTTTTCTTCGATTGCAGATTTCCAGACTCCTCGCAAAGACCGTATGTAAAAAGATCATCTTTCCATTAAAAAAATTCGCGAATCTAAAATTGTGATTCTCATTTCTTACTTTCTTGTTCATCTATTAGATAAGTTTTAGAGTAAATCCTTACAAAAAATGTTCAACTAATTTTTATTCCCCGTTTTATTTGAACTGGTTTATTGAACTTTATTCACATAAAGTACTATTGATTTATTTGAAGTTAATACTATATTATCGTGTAAAATAAACC
>JANSXX010000091.1:0-1608 GCA_024742815.1 bacterium
CTCAAGGTAGTAGCTTGATGGTTGACCTTTTTTCAGCCCTACAAATAACCGATCATCAAAAGCAGGACCTTTGAAAACCACATTATCTCCAAACTCGACTTCTAAAAAGCGGACTAGTTCATTCACACTTATACCATTTCCTAACCAGTAGTCGTCTCTTTGCTGGAAGGCATCTAAGCCAGACTGGTTTTTCGATAAATTCAGCAACTCTGAATCAGCAACCTCAAGAACCCAATATTGTCTGTTATCCATTACTCTTCTTGTTTCAAACAAATAAAGTTGGCTCAAAAGGTCAATTAGATTAGTTTCGTTCAAACCAAGGCCTGAAGATTTAATCTCTAGCACAGGGTTATAAATCAAGCTGTCAGCGTCTACATTTGAGTATGGAATATCCAAAAGGGTCGCAATAATGGTTGATAAGGTATCTCTCATTACAGTAAAACCAAAACCATTACTAAAACTCACCAAAGCCACCGAATCCTTTGCGTCAACTTCTTTTATTGAAAACAGCCTGATTGCCTTGTCCTTCCGATGTGGTGATTCATTCCTCCGATTCATGGATACAACCCGATCTGGCAGAATATAATCATAATGATATTCAGTAATCAGCCTTTCTATGTTTGATTTAACAATATCTTCTGGTCTTCCCTGCAAGAGTATATTGCCATCAGGCGCGATTAAAAAACAATGTATAGCCTGGGATTGAATCTCAAAACCCTTCCTCGTCAGGTAATCATAATCTGTAGCCAGAT
This sequence comes from bacterium, assembly GCA_024742815.1. Taxonomy (GTDB): domain Bacteria; phylum Bacteroidota; class Rhodothermia; order Balneolales; family Balneolaceae; genus HXMU1420-13. The sequence goes on from JANSXX010000091.1 coordinate 753, forward strand.
GACTGAAATGGTAGCCTGCCAATTCACGCTGCCATAATTGGCTTATCATACCAATTAATGTCAAGTTGTTATGCGACTTTATCTTTTGGTAAAAGTTGTTTATCTCCAGAACGGAATCAGCCTGATTGATATAAACGAACATGAGAAAATTATCGACTGGTATTTTGGGTGGCCTACCTACTCCTATCCAATAATCAGCAATGATCGGTGGGGCGATGCTCATTTCTCGATTTTGCGCAGCGACAAGACCAGTTGCCTGTACGATCCAAATAAAAATTAGACTGTATTCTAGTAACTTTAAAGCATATTTCGAGAAAAAATTCATTTTTTATAGCTTTTACATAAATTTAAGATTTAGCATAATCATTAATTTACCCTGCCGAACAAGCATTTTCCCTGTAAGCAATGTCCATAATTCTTTGACACCCAACTTTCGGTTTCTCCAAATATGCAAAAGTGGATTGAGCCGTCAATGCCTGACCACTTAAAGTTCAGCATTTGCAAGGGCTTCAGGGGCAAGAAAACTAGCAAGTAATTCGGCTTAGTCGCACCAGGATAAATGAATAAATATACTATCTGAAAACAAAAAACAGCTAAAACTCGAACAAAAGTTATTAATACGCACATTCCCAGTGATATAGAAATATAGTCCTAATATATTCAGGACCTGGAATATTCGGATCTAAAAAATCCACCTGATTTACATCCATAAAATCTTGACATCCAGAACCTACAACATTTGCACTGACAATAGCTTCAAATGCAAGCCTTATCGTATCATCTCCCACAGGTGGAACTTGTCCATCAAAAAAATCATACAAGCCATCTGCTCCATAATTAATGGCTTCTGACGCAC
>JANSXX010000108.1:0-1340 GCA_024742815.1 bacterium
CAAGAATAGGCAACACATTATATATTGGCGGCACTGGTGCTAAAACGGGACTAAATCACAAAGTCAATGATGTAATTGCAGATTTGTTTTTTATTCCTACTCATAATGTTCAATTAAGCGAAAGATATAAAGACGCAATGGAAGAACTAAGTAAACATCCAGATGTGAATAGACTCGTGTCCCATTCCCTCGGCTCAGCTGTTGCACAAGAAATTAACAACAGACATGGAAGCAAATATGCTACTACAATGTACGGTTCGCCTTTTGTATCTGGAATTCATCAACCCAAAAACCCGAGATACCTAAGATTTAAAAATAAGAATGACCCGGTAGCAATGTTTGACGATGCCGCGATTACTGCTGATATTGGTTCAGTAGATGTGTTGGAGAACCACGGTTATCAAAATTGAAAAGGAAATGGACTTACTACAATAAATCCTACTACCAATATAGACACAGGCTTTAATCCTAATGATGTAAAATAACACATTTAAAGATAAAAAAGAGTATATAATCATATAATGGATTATTCCAAAGCTAAAATATACAGAATTCTAAATACAATTGATGATGATGTATATATTGGTGCTACGTGCCAACCATTATCAAAGCGAATGGCGAAACATAGGGAATGTAGAAATGGAAAATGCAAAAAACCTTATAAACTCTATCAAAAACTGAATAATTTAGGAATTGATAATTTCTACATCGAATTTATCAAAGAGACACCTTGTGATAATGCTGAACAACTACGAGCAATCGAAGGAGAATATATAAGACAATATGCAACACTAAATAGCAGAATAGAAGGACGAACAAAGCAACAATACACAATTGACAACAAGGAAAAGAAAGCAGAATATGATAAGATACGACGAGCAGAAAAGATACGACGAGCAGAAAAGGGAGAAGAATTAAAACAACAAAAGAAAGAATACTATGTACAAAACAAGGAACACTGCAACAACAAAAGTCGTGAAAGTTACCAGAAAGTAAGAGAGCAAAAAGAAACATGTGAAGTATGTGGCGTTTCCTATATTCCTTGGAATCGGAAAAAGCATTTGGCAAGTAAAAGACACCAACAAGCAATGGAACAACCTTAAGCATTCTTAATATTATTTCTCTATAATATTAATAATGTATAGAAACAAAGACAAGCAAAACAAAATTCCATTAGAGAAGAAACTGACAAAAGAACCGTCAAAATACGATAAACAATATAAGAATTTAGATTATGATACTATAAAAGATATAGTTGATACAAAAAACAACTTTTTAATAAATACTATAAAAAATACAACTTCAAATAATTCTACTACAATGCTTTCACATAAGAAAAA
>JANSXX010000159.1:0-1000 GCA_024742815.1 bacterium
TCCCCTCCGTCCTTCGTACCTACTTCCTTACAAATGCCCCTAAAAAAGAAAGTTGACAACAACAACACCCAACTCCAAAGCTGACTCACCCCCATCCCCCCTTCGCCCCCCCGGAAGCTGACTCACCCCCGCCCCCCAAAAAAAGAAAGTAGACAACAACAACACCAACTCCAAAGCTGACTCGCCCCCATTACCCATCGCCCCCCTGGAAGCTGACTCGCCTCCATTCCCCGCAGAAGACAACACACACACACCCCGGAAGCTGACTCGCCTCCACTCCCCGCAGAAGACAACTCACCCAACCCGGCGAACCCGTACTCATTGGGCGAGCCAGTACTAAGGGGCCGTTGGGTGAGCCAGTACTAAGGGGCCGTCGGGCGAGCCACTCAACCACTTTCGCAGTGGCCTCCACTTTCACAGTGGCCTCCACTTTCACAGTGGCCCACAACGCCTGCTACGGTGCCCGCTCGGCACCGGGTGCCCGCTCGGCACTACCTAGTGCCCGCTTAGCACTGGCACTCTTACGGTGCCCGCTCGGCACCGAAGAGCCAAGAGCCCGCTTGGCACTGCAAGTGCCCGCTCGGCACTGGCACCCCCACGGTGCCCGCTCGGCACCGGGTTCCTGTGCCCGCTCAGCGCTGTGCCCGCTCGGCACGTCCTAGTGGGTGCCCGAGGTGCCCGCTCGGCGCCGCCCCGCCTCCCGCCCACCGCCAAGTTCTCCAGGACCGACACCTGACACGGGAAAAAACAGGGGGGAGGGGCAGTTCCACGGGGTTGAACCACATGACACGCAAACATGCAAAACCGTGCAAGCTGTTCCATGTGTCATGCAAAAAACAAGCTGTTCCACGTGTCATGCAAAAAACAAGCTGTTCCACATGTCATGCAAAAACCGTGCAAAACCGTGCAAAAAACAAGCTGTACCACATGTTGCAAAAAACCATGCAAAAACCATGCAAAATGCGGCGCGTACGGAGTGCCAACCCGCCGAACCCTCACA
>JANSXX010000082.1:0-1746 GCA_024742815.1 bacterium
CCACTCATAGCAGACAGGGGACATCAATCAGTGATAATATGACCATTCACGAATGGAACAAAGATTATTTAGTTTGTAGGGAATGGTTGTGGTGCAGTATCACTCGGTGCCGTGATTTTCACAATGTCTATTTCTTCAAAAACAAGGAATGCGAAGAAGATATGTTCAAGAGTTTGGTAATCAACTATTTAAAAACAAAGTTGAAGGATATAAACAGCAAGATAGGCGTAATCAGTTAGAAATTGATGAAGAAAATTATATTGATGAAAACTGGTGTTTAACATATCTGAAATCCTGTTGTCAGAACTGCGGAGTTAAGTTTAACATTGAAACAAAACAAGGAAGAATAAGTTCTAACTTCACCGCTCAACGTGTAGATGGAAGTGTTAGTCATTGTGTTGAAAATTGTGAGGCGTGGTGTGTGTATTGTAATTGTAGTGCAAGTTAAAAGGTATAAAGAAAAGATAGCTTAAGATAAATAGGGATACTATGAGTGATAAATATCAGAAAGGTGAGATTTATAAAATAGTAGATGTAGGATTTAACAAATGCTACATTGGAAGCACCACTGAAACATTAAGTCAAAGAATGACAAGGCATAGAGCGTATTATTTCAAATACTTAAGGGACAACAGAGATAGAGTTTATTTGACTTCATCTTTATTGTTTGATGAGTTTGGAGTAGAAAATTGTAAAATTGTATGGATTGAAGATTACCCGTGTAATAGTAAAAAGGAACTGGAAGCAAGAGAAGGCAAGCATCAAAAAGAAAATGACTGTGTAAATAAAATCATAGTAGGTAGAACAGTGCAAGAATACAGAGAAGACAATAAAGAAAAGATAAGTCAAAATGCTAAGATTTACAGGGTAACACATAAAGAAGAGTTGAAACAATACAGAGAAGACAATGCCGAACATTTCAAGCAAAAAGCAAAAGAACGCTACAACGAAAAGAAAGAGGAAATTAACAAACAACACAGAGAACATTATACACAAAACCTAGCAACCACCAAAGCAAGACATAAAAGAAACTACGAACTAAACAGAGAAAGAGTGCTGGCAAACCAAGCAATCAAAATCAACTGTGGATGTGGTGCTGTGTGTAGAAAAGGTGATAAAGCAAGACACGAAAAATGTAAAAAACATCAGGAATGGTTGAAGCAACAAGAACCTGAAATAGAACCACAGCTAGAAGAATTAGATTAAGATAATTTCTTGTTTATTTATATGACAACTAAACAAGAAATTATAGCAAATGTGTATTATGATAAATCAGGGTATGGCAGTAAAGCGCTTACTTTACAGGATGCTAAGAAAAAAGACCCAACAATTAAAATGGATGATATAAATGAATTCTTTAGTAAAAACATTGAAGAGAAAAGAAAAATGAGAGGTGAAAATAGCTTTATTGCACCACACGCATTCTGGGAATTTCAAGTTGATCTGTTTTTCATTTCTAAAAATGATTTGGAAAATCAAACATTTAAAATTGGTATGATATGCATTGATATTTTTAGCAAATATATGCACATAGTGCCTATCAAGTCAAAGCAACCGCCAGACATTTTAGCAGGAATGATGGAGAATATCAATAAGATGGGTGGCAAACCGAAATTAATTTATACAGACGAGGAAGGCAGTTTTTTTAATCAATCAGTATTAGATTATTTGAAGGAGGAGAAAATTGAATTACATAGAACTAGAGGTCATCCAGCATTTGCGGAGCGTGGAATTCAGACTTTTAAA
>JANSXX010000019.1:0-24768 GCA_024742815.1 bacterium
AAACTTATAATACCCAACGCCCTCACTGGAGCTTGAATTTAAAGACGCCTCAGCAGGTACACACAAAAATGGCTGAGATAACGCCCAGCCATTATGAGTAAGAGTAAACAAAAACCGTCAACTTATTTTAGGACGGGACAAGCACTAGGTTTGCTCGTTCTTTCGCAGGACGAATTTCTACTTTAGTTCCAATGTTAAAGGAGATGAAGTCTGATTCAATTCCATCACTAAAAAGAATTCCTTTATCAACCATTTTAGAGTGAACGACCAATGGTTGTTGTGTTGAAATAATGCCATGTGTGACTGTTGCCTTAGAAGATTTACTTATGAACGGTTCACGAACAACAAAAAAGAGTTTCTCTATACCTGGGTTTAATTCCAACGCATTTAAGCCCCCACCAAATGAAGAAACCATGTTGTTTATCGAGCTCAACCAACCTGTAGAACCAATACCTGTACTCACAATTATTCCGCTGCTACTCTGTATTTCCTCGGTATTGTCGTAATGTATGTTATATACTGCAGATGTGTGTGATTTCGGGCCAATGAAAAAATCATTAAATGCCAATAAGCTCTGTCCGTCATTAAATTCAGCGCGAGCCATAACAACGGAACGATTATCGAAGTCACCGTTGATTATTTTTTTAGCAACTTTTTCAGACATGTTTTGGAAGGGTAATAGAACTCCATCATAAATATGAGGATTAGGATTAATACCGATTATAGGTTGCCCATTGGCATATTTAGCAATATTTGCTATCAATCCATCTTGCCCAATTCCAATAATCAAATCACTTTCCGAGAATATGTAATTTGGAAGGAAAGACTTATCAATGATTTTATGATGATCAACAAGAGTTAGAATTTTTCGAATTTGATTCAATGATCGATAGAAGGTTTCGTGTTCTTCTACAATCTCTGAAAAATTTCGACCGGATCTTTCAAGATAAAATTTAGCCTGTTCTTTAGAGTTAAACCGATCAACCAGCTCTTCAAGATAAGTCTTTGCCCTTACCAAAATAATCCGTTCGTATTTCATGATTCCTGAGTTAATAAATTCTGAATAAGATCTGGAGAAATATTTAGATTGTTAATTTTATTGTGATTACTCGCTAATTCTCTAAAAGCCATTGCGATATTATTTTTCGGATCAGAGTTATTTGTGTACAACGCACTTATTACTTTCCAATCAACATCTCTAAATGCTTTGATTTCTGATTCTAACTGATAACCTCGAGCATCCGCCTCTTGTTTCATGTTTTTAGTTTTAAGCTTAACTAATCTACTATTTTTGGTTTCTAATTCGAGGTCTGATTCCATTTGTAGCTGCCTAAGTTGGTTCTCATTCTCATGTAATGTTAAATCGGTTTCCATTTTTTTCTCAGCAATCTGTTTTTGCTTTTCCTCAACAGCTATTTCAGTATTTAATTCACTTTCTTTGATTTTACGTTCTTGTTCTACCGCAAAATTTCTTCGATCATAAATCGCTTTATCAGCATCTTGTTGCAGAGATTCACGTGTTTTTGCTTCTAAAGCTCTTTGCATTTCCGGATCTGCGTTAATGCCTAAAACACTCACCCCGAGTATCTCTAAACCTAAACTGTTTATGATTTTGGACTTTTTTAAACTTTCATACAATTCTTTATCAAGATCATTTCGAAGAGTAAGAACAGAGATAACAGATTCCTTTTGAACAAAAGAGCCAACTATAGACTGCGCTTCATTTATTATTCGTTGTGATAATTTGTCGATGTCATCAGATAAATATGACTTAAACCGATTCACTGTTAAATCTAATAATTCACTGATTTTATTAGGGTCAACAATCACAAAAGTAATTTGTCCCTGAATACTAACTTTTTGGTAATCGTTGGTTAGAACATTAAATATGAAAGGAATGTCCTGACTATTTAGAGGAATTGAAACAATGGAGGAGTTCCGATTTAAATAAAAGAAAGAGAGGCCTTTTCCCTCTTTAACAAGTTTCCCGTTACGAAAATACATTACATAGTTCATTGGGTCGAATTTAAGATAATTGATTCCTAACATAATAAATCTCCTATTTGCGTTAAAATTACACAAATAATATATGAAGCTTTTCTTGAATGGCAAATAAAAAATGTGTTTATTTTACACAAATAATTAAATTATGTTCTAGTAATCGTAATAAATGTAAATAAAACAGAAGTTAATGGAAGAGGAATTAAAAGTATCGGTTGACGGTGTTGTTTTCGGATACAGTAAAGAGAGTGGGGTAAATCTCCTTCTAATAAAACGAAAATACCCGCCTTTTGAAGGTAAGTGGGCGTTACCGGGCGGATTTCTCAAATCAAATGAAAATTTAGATCAGGCTATAGAAAGAGAATTAAAAGAAGAGACAGGATTATCAATTAATTATCTGGAACAACTTTATACCTTTGGTGAGTTAAAAAGGGATCCAAGAACACGTGTAATTACAGTAGCTTATTTTGGATTGATTAATTCAGAAGCCTATAAAGAATTAAATGCTACAACTGATGCCAGTGAAGCAAAGTGGTTCAATGTGGAGAATTTACCTGATTTGGCCTTCGACCATGATAAAATTATCAAAGTAGCTTTCAAAAGACTCCGTTTAAAGGTTCAATATGAACCCATAGGATTTGAACTATTAGGGGATAAATTCCCATTTTCAGATTTAGAAATACTTTATAATTCCTTATTAGAGTCCCCAATCGATAGAAGAAACTTTAAAAAGAAAGTGATGAGTTATGGGATAATTGATGAGTTAGATGAATACGCCCAACAAAAAGGAGCAGGTCGACCAGCAAAACTATATAAATTCAACAAAGAGATTTATAAGCACCTGCAAGAAAAAGGGATATATTTTGAAATAAACTAATTTACTTCAAATAAAAGAATACAATCTTATTCTGCGAATCTTTCTTACTCTTTACCTTTTTATCATTCTCTCGATTATAGGCATACACTACATTTCGTGCAGAACTCAATTCTTTTTCATTAGCGTCTTTAACCTGTACGGCATCCCCGCCGGGCTTCAATTTTGATAAGGCATCGAGTAATGGTGAATATTTCGAGCTTTTTTTTCTCGAGCTTGAAATGTTTCCCCTTGGAACCATTTTAATTTTCATAATTCTCTATCGTCTAATGTATTTTATACAATAAACTATAATGGAATTATTGAAATTTTAAAAATTAGAAATGTATCTACGGAACTAATACGTTCTGCATAATTTTTTCTACGATATCTTCGGGTGAGATATCTTCGGCTTCGGCTTCAAACGTTGGGATTATGCGGTGCCTGAGTACATCCATTGCTATGGTGCGCACATCTTCGGGTGTTACATAGGCTCGGTGCTCCATAAACGCCTGAGCGCGTGCTGCAAGGTTTAAATTGATGGTTGCACGTGGCGAAGCGCCAAAGCTGATTAAATCCACCAAATCGTCTAATCCATAATTTTTTGGTTTTCTAGTAGCAAATATTAGATCAACAATATATTTCTCTACTTTTTCGTCAATATAAATTTCATTAACGGTTTCACGAGCTTTTAGAATGGTGGATACATCTACTACTTTCTCTAATTCCGTTTTAGCTCCCGTTTTTGCCATCCGGCGCATAATTTCGAGTTCTTCGTTCTCGGTAGGATAGCCAATTTTCAACTTTAGCATAAACCGATCTACTTGTGCTTCAGGTAGTGGATAGGTTCCCTCTTGCTCCACCGGGTTTTGAGTGGCAAGTACTAAGAATGGTTCGTCGAGTTTAAACGTTTCTTCGCCGATGGTTACCTGCTTTTCCTGCATCGCTTCCAGTAGCGCACTTTGTACTTTAGCCGGCGAACGGTTGATCTCATCCGCAAGAATAATATTTGCAAAAATAGGTCCTTGCTTTACAAAGAAATCGCCTTCCTTCTGATTATAAATGAGCGTACCAATCAAATCGGCAGGTAAAAGGTCGGGGGTAAACTGTATTCTCTGAAAATCGGTATCGATTACCTTGGCAAGTGAAGAAACAGTAAGTGTTTTTGCCAATCCCGGCACACCTTCGAGCAATACATGACCATTGGTTAATAAACCGATCAGAAGTCGATCAATCATGTAATGCTGACCGATAATTACCTTGTCTAGTTCAACTCTGATATCATCGATAAAGGCACTGCTTTTTTCAATTTTCTGTTGCAGCGCTTCCATGTCTATTGTTTGCTCGCTCATTGTATAAGTTTGGTGGTTATCTAAACATTAAGTTCTTAATTTCTCGCCTTTCATAATAACCTTCAAACGTCAATGGACATTTTACAATCTTTTTTACTGGGACTCATTCAAGGGTTAACAGAATTTTTACCAATCAGTAGTTCCGGTCATCTTGCTTTAGGGCGATATATACTGGGGGGCGATACCGAAATGGGGATTACTTTTGAAGTAGTTGTACACTTCGGAACGCTTTGCAGCATCGTAATTTACTACAAAACAGAGATACTTAATCTCATCAAAGCATTATTTCGATTTATAAAATCTCCAATGGAGGCTAAATCAGAGAAAGACGTGAAGGTAATTGGCTTCATTTTGATCAGTATGATTCCGGCATTCATCGTTGGAATGACGCTCAAAGATCACATAGAGGGAATTTTTATGAACCCCATTTTGGTGTGTGGGATGCTCATTGTAACGGGTATTGTTTTATTTCTTACCAAATTCAGTAAGAATCCAACGGGTGAAATAACTACCAAACGTGCAATTTTGATCGGTATCGCTCAGGCGTTTGCCATGATTCCGGGTATAAGTCGTTCCGGATCAACTATTTCAACTTCATTGTATTTAGGTGTGAGCAGAGAGGAGGCTGCGAATTTCTCGTTTTTAATGGTGATTCCTGTAATAGCCGGAGCTATGATTCTACAAATGGGTGAGGTGTTGGAAGCTGGCATTAGTAGTTCGCAGATATCCAGTTTATTGATAGGTTTTCTTACAGCCTTTATTTCGGGCTATTACGCGCTCAAATACCTTATTATCATTTTAAAGAAACAAGGCTTTCACTACTTTGCCTATTACTGCTGGTTAGTGGGTGGTATTGGCCTTATTTATTTTTTAGTGTAAATACTAGTCCACATGCATTTATTATTCAAAGATTATGTCTGAATCAAATTACATCCAAACTGACACGATTGATCCTCATGTAGAGCGACGACGTGCAATACTAAAAGCTCATCCTGAAGTGAAATCATTGTATGGCCGAAATCCTGCAACATTTGGCTGGATTCTGTTTCTGTTCTTCGGGCAGTTGATTATCGCTTATTTAGTGAAAGATGCTTCGATCTGGTGGGTTTTGGGCGCTGCTTACTTTATCGGTGCGTTCTTTAATCATTCCGCCTTTTGCTTAAAGCACGAATGTACGCATCATCTGGTTTTTAAGAACAAAACGGCCAATATGCTTTCCGGGATTTTGGCGAACCTTACATCTTGTACTCCCAGTTACGCCATCTTTTCGGTTACTCATATCAAACATCATTCTCATCAGGGCGAATATGATATGGATTTTGATTTGCCTCTGCACTGGGAAGCAAAACTCATCGAAAACACACCATATGGGAAGATTTTGTGGATGTTGCTTCAACCGTTAGCAGTGTCTTTACGACCGCTTAGAAAACATACTATGAATTACGTTACAAAATGGGCATATGTAAATGTAGCGGCTGTTATTCTGTTCGATATTGCCATTTTATACTTCATGGGGCCGTATGCTTTTTTCTATCTGTTCTTATCCACTGTGTTTGGGCTAGGATTGCATCCCTTAGGTGCACGATGGATTCAGGAACATTACGTGGTTCATGAAGATCAAGAGACTTATTCGTATTACGGTTGGTTAAATAAAATCACTTTTAATATCGGGTACCATAATGAGCATCACGATTTTCCGGGAATCCCTTGGAGTAATTTGCCATCGTTACGTAAGATGGCCCCGGAATTTTACGATACGCTTTACTACCACGAATCATGGAGTAAGCTGTTGTGGAGATTTTTTACCGATAAGAATCTGACTTTATATTCGAGAATTGAGCGACCCGGTAAATCGGAACTCGCGAAATCTACCGGCTGATCAAAACATAAATCCTGTGGTAAAGTAGACGCCAATGCCTTCCTCCGAGAATCCAAAATCGCCTCGGATTATAAAATCCGGCGTGAATAAGGAAGCAAGGAGTCCAAAGCCGAAGGTCGTTTTAAGATCATTAGTGATTTGTTCAAATGTAGTGCCCGCAGAAAAAGTGCGTCCAGTATCCATGAAAAGAGTTCCGCCAAATCGAGTATCAAATTCCGGAAATTCCAGTAGCCAAATACGTAATTCTGAGTTGAGAACAATGGCATGATCATCGGTGAATCTCCGACTTTCGTAACCACGCAAGGTTTCATCATCACCTGCATAGGATAGCTTCCAGTAGGGGATTTCACCGTTAGTGAATCGTGCATTTAAACGATTTGCAAAAGTGATCGGTTTAAGAAGGGTAAATGTAAAGTAGTACCGAAGGTCTGTTTCAAAAACAGTGAGATCGTAGGAGCTTCCCCAAAGAGAATTTCCAACTTCTATACTACTGCTTGCATAAGAGCCTTTTGTTGGTAAAAATTCGGAGTTTCTCGCTTCCCAAATCAAGCCAGCACCCAGCATAGCTGTGGTACCGCCATCTACACCCAGTGGTGCCTCATTGGTTATAAGTCGATCGGTGCCATTATCCCATGGAGTTTCGTACCTGTAATTAACAATCAAATTCGCATCTAATTGCGAACGCGAAGTAGGTCGGATTAATGGTAATCGTCCATTTACACGAAAGCCCGCAGAAAACGATTTAAAGAGATAAAAATCAGGGTTGTCATCCGGTGGGTTATCGATGGTTGAGTAGTTTGCAATACCGAAATATGTGTCCTCAAAAAAGCGGGAAGCATATATCTCTGACGTTAACCGTAGATCTTTGTTAAAGGCATAAGGCTTATCATACAATAAAGAGAAAGATGCTAAGCCTTTGGTTGAGATAATTGCGCTCAAATTGATGAAGCCAAAGAAAGGATAGGTGTCATCTTTATAAATGTACCAATTTGCCACACCACCACCGATTAAACCAAGGTCAGAATTGAAGGCGATAGCAGGTAAAAAAGCGAACTCAGTCGAGTCGGTAACAACAGTTTGTGCGCTCGACTGTTGAATGATAGAGAAACAAAAAAGGGCGATAAAAACTATCGCCCGGAAGTATAAATGGTTATACGGCAAAATGTTAAATGAATATCCAGGTGACTAATAAATAAACAGGTACCAATATACCTACCGACCAGATCATATATCCACCAAAACTTGGCATTTTTACTCCGTTTTGGTCAGCAATTGATTTCACCATGAAATTTGGTGCATTACCAATATAAGTTAAGGCACCAAAGAATACGGCACCGGCCGAAATTGCTACCAGTGTTTGGGTCATTTCATTCATCAACATTTCGGCATTTCCACCCGCTGCATTAAAGAATACAAGATAGGTTGGAGCATTATCCAAGAAGGCAGATAAAACTCCCGTGATCCAGAAAAACATGGTGTTTATGGGGTCGCCATTACTGTCGAATACCGCGTTGTTTATAAACTGAAGTGCTCCCTCGCCATTATTTGCGGCTTTTAGCATAGCAATTGGTGCAATAATGGTGATGAATATTCCCGCAAAAAGCTTACCCACTTCCTGAATTGGGAACCAATTAAAGCCATTGGCAGCCCGACTTTCTTTCGATGTAAAATGCCAGCTCACCCAGGTAAGGAAGAGTAAGACTACGTCGCGTATTACATTTTCGATGCGAACATGAACATGATATACCGTAAACTCACCGATTTTTACTAATCCTGAAAAGAGAACGGCTCCTACCACTCCAAGAATTAGTAATAAGTTAAACGAACCTTCTAAGCCAAGCGGTTCGCTACCGTCATCTTTTGGTGGAGTGTTGGTTTCTTTGTTGTATAGGTATTTGTCCCACGCATAATAAACTGCAAGCAAAATTGTGGCTACGAATGCCATCTCCCAGAAGAGATTGGTGGTAGTCCAGAAAAAGCCTACACCTTGTAAAAAGCCCAGGAATAATGGTGGATCACCAAGTGGGGTAAGTGAACCCCCAACGTTTGCCACTAAAAAGATGAAAAAGATTACGATATGCTTTTTCGTATTTCTCCATGCATTAGCGCGCAAAATTGGGCGAATTAATAACATTGCTGCACCCGTAGTTCCCATCCAGCTGGCAAGTAACGTACCAATGAGTAAAATTCCGGTGTTCACTTCCGGTGTGCCCTTTAGATATCCTTTAATTCGCACTCCACCGGAAATGGTAAATAGTGCAAGTAATAGAATAATGAAAGGGAAATATTCTAAGAGGTATGCGTGCAGAACTTCATAAAGGGTAGCTCCCGGACCGAAGGTGAACGTCATTGGAATGACTAACAACAATCCCCAGAAAGCTGAAACCTTCCCAAAATTATGATGCCACCACTCTTCATTGACAAGTGGGAAAATTGCGATGGAAAGAAGGATTCCGGCAAAAGGAATAGTCCAAAGTAGATTTAATCCACTTCCATCGATTCCGTATCCCTCAGCCGCAAGTAATACTTCGGGGGCAAATGTAATCCCCAACAAAAGAAAAAAGAATTTTAGTGTAAGCGTATATTTTTGTGGCATCTCTAAGAATTTAAGTTTGGAACTCTTATCGGACAGAAAATAGCATAACTCAAGAGCTTTCAAAAAGTAGGTTGTTAGATATTAAAAGAAACCCGATTAAAAGATTGTTAAGCCTAAAAACGTTTGTTTAGTTAGTTATGTTAACAGTGCAAGGATAATCAAACAAAATGCACTATGGAATCATTAAAAGAAGAAAAAATTAACGAACACTTAACTAGTTTGAATGGTTGGAAATATGAGAATGATTCCATCACCAAAGAATTTAAGTTCAATGACTTTAAAGAAGCTCTTGCATTTATAATCCGAGTCGGGTTTGAAGCGGAAGAGTTAGGACATCATCCTAATCTGTCAAATGTGTACAATCAGGTAGGCATCGCCTTGCAAACGCATGATATTGGCAATAAAGTAAGTGAAAAAGATATTGAACTGGCACAGAAGATCGAGAAGATTTTAGCTTAAAACATTTTCGCTAAGTATATAGCATACTACCTTAGAAAATGTGTATATTTAGGGCTCTCTGTTACTCGGAAAATCCAGAGTAACTGTTTTCAATTAACGGAAACATCCAAAGAAACATTATGAGTAAAAACTATTACGAGTTTACGTACATCGTAAACCCTGTTCTGGAAGAAGAACAAACCAAAGAAGCCGTTGAGCAAATAACTAAGCTTTTCACAGACAACGGCGCAGACATCGAAGAAGTTAATGAGTGGGGATTACGTAAGTTTGCTTACGAAATCGACAAAAAAAACAGCGGATACTATGTGAATATGTATCTGGAAGCTCCTGCCGAAGCCATCCCTGTTGTTGAGCGTTTTTTACGTATCGAAGACAACTACATGCGTTACCTAACTCTAAAGTATGATGCAAAAATGTTGCGTCACCGCGAGTTGGTTAAGAAAAATGCAGTGCCTGATGTATTTGAGGTTGCTGAAGAAGAAACAGAAGGGTAATCGCAACATAAAAGGAAATTTCTCATGATTAAGAATCCATCACACCCAAAGAAAAGCGTACGCAAAGTTAAGCAGTGTAAATTTACTCAGGCTGGCTTAGAGTATATCGACTACAAAGACGTAGATACACTACAACGGTTTACCAACGACCAAGGAAAAATTCTTCCACGTCGTGTTACCGGAACCAGCGCTAAACACCAACGTCAGCTAACAAGAGCTATCAAACGTGCACGTTTCTTAGCATTGATGCCATACGTAGCAGAAAACTTACGCTAATAGTTAGGGAGTAATACAATGAAAGTTATTTTAAAAGAAGACATCGATAAATTAGGTAGTGCCGGTGATCTTGTAGCTGTGAAAGACGGTTACGGACGTAATTACCTTATTCCACAGAAAAAAGCAGTTCTAGCAACTAAAGGAGCTATTGCTGAGTTAGAGCTCATGAAAAAGAGAGCGGCTATTCAGGCAGAATTAACGGTAAAGGAAGCAAAAGACTTAGCCAAAATTCTGGAAGCCACCTCGCTTACTATTTCTGTTACTACCGGTGAAGATGATAAAATTCACGGTACTGTAACTAACGTACAAATTGCGGAAGCCCTTCAGGAAAGAGATATTATGGTAGATCGCCGTGATATTTCTATCGATTCTGATGTGAAAGTACTGGGCGAATATACAGCTACAGTAAGTTTGCTTGGCGATTTGAAACCGCAGGTGAAATTCTGGGTAGTTAAAGAAGACTAACCCGCTCATCGGTTTGCACGAATGATGAGGAATAGCAATTTGTTACAATTTTGTTATTTCATTGGCTTTGAAAGCCAAAGTAAGCCTCTTATCATTCACTAACACTTTGATAAACCAGCAAGCAACCCCGATGAAAAATATTTCAACACGTTTAATGGGGATCATCATTTTGATGTTATCCCCATTTTTTTTGTTCGCCCAAATACCTGATCCAGTAAAATTTGAAGTGGTTGACGCTCCAAAAGAGGTGTTAGCCGGGGAAGTTTACACAATCAACATCGATGCTTCTATTGAAGGGGAGTGGCATTTATACTCGGTGTTAAACGATCCTGACGCCGGACCATATCCAACCGCATTCTCAGCAAAATCTCCAAACTTTATAATTGCTGATGAAGTCAATGAATCTAAAGCCGATATCGAATTTGACCCTAATTTTGAAGCTGAATTAGGTTGGCATTCCACCTTCGCGCAATTTGAAGTTCCGATTGCCGTAAAAACTGAAATGGAGGGTACACAAACGCTAGACATTGAGGTGTTTTACCAGGTTTGTGACGATCGTGTTTGTCTACCGCCTACAAGAAAATCCATTATCGCTACGGTTGAGGTAATCGGCGTCTCCGATGCACCGGTTGAAGCGGCAATTGGTGGTGCTGAAACCGAAGCTAAAGTATCTTCAAGTGGTTCCGGATTAGGGGAAGATGGGATTTTCTCTTTTCTATGGATCGCTATTCTTGCAGGATTTGCTGCACTACTGACTCCCTGCGTTTTTCCGATGATTCCGCTTACAGTATCCTATTTTTCAAAACAAAACGATGATAAAAAAGGAGTTGGGCAGGCCATCATTTTCGGGATTGCCATTGTTGTTACGTTCACACTAATTGGCTTTTTATTAGCAGCGATCTTTGGTGCATCAGCGGCACAAAACTTTGCCTCCGATCCATTCATAAACACATTTATTGCAGTTGTATTAGTAGCTTTTGGGTTGAGTTTATTAGGGATGTACGAGCTGCAACTGCCCCATCAGCTTACAAACTTTTTAAATCGGAAAAGCAACGAAAGCAGCGGTCTCATGGGCATTTTATTTATGGCCATGACGATATCAGCGGTCTCGTTTTCTTGTACTGCTCCTTTTGTGGGTGCAGTATTTGCTGCCACGGCCGGAGGCGAATGGTTTTATCCGATCATCGGAATGATTGGTTTTTCGGCAGCATTCGCAAGTCCGTTTGTGTTGTTCGCTATGTTTCCGCAATGGCTCGAATCGTTACCCAAAAGCGGTTCATGGATGAATGTTGTAAAAGTATTGCTTGGCTTTATTGAATTGGCAGCTGCCATTAAATTCTTCTCGAATGTCGATTTAGTACTTGGTTGGGGACTAATAAGTCGACCCTTCGCTATCGCACTCTGGATTGCAATATTTTTGATTGCAGGGCTTTACTTATTAGGAGTATTTGTACTCAAGCATGAGAAAAAGCCAGAATATATTTCTACAGGGAGATTGTTACTAGCAATGCCCTTTCTGATGTTCAGTTTTTATCTGATTCCAGGGTTGATGGGCGCTTCTTTGGGGATTTGGGATAGTTGGTTGCCTCCTAAAATGCAGACAGATGTGAGCGTTGTCGGAACCATTGCGGCTATGGGGGGAACCGGAAATGTTACCGCTGATGATGGCTGGGAATCGGATTATGAAGCTGCCATTGAAGAAGCAAAATCGGAGGGAATTCCTGTTTTCATCGATTTTACCGGCTACACGTGCACGAATTGCAGAGCGATGGAATCAAATGTGTTTCCACTGGCAGAAGTTCGCGAGCGCTTTGATCAAATGAAGTTGGTTAAACTCTACACCGATGGCGGTGCAGATGCTCAAAAGAATCAGCAACTACAGTTTTCGCTAACGGGTAATGTAGCTCTGCCAACATATGTGATTTTAGACCCATCCAACGAGCAAGTGATTGCTCAAGAGTTGGGTTACATCGCTTCCGAAAAATTTGTATCATTTTTGGATAAAGGACTCAACACTTTTAATTCGAATTAAGCCGATAATACCGCTACCATCATTCATCAATGCTTAACGCAATCAATCATCGATTGCCGAACGTGATTAGCACCAATGAGAAATCGGGTAGCTCTACTTTTTATAGGTTTTATATGCTGTGCCTCGTCGAGTTTGGTTTATAGCCAATCGTTGCTTTACGAATCGTTCGATGTCCCTATTCCAGCTTCCGATACCACGTTTTATTTAGATCATTGGTTGGATAAATATTCCATGCAAGTAAAAACGCTACCGGATAGTATCGATATTTTAAACTGGGAATATCAGCAAGATACCGGTTCACTCTTTTTGCCACTTATTGATTCTACCCTATCTAAAGGGCAAAAAGCACTCTCAATTTATTATCAGCGATTTTCTACGAGTTTGGAAAGAGTGTATCAACCAAATCAGATAAAAGAATACATACAGGAAGCTGAGAACACTGACTCTTTGCGTCAAAGCACATTCGTGGAAGATACTCGATATACTTCCGAAATCGAACAATCCGGGAGTTTAAGCAGAGGAATTATTGTGGGATCCAATCAGGATTTTGCCCTTGAAAGCGGACTTCAGTTTCAATTATCAGGTAAGCTTACTGAAAAAATTTCACTTGATGCTGTCTTAACTGATCAAAGTATTCCATTTCAACCGGATGGAACTACACAAAGCATTAGAGAATTTGATCGGGTTTTGATCCGACTGCAATCCGAGCAAGCGCAATTAGAAATGGGAGATGTGGATGTGCGTTTATCGAATAGCATCTTTGCACGATTAAACCGGCGTTTACAAGGTGCTTCCGGTGAATACTCCGGGGAACAGAATAATTCAAAATTCGCAGTTTCTTCGGTGCGAGGTACATTTTCCTCTCAACAATTCTTAGGCATTGAAGGAGTTCGTGGTCCATATCGGCTGACGGGGAGAAATAACGAACCATTTGTAATTATACTTGCAGGTACAGAGCGGGTTTTTTTAAACGGGCAGCTGGTTCAACGAGGAGAGGAAAATGAGTACATAATTGATTATGGTTTAGGTGAGATTTACTTCACCGATCAGGTTTTTATTAAAGATGAAACCAGAATTTTTGTAGAATACGAATATGTTGATCAGGAATTCAGCCGAACACTGATTTCGGGTGAAGCCAATCAAAAACTCTGGAATAATAAATTGGAACTGGGTGTCAGCGTTATCCGGATGGCAGACGGTAATGACTTACTTTCCCAACAAAGCTTATCTGCGGATGATATTGACATTCTCGAATCGGTGGGTGATCAAACTGAAAATGCAATAGTGTCCGGTATTGTCAGTAATCCGGAAGATGATGAATTCAATATTCGATATGCATTGATTGATACTGTTTTTCAAGGTCAAAACTATCAGATTTTTAAGAATATTCCGGGTTCCACTACTTCAAATATAGCGGTTCGTTTTTCTAACGTAGGTCAAGGCAATGGTTCTTACGTTCGGGTTGGAAATGTGCTGAATGGATTACTGTATGAATGGCGAGGTCCCGGGAGTGGAAGCTATGAACCTTTTCGAAACTTGCCGGCGCCGGAAAAACATCAGATGGTTTCAATAACTGGTTCACATCAAATAACAGAAAGGCTTTCCTGGTATGGAGAAGTCGCACTTAGCGATGTGGATCAAAATCGATTCTCCACTTTAGATGATAATGACAACGCAGATGTTGCCTTTATTGGCGGACTTTCAGCCGAAGAATTAGAGATAGGAACGGTTTCATTAGATGTCAATTATCAACGTCGCCAGAGTGGTGAAAACTTTGAGGCCTTCGAACGAACAAGAGAAATAGAGTTCGACCGTAGATGGAATATCAGCGAAACCGATATTAATGGCGAGAAAATGGATGAATTTCGGGTTGCGGTAAAATTTGGAGAAAAATCAAAAGCGGATGCAGAAATTGGAAGATTGATGCTACCGGGACAGCAAAGTTTGCGTCAATCTGCCGGTGTGGTATCAGAAATGGTTTCATCTACGTACATCAACTATAAACAAGAGTATGCCAGAACCAGTTTTGAAATAACGGGTATGGAGGATTCCTGGTTAAAACAAATCTCAAATATTCGAACTGATATTTCTAAAACGATTAGTGGAACGATAGATGTAGAACACGAGGATAAACAAAATCGAAGGAAAGAAGGGGAGTTGGCAAATAGTTCATTTCGATTTATTGAGGTGATCCCCGGAATCGAAGTTCGGGTAAACTCGGCGGTGATAAACGCTGGAATTGGATTCCGTGAAGAAAACATCGCACAAAATGGCTCATTTATAAATGCATATGACGCCATAGAACAATTATACGGGCTCGAATGGGAATACGGAACACTCTTGAGCACTGATAATACCATCCGCCTTAGAAATAAAAAAACTTCGGAAACGCTGAAAGATCAAGGAGTGGGTAACTCCAATGCTTTGTTGATCAGTTCAGAAAATCAGTTAGAAACTGAGAGTTTAAGTTTGAGGTCAAGATATTCAGTAAATACCCAGCGGCAATCAATTGTACAGGAATCTTATTTTGAGGTTGGTCCGGAGCTAGGACAATATGTTTGGTTAGATGGAAATGAAAATGGTATTGAAGAAATCGACGAGTTCTTTCCTGAACTTTCTCCAAACGAAGGAACTTATATACTGCAATATTTGCCCTCTGATGAGTTGGTGCCAAGCACAGAGCTAAGATTTAGAAATGGATTTGAATGGCAACCATTTTTTGATCGAGAAAACGAATCAGATCAATATCAATTCCTGCAAAGTATTCGCCTAGAAAGCCGGTTTGACGTGCTCGAAAACTCCACGAATCCTAAAGAAAGCGATATTTATTTATTACGATTCAAAACATTTAGAAATGATTCGCTGAGTATACAAGGTAGGCTACATTGGTCGAACCGGATTGAATTTCAACCTACAAACCGTTGGGAAAGCTCATTATTCATGAGCAACACCAAGTCATTAAATCGCAGGAGTTCCGAAACTGTTCGATCTTTTGATCAACAGATAGTTGCTGAGAATCAATATTCCTTAAGTAATAATCAGTCGGTAAGTCTTACGCTTTCATCCGCAATAAAGGAAAATGATAGTGACTTTTTATTGCAACGTAATTTCAATATAAAAGAATGGGAAGTAGAACCCGGTTATCGTTTTCGATATTCTAGATCGTTACAATTTGGTGTCAAAGCCGGGTATTCGTCTAGAGTTAATCGAATAAATTCAGTGACTTCAGTGAATTCCAAATTATATCGCGCAGTATTTACAACACGGGCTTTTTTATTAGATCGAGTACAATTTGGGAGTAATACCGAATTTCGAAACGCTACACTAACCGGCGAAACAAATACTTTTACAAATTTCGAGCTAACCGAAGGAACCGGGGTAGGGAATCATTTTATTTGGAGCATAAATGCCAGTTATCGGGTAAGTAATTTGGTACGTGTTACATTTAATTATGATGGCCGTACAGTTGCCCGGCGCCCGGATATTCATACTCTAAAGCTGGTTGTAAGCGCTATTTTCTAAGTATTTAGTTTGTTTGAAAAAAGCAATGTGAAAAATGAATGAAAAAAGGGCTAATTATTACCATAAAGTTCACTTTTTAAGCCTTTTCGCGTTTTGACATTTATTTCAAAATGGCATATCCTTTCGCTTCACTAATCTTAGATACTAACATTTAAAATATTCGGAGTGAACATGACATCGTCGATTGCTCTCTTTCTATTACAAGCCCCAGCCAATGAAGGCTTTTTTAACCTAATTGTTGAGAAATTTAACGAAGGTAATGATGGTGGCTGGATGTGGCCAGTACTTATTACTTTGATTTTGGGTCTTGCAATATTTCTTGAAAGAATTATTACCCTCAACCTTGCTGACATCAATACACGGAAGTTTATTGTAAACGTTCAGGAAGCTCTTCAGGAAGGCGGCGTTGAAGCTGCAGAACAACTTTGTGCACAAACTCGTGGACCGGTTGCCTCTGTATTTCAAGCTGGTTTAATGCGTTCACACGAAGGAATTGATGCCGCTGAAAAAGCTATTGCAGCATACGGCTCTATCGAAATGAGCTTCCTTGAAAGAGGACTTGTTTGGCTTTCATTATTCATCGCAATTGCTCCACTATTTGGATTCCTTGGAACGGTAGTAGGTATGATCGAGGCCTTCGATGATATCCAAGCTGCATCCGATATCTCTCCATCTATTGTAGCCGGTGGTATTAAAACGGCACTTTTAACAACTGCAGGTGGTTTGATAGCAGGTATTATTCTTCAAATCGGTTACAACTATTGTGTTTCTAAAATCGACCGTTTGATTGCCGAGATGGAAGAAAGCTCAATCACTCTTATCGATTCTATTATTTTATTACAAGAAGGTAAGCCGCTTGTTCCTGCAGTAGAAGCTGCAACCGACTCAGAAACTGAATAATTAACCCCCAAACGGAGAAGCTTTATGGAAAGCAGTGTAATTGTACAAATAGCCGTTATTGGAGCCATGGGTTTAATTGGGTTGGGCGTTGCCTCGATGATTATTTCGGGCATTAAAAGTCTTGCACAAGGAAAACAGGATGTAAAACGTATTGTTATCATGGCTGTGCCCTTCATCATCTTTGGGATTGCTTACGGCGTTTTAGGTGATATACCTAAAGCCGGAGTATTAACCACAATGTCGATGATGGGAATCATGGTTGTTTCTGTGATTTTTACCGGCCTACGCGGCACTTTTAAATTTTAAAACCGGAGCATTTCTATGCTATTAAAAAAGAAAAAAAGAGAAGGAGCGGAAATAAATGGTTCGTCGATGGCAGACATCGCCTTCCTGCTGCTCATTTTCTTCCTGGTTACCACCACAATTAATGTGGATACCGGGATAGGGATGGTATTGCCTCCGCCATTAGACGAAGAGGTTGATCCACCACCCATTCGTGAACGTAATCAGATGAACATTCTGGTAAACGCGCAAGGACTTATTCTTATGGATGAGCAACCAACCGCAATTACCGAAGTTCGTGAGAAACTAAAAGAGTTTATCGATAACCCTAATAACGATGAAACTCTTGCAGTATCACCTGAAGCAGCGATTGTTTCACTCAAAACTCAGAAAGAAACTCCTTACCGAATTTACATTGATATGTTGGATGAGGTAATGGGCGCATACAAAGAGTTACGTGATGCAGCCTCGCGAGCAAACTATGGTGTAGAATTTGATCGACTTCAGCCGGAATCAGCTCAGCGTGAGCAAATTCAGGATATGTATCCTAAGAAAATTTCAATCGCAGCGGAGGAAGGATAATGGCAGGTCATTTTAAAAAGAAACAAGCAGGAAGTAAGCAAGAAATCCCTACTTCAGCCATGCCTGATGTAGTATTCATGCTTCTGTTCTTCTTCATGGTAACCACTGTACTTCGCGAAGTTACCTTGAAAGTGAAACTTGATTTAACTCAAGCTACACACATCGAGAAAATCGAAGAAAAACGATTAGTGTCTTACATCTATATGGGGCCTGAGCGTTTACCGGGAAATGAACTTGGTGAAGATAAAGTGCAAATCGACGATGCAATCGTAGATGATATCGGAGCAATTCGTAATCTCATGTACGATAAACTGTTAGAAGAGCCAAGATTGATTGTTTCCCTTCGGGTTGATCAGAATTCTCAATTCGAGTTACTGTCGGATGTTCAAAAAGAACTTCAGCAGGCAGGTACTTTCCGAATTAACTACTCTACCAAACGCGAAGAGTAATCACTCTCGATACACATATTCAGGCATCTGCGTATTACGTGGATGCCTTTTTTAATTTATACCACTTATGAGCACAACATTTACACCCATTCAGGAAATAGGCCGCGAAAAATTAATCGACAAGCTAAAAACTTATAAAGGTGCGGAAGTTTCCAATGTGTTATATGGCACAGGTGATGATGCCGCTGTATTCAATTCATCGCCGGGAACTCTACAATTGATTAGCTCAGATTCATTTGTTGAAGGAGCAGATTTTGACCCAACCTACATGCCATTTACTCATTTCGGGTATAAAATGGTAACTGCGGTTGTTTCGGATATCATTGCAATGAATGGAGAGCCTAAAGGATTATTAGTTAATCTCGCACTACCAAATCGACTTTCAGTAGAAATGATTGACCAGCTATATGAGGGAATTGATCGTGCGTGTAAGCAATTTGGAGTGGCAATTTTAGGCGGTGACTTGACCGGGAATCATCAAAATGCAGTGTTTTCGCTTACAGTTTATGGAGAAGTTAAAGAAGAAGAACTCGTAACACGTGCAAATGCTAAACAAGGAGATGCCATTTGTGTAACCGGTGATGTAGGTGCTGCTGTGGCCGGACTTAGAATCTTAATGCGCGAAAAGAAATTTTGGCAGGAACATGGCGATCAGCATGCCCAACCTGATTTAGGTGATTATAAATATGTTGTGGAAAGACAATTACTTCCCGTTGCTAGGTTGGATGTCATAAAAACTTTACGAGCGCATGATGTTATACCTACTGCAATGATTGATTTGAGCAAAGGTATTATCAAAGAGGTAACAAGTTTATGCCGGCAATCTAATTTAGGTGCACATTTGTATCAGGCTGCAGTGCCTGTGGCGGTAGAAACCCGACAAGTTGCCGACGAAATGGAAGAAGACGTTGATAAGTATGCTTTATTCGGAGGCGAAGATTACGAACTGATTTTCACCCTGCCCGAGAAAGAAGTAGACAGGTTCATTAAACATTTTAACGATTTTTCTGTGATTGGGCGAATGACACCCAAAGAAGATGGGTTAATATTGCAGACGGCCGAGGGAGACCTGATTGGATTTGATGAATTGTCATAGCAGATTTAGTGGCACGTTTTTTGCCAATCGAATGTTCCTTGAATCCCGTAAAAATTAAAAGCGGGATTGTCTATATTGGAAAAAAAAACTTAGAGATCATTTTAATGGCTGATAACAAGCCCAACAAGAAAAAAACTATAAAGCCGCCTACAGGTGGTGGCAACAAACCCGGTAGCCCAAAGTTTCCAACATGGGGTTTTCTGGTTATTATCCTGTTTTTAATATTTGTTCAGTTTTTGTTTTTAAATCCTGAGCCCGGTAATGGTATCAAATACAGCGAATTTTTGTCGGACGTTAAGAATGGCTATGTAGAAGAAATCATTATCAAAAATGGCGTTGATATTTTTGGCAAGTATAATGACAAAGCCATAAGTGATGGTATAATAACGCCTCCCGCCGAATCAGATAATCCACTCAATATACCATCGGCTTCTGGAGAAGAGTTTAGAGCTTTTGTAACCACCATGCTTCCGGGAGATGATATCCGCCCAATTTTAGATGAGCATAATGTAGAATATGAAGTACGCATCGAAGAAGATTGGTTCAGTGGCGTATTCATGTGGTTGATTATGATTGCACTTGCCATCGGATTTTGGGTGTTTATTTTCAGAAGAATGAATCCCGGCCAACAAGTACTCAATATTGGGAAGAACAAAGCTTCGTTGTATGATCAACAAACAGACACAAAAGTTACTTTTAAAGACGTAGCCGGTTTAGATGAAGCAAAAGAAGAAGTAAAAGAGATTGTAGAATTTTTAAAGAATCCAGGCAAATTCACCAAACTTGGTGGTAAGATTCCTAAAGGTGCGCTTTTGGTTGGATCTCCCGGTACCGGTAAAACATTACTTGCAAAAGCTGTTGCCGGTGAAGCTGCCGTACCATTTTTCTCACTTTCAGGGTCTGATTTTGTGGAAATGTTTGTTGGTGTGGGTGCGGCACGTGTTCGAGATCTATTCAAACAAGCCAAAGAAAAAGCTCCATGTATCATCTTTATTGATGAAATTGATGCCATCGGACGTTCTCGAGGCCGTGGACAAATGCCCGGTGCTAACGATGAGCGCGAGAACACCCTAAACTCTCTATTAGTAGAAATGGATGGTTTTGCCACGGATTCAGGCGTAATCATTCTAGCAGCAACCAACCGTCCGGATGTTTTGGACAATGCGTTATTACGTCCGGGACGTTTTGATCGACAAATTTCTATCGACAAACCGGATATCGTTGGGCGAAAAGCAATCTTTAAAGTACATCTTGAGCCACTAACACTGTCGAAAGATGTTGACGTGAAAAAACTTGCTGCGGCTACACCGGGCTTTGCCGGCGCAGAAATCGCGAATGTTTGTAACGAAGCGGCTTTAATCGCTGCTCGTAGCGACAAAGACTCCGTTGACATGGATGATTTCCATGATGCGATTGATCGTGTGATTGGTGGTCTTGAGAAAAAGAATAAAATTATCTCGCCAGAAGAAAAAGAGATTGTAGCGTATCATGAAGCAGGTCATGCAGTGGCAGGCTGGTACCTTGAACATGCAGATCCATTGGTTAAGGTTTCTATTGTTCCTCGTGGAATTGCAGCATTGGGTTATGCTCAGTACTTACCAAAAGAACAGTATTTACACCAAACCGATCAGTTGCTAGATGAAATGTGTATGGCATTAGGTGGTAGAGCCGCCGAGCAAATCATCTTTGGCAAGATTTCAACCGGTGCATTGAGTGATTTGGAAAGAATCACCAAAATGGCATATAGCATTGTTACCGTGTATGGAATGAATGATCGTATTGGTAACATTTCGTTTTATGATTCCAAGCAGAACGATTATAACTTCAATAAGCCTTATTCGGAAGACACAGCAAAGATCATCGACGAAGAAGTAAAAAAGATAGTGGATGGTGCGTATCAGCGAACTATCGAATTACTAACCGAGAAGAAAGAGCAACTTGAGATCTTAGCCAAAGAATTACTCGATAAAGAGATCATTTTCCAGTCTGATCTTGAAAAATTAATCGGTAAGCGCCCATTTGATAAGCCAACAAATTATGAGGCCTATACGAATGGGGAAGCGTCAAATGATGAAGACGAAGTTACAACCGAAGAAGATAAAAGTAGCGATGAAAACGAAGATAATACCGAAGAAAATATTGGCGCCAATGTTAACACTGTAATATCCGACGATGAAAATCCTACGGATGAAACAATCGATGAAGACGCTAAAAAGCCCGATTCTTCTAGCACTTAACATTGAGGTAATGCCTAGATAACTTTCGGGTAACTATCCGATAACAGAAGCATAAACAGCAGGTAACAGTACGGAAAAGAGTGAGGCGTAGTTTTGTGCACGATCAAAACGTGAACAAAAAATACACATCAGCACACACTCGTGAACAAAATAAAAATCACTTCCGTACTGATCTTTGCCTTACTAATCACATCAAATCTTCTAGCGCAAAGCTCAGCCAAAATCACCGGAACTGTAGTAGACAGTGAAACCGGCGAAACCTTGATCGGTGTAAACGTTGTAATCGACGGTACAATTAAAGGTACAGCCACCGATATTGATGGCAGATACACCATCAGAAATGTAGAACCCGGAACTTACACTCTTGTGGTAAGTTACCTGTCCTTTTCAACGCAACGCATTACAGGTGTTGTTGTGGAAGAAGGAGCAACTGTTACTTTAGATGTAGCACTTCAGCCCGAATCTGAATTACTAGACGAAATTGTAGTAACTGCCGATGTAGTACTCAATAACGAAGCAGGGCTTTTACGTCAACGCCAAAAATCTATCGCTTTTTCTGATGCGATTTCAGCGGAATCTATTTCGAAATCCGGATCGGGTGACGCTGCCGGAGCGCTTAAGAAAGTAGTGGGAGCTTCAGTTGTAGGTGGGAAATACGTGTACGTAAGAGGTCTTGGTGATCGATACTCTACAGCTCACTTGAATGGATCAGAGCTTCCAAGTGCCGATCCTGACAAAAATGCCTTTCAACTGGATTTGATTCCTAGCAATGTGATTGAAAACATTGTTACCATCAAAACCTTTACCCCCGACAAGCCGGGAAATTTTTCTGGCGGATTGGTAGATGTTACGACAAAAGATTTCCCTGAATCGATGTTGTTTAATATCTCTTCTTCGGTTGGTTTCAATACAGAAACTACCTTTAAAGATGGGTTGGGATCAACCAGAAGTAACTCTGAGTTAATTGCCCTTAGTGGAGACATTAGAGAACTACCTTCAGCGGTTGAGCAAAATTTAGGCAGTATTCCTCAGCGAGCTGATTCCTTCCTCAAATTCAGAGACGACCATGTAGCAGCCTCCGATACTTTAGATCGGGTAAGTAGTGCATTTAATAGCGAAATGACTCCTCGTAATATCACTATTCCTTTGAACACCGGTTTATCGATGTCGTTAGGAAATGAGTTTCAATTTTTGAACCGAGATTTTGGGTACATCGTAGGTTTTTCTCACAACCGTTCATTTTCATCCTACGAAAATGGAACTGATGGTATATATCAACTTATTGGTAATCTCACACCTGAAACAGAATTAAATGCTTTAAATAATCTCTCTGATTTCAGAACCCAGGAGAATATTGATTTAGGGGGTTTGGCTTCGCTATCGTTCAAAGCAAATCCAAATAATAAAGTGTCGCTTACTTGGGTTCGAACTCAAAGTGGTACAAATGAAGGTCGCGCGCTGAATGGTTTTAGAGAAGAAATCGATCAAGGTGGGTTTGATAGCTATAACTCTACCGTTATTTCATACACCGAGCGAAAACTAAGTTCATTTCAAGCAAGTGGTAAGCACGTAGCACCTGCATTAAATAACCTCACTTTTGAATGGAGTGGGACTTTTTCTGAAAACGAATTAGACCAACCTGATATTCGGTTTTTCGAGTATGGAATCCGAACTGCTGACACTACGTATTCGATTTCTACTGGTGCTTACTCACGTCCTCAACGGTTCTTCCGAAATATGGATGAATCTAATACCAATTTGATTGCTGACTTAAGTCTTCCTATTCGATTTGGGCAAGGTAATACCATGATTTTAAAAACAGGTGGTGCTTATCTTGAAGGTGAACGAAGATTTCGTGAGCGCAGATTTGCTTACGGACAGGATCGTGCAGATTTAAATGATTTCGATGGAAATTTCGATGAGTTTTTTGCCTACACCGGGATTGATGATGAGTTAACGGATGCCAATAATACCTTCATTTATTACGGGCATTATATTTTCGATCGTACCAACATCACAAATAATTATGATGGCTCAAAAGAGATAAAAGCCGGATATATGATGGCTGAAATTCCCTTAGGAAGATTCAAGTTTATTGGTGGCGCTCGTTATGAAACCACGTTTTTAAAGGCTGAAAGTCAAAATATTGAATTAGCTGATTCACTTCGAATTGGTGAAATCGATCAGGAAGATTTGTTACCATCAGCCTCACTAATCTTTAGCCTAAATGAGAATCAAAATTTTAGAATAGCGTATTCAAACACACTGGCAAGACCTAGTTATCGCGAAATTGCACCATTCTCCGGTTTTGATGCCTACGGTGGATCAATCAATGTTGGAAATATCAATCTCGATCGGACTTTAATTACGAACTACGATGCTCGTTGGGAATATTTCTTAGGTGTTGGTGAGTTAGTAGCGATTAGTGGTTTTTATAAAAATCTCGAGAATCCTATTGAGCGCGTTTTTGATACTCAGCGTGTACGTACAAGAACCTGGCAAAATGTTGAAGAAGCAACCGTTTACGGTGTCGAATTTGAAGTAAGAAAGAACCTTGGTTTCATTACTCCAAAATTTGAATATTTGTCACTAGCTACCAATCTAACTTTTGTTCATTCAGAAGTTAATGTGCCAGAAGAAGAGTTATTTACAGCAAGAATTAGTGATCCTGATTTTGAAGATACCCGACCACTTTATGGTCAATCGCCCTACATCTTCAATATGGATTTGTCTTATTTAAATCCTGAAATCGATCTTACAGTAGATTTAAATACCAACGTTTTTGGCGATCGACTATCCGATGTTACCCTTGGAGCTAATCCGGATGTATTTGAGCGCGGATATGTAACTACTGATCTTATCATATCTAAAGGGTTTGCCAATAATTTCAGTGCCAAGCTATCACTAAAGAACTTATTAGATCCTGAAATTAAGAATTCGTCAGAATTGAATGGAGAAGAATATGTGTATCAGTCTTTCAACCGAGGCCGATCCATTTCATTGAGTATTTCCTATAAACTCTAAAACAATCAAAAACCAAACAACAACCAACACTATGCTTAAAAGATACATTCTTACTTTATTCTGCATCGCGTTTTCTGTTTCTGCTTTTGCGCAAACGGTAAACGTAACTAATGCAGACTTCATGGCAGATACCGATTACTATTGGACTGCCGACAACACTTATATTTTGGATGACTTGGTGTTCATCAAGCCGGGTTCGCGCTTATTCATCGAGCCGGGAACATTGATTCAGGGTAACACCGGCGATGGTAACGACGCTACCGGTCTTG
>JANSXX010000102.1:0-1456 GCA_024742815.1 bacterium
AATATTTTTTACACTTTGGAGACACTACCTTTTCTGTTGAATATGTTTTAGATTTTAATTCTTTCGTTGGTTGCTCTTCTACTGGTTCTTCCTTTGGTTCTTCTTCTTTTAATTCTTCTTTTGTTTCCTCTTCAACAATAGTATTTTCTTCTTTCTGTTCTTCTTCAATGTTAGTGGTTGTTTCTGGTTCTTTGCTCCCTTCTTCTTTATTGACATCTACTATTTCAATATTTTTAACCATATAATTAGTATATAATAACTATTTATATTAAAATATATAATACAAATAATTTAATCCATTGTTTCAAATGACTTTAAATATTCCTGATGCTTTAATGTTTTTTCGTGTCTATTCTTGCCCTTTTTTATGTATGAACTACCACACTCACATTGTATAACTTCATTCAATTTGTTTTTATTTAATTCATAATATTCTCTTTTTGTTTCCTTTATTTTGTCTTTATTTGCTTCTTGATATTTCTTATCTTTCTCTTTGATTGTGTCTTTGTTTGCTTCACGATACGCCTTTCTTTGAATTTGTATGTCATCTTTGTTTGCTTCTCGGTATTCTTTGTTTTGTTGTTTAATTCTGTCTTTATTGTTTTCATAATAATGTTTTAGGTATATTTTCATATATTCTTGCTTATGCTCTTTACAATTCTGACCAACTATACATTTATTTACGCACTCGCATTCTCGTTGGTAAAACCCCTCTCTTGACAATAATTCTTCCTTATTCTGACACTCTACATTCTCAACCAATTCAATTTTACAATTGTTTAATCCAAATTCCTCAAAAATTGAATAAACAGTTGAATAATTGCTTTTTCCTTGTTGAAATTTAGCATAGTCTGCTTTATGGTATTGCCATCTTTTACTTAATGATTGAGTTGTAGAACCAACATAACACATATTATAACCAATATCCCATATTTTGTAAATCTTCCCTCTACTATAATCTACCATTTTTAACTATTAATATATATTATTTACTGTTTAAACACATTTTAAATCTCAACGAATAATAAAGAAAAGCTACTATCTGCTCCGTGTAAATCTACGGTTTTACCAAAACTATCAACATATTTGAAATGAAGACGACGCAAATGACGCATACTAACATCATTAGCATCGTTTAACAGAACCTGATTATCATAGATTACATTACCAAATCCAGCAGTAATAGGAATTTTACGGAGGACACGAGCAACTCCATAAGGTGCTAGTTGGTTTCCATTAGTTAAACTGTCGCTGGTTAAGTAAATATTTTTCATTGGTAGTAAATTAACAAAACCACTAATAAAAGGGTCTGGAGCATAATTGATTCTTTCAACAGTGTTTCCTAAAACATTGTTGTTGTTTCCTAAAACATTGTTGATAGACATTGTATGACTTCTATCATAATCAACACTAAACCCATAGTTAGTTTGCAATTCTTTATCCGTATGAATTACAT
>JANSXX010000023.1:0-14959 GCA_024742815.1 bacterium
CAGGATCAAACTCTCCATTGTAAATTATAAAATATATACTCTGTGAGCTCGACCCTACGCTTCCTCAATCTTCAAAAGAATATCAAGCTTATTTAAGCTCGCACAAACAATCTGTTTTATGCTTCAGTATTTCAAAAAACAACTGCCTCAGAATTTCCGTGACAGATTCCAAAGATAAGGCACTTTGGTAGCCGTTGTCAAGAGCAAAATGAAATTATTTTCTCATTTTGCAAAAAAATTGGTGCCGGCTATATAAGCCGACACCAAATCAATAATTCAAATACAATTACTCAGCCGATTTAGCTGAATCTTCTTCCTCTTCACTAGTAGTTTCTTCTGCTTTCGGAGAAGTTGCTTCCGAACTGGTAGGTGTGTTAGACTTACCCGCACGTCTTGTACGTTTCTTCTTCGTTGTTTTACCCTCTGGCTTAACATCGTTGAAATCAACAAGCTCAATTAATGCCATCTCAGCTCCATCACCTTGACGGAAGCCTAGTTTAATCACTCTAGTGTATCCACCGTTTCGATCGGCACTCTTGGGACCTACTTCTGAGAATAACTTCTTCACAGTTTCTTTGTTCTGCAAGGAAGAGAAAACCATTCGTCGGTTCAAAAGATTATCTTCTTTTGCCCGAGTTATAAGGGGTTCAACAAATCGACGTAGTTCTTTAGCTTTTGCTACTGTGGTAGTTATGCGATGCTCTTTTACCAGCGCCATTGTAAGCGCTCGCATCGTTGCTTTTCTGTGAGAAGCAGTTCTACTTAATTTTCTGCCTTTTACTCTATGGCGCATATCAAATTTCCTTCTTAGTCTAGATATTTAGATACATCCATTCCGAACTGAAGATTTTTTTCTTCAATCACTTCAATTAACTCTGTAAGAGACTTCTTACCAAAGTTTCGGAATTTCAATAAATCTTGTTCATCACGTGCTACCAGCTCACCAATAGAATTGATGTTGGCAGACTTTAAACAGTTATAAGCGCGAACACTTAAATTTAAATCTTCAATGCTAGTTCGCAACAAGTTAGCGACACGTTGCTTTTCAGCATCCACTTCCTCTTCTTCTTGAGTAAATGGTTCTTCGATTTTTTCTGTAATGAATTTCTCGATGTGTTCTTTCAGGATTTTGCCTGCAAGCGTTAACGCTTCTTTAGCATTAACTGATCCATCAGTTTCAACGTCCATTACTAATTTTTCGTAATCAGTACGTTGACCAACGCGAACGTTCTCAACATTAAACTTTACTGATTTGATCGGAGTGAAGATTGCATCGATTGGAATTAGATTTATATCCTCATCCTCGAACGACATTTCTTCTGCAGGAACATATCCCCGACCTCTACCAACACGTAACTCAATTTCTAATTCAGCATCATCTGCTAGATTAGCAATTACCAGATCAGTATTAAGTACATCATATTCGGCAGTGGCCGCATCAATATCAGCTGCCGTTAGTGTTCCACCACCTTTTTTAGTGAGGTGAATCACACCGCCGGATTGCTCAAT
This sequence comes from bacterium, assembly GCA_024742815.1. Lineage (GTDB taxonomy): Bacteria > Bacteroidota > Rhodothermia > Balneolales > Balneolaceae > HXMU1420-13. Next base: position 1,510 of record JANSXX010000023.1, read on the forward strand.
TTGCTTGAAACGAACTTGCTTAAAGTTAAGAATGATTTCGTAAACGTCTTCTTTTACTCCGGTAATGCTTGAGTACTCATGGTCAACACCATTAATTTTGATTGCAGTAATAGCAATACCTGGTAATGATGACAAAAGAACTCGGCGAAATGAATTACCGATGGTAACCCCGAAACCTCTTTCAAGTGGTTGCAAAACGAATGTACCAAAGCTATCGTCGTCTTTGACTACATCCAGGCTTTCGGGCATTTGAATGCTATAATTACTCATAATAATACGGTAAATCTTTAAAATTACTTAGAATAAAGCTCGATGATGAGCTGAACGTTAATGTTCTCTGGAATCTCTTCCATTGGAGGAACATATAGGAATTTTCCACTACGGGATTTTGCATCAATCTCAACCCACTTGTACTTACTTCTAGGAGCTGAACTTAAAGAGTCATCAACAACTTCAAGATTTCTTGATTTCGGACGCAACGAGATAACATCACCAGGCTTAACAACATAAGATGGAATGTTAACAGTTTGCCCGTTCACTGTAATGTGTTTGTGACTTACTAGTTGACGCGCTTGTCGTCTAGTTTTTGCAAAACCTAATCTAAATACGGTATTGTCTAATCTAGACTCTAAAGCTTGAAGTAAGTTCTCGCCAGTTACACCTTCTTGCGCAGTAGCTGCTTCGTATAGATTACGGAACTGCTTTTCTAGCAATCCATAGGTATACTTTGCTTTCTGCTTTTCTTCAAGCTGGATAGCATATTCTGATTTTCTTTGAAATCTAGACCGTCCGTGCTGTCCGGGACCGTAAGGCTTTCTTTCTAATGCTTTGCTTGCACCAAAAATTGGCTCTCTGAAACGTCTAGCTTTCTTTTGTTTTGGGCCTCTGTATCTTGCCATTGCTTATAATATAACTGGTTAAACTCTTCTTCTTTTTGGTGGTCTGCATCCGTTGTGCGGAATCGGTGTGCGATCAATAATCTGGGTAACTTCAAGACCTGCATTCGCCATTGCGCGAACTGCAGCTTCACGACCAGATCCAGGACCTTTCACAAATACTTCCACTCTGCGCAAGCCCATATCATATGCACTTTTAGAAGCTGTTTCAGCACTTAACTGAGCAGCGTATGGAGTATTTTTTCTAGAACCTTTGAACCCTTCTTTTCCTGCAGATGACCAAGATAGCACATTACCATTACCATCTGTAATGGTTACAATCACATTGTTGAAAGTAGCCTTAACAAAAGCCATTCCACTTGGGTCGCTAACCTGATTTTTCTTTTTTCTCTTAGCTGCCGCTTTAGGTTGTTTCTTTGCCATGTTATTTACTTAGAATTACTTAGTTACCTTCTTTTTACCGGCCACCGTACGTTTCTTACCCTTACGAGTACGAGCGTTGGTTTGTGTTCGCTGCCCTCTAACTGGCAAACCTTTTCTATGACGAACACCACGGTAACTTCCGATTTCAATCAATCGACGAATATTTCCGTTTACTTCGCTGCGTAGTGCACCTTCAACTTTATATTCTTCTTCTATAAAATTACGGATTGCGCTTACTTGATCGTCTGACCAATCTACCACTTTGATATTCTCATCAATTTCTAGAGAATTTAAAATGCGGGCAGACTGAGTGCGTCCGATACCGTGAATATAAGTAAGACCAATCAGGCCTCTTTTTTGTTTAGGTAAATCAATTCCTGCTATACGTGCCATATAAATGTATGCTTATCCCTGACGTTGTTTATGCCGAGGGTTCTTTTTGTTGATTACATAAAGACGTCCTTTCCGACGAACGATTTTGTCGTCTGAACTACGCTTTTTTACAGAAGATCTAGTTTTCATCTTGATTGAAGTTATTTATAACGATAAGTAATTCTACCTTTGGTCAAATCATACGGCGACATTTCTACAGCTACTCTATCGCCCGGTAAAATTTTGATGTAGTACATACGCATTTTACCGGATACATGAGCGAGTATTTCATGTCCGTTATCTAGCTGTACCCTGAACTGTGCGTTCGGTAAAGCTTCTAAAATTTCTCCGTCTTGTTTAATAGGCTCTTGTTTAGCCATATAGAATTACGTTATCAGGATTTTTTGATAGCTCGGCAATATAATCAAAAGTACTTAAAATGTCAGCCTTTCCTTCACGAACTACAACATCGTGTTCGTAATGTGCTGAGTACTTTTTATCTGCTGTAATAATTGTCCAGCCATCATTAAGTGTTTTAACTTTCCACGTCCCCATATTTATCATGGGTTCGATTGCTAAGGTCATTCCTGAGCGCAAACGCTCGCCACGACCTCTTTTACCATAATTTGGTACGCTTGGATCTTCGTGTAAAGATCTACCCAATCCATGCCCAACCAAATCTCGAACTACGCCAAATCCTTCTGCTTCGCAGTGAGATTGAACAGCGTATCCAATATCTCCAGTCCGTTTACCGTGTACTGCTTCTTGAATACCTTTGTAAAGTGATGCAAGTGTTGTTTTTAAAAGGTGCCATGTTTGCTCATCACATTCACCAACTGCAAATGTGTAGGCATGATCACCAAAATATCCATCCAGCTCCACACCACAATCAACCGAAACAATGTCACCTTCTTGCAAAACTCGATTACCCGGTATTCCATGTACAACTTCTTCGTTTACAGAAATACATAACGTTCCGGGAAACGGATTGTCTGCCGGACCATACCCTTTAAAAGCTGGTCTGGCATTATGCTTTTTTATAAAATCTTCAGCAATCACATCTAGCTTTCCGGTTTCGATACCCGGTTCGATGTATTTGCTCACTTCCCCAAGAGTTTGTGAAACTAATTGTGCACTTGCACGCATTTTTTCTATTTCACGGTCACTCTTAAGATAAATCATATCAGGCTCGTCTTCGCCCTTTGATTTTTCCAGTCTTCATGAATCCATCATAATGTCTCATCATCAAATGGCTTTCAATCTGCTGAAGCGTATCTAAAGCTACACCTACAATAATCAACAAACTTGTACCACCATAAAACAGTGCAAAGCCTGGTGTAACTCCAAAATTAATTACGATCGCAGGTAGAATCGCCACAAAAGACAGGAATAATGAACCTGGAAGTGTGATTTTAGTTAAAATATTGTCAATGAACTCAACGGTTGCTTTACCCGGACGTACACCTGGAATAAAACCGCCTTGTCTTTTCATAGTATCAGCCATCTCTTTTGGATTAATAGCAATGGCTGTGTAGAAAAATGTGAAAAACACACAGATTATAAAGAATACAATTGAATATAGTAGTCCTGAGTAATCAACCGACCAAGCTGTTAACATTTGAATGGTCTCATTCTCTGGGAAAAATGAACCAATAGTGCTTGGGATAAACATGATTGATTGCGCGAAGATAATTGGCATTACACCTGCTGCATTAACTCGCAATGGTAAATACTGTGTAGTTCCTCCGTAAACTTTACGCCCTACAACACGCTTTGCATACTGAACAGGAATCTTACGAGTCCCTTGAGTCAATAATACTACAGCTGCTATAATCAATACTAATACTGCAATCTCAATTAAAACGATGATTGCATTACTCTTTGTAGTTACTTCGTTTATCAAGTTAGCCGGTAATACAGCAATAATACCAATCATAATGATCAACGAAATACCATTTCCAATACCGCGATCGGTTATTCGTTCACCCAACCACATCACAAAGGTAGTACCCGCAGTTAAAACAATAACAGAAGTAATTGTGAATGCGAGGTGATTTACCACTATCGCTTGTGGTGCTTGTGCAATTAAATTTATAGAAAACGCAATAGATTGTAGTGCAGTAATACCAACCGTTCCGTAGCGTGTTAATCTGGTAATCTTACGTCTACCTTCTTCACCTTCTCTTTGTAATTTCTGGAAGTAAGGTACCACAGCTCCCATCAACTGAATGATAATAGATGCTGTGATATACGGCATAATACCTAATGCAAAAACACCGGCCCTTGAAAAGGCTCCACCTACAAACATATCAAACAAACCTAAAAGGCTGTTTGATGCACCTGAAGTTATGTCTAATAATGCATTAGCATCTACACCGGGCAGAGTTATATAGCTACCCACTCGATAAACCATCAGGATTCCTATTGTATAGAAAATCCTGTTCTTCAGGTCTTCGATTTTGAAAATGTTCCGGAAATTTTCGATCAGACTCATTCGCTGCGAGATCTGTTAGATGGTTATTTGATAATAGTTAGTGTACCGCCTGCTTTCTCAATTTTGTCCGCAGCAGATTTACTTGCAGCATGTGCTTCAAGTTCAATTTTTGTGTCAAAGTCACCGCTTCCTAGTACTTTAACCAATTGGTTTTTCTTTACCAAACCAGCTTCAACTAGATTATCAAAAGTGATAGTTGCTTCTAGTTTACCAGCTTCAATGTAGTTGGCAAGCTTTTCCAAGTTAACCGGACGATATTCAACACGATTCGGATTTGTAAAGCCGAATTTTGGAACTCTTCGTTGCAGTGGCATCTGACCACCTTCGAACCAAGGACGTCTGGAGTAGCCTGAACGTGACTTCGCACCATTCATACCACGGCCTGATTCCTGACCTTTGCCAGAACCTTCACCACGTCCTACACGCTTGGTATTTTTCTTATTTGGAGCCGGAGCTTTTAGGTTACTTAATTTCATTATTCAATTCCGTTAGAGGGATTAACCTTCAAATACTTTATTTAATGGTACACCGCGACGTTGCGCTACTTCCACTGGATCAGTCAACTCTTTCAAAGCTTGAAAAGCAGCTTTAACCATGTTGTGTGGATTAGAAGAACCTTGAGATTTTGACAGAATGTTATGTACACCTGCAACGTCTAAGAGGTTTTTCACAGCACCACCGGCAATTACCCCGGTACCTTCTGAGGCAGGGCGAAGTAATACTTTACCTGCACCCGCTTTACCAACTACTGGATGATAAATACTTTTGGTTTTGGTAAGTGGAATTCTAATTAAATTCTTTTTTGCGTTGTCGAAGCCCTTTTGGATAGCATCAGAAACTTCATTTGCTTTTCCAAGACCGTGGCCAACTACACCGTTACCATCACCAACAACAACAATAGCATTAAAGCTGAACCGGCGACCACCCTTTACTACTTTAGCAACACGGTTTACGTGAACCAATTTTTCCTCGAGATTGAGGTTGGCTGCTGGTATAGATTGTTTTCTTCTTACTTTAGGCATTTGCTACTCAACTTTAATTTAAAACTGCAATCCGCCGTCACGGGCGCCTTCTGCAGCTGCTTTTACAATTCCGTGATAGTTATAACCACTGCGATCGAAAACGGCTTGTGTAATGCCCTTATCAATAGCAGATTTTGCTAATTCTGAGCCAGCTTCTTTAGCTGATTCTACTCCAGCTTTTCCTTTTACAGATGCCAATGTTACACCGGCAACATCATCGATTAACTGAAGGTAAGTGTACTTATTACTTTTGTACACGGTAAGTCTCGGACGTTCTGCATTTCCACTGATTGTTGAACGAATACGTCGTTTGATCTTATTTCTGCGTTCTGTTTTCGCTTGATTCTTATTCATGATCCTACAAATTATTTAGCTGCAGATTTACCGGCTTTTCGTCTGATCTGTTCGCCTTCGTAACGAATACCTTTTCCTTTGTAAGGCTCAGGTTTTCTGAAAGAGCGAATCTTAGCAGCTACTTGTCCAACTAATTCTTTGTCAATTCCTGAAATTACTACGATCGGATTTTTCTTCGATTTAGTATCAACTTCGATCGAGATACCCTGAGGCGCTACAAAAAATATCGGGTGAGAATAACCAAGGTTTAACTCAAGTACATCACCATTGATTGCTGCACGAAAACCTACACCGATAATTTCTAATTTTTTGGTATAGCCTTCAGTTACTCCAACCACCATATTGTTGATTAAAGCACGGTATAAACCATGTAAGGCGCGATCTTGCTTAATTTCAGAGTTTCTTTTAACAAGAATCTCATTTTCACCCTTTTCAACAGTTAAGTTTGGATGAATCTGTAGTGTACTTGTACCCTTGTCACCCTTTAATGTAATAACATTATCAGCGTCGATACTAAAATCAACTTTATCTGAAAGAGGTACTGGTAATTTTCCTATACGAGACATAGTTAAAACTCTATTTTAATATACAGTGCACAGAACTTCGCCACCCACATTCAACTTACGGGCTTCTTTGTCTGTCATTACACCTTTTGAGGTGGAAAGTATTACAACACCAAGTCCGTTTTGTGAACGCGGTACAGTATCTGAACTCGCGTATGAGCGCAAACCTGGTTTTGATACTCGGTTAATATTTTTGATTACTGGCAAACCGTATGAATCGTATTTCAAAAACATACGAATCACGCCTTGTTTACCATCCTGAATGTCGATGTATTTAGAGATGTATCCTTTATCAACAAGGATTTTTGCCATCGCGCGCTTCAATTTAGAAGCAGGCACATCAACTTTTCTATGCCCTGCAGTTTGGGCATTTCTGATACGTGTTAAAAAATCTGCTATTGGGTCGTTCATACTATTTTACCAGCTTGCTTTTCTTACGCCAGGGATTTTACCATCCAATGCTAATTCACGAAATTTGATACGAGAAACGCCATATTTACCAATGTAACCACGGCTTCTGCCGGTAATGCTACATCTGTTACGCACCCGTGTAGGGCTGGCATTTCTAGGTAGTTTTTGTAATGCTTCATAATCGCCTGCTTCTTTTAATGCAGCGCGTTTTTCAGCATACTTTTCTACTGTTTTCTTTCTTTTCTCGTTACGTGCTATCCAGGATTTCTTAGCCATGTGTAATAAATCTTAATTTCTTCTTTTGAATGGCATTCCGAAGTGCTTAAGCAGAGCAAAAGCTTCTTCATCAGTTTGAGCAGAAGTCACAAAAGTGATGTCCATTCCGTGCATCTTTGAGACTTTATCAGTATCGATTTCAGGGAAAATCGTGTGTTCTTTAACGCCCATAGTATAATTACCACGACCATCAAAGCTTTTATCAGGAATTCCTTGAAAGTCTCTGGTTCTTGGTAGAGCCAGGTTGATAAATCGATCTAAAAATTCGTACATGATTCTACCGCGTAAAGTAACTTTACATCCGATAGGCATTCCATCACGAAGTTTGAAGTTAGAAATCGATTTCTTAGCCTTTGTTGTAATCGGCTGTTGACCGGTGATTAATGCAACATTTTGCACAACGGTATCAAGAACTTTTTTGTCCTGAATCGCTTCACCAACACCAACGTTGATTACAATTTTATTAAGCTTAGGGATTTCCATTACGTTTGTGTAATTGAATTCCTCTTTTAGCTTACCAGCTATTTCTTCTTTATATATAGTGTGTAGTCTTGCTTCTGCCATTGGTTATCACACCTTACTTATCAATAATTTCGCCACTGGCCTTCGCATAGCGTACCCAACGGGTTTTGCCATTTTCTTCGATTTGCTTGCGGCCAATTCTTGTTGGTTCGTTTGTTGATGGATCTACTACCATCACATTAGAAATGTGAATCGGAGCTTCTTTATGAACTCGCCCACCTTGTTGGTTTTCTTGAGATGGTTTTTCGTGGTGCGTACGAATATTAACACCTTCAACCAATACTCTTTCATCGTTAGGGAAAACCATTAACACTCGAGACTGATATCCCTTCTCACGCGATGGTTGACCTTTAGAGCTTGTAATAGCTTTTGTAAGGGCAACGGTATCGCCTTTCTTTACATTAAGTTTGTTTTGTTTATTGAACCTGCGTGGCATAACTCAATTCCTATTAAAGTACTTCAGGTGCCAGTGATACAATCTTCATGTAGCTCTTTTCGCGGAGCTCACGGGCAACCGGCCCGAAAATACGTGTACCTACTGGTTCTCTGTCTTTATTAATTACTACCGCAGCATTCTCGTCAAAGCGGATGTAAGATCCGTCTCGTCTGCGATATTCTTTCTTAGTTCGAACAATTACGGCCTTAATTACATCACCCTTCTTCACGTTACCGCCTGGGATAGCAGCCTTTACAGAAGCTGAGATAATGTCACCAACACGTGCATATCTTCTTCGGGAATCACCCAAAACCTTAATACACATGATTTTCTTTGCGCCGCTATTATCGGCTGTATTTAAAACTGTTTGTGTTTGTACCATCGTATTATCCTAAACCTATTATTTAGCTCGTTCTACGATTTCAACTAAACGCCAAGACTTTCGCTTTGAAAGTGGACGTGTAGACATGATTCGTACGATATCGCCTTCGTTTGCGTCGTTAGTTTCATCATGTGCCATGTATTTAGTTGTCTTGGTGATGAACTTCCCATATATAGGGTGCTTCACCTGACGATCAACCGCAACAGAAATACTTTTTTCCATTTTGTTGCTTACCACGCGGCCAACACGCTCGCGTCGGGTAGCTCTTTCTACATTTTGTGCTTTATCTGCCATAATTATGCTTGCTCTGCGCTTAATTTCTCGTTAAGAATTGTTTTCAATCGAGCTATTTCGCGACGATGTGTTTTCATACGTGCCGGGTTTTCCAATTGTCCGGTTACAGACTTTGTAAAACGCATGTTCTGTAATGCCGACTCTTCATCTTTTAGTCGAGCTTCTAGTTCTGCAGTACTTAAATCTCTTAATTCGTGTGCTTTCATTTCTCAATCCTATCCTTTTAAATCGCGGCGAACCACAAATTTAGTTTTGATTGGAAGTTTGTGAGCAGCGCGTCTCATTGCCTCGCGTGCCTGAGCTTCAGTTACACCGGCAATTTCGAATAAAATTCTGCCAGGCTTTACAACTGCTACCCAATGATCCAAAGCACCTTTACCTTTACCCATACGAGTTTCAGCAGGTTTAGAAGTCATCGGACGATCAGGGAAAATTCGAATGAAAGTCTGACCTTCACGTTGTAATGAACGCGAAATTGCGATACGGCAAGCTTCAATTTGGCGAGATGTAATGAACTTAGGTTCTAATGCTTTAAGAGCAAAATCTCCGAAATTGATAAGATGGCCGCGTTGAGCGTTACCTTTTAACTTATCGCGATGTACTCGACGTCGCTTAACTCTTTTTGGTTCTAACATGATATCCTAAAAAATTATTTTTTCTGGTTGTTAGCCCGATTGCGGTTTCTATTGTTTCGGCGGCGTGGTCGACGATCTTTTTTGTCGCCTCTTCTTCCACGTGAAGAATCTGCTTCTTGCTTAGTCTGTGCGCCAGGTGATAAATCAACATCGCCGATGATTTCACCTTTAAAAATCCATACGCTCACTCCAATCGAACCATAAATAGTGTTTGAAGTTGAAGTAGAGTAATCGATATCAGCACGAAGAGTATGTAGAGGAATTTGACCTTCTTTATACTGTTCGGTACGCGCCATCTCAGCACCACCTAAACGACCTGCACATCTTACTTTGATACCTTTAGCACCCATACGCATTGCAGATGCAATAGCTGTTTTCATGGCTCTTCTGAAAGAAACACGTGCTTGTAATTGCTGCGCGATGTTTTGAGCAACTAAACTTGCATCAAGTTCCGGACGCTTAATCTCACTTACATTGATTTGAACTTCTTTACTAGTGATTTTCTTTAATTCTTCACGAAGAAGTTCAATTTGTTCACCACCTTTACCGATAATTACACCAGGTCGGCTTGTTCTTAGTGTAAGAAGAATTCTTTTTGGTGTACGTTCGATAATTACGCTAGATAATCCACCATTACGTAAACGTGTTTGCAGATATTCGCGAAGTTTAGTGTCTTCAAGTACTAGGTTAGGCTGATTATCTTCAGAGTACCAGTTCGAGTCCCAACCGCGAATAATGCCTAATCTAAAACCAATTGGATGTGTTTTTTGTCCCAAGGTATTGCCTCGTTTATTCGTTTACTAATTCTTCTTCACGCTTTGCTACCACCACAGTGATATGGCAAGAACGCTTATTTATCCGATGAGCTCGCCCTTGTGGAGCTGGCTGAATACGCTTAAGCGTTACGCCCTCATCCACGAAGATTGTTTTGATGATCAAATCATCATTATCAAAACGCTCTTCCTGAAACTTATCACGAAGGTTTGCTGCGGCTGATTTAATTACTTTTGCAACATCACCTGCAGAACCTTTGTTAGTGAACTCAAGTCGCTTTAATGCTTTACTAACCTGAGATCCTCTAACCGCATCAGCTACCAAGCGAACTTTGCGCGGAGCTCTTCTCAAATGTCGTTGTATGGCGCGAGCCTCAAATACTGGAGTATCCATCTATTACTCTACCTTATTTAGCTTTTTTCATTGGGTGACCACGGAAAGTACGCGTTGGCGCAAACTCACCTAGTTTGTGACCTACCATGTTCTCAGTAATAAATACCGGAATAAATTGCTTTCCATTATGTACAGCTATTGTTAAACCGATAAAATCGGGTGTAATCAATGAGCTTCTAGACCAAGTTTTAATCACTTTTTTACTTCCGCTTTCTTGAGCAGCATCAACTTTACGTTGAAGTTTGTAATGAATAAATGGCCCTTTTTTTAATGAGCGTGGCATACTTTAATTACTTATTTCTTAGCGTTTCTTCTTCTGATGATGTACTTACTAGACAGCTTCTTACGATTACGTGTCTTTTTACCTTTAGCCATCTGGCCCCAAGGCGAACGTGGATGCCCACCAGAAGACTTACCTTCACCACCACCCATCGGGTGATCTACCGGGTTCATCGCAACACCACGAGTTTGAGGGCGACGACCTAACCAACGGCTACGTCCTGCCTTACCAATCGTAGTATTCATGTGATCAGGATTACTTGTAGAACCAACTGTTGCCATACAAGTACCTAAAATCAATCTAACTTCACCTGAAGGAAGTTTCACACTTACGTAGCGATCTTGCTTACCTAACAACTGAGCACCTGTACCTGCACTTCTACAAATGATAGCACCTTTACCAGGCTTTAACTCAATAGCGTGAATGAACGTACCCGGAGGCATATTTCTAAGCTGAAGAGCATTACCTAAATCAGGAGATACTTTTTCACCGGAAATGATAGTGTCGCCTACTTTTAGTCCGTTAGGAGCTAAAATGTAGCGTTTTTCACCATCTGCATAAGCTAATAAAGCTATACGCGCTGTTCTGTTCGGATCGTATTCAATCGTTTTAACAACTGCAGGTATGTTGAATTTATCACGCTTAAAATCAATGATTCTATAACGGCGCTTATGTCCACCACCTCTATGACGAGATGTTTTTCGTCCGTGATGGTTTCTTCCACCTGATTTGTGTAAACCTACAGTAAGTGATTTCTCCGGGGTATTTGTAGTAACATCGTCAAATACCGGTGCGATTCTATGTCGCGTTCCTGGAGTTGTTGGTTTTAATTTCTTTGTAGCCATTGGTCTTTAATCCTAAATTTCGCTGAAGAAATCTATTTCGCCTTCTTTCAAGGTTATGATTGCTTTTTTCCAAGTGGAAGTTCTACCAGCTTGAAAGCCGCTTCTTGTGTATCTGCCTTTTGGTTTAGAAGGCATGATTAGTGTATTCACTTTAGCAACTTTAACACCAGGGTAATGTGCTTCAACAGCAGCTTTAATTTCTGGCTTGGTTGCCGATTTATTTACTTCAAATGTGAACTTTCCTTCAACTTCCTGAAGGCGGCTTAATTTTTCAGTAATAACTGGTCTGATTAATACGCTCATGCTTCAACCTCCGCAGTTTTTGGAGTCAATGAATTTTCTAACACTTCAATAGCTCCTTCTTGAATCAACACAACATCTGCATGCAATATTTGATAAGTATTTGGCTTATTGGCCTCAACTACAAACACATTCTGTAGATTTCTAGCTGACTTGAAAATATTTTTATCAGTCTCTTTTGTAAGTAGAAGCACTTTCTTTTCTGCTAATTCAAATGCAGATAGTAAATCTACAACTTGCTTAGTTTTTGGAGCTTCGAAAGTGAAATCGTTTACTACAGTAATCGCTTCTTCAGTTGCTTTGAGCGACAATGCAGACTTACGAGCTAACTGAATAACTTTTTTATTTAGCTTGAACGAATAATCACGCGGCTGAGGTCCAAATACAGTACCACCTTTTCTTAGAAGTGGAGATTTGATATCGCCACGACGTGCGTTACCAGTTCCCTTTTGTCGATAAAGCTTTTTTGTACTACCTGTAACTTCAGAACGACCTTTTGTTTTAGCAGTTCCTTGACGCTTGTTCGCTAAATGGCGACGTACATCTTCGTATAAAGCAGTTTCATTAGGCTCGATTGCAAAGATATCATCGCTTAACTCAGCAGTAGATCCAGCTTTTGAACCGTCTATTTTAAATACATTTAATTTCATATCAATTATCCTTCACTGCTTTTGTTAAGGATTTCTACATACCCGCCATTTGGTCCCGGAATACTTCCCGTAAGAAGAATTACACTAGACTCTGGTAATATTTTAGCAATACTCAAATTTTTCACTTTCACTCGAGTGTTACCGTACTGACCCGCCATACGCATCCCTTTGAATACACGTGCAGGGTCAGATGCACCACCGATTGAACCGGGTGCTCTTAATCTGTTATGCTGACCGTGAGTTTCATCGCCAACTCCACTAAAGTTGTGACGCTTAATTACACCAGAGAAACCACGACCTTTAGATGTACCGGCAACATCAACAATGTCACCTACACTAAATACATCTTCAAGAGTTAATTCATCGCCTTCGGCTAAACCCTCAGGAATGTAGTTTCTAAACTCAGTAATAACAGCTTTAGCTTCAGAACCAGCTTTGTCTAAGTGACCTTTCACTGATTTTGATATATTTTTTTCTTTTTTATCAAAACTAGCAAGCTGAACAGCGTTGTAGCCATCCTTTTCTTCTGTTTTGATTTGGGTAATGACAGCGGTTGGTACTTCAACAACAGTCACAGGTATACTGCGGCCGATCTCATCGAAGACACTTGTCATCCCAACTTTTTTTCCAACCAATCCACGCATTGTGTTCTTGATCCTACTCGTTAAACTTTAATTTCTACATCAACGCCGGAAGGTAATTCCAGCTTCATTAATGCATCTACTGTTTGCGAACCAGTTGAGAGAATATCGATTAAACGCTTGTGCGCACGATATTCAAACTGCTCACGAGACTTTTTGTCTACGAACACTGATTTGTTAACAGTAATAATGCTTTTTCTTGTAGGTAATGGAATCGGTCCTGATACCACTGCCCCTGTTGACTTTACAGTCTGTATGATCTTCTCAGCTGATTTATCGATCAAATTATGATCGTATGACTTCAACTTGATTCTGATTTTTTGTTGTGTTGCCACGGATCAGAACTCCTTAATCTAAAATTTTAGTTACCACACCGGCACCTACGGTACGTCCACCCTCGCGGATCGCAAATCGTAGTCCTTCTTCCATCGCTACCGGCTGGATGAGCTCTACGCTCAACTTCACGTTATCGCCCGGCATTACCATC
>JANSXX010000122.1:0-1204 GCA_024742815.1 bacterium
ATCTACATCTTGAACACAGTTTTTTCTCCATACTATAGTAGGACACCTTGCCTTTAGATGGCTACGACCCTATTTTCAAATAATTATCACTCCCCAAAAAATGGTTAACCAATGGAAAACCGTTAACCCAAATCTTGAAAATAATCCCAGTAAAATATGGATGGCAAAATGCGGATGGGAAAGGCACACTGCGCTGTTTATTGAAGGTTAAACAGGTGTTTCTGTGATTGAAACCTGCTTCAAAACAGGTTGTGTTTCTGGGCAAATAAACACGTGTTTCTGGGCAAATAAACACGTGTTTTTGGGCGAATAAACGCGTGTTTTTTCAAACCTTCAAAATCTCTGACCTCAAATAGGGGCGAGACACCCCTTCGACATAATAGTAATCTTGTCCGAGTTTCTGTTCAATCTTTTCAATTTTGTATTTGTTCACTGACCATGTGCTATTGCGTTCTTTTTCTGTAATACCCTTTTTTCTGAAAATCTTGATTTCATCTCCAATTCTTAGATTTGGATATTTGCGAGTCTTGATCCTATTCAACTCCAGTTGCATTTTGACAGAAAAATGATTTTGTGGCTTTCTTGCTTCGTTCGGTGATAGACGGTGCGACGAATGCACTTGCTTATTATTATATGTCAGAAGTATTTCTGGAACATAATCTGTCCATTGGATATTTTCCTTCTTAAGCTTTTCATCGCGTTCAACGCGTTTGTATAACATGTCCTTGAAAGTTCTTATAGCTCTCTCGCTTACATTTGCGTGTCCTCTAGTTACATAATGTTCAACACCTTCCTTTTTCAAATATTCCTGAATAGACTTAGACGACAACGATGTCTCGTCGTCTGTATATAATAATTTTGGTAGCTTCCCCATTTTGTTAAACCCTTCAATTAATGCACTTGCTACATCGCCTTCATTTTTTGATTTAATGGGTATGACAACCATGTATTTAGAAAATACATCAATCATTATCGTTCCGACTTTGAACTTCTGATTAGGAAGGTCATTGATGAAAAATAATTCAAACTGGAACTCCCAGAAGCTTTCTGGTGCAATAAACGAGTTGTATCCAGACAGTTGTTTTTTCCGTTCCACGTTCTCTTGAAACCACTCCTTGACATCTTGCATTGTTATGGATGCATCTTTCTTTTTTGCATCTTTGTAAGTGGTGGCGATGCTACCAAACCCAGCCTGATCGTAGTA
>JANSXX010000025.1:0-9048 GCA_024742815.1 bacterium
CAAAGAGTATCCGCATGGCGGGGCTGACGTCGTCATCAAACTGGCCGTCCCTGACCGCCCAAAAGAAGGCCGAAAGGAAGCCTAAAGCCACAATAAGGCTTAGTATGATCAGGAGGATAATGATTTTCATATCTTGTGTCTCATTCAATTTGAGTGCAAGATAGAGGCAGTGGCAGGGGGCTAAGATGACCTTAGTCAAAGCTTCAGGGTGATTTTTGTCACCCCTTGGTCAGGGTATTGTCAAAAGAAGGTATTTTGTGTAAGTAAGTATATTGTTAGGTTGAACGAAATTGGTATGGCTGATCTGTTTTTTTCCCGTTTTGCGCTGTGCTATGGGCTCTGTGCAGCCATTTTTGTCACAGGGTGTACGACCAAACCGGAGCCCCGCCGCTTCCTTTTTCTGGGGCACCCCTATGAATGGGGGACAGAAGATCAGGTGGACCCCCGCCTGGAAGCGTTCGGCTATCAGCCTTATGAGGCTGTTTGGCTGGGCGGTGACGTTTGCGCTCGTACCGCCAAGGATCCGGCGACGATGGATTACCTTGACGCTATATTCAACCTGGAGCGCACCCACTGGGCCCTGGGCAATCACGACTGGGACTATGGCGAACGGGAAAACGTTTTAAGCCGCTTGCCTTCCCCTCCTTATTATACCGTTTGGGAAGAAGGCTTTTGCCTGACCGTGCTCAACACCAATCTGTTCTGGCCTTACCCCTCTGCTCCGCTACAGGAAAACTGTGCAGATAAAATGGCGCAGTGGCAAATGGTGCGCAACGTGGCGGATACGATTAGCGAGGCCACTCATTGGGTGATCCTGCACCATCATGCTTTGTTCAGCGACCTGATGGTGGATGGCTCAGGGGATACGCTCCGGGCCTTCAATATTAATCCGGCCCCCTTCTATACGACCTGCGATAGCCTTTCGGAGCTTACGGATACCTGGTACCCTGAGCTGGCCCGGGCGAGACAGCGTGGGGTGGAAGTGGTATGTATCGGTGGTGACCTGGGCATGCGGGCCAAGCAATTCCAGTTTCAGACTCCGGAAGGCATCTGGCTGCTGGGGTCTGGCATCAACAACACCGTTTCCCGGGAATATGCCCCGGAGTATGTGACGGACTTCGGCCCGGACCAGGTGCTGGAGGTTTCGTACGATGAAGGCCGGCTGGAGTGGGCCTTCATACCATTAGGCGGGGATTGAGGTCATGTTTGGATCTTCTCAAAGATGGGGTGGAGGTGCCCCAAACACAGTCCTCGAAGCTTGAGCGTCAAGGCTCCAGGAAAAAAGTAGTAGCTACCGTACAGAGCGTATCCCCCGCTTTCAGTACATTTTGTTCTATACCCGCAGTTGTCAGGTCTTCACTGTCGAAAGTCCGGCAAAATTCTCCACCTGCAGTGAAGTAGGAGGGAGTCCCATTCAAGCCTTCCTCCTCCACAAAGTGGAAAGTCACCTCGCAGATTTCAATCCGGTCAATGCCGCTGTTGTAGCCGAAAACCATGACAAATCCATCCCGGGTAAAAGTGATTTCCTGGCCGGCAACTTCATACTCCAGGCTATCGGCAAGCATCGTGGTTCCGGTTGTCGGGTCGTCCATAAAGGTAAGTTGTGCTTCCGTTTCGTTTTGCAGCACAATTTCCTGGATAAAAAAATTGTCTCCTACAAAAAGCAGCCAGTCTGTTGCCCGCATGGTATCTACGTAGCTTACAAAATAGTCAGATGGAGTGATAGGGATATAGCCCTGTTCGGTGACCAAAACATACTCCCGGTCAGCCGATTCATAACCAGAGAGGCTGTAAGTCTTGGGGAATTCCGGGAGTTGGGGTGAATCGTCTTCTGTGCAGCTGGACAGGAGCGCCACTCCGAGAAAGAGAACAAAAATTGGAACTGGAACGAATTTCATGTTGAATGATTTTGATAGGATTACAACCTAATGATTTTAGTAATGATAGTTTGCTGAGGTAGATTGACAGGAATGATTTTCAGTAGGTAGACTCCTGGACCTATTAAAGGAGAGGGAGTGATGTTAAGGTTGTTTGAACCTTTTACTAATGGCAGCTTTCCCCAGTTTTCTACTGTTCTGCCTGTCATATCAGTCATTTCTAATAGAACTTGTTGTTGGGTTTCATTGGAGAAGATGGATAAATGGATTTCCCCTGATGAAGGATTAGGATAAACATTTGTTAAGTTTAGTTGATTCTCCAACGTTTTAGGAACGAATATATCCTTTTTGATCGTTTCTTCTGAAGTTATCACTTGTGGTTGGTTCAAAAATATTTCACTCATATACACTTCGGGGCCATAGGGAGAAAAATCTTTAAAGATTTTATTGCCAACATAACGTGTAGTTTCACTCCCAAAAAAATGCCCACCAAAATATAGTATATCACTATCAATGAACATTACTTCGATCGTTTCACTATCTTGACTTCCGTATGGATTGGATGATAATAAATCTCCGGTTGATGATAGGGTTAAAATCAAAATATCTAATCCTCCATTCGAAGTGAATTCGTTACCGTCTACGGCTATGGTGCCGGAATAAGTAATTCCAATAGCAACACCACCGTTCTCCATGAAAACCGTCTCAATATTATAAACCTCCTCTCCAAAAATATCCTTACTCCATAGCATCTCTCCATCAGTATTAAGATAAACCAAAGTACTTGATGTTGAATCCATTGGTATCTGAAGCTTGTTTTCAAAGCTTGATATACCATCTGAACGAGTCCCCTTGAGCATTAGCATAGTCTTGCCCTCTTTTTGAACTGCACCAATAAGGGTAGACGTTTCACTAATATCCAGAAACTTTAAAGTAGAGAATGCTCTCGTTGCAGCGTCCCATAAAATAACCCCCAATCCATTCGCATCAAAAGAAGGAACATTTCCAATTCCAGCACCATTAAGGATCACCTCGCTATTGTTGGAACTACCCATTTTGGTCAATAACACTCCGCTTCCATCACTCTCTGTACTCATAGTTGCATTCCGGTTGGTAATATTTATGCCTTCTACAAAGTCGAGACCGATGACTTGCCCAAATAAGTCTAGTTGTATAATAAACAAAGACATATTTTCTGAAGAGATAAGGTCTTCTTCTCCCCAAGACAGGCTTCCCTTAAACTCTCCGGTAATCTGAATGAATCCTTCCCCGGCAAGAGCCACTTCATTTATTATTAGGGCAGAGTCTATACTTGGATTGAGGATATTGACCCACGTAGTTATGGAATCCTCATAAGATATTGATATCCCCTGGGTTTCTTCAAACACATATAAACTTTGATGAGTATCCCAATTTTCTATTTGAGTAATTAGTCCATTGTCCTCTCTTTTTAAAGTCCCTTCAGAGAAGGGGGTGAAGTCATAAAAAATCCTTCTGTTTAGGCTTGCATCTAGTACTGGTTTCGGGATAGTCATTCCTTCAAATGTAAGCGTACTTAGAGACCGAAGTCGCTCTGCCCCATAATTATCCTGCATAAAACATATCATTGTGTCTGAAGGCACTAAATTATCAATATTGAAAATATCGGATAAATCACCGTAGTTGATGATATGAATTGAGGTGCAATCATCTAAAACTATGGATGTTTCATACTTGTCGCATTCCTCTGTTCTGCATCGAATGACCTCTTGAATCAATTCTCCGTTTTCATTTACAATGCCAGATACGACTTCACAAGTAGGCAAGGTAATCTCCTCTACAGGCTCAAAAGTGACTTCAGACCCATTATCGTCAAAAGGATTAGTATCCGGGATTTGCGTTGGATTGTATTGAAGGATATTGACATCATTGCACAATGTTTCTATCTGTGAATAGGTGTTAAAATACTTGAACTCATACCCTTCTTTGCAAAAGACGACTTCCATGCATTTAGCAGCGTCAGGGTTTTCAGGCTGAAAGTTCAATAATTCATTATACAGAGTACTAGTCCAGAATTCCGTATCCTCGTCAAGCAAGCCGTTATCCATAGCATTTAACAATCCATATAAATTGAAAGATACTACATTTGGGCAAAATAAGTCTGGCTCTGGAGGCTCTTGTAAAGATATGAATGGCAAAGTATTACACCCTGAATTGTCATTAGGGCATACTTTAAAACTACTATTGAGCCCGAAAAAACCGCCAGAGCATCGATAACGTGTACATCCATTTGGGAGTACTACTTGATCAACAATATTACCATTCCAATTCCCCCAGGTTGCTATAACCTCTAACGTCCCTGTACAAAACTTTACCCAGGCACAATCTTTCTCGGGTTGAATATGATGTTGAAGCTCATCAATATATCCTGGTAAAAAGCCATAATCACCTGGGTTATTCGCTTCAATAATTTGTAGGATATCCTCGTATTGAGCCACACGGCAGGTAACAACCTCATATTCTTTATAATATCCTGTAGCTTCATTGTTACAAACAATAGGAACTCTACATTTTCTCTTTTCTGCGTTGTCAAGGTCAAGAATTGGGACCTGTGAGGTCTCGCCAACCTCTTGTCCTTCGCCACAAAAAAGCTTATATATGCAAGCCGGTGCAGGTTCGTTTTCATAGCGATCGTAGACAGGTTCCGGCGCACTTTCGCCTAATTCATATGTAAACGTTGCCTGGCAATCAGCCCCTACATTTACAATGAAGTCATAAGAGCCTGAAGATAGCCCACCCACCGTAGCCGTGAACGCAGTACCCTCCGCATAGGGCAAAAGCTCTATAGGCACAGCCACTCCTGCTACTAATACTTCAACAGACAGGTTTTCTGGTGTTGAAGTCAGGTAGATGTTTGGAATAACAATTTGTATTTCTCCTTCAGAACTGCCTGAGCAGGGTTTTATTTCTTCTGCAACAAAGAAATCTATAGCAGCCGCATCGTTTTGGCAATTGTATATTTCTCTTGATGCAAACTTTACAGTACAGCCATTATCGACCACAACTTGAACTACCGGGTCATCATCACTCAGCATAAGCGTTGGGGAAACAAATAACTGAAATCCTTGATGGTCAACTGGCGTTCCATTAATACTCCATTGAATAACATAGTTTGAAGGCACAAACGTAAGCGGTTGCCCATCTTCTGTAATACTTGCATAAAACGAAACGGACTCCGATTGATTTGCCGGGTCAATAAATCCACCGAACAAGTTGACATCAAAATCAGGCACATCCTTACACTCTTGGATTTGAATATCCAAAACCTGAGTGCAACCACTTAAATTATCCTCCACGCGTACAGTATAATTACCGGCCTCCAAACCGTCTACCGAAGGGTTCGTTCCTAAAAAGCTACTGTAAGGCAGCCACTGATAGCTATAGTCCCCATCTGGAACGACAGAAATAGAAGCACTTCCATCATTTGCACCACTCGAAGAGACATGGTCGATATCCGCCAGGAATATGGAGAAGATAGAGCTTTCAATGACCTCTATATCAAAACAAACCTGATAGGACTCCCCACAGTGGTCTGTAATCGTTTCGCAGTGTTGTCCCTCCGGATACTGATGATTAATCTGTAGAATGCTGCCTGAAATCTCTGCTCCGTTTCTGTAATAGGGAGGAACACCTCCGGTAATAGTCAGCTTTACCGAGCCACCACTGCTTCCGTAACAAATATCACCTAGCGTCTCTGCCGCAACATTCAATGGAGCATTACTAGCAACTTCCTGTACCGTAAAGTCCTCGACAATTGAGCATTGAGTAGCTATATTAGTGATAGTAACGGTGTACGTGCCAGGAGATAAATTTTCTTGTATGCTAAAGAAGTCGTTTTGGACTATTGTTCCATTACTCCATTCAAATGAGGCATCAATCGGTGGCTCATTGCCACTATTACCAGGATCAATTAATGACAGGGCTACTATTATCCGGCCATTATTCTGCCCAGAACAAGAATTCACAACCGAAGTTTGGCTCTGGTCAATTAAAGGCTCGCCGTAACTGGGCACGAAGTATTCGAAAGTGCCTTGACAACCAAAGGCATCTGTAACTGTAAGGGTATAAAAGCCTCCTGATAAATTATTATTATTCAGAGTTGTCGTACCATTACTCCATAGATACGTATATGGTAGCTCGCCACCAAACGAACAAGACCCTATGAAACCAATACTTCCATTAGATAAGCCACATTCGGATACTGGTGTAATTTTAGGGCAAATAGTACTTATGTCACTGGTTAGCCCCTCACAGCCTTCAATGATGATTTGGTGTACTTCATCATTGCCAACTTCTCCCGTTGGTTGCCAGGTGCAATCATTTTGCAAAACAGGTAAAATAATGCAATCGTTAGAGTTAGCACTCATGGCATTAAAGTCTAATAGCTCCTCTCCTTCAAGACTTTGGCCATTGAAGGATAACAGCTGTTCAATACCTGTGTTTGAGGTGGAGATATTAGGAATGCCATTTGGGAAATTAAAAAGCCAATTCTCCCCAGAGCTTGGGCTAGCATTGGACCCAAGCTCAATAATGCCCGTCCCGGGTAATGCCAGAGTCAACCAATCTAAAGCTGTATTTGATCTTGCTCCAATTTTTACTTCTGCTCCTTGTTGTATGGCATGAATGGTATTTTGATCAGGTTGTAAATTATCATCCAAAGAAAAGTCCACACAGCCATTTGTGTTGCTCCAGCTACCATTATAAATCAATGTGTTATCTACCCACACTTTTACTCTTTTGAGGTATGGTTTTTCGAAATCAGAACAACCACCACCTACTAAAAAGCATTCTTGGTATTGGCAGCAAAAAGCATCTGTAATCCATACGCAGTATTCTCCTGCGGGCAGATTTTCTCTTGATATAGAAGCCGTTCCATCTCCCCAGATAATTTCCAGGGGCTCAATAGCCTGATTAATATCAAGGCTAATACTTCCATCTGAAAGACCTGGTTCTGAGACGTCTTCAATCGTAGCATTTACAGTAATACAGTCCGCCTCATCATCAGTCAGAATAATACTCATGCAGGTGTTTTCTACCAGATTGGCACCACAATCTATACAAATGCTATAAGTGAAATCTCCACCACCACTTGGGATTTGGTCAGGATTGTCCCATCCATTTGGATCAGTGCTAGTTCGGGTAGGGACACTTAAGCAACTGGGTGGAGTAGGTCCGTTGAGAAAATCAACAAAGTTGAGAAGGGGGTTATTGCTTTTGTCGTACCCGTCAAATGATAGTTGAATCTGCCCCGAGAGCTCGTTCACATAGTTGCTGATATCAAAAAGAAAATTTTGTTCAGCAGCATCAACCTCTACCGCTTCTATATCTTCAGCAATCATATTAACCCCCTGTTGAAGATTAAGGGTTAGGTTACCTAGAGGCTCGCTGGCTTTTACCTTGATCCTTAAAGAAGAATTATCTACAAATGCGTACCATGAAGAACGTTCCACCTCTACTATCGTTGGCTCAGATAAGGAAATACAGCCATCTTCGCCACAGGTCCATTCCTGATTGGTAACTACCGTGGGGGTCGGGAAACCAGCTGGCCCTGCTCCAAAAGTGACGGATTGAATGAAGGGCTGAAAGTTATCGAGCGTGAATTCTGCAATATTTGATAGATGTTCACTACCTCTGACATCTATTAGGTTAGCCCTTAGTTTGTACTCCCCATCAATATACAAAGCATCTTCAGGGCAATTTGCCCACATCTCTTCGTTTATTCCATTTTGCGGGTGCTCTTCATGAATACGGGTGTAAATATCGGTAAAGTAATACTCATCAAATGGATGACCTTCTACGTCGTCATAAGCATATGGTTTGATTCCCTGTACATCCCATGTAGGAACCCCGAGGATGGGGGCTCTAATATCCATACCGTTTTGGATTGGGTAGAGTTCACTGTTTTCCCTTGCCCCATGAGATATCCTTGAGTCTACGCTAGGTCCAGTAAATGGGAGCCATTCTGTAGGAGAATTCTCCCTCGTGATTTGAATTTCAATATTGTCTATGTTTAATACAGAACCTCTATATCTGTTGTCGGTTCCGTTAATTCCTAAATAGTCTGGAGGATTGGGTACATCCAAATTAGAGTTACCCGGCCTCGCTTGGGACATGAAGCTTCTTACTAATATTTGGGTTGCGTTAGTTCCAGGATATGTTAAAGAAAGTTCAGGAGTTTCTTCGGGGGGGCTCCCTCTATTGTTCCAATGAACTTGGTATTCAGTTTGGCTATGCTCTAGGAATACCAATGGATCCATTCTGTTTGAGGCACTTTCATTGCCCAGAAAATCCTCAAACGAATTTCTTAATAAATCCAAATGCAAGTGAGGGATATATGTAAAGTCGCCGCCAGAATTACCCATTGGGGCGATTGCCTGTCCTATTGTTACTTGATTTGTTACATTGATCTCTTCACCATTGTAACTTACAGTTGCAGGAAAGTGTTCAGGTGCACCTATCGCAATATTCGTGAAAGTATTGATTACTGCATAATACCCCTGATTAGGCGCGTCCATTTTTTTTAGCACAAATTTTCCAACTTGGTGTCCTATTGTCTCATCATCAAGGGAGAACCGATTGAAAATATGCCCATACCCGAAACCATGATAGTGAATAAACGGAATAGTAGGATTAGTTCTTATTAATATATACTTATAGCGGTTGTTACCACCTCTAATGTTTATTACTGTACCATTTACAGGTGTAATTAGCGCGTTTCCAAGCCCTCCATGCTGTGAGGTTTGATCTTGAAATGGACGATAATCTACCCCTTTGTGCCACCGTGTCCCTACTCTTCTTGGTCCATAGTCAGAAGTGATATCTCGTAATTCAAATGGTTCTGCTTCGTCATATTGATCGTTTTCATTTAACCATTCATACTGAAGCTCATGACCTTCATAATCATTTTGACCAACAAGAAGTTCATGAAATAACAGAAAAAAGATGCACGAAAGAAAAAGTTTGTAAGGCATAGATTCCATTGGTTAAAGCTTTTGAGTGCGTGACAAAAAAGCGGGGCTGGGTAAAAAAGGGAGGTTGAGCGAATAAGTCGTAAATTGAGTTTGACACAAAACAATTAACGACAGCTAAACCTCCCGGATGAAGTTATGGAAAAACATGAACTTACCCAGCG
>JANSXX010000053.1:0-2666 GCA_024742815.1 bacterium
TCAATTTTTGCGTTAGGCAGGGTTGGCAACGCAGAGGTACGATGATAGTTATCATGACAGTCTTCATCCTTATCATCACCCTCACAGTCATCATCATCATCACCTTCATCATCATCATGGCGGCCTCGCGTCATCATCGCCCTTTAGCCATCATTCAGAATACAGGTCTGCATCCTTATCATCATTATCATCATCTCTTGTGGGACAGCATTTGTAATGCACAGGATGCTAGGATGATAGCCATCATGACAGTCCTCATCCTTAACATCATTATCTTCACAATCATCATCATCTCTTGGGGGCTTGGTAACGCAGAGGGTGCTACAAAGGTAGATATCATCAGCGTCACCATCCTGATCATCATCATCACCCTGATCATCATCATGGTGGCGTCATCATCACCCTTCATCATCATGGTGGTCATCATCATCTCTTTCTTATTTCTTGCTATATACATCTCAATTGTGGCGTTAGGCATCGTTGGCAACGCAGAGGGTGCTATGATGACAGTTATCCTGACATTTTGATCCTTATCATCACCATCCTCACGATCGTCATCATCTCTTATGAGGCAGCATTGGTGACGCTCATCCTTATCATCAACATCCTCATGAACATCATCATCTCTTAAGGGGCAGAATTGGTAATGCAGCGGACGCTAAGATGATTGTTATCATCGCTGTCATCATCCTTATCATCATCCGCACATTTCAATTTTTGCGTTAGGCAGGGTTGGCAACGCAGAGGTACGATGATAGTTATCATGACAGTCTTCATCCTTATCATCACCCTCACAGTCATCATCATCATCACCTTCATCATCATCATCATCATCCTCATCAGCATCATCATCATCATTCTTCATCATAATCATCAGCATCGTCGCCGTCATCATCGTCATCATTCATCATCATCATCATCGTCGTCCTCCTCATCATCATCATAAAAACCTTCATCAGCATTATCCTCCTCATCGTCGCATCATCAGCAGCATGATCCATAATCATCATCACTTTTATCATCATCATCATCAGCATCATCATCCTCATCATCCATCATCATCATCATCAGCATCATCATCATCATCGTTCATCCTCAGCATCATCATCATCATCATCATCATCGGCATCATCATCATCATCATCCCCATCATCCATCATCATCATCATCATCATCATCATCATCATCATCATCATGGGCATCCAGGATCATCATCGGCGGCATCATCATCATCACCCTCATCATCATCACCATTACCGTCGTCATCATCATCATCATTCTTCATCATGATCACCACAGCGTCGTCACCGTCGTCATCGTCATCATTCATCATCATCATCGTCGTCATCCTCATCATTATTACCATCATCATTCATCATCAGCAGCAGTGTCCGTCATCATCATCACTATCATCATCATCATCATCATCATCGTCGTCATCCTCCTCCCTACCATCATCATCATTCATCATCAGCGTTATCCATCATCATCATCATCATCATCACTATCATCATCATCATCGTCGGCGTCATCATCATCCTCATCATCCATCATCATCAGCAGCATCATCATCATCGTTCATCCTCAGCATCATCATCAGCATAATCATCATCATCATCATCATCATCCATCATCATCATGCATTATCATCATCATCCTCAGGGTTACTGCTGATAAAGTTTGTGCAAAATCAATTGCGGAGCCTGCCCTGCTGGACCCGGGCAATACGAATCATAAATGGAAGAAATAGAATCTTCATCGTGACGGCATCATCAGCATCATCGGCATCAGCATCATTATCATCCATCATCATCATCATCGTCGTCGTCATCATCACCATCATCATCATCATCGTCATCACCATCATGATGATAATGATGCTGATGATAACGCAGAGATGAGATGATCATGATGATGATGTTGATGACGATGATGATGATGGTCGTGATGATGCTGATGATAATGCTGATGATGATGATGTCGATGATGATGATGATGATGATGATGGATGATGATGGATGATGATGATAATGATGATGATAATGATGATGATGATTGATGATGCTGCTGATGATGATGATGATGATGATGATGCCGATGACGCCGATGATGATGATGGATGATGAGGATGATACGGCCAC
Organism: bacterium; assembly: GCA_024742815.1. Classification (GTDB taxonomy): domain Bacteria; phylum Bacteroidota; class Rhodothermia; order Balneolales; family Balneolaceae; genus HXMU1420-13. The sequence goes on from JANSXX010000053.1 coordinate 2,142, forward strand.
AAGTCAATCTGATCCCCCACAAGTTAATCTGACCCCCCTTACAAGCGAATCTGATTCTTCACAAGTCTTTCTGATGCTTCTGCAAGTGAACAAGTCAATCTGATCCCTCTAACAAGTCTGTTTGATCCCAAGCCCATGTTTTTGGGACTTCAACAACAAGCTTCAACTTTCCACCTTTTTCCTTTGTGCCTGTCAAGTAGCACTTTCAGGTTTGGAGGCCATTGTTTTTCTTATGCTAAGCCAAGGCTTTGATTCTGAGCATGCAGGCGTCTTAGGGCTTTCTTGCAAGGCTTCTGGCTTGCCAGCTGCTGCAGGTTTTTCAAACCGGTTTTCATAACTGAAGTGGCTGGCTTGTCCTGCTTCCAGCCCATGGCCCCTTCAGATTTGGCAAATAGGCGATGGGCTCAGGGTTGCCAATAGCCTTTTTAAAGATCCTGGTTGGGGCTGCCTTCTGGGGAACCTCCTGCTTTGGTGGGCTTTCCAACATTTTTGGAAAGCCATCAGAGTCTACTGACACATCACTGA
>JANSXX010000123.1:0-1203 GCA_024742815.1 bacterium
CACGTTATGCCGAAGAAATCAATGTTCAAAATAAAAATAAGATTGATGATGTTAAAGGTTTAGACGCCGCGTATTCAAATATAAATGGAATAACAAGAATAGGCAACACTTTATATATTGGCGGCACTGGTGCTAAAAACGGCGCTGGTCATCTTGCTAATGATATAATTTCTGATTTATTCTTTACACCCACGCGAAATGTTCAATTAAGTGAAAGGTATAGGGATGCAATGGAAGAATTAAGGAAAAATCCAGATGTCGATAGACTCGTTGGACATAGTCTCGCAGGAGCAGTAGCACGTGAAATAAACAGGAGAAGCGGAAATAGATATGCTACTACAGTTTATTCATCGCCGTTAATTTCAGGAGCGCATCAACCAAAAGACCCACGAAATCTTAAATTTCGTAATCGCGGTGATGTAATCGCGGCATTTGACGACGCGGCAATAACAGGAGAAATAGAAAGCCCTAACTTATTAGATAAACACGGCTATCAGAATTGGGAAGGAAATGGACTTACTACAATAAATCCTACTACCAATATAGACACAGGCTTTGATCCAAATGATGTAAAATAACATATTTAAAGATAAAAAAGAGTATATAAACATATAATGGATTATTCCAAAGCAAAAATTTACAAAATATTAAATACAGTTGATGATGATGTATACATCGGTGCTACATGCCAACCATTATCAAAGCGAATGGCGAAACATAGGGACTGTAGAAATGGAAAATGCAAAAAACATTATAAACTCTATCAAAAAATGAATAATTTAGGAATTGATAATTTCTACATCGAATTAATCAAAGAGACACCTTGTGATAATGCTGAACAACTACGAGCAATTGAAGGGGAATACATAAGACAACAAGGAACATTAAACACAAGAATAGAAGGACGGACTAAACAACAATACACAATTGACAACAGGGAAAAGAAAGCAGAATATGATAAAGAATATAGAGAAGCAAACAAGGAATACCGAAAACAACAAAAGGCAGAATATCATGAGCAAAATAAGGAATACTACAATCAAAGAAGCAGAGAAAATTACCAAAAAATCAGAGAGCAAAAAGAAACATGCGAAGTATGTGGCATTTCCTATATTCCTTGGCATCGGAAAAAACATTTGGCGACTAAAAGACATCAACAAGCAATGGAACAACTTGAAGCATTATTAATATTATTACTTCTAC
>JANSXX010000061.1:0-2111 GCA_024742815.1 bacterium
GCATATATAGTTGCAAAGAATGCAGACCTATGGCAGAAATATTCTGCCATACTTGTGAAAGTGAAATGCATGCGTCTACAAATATTTCTTGCGAAGCATACGTTTGGCAGAATAATGTTTTCACACTCATTTATCAAGAGTTGCATGCATGCAACGCATGCTTGCAACGATAATATTTCAGAGCACAGCCTTCGATTGTTAAAAGAGCGTAGGCTTGCATTCCGAAGGAATGCAATGATACGCGATAAAATACGAAAATAACGCAAAACACGCCAAAATAGGCTCCAGCACGCTGAGCTCCTTCAGTCATTTTATATGGGGAGCTGCAATTTGCAGCACCTGCAAAATCCAAATCCAAGTCTAAATGACTGAAACAGCAAAATGGCTAAATGTGTGTTTTGACCTTAATTTGCATGATTTTACACAATTTGTGTGTCTCGACACACAAAACAGTGAAATGTGTGATTTTAACACGCTGAGCTGTTTATATCATTTTAAACTAATCTCCATGATTTTAAACTCACATGCATGGCATGCCATGCATTTGTGCATACGATGCATAGGATTTGGTTTAAAGAGCGTAGTCTTGCAGGCGAAGCCTGCATAGATACGCGATAACCTAAATATTAGCATGAAAAACACGCTGAGCTATTTTAGATGGTGATTCCAAGTCTCCTTATTTAAAGCCGAAACCCCATAGTACCCGAAGCCGGGTTCTTTGGGCTAGCAGCAAATGACTGAAATCCCAGTCTTCCCAGCCAAAATAAGCTCAGCTTGCGAAGCAAGTGTACATGTGCACCGATCCGCAAATAGCCGATCGGCCGGGATGGGCCGCACCGTCAAGCACATCGGTGCGCACGCCTAATTACGGAAAGCGGAGCGAAGCTCCGCGAAAAAGAAGAGTTATATTAACTTAAGAAACCTTATGAACCAAACATAAAACAAAATAAACATAATAATATTACGTAACCTAAGTAAACTATAAGGAAAATAAACACCCCGCGCGCAAGGCTCAAAGCCCAAATGCCGGCAAGCTGAGCTGTTCGAGCTGCTGGAACAACTAATTTCCCATCATTTGCTGCTCGGTGAAAGAACCCGGCTTCCTGATGTTCACGATATCGGCTTTAAATCGAGAGACTGGCAATCACTGCCATTTTTATCAGAGCGTGTCTCTGATGCTTAAAACTAGTTGTACAAATATGTGCCTACAATGCTCTTTAAAAAGAGGCTAGGCTTGCACACGAAGTGTGCAATGATAGCCGATATCCTTAAGAATCAGTGTAATTCACCTCAAAAGCACAGCTTGCCAAAGGCAGAATAATGGAGAATTATGGTGGTTTAGCATGAATTCTACTGCTGAGCACAGCTTGCGAGGTGAAGAATTAATCTAATTTCTGGTTGAGAGCACAACTTGCCACAATAATAATGCTTGTTGAGTTGGTGTTGCTGTCATTTTATTCTAATCTCTATCAAATACTTCTATGGAGCACAGCGTGTCGATTTCAGAATTAAGCAATACTTTATTGTGTTCACAATTTAGACTTGCAGATCACAGCGTGCTGATGAGTTTATTGTGAGTTGCATCTAATCTTAACTAATTTATGTGATCGTCAATAATTTAGACTTGCAAGCACAGCTTGCAAATAGTGGAAATATGGTTTTTAGCACAGCGTGTCGAACTTAATTATGTTCACAGTTCACAGCCTGCAAGACTTGTGAGCGAAGCTCACTGCTCAAGCAGGTTTGGGCTGCAAGCCCAATTGTTGAAGGTGGGAAGTGCAAAGTGAAGGTGAAGTGCAGCCAACTAAAAGTTCAAAGTGCAAGCAATCTCTTATTTTTCCAGATGCACGAAGTGCATCGTAACCTGAATTGCAGAGCAATTTAGTCAAGAGCATGAAATGCTCGCCCTGAAGAGCGAAGCTCTTTAGTCAAATAATTGAAGAATATTCCACACAAGAAAGATGCAAGCGAAGCTTGCATTGATACAGCATACGAATGGAAAAAGAGGCGAGTCTTGTGAGCAAGCGAAGCTTGCGAAACATAGATCGCCGATAATTTACGAATAAAATGCAAGCGAAGCTTGCATTGATACAAAGTTTACAAAGTTCACA
>JANSXX010000147.1:0-1063 GCA_024742815.1 bacterium
CCCACTTCCCGGAATCCTGGGCCCCTATTGTTTTTCTAATATTTCTAATTTGTCTCATGTTTTAATTAATTAGGAAAATTAGAAAATTCGAGGGGCCTTGTTCTTCTATTTTTATTTGTTTCTAATTAATTGGGAAAAATTGAGGCCATTGTGTTTCCATTTTTTAGGAAACTAAAAAATATCTGTAATCCCGGGCCCACTTCCCGGAATCCTGGGCCCCCTTTGTTTTTCTAACTTTTCTAATTTTTAATTAACTAGGAAAATAAGAGAAATAAGAAAATTCGAGGGACTTTTTTTTTCTATTTCTCATTTTTTTCAATTAGGAAAATTAGAAAAGAATCGAGGCCATTTGTTGTCTAAGTTTTCTATTTTTTCTAATTCCTGTAGTCCCGGGCCCACTTCCCGGAATCCTGGGCCCCTATTGTTTTTCTAGATTTTCTGTAATTGTGTCTTATTGTTCTAATTAAATAGGAAAATTAGAAAAACTGGAAAGTTTAAGGGCCTTGTTTCTAATTGTTTTAATTGTTTCTAATTAATTAGGAAAATTAACAAAAATAGAAAATTCGAGGGCCTTGTTGTCCATTTCTTTTTCTGATTTTTCTAAGACATAGAAAATTCCAGGGCAGTTGTTCTATTTTTTCTAATTCCTGTAGTCCCGGGCCCACTTCCCGAAATCCTGGACCCCTTTTGTTTTTCTATTTGCCTTAATGATTTAATTTTATTCTATTTTGCAAGATTATAAATTCGATATAATCTAGTAAATCAATAATATTTTTGTTTTCGATCATTGTCAGTTTACTAGATAAACAAAATTAATAAATTAATATTTTCCTGAAATCGTATATTATAAAATATGCTACTATACTAATGTAATACCAGTTAATTAGCATATGGATTGTATAATCTTAATGAAAATATCTCAAATGATTTTATGAATAAAGTTAGTAAAATTAACAGTTTAGTCATTCTTGGCATAAAAGCTGAAAACATATGTGTTCAAATACAAACTTCAGATGGAATACCCTCGTTTAAAATTGTAGGTCTTGCAGATAAAACAATAGGA
>JANSXX010000101.1:0-1464 GCA_024742815.1 bacterium
ATAGCTGCAAGCGTATGTTAATTCCAAATATAAGAGCATGCATGCTTGCATGCATGCGTTACTTAAGTTTACGAAGCCTACGATGTAAAAAGCGCAAAAGGCTTGCAAGCCGAAGGCTTGCAATGATTTTGTGCAACACCACTAAAAACACGAAAAACACGAAAATAACGCTTTTTACGCAAAATACAGCCTCCAGCACGCTGAGCTCACAGTACAAAATGACTGGCGGGCAATAATTTGGCACCTCCAAAATATCGGGTTTTAGTGCAATTAAAGCCGAAATGTTAAAATGGCCAAAAGTGCCAAATGAAGGTATTTGGCCACGATTTGTGATTTTAGCATGCATCTGCTTATTTTGCTTATTTTTCAAGAAAAGAGCACGAAGTGCTCTGATATCAAGATTACAGCACACGAATGTTTAAAAGAGCCCAGTCTTGCAAGCGTAGCTTGCATAGATGGGCGATAACCTTAAATTAACACGCTGTGCTCTTCTGCATGTTTTATTCACAATCCCATCATTTTCAACTAAATCTCATACCCATGCACATCACATCACATAATTATGCAGCACGCTGTGCTGCACTATTGGATTTCAGGTGAAATAACACGCTGAGATGGGATGTTCCCAATTGGGAATCCCCAGTCTCCCGTTATTACACTGATTTTCCCATCATCGGTAAGGTGGGTTTTTTGAACTTTTGCCACTCATGGGAATTTCAGTTGTCGCCACCCAAAATGAGCTCAGCTTGCGAAGCAAGTGTGCGCATCATGCACCGATACGTATTTAGCCGATCGGCCGGCCGATCCCGGACCGATGGGCACATCGGTGCGCGCCCCTAATTACGGTAAGCACAGCCCAAAGGGCTGTGCGAAAAAGAAGAAGATTATTAAGTACTAAAAGCCTTACAAACCTAAACATAAAAATAAAAAACCTAACAAACCTACAAAGCCTTAGTAATTTAATAGGAAAATAGGAACCGCGCGCGAGGCACAATCGACAAGCTGAGCTCGGAATCCGGATTTTGAGTGCAATTTCCCTTTAAAATCGAGAAGCGAAAGAACCCGGCTCGGAGATGATGGCAAAACACGTTTAATTCCCGGAGTTCTGGATTTGCAATCATCTGGAGATTTAGCTCAGCGTATTTTTACAGGCGAATATTAGTAGCTCACATATTTGAGCCTCATGAGCCTACTTTTTAAAAGCGCGAAAGGCTTGCACACGAAGTGTGCAATGATTTCGTGCAATAAAATCAACTGAAAGCACAGCTTGGGAACTGAATTCTCGACTGAAATATGCTCAATAATCAACTGAAACATGAGTTTGACCACAGCTTGCAAATGCAAATCCTGCACAAATTACTTAATTCTGCAATAAAAGCACAGCGTGTGACTGCTGAATTATGAGGCTTTGAACTCAAATTAATCACACGCATCACAACTTGCAACTAACTTTCACAACTTGAC
>JANSXX010000064.1:0-2077 GCA_024742815.1 bacterium
CGGCGACAGGCGTAGTGTCTTACACTGTTGAAACTGGTGACTACACAGCAACGAAGAAGATGGTTATCATCAAGTAACCAATTCTTTGAGATATAGCCCGGCGGGCGCTGCTTAGGCGGCGCCCGCAGTGGGGCAGACCGGAAGGCCGGGCATCCGAAAGGGCGCCCGGCCTTTTTGTTGTGCACCAAGCTTGGCGTACAACAAAAAAGGCCATCTCGGTTGAGATGGCCTCATGCATTTTGCATCTATAGTAAGGTAAATAAACACCATCCTAAATGGGCAGCGTCCTTATCCTTTTGTAGAGATTGATAAAGCTTCCTGCAAGCACTAATTCAATATACCTTGATCAATACGGGTGAATTTATGTTACTGGAAGCGCTCTGTTTATCAGTAACCAATGCTTAAAGATGAGCTACTCTTTAATAAATTTCCTGGTGGTTGTTCCATTGGAACTAAATGCTCTGAGTAAATAGATACCCTTAGTTAGATCAGAAATGTCAATTGTTGGATTTTCGATGCTTCTCTTAGAGGCCACTAACTTCCCGGTTGCAGAATACACTTCGTAACTTTCTATCCTACTCGGCGAATCAACTGTGATCGCATTAGTAGCAGGGTTAGGAAAAAGCCGAACTTCAATCTTTTCCAAATCTTTAGTGCTGCTAGGCATTGCAACATCTCCGTATACGCCATCAAAGTATATGATATTATCAGATTCCCGCTCACTGAAGTCCGGAAAAATAACAATCTGATCATAAGTCATATTCTCATGATCCACAGTAGAAAAATCAAAGGTGAGTTGTTCCCATTCATTTACCTTAGTGTTAGCTACTTTAAGCTCCCCTTTAGACCAACCCGTTGCTGTCACCAATTTGATACCTACATCACTAATAACAGGCTTCCAGACCATAATCCTGATGATAGAATTGGACTCATCAATGGTGAAGGTACCAATTCCTGCTCCATGCAGCGTCTCGCATCCAGCGAAGGGCTGACCTTCCTGCAGAGCCGTAAATTTGGCAACGGTTGAGGATGTATTGATGCCTGAAGGATCTGGGTTGGGAATAATCTCAAGCGCCGGTGGATTTTCACCATTCTCAAAAGTGGTCCACGTCCAATCAGCTCCATTGCCATTTTCTTCAAAATCGATTGGAATGTTCTGAGCAGTAATCAAAGCGAAGGAAAAAACGGTAAGAAAAATCGTTAATGCTTTTTTCATAATTGTCTTTATAATAAGAAGATATTTGAACTTATTCTCTTGACCTGCGATCTTAGCTCAAATAGTATAGATTTTAGCTTTATCTCATCCGTGCTTTCAGAGCACGTACTCAAAAACGCTTCGCCATACCCTATAATGTCTTGATCTCGCCTGTAAGACAACAGTTTAAGCAGCTTCTATGTAAGTAATAACTAAAGGTAATTAAATAATGCCGGTAAAGTCTTCTTTCTGCTAGTTACCAATCGGATTAACCAGGGGTTTCTTGCAATAGCCTATTCTTGTCCGAGTTATGGCGCCCTACCTGGAGGAAGAAAAGAAACGGCAGGAGGAGCGCAAAAACTGAAGCTCCATCTAAGCGGGCAATGCTTGTCCACACCTGAATATACTATCGAGGCAGGAAAAACAACACCGGGCATAAGAAAAGCCCTGAGGGTCACTCAGGGCTTTCCAAAAACAGAATATATCATACGGTGAGGCAAAGCCTCAATCGATTAATATCTTCCTCCGCGGTTGTAACCACCGCCGCCTCCGCCACGGTTGTAGCCTCCGCCACCACCGCCACGACGATTTTCGCGTGGTTCAGCTTCTTTTACAACAATGGTACGACCATCCAGCTCTTGGTCATTCAGTGCCTTGATGGCTTCGCGAGCCTCATCGTCGTTAGGCATTTCGACAAAACCGAAGCCTTTAGAACGACCAGTGTCGCGGTCCATGATGATTTTGGCAGAATCGACAGCGCCGAATTCTTCGAATGCGTACTGCAGGTCAGACTCCTGCGTGTCGTAGTTGAGCTTAGCAACAAAAATATTCATAAAACAAAATTGGTACTGTGACTGGCACAGCAAACTAAAAATAAGGTGA
>JANSXX010000074.1:0-1829 GCA_024742815.1 bacterium
AATTATGGTTTTCTTTTTCTGTTTATGGTTTTATGTGGTTTCTTAAGTTAAATTATAATCTTCTTTTTTCGCGGAGCTCTTTGAGCTCCGCTTACCGTAATTAGGGGCGCGCACCGATGAGGCGATCCGGTCCGGCCGATCCTGGGGCCGATCGGGTGGCCGATCCCGGCCGATCACGTGTTTTACGCATCGGTACACATGCTCATGAAGCACTGGATTAAAGGCAAGCTGAGCTCGTTTTGGTCGTGGACAACTGCTTTTCCCCTTTGAGCCAAAAGTTCAAAAAACCCAGGAATCACCAAAGGGCAATTTGCCTTGTTAAATGGAAGACTGGGATTCCCTATTTGGGAACCCATGAGCTCAGCGTGTTTTATGTGTTTGTGCATGAGAATGATGGGAATTATAAGTGTTCCAATAATAAATCATAGTAACTAGCACAGCGTGCTAAATGTGGGTGGGAACACAGAAATCATGAGAATTAGTGTAAATCGTGAATATTGCACCAAAATCATTGTTTCGCATGCTTCGCATGCTCACAAGCCTTTTGGCGCTTTTAAATCGTGGGCTTGTGAACATTTGCTCAGCGTGCTAAATTCAGTGTTTTGCATGCTTACGCATGCAAATTGTTGAAAAACATGCAAAACATGCAAAACACACAAATTGTGGGTTTGGGCCTTCATTTCGCTGTTTTGGCCATTTTGGTGTTTCGGCTTATTTTACACTAAAATGGAAGATTTATCGGGACCCAAATTATGGCTGCCTAGTCATTTACTTAAGGGAGCAGAGCGTGTCATTGCGTTATTTTTACGAAAAACATCGATTATTGCGTAATTTGCACGATTTGCACAAAATATGCAAGCCTTGCTTGCATATGCATGCAGAACTCAGAATATGGTGAGCTTCATGTTTCACGTAAATTATCGCGTATCATTGCAAAGCTTCGCTTTGCAAGCCTACGCTCTTTTTAAATTCGAAGGCAACAATTGAGAAGTGCAAGCATGCATTTCATGCAAGCATGCATTTCATGCAAGCATGCATAAATATTGTGATCACATTTTAAGTATACGCATGCTTCGCATGCTGATAATTATTGTGGCAGAGATTGCTGCAAGCATACGTAGCTTTAAGAATTAGCTGCAGAGATATCTGCAAGCATACGCTTGCAGAAGTTAGGATTGCTTTGATTTCAGAATATTTCATACCGATGCATGCATGGCATGCATCTCTAAATTAGAGAATTAGCTTGCTGAAATAATATTTGGACAGACATATTTATTTATGAATGCAGCCGTTGGCTGCATGCTTCTGCAGAATCAATTCTTGTAAGCTTCGTAAATTATCGCAGATCTATGCAAGCCTTTGGCTTGCAAGACTCTGCTCTTCAAGCATTTGAAGGCAAGAAGGCTTGGATCTAAATATTTATATCACTTGCAGCTACTCGCTGCAAGCTCTTGTTTCACAAATAAAAGTGAGCATGAGCATGCAACTCATTTCATAAATGAGAGCGAAGCTCTCATGCTTGGAAGAATATTTGCTGAATAAGTAAGCTCTTGAAATAAAAGCATCATAAGCTTCAGAAGAGCTGTGCCAGCTCTGGAATTAAAAGCTGTGATTGGAAAATAAATGAATGCCATGCACTCATCTGCCATTGATAATGCAGCTTTGCTGCATGCACTTAAGATTTGGGATTGCTTTTACTGCTTGTGATAATATTTGGCTGTGAAATCTGGAAACAAGAGCTGTGAAAGCAACAAATGCAGCTTTGCTGCATGATATTTAAGAACAGATATTGTGTTCATGTTGCTTGCTTTGCTTTGAGAAATGGTGCT
>JANSXX010000118.1:0-1240 GCA_024742815.1 bacterium
AAAGAAAACGAAATCAACAAAACAAGCAAAATGATCAAATCAGAAATTTCAAAGTAATAATTGCCCAAGATCCACAAATTCAAACAAAGCTAAATAAAAAGAGTCGGTATTTATGAGATGATAAGAAAAAAACAATCGAGATCAACAAGAAGAAGAGGTTAACCAAGAAGACTAACGCTGTTGCTTACAACGTAGAGACGGGGTATATCGACGCCTTGAAGATCTTGAGAGCCAGAAAGGTGGAAGGTGGACAGCCTAGGAATCCACGACAGGCCAACCTGATAAGATCGGAAAACATCAGTATGTATACTGCTTATATGTATACCGAATTTGACACATCCAAAGAAACATGTATGGAAGCAATCAAGCAGGGTAATTATGTAGATAATCAATGTTTGTTGAATACACTCGCTGATTATTAAAAAGATACCCTAATGAACAACAAGAAGAAAGAACCAATGTCACGAGGGACGATACTAAAACTAATAAATGAAACACAACAGGAATTCACAGAGTCGGGGGCGTCGATTGATGAAATGATCCCAGTATTTATGAAAGACAGAATGCGAGTGAGAATAATAGACCAACTGGGCAAAATCATTTATACTTATTCGCCAGAGATGCTTGACCGCAACATCAGAGCCCTTTTTGCAATGGTCAAAAAATAATCATATCTACACACTGAATAATAATATTAAAAGATTGGAACAGAGACAAACTACTGATGATGCATTTGTAGGAAAGGCACGACCCGACTATCATAAGTGATAGAGGGAAGCCATCGATTTGCAAAATGTTTTCTACTATTGGTGACATTTTTGAAACGGTTAAGGCAACAATTGCGAACAGAACCGGCAAACTTTAGTTCATAGAGAGAATGATCTAAATAAATTGTTTTGCGATTTCAAAAATATCGGGTATGAATGCAGGATTGTTCACAAAGCAGGGACTATTTCAGAACTGAGGGCGGACTTCAATAACGTATATCAAAATATTAGGTCACAGTGTCTGATAGACGATCAGATCAATAGTGACATCACGGTAGACTGAGAAACAGTTTACAACAACATGACTGAAGCGATGTTTACATTCAGAAAGAAATTATTCAATCCAAATCACAAGTCTTATTACAGTCCTACCGATATACAAGTTTCAAATAATTATACAACCATCGTCCCACAAGGCGAGTTATTCAAGGGCTTGGATAAATTGGATGTTCCAAAACAGGAGATCGACATGA
>JANSXX010000038.1:0-4020 GCA_024742815.1 bacterium
AAATATAAACAATGTTGAAATCAGATACAACACCACAATGCTTTATTTTTAAATAAAAAAATTTCTTTTCATTTATTTTCAATATAGTACACTGATTTTAACTCAAAAACAGAATAAAACACTTTGACATATTCTTGGTGGAGATTGCTGAAATCCCGCCCCGCTTATGTTTTAATTTTTCCAGGAAAAGATCTAAGCTTAATCTGTGTTCCCTACCCGCCACGCACGATAATAGTACACTGATGCCGCTGATCTGACTGATTGACGCTGATCTGCCCAACGACTCCCGGATATCAGTGTAAATCTGCGTAATCAGCCCAATCTGTGTTCCAACCCGACATACACAGCAAGGGGACACTGATGACGCTGATCTGAATGATCGCACTGATCTTGGCAAGCTATTGCCGCCTCACTAGCATGCCCCGCTCTTATGCCCCCGCTCGAAATCAGTGAAAATCTGCGCAATCAGTCCAATCTGTGTTCCAACCCGACATCCACGCCAAGGGTACACTGAGGACGCTGATCTGACTGATCGCACTGATCTGCCCAACCAGGCCCGCCCCGCTGGAGGGCCCGCCCGGGAATCAGTGCAAATCTGCGTAATCCGTCCAATCTGTGACCCCATTCTCCAACAAGACAAGGGTATACTGATGATGCCGATCACACTAACAAAAGAAACGAGATCTTGCCCACGCCCCCTGCCTGAGAACAGGAAACTACTACGTTTACAGTAAGGAAATGCTAGCCTAGGGCGCTCTTTTTTAGCCCAAAGTACTCTATCAACAGAGGAGTCAAACATAGGGAGCTGAAAAATCATAGAACCATAAAACAAAGTGCAAATCAGGGCAGCACCCCGTGAACCGGAGCTGCTGCCCTTATTAAAACTGCCTATTTAGTCTTCTTCGTAGGGTACTGTGCGTATTAAGTCTAACTCGACATGTAAACTGTCTAGGTATTCAAAAGTGCCATATCCACTGAACATTAACTGGCCACGTATGGTATCAGGATGAATAAACACCCCTTGAAAACTTGGAACGGCAAAACCAATCCGCTCCCCATTTGCGTCGAAATCGGTACAATTTTCAAATCGGAACTGCTCTCCACCTGTGTTGGGAGGAAACTGGAAGAAATATAATTCCAGCGCTCCCACTTCGTTGTAAAAAAGCGTATAATTTACTTCCTCAGGGCGGATTCTGTCTGGACGCTCTACTTTGAAGGAAGTCGCTGCACCAGGACCATTCTGATTACTGAACGAATCAATTTCGGTCAACGGTTCCTGAGGAAAAGTAAAAGCAAAGGTATCTAGGCATCCAATGGGTTCCAACTCTGCGATAAAGGTTTTTGGATTTGGCTCAATGCAAAACTTACGATGTGGCATAGTATCCTCCAAGGGCCCCCATGCCTCAAACCAATTCTCAATCGAGCCTTCGGGGCACTCACACTGCAAGTCAACACAGACCATTTCGCGATCCCAGCATTCCGGGCAGGTGGGCTCCGCAACCGGGTCCTCTTTTTTGCAGGCAAAGAGCGTAAGGGCTACCAAAGCGCCTGTGAAAATTAAATGCTTCAATTTCATGGCAAAAAGATTTTGTGGGTAGATAGATTGTTGTTTGAATCTATAAGTCTAACAAAGTATAGCCCCGTGGGCATGTGACTATCTGACCTCCTGAATAAGAGTCCGTTGCTTTTTTGGCTTATTCCGGTGCTTAACAGTACTTTCCCATCAACCGAGAGCAATTGAGCCCTACTCAGGTCACTTGACTGTGATAAATCACTGAGCATGATATTTTCACCATCGAAGTAGACTGCTGCCTTGGTCACCGGCAAAGGTTCTTCATGGTTTTCCTCAGTATCAAAAGACCTGCCATTGATCTCAGTGTCACAATTGAACTCAGGATCATAGGGCGGGATCAGAATATTCCACTCAATTTCCGGGTCGATAATGAGTTGATCATTAAAGGGCGAAGTGGGGAAATAATCATCCAGGCCGATTAAACCAGAGCTTAACATGTTACCTATTTCCTGCGTGTAAGTATTTGAATTATGGACAGGATGTTGCGTGGAAAAGGCATAAATACCTGCAGGCCGGGTACAGCAGTCGTCACCATCCGGCCCGTTATACCTCTCCACAAGCCCAACGGACAACTGGAAACCGCTTGCAGCTTCGGCTGTGGCCCGCCAGCGAGTTCTTCCCTGTATCCGCATAGCTGTTACATCAAATAGTTCAAAGGTGATTTCCTCGTAGTTCTCCAAGGTTACAGAACTCGTTCCAATCATTTGCTTATTGTCAAATTTAACGCCGCAAGTATCACTTAGAACCCAAGGCTCGGTGATAAGCCCCTCTACTTTCTCTTTAATGATTGAAACCTGATAATTTTCCCATAGGGCATCTCCCAGGCTGGCAATAGTTTCTTCCCAGGTAACTGTGCTGCCAGTGCTGGTATTGCCTCCCCCTGATTCTGAAGGCTGTCCGGGCAATATGACTGGCAGCCCCTTTGAATAGGAATAAATCGCATAGCCTATTAATAACAGGTCAAGGATTTTATCTTCTTGAAAGTCTACCTTGCACGAAGATGCCACTTGATTGAATGTTGCATCTGCATACACTAGTGTCCTCTCTTCAAAGTTGGGATTATCAACATAATCAACATCTTCTTTATATACTAAGAATACCCCAAGGTCATTCAACATGGCCTGACTTTCCTTTCCTTGAGTACTTAAGCACCATCCAGCCATTGTTTTGGTATCTGTAAAACCATAGGAATCATAGCGGTAACTATATCTAAGAGTTTGTCGACAATAGCAATCCCCTATCTCAGCATAAGTGGTAGTACAAAACTGGCCGACCGTTATTTTGGCATTACCGCTGGCACTGCGCAGGAATGTCTCTTCTGCACTTTCCTCATCCACTTCATCGCCCCAGTCAGCCGAAATAGGAGAGTTTTCACAAGCACCTCCATACTTCGTACCTCCCCAGAGCGCTTTGTACTTGGCTGGCCCTTCAATCAATCCACTACGCTTTATCAAAATCTTACTCGTTTCTGTCATGGTTTGAGGCCCCAGGGCAACCGGATGGATCATAGGGTCTACCTGTCCACTTGATGTAGGGGTCACGATAGAGCCCATGTCTATTTTCAATAGTCTACAAAAACATTCCCTTTCCCCGTTATTGTTTTCTTTCATACTATTTTTCGCACTTCCCAATACATCAGCTGAATTAAGCATCCCATCGGAAAATGGCGCGCCACCTTTCATCATATTCTGTAGAAAAGAAAGCTTTTCAATCTCAGGGATTTCAGGATGTGTATCCAAATAGTCAAATAGGTTTAACGTACTTTCTCCAAGTCTCCAGGGCCGCAGAATATTCCATAAGGTTTGGCTTACGGGAATAAGGTCCCCATCGTGTAATCGTGTAGTGCTGACCCTGGCTACAGAGTGCAATTCTCCACAAGTATTTTCTCCCAAAATAACATAGGATTTTTGGGGCTCCAAAGTAACGACATACCCTCCCTCTTGTTGATCGGCTGGCGTCCATGAAAATTCTTCCAAACCTACTTCTCTAACTCTAATACTGTTATCAATTACTACCCCTGAAGAAGCAGAGATGTCCAGATAAACAAGTGCAGCAGATTCAAAGTGCAGGGTATGAACCCCATCAATTCTCCCCAAAGGATAGCAGGTTTCATCAAACACAGGAGCGTCTTCAAAAAATGCATCCGTTGTATCAACCGGATGATATTGCCCGTAAATATTACTGAGACAGAAAAAAGACAGCATTATACATAAAATGCGTGATGCGTGATGCGTGATGCGTGATGCGTGATGCGTGATGCGTGATGCGTGATGCGTGATGCGTGATGCGTGAGTACATAGCGTTAATTTTAAACAGAGAAATAATAGTTTACAACACAAATATAAACAATGTTGAAATCAGATACAACACCACAATGCTTTATTTTTAAATAAAAAAATTTCTTTTCATTTATTTTCAATATAGTACACTGATTTTAACTCAAAAAC
>JANSXX010000138.1:0-1115 GCA_024742815.1 bacterium
TCAATTGTATTTTTATTTAGAACATTGATTTCCTCGGCGTAGCGTGTTTTATGTTTCGTTATTTGCTTATCAATATGTTTATTGAAACCTCCTACTTTGTCTTCTAATTTCTTCTTATGGGTAAAAAAAACATCTTCTAATACATCAATACCTGCCGTATATGCCTTATCGCTTGCTACACCTGCCATTATTTGTGTAGGTGTCCTGCCTTCAATAGCACCGAATAAAAAGTGGCGTCCAATCATATAATAACGATTATATTATAACTTCCATTGTGTATTATCTTTATGAGTGATAGATTAACATGTAAAAAACCTATGTTGATAGCGCCTACAGATTGCAAGACAGCAATTCTACCAGTGACTTTATTATAGAACTTGACCAAAACTTTGAAATTCCAGCAAGAACAAAAATGTTCGTGACAGAGTGTTCATTCAGCACTCCGTTTTATACAACAGAGAAAGGGTTTTACAAACGCTTCTATATTATGTTGTAGAATAGTTCCAATGTCTTATTAAGAAGCACTGCCGTTGATGTGTCCGGTGAAATTTATTACGCCAATCGATTATCACACAAAACACAAACGGAATTAAACGCGGCATTCGACGATATTACACCTGACTTATTGTTAACAGTAAATGGACAAAGCGAGCGCAAAATGGAACTAGATTAAATGACCCTCTAAGTTACAGAATCAAAATACCTACCGATGAAGAATTAGAAACTTCTGTAAATGACAAATAAGACAGAGGACAGATTGAATATGATAATTGTGTTGCCTACGATCCTGCGTCATCTTGGTTAAGTGGAGACTTTAATTTAATGCCTTTTCAGAATAGATATGTAAATTGCCCTCAATTAAGCGATTATAAATATTCAGCACCGAATATAACAGATTTTTAACAGCGCCCATATATGCAGATTTTATTGATGTAGTGAATGGGTGGCAGCCGCAATGCCGGCTTCTTGTTGCTCTCGCCGATGAGCTGTGTGTCAAGGTATATCAACACAGCTGACTTGCCAGGAACTCCCTTGACCTTGCTCGGGCTCAGAGAAAAATCCCTGATCATCTTGATGAGCGCGGATTCCGTCGATGGCTCGGGCTGCAGGAGGCA
>JANSXX010000136.1:0-1128 GCA_024742815.1 bacterium
CGGCCTCCGCCGCGGCATGCAGCCATGCGCTAGAAGAAGCTCAGAAGCATGCTATCACAAACAATCTGGAGCCAGATTGCAGCTGGCAGCAAGTGCCAGAAGCCGTCTCTGCTCACGCAATGAGAATAACGTCTTTCGAGTCTTTAGTGCGCCCAAAAAAAACGACGCCAAAAAACCATGGGTTCAAGTCATATCCTGCCCTGCCTCAAACATGTAATAAAATACAACCCCGGTCGTTTGGCGACATTCTCGTTAACTTCTGCGTTTGCCACGGGGGTGGCGGAGACAGGCTGCGGTTGGCGACATTCTGGTTGGCTTCGGTCTTTGCGGCGGCTTCTGTGTTTACCACGGGAGTGGCGGAGATGGGCTGCGGTTGTTTGGCGACATTCTGGTTGGCTTCGGTCTTTGTGGCGGAGACAGGCTGCGTTGTTTGGCGACACGCTTCTGTGTTTACCACGGTAGTGGCGGAGACAGGCTGCGGTCGCCTCGCAACATTCTCGGGGGTGGGCGATTGCGCCCCTGGCAACGGCGGCGGCCCTGGCCAGCAGGTGGCATCGCTGCGCTGCAAGCTCGCTGACCACGGGTCTCTCCAACAAGGCAGACCAGTCGGCCTTCGACGTGCTGGAGGGCGTGGTGGCCACTAAGAGCTGTCCAACTACACCACCACTGGCGGCCATGAACGGTTCCATCGCCTCGGCCAACAACGCCACGCTGGCCACGGTGGCCGCCAACTACGGCCTCAAGACGGTGGTGGACCAGCACTCCCTAGACGGCGAGGATCACGCCGCTGGAGGTGGACACCAAGGTGGCCAACGCTCTCCTGGGGGCCGTCACCGCCGCGGCGCTGGGCTCGCAAGCCGAGACGCCTCCATCTCGGGCTGCAGGCCTCCAAGGCAGACGCCAGCGCCCTGCATCGGCCGTGGACTCGGACTCTAAGATAGCGACAGCCCTCTTTGACGCTGTCACCACGGCGGCCCGCCCTCCTCGGCAAAGCGGACGCAAGTGCGCTGCCTCCCTGCTCTCCGGTGGACGGGCCTTCGTCGCAGCGCAGCTTTAGCGGACGCCAGCATCCAGGGGGCCAGGCTGACGCGACGCTGCTGCGCCACGAACGCCGCGCTCTCGGCCAGC
>JANSXX010000115.1:0-1257 GCA_024742815.1 bacterium
CAATCATCTTTACCTGTCATTCCCGTTCTCTTTTAATAGCTTTGGGAGTGACATGAGAGGGAAATAGAATGGAGAAAGCGAATGCAAGAGATGGAAAGCATCTCAAATGATAAAGCGTCTCTGATTTGTACTCTTAGAAAATGGAATCATTTTTATGATAGTAACATCTCTTTCCCTGTCTCTTCCTTTCTTGCCCTGACTCTTCGCTCGCTTCTTCACTCATCATCACCTGCAAGCGAGAGAAAAGGAGATTAAAAAGGTGGGTGAAGGAGAGAGTGGGTGGGCTCACCTTGTCACGTTTTCCCTCTCATCCTATCTCCTCCCTCATCCACATCCAAGATTTAGAAGCTAGAGATGATGGGAGGTAGGTAATGAGAAGTAAAAAGTGAAAGTGATGATGGCGCCTTCTCTTTCATTAGCCATCATATGACCGCCCTCCATCTCTCTCTCGCTCTCTCCGGTCGTTTACCTGGCATGCGATCCCTAGAGTTCACAACAAGTAGTGGAGAGAGACATTCCTTGCCCAGCTCCAGCTCTAACAGGTAGGATAATGATGGAGGAGCTGGTCATCTCCCTCTCACACGCCTTCCGGGGATTGTATGCAAGAGAAAGGAATGCAACTCCTTCTCCTTCTCTATCACCAACATCTCCTTCCCCTTAACCATGTCACGGAATCCAGAACGTCTTTCATGTCATCTGGGTTCTTCATTCTAGTTCTCTCTCCTATCTCTTCACCCCTTCTTCTTTCCTAGCCGTTGCAACGGTGAGAATGGAAAGGAGAAAGGAAATTGATGACGAGAGAGGTAAAGTGATTAGGTGAGAGGTGGCCAGAGGAAATCCCATCCGCTGGCCAGTTCTTTCCAGCAGTTACAAATGAATTCCTCTTTCTTCACCTCTATTCAGCTTCTCTTTCCCAACCTCTTGCCCAGAAACGAGGGAGGTCAAGAGAAGGGAAGTAGATGAAAGCTAGACGAGCTGGAATGTCCTTATTGTCCCAGCTTTTCCGTTCACTCTCTATCTCTTCCCAATCATCTTTACCTGTTGACCCTCTTTCTCTTGCTCTCTCCGTTGGCCCCACAGCTCTAACAGATAGGATAATGATGGAGGAGCTGGTCATCTCCCTCTCACGCGCCTTCCCACGCCATTTCTTCATTCTGAAATAATGGCAAGGACTCTACGTGAGAGAAAGAGATGTCACCCCTTCTCCCTCTCTTATGTTGGCTCTAGAGCTGGCGAAGGCATGAGACGAGCTGAAGC
>JANSXX010000112.1:0-1298 GCA_024742815.1 bacterium
AGCCCGTCGCAAACCTGCGCCGCTGCTACTTGAGGCAACGTCCAGTCCCTCTAGACAGCCACCAAATTCTGCGCCTGCCACGCAAACCCACACCCAGAGTGAGTAAGTGAGAGAGTGAGTGAGTGAGTGAGTGTGAGTGAGTGAGTGAGTGAGTGAGTGAGTGAATGAGTGAGTGAGTGAGAGTGAGTGAGTGAGTGAGTGAGTGAGTGAGTGAATAAGTGAGTGAGTGAGTAAGTGAGTGAGTAACACCATTTTTTCTGCCTTTGTAAAAAAGGCGCCTCCTATCTGTTTTTGGTGTTTTGTGTTGGCTTTGTTTTTTTTTCGGCGGCGCTTCCACAAGCGGGCCTGCAGGAAACTCCGGAGACCCGCAGAGAGAAAGGGCCGAAAAACACTGCGGCTACGCGAACTGAGAAGCCTGCTAAGGACCGGGGGCTGAGACGCGTTGTCGTGCGGCCCTGTGCCAAGATTCAGTTGGACTCGTTCCCAGAACTAACACCGGCTAGCCGTGCGGCGAAGCACGCTGGAAATCAAATTCACAAGGCAGACTGGTAGAATGGAGTCCTTGCTGGTCAGGCTTAACAATCTTCTAGAGAAGAGCGGTGTAAAATCAAACAGGGGTGGAGTCTTTAGTGGGCTACGCATCAAGCTCTGGTGAAGGTCCCGAAGAGAAAGTCTCAAGCAAGCTAAGGAGCTTGCCAAGAACCGACCAACCCGGATTTCCACGCCTCCACTTCCACACTGTTACACACTTCCACTTTGCCAGACTCCCACCCGCAAGCTCCATATGACTGCTTGGCATGCCAGACTTCCGCCGGACGTCCAAACTCCCACGCTTCCACTTCCACATGAGAACTGGACCTTCGTTGTATCAGGCAAGCAAAGGAAGGGCTGACTGGCCGTGCTGCAAAGCACGCTGGAAATCAAATTTGGCTCTGCTGCTGCTGAGGGTTTTGTTGCTTTGCAAGGCAGAAAAATGGTAGAACATGGAGTCCTTGCTGGTCAGGGTTAGCTGTCTTCCAGAGAAGAGCGGTGGAAAATCAGACTTCCAACCCTTTCCACCCTTTCCACCCTTTCCACCCTTTCCACCCTTTCCACCCTTTCCACCCTTTCCACCCTTTCCACCCTTTCCACCACGTCGTTGACGCTGACGACGAAGGGCAGGCCACTCGCGAAGAGCGCGTCTCGCAGCTCCGTGTGAAAGACCAGGTCGTGGCCCCCTCTCGTACCATAGTAGTTCATGCTGCGGCCGGGGAAAATGTAAGGAGGGTCAGCGTAGATGCACTGGTGCGCCAGGCAGG
>JANSXX010000076.1:0-1808 GCA_024742815.1 bacterium
ATGTATCCAGCAGCGACCCATTGTGTATATGTATAGGTGCCGCTAGAGTGCATCCTGTGCACCGGCGCCAGTCTCTTTGTCGCTTTCATGCTTCCCCGAGTTCTGAAGGGCAGCCCAATCACTCGGGATCTCTTGAACCTTGTTCTCACGCGCGACCGCGTCTTCTGTTGTCGAGTCCTGGATAGCCCCGCCGCAATTCCACCATCCGGGTCAGGCATGTTGTCATAGATGCCTGTCGCAGTGACATAGGCCGTCTCCGCTGCTGTAATTTGTGTGTGGAACCAATCGCCGAGCTTTGGGAACCCGGCGTCCTGCCACTGCCTCTCTCCAATCGCAGCAATTGTGCTCCTTGCCATCGACCTGACTCAAGCGGCATCCACCGCCAGACAAGTGCGAGACATAGGGAGATAAGCGGGAGACACGACCCCCCGAGCCTTCGTCATAATATCTGAACACGAGCCCGGAGCCGGCGTCATAGCATCGACTAGGAGGCACAGGGAAACAAGCTAGAGGCTGGGAGGGGCACGGAAAAACAAGCGGAAGACACGAGCCCGGAGCCGGCGTTCCAGCATCTGACTGGGAGACATAGGAAGACACATAGGAGGCACGAGCCCGGAGCGGCGTCACAGCATCTGACTGGGAGACGTAGGGGGACAAGCGGGAGACACGAGCCCGAAGCCGACGTCAGAGCGTCTGATGGGAGACATAAGGAGACAAGGGAGACACAGGGAGACACAGGGAGACAAGCGGCAGACACGAGCCCGGAACCGGCGTCATAGCATCTAATTAACACGAGCCCGGAGTCGGCGTTAAAGCGTCTGCTTGGGAGACATAGAAAAACAAGCGGGAGACATGATCGGAGCCGGGGGTCACAGCGTCTAACTGGGATACAAGCGGGAGACACGAGCCCGGAGCCGGCGCCCCAACATCTGATTGGAAAACATAGGGAGACACGCGGGAGGCACGAGCCCGGAGTCGGCGTCACAGCACTTAATTGGGAAATACAGGGGACAAGCGGGAGATACGAGACCGAAGCCGGCGTCGCAGCATCTGACTGGGAGTCACAAGGGGATAAGCGAGAGACTTGGAGACACAAGGAGATAAGCAGGAGACACGAGCCCGGAGCCGGCATAACAGCATCTAACTAACACGAGCCCGGAGGCGGCATTAAAACATCTAACTAGGAAATACCGGGGAGACAAGCGGGAGACACAAGCCCGAAGCCGACGTCTTAGCGCCGACGTCTTAGTGTCTAACTAGGAGATACAACGAGACAAACGAGAGATTAGGAGATACAGGGAAACAAGCGGGAGATACGATAAGCGGGAGACACGATAACGTACGATAAGCGGGAGGCACGAGCCCGGAACCGGCGTCACAGTATCTGATTAGCACGAGCCCGGAACCGGCGTTAAAGCATCTAATTCGGAGATATAAAAAAACAAGCGGAGCCGGGGTTACGGCACCTAACTAGGACACAAGCGGGAGACACGAGCCCGGAGTCGGCGCCCTAGCATCTGACTAGGAGACATAAGGAGATACACGGGAGGTACAAGCCCGGAGCCGGCATTATAGCACTTGATTAGGAAATACAAGGGATAAGTGGGAGATACGAGCCCAAAGCTAACATCACAGCTTTTAACTAGGAATCACAAGAAGATAAGCAAGAAATTAGAAGATACAAGGAATAAGCGGGAAACACGAGCCCGGAGCCAGCATAACAACATCTAACTAATACGAGCCCGGAGACACAAGCCCGGAGACGGCATCAAAGCATCTAACTAGGAAATATAAAGAGTAAACGGGAA
>JANSXX010000069.1:0-1941 GCA_024742815.1 bacterium
CATCTAAGAGGATGTAACAAACTTTGGAAGGGAGTGGAAGTCCGTGTTCAAGGGAGCATAATTGCGCAATCTTCGACTTTTGAGGATGCCATTACAGCGATCCTGCTCCGGGATCGGGCGGAAATACTTATTGCTGATAACACATTTAGAGCAAATGCTTGTGGTATCTATGCAGACCGGGGCAACCCAATCATAGCACCAATGAGTATTTTTTTAGCGAGTTCTAATGGGTTGTCGGGGAACACTTTTGAGGGGGATACCCAACTGTTGGAATCCATAAGCCCTTCTTCACTCCCGGGGGCTATTGGCGCGTCCCCTGTTTTATCTGATTTTCCATTTGCAGGAATTTGGCTGCAAAAGGTAGCTGCGCTGAATATTGGAAGTGATATCCATGCCGCTAATGTGTTTCGAGACTTTGCGTTATCTGAAGTTCCTCAGGCAGACGGTATAAGATTGCAAACATCCAGTGCAACAATTACAAATTGTAGTTTTTTAAACTTTGGAGTTGATAATACAAATAGCACTTTATCAAATGTAGAAGCAGATTGTATTTATGCGTACAGCTTGGAAACTGTTCTTCCAACTGTTATTGTAAACAATAGTTCTTTTGAAAACTGCTACGAAGACATAAATACACTTGGAGCTAACCTTCTTGTTCAAGATATTATCTCAAGGCGTGCGGTAGGCTCTATTCGAGTGCGGCAGGCTAATAGCAGCCAAAATGCATTTTATTGTCAAATTGTTAATAGTCAGATACTTGATTTTAAAGTAAGAGGGATTCAATTAGACCTTTGGAAATCAGTGTTTTTAGACATATCAAATAATGAATTAAGTGATAGAGTTGATCCTTTGGGGCCTCCACGGTTTGGAATTATTGTAAGACGAAGCGGCAGTTCTCCCGAATTAATCAACCTTTCACGTGGTCGTGTATTCAATAACGATATTACTATGTATGCAGGATTGATAGGTATTTCTTTTGGTATTATGCTCGAGGATTTATCTTACCTCACTGTCGAGCAAAATACCATTCAAGGAGTAGGGGCACCAAGCCCCATAAGTGAGTTTTACGGTATAAGAGCAAATCAGCCTTGTAACGGTATCAGGGTTTTATATAACAATTTTATAGGTGCAGGGTTGGGGTATACATTCGCCTGCGGAATACGCTGGCAAGAATCACCGAACGCAATCTTCCAATGTAACAACGTAGACAACATTAATACGGGAATAGCCTTCTTCGGTAATTGTGACAATACCCACTTTTATCAGAATGATTTCAATAACCATGATATAGGACTGGCTCTGGGGCATCCACAGGTTTCTACTTTAGTAAACACCATGGGGAATCAAATCAACAAAGAAAATCAATGGTATGGTAGCGCCTCCAATATAGAGGCTTATGCTAAAAACCTGACTTCTGCTTTGACCTCTGTTTTTGAGATAAACAGTAGCAATTTAAGCAGCTTTTTTTGGCCGGACCCACGGATGATTGCTACTACTCCCGATAACTTTGTTTGGTTTGTCCCTGCATCCTCTGGCCCAGAGGCTGACGAAACGGTGGTGGCATGTTTCTTGTCTGAACCGCCCCCGCCCCTCGAAGGGCGAATAGCTGGTACAGATAGTACTATTTTGGATGGAACTTACGAAGCGCCGTTTGGTTATCCCGCTTTAGAATGGGAAGCACGATGGCAGTTTGCGGACCGGCTCAATCGCAACCCTCATCTTGTTGACAGTAGTCCGGAAGCAGCACAGTATTTCTCAGATACCTACGAAGAAACTTACAGTAGCTTAAACAGGGTATATCAGGCTTACCTAAACCGATGGAATGATGCACCTTCCGCTTTGCAAGTTGCTTCTTTAGCAGATTCTCTTAACGAAGCGATTAATAACCGGTTTGCTTTGCAGCATCTACTTTCAATCAGCCCAGAAGAGAATCATGCCGTA
>JANSXX010000022.1:0-15358 GCA_024742815.1 bacterium
AACTTATAATACCCAACGCCCTCACTGGAGCTTGAATTTAAAGACGCCTCAGCAGGTACACACAAAAATGGCTGAGATAACGCCCAGCCATTATGAGTAAGAGTAAACAAAAACCGTCAACTTATTTTAGGACGGGACAGAGTAACTTCAATAAGTTGTTACACCTATGAGTGGATCTTCAGAAAATAATATCATTGAGAAAGCAAGAATTTTCGCAACTAAAGCGCATGCCAGCATAGATCAACGGCGAAAGTATACCAATGAAGCTTATATTGTGCATCCTGCAGAGGTTGCTCAAATCGTAGAATCGGTGCCACATACCAAAGCAATGGTTGCGGCTGCTTGGTTGCACGATGTTGTGGAAGATACACCCATCACACTGGAAGAAATTTATACAGAGTTTGGGCAAGAAATTGGCGATTTAGTTGAAATGCTAACGGATATAAGTAAACCCGAAGATGGGAACCGTAAAACGCGAAAAGCGATTGATTGCGAGCATACAGCAAAAGCATCACCGGAAGCCAAAACCATAAAATTAGCCGACCTAATTTCGAATACTACAAGCATTGTGGAATACGATCCGGGCTTCGCTAAAGTGTATTTACGCGAAAAAGAGCTTTTGCTAGAAGTACTTAAAGAAGGTGATCAAACACTTTGGAAAAAAGCAAAGAACGTGCATTCTTGATTTAGCTAACCTAAGCAGAATTAAAGGCTTTATGATATTTCACAACTCCATTTGGGATAGCCGTGTCAGTCAATGTTTTGCTCATAAAATATTCTTCGGGAATTCCTTCATAAACCAATGAATCTGAATGTGCGAACCCAAAACGAACATAGTACTCCGGCTCACCTACCAAAACACAACCCAGTGCATTTAGCGCTTTAAGTTGCTGAAGTCCTTCTCGAATTAACGCTGAGCCAATCCCTTGGTTCTGAAACTCAGGTAGCACAGAAACCGGCGCTAAGCCATACCAACTCAGATCTTTTCCATTGATTTGCACTTTGGAAAAGGCAATATGTCCAACCACTTGATTTTCCAGCAATGCTACCAGAGAAAGAGACAAAGCGTTTGCCTGACGTAAAGCGTTAACAATTTGGTGCTCGGTTTGATTGCTGTGCGGATGGTGTTCGAAGGCTGATTTAATAACCTCTTCGATGGCTTTTTCGTCGGTTGGTTGTTCCGCTCGGATTTTCATTTCAAAGGACTGGAATTAAGTTTTGAATGAAGAAGAATCTCGCAAAAATGTAAACTAATTCCTCTCATCTAGTACTTCAGCTGATTTGTTGTACAACAAACCCGCAACAATCCACAAAATAGTTAATACGCAATTAATTACGATCACATTCATAATTGTGTACTCAGGATTCTGTTCAGAAAAAATCGACAATCCAATCGCACTAACAAACGCATGCAAAGCCGCCACCGACATCATCACTCGAAACATTGCTTTTGCTTTTAACGAGGCTATGTACGATCCAAAAATAGCCAGCAACACCACTCCAAAATACAAAAGGTTCAAAGGATTCTCTTCGTTGCCGATTATTCCAACGGCTAAGTTTGCCCAGATAATAAACAATGTGGTAAACGTAGCAATGCCGGTAGCAATTTTAAAGGTGACCTGTTGCGATTTTCTCGCTATCGCCTGATAGGCAAATCCAATCGAAAAGAGGATAGCCCAGCCAATGATAAAATCGGATAAGGTCCAAACAACTTCGCTAGTAAATTGCATAGCAATAAGCGGAATAAGAACGATAAGGGATGCGCCAACCGCAGGTGCAACAGCAGCTTCTACGAGCGATTTTGGTGAAGTTATGATGGATGTGAATTTTGAGGTTTGAGTCATGATGTTCTCCTTTTTGATGTTTAAATAAAAAGCACTTTTAATTACAAAGTGAATGGGTAAAATTTTTTATTTCTGTTGATTGATAATTTGCTCCAACACATTCAAATGCTGAGTAAAAGCTTGTTTGCCCTCTTTAGTAGCAACATATTTAGTATTCGGTTTACGATCGATGAAGGTTTTTTCGACGGCGATGAAGTCTTCCTGCTCTAACTTTTTCAAGTGAGTAGCAAGGTTTCCATCTGTTACCTCTAGTAGCTCTTTTAGTGAAGTAAAATCCAGATAATCGTTCACCACCAAGGCCGACATAATGCCAAGACGAACCCGGTTTTCGAACGCTTTATGTAAATCATCCAAGGATACCTTCACGTCGTTTCACCGCTCGTATTTAATATGCATATAAATACCGTACACGATATGCGCCAAACCAAACCCAAGGCTCCAAAGTATCAAGCTATACTGAATAAATACCACGCTTAGTAAGCCTAACAGGATAAATAGCACACCAAGTAATTTTAAGTCGTTGTAAGTGAATTGTCCGGCAGTTACTAAAGCCTGACCATAAAAAATGAGTGTTATAGGAACCAGAAATCCGCTGTAACCATAAAAATGCATGATAAGTGCGAATAGTCCACCGCTAAATAGCGGAATGGCTACATGGGCAAGAAGTCGACGTGTGGGGGAGGACCATAACGCTTCGTTACTTTTATTGGCTTTTCGATGTGATAGAAAAGCTGCAAAACCAAGCGCAAAAATAAGCACGCTAAAGGCTGTTAAAATTACCTTTCGCCCTAATATTGGATCAAGCTGATATTGGAGGGCGTCAGGACTAAATCCAAATTGATAGTACACAACAGCAGCACCGATCAATGCAAACACTCCGGCCGAAACTCCTGCTAAGCCTGAAAGTGAGAAAAACTTGGTAGATCGTTGCATGATCGCGCGAATCTTTGCAAGGTCTTGAATATGATTTTTTTCTGAGGTCATAGAAAGTACTTTTAAATACAAAGTAGATATTTATTGATTGCCAAACAATACCTCAGTTTCAAAAAGAAATTTTATGACAGATTCGGGAATAGAATAGCTTTCAGAAGCTATCTCCGCTTTTGAATTACAAATTCCAGGATGTTAAAAAAGCACACTCAATTGGATTGCAAACACGTTATCATCTAGGTCGGGGCCATTATCAGATGAAATTAAGTAGGAACCTTTAAGTAGAATATTTCGATCTAATTTATAACCGGCTGTAATTTCTGTTCTGGTACGCGCATAGGTGAAATCGCTCATTGTTTCATTAATCTTAAGATTAGCATTATCACGTTCATAAATTTCTATTTCACCTTCATTTATGTGCTCATATCGAATGGCAAGATGTGCGCCTACCAGAAACGGAGTATCATATATTAACTCCATCGAATAGTGATCGATGGTTGCCTTTCCTGTTCTTGGAGAAGCTTGTGTGGATGTTTCCCGATTATAATAGGGAGCTTTCCAAAAACTCTGATTCCACTCCACATTGAGCGTGTAATATTGGTAATTCAAGGATAAATCCGCACCCATCAGTTCTTGATTGTACGATGACAAATCATAGATCAAAAGAGAATCGTTCGAAGCACTGTTTTGTAAAAACGTACCACTGCTGGCTGATAATCCCAACGTTGCCCATACTACTGGTTGCACTTCTATTCGTCCGGTGAGCGCAAAATTCTCACCCTGACCATAATCCAAATGAGAAGAAGCCGGCGCATGAGTAGCCGCAATTTTTGCTCGGATGCGATCTTCCTCCCCAAAAGCGTGAGAAACAAATAAACCTTGTGTGTACATGCGCTGATACACCATGGTTGCTCCCGGTTCGGTTTGCCCGTAGAAATCTTTAAGTGCACCGGGGTTGTATCTGCCTTCACTGATAAAACCGAAATTCTTACTCAATGCAAATCCTGAAGCATGCGATAGAGGAAGGTGTACAAAAGGATTATCGAAGGAAAGAAATCTGGAACTATAAGAACCATAAGGGATTACGAATCGGCCAAATGTGATTAGCAAATCAGATTCTAAGTTTGGAGTCCAGTTGATATTGAACACCGAAAAAAACGGATCACTTAGTTTTTTGCCTTCATAATGATCGGCTTGTAAAACTGCACTTACGAACCATGAATCACTAATATCTCCACTCATAATAAGTCTTAAATTGGGAGTGAACATAGCCCAACCTTTACCAGGAGTTTGATTGACGTATGGAGAGGAATCATCACCAGCATGCCGTAATTCAAAATCAGCTAGGCCTGAAATACTGAACTGAGCAAACAGTGAGCTTGAAGAAAGAACCAAAAGTGTAACAATTAGAGAAGTGATTTTTTTCATACGATTTCTAGTCTGTTTCTTTGGGTTCGGGTTGGTTATCCCACTCAATTTCGTAAATCTGTACCGGTTGGGAAATTCCTTTTACCGTAATAGACTCCAACTTCTGAGCTTTAATCTTGCGTTCCAGATGTAAATACACAGTTTCAGAAATTAATATCTGATGTTTGATGGCAGCCGAACATAAACGTGCTCCTAAATTTACTGTTGTGCCTAATACCGTATAATCCATGCGGTTTTCGCTACCCATTGCACCCATCACTACTTCACCTGAGTTGATTCCAATTCCCACAGCCAGATTATCTTGTCCTTCTCCTAACATCTTGGGTAACTGCTCTTGTATCCGAATCGCAGCTTGCACGGCCAGTTGTTCTTTCTTAGGACCTTGAAACACGGCTACCAACTCATCACCTACAAATTTGTCGACATCGCCGCCTAATTCTTGCACAATTTCTGCTTGAAAACTCAGCAAATTATTCAGCATATCGATCACTTGCTCGGGAGTGTGTTGTTCGCTCCATGCTGTAAATCCACGGATATCAGAAAAGAAAACAGTGATATCTCTGCGTTCGCCACCGGGTTCAATTCGGGTTAAATCTTTTTTGATGGCGTCGAGTGTGGCCGTTGAAACAAATTTGAGCATCAACAATCGTTCTTGAAGATTTTCTACCAGATGATTGAAGGCAGCGGTAAGTTTCCCAATTTCGTCCTGTGTTGTAACCGGGACTTGCTTACTAAAATCTTCTTTTTCTACCCGTAATACTCCCTCAACCAAAAGATCGATAGGGCGAGTGATTTTATTAGTGATAAGCACACTTATTCCCAGCGCTGCAATTATGGCTAATATTCCAATTCCAAAAATCAATAGTTGAAGATTTTGAAGTGGAAGGAGGGCTTCATCCAACGATTTAGCGATTCCGAAATAGCCTTTTATCCCTGAAAAAGACCTGTTTTCGTTGAACATTGGAGCCAAATAAATTAACCACTGTTCTTGATTGATAGATATTTCGGAGGTAACGGCTCTATTTTGTTGCAACACTCCAAAACTGGATGTGTGTATGCTTTGCTCGAGGGAAGTTTGATCACCGGCAGATAAATTATTGAAAGTATCTGCAATCATGGCATCATCCACAAAAAAAAGTACATCCATCCCGATATCATTCGCCAATTGATTAGCCTCTTCTTGCCGGATCGGAAGCCCGAAGCTAACCGTTCCTAACAAATTGAATCGTGTAAAAATGGGCATGGTGATTACGTTAAAATAACGTCCATTTTCTGCCCAAATAAATGACTGTTCCGGAAAAACACCATTTAGAGCTTCTGTAACACCCGCTCTATCTGCGATCGAAAAAGAGGGAAGGGGCGTTGAGGAAAGTCGACCCAATGGCTTACCGAGATTATCCGCAATAATCAGTATCCCAGCAGAATCCGGATTGCTGAAAAAAGATTCCGGTAGCAACGAATCGGGTATGATAGGATCAAAATCGAGGAGAGGAAGTAAATCTTCGCGGATTATATCATTTACAGTGTTTGTATCTGCCGTGGTGATAGCTGCTTTTAAACTTGGTGTTTCGGCAAGTAAGAGTGCAGTTTGACGAAGCTGACGAAACCGAATTTCCTGAATACGCTCGAACACACGACCGGCTTCCACAAAATTTTGGTCAATATCTTCGCGAATGCGGTGCTCAACCAACGATCCTAAACTCAAAAGCAGGGCAATTACAATAACAGCCACCAAGCCTACAAATCCGGCAAGTATTTTCCATCGCAGACTTAGAAACTTATTATCCATAATCAGGGATTCAAAGTAATGATGCCGGCATCAGCAGTTTCATCGGAGGTGATGGTTACATTCCGTTGTTCCTCCGAATATCCCATTGCAAAGAATGTAAGCGAATAGGCACCTTCGGATACACTGTCAAACTGAAACTGCTCTCCATTTGCGATTTTTTTCCATTGGATGGCATCAGGAGGTAGTACATAAATGATGGCATGCATATTTGAGTGGATATCGCAAAACACGTCTACCATCCCGGGCTTTTCAAAGGTAACATCGTAGTGTTCACCTTTTGGTCGTCGCCCCACATCAAATTTGTGCGGACTCGTAAGACTAAAAACGTTGTGGTAAACCGGATCGGAGTTTGTAATACGGACCGTTTGCCCTAATTGGATAGGAAGTATACCAGGTTGAAACTTTCGATCAAATTGATTCAATATGGCATAATCATCAGTTCTAATTTCATTTTTAGCATCTCCGGATAAAATAACCAACACAGAATCGTTGGTTACTGTATTTGGAGTGTTTCTGGAAGATCGACCATATAATCCACCGCCCGAACGAACACCTCGCGGTTTTGTGGAAAGTTGAACAATGCCTGTGATACTGCCTGATGTTAAGGAAACATGCAAAGAGTTATTGGAATCATTGTCAGGTAGTTGATGGGGTAGTATTGTGCAACACAACGCAACTAGAACTAATAACATCATATACTTTAAAATTACTCTGAATTAATAGATAATAACAGAAAACAGCAACGGTCACTATTTACGTATACTATCAGGCATTACCTTGATAAAGTCATTTGATTAAGAGCATTTGTTTGGTGAAAATTCCCACATTTGTGCGCAATTGATAAAAATATATGCCACTTGAATAACTACCGGCTTCCCAATTTAAATTATATAAACCTGCCGATAACTCTCCATTTACCAAAGTCGCAACTTGTTGACCAATCGAATTATAAATTGATAACTCGATATACTGTGTTTTAGGTATGCTAAACCCTATGGTTGTAGTGGGGTTAAAGGGGTTTGGGTAATTCTGTTGCAGATGTATGGTATTAGGAATCGTTAAGGGTGTTGATTCAAAAGCATTTGTTGCATCGCCTTGATAGAAATACAAATTATCCATGTAAAAATCGTCGATGCCACTTCTAGAAACGAACAAAAGCTGTGACAGATTGGCTCTGGTGGTCATATTTTCAAAGTCGGTGAGTGGAATATCGAAACTAATCCATGATTTAGACTCAAATCCATTTGTGTTACTCTTATCAAAAGTAAGTTCATGTTCAACATCATCGCCACCACCGAACGAGCCATTAGCACCAAAGTCGACGAGTTTTACTTTGAAATTTGTGGTACTGTCGATGGCGTCGGCAGTCCACATATCAAAATGTAAATGGGTTAAGTTAGTACCATCTATTTGATCGGTTCGAAAAAACTCAATACCTGCAAAATTCACATTTGTGAATAACTTCATATTATCACCGCATACAACAACGTCCTCTACATTTGCTTGATCCCATGGAGCTGACCATGTATCTACGACTATATTCTGGTAGTGATCACTGAAGAGTGAAACAACTTTTGTTGAATCATGCACCGGAGTTGGAGCTACCGAAAGATCAGGCGCTTTTGCGAAATAAAGATTATCTAAATAAATGGTTCCGTTGCCCTCAATTTTTAACTGAAAAACCTGAGTGAGGTCAACTACACTCGAAAATTCGGTAAGTGGGATATCTACACTTTGCCAACTGTTTTGATTTACGGTTATTTCAAAGGCGATTTCATTTGGGCCGGGGCTTATCAAATAGATTTTTAACTCAGATGAATTATTTGTCCAATAATCTAAATGAAACCATTCCATATTGGATACATCGGTTGGGTTCTCGAATGCAGTACCTTGATAATTTAGATTGGAATACTTTAGTGTTTGGTTCCCTTCAATTTCAATGATAGAAACCTCTGTTTGTTGCTGCCAGTCTGGATTAAAATCAGCTATTTCGATGTTGTTATAGGAATCACTAAAAATGGAGATCACATCAATTGGATCAATTATCGGATCCGGTGCTGAAGATGTTGGACTAAAAACCACCGGATTATCTCCACTGAAAAAAATATTATCAAGGTAGACGGTTCCGGAACCGGAAAAATAAATCTGTGATAAGTTACCCAGATCAATGGAATCTGAGAGCGCATGTAAAGCTAACGAGGTTGATATCCACTCATTTGCCGGAAAATTAAAAGTAAAGCGTGCATCAGATTCGTCACTACTTACTAAACGTATTTGAATTTCTACCGATTCTTCAGTGTATACATCAAAATGTAAGCTATCTCGCGAAATTATGTTTATTGGTGCTTGAAGGTCTAATCGCTGGAAATCAAAATTATCTAACTTCAACGTATTATTTCCTTCAAATACCACTATGGAAGCTTCGGTTGATTGTCCTATTTCCGGATCTAACTCAACTCCAACAAAGTTTGGGTAGCTATCACTGAAAACTGACATCACTTTTTCTGCGTCAAATAAAGGAATAGGAGCGGGAGGGATTATGGAACCAATTTCAGCAGCATGATAAGTTTTCATTTCCTGCCCTGGAATCAACATCGTAAATCCATCAGAAAAGGTAACGAGTTTTTCTACAAGGTTTGCATTATAAGCGGTGTAGGTGGTATCGTTATTGGAGTTTACAAACACGGCATAAAGTGGCACATTTGAAGTAATTTCTGTGTTGTAATGCCCCATTTTTTTCATGTTGTACAACCAGTGCAATGTATGCGCGCGCGATTCACCATCAAAGGGGTTGTAATTTATGTCGGCGTTGTAATAAGAAAGAGCTAAATCTGCATCCGACATTGAAAGATATTGCCAGAAAACATCTTTCCAGTGTATAGGCTGCCCACCTCTTTCAGCAACTACCTCGTTGTAATTCTCCATGATATAATTAGGATGCTTACCTAAGTAGAATGAGCCAGCATTAATTGGTAGAAGGTTTATTCCATGTATAAACTCGGGATCACTACCAAACCAAGTATTATGATCAGCAGTTGCGCTCCAAACTCTACCAACCGCCTTTTTAGGAAAGCTTTCTGGAAATACTGCATTATCAACATCAAACCAATATTGATCAATGGCTTCATTTTCGTTGGTATAAAGGAAAATTCCCAGATCACGAATTTCTTTTTGATTGGTTAGTTCACCCCAAAGGATGGATGCGGTGGCAAAGTTCATAGATTCGGAACTCGATTCCTGATTATTGCCGGGTCGGATGCCATCGAAATTAAAATCACCATGACCCGACGCCCATGCATGGCCCGCGTATGCATCAAAATTTCTTAAAAAGGGAAACATCTCATCTTCACGCTCCCAATTGTTAGCGTCTCTGATTAGTAAATTTACCATTCCACCCCAATTATCTTTGGAAGCCCAAACGCTGTCGTATTGGGCTATGGTTGCGGCTGCTTTTATTGCATACGCAGAATGAAAGTGATGATCATTGATTTCAGAATTTGATCCAAAGCTTCCGGGATAACCATGTAACACATTCCAAGTATCGTTGTAATAATATTGTTGATCTCCACCCACAGTAAACCAGCTTTCTAATCTAAGTTTCAGTTCATCCAGCAAATAATCGCGTTCACTTATCGCTCCTAACTGATCTGCAATATGAATCACTTCGGCAAAACGTCCCATTTGTTTACCATTATTGTAGGTATCATCTACGGGCAACCGTTCGGTAGCAACCTGTTTTACAAAATCCAAAAGTTGAAGCCGGTCATAATCACCAAGATCTGGAAGGGCAGGCAGGATCCCCGAAAATATACTTACAGTTGAAAATGTATTACCTGAAAATACTTTCATTTCCCCCCGAGGCGAGGCATATGAGTATCCTGTCAGTACAGCATCTGTATTCAGCCATTGATGCCGATAAAGTGCTGTTAATGTATAATCTACATTACCGGCCGCAGAATCTCTTAGCAATGTTTGATAAGAAAAAGTACTGGTTAGCTGAGCAGATGATTCATCATATTGCCACTCTACGGTACTATTTATTACCTGCGCGTAAGCATGTTTACGGTAAAATTCTAGAGTTTCGGAAGTAGAATCTGGTAATACGGCTACCGAAACGAATCCTTTGCCATTCAACGATGATGTTAGAACCTCCGAACCTGACCAAACGGAACCTGATGGAGCAAAAAGTGCATAATGCATTCCATTTATAGAAAGGCCGATTACTTCATCAACATTATGCCAGACTGTAAAATCAGAAGCAGATGAAATCTGAATATCACCACCAGATACTTCAAAAAAAGTATAAGGCAACCCATGGCCTGTGGTGGCTATTAGCGAGGCATTGCCGAACTCTTTTTTTGCTGAAAAAGTCCAATCGCCGTAAGAATGAGCTGAAACATTTGTTGCTGTTAAGCCTGCAATACCAATTTGTATTGTATTTAGTGGTGCAAATTGATAATCCACGTCGGTGGTATTTACTAAAACCGAATAGCCAACTTTAAATCCATTTTCATCCGATTCAATGGCAATAGGATGTGCAGTTACCAAATTTAAAAAATCTGAACCTGAGTAAGGGTAAATCAGATTACTCCAATAATCATTAGTTTGGATAAGTTGATTAAATTCCGAAGATATTCTAGGTGTAATTAATTGTTCATCAGCACCCTTCGGCAAACTTCTGCCCTCTGGGTAAGTAGTTGTGTAACTGCCTTTACCTACTGTTACATTTTGAGCAATTACAGGATCCGACCCTAAAAACAAAACGAATAAAGTGAGTACGAAAACAGATACCGATCTGAGATATTTTTTCATAGTATTGAGGCTAAAACGTTTGAGCGAGTAAATATCACCGAGGTGATTACGAAATAAGAAAAGAGAAATGATCATTGAGTTATGACCATTATGATCAAAATAACTGAATTATCTCTTTTTCTACAAAAAAACTATGCTATATCAGCCGTTCTTGTAACTAAGAGAATTATTAGAAACTACGAAGCTCAAATGCGATGCAAACCTCACAAAGCACTTTCATCGTCTACCGATTTCGTTTTAATATCTGCCATTCGTTTGGCATTTCTTCTCTTATTCAAAGCGGGTATGAAATACATGTAAACCCCGGTAATCCATAAAATAAGAACTATGATTCCTGCGGGTAGGAAAATCCAATACTTGGCAGCATCGGCAAACCAGGATCCATCATGCATAGCTTCGATAATGTCCGACCTTCTATATTCAACTTGAAGAATGTCACCCGTCTGGGTATCAATTTGGATTTCCCAGTGATTAACGGCTCGCACTTTAACAATGCCTTTATCAGGGCGAACATCTAAACGGTCGATGTCTTCCCAGTCTGTTACTTCCGCTTCAGGAACTGTTTTTGTGATCTCTAAGATTTCATCAAAAGAAATAGTTGGGGCAGTAGCCACACCGGTTTGGGATTTTGGCTGTATCCAGGCAACATCTTTTTTTACCTGCAATAATAAGCCGGTAACCAGCACAATTAGAAAAGGGATGGCTACAATAATTGCGCCAATACGATGAATTTTACGTGAGTCTCTGCGGGCGTGCCACTTCATGATTATCTAGCGAATAAATCTCTTAAAATTTGTAGCGAACACCGAACGAACTTGAAAGTGCAACGGCCGAGGTTGGGTCAAATTGGATATATGGACCTGCATCAATAAATACCTCAAACGGCATGTCAGAAATATCAAATTCTAATCCCCAAACGAATTCCGCGGCAACCACCGTTTCTACATCACCTACAACTATTACTAAGCCCGGACCATGATAGGGGGTCATAACACCGGCATCGCCAATATTTACGGCATTGTCGATCTTTTGAAAAAGAAGAAATGGACTAAAAGAAAAGAAGCTTACGTCTGATATTTCAAAGCCAACATCTAAACGGGCTGTTACTCGTTCAGATACAGTGTACTCGGCAGAAATTTGTTGTTCAACGATATCGCCTCCAAGCGAAAATCCCTCTACCTGGGCTTTTGTTGATGTTGAAATCAATACAAAAAGTAACCCAATGAAAAGTGTTCTCATGATGAATAATAATAAATAGTTGAGTTTGATTATATAAAAATGATTAATAGTCGAGGCCGGGCTGTGTAATCGTAAAGTTTTCTTCAGCTTTTGCGGCTTCTACCATCTCTTCAACGTCGCTTAGAAGTTGTTTGGCATCAAAAACGATTCCATCTTTAATGGTGTAAGCAATACCGCCATGGCGCTTTACATTATTTTCTTCATCTACAAATATTGCACCGGTTCCGTACAATACTTTGAGATTCGCCATCGGGTTTGCATCTACAAGAACCATATCAGCTAGTTTGCCAACTTCAATGGTTCCTAATTCATGATCTCTACCCAATACTTCAGCTGCTTTTAAGGAAGCAGATTGAAAGATTTCTAAAGGATGGAAGCCGGCTTCTCGCATCATTTCCATTTCCTGAATGTAGGCAAAGCCGTATAGTTTATAGATGTATCCGGCATCAGAGCCCAAAGTTACTCTGCCACCTTTGTTTTTAAACTCATTCACAAATTGCATCCATAGGCGATAATTTTCTTTCCAGGCGATTTCTTGTTCTGTTCCCCAATCCAGCCAATAAGAACCATGTGATATTCGGCTTGGTGCATAAAATCTCCACAAAGAGGGAAGGGTATATTTTTCGTGCCATTCGGCTCGTCGTTGTGCCATCAAATTTCTGCTCGCTTCATAAATAGTAAATGTTGGATTGATCGTGAAGTCCAATTCAACTAGTTCTTCCATCACATTATTCCAGGTATCGGAACCGGGTTTTGCTGCTTGTGCCCAAAGCCGACCTGCTTCCTCAAATCTATGTTGCTCGTTATTGTAATTGTAATCGAGTGGGTAATCCTGAATTATTTTGTCATCAAACATGGCTTCCGGTAGGCCATACCAATGGGTCATGCTGGTAAGTCCTAATCGAGCTGACTGTAATACATTATTGTACACCACTCGAGTTTGGGCATGATGCGTCATCGTTCCCAATCCACGTTTATTCGCTTCATCAATGGCTGCAGCATACACTTCGGGAGATGCTCCAAAAAATTTGATTCCATCTGCACCCCGCTCGTCAATCATTTTCACCCAATCTCGCGCTTGCTTTTCGTTGATAATCGGACCATCAGCACCTTGGCCAAATCCAATCCACGCTGAGATTCTGGGCGCAGTAATTTCATTCTTCTTGCTTAATTCACGATGACGAATAGTCCAATCCATTCCATTAAACGAACCCGGTTCTCGTATCGTAGTAATGCCATGGGCAAGCCAAAGTTTGTACACGTAATCAGGTGTAGTTCCTTGCGCATTTCCTCCGGTGTGGGCGTGCATGTCGATGAAGCCGGGTAACAGATACATGCCAGATGCATCAATTTCACGAGTATTTTCGTCAGCCTGCGGTCTTCGTGATTCGTTGATAGGTAAACCGGGATATCCAACGGTTCGGATCTGAGCGATTTTATTGCCTTCTACTACAATGTCTACAGGTCCGGTTGCCGGAGATCCTGTTCCATCTATCAAGTGTACACCTCGAATAATTAATCGGTCGAAGGGACCTTCACCATCAGATCGTGGCGGGGCATCAGCCATTTGGGCATTAACAGATACCGATAATAGTATCACTAGAAGAGCAGATAAAACTTTTTTCATTGTAGTAAATTAGTTAGAGCAAGAAAGTATAAAAAACCGAGAGAGTGGCAGCGTAAAAGTTTTTTATAATAGTAAAGCACCTTCATGTTTTAGCAGCCATTCTTTGCGGTGTATGCCACCTGCATAACCGGTTAAATCGTTGTTAGCGCCAATAACACGATGACATGGAATGACAATAGCAATTGGATTTTTCCCATTAGCCGAGCCTACTGCTTGCGCACTATTTTTATCGCCCAATTTGGTAGCTATTTGGCCATAGCTTTTGGTAGTTCCACATTGGATGTTCTGTAAAATTGACCAAACTTTTTGTTCGAATTCGGTGCCATCGGGCTCTAAATTTAGTTGAAAAGAATGGCGGTTTCCGTCAAAATATTCCTGCAATTGGGTACGAGCAGACTCTGTATGAACATCCGGGTCTTCGGGGCCATCGGTATCCATAAATTTTATTTCG
This sequence comes from bacterium, assembly GCA_024742815.1. GTDB lineage: Bacteria > Bacteroidota > Rhodothermia > Balneolales > Balneolaceae > HXMU1420-13. The sequence continues at coordinate 14,121 of JANSXX010000022.1, forward strand.
GTAATGGCGCTTCCATTCGATAGGATTCTCAAAAATCCGATGGGGGTTTCTAAGTAGCTTTGGTAAATCAAGCGTAGAGTTTAATTTGGGATTTCAACCGAACCGCTCCGGTTGAAGTTGAATGTTGAGGATTTAAAGTACGGTAAATCTGTGCCAAGCGTAGCATCGCCGGAAAAAGTAAAATCAAACGACTCTCGATTAGATATAGCTCTGTAGATTCCCATCCCTGCTTGTAAAACATTTACTTCTACTGGAATAGAAAGTGTGTTGGTTGATTTACTGCCAAGGCTAACTTGCTCGTTAACCGTTCCATTAATTGCTTGAAGTTGGTTGATGTTTAAGTCGTAAGAAAAACCACTTAAATCGATACCAAATGCATTGGGGTTTTCTATTTCAAAATTGAAATCGAGGGCAATCTTTGAAAGTGAGAGATCCCGCACTTTCATGGATTGAACCCGGATAGATGGTCGCTTTACTACAGGTATTTTGCCACTTTGCGAATAAGGCAGCTCTACAATTCCGAGTATTGGAACCTCTACCGCAATTACGCCTTCGAAAGTGAAGTTCGTCTCTTCCTGATCACGAATTGCTTCGAAGGTGTCGTATAATTCTTGATAACCGAAAGAAACAGGAACTTGTATAGTATTTGATGACGTAGCAGGTATATCCGTACTGCTTTCCTGTTCTCCAGAAACGAATTGTTGATCAGCAATCAGAAATGAATAGCTATACGAGTTTACACTCACAGCAATAGGATTTGGGTTGTCGATGTTTATATCAAACAACAAATCTATATCGCTTAAAGTGAGTTGATCTACTTTAAAATCTGACAGGGAAAGTGTTGGTTTTTCCATGCTCACAAATTCCTTTAAAGAGGAACATGAATTCAAAGAAAACAGAGAAAAAGCAAAAAATATAGTACTAATTAAAATTTTCAAGTCTATTAATTATATATGTTTAAGGTTGATGAATAAAGTTTAAAAAAATTTATTTAAATAAAACTGTAACAAAGTTGCGACGCAAAACTCTTTGGTACGTTGAGAGAGCATCTGTATAACTTACAGTTAGTCAACTAGTCAACTCCTTAAGCTGAACCTAAAGCTAATTATAAAGCCACGGTATGAAAAACTGTGGCTTTTTCTATTTTCAATTTAGAAGTATAGGCGATAAAGTAGGGAAAAATTTCTACCTGCTTCAGGATTTAACTCTTTAATACGCGAAAGGTGGTTGTAGTAAGT
>JANSXX010000029.1:0-5205 GCA_024742815.1 bacterium
CCTGTTCTTCCTAATTTCACTAAATCTATGAAATGTTCATAAATCTTAATGTAGCCTTCATGTTTTGGAGGTTCAAGTTTAAAGCTTAAATCTTCTATTTTAATTAAGTCCATTTTTTTTCTTTTTAATTGCCTGCAACGGGTTGTGCAGCCGCAGTACGGAGCGTTAGCGGAGTATTGTCGGCTGCACTGTGTTGTAGCCAGGCATCTTTATTTTTTTCTTTAACTCTTCAATTGTCAATGGTGGATTAGTTTTATGTAACATAGCATGACAATTTGGACAAACGGGTCTTAAATCATTTATCGGATCAACTTGATATGCCTTACCAATTTCTGAAATCGGAATTAAATGATGAACATGAATAAAACCTCTACCTAATTCACCATATTTTTTTTCAAATTCAAATCCACAAACTGCACAAATAGGTTCCCAGAATTCAATACATTTTTGTCGAGCTTTATAATTCCTCTCATACACATTTACTTGTATAGTTTTCTTTATTCCTTCATTCATTTTTTCTAAATCTTCATTCGGCAATTCTTCAGCAAATTGAATATCTCCTGTCAATCTCGCTTTTTCAAGAGCTTCAGAAAGCTCATTCTTCATTTTCCAAATAAATAGATTTGAATTTTCATCGTTCCAACCATCAAAAAACAAGTCCCATTTTCTTTCTGATCCATCTTCGCGTTTTGTTAATCCGATTGGGTATTTTTTTATTAATCGTTTACCCCAATTTCCAATCTCTAAATTGATGGGGCCTGATGCTTTTCTACCTTTTTCCCCACTTAATATCATTCCAATTTGACTTGCTGCTGCCTTATTATCTTCAAATGAATACATTACTTGAAGAATAGAGATATCCTTATCATTAGTTATTTCATTATCTAATAGAACTTCTATCCATTCAGACGTCGTCAAAGTCTTACCATTATGATACTGTTCCCTCATTTGTATTATTTTTTGCTTGGCTACAACGGTCGGCATAGCCGCAGGCTGCCCGCTTAGGGCAGCTTGACGGCTATGCTTTGTTCGCTACCGTGTTCTTTTCTTTTTCTAAATATGATTTCAGCAACTTAATTGTTTCTTGATTTACGGGGTTTTCCTTAGCCCTATTAATCAACTCAATTTTATTAATCATTGATTTTGCTATTCCCGATGGTAAATTCTTTTCTGTCGACTTAACAAATTCTCCTTTTCCCATTTGAGGATTTTCGCCTTTTAATAAATAACTTAATCCCAAATTCGAGTACAATTGAGCGTTTGATGGAGCTAATTTCAATTGAGTGCTTACAATCTCAAAAACTTTATCTGCATTTCTTTTACACTCTTCTATTTTGCCAAGCAACAATTGAGTAAGTGATAGATTTACAAATACCCAATATTTTGTTACGCCTTCCTCTATTAAGAATTGACGGTTTGCTTCGATAAAAATTTCTTCTGCTTCGTTTAGTCTGTTGCTGTTCATTAAGATTGAGCCATATTCATATAATGCAGGAGGATATTTGTCGTTTATCGCCGCATCTTTGATAACTATTTCTGCATTTTCTAATTGCCCATTTCTTCGATATGTTTGAGCAAGACGATATTTTATTACCTTATCATCTGGAAATTCTTTGTGCAACTTTTCTAAGTTTTGAATTGCCTCTTCTGTTTTTCCCGTGTTTGCTAAAATCCTATATAAGTTTCTAATAATTTCAGGATGGTTAGGTTGTATTTTTTTTGCTTGAAGAAACGCAGACAGAGATTTTTCATAATCTCCTTGATAAAAATACCATTGTCCTCTTATTAGCGGGAAAAGAAGTTTTAAAGAATCTTCTTTGTCTTTTTCAAAGTCTGTTCTCAGGGATTCTAATTCAGATTTCTGGTCTTCAATTTCTTTCTTCGATTTCGTATAAAGGTCTTCTAAATCGTTTTTAATTTTTCTTATTTGTGAAATTTGGTATCCACTATAAACTGTTGCAATACTTAATAGAGCTGCAAAAATTGCAAAAATTCTGCCTGACCAAGAAATAATCGTATTTGAAACTCCAACTATTCCATTGTTTCCTTTTTCGACATTATCAATCTTCAAATTGAGCTTCTCAATCTCAACTTTTGTCATTTGCAATTCTGCTTGGAGTTCTTTTGCTAATTCAATAGCATCTGTATCTGTATTTTGTCCAAAGAGATATACAGAAAAAATTAGGAATAATGATGTAGTTATGAATCTCATGTGTTATTGTTTTTATTTTATCTCATGGTAGCGAACGGCTCGGCTAAACGCAGTAGCCCCGCTTAGGGGCTATTGCCGTTTTAGCCTATGTTAGGCAACGTATTCTCATTTATCCCAATTATCAAACTCTTCTTTCGTCAAAATGTAATCCCTTTTATTGAAATTCTTTAAACTATCCACTATATAAGTAGTTGCATTAATTTCTCCTTGTTTAAATGCTTCCCAACCTGTTCCTATTCCGTACTCAAAGACCACAATTGAATTCGAATCAAGTCTAATCAGGCTATCCTTTCCTGAAATGTATTTATTTAATGGTATCATCGAGTCACCGTCCTCATAATAGAAATTTAGATACTTTTTCGAATCTATCCAACCACTATTTGGCTTAAATTGAGTTCGTAATATTCCCGATTTAGGTATTCTGTAAACACGAGTGTTATCTTCATATTCAGCTTTATATCCTTCATCTTGATTAAAAAAGATATAAACCTTCCCTGTGTATCTATTAGGTAAAATATGCGTCTCGGAGACCATTCTTTTACAGCCTCCTCCAAAAGCAATAACAGCCCAAACCAGATATAATCCGTACAGGAAAATGATAGATAATATGATTTTGGTCAATGTCTTTCGAATGTCCATGTTAGTTTCCACAATTGAAGTCAGCAGTTTTGTCCGACCCATCGTTAGGATAAGCACCTTGACAAGGATTGCTTGGACAATCTTTGGCAGCCACTTTTGACAGGTTCGATTGGTTCCATGATTGCAAATCGGTATTTTCGGTATTGCCCCCATATATAGTAGTTACCCCACTTTGAAAGCACCCGTTTCCATCTATTTTGACTGAAATATCGAAGCCCTCGTTGTAGTCAGGAAAAGGGTTGAGTAATTCGACAGCAAGCTGACTTTCACAAGGGGCAGAATAGGTGTACAAAAACATTTTGTTGCCACATTTGTCTTCGATGTACGCCTCATAAGCCGGAAATGACTTACCTATCAATCGCCCGCTTATGTTCAATGTAGTGTTGCTGCTCTTGTAATAAAGCCCCAACTCCAAATACCATTCTATATCAGGTGCTGCCATTGGGAATACAATCAAGGGGTCAGAGCCTTCAAAAAACATTGCTGTATATGTGATGTTGTTCTGAACCATAGAATTTTCAAATCCGCTGGGATTACAGAAATTTTCTTTTTCCTCAGCAGGTCCATATTCCCAATGGTCTAATTCTTCTTTGTACGGGTGTGGAACAAACCGCTTAGGTTCTTTCTTTTTAAAATTGACATATCCTCTTGTGATACTTGAAAATTTACTTTGCCCTGCCAAGGGAACTTTTCCCGAACCTAATTTAACCTTCATTCTTTGATGAATCCTTGCCGTAGTTCCCGGCATTACCAATTCTGGTTCATTCAAAGAAAATCCTCTGTTGTCACCCCAAAAGGCATTTCTGGCGAGATGTACGCCCGGTAGCACAGGCATATGCCCAAACCTATCCCACGGAGCAAATGACCTGTGTAAAATGGTGTATTCATGCGGTGGAGGTGGGTCAGCTTGTATTTGTTGTGTCTGAATATTTGACGGCGCTATACTGCCTGTTGTCGGGCTTTCCTTAATTTTCAAAAACACAATGTCTTCATCACCTTCCTTTGGGTTTTCCCAGACATGAACCCAAACAGCCTGAGTAGAATTATTAAAGGCAGATTGAAGGTTTTGAAAGAGGGTGAGGTCGCAATAATTTTCATTTTTGGTTACTATCGCTTCATTTCCTTGATTTGCCCAATCTGACAGTTCTGTTGCAAAATCATAGTTTTGGTTATCAAGGGATATGGTCAATTCAGCGTAATCTTGGACACCGCTCGATTTTCTGTTATTTTGGTTGTCATCAGGCTTGGCGGCAGAAGTGGATTCTGTGCATAAACAACTTTGGTCAGTATCAGGGTTAGAATTTGTTACTTCACCGGCAAAAAACGGAGAGAACCCCAGATTTTCAAGTTCGTTTAAAACATCATAAGCTGAAATACAACTCGAACATGATGAACTTTTGAGGCTGCTTCCGGGCAAACAACATTGTGTAAATTCCCCCAATCTTTCTGAGAGATATTCCATACCCTCAATTTCGACTTGCGCCTTTTGGTATGGACTCGGGTATTCGATTTGTAAAGCTGCAAATTTGGCTTTTACCGAGTTCACAAAGGCATTGATTATCAACTCATCGTAGCATTCCGAAAGCCAATTTTCAGGTAGCTTAATCTCAGCGTCATATTCGGAGTGCCCGTCAGAAAATAGTTGATGAATTATGAGCAAATAATTAGGGCTAATCTCTGACGCTTTTTGGATTGCACTTGCTTTGAATTCTTCTTTTGCTCCAATCATGGTAGGCGTATGCAGATAGAGTCCGACGTGTATGACTTTGAATTCATTCTGAAAATCAGTTGGCAGGGAATCTCTCAATGAACACGCCTCTTGCTCTAATATCGTAGTTTGGTTTTCGATGCCTGTTATATCATCCGAGACAACAAAGCAATTTTGTCCGAATACTGTTGCTGATAGCTGCCATATCAGCAGAATTGTTACTATTTTTTTGGCTTGATTCATATTTTTTGTTTTTATATGTTGCCTAACGGCCCGGCTAGCCGCAGTACGCAGCGTCAGCGGAGTATTGTCGGCTAGCCATTGTTGGTGGCTGTGATCAATTTTCATTCAATTTATTCCTCTTTAAAGTTTCTGCTCTATTCCTAAATCTTTTATTCTCTCCTATCTCGACGTATCTCCCAATATTTTTGCCACAGGATTTACATTTCCCTCTAAAAACTACATCATTCAATTCATTCAGGGATAAGTCATATTCTATCATTTGAATTTTAGTTTTCTCATTACAATTCGAACAGAATGAGTTGTGCTTCACCAAATCTATTATTTGATCAAATTCATCTTCAACTATGAATCTCAGTTCATCTACCCCAATTAGTATTTCAATTTTTTTCTCCAAAACTGATTA
>JANSXX010000011.1:0-114849 GCA_024742815.1 bacterium
ACCCCGTCTTTGCCCGTGATCGGTTTGCCTTGCAATAATTGCTGCGACATCTGAGCAACCAAGGCATCTAATGGGGTTTCTTTACTTTTTTTCTTAGTCATGTGTCTATAGTAATTATGACACACTTAAATAAACAGTCTCTACGAATTATTGATTCCTGCTTACACCATCATATAAATCGCACAGTTTTGATGCCTTAACAGTTTTCCGCTTTACTCTTCGATAATAGTGCTTCAAAAATCAAAAACACCTCCCATCTTCCCCCAAAAAAAACATCACTCTTCACCAAATCACTTTATCACGTTATCACCCAATCACTCCCTAATTCACCGGACCGGGCATGATTTCACCAAGAATACCTTCCAAAAAGAAAAACAGTTTCTGAAAAATGATGTCGAATGCGGTTGGCAAGTATGGGAGCACCAGCATGAACATGGCAATTCCCACTCCCATTTTTATAGGCAACGAAATAAACATCAGATTAGCCTGGGGCATGATGCGGGCAAATATTGCGATACAGACATCAATTAAGAAAATGGCCATCATAAATGGCGAAGTTAGCTGCACACCTACCACAAATAAATATTTGGCAATGTCCAACATATAAGGTCCAGCCAGGTGCACATTATGATCGACCGCTGGTACAATTTCGTAGCTTCGCGCTAAAGCAGTTATATAGATTTTATCACCGCCAATGGTTAAAAAAACAATCACTGCAATCATCCCCAAAATATTGGCAACAATAGAGTTCTGCCGCTCTGAAGAACTATCTACCATCATCGCAAACGATAAACCGGTGTTGTAGCTGATCAATGTACCGGCCATTTCAAATCCGGCAAATACCAACTGCCCTACCATTCCCATGGCTATTCCAACCAGCGCTTCGGCGGCGATGGCAATAAACACCGCTAAGGTGCCATCACTTGCGCTAACAAAAGCTTGTTCTCCGGGAATCACATAAAACAAAACGATGGTGGTTACCATCGCGAAATACAACCGAACCTGACGTGGAAACGCACTGTTATTGAAAAATGGCGCCGTCATTATCACTCCACCTACCCTCACGAAAATGAGAAAGATCGATAAAATCGCATCTATGGTAAGTGAATCGGCTCCCATGGGTTATCTGCGATCAAAGAGCGACTTGAGGAATAAACTCGAAAGCGCGTGTGGTAAAGTCGATGGCAAACTGTAGCATAAACCCGAACATAAAGAAGAGCACCGCCACCACCGCAACCATTTTAGGCACGTAGGTTAGTGTCATTTCCTGAATAGAAGTTGCAGCCTGAAAAATGGCAATTCCTAAGCCCACCGAAACAGCGGCGATCATCACCGGTGCACATAGTACTACAACGGCTGTTAACATTTCTTGAACCCAAAATAATGCGGTATCGATATTCATAATAATTACCTAAAACTTTCTACTAAAGATGAAACCAGTAAGTACCAACCATCGGTAAGTACAAATACCAGAATTTTAAAGGGTAGCGAAACCATCACAGGTGGCAAGAACATGATCCCCATTGCGAGTAAGATGGAAGCCACTACCAGATCAATCACCATAAATGGGATATAAATCATAAAGCCGATTTGAAAGGCTATACGCAACTCGCTTAATACGAAGGCCGGAACGGCTACATACAATGGTAAAGTTTCTGCAGAACCGATGGTTTCGATACCTGCCATATCCATGAAGTACAGCAGATCGTCATCGGAAGTTTGGCGAATCATGAATTGCTTTAGTGGAACTGCAGCAGCGGCCAACGCCTCCATCTGCGTCATCTGATCGTTGGTATAAGGCTGTATGGCTTCCTGATTTATTTTATCAAAAGTTGGCTTCATGATAAAAATGGTTAGAAAAAGCGCCAGTCCGATCAGTACCTGATTTGGTGGCGATTGCTGCGTTCCTAATCCCATCCGCAGAAAGAAAAACACGATTATAATCCGCGTAAAGCTGGTCATCATGGTGATAAATGCCGCCCCGAAAGAAAGTACGGTAATGATCACCAATGCTTGAATGGCAGAAGAAAAATCATCGTCTTCAGAGCCACCGCCTCCTATGGAAAGGTCGATTTGAGGTATCGATGTTTGAGCTTCAACCTGAGTCGGAAGCATCAAAAACGAACATAGAATAAGTAGTAGCAGTGTTGGTTTGCCCAACCTGCAAGTTTTGTTGATAACCCGTAACATGGTAATAGTTAGTTAACTAGTTTAGTTAGTTGCCTAGCATTTTATAAATAGAGTTGAAATCACTTTCCGACAACTCTTCCTCTTGTTTGGCCGGCTTCGATTTCCACTCGTTTTTAGGGTAGCGATGCAGCAGATTAATTGCATTGGCTGATACACCGACTACCCAAATCTCTTCATTAATTTCCAGCACTTTCATCTGCACTCCTTGCCCGATAATGTGCTGCGATAATTCGTTGATGTCTGATTCTTTGACATCCGTTTTTTTCTTCTTTTTATTACTCCAGGCCCATAATCCGCCCAGTAGCGTAATCATCACTAAAAAAGTGGTAAACGCATTTTGAAACATCGCCGGTTGTTCGCTCTCAGCTACTTCTGACCCCTGCTCTTGCTTGGTCGTTGATTCTCTGCTAACCTCTTGATTACTCTCGTTTAATAATGCGCTTTTAATACTTTTGGTTTGTTGCTGCACCGAATCCTGTGCCGACACTAACACCGTGTTTTTTTGTGTCGGCAAATCCATTTTCGATACCAGAAAAATCCACAGAACCAACAAACCCACACTCACTGAAATTACAATGCGTAAAATTGTTTTTGGATCTTTATTGGATTGATTAAGTAGGCTGGCAATATTCATTAGTTCATTTTCACTAAATGTTGCCGGGTTGTAATCAGGTTGGAAATTCGAACGCCAAAATGTTCGTCGATCACCACCACTTCACCTTGAGCAATTTTTTGCCCATTCACCATAATATCTACCGGTTCACCCGCTAGTTTATCTAACTCAATTACCGATCCTTTAGCCAATTGCAGCACTCTGCCGAGTGGTAATTCGATGCGGCCCAATTCAACCGAAACTTCCATTTCCACATCGCGAAGCATATCCATGCTTTTGCCGTCTTCGCCGATGATATCCAGTGGCACATCGTCATCAAAATCTTCGAATTCGATATAGCTTCCGGAAATTTCTTCTTCTTGTTCGAAGCCTGCATCTTCTTTCAGTTCTTTGAACCCGTCTTCCGGCTCAACACTTTCTTCAACGGGCTCTTCAACTACAATTTTAGCCTCAGGATTACCGATTAGAATTCCGGCGTGTACATTTTCATCTGCTAAACCTTCTACTTCCAGTTTTGCATGTAAATATTCGGTATGATGGAGTTGCTCAAACAATTGAGAGTGTTCCATAGGCTTGATACCTTCCAAGTCGAATTCAATGCCGTCTTCAACCAGCACTTCTTTGAAGGTATTTCGGAGCTCATTCGAGAATTTATTTAATAGATCAATGGTCTTATCATTGAACGTTTTTTCCTCGATGCCAAGCATGATGCTACTCAACAATCCAAACCATTCTTTGTCGAGAATGGCGATAATATCCTGCTCGCTTACGGTATCGTAGGCTACCAAATAGATATCTTCGTTACCCAGCGCCTGATATCCCGATTCGGTGTCAATCATACCGGTGTCGGTAAGCGTCACATTGGTTTCTTCCAGGAGTACCGAAGTAAGGAATTCTTCTATTTTGGGAAGGTATCGGGTAATCTGATCTTTATAATTTTCCATAGTTATACCAATTCCTGTTCATTAATTTCTTCAATAATCTCAAACACTTTAATGGCCTTGCGCCCTTGTTTTAGTCCAGGGTAGCCATTCATTTTAGTAACTCCATTCACTTTTATTTCCAACGGCTCATCTGCTTTCTGTTTTAAAGGAATGGTATCGCCTTCTTTTAGGCTTAGGATGTCATCCAACGAGAGTACCGTTGTACCGAGTAGTGGCTGAATTTTTACCGGAGCTTTTTTCAGTGTTCGACGATAATCGAGGGCTGCCTCATTATTCAGACGTTGTACGTTCGATCCTCTGTCTTTTTTGATGATGGAATCGTTGAGCGCACGCTTTAAAAACGAGTACGAATAAGCAACACTTACTTCTACTTTTTCGCTACCCAGATCTACCAAAATTTTGGCCGATAAGGTTGGATCAACGGAGGCAAAGTGTAAGTTATCCGGTTTATTTTCGTAGGAAGTGGATTCGATATTAAATCGCATATACGGTTCCCACGCAACCCGGATTTCTTCAATCACGCTTTTCATAATGCGTGAAATTATTTTTTCTTCGATGGTGGTAAGTACCCGTTTATGTGATAAATCAATACCGGGACCTCCACTTTGGCGCTCGATAATGTGGATACAAAACTCAGGCGGCATAGAAACGATGATTTCGCCACCTAGCAGCTTACCCTGTAAAATGTAGATTACTGCCGGACTCGGTAAATCTTTAGTGAAATCATCCGAAGAAAATTGCTCAATTCTGTTGAGCGAAACATCTACTTTATAATTAAGCGATGTACTGTAAATACGTCCCAAGCCGCGTGCAATAGTATCGTGGATCTGCCCAATTGTGCGCATGATCTCTTTACTAAACAGCTTTGGGCGGCGGAAGTCGTAGGGAACTACAAACTTAACCTTGCCCTTTTTTTTGTTGGGGGTTTGGGAGCCCATTGTACTTACGGTATTTGATTAAACTCATTGCAATACATACTTCGTGAAATACAAGTTTTGTACCGAAGTCTCCCCAATTGAAGAATTAATTATATCGGTTACTTCCTGCCGTAATACTTCACGCTCTTCTGCAGTAGTGAGCTCACTTACCGTACGCGACGAAAATGCTTCTATAAGGTCTTGTTTTACCTTCGGGTTATTCGTTTCCATTAATGGAATATGCTCTAAATGCATTTCAAGGCTGATTTCTACCATTAAATAGCGCCTGCCGTTGGTATTTGCGGGATTTACTACCAACTGCTCCATCATGTATGTGCCCATTTCCGGTGGTTCTTCCTCGTTCATTTTAGCGTATAAACTTGGATAATAGGAGTCCACGATCACGTAGGCGAGGTACGCCTGACCTGCAAGAATTAGTACAAGCAGGAAAATTTTTCCAATAGCTACCAGTTTATTGGGAGCTCCTTTCGATTTGGAATCGCCTTTTTTGTCTTTTGTATTTTTTTTGTTTTCTGCCATTTCAATCCTCTCTTATTGCTCCGTCAACGATGTTTCAATAGTAACAACGTCCATATTATCGGCCGTAGATTTGATTTTCTTATCCTTTAGGTAAATTTCTACTCGGCGGTTTTTCCTTCTACCCTCCGGAGTTGTGTTTTCCGCAACCGGCCGGTATTCGCCATAACTGGTTGCTTTAAAATCTTGTGGATTTAAGTTTGCCAAACTTTGCAAATACTGCAGTACAGAAACAGATCGAGCTGCCCCCAGGTGCCAGTTGGTTTGATGTATATTTCCACCACTAATCGGGATATTATCTGTATGACCTTGCACTTCCACCTCCCATCGGTTGTTATCTATCGATTTGGCTACTTCATCCAAAATTTCTTTTGCTGAATCCAACAAATCGGAAGAACCACTTCTAAAGGCCACAGAATCATCCAAAGTGATCAGAAATCCTTCCTTAGTTGCTTCTATTTCTACGCCTTCCATTTGAGCCGCATTTTCAGCGAACTCTGCCATTGCTTGCCAACGCTCCATTTGCTCCTCTAAAAATTCGTCCACCTGCTCGGGATTCGGATTGTTTTGCAAATCGGTAGTTAAACTGCTGTTATCCGGAAAAAAACCGGAGTGCTGTTGGAAGTACGATATAAAGCTATTAAACGCCTGCTCTTCAACACCGGGGGTCATTGTATATAACAGTACAAAGAACACCAGGAGAAGCGTCACCAGGTCGCCATAGGTCATTAACCAGGTTCCAGAATCTTCTTTAGGTTTTCCCATTCTTTACCTTGTTGTTCTTTCCATAACTTGTACAATTTCTCGTCGCGTGTTTTCATGATCTTAAGCCCTTCGTGATGTTTTACATACTCGGCTCTTTGGTGCGGCTCGATATAAATCAACATCTTCTTTTCCATGATCCTCGGGTTTTCACCTTCAACCATAGAAAGCACTCCCACGCGAAACATTCGTTTTCTTTTCAGATCTTTTTCGGCCAGATATTCAACTTTACCCGCTAATGGAGCAAAAAGCATGTTCGAAAACATACTGCCATAAAGTGTTGTTAAAAGGGCTACTGCAATTCCGGCTCCAAGTGCTTCCGGATCTGAGAGGTTTTGAAGCATCAACACCATCCCGATTACGGTTCCGATCATCCCGAACGCCGGAGCAAAATTACTCATCGCCTTTAATACTGCCATAGCTGTAAACCCAAGATCTTCGGCACTATTTATTTCATCGGTTAAAATGCTGTTCAAACTCTCGGTTTTGAATCCATCCACGGCAAGTTGTAATCCGTTTCGCAGATAATCGTCCTTCAAGTGTTTCAGATCTTCATCCAATACTAAAAGCCCGCCGGTGCGAACACGGCGTGCAAACAAACTGATTAATTCCATGTCGGTACGGAGATCGACGTTGGCATCTTTCATCAGCTGCATCATAAACTGGAAGCTCTGTTTGATTTTAGCGAAATCGAAACTCACTAACGTGGATGCAAACAGTCCCCCGGCAACAATAATGAACGAAGGGACATCAATAAAAATCAGAATACTCGATTTCGGCAAAATGGCCCCAAGCACTAAAACAATGCCAAGGGTTAAGCCTATCATACTCGATTTATCTAGCATATCATTCTCGGTCTTTTACTTTGATCGGGTACTAGCCCACCCGATTCCAAAGTGATTTGTGGGGTTCTTCCGAGGATTATCGGCCGAATTTTGCGAGTTTTAAGAGCCCTGGAATAAAAATTTTAGAGAGGTGAATGTTGAAAGTTCGATTGCTCGAAGTTCGATGTTCCAAGTTCATTATTCAGCCGTTCCTTCGACCTCATCTACACCTACACATTAAGTTACGGTGCATGAATGTCTTCTCCTTCGCAAGGAGAAGGACTCGTTGATATTGAATCGAGCCAATTTCATTTTAGAAAAAACATTAAAAAGAGACTTGTTTTCTAGATGAAAATGAAAGATCTAAGCAGAAATCAACAAATCGTAATTCGTAAATCTAAAATCGCCTATTCGTAATTCTTCCCCGTTCGATTGTTCGAAGTTCAATGTTCCTTTGTTCGATTGTTCACTTTTTCACCTGTTCAACAAAAGAAAAGACCCCCATCAACATTTCGTTAAACGGGGGTCTTTAACCAACCTACCATGAAGTTCTACTAAAAACTTGTATTACTTATCGGAGATTATCTCTTCAAGTTAACCGCTTCTGTCAACATTTCGTCAGAAGTTGTAATTACTCTAGCATTCGACTGATATGCACGCTGTGAAGTGATCATATTGGTGAATTCACGGGCAAGATCAACATTCGAACCTTCTAAACTTCCGGAGTTAATACTTGTTCCTGCGAGATTTCCAGCGGTGTCGATAAAGGTTTCACCGGCAGCTGAAGTTGCGCGGAATAATCCGCCGCCAATCATCTCCAAACCATTCTGATTTTGAACCTGTGCAATAGCAATTTGTGCAAGTACTGCACTGTTTCCGTTATCATAAATTCCTTGTACTTGTCCGTCGCCATCGATGGCAACATCAACCAATAAACCGGAACGATATCCATCCTGTGAAGTCACTTTCGCAGTGTTTTGGCCGGAATATTGTGTAAAGCTGGTACCGGTGTTCTTATCACCAAGCGAAACTTCGAAACTGGTAGTTCCTGCTCCACCGCCCGGCTCAAAAGTCATGGATAGCAAATCGCCGGAGGTTAATTGTCCGAGTTCATCAAAAGTAACCGTTCCTGTTTGGCCTGCACTTATGGTTTCGCCATCAAGGAATTTGGCATCATACTGCCACTCGTTGTTTGCAGTTTGTGTAAACTCTAGAATCAATGAGTGCGCACGACCAAGATTATCGAATACGGTGGTACTCATCGTTTGGCTATTGGTTTGTCCTGCTTGAGATTCGCCAAAGCCCGGGAAGTTAATGGCACCTGTTCCGGTAATAGAAGTATTTGTGATATCAAGCTGACTGTCACCTAATTGTGCAGAACGGAAGGTTAAAGCTCCGTCAACCAATACCATTTCGCCTTCGCCTGAAGGTAAGCCTGCGTTGAACGAAGCCAGCATATCATCTAATGTATCGCCGGTTGTAAAGGTGTGAGTTACGGTAGCTGCAGTACCGTCGTTGAGTGAGATATCAAAGGCAATTTGATCGCCATCGGCTAAATCGGTTAGTGTTTGCGATAAATCGTTAATCGCAGTAGCACCGGTTGCCGGAGATCCGTTTGCAGTGAATCCACTTTGCGCTTGCAACACTTTACTCTTGCTGGTGTTGGCGTTTAAGTTACCGGCCAGCGTTACTAAATTGGTTTGTTTTGGTGGAAGTGGATTTTCAAAATCGATACGTACGTTTTCCGGTGTTCCACCAGCAATGATGTTTCCAGAACGGTCTGCGATGTAACCCATCACATTGTTACCGGCTTGGTTTACTAAAAAGCCATCGCTATTGAATACAAAATTTCCTGAACGGGAAAGTAAATTTTCACCACCCGAGTTTACTACAAAGAAGCCTTCGCCGGATAATGCCAAATCGGTGGTAACACCGGTATTTTGCATCGCACCTTGAGCAAAATTTCTGGTAATTGACGACACACGCACACCCAAACCAACCTGGTTGCTAAGCTGAGGGGCAGATTCGCCGGCACCTTCGCGGCCTAAATTCTGGTTCATCATTTCAGCAAACGTAATTGACGAGGATTTAAAACCTGCAGTATCAACGTTGGCGATGTTGTTACCAATCACGTCCATCTTTGCTTGGAATGCGTTAAGTCCGCTTACTCCTGCATTTAATGATTTTACTAATGACATGAGAGTTCTCCTGTTTTTAATGGCAGCATGTTTTGGCTGCGAATGGTGCTCTCTTTTTGACGAGCAACCCGTTATAGTTATCTATTTACTTAAATTCTAATCTTCAGATTTGGGTGTTGTGCCCACTTCTTCCACATCGCCGATCGGAATATCAATTCCATTCACCGACAAATACACCCCTTGCGAGGTATAGCGCACTTTACTTGCAAAACCTTCAATAAAAGTTAGTGCCCCAACATTGTTCGCTCCGTTCTTGGCAACAACTTCAACTGTGTATTCGCCTTCGCCCATACGCTCGCCGTTGTTGTTCAATCCATCCCAAGTCCAGGCACTGTCGCCTGATGGGATTCCGGATAAATTTTCTCGTCGTACTTCAGCACCACTGGCTGTACGTACTATAATTTCTACATCAGAAGCAGAATCGTTTAACTTAAAGTTGATCTCAGCCTCGCCTTCACTGCTTAAGAATACTTGGTCGCTTAAGGCACGGATATCTTTTCCGGTTAATGAAGCCGCCATTGAGTTTGTTAAACTCGAGCCCATCAAATCTTGGCTCATCGCCAACTGATCCAACCCCTGGTTTACACTAATCAATTGTTCCACAGAGTTGAACTGCGCAAGCTGGGAGGCAAACTCGGCACCATCCATTGGATTCACAGGATCCTGATTTCTCATCTGCGCTACCAATAGCTGCAGAAACTCTTGCTGACCTAGGGAGCTTTTGCCCTGAGCCTGTGTATTACCTTGCAATAGAGTTGGGTTGATTCCTGATATTTCCATGATTCTATATTATGCGGTCCATTCCATTTGGTTGTATCCGAAGGTTCGGATAGAAGTGGATAAACCGGAGTTAGTTTTACCTGTTTCTCCCTGTTGCAATTCGCGTGCCTGATTTGCAGCAATTTTCATTTTCTCGTTTAAAATGCCCTTTTGGAGGCTCTCAGCGTCTTTTTCTCCCGATGATTGATCGAATTGCAGATCCAGATCAAGGCCCAATTCTTCCTTTAAATGGTCTTTTATTTCCTGCTCCATGCTTTGCAATAATCGGTTTAATTCCGGATTACTTGCTGCAAGCTTCACATGCAAAACACCATCAATATTTCTTGTTGTAAGATCAATGCTATTCCCTTCTTCGAGCTTAAAGGAATGTTTTTGCCATTGTTCGGTTTTGTTGGCCTGATCAGTTTTTAAACTTTCCTGTAGTACTTTGCCAAAATTACCCACAAGCGACCTTCTGGCTGAATTGTTAAGAATGGGCAGATCGCTTAATCTTAAAAAGCTAAAGGCATTGGCTTCGGATTTTTTTACCTCTTTACCTGATGTTGTTTCCACCATTAATTCTTTTAGCATCAATTCCTGCTCGTTTGTAAGAGCGCCGGATAGCATTGGAAAGCCGGTAATTTCAACATCGGTAGATGTGGTGATAAAATCGGCCGGAAGCTCTCGCGTTGAAAGTATTTCCGGCCGCACGGAGTCAACTAGAAGTTTCAGTCTGGTTTCAGCTTGTTCGGTGTTGGATAATGCAAATCGGTGACTTTTTACATCTTTAGTCACTTTTGCCAACGCTTTATTTTGCTGAATTACCTGTAAAATTTCGCTGCTTTGTGTTGTAGAAAAACTGATTGGAAATGCAGCACTAGCAACTTCCTTGTTATTTTGAATTTGTTCAGAATTGCGGAGTTGTTGTTGATTCAGCGCCTCGTTTACCAACTCCGATCTCACCGGTTGCTGTACATTAACAACAGGCTCTTTGGATACTTTTTCAGAAAGTTGAGCCGAAGCAATTAGGCTTTGTTCAGGCATTATCGTTCTTTCCACTTGGCTCAGATCAACCTGCTTATTCTGGGGAATTTCTTTCTCTTCGGATTTGAGAGAGTTCTTGGCTTCATTTGCTAGTGAAGTAGTTGTTTCAATACCTGCATTCGGTACTGACTGCTCAACACTTGATTCCGATCGTGAGAGACTCTCTTGAGCCGAACTACTAGTTTCAGTAGATGTTGATTTAGAAACTTCCTCTACCAACTTATTTACAATTGGCTCGGAATTCGTAACTGATTCTTTGACCTGAACTTCCGAAACTACACTTCCTGTACTATTATCTTCTTGTCCGCTAATCTCTTTAGTCGAATCAGTAGATTGATTTGCGGAAATTGTCGAAACAGCTCCATCAATTTTTGCTGAAGGCTTCTGATCGAGAACCACATTGTTTGAATCTTCTGGTATGCCCTCACCACTAACCTGCTTGATCAATCCCGATAGTTTTTTTCCTTCTACTTCATTCGAAACCGAACCCGTGATCGCATTATCTTTTACATGCTCACCGGTTAAAATATTTTTTCCTTCCCCTAAAACTGCTTGTTGATCTACTACGCGTCTCTGGGCTGTTGAGATTTCAGGAGTAAGCTCCTTTGGCTTTAATTGAACGTCATCGCTTGAATCAAGAGATTGATTGGATGTTGGGTTTTCAGCGAGAGCAACAGTATCAACCACGGAAGAGTGTCGAGTTAACGAACCATTTTCGTTGCTCTGCGTTTCTGCTTCAGAATGGACTATCGGTTCAGAATTAGCTTCAACTTCTGTTTTGCGATTATCTGTCGCGTCTGCATTTATTTGTTGTTGAACCGCTTTCTGTTCAGTTACAAAATTAGGCCCGATGACGTTTTCTTCAACCGTTTCACTGTTTTCAGGATGTTGTACATCCTGCGCAGTTTGTTCACTTTCCGAAACATCAGACTCCTCATTATTTAAAACATCCGAATCAGTTTCCTCCGGTGATGCATCCTCTGACGCAGATTTTGCACCTTGCTCTTGGTTTACTACCGATTTTTGATTGCCGGTTAAACTCTGATTCCCATTACTTCCCTTCGATTGAACGGCTTGTTCAAAAGTTTTTAATAGTGATGAAAAAACTCCTTTTTCAACTTCACTTGCACCTTTAGTTGCATCCGTTGCAGTTTTAGCTTCACTTGGGATATTTGGAATCAGATCGCTGATCATAGCATTACTTCAGTAATTAAGCGAGCTGCACGCTCCGAATTCAGAGCTCTAAGAATTTTCTCTCGTTGTGTGTTTCCGGCCTCAGTGTATAATCGAACCAATTGATTGCTGGTCATTTTTTCCAGAATCGGAGCCAGTTCGTCCTCCTCCAGATTCAGTAAACTTTTCACCCGATCTTTGAATGCTTCGTTATTCAACATTTCATCGATAGACGGTTCATTATTCGATTTGTCTTCTTCTGAGTCTGCGGGCACTTCATTTTGCTTTCTCACATCACTCGCAGTTTGGAGACCTTCTAATCGTGCACTCAGTAAGTATACCATTCGTTCGAGCGAATCCACTTTGGTCGACCACTTTCTATCCAGGTCGAGGGCAAACTGGGCACTTGTTAATTTCTCTAGTTTCGCTAGCGAATCTGCGGTAGCGATGCTATCAATTCGAGCAAGAGAATCTAAAGCCAGGGAATCAACCATGGTCCCATTTGTTCTAACGATCAAATCGTACCGTTCGCTGTTTATCATTGGATATAGCAAGTACACCACTACCAACATGATGAGAATTGGTACTACCAGGAAACCTGCAATTTTTACAATAGCTCCTTTACTCATTGTTCTTATCTGCTAAAAGATTGGGATGAAATTTCGTCCATAAATTTTTGATCGCTCTTGGCTAGCTCTTTCACAAAAACGCCCTGCTCATTCTCTTTCACTTTTTCCAGAATACTTAGCTTCTTGAACGCTTCGGCCAGTTTCCCTCTTTCTTCTTTTACTTTCTCGCTGGCTTTGCTTTCCTCTTGCTTCAAGCGATTGATGTGATCGTTCACATGCACCAAGTGTGCGTTGTGGCGTTTTATCGTATGAATATTTGCCACTTTATCTCCCTGCTGATTTTCGAGATAGTTCTCTAATTTTCCTTTTACCTCTGCCCGCAGTGTGGTGATCTTATTCTTGTTGGTCATTTCTTCAGCCAGTTTTTGCTGCTGCACTTTTTCCTGATGCTGTCTTACTTTTAATACCGGTTCGAGAGAGAATTTAAACTTCATAATCCTAGGTGTGATTATTCAACAATTTTGCTTAGAGAATTCCAGAGATTCGTGTCAAAGTCACTCTGGTCCATATCCTGTATCAAAAATGATTCCAAATCAGGATGTTTTTTTATCGCATTATCAATTTTTGGATTAGAACCCTTTACATAAGCGCCAATATTAATAAGATCTTCAGCCTCTCTATAGGTAGCTAATAATTCTCTCGCTTTCATGGAGGTAACCCGTTGTTCTTTGGTTACAATTTTAGGCATCACACGGGAAATACTTTCCAGCACATCAATTGCAGGATAATGATTTTTATGAGCTAAACGGCGAGATAGTACGATATGGCCGTCCAAAATCGACCGAACGGCATCAGCAATAGGCTCATTCATATCATCGCTATCCACCAATACGGTGTACAATCCGGTTATACTACCTTTTTTAGTTTTTCCCGGACGCTCAAGTAATTTGGGTAAAATCGTGAATACGGAGGGTGTATAGCCCTTTGTGGTTGGGGGTTCGCCCGAGGCTAAACCAATTTCCCGTTGCGCCATGGCAACTCGTGTTACCGAGTCCATCATTAGCAGGACATTTTTTCCTTGATCACGGAAATATTCGGCAATAGCTGTTGCGGTAAAAGCACCTTTTACGCGACTCATAGCAGCTGTATCAGAAGTTGCGGCAACTACCACCGAGCGCGAAAGTCCTTCTTCGCCCAAGGTTTCATAAATAAATTCATGCACCTCTCTACCACGTTCACCAATCAGTGCAATCACGTTAATATCGGCCGACGATGATTTCGCAATCATTCCCATTAACGTACTTTTTCCCACACCTGATCCGGCAAATAAACCAACTCTTTGCCCCACTCCAATAGTGTTCAATCCATCCAAAGCGCGTACTCCCGTGAACATAATTTCATTAATCGGAGCGCGGTCCATGGGTGACGGCGGATTATTCTGAATAGGTTGAGATGCGCTGGTTAAAACCGGTCCTAAATTATCCATTGGCTCGCCATTCGAGTCAACTACACGTCCAAGTAAGTGATCACCTACTCCAACATTAAGCGACTCGCCCATACTTTCAACCAGGCAGCCGTTTTTCATCCCTACAACCCGATCGTAAGGCATAAGTAGAGTTTTTCCATCTTTTAAACCAACCACTTCGGCGCCAATGGTAGTACCTAAAATAGTTTGGATGCCATACATTTCTCCAACACTGGCTTCCAACCCTGTACATTCTACAATATTCCCGACAATACCGGATACTTTTCCAAATCGCTTCGCCGGTTTAACGGGTTGTTGAAGGGTGTTTCTAACTAATTCAAACTGATTAGCGAGTGCCATGGCTTAATCCTTCCAGGTGGGAACCGGTATATTTTTCCTAAAATCCTTTAGGGATTGCTTCACATTTTTTACTACAACTTCTTGTGTAGATTCGAAGTGGAATTCACCGGGTTGGCAATCCTCAGAAACTCTTATTTTCACAAAAGTTTCCGGGGCATATTCTTCTTTTAATATCAGAATGTACTCATAGTCGCTTTCGGCTACTAAAAGTACAGGTTTCGACTGGTTATCGATGCGTTCCAGCAAAGGCCCTAGAGATAACTCCAATGTATTACGGAGATCAGGATGTTCGATGGGTACTCCAATTATTGCTTCCGCTATTTCGAAAGCAAGATCGAGTACACCGGGATCGATCAACTCTTGACGTTTTTTCCATTCGTTTTGCCCTTGCTCTATCATCTGTTGCACAACCGTTAGTTTTTCTTCTATTTCTTGTTGTGCTTGCTCAAAACCAGCCTTATATCCTTCTTCGTACCCTGCCTGATGTGCTTCGGATCTGGTTTTTTCTACCTTAATTTTCCATTTCTGATCACGATCTTCCTGCGCTTTTTTTACCAGTTCTTCGGCATTTGGTGAAACAGGCTCTGAGTATTCCCTGGGGGCTCGTTTTTTAGCAGTAATCACTTCTGATTCCTGCTCCTCACCGAATAACATTTTGTAATTCAGTCGGGTACTGTCGTTTTTGTACCAGTTTATCTGATTTTCGTCAAGTACTCGCTGAGCTTTCATCGTTACTCCACAACCTCTTCTTCACCGGCCTGACGAGTACTGATTTGTCCGGCATCCTCAAGGGCCTTTATTTTCTTGATGATTCGGTTCTGCGCATCTTTCACTTCTTTCAACGGAACAGGTCCGAGTGCGTCCATATCCTCACGTAACATATCAGCTGCTCTTGATGACATATTGCTCAGGAATTTGGAGGTGATTTCATCAACCACACCTTTTAAACCAAGTACCATATCCTGTTTGTCGAGCTCGTTGATAACGATTTGAATAGTTTTGTCGTCGAAGTGTGCGATATCCTCGAATAGGAACATCTGCTCTTTGATTTCCTGCGCAACTTCCGGGTCGCGTTCGTCGATGGCTTCGAGTACGTTTTTTTCTACCTTCACATCGGCACCGTTCAAAATCTGAGCCACAATACTTGTACCGCTCTTCACGCGATCGCCCAAATTATCCATTCCGCCCATGTGCTCCTTAATCACTTCTTCTATTTCATCAATAACATCCGGCGAAATGGTTTCCATCATGGCAAGACGATAGGTTATTTCTCCCTGCATTTCTTTATCGAGTAAGGCTAGAATTTCCGCTGTTTTTTCAACGCGTAATTGAGAAAATATCAACGCTGCAACCTGTGGATGTTCGCCCCGGATGAAATCAGCAATCTGAGAAGTCTTAGTTTCCTGGAACTCTTTAAATACGGTACTACCGGATTGAGCTCGCAGCTTTTTCATCATTTTCTCGGAATCGCCACCCAACTCATTTAACAGCTGTTGGGCGTAATCCATACCACCATTTATTACATACTGTTTTACTTCCATCAGTGTGTAATATTCCTGCAAAACGGCATCTACCATTTCAGGACGAATATTCTTCATTCGTGCGATTTCGAGCGTTATCTGCTCAATTTCTTTTTCCGTCAGCGATTTCATCATTTCCGTGGCCGACTTTGTGCCAACGCTCATAATGAGAATGGCGGCTTTTTGTGGCCCGGTCAGATTCAATTCTGCTTTATCGGTTGCTTCGGCGGTTGCTGTTGCTTCTTCGCTCATGGTTTAAAAAATAGATAGTTAGTCTTCATCCGGCGACATCATCGCGCGCAATATTTGAGCTGCCATTGCTGGTTTAAGCTCAACAAATTCTTTGATTTCATCTTTGTTATAGGTAGCCTCAGGCTCGGCAGGTGCTTCCGCTTCCGCCGGGAAAGTCGGCTCAATCGGATTACCATCTTCATCAAAAGCCGGTTCAAGCATGGCGGCTCCACCTTGCGCGCCGGCTGGTAATGATTGCATCGTAGCGCCGGCAGGTAGTTCTGTATTACCCTGGAAGTTTGAGTTCACTGCCATTTCGGTTTCGATGCTCATTTTCTTTCTGATGCCATTGATCAAGAATAAAATCACACCGAAAGTAATTCCAATTACCACCCAACGGATAATATCGGTAGAATACACAGGCTGGGTTGCCATAAACGCATTTCCACTTACATACTGCGTGGTAAAGAATTCAGACTGATTAATAGTGAGTAAATCACCTCGTTCGGGCTTAACTCCAATGGCAAGCTCTACGGCTTCGCGAAATTGCTGAACCTCTTCGGGCGAATAGGGTTCGAAGTCGATCATTTCTTCGCCTTCTTCATTTACCGTTTTAACCTGCTTATAGTTTAGCAGCACAGATGCAGTTATTCGATTGATTTCCCCTTCTCCCTTTTCGTAAACCTCTCGCGTTCTATTTACTTCGTAGTTTCGAGTTTCGATAACATTACTGTTGTCGTTGGCCTGCACAACAATGGCATCTTGTCGACGATCGATAGGCGTTAAATTATCAATAGGTACAGGTTCTCTCTGTTGATCGTTATTGGTTTGCTCTCTTTTTTCTTCCGAAATAACCGTACGGCTATCCGGGTCGATTAAATCCGACTCACGGGTAATTCTATCAAAGCTGTGCTCTACAGAAACGCGTAAAATACTGTTTCCAGCTCCTAGAACACGATCAAGCATACTTTGTCCACGATCAGTAAGGTACGCTTCTGTTTTCTGACGGAGCTGCATCTGGGTGGTTCCCATCGTAAACTCCGATTCGTAATCAATTTCGTCGGTGAGTCGGTTACCTGCCTGATCTAAAATGGTAATATTGGTTGGCTCAAGTTCTTCAACACTTCCTGCAATCAAAGCCGTAATCCCTTCAATTTGATCGGGAGTAAGACTTCGGTTCGCTTTCAGATTTAATATCACTGATGCGGATGCTTGAATGGTGGTTTCATCAAACGGAGATCGTTCCGGTAGCACAATATGTAATCGTGAACTTTCAACTTGCTCCAAACTATTGATGGAACGAGCCAATTCGCCTTCCAATGCTCTCTTTTTATTTACTTCCTGCATAAAATCCGTCATACCCAAGGCATTGGTATCAAATAACTCATAGCCTTGAATGTCGGTAAATCCTCCACCCATTGGAGCTAAATCAAGTCTCAACTCGTGCACTCGGTCGCTGGGCACATAAATCGAACGCCCGCCATCTTGCAAGCTGTATTTTATGCCACGTGTTTCTAATTCGGTAACAATTTCTTGTGCCGTTTCAGATTCCAGCCCACCAAAGAGTAACATTTGGTCTTCTTGTTGCGACCAATAGAAAAGGCCGCCGATCATCCCCAAAATTACCACGAACAACCCGATGAACATCATGCGTTGTGCGTTGCTTAATGGGCCGAAAAAATCCTGAAAGAGTTGAAAGTACTTGTTCATAGCTAGTTAGGTCAGATCTGCATTCTGCTTAATTCCTGGTAGGTTTCTACCATTTTGTTGCGCACTTCAACCATCATTTGAAAGCTCAGCTGTGCTTGCTGCATCGAAATCATTACATCGTGGATGTTGTCGGTTTTTCCGCTCACAAAATCTTGTACGCTAGCTTCCGATGATTTCATCGTATCATCCACACTTTGAATGGCATCAGTAAGCATATCGCCAAAAGAATTGTCGATATCTCCGGCACTAATTTCGTAGTGGCGCGGACGTAGTTCTACATCTTGAGGTAAGCCTAATCCTGAAATTTCCGGGGTTGCCATAATGAGTTCTCCTTGTTAAACGCGGGCGTCGAAATGCGAGCCACGCACCATTTGTTGTTCGTTCATTCTGCCATCCATCGAGTACGACTGCATAGGCTTTGGTGCTGTAAATTTTTCCTTAATTAAGGAGTTTTCATCAGCAGTAAGCCGTGGTGGCTGAGGAGCAGCAGCTGCTTTACGTAGCGCACTATTTTGCGCAAGCATTTGTGTTTGTTGATTTAAAATTGGATTAATAGTACTCATAGTATTAAATCTCTAACGATCGTTTTAAAAGTTCTTTTTCAGCTTCGATGCTGCTTAGGTTTGCCTCGTATAGTCGATTGGCGCTCACCATCACTGCCATTTCTTTCACCATGTCGATATCCGGATATTTCACCATTCCATTTTCATCTGCATCGGGGTGATTAGGATCATACTCGTACCGAAATTTGTTGATTTCAACTACTTCAAATCCCGGTCCAAGCCCGCCACGCTTCTGTCCAACTAAGCCATCGGCAGATCGCATGTGTTGTTTATTCGTAGTTTTCAGCCCTGATGCGGCCCCTTCCAGTATGTCTAAAAATTGTTGTGTCTGTGGGGCTTGAGTTACCACTTCTCTTGGCCGATAAACATTATCAGAACCGGCAGGGGCAGAAGTACGGGCATTCGCAATATTTTGTGAAGCCACCGCTATGCGCTCGCGTTGAAGTGCAAGGCCCTGAGCTGCGGTTTTAAATGTTGATGAAAGTCGATCTGGTAACATGATTTACTGGCTAGTTATGATTAGCGATTGGTTCCGGTGATTCCGTTTCGCACCATACTATAATGATGGCGTAATGCTTTGGTCACTAATTGAAATCGTAACTGAGTATCAGCCTGCTCGATGAGTTCATCTTCGATAATTACGTTCCCATCGGTTTCTACGATAGAAGGATTAACTTCTTTAGCACCGCCGGTACCGGAATTCGCCATGGCTTCGTTTAAGGCGTCTTCGAAGTGAACTTCATGACGCTTATAACCCGGCGTATCAGCGTTGGCTATGTTAGTTGCAGTGATTTTCTGCCTCAACGAGTAGGCGTCCATCGTTTTTGCTAACAAATCGCTATGGTTGCTGTCGATAAGATTCATAAGGCTCGGTTGATTGTTTTTTTCTCCCACACACAATAGTTGTGCCATACTGTTTGTAAGCCTGTATCAAGCGTAGGCAAATAGTTAGCGCAGAGCTGCAAAGGGAGAATTATCCTCTCTCAGGTAAATTTTTCCACTTCTTCAAATTCGCTTAAGGAAAAGATTGTATACGCTGATAATTGAGATATCCAATTAAAACGGCACAATTATAGATATGAAACAACTACCGTCTATTCAGTTTGATATGAAACCAATTAATGAATTTGATCAAATTGATAGTTACTATTCGGCAGGTTCAGACTTAGTATATATGGATGTGATAACGACGCTAATCGAGGATATTTCCTATCCGGTTTTTATTGTTAAAAACGGATCTCAGCGTGTATATACGTTAAATGAAGCTGCGCGCGAGGGCATCGACGCCTCAGTAGCCATTGATAGAGAGATTGACCAAATACTGCAACCTAATGAACGTGTACTTGAAGATCAGCCCACGGTTTTCTTTAACAATCAGTGGTATTTAATGACCACCGATTCATTTACAGCCGGCAACGAGGTGTATGATAAAGTAGAACTAAAAGCGCATAGCTCTGTACCCGATGCTCTTACTCTGGATCGATGGAAACACATGATCGCTGTAATGCTTCATCGTTTCCGTTCGCCGTTAACAGGTATTTCCGGCTATTTAGACTTATTGATGACCGAAACAAAAGATGATAACACTATAAAGCGTGCTCTAAAAGTTGATGAGGGAGTAAATCACCTGGCTGATATCATGGATGAGCTGGAATATTTTTACCACATTCCTTCAAAATTTGATGTCTCCAAACTGGAATCGGTAGGCTTAACAAGTGTACTTAATAGAGTGTTGTTAGATATTCCCGAAGAACTGCGCACTCGTGTTCAGTTTCTGAAAACTACGGATGCAGAACCATTTTCTGCTACAAAAGACAGTTTAGAAAAAGTACTATGGATTCTACTTTCAAATGCTCTTTCTTACAGCATCGATGGAAGTCCGGTCACCGTTTCTCAGCTTTCAAATAAAAGCATTCGTATTGCTAATGAAGGTGCGCCAATAGCCGAAGAAATTCGGGCACATTTATTCCACCCATTTGTTACTTCAAAAGCAAACAACTTGGGCATTGGCTTAACCATGGCTTTACTTTACGCCAGTCAGTTTGGAGGCACAATCTTCCAAACCGAGAATGGTGAGAATGGCAGAATTTCATTTACCATCTGTTTTCCTTAAGTCTTATCAAGATATAAATAGATACTTAAGTTGTTTTTCAGTTCTCCGATAAGTGATGTAATACTAACACTTTTTCGGAGAACCTTATGGGCAAATCACCATCTAACGAAGCGGATCAGGTCAATTCCAATCAATTAGTCCGCCCTACCCCAATTAATATCGAAAGTTCATTTTATTACAATGAGCTATTTTTTTCGGTTACTGATCATAAATCTGCTATTCAATTTGCGAACGATATTTTTTTACGCGTTGCAAAGTATGCACCTGACGAGATTTTAGGACAATATCATAACCTCATACGACATCCTGATATGCCAAAAGCAGCATTTAAGGTGATGTGGGATCATTTAAAGGCTAATCAATCGGTAGCTGTTTATGTAAAAAACTTAGCTAAAGATGGCTCCTATTATTGGGTAACTGCACTGGTTTTTCCGTGCAAAGGCGGCTACTTATCCATTCGTCTGAAACCGGGAAGCCCGATTTTTGATATGGTAAAAGATATTTATAAAAAAACTTTGAGTTACGAACGTGAACTAGCTCAGACTTTACCACGAGATAAAGTGGTGCAAAAATCGACCGAATACATGCTCCAATTACTCAACGATTTGGGCTACGATAACTACGAACAGTTCATGCGTTTTGCACTATTGCAGGAAATATTAAATCGAGATAAACACTTACCCAAAAAAGATCGGCTGAAAGCTCAGAATCATAAAGAGTTCTCGCTGGAATCGTTAGAAATGGTAAGTCTGATTCTCAATGAATTTGTCACTTATACCCATCAGCTCCATGAAATTCACACCCAATTAGACCAACACTCCAATTTGTTACTTGATGTATCAAAAAATATTCAAGCTATTTCTCAAAATGCCCGACTACAGTCGTCGAAATTAGATCGCGATAATCAGTCATTATTTGTGGTATCTGAAACGATGGGGCAACAAACCAGAAAAGGTGAAAAAAGCTTAGGCGACTTAATATCAAGCTTGCATAATCTACACCTGATATTCTCAGATCTTAGCTTCGATATCATATCATCAGAACTTCAGGTTGAAATGACCCGAAAATACAGGCATGAGTTGAAAAACACTGATAGCGTAGATACTCAGTTAATCGACCAACAAGACGCAGTGAAATTGCTTAATAATGCGTTTCTTCCTCGTTTGAAGCGGGTTTACGGTTCCATCAATAAAATACCTGCTAAACAAGCGGAACTTCTTGGAAAACTACAAACTATTGAACAGTTTTTAACGGTATTACGGTATATATATGTCACAGGAAAGGTTGAAATATCCCGATTAAGCGCTTCCGAATTGAAGTTTACCGATACCTTTGAGCAATTACGCTCTGAAATCGATTCTGCTGAAAAACATTTGAATGCCGTACGTGCAATGATGAGCGAAAACACCCTGCTTTTTCATAAATATGAGAGTTTGAACGATCAGCTTGTAAGCAGTAATTCAATTTTTTAATCCTTAGTTGCTACAAACAAAAAGAGGCGGATCGTTAGACCCGCCTCTTTGTTTTGGCTAGTTCCGGGTAATTATGACAACCGAGCGTTACCCGTACCTTTTAAGTGCTCTTTTTCGAATGCCAGGGTAAATAGAGTCCCAAAATCATCCGTTAGGTAATTGTATTTACCATTTAGTTGGCGAACCAGCGTTTTTATAAGTTGAAAACTCAACGGTTGTTTCTCGCTCGTGTATCCTTCCGGCAAGCTTTCAATATTGTCTTTAATTTCTATCATCACCTTTTTGCCGTAGCTAATCAGGCGAATGTTTAGTTGTGGTTTTTTATCAACTAGTTTAGCTGCTTTTTTGTAGCAGTTTGTTACCACTTCATTAATTATTAATGCACAGGGATGCGCTTGATTAATGTTCAAAATAATCGGTTCCAGATCATAATTGACGGTAAGGGACGAGTCTTTAGTTTGGAACATTTCGGCTACCGAATCCACAATTTTGCAGATGTTTTTACCAAATTCCAGCATGGTAAAACTGCTCGACTCATACAACAGTTCGTGCATGGTAGCCATAGTTTTTACTCTGCCTACACCTGAGAACAACTTGGTTTTTACTTCTTCGTCGCCTTCATCAAAAGCTTGCAGTTGCATGATTCCTGAAATGATGGCCAGATTATTTTTTACCCGATGATGAAGTTCAGATAGCAAAATAGATTTTTCCTGAACAGCCTGTTCAAGTTTTATCTCCGTTTCTCTAAATGAGGTGATATCATGCCCAACTACGATAAAATCGATGGAAGCACCACCATTAATGGTTACCGGCGAAATTTTAGCTGTAAAGATGTACCACTCACCATTTTTCTTGGCATTAACGAGCTCACCTTTCCAGCTTACACCGGCTTTAATCGCCTGAAGTATTTGCTCATATTCTTCATGAGAGGCTAAATCTGAAACCAAAAATCCGAGTTCTTTACCAATCAATTCATCCTGTGTAAATCCGGATACTTTTTGAAAATGGGGATTGGCATATTCGATCACGCCTTTTCGATCAATAATCAACACAAACGATTGGCTAAGCTGCACCGCCTTAGTGAACTTCAAATGCTCATCGGTAAGTGATTCTTTATTTGTTTGGATCGATAACATGCCATCTTCAAGAATAAGTTCTTTTTTTGCAGGCTCCCTTTCGAAGTAGTTCTTATCTACCAGTTCAAATCTGTGGTCTTCTTTATCTGAATCGGGATCCAGAAATGAAAAATTGGCTATTAAATCATCCCAAATTTTATCGGCCATTGCTTTTTTCTTTTCAGATACGCTGGCTTTTCCTGCATTAATCAGGCGTAAAGGTGAAATGACTTCAGTTTCAATATGTTCGGTTTCTAAAACCCTCTCTTTCTTTTCTTCTTTTTTTCGCGATGTAGACTGTTTCACTATAATTCTCCCGTAGATTAATTCTACTACTTAAGGAATCTGCTTTTATTGTTATCGGCGATAACCGATTTTTGATAATAGGTTTATTTCATTTAATGCTATTTAATTTCAATCTGTAGTTACTTGTATTTACTTCGTTTAGATCACTACTTATCAAAAGCCATATTTACGCTCTTAATTTTATTTACATCCGGCTGTCGATAGGTTTTATCAGGCTGCTCTATAAAATCGTTTGCAGTATATCTGGATGTATCCGCACCTCGCCTCTCAGAGCGTTGCACACCTTTATTTAATTGGTTTCCACCACCTATCATCTGTTTTAATTCGTGCACCACCGAACGAAGCTCATTCGCTTGGGCTGATAGTTCTTCGGCAGCACTGGCCGATTCTTCCGATGTGGATGCGTTTTGTTGTACCACTTGGTCCATTCCGCCAACCACCGAGTGCAGTTGTTCAATCCCAATGGCCTGTTCTTTCGATGCAGCCGATATTTCTACAATTAACGTGCTCACATCATTAATGCTGACAGCAATATCATTCAAATTGTTTGAGACTTCTTCGGCTACTTCTGCCCCACGATCGGAGCTTGATTGTGATTTCTGAATTAACTCGGATGTATTTCTGGCTGCCACCGCACTGCGTTGAGCCAGGTTTCTAACTTCTTCTGCCACTACTGCAAATCCTTTGCCTGCTTCTCCGGCTCGGGCTGCCTCAACCGCCGCATTCAGTGCCAATAAATTGGTTTGAAATGCAATATCGTCGATGGTTTTTATGATTTTCGAAGTTTCTAACGAACTGGATTTAATATCTGTCATGGCCTCGTTTAACTTCTGAATCGCCTGTAAACCCTGATCAACTTTAGGGCGAGCTTGATTCATAGAAACTTCAGCCTGAGTGGTATGATCATCCGATTGTTTTATTTGCAAAGAGATTTCCTCTAAAGAACTGGTTGATTCCTCTAAGCGTGCTGCTTGTTCGTTAGAAGTACCCGCCAATCTCTGACTAGAGGACGATACTTCGTTTGATGCAGAATTCACTTGAATCGATGCATTATCCAGCGTATAAATTGCTGATTCTAAGGGTTGCACGATTTGTTTTTTAACAAACAACGAAACGATAAAACCAAAAAATAGCAGTACAACTAAAGCAGTTATCGCTAATAAAAGAAAGTCGCGATTTACGCTGGCAACCATGGTATCATAATTCGATTCTACCACCAATCCCCAACCTAATTCCGGTATATACGTGTAGCTACCAAACACCTTATCGCCGGCAGCGTTTTTATAAATATCTGCTCCCGATTGTTTATTTATTAATTGAGATGCGGCAATCGTATTCAGGCTTTTGTCTACATTGGTTATTGATGAAGCACTCGTTAAGGGCTTCCCTTTTCCATCTATTAAATAGATTTCGGTGTAGGATTCCATTGGAATCGAATTCACCATTTCAGTAAGCGTAGACAATAGAATTGAGGCACCAACTATTCCATTAAACGTGTCATCAACAAACACCGGCACAGATACTACCGATAATAAATTTTTAGTAACCACAGATGGTTCCGGATCTGAAACCACCGTTCTTCCGGTTTTGGTTTCAGTAAAGTAGCTTTTATCGCTCAAATCGTAGCTTTCTGCCTGTGCATCGGGCAATAAATTGGTGCTTCCATTTAACTGCAGCGTTGAAATTACTCCTTTACCGTTCTCATCCAGCAAGAATATATTTTCGTAGTAATCGTGCGACTTACTCAGTTTTAATAAAAGTTCGCCAAGTTGCGCCTTATCCCTGTTCACAGTGGCATCTAAACTAGATACAAACAACACCTCATCAACCCGGGCATCCAGCCAATTCGAAAATTGGGCGGTATTCGCCTCACCTTTATGTTCAAGCGTTTGCAATACCGATTCCTGAAAAGACTGGCTATACAAATTGTAGACTACTACAATAGTACCACCTATACCAAGTAAAAAAGCGGTGATAATGAAAATATTGAGCTTTTTTCCCAGAGTTAATGCGTTCCAGCGTTGCCAATTATTCTGCATTGTGGTAATTATTTAATTGAAAAGTGAGTTAGAAATGGTAACCGAGTGAAAAATCGAACAGTTGTTGTAAGGCGTTATCACCGGTTTTCAATAGAACATAGTCGGCTTTTACCTCCAGAGCCTTAACCGGTTGATATACAATCCCGAGCGAATAATCGGTATGCTCGTAGTATCTTTTATCGGAAGTTCCATCCGTTCTGAAGTGTGCATCGTACGATTCTACTCTCGCGAATCCTTTTACGCTAGACTCTTCTATATTAATTGGAAATAAATCACTTAAGTCGTATCCAAACTCGAGTAATGTACCGTACTGCGCGGAGCCAATTTTGCTATGAAATGCCTCATTGATTTTATCCGATTCCCGAATAGAACTATACACTCCTACTACTCTACTTTCAAACTTACCAATAGCATATTGGGTGTAAAACTCAGCGATCCGGTAATCTGCACCAGATAAATCGACTTCGGTCTGATCGCTATTCGACAATCCCGAATAGAAAAATGCAGTACCAAAGGTCCATTCATAGTTTGGTTTAAGTTTAAGATGTCCACCTGCTCCAATATTATTCAAAGATGAACCCAGATCCGCATTTCTAGCATTGTAAACTACCGTTTTGGAGTTTAATTCTGCCGGATTTAATCCGGTGCTAACCATTGCCTTATAGCTTACTTTTTTGGATGGAGTACCGGAAAAGCTAACACCAACCTCTCGCCAAGCGATACTCATATATTTTTCGACCGGCGACACTTCTACAGTACCGTAGGTCGACGATTTACCGCCACACAAGGGAACAGAGATCAATCCTGCCTGTATATTGAACTTCTTATTAATTTTATATTTCGCATAAAAATTGGTGAAATAAACATCACCACCTTTATACTTCTGATCGAAAGCGTGCTCTACAATCACTTTCGAGCCAATGCTCCACTTTTTGTTAAAAGAATAGCCCGTTTTAAAAGCCGCTTTATGCAAATCCAGCTTACCATAATTCGATGAATTTTGATCAGCCCTTTGCAAAGCATCGTTATAGTGCAACTCTGCCTCAAAAGCATAAGTCAGTTTCTTTTGCTCTTGTGCGAATACTGAATTTGAAATTAATAGTAGTAGTAAAAAGCTAACGCCATATCTAAGAATCTTCATTGTGTTCTCCTCTTATTTTTTGATCTAATTGATCGATCTCTTTGTACCTGATTTGTATCCTTCATTTATAAATTTGCCCAATTTTATTATCGGCTGAATCTCTAAATCCCTTGAGTTTTTTTGGATAAAAAAAGGCGTTGTCCAGCCAGAACAACGCCCTTATCTAACTATATAGGGTTATCATCAAATCATTCTTGAATTTTAAAAGTGATAGGTAGTGTGTAGTACACACTCACCGGTTGTCCACCATTAGTCGCCGGCGTAAACTTCACTTTTTTAATTCCTTCAATAGCAGCCTCTCCACAGCCTGCGCCAATATCTTTTAACACTTCGGGCTTTTTTACGTTTCCATTTTCATCAACAATAAAGCGTACAAAAACACGTCCTTCTACATTATTCATAGAAGCGGCACGTGGGTATTTAATATGCTTATACACTTCTTTTAGCCCTCCAACAATTTCAGGCATCACATCGGCCATGGTAAGTACTTCGGCAGTATCTGCAACCGATACGAAGCTATAATTTTTAATTTCATCGGCCTGTACTTGCCCAGACACAGCCAACATTAACAGTAAAATCATTCCGTAATTCTTTTTCTCTTTCATCATTTTTTTAATATATAGGTTTTGTAATTAGAATCTGTAATCCTCTTTATTCTGTTATCGTACAGCCTGCAATTTTACTTAAGGTGTTTTATTAAGATTTTTTAATAAAAAATGAGCAGACAAAAAAAGAGTGCAGCCCTACCAAGACCACACTCTAACTAACTATATTGGGTTATCTCTATGCAATTAGTTTCCCATCTTAAAAATAACCGGTAATGTATAGGATACGGCAACCGGTTCGCCATTTAAGAGTCCTGGGGTAAAATTCACTTTTTCTAGGGCGGCAATAGCAGCATTTCCACAATCGTCGCCTATGTCTTTTAATACTTTTGGGTTATCCACTTTTCCATTTTCATCAACCACAAACTGAATGTACACTTTACCTTCGGTTCTGTTATTTAAAGCAGTTTTGGGGTAGCTGATGTTTTTATACACCTCACCGATTCCACCGATAATCTGAGGCATTTGATCAACAATAGTGTACACTTTGGTACTATCATCGGTGATGCTGATTTCAATTTTTGTCAGATCTGTATCATTCGCATGGCTATCTGGCGTTTGAATGAATGCTATTACTAACAGTGCACTAAGAATCGTTGTTATGTATGTTTTTTTCATTGTAGCCTCCTTCATGTCAGGCTTAGTTAGGGACGTAAATTAAAACTCACTAAAATCGTCATCTCCAAGGGGAATCAACTCATGTGGTTCTTTTCCGGTTGATGGTTTACTCTGGCCATTACTTACCGGTGTTTTTGCCAACATTGGCTTGTAAGAATGTGCCGGTTCAATTTCTTTTTCGTATTGTGGGCGTTTTAACTCATGGCTATCGTAATTGGATTCCTGATCAGCATTAAATTTGCTCTGCGCATTCAATCCAACTAACTGAGCCATTCTCGCTACGATATTATTTAACTCAGAAGCCTGAGCGGTTAACTGCTCTGCAGCACTTGCACTCTCTTCGGATGCAGAAGCATTACCTTGAACAACCGAATCCATATCGCTCATTACCACATTCATCTGGTTAATACCATCAGCTTGTTCTTTCGATGCAGCTGAAATCTCCACAACCAGCGTACTTACGCTATGAATACTTTCAGCAATTTTCTCAAGGTTTTCCGCTACTTCGTTTGCTACAGTAGTTCCCCGATGGGTATTATCTTGCGATTTCTGAATTAGTTCTGAGGTATCTTTGGCGGCTTCAGCACTGCGTTGTGCCAAATTTCGAACTTCTTCTGCTACCACAGCAAAACCTTTACCTGCTTCACCAGCCCGTGCAGCTTCAACAGCGGCGTTAAGTGCTAATAAGTTGGTCTGGAATGCAATGTCATCAATGGTTTTGATGATTTTAGAAGTCTCATCTGAGGAATTTTTGATTTCCTCCATCGCTTTATTCATGCGCGTCATTGCGGTTACTCCATTTTCGATCAATGGCTTGGCAATGTTCATAGCGTGTTCGGCTTCTGATGAGTTTTCGTCGGTTTGTTTGATTTGCGACGACATTTCTTCAAGTGATGAAGAGGTCTCTTCCAAACTTGCAGCTTGCTTACTAGAACTGCTGGCGAGTTGTTGACTCGAACTTGAAAGTTGCTCTGCCGAAGACTGAACTTCATCAGCACCGGTTGTTAATTGAGCTATAATCTCGTTCAGCACTTTATTTATAGACCTACCGACCATAGCTCCTACAATAAATGCAATAATTACAGCTACTATCGCAATTGTAGCTACAGTTATGCGCGCTGTTTGCACAACACCATGGGTAGAATTTGCTTCGTCAAACGCATTCTTTTGCGAAATTTCAGCTAATGCAATGGCATCCTTCAGAATATTCTCAAAAGCTACCGTTCTTTGTCGTTCAGCTTTGGTAACCTCATTACGAGCTGCAATCATAGCACGAACGGTTTCAACATTATCATTCAATGTAGCAAGTGCTATATTCAGGTAAATTTCGCCTTCCATTGAGTTTACTCCCTCCAATAATCCACCAAATTCGGTGCGAAGATTGATGAACTCATTCTCAATTCCTGCTAAGTCTTGCTGGCTATCCAAGGCCTCGCTTTGCCAGAGGTTGCTAAGTAATTGAGCTTGGGTAAGAATGGAAGCTTTGGCTTTTTCAATGCGCTCTGTTTCTGCAGCCAACTGCGTACCTCGCATAGAACCAAGTTCCTGCTCAGCTACAGCTAAATATTCCGCCACACTCGATTCGAAATCACTACTAGAAGAAGCCGTTTGATCTTTGTATTTGATTAACGCCTCGTTAGCATCGTAGAAACCGAATATTGCTTCTTCAAAAAGCACCATATTCTCTTCCAAGTCTACAATGTAAATAGTGATTTCTTGTATATCATTTTCGACGGCCAGTGATTTCGTGGAGTCGATATCGCTTTTCAAGCGCTCCAAACCTTCCTTAACGTCTTCCCAAGCCTTTTCATCGTTCTTTTTCGCATAGCTCAAAAGGCTATAGCCAATAAATCTACCGTCATTTTCAATGGTATTTGCCAACTGCCATTCAATTAAGCTTACATCGAGCAATCGCTCTGTGTAGTTATTAATTAGTGAAAGGCTGAAAATGGCAATAACGCCCACTAGTAAAATGGTCACTATTCCACCCCCGGAAATCAGCATCATTTTACGGCTGATGGTCCACGAGCTCGACGTAATGTTGGTCGATTTAATATTCTGTACTATATCCTTGATGTTCATAAGACGCTATGCTTTAGTGTTTTTATCCGGCGGTAGGTTCAGGAGTAGCGTTTTTCACTTCGGTTGGCACATCAAAAACAACCTTATGCACATCAAGAATCATTTTAACGGATTTCTCCAGTTTACCAATACCTGATAAGTACTCGCTGTTTCCGGTTACCCCGAAGCTTGGGATCGCATCAATTTGCTCAGTTTTTAGATCCGCTACTTCCGATACTTTATCTACAACAATGCCCATCAAATGCTTTTCTTCCTGAATTACAATGATGCAGGTTTCTTCGGTGTCTTCTACTCTTGGCAAACCGAATCGCACTCGAAGGTTCATAATCGGAACAATTTTGCCCCGCAGATTAAGTACGCCACGTACATATTCCGGCATTTTTGGAACCGGAGTAATGGGGAGTAACCCAATTATTTCCTGCACCTTTAGGATTTCGATTGCATATTCTTCGTTGCCCAGAAAAAAGCTCAAAAACTTGCCGCCTTTTACAGCAACACCATTTGAATGTGTAAGTTCTTGCTCTACTACTTGTTCTTCCATCATTTACTCAATTAAGTCGTTTAAATATGTGGGCATCCTTTGTTGGATTCCCCGCTATTATCGGGAGCATTGGCGCATCCCTTAAGATGTTGGTGTGAAATTCTTCACATTTTTTTTAGAAAGAGCAGCCTACAATCAGTCTGCTCTTTTTTATTGAAGTTTTGCTCGGTTCAAAACTCACTAAAGTCAAATTCGAGTTCTTTTTTGTCCTCAACATGAGCACGAGAAACTCTTTCATGTGCGTACATAGCCGGCTGATAACGTCCGGTATTCTGAGGTTGGAATTTTTCTTTTTTCTTCAGATTGATCCCAAAAGGATTTTCTTTTTGATTGGCCTTTCCTACCAATTGGGTGATCTCGCTAACTACATACATCAGCTCATTGGCCTGCGCCGATAGTTCTTCTGCAGCACTAGCCGATTCTTCCGAAGCACTCGCATTTTCCTGAACCGATTCGTCCATTTGGGACATCGCCGAATTCATTTCTTTAATTCCAATAGCCTGTTCTTTCGATGCAGTAGCAATTTCTGATACCAATGCATCCATCTTATCGCTGCTCGCTGCTATTTCGTTTAAGTTTTCAGCAACTTCTTTAGCCATTGTTGCTCCGGTTGCGGAACTGCTTTGCGATTTTATGATCAACTCAGAAGTATCTTTCGCGGCTTCTGCGCTGCGTTGTGCAAGATTTCTCACTTCTTCAGCAACTACGGCAAACCCTTTCCCCGCTTCACCCGCACGTGCAGCTTCAACGGCAGCATTTAATGCCAATAAATTAGTTTGGAAGGCAATGTCATCAATCGTTTTGATGATTTTGGACGTTTCTTCAGATGCCGACTGAATATTGTTCATCGCATCGTTCAATCGCTTAATCGATTCCACACCTTGTTTAAGCTGGGCATTGGTTTGTTTTACTGATAATTCTGCGGCATCACAGTTTTCATCCGTCTGAGCGGTTTGCGAAGCCATTTCTTCCAGCGAGGAGTTTGTTTCCTCTAAACTAGCCGCTTGTTCATTCGCACCTTCCGCAATTTGCTGGCTGGCCCCTGAAAGTTGCTCTGCTGATGAGTTCACCAATTCTGCACCGGTTGTGAGGCGTTCAACAATGGATCTCAGCACTTTATTGATGGATTTTGTTACCAAAAAGCCAAGAATTGCCGATAGTAGCACACCAAGAATTAGCCCCGACAGACTAAGTGCTTCCACAAAACTACCACGTGTAAGTGACGCGGTCACCGTTTCTTCGGCAATCTTATTATTGATATCTACCACATCTTTAATTGTGGCAATACTATGTTGCTTCGAATCTTTGTTGTGGTTCAAAAACTGATCACGAAGAAGTAATAATGTTTGCCCAGATTCCTGATTGGCTTTAAGGTTAGCAAAATATTGATCAGCAATAACCATAAACGCCTCATGATCGCTTTTCCAGGTAGAATAGGCTGTTTCAAATTTCTTCCACTTTTCGGCTTCTTCAACTGTTTGGGGCAATACTATATAAGTATCCCAAGCTACTTCCAGGTCATTCCAGTTCACATATAAAGAATTACGTACAGCTTCCCGATCTACAAGTGTTAGTTCAGAGTTTTGCAAGGCTTCTTCCGCAGCACTTATATTTGATAATGCTAGGCTTATCTGTTGCAAAGATGCAACACTTGGAAGGCGTACTACACCAATCTCCTCAATTGCTTGTTGATTTTTTTGTGCACTGAAATAGCCCAACCCACCCAAAAGCATAGTTATAATACTGATGCTCAAAAAGGTGAGGCTTAATTTCTTATTTAAAGTCCAGGTATTTTTATTCTGATTTGCTAATGGTTTCATATCGTTTACTTCTTACCGTAATAGAAGTCCCTAAGATTTTTATTCGAGTTAGTACTCATTGGTTTATGATTCATTAATCCAGTTAACCTGAAAACCAAACACATCTCACCCGGCAGCTTTTTGCATCTGCTTTAAATCAGAATTATTACGCATACTTACTATGCAGGCGGCATCCACCATAATCGGAAATGCTGCTACAACAGCTAAGAATTCTTAAGCGCATATTTAGTTTGATTACGCCTAAGCTTCAAACACATTCAGTGCACTATTTTTTGTGCAATTAGCAAATCTCCCAACGCGTGTTATTTCTGCCGGGTTAAAACCGGCGGCTTGTTTGCTATTTACCTCTGAATAAATGTGTATTCCCAGACTATTTTTGTCGGTTATTCAGGTACTCTATTGTCAAATTAAGCAGCAACTACTGCTTTACATCTCTATGTTTTGAAGTGACTTATTTGTGGTCACCCAGTTAGTCATGTTGTGATATGTAATACTTATCGACCCGATAGAGGAGTAACATTAACTTTTTCCAATAAAAAATTGGGGCAAAAAAAAACCCCGCAAGTTATTGCGGGGCAGTTAAAAGCTAATCAATATGTACAATATGCCTTACTGGCTTTCCAACACTCCTAAAGCTTCAAGAATACGTTCTCTTAGCACTTCGGGGGTAAATGGTTTATGAACAAATCCGGCATTCATTTTCTGAATTATTTGAATTCGCTCGGGATTACTTTCTGTTGATACAATTAATATGGGTAAATCTACATATTCGGGATTAGTTCGAACGCGTTCCAGCATTTCCATACCGTCCATTACGGGCATATTAACATCAATAAAAAGAATATCCAGCCACTCTTTCGCCAGCACATCTAAACCTTCCTGCCCATTTCCGGCTTCATAAATTTGTTCAACCTCTACACCACTATTCAGAATGGTCTTTTTAATCATACTGCGCATCACAGCGCTATCATCCACAACTAAAATATTTATTGCCATTTTCTTTTCCGTTTAAATGTGTGGTTCTAAAACTTTTTTGTTCATGTGATTTACAATAGCCTCTGGAATCTTATCCAGTGGTAGTTGATCGGTTACTGCACCGATATTGTACGCCTCGCGTGGCATACCATACACAACACTCGATTGTTCATCCTGCCCGATTGTGTATGATCCTTTATTTTTCATATTCATCAGTCCTTTTGCGCCATCTGCGCCCATTCCGGTAAGAATAACGCCCATTGCATTTAAGCCCGCAGAATTTGCTACCGAATTAAACAACACATCCACAGCCGGACGTTGATGATGCACCGGTGGACCTTGTTTTAATTTCACATAATACCGTGCGCCATTTTTCTCGACCAACATGTGATAATTTCCCGGAGCTATAAATACACAACCCGGTCGAATATGCTCGCCATCTTCTGCCTCTTTTACCTGTAAAGCGCATAACTCATTTAAGCGATCGGCAAAACTTTTGGTAAATACCGGCGGCATGTGCTGTACTACTACAATGCCTGGCATACTCGGTGGAAGAGCGGGCAGAATATCATTTAATGCTCGTGTTCCTCCGGTAGATGATCCAATGGCTACCAACTTATTAGTAGTATGCACAAGGGAAGATTCCTTGGTTGCTAATGTTGGCTTTGGTACTGCGCGATTAGCTGCCGGTAATCCTTTATGGAATTTAGCTAATGATGCCGTTCTAACTGCGCGTACAATATCCTGCGTAATATTCTGAGTTGAATACGCCGAACCGGGTTTGCACAATACTTCTACAGCCCCGAGGTTTAGCGCCGTTAATGCATTTCTGCTGTTTTTTGGGGTTAGTGAACTTACTACAACCACGGGCATTGGTTTATGCTTCATCAATTTCGAAAGAAACGAAAGCCCATCCATGCGTGGCATTTCCAGATCCAGCGTAATTACATCTGGATTCAGCTTAACGATTTTATCTCGGGCTACATACGGATTCATAGCTGTCCCGATCACTTCAATGTCGTGCTGTTTGTTGAGTTCTTCGGTAAGCAATTTGCGAACGAGTGCAGAATCGTCCACTACCAATACTTTAATCATCAGTCTTGCTCCACGTAAATTGAAATTTCAACGATTCCCTCATCAAGTAATACATTTACTTTTTCATGGAACATCCCTCTGAAAAGCGCATCAGCACTCTCATCGACGGCTGCAATTCTGGGTGGTTTGATCACACAGATTTTATCGTCTTTCGCAAATAATGGCACCGTATTTCCACAAATTATATTTGCGATCTCACACAATGCACCTTCTTTTTCTTCTTGGCTTGGTTCGTCAATGCCCAGCATATTTGCTGCAATTGCCGTTAAAAGAACGTCATTTGGATTGATTACCATGCCACCTTTAGCAGCTCCATCAAAGCCAACAATAGCACGGGTGCTGCCATCCGGATACTCTAATTCATCTTCTTCAATTTCCCATTCATCCATCGGAAACATAAAGCAAGTAACTTCAAAGGTGTTCAGTGCAATATCGTGTACGTTTTCGGTGTATGTAGTTGTATTCATTGTTCTGTGATAATTGAAGGATGAAACTCAGCCTTAAGTAAAACTGCTGTATTATTCTTATCGTTATTAAACATTAACACTTAAGGCTTTCTTTATTCATTTTTGTTGATTTTGTTGAGCAACCGGGCAACTTGGTTTGATGTTTCTCAGCTTGTTGGTAACTAGACATTAAGGAAATCAAAACCTGATGTCTTTTTTTAGCCTCGAATTCTTCAAGTGCTTGTTCATAAATTATTTGCTCTAAATTGGGTCTGTAATCGTTTTCCATACTCTCTCCGTTATCCTACACGAGCAGCTGCGAAACTCAGATCGGGCGTTACTCCCGTTCGTAGATTTCTTTGTGGTGAGTTGAGAGGCACTTTGTTGATGGTAACAAGTCCGGTATTCATTTCAAGCTCCATCGTTCTGGAAATGGATCCACCTACTTCCTGATTAGCAATCATAAAGCCGTTTTTCCAGAGGAGTTTTCGAAAAGTGGTAAAATTACGTTGGCCGATTTTAAAGTAGTCTTCACCGGCATTTTGCTTCATACTTGCACCGCCCGCCACGTTTATCTCGAGATTTTTCTTAGTGGCCCCTAGAACGAAAATCTCTTTCAGTAATAAAGCAAAGCCTGTATCTACATACATTTCAGGTTTGGCTGCTGCTTTAGCCGGATCTGATTTTGAAAGGGGTAACATCACGTGCACCATGCCGCCCACACCTGCGATTTTATCGAAAGCGGTAATTCCTAAGCAGCTCCCAAGTGCGTGAG
Organism: bacterium; assembly: GCA_024742815.1. Lineage (GTDB taxonomy): Bacteria > Bacteroidota > Rhodothermia > Balneolales > Balneolaceae > HXMU1420-13. The sequence goes on from JANSXX010000011.1 coordinate 35,523, forward strand.
TAATAATCACATCGTTTTGATTATTCGATACCTTTAAATCGCTTACGCCTACAACTTTTTTCATTCAATCTTACCTTATTATCTGTTAGCCCACTTTTTCTTTTCGTGTCAACTCCAAAATCGATGTACTAAACAATTTTTATTAAGGGAGCTTAATCCATTTTATCGGTAGCGGAGTGCATCTTCTTAAGCGTTTACAATTCTGAATTATGCGCTCGCGGCAGACTTGAAACAGTAGAAGTAGCCTTATATGAAGTTCGGGATTCACCTTTATTCGAAGCATGACAGAAATTGGATTATTGATGAGTATTTTACCTTACTCATTCCTAAACAAAAAAAGCACTCCAATACGGAGTGCTTACAACTAACTATTACTTCAACTAAACGTTAAATTTTTTGATATACAGCCGGTGCCACATTTTTAAATCCTAGCGCCGGAGCATTCATACTTTCCGAATGACCAAGAAATACGTAGCCGTTTGGCTCAAGCAAGTCTCTGAATTTTGTGATGAGTTTTTCCTGAGTTGCCCGGTTAAAATAGATCATTACATTCCTGCACATGATGAACTGAAAGTCTCCTTTCAGCGGCCAATGATCATTTAAGTTCAATCTTCCGTAGGTGATCATCTTGCTTACTTCATCTTTTACTTTGTAAGAACCATCCGGTAAATGCGTAAAATATTTACCCAAATAATTTCCGGGAATATCACCTACTTTGTGTTGTGCATACACGCCCGACTTGGCAATTTGTAGTACATCTCTGGAAATATCTGTAGCTAAAATTTTTACCGAACGAGCACTTACATTACTTCCGGCTTCCAGCAAATTCATGGCCAATGTAATAGGCTCTTCGCCGGAAGAACACCCCGCCGACCACCACTTTACCGATCTGCCTTTAAGCGTTGGGTAGATGTGCTTTTCGATAAACTCGAAGTGCTTATTTTCTCGATAAAAGGACGTTTTATTTGTGGTTAATACATCCACAAAAGAAAGAAACTCTCCGTTTGGTCGCTCGGATTCGATGATGTCCAGATAATCGCTGAAGGAAGATATTCCCAAAAAGCGCATACGTTTAGCCAACCTGCTTTGCACCAGAGCTTCCTTTCCCTCGTTGATAGAAATGCCACAATAGTCAAAAATGATTCGGCGCACCTTCTGGAAATCAGCATTTTGCAATGTTGCTCCTTTTGCGCTCGGTTGTGCTGTTAATAAGCTCATACGAATTCCCTTCTGGCTTTTTTAGAATTATGCGGTAAGTGCGGAGGTATCCAAAATTAAACCCACACGACCATCACCAAGTATTGCACCGCCGGAAATATGCTGCGTTGGTGCTAACATATTGATGGACTTCCCAACCAGTTGTTGTTGTCCAATAACTTCATCCACAAGAAGTGCAAATCGGTCATTGTTATTCTTGATCACTAGTAACGTGCCCAACATTATATCTTCTATACCACCGTCGATTTCGAACAATCGATGAAGCCTTATCACCGGCACTGATTTTCCACGGAAAGAAACTTGTTCGTTTTCACCTAACACCGTGAAAAGATCTTCCGGATTTGCTCTGAAAGTCATGTCGATGTTGATGGTTGGTACGATAAATCGTTCTTCACCAACTCTTATTAACATTCCGTCGGTAATGGCTAAAGTAAATGGCAGCTCTATGGTGATGGTTGTTCCAACGCCAAGTTCGGAAGTAACTTCTACTTTACCTTGAAGTTGCTCTATAGATCTGCGAACAACATCCATTCCCACGCCTCTACCGGATAAATCGGTAACTTTTTCTGCGGATGAGAATCCCGGTAAGAAAATCAATCCATAGATTTCTGAGTCAGAAAGCTTTTTGTCTGGATCGATCAATCCTTTCTCGATTGCTTTCTTTAAGATCACTTCCTTATTAATTCCTCGACCATCATCCTGAATTTGCAGCACTACTTTTCCACCTTCCTGATAGGCACGTAAAGTAACCGTGGCAACAGCCGGTTTGTTGGTTTGTGCGCGTTGCTCTTTGGTTTCAATACCATGGTCGAGCGAATTCCGCAGCATGTGAATAAGTGGCTCGTTGATGATATCTACCATATTCCGGTCAATTTCCGTGTCTTCACCAACCGTGTTAAACTTCACTTGCTTCCCAGCCTTTCTCGATAAATCACGTACCAGGCGATTCATTTTATGAAAGGTTGCTTTAAGCGGAACCATGCGAAGCGTTAAACTGGTATCTTGCAATTCGCGCAAAATTTTTGTGGCATGATTTACCTTTTTCTGTAATTCGGAATCTTTCGAAATATTCGGATCCTGAGCTACTACAGAATGAGCAATAACGAGCTCACCCACCATGTCAATCAATCTATCCAATCGATTTACACTTACACGAACTGAACTTTCAGAATCGTTTTTCTGCGTGTTATTAGGTTGATCATTGGAAGAATCGTTATCGGTTTTGGCGCCTTGAATCGAAGTATTTGAGGGTGCATCTAAAAGTGAATCATCATCCGTAACGGACGCCATATCTTCTTCGCTTTCAATCGGACGAACGGCACCTTTTTCTTTCGCAAGAGCATCGGCCGGAGCTACTTTATTATCCGCAACATCAATAAGAACATTCATCATACTGCGATAGTTAACCGGTACCGGTAAAGGATCTCCACCGTTACAATTCTCAACGGTTCCAAGCAGTTTTTTGATGATATCGATAGACTCAAAATTGATATCCGCACAAGCACGATCGAAGGGTAAATCACCATCACGCACAATGCTTAATACCGTTTCTACGTGATGAGTAAATTCTGTGATTGGATCGAGTCCCATAAAAGCAGAAGTTCCTTTTATGGTATGAAATGCTCTGAATACGGTGTTTACAAGTTCATTATCATCCGGGCGATCTTCTAAGTCGAGTAACGCGCTTTCTGCCGCGTCAATCAATTCGCTGCATTCCGTAATAAACTCGCCTACCATCGAAAGGTCGACATCATCCGGTATCAGAAATACCGTTTCATCAGTAGCACTTTGTTCGGTCTCATCTTTTGTGCTCACTTCTTCTGCTTGCACAGCTTTCGGTTTTTCTTGCGAACTTTCTGAAACAGTTTCAACAGCTGCTTCAGGCTGCACTTCTTCGGTTTGAGAATCTTCCCATTCCTTATTGCTGATTAACTCTGTAGCCTTTTCAATGTGCGACGATACAGTATCCAACCATCCTTCTTCTCTTTCGTCTTCGGATAGAACTTTTTCAACGATAGTGTAGGCCTTTTTCAGTTCAGAGGCCGCTTCATCCATTTCAGAAGCTGCAGAATTCATAATGAATGCAGCTAGCAGCTCGATATTGTCCTGATCTGAATCATCATCCAGCATCAGTAAATGTGTGGCTAAATCATCTAAGGTTGATTCTTTAGGCACTTCAACTTCAATAGAATGTTCAGCTGATTCATTAACATCATTACTTGAATAAGCTTCAATTTCTTCGTCAGTAAGTACTTTGTCTGCCGATTCACCGTCTCCTGCTAATGCTTTTTCCAAGCCTTCATAGGCTTTTTCAAAATCTTCTACACTTACATCAACATCCGGTAATAGGAATTCTCGGAATACATTAATGGCCTGCATGGTAGTAGCCTTTACCGTATGGAAATATTCTTCCTTTTGATAAAGGTGAATGATTCCTTGATAAGCAATATCACTGAGTTTCTGCATTTGTCCGGATATTCTTTCCAGACTACTAACCACTTTTTCGAACTTTGCACCGGCAATAGCCACATTTTCACGGTCGTTGGGCCAAACGTCTGCGAGTAACTGAATGATCTCAGCTACTTCATCTACGATATCTTTTTCATCTAAAGCTGCAAGTTTTTCTTCCTCTACTGATTTTGATTCAGATTCAGCAACAACCTTAGGATCTTCTTTACTCTCCGATTGTTTAGCTTCTAACTCTTCGAGCTCCTCATCAGAAATAATGCTATCAGCCGATTCTTTTCCACCACCCAAAGCTTTGTTTAATTCTGCGAATGCTTTTTCAAAATCCTCAACTCGAACATCACCGTCGGTAATGATGTATTCTCTAAACATGTTTATCGCCTGCATAGTAGTGGCTTTCACCTCCATGAAAAAAGTGTCTTTTTCATATAGATGTTTAATGCCTTTCCATGCTAGGTTCGCCAATTTTTGAGATTGACCAAAACTTTGGTCGAAACTCTCAATTACTTGCTCGAACTTTGCACCGGCAATAGCCACATTTTCACGGTCGTTGGGCCAAACATCCGCCAAAAGCTGAATGATTTGAGCCAGTTCGTCTACAACATGTTTGTTATCGTTACTCATCGGATTCTGTCCCTTTTTCTGAGTTCTTCTGTGGTTTTAAAAAAGCTGTTTTAGCTGTTAATTGGATTCGCTGAGCGCCATATTCAGGATGAAATCCCCAATACTTCCCACAAATCTAAGTTTTGCTGATGGTGGTTTATTTGGCATAAAGAGCCTCAAATCGCTTCCTCGGGTAGCAGTAGGTAGCGAAGATTGCCCTCTAAAGCCCACTGCTTCCATATTTGCAGCTACTTCACCGGCAAGAATGTTCGAAAGCTCGGCAACCAAATCGCCCATATCTTCACTTTCTATTGAAAGCTCCATCCCTAAAAAGGCTTCCGATATTTTAATGGCCGTATCCTTTGGAATAACCAACATCAGCGAAAAGGTATATTCTGGGTTAAATACTGCGATATTCCCGATAATACCGTTAAGTGGGCCGTTATCTTCATCTTCGAACATAAATGAAGGAGCATCGCCTGCAATCGATTCGAAGGTATTTATAACCGATTGCTTTACCACCTCTACAATCTCAACCGGTATTTCTTTTGCTTTTTTTAGTTGTTCTGTAATCATGTTTTATCCCCTTTTTATTTAAGAATGCTACTGAAGAAGCTTTTCTTTTCTTCTTCAGGTTCATCAGAAATCAAATTTCCCCTTTCGTCAAAAAATTTGGCTATTGCTTTGCTCATTTTATCCGCAGTAAACGGCTTTGTGATATACTCATCCGCCCCGCCCTCAGTAAGCGCTTTATCTACCTTACCCATCGACTTTTCAGCTGTTACCATAATAATAGGAATGCTGTCGTAGCCTTGGTCGCGAACGGCACGCGCAAATTCAACACCTGTCATTTTTGGCATATTCCAATCCACAAATAACATATCGATGTCGTCGTTAAACTTTTCTAGTGCATCTTCACCGTCCATGGCTTCTTCGTATTCAAATTCAGCAATCGATACCTGATCTAATGCTCGCTTTACCTGACTACGCATGATCTTGGAATCGTCTACTACAAGTGCTCTGATTTTGCTCATATAATCTCCTGTTGTCGCAATATTTTTGCCTTTATTTAGGCAGAATTTGGGGGTTTTCTTAGTTGGACCACATTTCTGTACTGTCTATAAAAAGTCCAATCTTTGGTACTTATCGGGCAATTGAGCCGATCCTTAAGATGAATTAATCTTTTTTTGTTTGGCATTTCTTGGCCGATAACCCGGATAGTTAATCGTTTTTAATTAGCTGTTTGTTTGAGATTGAATTAATTTCCTCTCGGGCAGAAAAATTTTCCACATGAGTATCAATAATGACGGGCGCAGTTCAATAATGGCTGTTTCCAGAACTTCTTATTTAAACTCAGGTACCGTTTACAAACGTAGTGTAAGCGGTGTGGAAGAAAAGCAGCATGCAGAACGTAATGTAAAATCCGGGATTGGTGAGCTCTCGTCTGATCGAAGAAAATCAACCGGTAACTTTTTTATCAATAATTCTGCGCAGGAAATTCACCAAACCATTTCGGATGGATTTCAGGAACTCAGTTTCTTATCGCAAAAGCGTGCACATCCTTTTGCTTACGTTAATTCCTCGAGTGACGCCCAATCTGATTACAATCAACGAGATTTAAAACGGCATCAGAATTACTTCAATCAGATTATGAACTACGAAAACCCGGCCGGAAGCTGGGTTGACGTTCAGGCCTGATCTCTGCCTCTCACTAATGGGATAGACAATTTGATTTGGGTCTTCCCTTCTTCTAATCCAACGTAGCTAATATTTCCAAAAATCTCTTTTGCCAGCTTAACACTGGTTAATAATCCTTCATCAAAAGAGTTATTGCTCTCAAATTGTTGATTGATACTATTGGCTGATTTGATAACTCGAGCTATTTCAACCTTTTTGGATTCCACCACCGAAAAGCTCACTGTAAATTCTGCCGAACGATTCGATTGATTAGTAATTAATGTGAGTGGCTCTTTTTGGGAATTACACTTGGACGCGTAGTTGATGAGATTAAAAATAATCAGTTTTGTAATGAATACATCTGTTTGCACATGCAGCGAAATTGTTTTCATCTCCAGCTTTAAATCCGATTCGGTAAAATGCATTTTTGCGCATACATCGCGTACAAGCCAATTCAGGTCAACATCCAAAAAGGTATCCACTTGATCGGTAGTAACAAGGTCGGATTCGTCGTTATAAATTCCCTGTAGCTGCTCAAGAATTGTGTTTACTTCCTGAATACCTGATTCGATTTTCTTTCTGTAGTATTCAATTTGTTCGTAGTCGGGGTCAGAAACGAGTGCCATATTAATTAACTCCAAATAGCCCGAAATTGCGCTCAATGGCGACATTGCATTATGCATGTTTTGCCGCACAATGCTTTTCTGAAGTTGATGAACTGTTTTTAGTTTCGAGTACTTATCTCTTAGCTGCTCAACTTCTCCCTGATAACCTACCGAGCTAACCGATTCAACTATTTGTTCAACCAGTTGCTTAATCTTGTCTTCGTTCTGCACGTTGATTCCCAATTAGTTGGCCAACACTTATTTCGTATTCAATAACACAAGCCGTTGTTAAAAAAACAAATATTAATTAGTTAGTTTTTAAAATATATCTCACTGAAAAAAAATTAATATCTCTAACAAAAAAGATACCGAAATGTTTATATTAAAAAACATTAATATTTAGAAATCCGAACACTCTTCTTTCATATTACTATTTATCAGATATTTGGCTTACTACATGTGCACGAACAGTTTATTAATATCTTTTAATGAGATTTATTTTCAGTAAAGCAACACATTGCTTTTTTTACGAAGCAGTTTAGAGTACTAACTATAATTTGGAAGGTTAACGTCTTTTATGTCCGGCTCTACTATTTCTATACTATTAGCGCAAACGCCTGAGGTTGTACAACAGGCGGTGGCATCCGTGAAAATAAAAGGGATAGAAATAGAAACCGGCTTTTTACGGAACTATCAGGATTTCACTAAAGCGTATAAGCGCCATCAATGGGATGTGTTAATCATTAACGTTGATTATGAAGACCTCGATTACCAAAAAGTGCTTCGCTCTCTGCAACGCCGTAAAGCGTATACTCGCGTACTTGCCGTAGGAAAATCCAGATCGCGCGAACAAATTCATGAATTGCTAAACGCAGGCTTTAGAGTTTTTCTACCTCAGGTTGATGAGCTTCTTATTCAGCACACGCTTCGTCAACAGCTAGAGGATGCAATTCTCCATAATCGACGCCGTGAACTAGAATACGAACTCAACTACAAATCGCAGTTCATTGCAAAGATTAGTCATGAAATGAGAACCACGCTCAATTCTGTAATTCTTTTGAGCGAAATATTAGCAGAAAATCGTAGCCAATCGCTTAAAGCAGACGAGATCGAATACATCGATTTAATTCATAGTTCCAGCAATAATTTACTTGATCTGTTAAATAAAATTTTAGACCTATCTAAAATTCAATCCGGCAAAATGGATATTCAACTCGAACAGGTGAATGTCCATGAATTCTGTACCCGGCTTACTCGATTATACATTCCTGTTGCTGCAGAAAAAAATATCGAATTTCGATATGTGAATAATCTACCCGTATCACAAAAAATTAATACCGACCGTATTCGACTTGAGCAGGTGTTGAATAATTTAATTAGTAATGCCATAAAATTTACTAACAAAGGACATGTAAAACTTACTACATACTTACCGGATGTAAATGAGTTGGCTATGCAGAATTTGGATGCCGACGACTCGATGGTTGCTTACGAGATTTCTGATACAGGAATTGGTATCAGCGATGAAAAGCGGGCCATCATTTTCGAAAGTTATGTACAGGCCGAGGGGCAATCCACCGAAAAAAAGTATGGTGGTACCGGGTTAGGACTCGCCATTTCGAAAGAGATCGCACACATACTTGGTGGTAAACTTACACTTGAAAGTGAATATGGCACTGGTAGTACCTTTACGCTGTATCTACCGGGCGACAGCCGATCGGCCGTTGAAAGTAAGCCAGAAGTGGAAGTAGTAAAAGTTGTTCATACCGAAGCCGCTGATCAAGATACTGAGGAAACCAAATCGCGTAAAACTTCTAAAGGAAAAGTGCTGCTTGTTGACAACTCTACCATCCATAATATGGCGCTTAAAGAGTTTTTAAGTGTGGTAGTAAAAGATTGTGTTACGGCAGAATCGGCGCAAGAGGCCTATGAAAAACTCGGATCTGATGAGCATTTTGATTGTATCATTTTAGATATGTACTTACCTGATGCATATGGGAAAGATGTGCTCCAAAAAATCCGCACCATGGAAGGGCGAAAAAAAGTACCCGTTATTATTTACTCTGGAAAAACCATCAGTAAAACAGAACAAAAAGAGCTCTATTTAGAAGCACTCGCTGTGGTTCAAAAAAATGTGAACAGCTACAAAGTTCTGATGAATCATATTTCGGGTATTTTGAATGGTAAATCATAGGGTGTAAAACTCAACCGGTGAGAAATTATCTCATTAGTTTTATTGATGATAGATTATCTATCTTTGAGATAATAATTTAACTCACCTTATCAAGATGTTCCATTATTTCACGGATCCCAAATCCGTTCTGAAGTCCTACTTATCTCTATCCCTTCTTCTAATTCTTTTTACAGTCCCTTCTCTGGCACAATCTGTTTCAGTTGGAGCTGGGAGTTACAGCACTAGCTTACCTTCAGGAGAAATTGGACCACAGAATTTTCAAGGCCAAAACATTTTACCTAAAGTATCCTCCGGTTTTCAGCAACGGGTTCAAACCAATGATTTCTGGAGTAGCCTGATTTTTCCTTTTTTCGGGAATCCTCATTCAGGTAAATTAATTGCTCATCCATTGGCAATGCAAGCAAAAAACACTGGATTGGAACTCAGCTATACCTCTCAATATGTTTTGGCAACAGCAGCTCCCGGAACAGATTACTTGTATCCATATGTTGGGCAAATGATAGTTGGGGTATCCGGCTTAGATGCCCCTGAAGCAACAACTTACAGTTACAGCGACTGGACCGTTACCGCCGAATGGATCGACGGCAATAAAACAATGTACGCTACCATAGGGCACGGACTTCCTTTTGTATATTTCGAGATTAACGGTGGCGATGCTGCAATAACCTTTCTCAGTAGTCCATCGATTTGGTACAATCAGAATGGAGTATTGGGTGTAACAGTCGACGGACGGCATTACGGTATTTTTGCCCCAACCGGATCAAACTGGAATACGAATGGCACGTTTACATCCGAACTAAATGGTAAAGATTACCTTTCTGTTGCCCTACTTCCTGATAACTCCATATCAACATTAGAACTATACACTAAGAGAGCCTACGCATTTGTAACCAACAGTTTTGTTGAATGGGATTATAACGAATCGACCTCTGAAGTAACTTCTACATATAATTACGTAACCACTCTTAAAGATTCGGCGGATGGAAATTTAAACGAAACAATATCTGCATTGTATCGCCATCAATATCTGCACCTTAACGAAACATCACTGTTAACCGATTTCCGTTACGCTTCTTCGCGTGGCGAGATGAAAGTAATAACAGGAAATAATTTTTCTACCAGCACAAAGTTTCAGGGTGTACTTCCGGCTTTGCCTGATGCAGGGAATTACAATCCTGACATACTTAAATCATTAATAGCTGAGGTAGCGAAAGAATCACTGAATCCTGGTCCTTCTTATGAAAATGGAAAAGCAATGGCACGATTTGCGAACCTTGTACATATTGCTGATCAAATGGGGATGGTAAACGAGCGTGATTACTTTTTGAATGCGCTCAAAACTCGACTAGAGGACTGGTTTACCGTTGGTGGAGAACAGGAGTATTCGTACAACGCTGATTGGGATGTATTAACTGGATATCCGTCAGGTTTTGGCGCCGACAATCAGATCAATGATCACCATTTCCATATGAGTTATGCGATAGTTAGTGCGGCTACAATTGCAAAATACGATCCATCGTGGGCAGCTCAGGATCAATGGGGTGGCATGGTAAATTTACTGATTCGGGATGCCAACAATTGGAATCGAAATGATGAATTATTCCCATTCTTACGTTCATTCGACATTTATGCCGGACATTCATGGGCGGCAGGTCATGGAGATTTTGCTGAAGGTAACAATCAGGAATCAAGTTCAGAATCGATGAATTTTGCATCCGCTGTAATCTTATGGGGAGAAATCACGGGGCAAACCGAAATACGAGATATGGGAATATTCCTGTACACTACCGAAACTACGGCCGTTGAACAATATTGGTTTGATGTAGATGAAGTCGTTTTTCCCACCGATTACCCACATGTTGCCATTGGTATGGTTTGGGGTTCAAAAGGTGTGCATGCCACTTGGTTTGGTGGAGATCCTGAATTTGTACACGGTATAAATTTATTACCCATTACGAGTGGATCTTTGTATCTGGGCAGGCATCCGGAATATGTAGTTCAAAACTATAACGAAGTTGTTGAAGAACGTGGCGGGCAACCTAATAAATGGAAAGATATTTTTTGGCAATATTTAGCTCTTGGGGATGCCGACCAAGCATTGGCTTATTATCTATCTGATCCAAACTATGAAGCTTTTGATGGTGAATCCAAAGCCCACACGATGCACTGGATGTACAACATTAAGCAAATGGGAAAGGTCGATACCACCATAACGGCAGATATTCCCACTTATGCCGTCTTTAAAAAAGGTGAACACAATACCTACGTAGCGTTTAACGCCCAAAACACTGATCGTTTGGTTTCTTTTTCGGATGGATATTCTATGAGCGTTCCTGCCGGTAAAATGCTCACCGAATCCACTGAGCAAGTTGATCCCAACGCACCCGTTGTATTATTGGTAGCTAATAAAACCTCCGGTAAAGCTCCTCTTCGTGTACATTTTGATGCCTCGAACAGTTTTGATCGAAATAACCTTGATCTAACTTATAATTGGGACTTTGCCGGACTTGGAAATAGTTCTGCAAACGACACCGTTTTTACATTTACAGAAGTTGGTGAGTATACAGTTTCACTTACTGTAACTAATTCAGATAATCTTTCAACCACCGACAGCCTTGTCGTAGAAGTATTACCAAGTGGTACTGCCTATGGTGGAACACCACCAACCGTTCCGGGAACCATTCAAGCAGAGAATTACGATATAGGTGGCGAAGGAATTGCTTATCACGATGCAGATGCCAATAACGCAGGGCTTGTATACCGCCCTGATGAAGGCGTCGATTTAAGTGCTGATGGTGGACAGATTCATATTTACTGGATTGTAGCCGGCGAGTGGGTAGAATATACGTTTGAAGTTGAGGAAGCTGGAGCTTTCGTATTTAAACCTTTTGTAGCCACCGTACCCGGCTTTGGCAATTTCACACTATTTGTTGATAATGTTGATGTGAGCGGCAAACAAAGAGTAAACGGAACAGGTAGTTTTATCAATTTTCAGCCGATAGAAACTGATCCCGTTAACCTCGAAGCCGGCACACATATTATGCGCTTAGAATTTGATACCGATTTCAATTCGGAGAAGAATAACTGGTTGTTCAGCTTAGATAAGGTAGTGGTTGAAAAATCCGATGCGGTTTCTAACGAAGTCGATTTGAGCAAACCTTCTGATTTCACTCTGTTGCAAAACTATCCTAACCCATTTAACCCAAGCACACAAATAACTTTTAGCATACCCGAACAAGGCAATGTTGTGCTACAAGTATTCAATATGTTGGGTCAATCTGTACAAACTCTAGTTAATGAAATGCGATCTGCAGGGCAACATACCGTACCATTCGACGCCTCACACCTATCAAGCGGAGTGTATGTGTATCAACTCGAATTTGATGGCAAAATACTCTCGAATAAGATGATTTTGATGAAATAATCAAGGTTGCATACACTCACCATGAGATACAATTAAATCTGTATCGAACAGTTAGTGCAACCGACTACAATTTGCCGTTAATTCTAGTTGCTCATACACCAACAGTTTCAAATAGATGAACTGCAAAGAAAACACATAGTTTTTTGAGCTTGGATTTATGCTAATAGGATGCCATAAACTCGGTTTATGAGAATTCTTATCACTTGGCATCTCAAATCATTTTTCAGATACTCTACTACACTCATTCAAAATCTGTTATGCTCAAGAAAACACTATTCCTTTGCCTAGTCCTGGCATTCATTTGTACTTCTGCTTTTGCACAATCTTTTAAAGTACTGGTATTCTCTAAAACCGAAGGCTTTCGCCATAACTCAATTGATGAAGGCATCGCCGCTATCCAACAACTAGGTTTGGATAACAACTTTGGGGTAGATGCCACCGAGGATGCCTCTCTGTTTACTACAGAAAATCTAAATCAATATGCTGCAGTAATTTTCCTTAGTACTACGGGCAATGTGTTAAACTCAGTACAACAAACCGCATTTGAACAGTACATTCAATCCGGTGGCGGATTTGTTGGAATCCATGCCGCTTCAGACACAGAATACGACTGGCCTTGGTATGGTGGATTAGTGGGTGCGTATTTCGATAGCCATCCACCCGGCACTCCAACAGCTACCATAGAAGTAGCGGATAAAATTCACCCATCTACATCTTTCTTACCGGATTACTGGGTTCGAACCGACGAATGGTATAACTATCGATCAAACCCAAGAGGAGATGTCCATGTACTCATGACTTTAGATGAAAGCACTTATTCCGGTGGAAATATGGGGCATGATCACCCAATTGCATGGATGCATAATTATGAGGGTGGCCGCGCTTGGTATACCGGAGGCGGACACACCGAGGAGAGTTACTCTGAACCTTTATTCAGGCAGCACATTCTAGGTGGCATTTTGTATGCCAGCGGGGAAGTAACCGGAAATTTCGAAGCAACCATCGATGAGAAGTATCAGGTTACTGTAATCGATAATAACCCGTTGAGCCCAATGGCAGTAGAAGTGCTTCCGAATCTGGATGTTCTATATATCGAACGGGCTGGAAACTTGAAACTTCGAGATAATGAAACCGGACTTATCTCAAATGCAGGCTCACTAAGTGTAGATTCCGGTCGTGAAGATGGGTTAATTGGAATCGTGCTTGATCCGAATTTTGCCACAAATTCATGGTTATATCTGTTTTACTCTCCTACCGGTGTTTCTGAACAAAGAGTTTCTCGTTTTGATTTTGACGGAAGTTCCATTGATATGAATTCAGAAAAAATCATGTTGCGTATTCCAGTTCAACGTGAGCAATGTTGCCATTCTGGTGGGGATATGGAATTTGATAGCAACGGTAATTTATATATAGCTACCGGTGATAATACAAATCCGTTCGAATCAGATGGTTTTACTCCTATCGATGAACGCGCCGGCAGATCTGCATTTGATGCTCAAACTACCTCAGGAAATACCAACGATTTACGTGGCAAAATTCTTCGAATTCATCCAGAAGATGATGGCACATATTCCATTCCGGATGGAAATTTATTTTCCGACTCCAGCGATGGGAAACCCGAAATTTATGTTATGGGCACGCGCAACCCGTTTAGAATGGCCGTTAGTGAATACACAAACGAGTTAGTTTGGGGTGATGTTGGTCCTGACGCTGAAGCTACAACTACTGCTCGAGGCCCTGTTGGACACGACGAATTTAACCGTACCACTGAACCGGGCAACTTTGGCTGGCCCTACTGCATTGCCGATAATCTAGCCTATGTTGACTATAACTTTGCTAACGGTAGTTCCGGATCAGCCTTCGATTGTTCCAATTTGGTAAACGATTCGCCAAATAATACAGGAGCTCAAAATCTGCCTCCGGCTATCCCGGCATGGTTAGATTACACCTATGGTTTTACTCCTGATCTACCCGAATTTGAAAGTGGAGACCGCACCGCAATAGCCGGCGGTTTTTTTAAATATGATCCATCAAATCTCGAATCCGGTAGCTTTCCACAGTATTTCGATAGTACGCTATTTATTCTAGAATGGACCCGAAACTGGATTAAAGAAGTTCGTTACGATAGTGATGGTAACCTTTTGCAAATAAACCCATTCCTTCCCGAGCTTGAATTAGCCCGACCCATTGATATGAAATTTGGGCCGGATGGTGCCATGTATATCGTTGAATGGGGAACCGGCTTTTTTGCAAACAATGAAGATGCCCGCGTTATAAAAATTGAGTATGTCGAAAACCTTGGAAATCGTGCACCAACAGCTATCGCTACGGCTTCAGTTACTAGTGGTGCTGCACCTTTAACTGTAGATTTTACCGGAAATAGGTCAAGCGATCCCGACAACGATTTTCTGACGTATTCCTGGGATTTTGATGGAGATGACGCAGAAGATTCATCCGAAGAAAACCCGACATTTACCTACACGTCCGATGGAAATTACACCGCCAAGTTGCGTGTAAGCGATCCTGACGGAGAAAGCGCTGTTGCTCAAATCCAAATTGTTGTGGGCAATAGTATCCCGAAAGTAATTATTGAACAGCCATTAAATGGTGGCTTCTATGAAGATTATGACATCATTGAATACAAAATTTCTGTGGAAGACAATGAACAAGGCTCTACCGAATCCGGCATAGATTGCAATGATGTGATCTCAGAGCCCTCCATTGGACATGACGATCATGCTCACGGAGAAGGTTCGCGTCAAGGATGTGAGGGTGAGTTTCCTACCAATCCGCATGGTGAAGGCGCGGATGACATTTTCTATGTGTTTAATGCTCAGTTTACCGACGATGGCGGCGGACCGGGTGTTCCTCTCACCGGAACTGACGTGGTTATACTGCAACCCAAAAAGAAACAAGCTGAGCATACACAAGAGTTCATTGATCTTAGAACAGAAACTACCGGCGATTTTTTGGGAGGGGGATTAAATATTGGATTCGTGAATCATAATTCTGCCCTCAAGTTTGGTCCAATGAATTTTGAAAATATTGAGTTCGTTACCGCTAGATTTGCAACCCAGCAAAATCCTGCAGAAATACAGTTTCGGTTAAATAGTGTTACCGGTCCGCTGGTTGCAAAAATGCAAACTTCAATAACCGGGGGCTGGCAATCTTACGATTATTTTACCACCGACTTAACTGATCTAGGTGGCACACATGATCTATATGTTGTATTCAAAAACGTAGCAAATCCGGGTGGAATCGGTAATGTAAATTGGTTCGAATTTCATGGACAGGGAGTGGCTAAAGTGAATCCTGATTCCTTAAAAGGCTTAACCGCAACATATTATCCAAATGTAGATTTTACCGGCACACCTGTTGTGCGGAAAGAACCTATGGTTGCATGGAATTGGACCAATAACGCTCCAATTAGTGGAATTCCAGGTAATAATTTTAGTGTCAGATACACCGGTGAAGTTAAGGCACCTAAAGCCGGAAATTATCGATTTTCTGTTGAGACAATTAATGGTACAGCAACCCTATTTATTGATGGAGTTTCCGTATCGCCCAACCAACAAATTGCCTTTGCTGCAGATGAGAAAAAAGAGATTAAACTGGAATATGCGCATACCACTGGAAACGCAGCGCTCTATCTTAGATGGACAGGCTCTAATCCCACAAATGTAATTCACGAAGATTATTTAATCCCAGATTTGGATGCCCTGACTGTGAATAATGAAACAGAACATGAGTTGGACATCCCAAAGAAGCTGCATCTAAAACAAAACTATCCCAACCCTTTTAACCCAAGCACACAGATCCAATTTAGTTTGCCTTCATCAGGTAAAGTTTCCCTTAAAGTATATAATCTCATTGGTCAGGTTGTACAGGTTTTGGTGGATGAAATCCGAAATACCGGATCATACACGGCTACTTTCGATGCCACAGGTTTATCAAGTGGTATTTATTTCTATCAACTCGAATTTGATGGAGCGGTGATTTCTAATAAAATGCTGTTGATGAAATAAGCTTCACCTTTTAATATAACTGAGATTGTATTACGCCAAAAGTGATTAGGATTCAATACATTACACCAGCATCAATCACTAAGCACAAATACCTCTCATTAATGAAACTGATCACTCCATTACTATCCGTTTTTCTTTTTCTGATCTCCACCACTCAAACTGTTGCCCAAGATTGGCTCATAGAACGCTCAGAATGGGGCAGCACAGATTCGCTGGTTGAGAGCAATCGTCATACCATCGAATATATAACCATTCATCATGGCGGCGAGATTTTTGAAGAAGAAAAAAATGTATATACCTATCTCAAAAACTTGCAATCGTGGAGCCGCTCAGCCCGGGGCTGGATGGATGTACCCTATCATTATATTATAGATCGGCAAGGCAGAATTTTTGAAGGTCGACCTTTGGATTACCGCGGCGATACTAATACCGCATACGATCCAACTGGTCATGCACTGATTGTGTTGCTTGGAAATTTCGAGGAGCAAGAGGTTCGTGAGAAACAAAAAGAATCACTAAAAACGGTGACTGAATATCTGGCTAATTGGAAATCTGTGCCTGCCTCAAAAATCAAAACTCACAAAGATTATGCAGAAACACTTTGTCCCGGCAAAAAACTCAGTGAATATTTAGCTACGAACGAATGGCAGACTTTTCTAAATGATCTCGAATCACAATAGTTCTTCGATTGCTTCCTGCTACTTATTTTAAAATCGTCAAGACCTTTTCTCATGGACAACAATGATATTTTCCGCCGACTCAGATACACTTTAGGATACAACGACCATCAAATGGCGGAAGTTTTTGCAGAAACGGGTACAGTCATCAACCAAGAGAGCGTTACACTTTGGCTAAAAAAGCATGGAGATCCTCAGTTTCTTGCAATGAGTGATGTGATGCTGGCCACTTTTTTAAATGGCTTGATCAACAAATTACGCGGCAAAAAAGACGGTCCACAACCCGCTCCAGAAAAAACACTCAACAATAATATCATTTTCAGGAAATTGAGGATCGCCTTCAATCTGCAATCCGATGACATTTTTGAACTTTTTTCTACTATCGATAAAAGTATTAGTGAACACGAACTGAGTGCCTTTTTTAGAAAACCAACCTCATCCAAATACCGTGAATGCAACGATCAATATTTGCGCTATTTCCTAAGTGGATTACAGAAAAAGTTCGAGAATTTGAAGATAAAGTAGGCATTGTCCTTAACCAAAAAGAGCACATAATCCTAAGTGAGTAAAGGTGTTAGATCCATCTGTCAGACGGACTACAGCCATCAGACAGGAATACACTCACCATACAAAACTCAACACTAAAAACTCAAAACTCACCACTCAAAACTAATTCTGTTCCTCAGATTCCTCCACTCCTTCACCAACGGTAATCATAGAAAGAGGCACAAACTTGATGAATTGCTGTTTTGCGTGTTCCCAATCATCCACAATATATTTAGCCTTGGTTGATCCGGTTTCAGTGGCATAATCACTCATAATCGAATAAAGTTGTTCGAAATCTTTTGTGTTAAGCGCGGCTTTGCCCACATACTCTTTGTTGATTTTAGAGCCCGGATCTTCGAACATAAACAATACGCCGCCGGTCATTCCTGCTCCGATATTGTCTGATGTTTGCCCTAAAATCACAACCGTGCCGTTCGTCATGTATTCGCACGCATGCAGTCCAGTTCCTTCAACAACAGCCGTAGCTCCCGAATTACGAACCGCAAATCGATCACCTGCTTGTCCGTGCACAAATAAAGTCCCACCGGTGGCACCATATAATGCGCAATTCCCAATAATGGCATTATCTTCGGGTTTATATTTTGCTTCTACAGGAGGAACAATTACAGTTTTACCTCCACTCATACTCTTACAAACCGAATCGTTAGCTTCGCCAATAAGTTTTATGTTTACATCTTTGGTTTGAAAGACTCCGAAACTTTGTCCTGCACTACCTGAAAATTCAAGGCTTATGGTTTCGGTATATGGTTTCACACCTGATTCCTTTCCATTAATTTTTGCCATTCGATCTTTACTAACTCTGCCGGCTAAGTGCCCGAATAAGGTTGCCAAAGCCGATCGATCAGTATTAATTATCGGATAGGATCGCTCTACCGATTCATTATTATCGATGGCTTGCATTAAATCGCTGAGTACGGTTGCATTTAGTTCACTAATGGGCTCCGACAAACTTTCCTGCTCCGATTCTTTCTGATAAGCGGGTGCATCTAAGAAAAATCCTAGATCGAGATTTAACTCGTTAATCAATTCGAGATGCTTACCGTTTATAGCAAGTAATTCGGTATCGCCGCAAATCTCCTGAAGGGAAGATTTTCCTAGTTCCGCTAAAATCTGGCGTACATCTTCGGCGATATACTTGAGTGTTTTTACGATGTGATCTTTATCGCCTTTGTATTTGGCTTTGAACTTTGGATCGTGCGTTGCGATACCGGTAGGACACGTATTTTTCTCGCAAATTCGTGCCATCACACATCCTTGTGCAATCAGCAATAACTTTCCGAAATCGAATTCTTCTGCTCCCAGAATACTTGCCAACACTATGTCTTTTCCTGAAGATAGTCCACCATCGGTTCGAAGAACTACATGATCGCGTAAATTATTCTCTACCAATGCCTGATGAACTTCCAACAACCCAATCTCCCACGGTAATCCTGCGTGTTTCATGCTTGATAAAGAAGCCGCTCCGGTTCCACCTTCCCCACCGGATACTTGAATAGAATCGGCACCCGCTTTTGCAACTCCCACTGCAATGGTTCCGATATTAACTCCGGCAACCAGTTTCACACTTACCTTTCCATTCGGATGGATTTGCTTTAGATCGTTAATCAATTGCTTCAAATCCTCGATGCTGTAAATATCATGCAGCGGTGGTGGAGATATTAAATCAAAGCCGGGATTTGCAAATCGAGCTTTAGCAATATCTGCATCCACTTTTAAGCCCATTAATTGTCCGCCCTCGCCGGGCTTAGCTCCCTGACAAACCTTAATTTGAATTTCCTCACCGGATACTAAATATTCGGCAGTTACTCCAAATCTTCCGGAAGCAATTTGTTTTACAGAAGCTCCAATACCCTCTTTAAAGTAGTAAGGATTCTCTCCACCCTCGCCGCTATTGCAGCGACCTCCAATCTCACGCATTGCCAGAAAGATATCGCGTTGCGATTCGGCACTAATTGCACCAAAACTCATAGCGCCGGATCCAAAGGTTTTTAATATGTGTCCGGCTTCTTTTACTTCCGAAATATCAATCGGTGTGGAGGCCGATTTTGGCTCGAATAAATGTCGGAGTGCTACCGGTTCATCTTCCAAGCCCAGTTTTACATACTCGTTATATAAGGCCCAATCATTGAGTTCTAATCCGGTATCACGCACTAAGTCGTGGATCATTTTTGAGCGTGTGTTGGTCATGGAATGCTTCTCGCCCATTTTGCCACGTGCATGCTCTTTATACTGGAAACTTTTGATGGGTTTATAGGAATCAATGCTTTCCAAGCCAGAAATATCGGTTCGAGCCAGCACCATTTCTGCAATTTGATCGAGTTCCAGTCCACCAATCGGACTTTGAATTCCGGGGAAAAATTCCTTAATCACGCCTTTCCCCAAACCTAAGGCAGAAAAAAGCTTGGCACTCTGGTAACTACGCACCACTGAAATTCCCATTTTTGCCATCACCTTAAGCAATCCATTTTCGAAAGCTTTTAGTAGATTTCGTTCTTTGGTATCGGCATCTAAGTTTTTCAGCGAACGATGGGCGTCGTTTCGAGCTGCATCTAATGCCAAATACGGGCAAACTGCTTGCGCCCCAAATCCAATAAGTGCAGCCGCATGATGCGTGCTTTTCACCTCACCGGTATCTACAATTACCGCTGCGTTTAGCTTAAGGCCTTCATCATTTAGTGTGTTTACTACTTTGCGAAGAGTGAGCAAACTCGGCAGTGGTGTTTTATTTGCATCAGCTTTACGATCGCTCAAAATCAGAATAGTATGTCCGGCACGAACAGCGTTAATAGCTTCTTCACTAATGTGTTCCAAACGAGATTTAAATCCAACCGAGCCATGATTTCGATTAAAAGTGGTGTCAATTACAAATGGCACCACACGATCTAATTCTGTTTTATTGGTGATGCACTTATAAATAAACTCCATCTGCTTTAAACTCAGAAACGGACTTCTGATTTCATAAGCAGGTGCCGGAGGAATCAATTCTTTGGGTTCAAAAATATTCGGCTTTTTACCCAGATATACCGTCAGATCGGTAACAACTTTTTCCCGTATATAATCCAACGGTGGATTAGTAACCTGAGAAAAGTTCTGAAAGAAGAAATCAAAGAAAGAACGCGGCTCGTTAGATAGCACCGCAAGCCGTGCCGTATCTCCCATCGATCCAATTGGCTCTTTTCCGGTTTCTGCCATCGGATAAATGATCTTATTCAGTTCTTCATCAGTGTAAGTAAAAAACGGTTTTAGGTGACTAAAAGATTCATCAATCTCACCCACTTTCTCGGGAATACTTTCAACCCTGGGATTAAACGGAGCATCGTAATTCTCTTTAGAATGACTCGGATCACGAAAAAGCACATTGCCGCTTGCCAGATCTAAGGTCACCCCGCGGCCGGCATATAATGTTCCTTTTGCTTCCACACTGGATTCATCCAGCTCAAAGGTTCCGGCCTCACTCGATAAATAGAAATGATCTTTAGTACGAGCCCAGCGACATGGACGGAAACCATTTCTATCCAGTCTGGCCCCAATGGTATATCCATTTGCGTAAGTGATAAGTGCGGGACCATCCCACGGTTCCATTGCACGGCTCCAGAATTTATAAAACTTATTTCCCTCGGTTGCCGGCGGCATACAAATAGCCAAAATATCTTCAACATTCGGAATGGAAGATCGATATCGCAATGATTCCACCATCTCATTCAAACTTCCGGAGTCGCTAATATTATCACGAGTAAGAATCTCATTACGTTCCGCACCAATCATTTTTTCACGTGATTTAGCCCAAGAACGATTACCGGCAATCGTATTGATTTCGCCATTGTGGCCAATCAAACGGAAAGGTTGAGCTTTATCCCACGAAGTAGTGGTATTGGTACTGAATCTGCGATGAAATAAACAAAAGCGAGTGGTGTACGCCGGGTTTTTCAAATCAAGATAAAATTCTTCCAGCGCATACGATTGTGTGAGCGCTTTATAGACAATGGTTTTGGCAGATAACGAAGTAAAAAACAGCGTTTCAGCCAGATCGGTATTATATAACTTCGATTTGGTAAGCTGCTTTGCCGTGTATAAACGCTTATCAAAAGAAAGCATGGTTTTAGCGCGTTCAGGCCGTTTAATAAATACATGCACGATCACAGGAACAGACTGAGCCGCACTTTCGCCAAGAACTTTTTTGTTCACCGGTACATCTCGGTATTCCAACACATCCAATCCAAATAACGAAAAGGTAGATTCAAAAATCTTTAGTGCCTTAAGCCTACGTGATTTGTCGCGCGTTAAAAATAAGGTCGCTACCGCTACCGTATCGGCTTCGTAGCCGAGCATATCAAAAGGAATATCCGTCATAATTCCCGCACCATCGCCGGTAAGTCCATCAGCGGCGCATGCACCACGGTGTTCTACACAGTTTAATGCATGTAATCCTTCTAATAAATGTTGATTGCTATATTCTTGATTGCGGCTGGCAACAAACCCAACGCCACAGGCAGACTTTTCGGGTCCGCTATAGCTTAACTTTTTATTGCTAATCATTGCAGTTGACTTCGAATGTTGTGAGTGAGTATCCCCAAAAAGCACAAAAAAATGGGGTTTGTCAATGTTTGCCTCTTCTGACCTACCAACTCCTTAACTAAGATTATTAGGTAAAATTACCTAAAACGAACGTTAAACACGCATAGTTAATTGGCTACATCGGAAAGATCAAAATCAGAAAAGCGCTTACGGATAATTACCGCCTTATAAAATTATTTAGGCGATTTTATAAAAATGCCAAATAAAATAAAATTCATAAAACAATGATATTCTAATGTAAACGTACGGGAATACCGACTTTAGCCATGGATTTCTTCAAATCCTCGATCTCGATTTCCTTAAAGTGAAAAATACTGGCAGCCAATACAGCATCCGCATTTGAGATAGAAATTGCATCAATACAGTGCTGGATCGTTCCTGCGCCACCACTGGCAATGACCGGAATAGTGAGTTTCTGATTTACAATGGAAAGTAACTCTGTATCGAAGCCTGCTTTAGTTCCATCACGATCCATACTAGTTAGCAAAATTTCGCCGGCACCTCGCTGTTCCGTTTCAATCATCCACTCGATGGCATCCAATCCGGTATCTTCCGTACCGCCTTTGATGTACACATTCCAACTACCGTTTGTTCGCTTGGCATCTACTGCAGCAACAATGGCCTGAGCTCCGAATGCTTCGCTGGCGTCATTAATCAATTGTGGATTTCTCACAATGCTTGAATTCAACGACACTTTATCAGCGCCGGCTTTCAATAGCTCTTCGATTTCATCCACCGTTTTGATACCACCACCCACTGTGAAAGGAATATTGATTTCTTTTGCAATTCGGGTAACGAGTTCGACCAACGTTCTCCGTTTTTCCAACGTAGCGGTAATGTCCAAAAAAACGAGCTCGTCCGCACCTTCTTCCGAATATCTTCTGGCTAATTCCACGGGATCACCGGCATCGCGTAGTCCTTCAAAGTTTACCCCTTTTACCGTTCTTCCGTTTCTAATATCGAGGCAGGGAATGATTCGTTTAGTGAGCATAATTGTTTAGTTTTTGAGATCGGCTAAAGGTACGAGCTTTTATCCTGAATTAAACTTTGCTTCAGGCACTTTACACAAAATTAAATACATGAGTTATTCCGTCACAGATTTAACAGGTTCTGCAAAAGAGATCATCCAACAAGTGTTAGATGCTGATGAATATCAGCTATTGATACCTCCAAAACTCGCCGGTCAACACTTAGATATTTCAAAACCTCCCACCGATGATAAATACATCGGATTATTTTCAAGTGGTAGTACCGGAACCCCGAAGTGTATCTGGAATACCGAAGAACGTCTTTTATTAAATGGTCGACTCACAGCTAAAGCTTTTGGAGTTTCATCTTCCGACAAATTACTCATGATGGCTGCTCCTTGGCATGTGGCCGGCTTTAGTTGGGCATTAATGGCCGAGCAATTGGGTTGTGAGTTCCAATTTGTTTCGACTAAAAAAGGTGAAGAAGATCGATGGTTGAAGGCAGTTCAGAAGTACAAACCAGATTTTTTGATGACGGTTCCGGCAGTTCTACGAGCACTTTTCGGGCAAAGATGGTTTGTACCCAACGTGGTGTATGGCGGATATCCCATCCGAAATGAAGACTATGCTTCACTTGCGAAACACTGTTCTACTATGATTCAAGGGTATGGACAAACCGAAGCCGGCGGGTTAATTTCCTGTTATCATCGATCAGCTAATCAAATCCCTAAACCGGATGAGCATCTGTGTCATGGAAAGGTTTTAGATGGTGGCAAGTTAACCTGTAAGGGAACCATTCATCATCCAAAACCAATCTTACTGCATTCCCCAACTGCATTTACCAACGAAACCTACGATACCGGCGACCTTGGTTATATGGATGAGTACGGTAACATTCACATTACACCAGCTGAAGAACGTGACAACAGTACAACACAAAAAGGAATGGATTCAACAAAACCCAATTAACAGATTTTTTATCAAAGAATGGCTTTCAAAAAGATGTAGAACGCCGTAACTTTGTAGCCTTTGAAAAAAACGGGCCCATAGCTCAGTTGGTTAGAGCAGTCGACTCATAATCGATTGGTCGGGGGTTCAAGTCCCTCTGGGCCCACAGGGTTGAATATTCAATGTCCAACAAGCAATATTCAATATTCAGATTAAAAACCGCATTTATGATGTCGTAGATGCGGTTTTTTTGTTTATGAATGACAATATTGGCCAAATAATTTGGGATCTGAAGAGCGCAAAATAGTTTCTTAATGTCAGAACGGTCAATTATAATACCTGATCAACTCGATTTTTATAAATCTAGATTAACCCCCTATCCAATCACATTTACCATCTCAAAAATTGGCAAATATAAAGCAACGATAATCACCCCTATGATCAGACCTATAAATACGATTAAAATAGGTTCAATTACTGAAGTAAGTCCTTCTACCAACATGTCGAGTTCTTCCTCATAAAGAACAGCGACTTGCTTCAGCATTTCGTGTAAACTGGCTGTTTCTTCTCCCACACTAATCATTTGGGTTACCATTAATGGGAAAATGCTTGATTTAGCTAACGACTTATTCATGCTTTTCCCTTTCTTGATGGAGCTTAACAGGCTATTTACTTCTTTTTGAAGTACAACATTTTGTGAGGAATCTTTCAAAACATTCAGTGAGTCTGTTAGGGTAACACCACTAGAAAGTAAGGTAGATAAGGTGTCCGAAAACTGGCTGATTAACCCTTTTCGATACATTTCTCCAAAGTAAGGAATCGCCAATTTACCCCTGTCAATAAACATCCTTCCCTTTTCTGTTCCTGCAAAGTTTCTGAAGAAGACTCCTAAAGCTATTGCAACACCTAAAATCCATAAAAGGTAATTGGTTAGGAAATCACTCACGGCAAGAATCAATAGGGTTGGTGTCGGTAAGTCCGCTTCAAAGTCGCGATACATATCCACAAAAGTAGGAACCACGAAAACCAACAGAAAACTAACAGCTGCAACTGCCACGGTAATAATAATGGCTGGGTAAACCAACGCCATTCGAATCGATTGCTTTAATTTGTAGGCTTTTTCCTGGTATTTGGACATCCGTAATAACACCTCTTCCAAATTACCCGACAACTCCCCAACTCTGGTGAGTTGGATAAATACCGTATCAAACACTTTGGGATGTTTACTGAGCGACTGAGACAAACTTTTGCCTCTTTTCACATTCGAACGGATATCCTGAAGGATTCCAAGAAACTTTGTATGAGTAGTTTGCAGAATTGCTGTATCCAGACATTTAAGCAAGGTAAGTTTGGCCTTTAACATTACTGCTAGATTTCGCGTGAACTCAATCACTAATTTTTCCGGAATGAATGGCAGAAATGGTATCTCAATATCACGAGCACCATTCGCCTTTGACTTCTTCTTTTCGAGCTTTTGTAAAGTTGGAGGAAGTCCCATTATCGCCTTTGCACAGCCTCCCATAATTTAGGTTGTCGGTCGGCTATTAGAATGGTCTGAATGTTCGATTTATCACCTTTGATGTATTTGAGTTCAAATCGACTCATTTTTTCTTCCAGCCTCCATCTTTTGATATACAAACTATCCCCATGATCAGAAATTGGAATTCCATTTCTTGTTAGAGCGTGATTTAGATTGGAATATTGGGTAGTTCTGCCATCCGAAAACTTAAAGACCAAATTTGAATCAGCTTTGGAAATATAATTGGAAAGTAAAGCATCCCGGTACAATCGTTCGGTTGTAATCTGAGATTCATTAATCGTGTTTACCGATTCCCTCCAATTGTTCATTTGGCGAGCTGTAAAAATAAATACACTCCCAACAATGGTTGATATGATAGTCAGCAAGGTTAAGGCTACCAAAATTTCAACCACGGTATAACCGTCCTCGTTATCGATTATTTGTTGTACCAAATACGTGCCGTTTCTAAGGTTATGATCGGTAGTTTAGTAGTGTCGCGTTTAAACACATCTACTGCCAAATAATATAGGTCTTCTTGATGTGTGATCGTACGTTTTACCACCCATTTCCCATCAGTTCGAATAAAACTCGAATCATTTTCGCTTGCAATAATCGTTTCCATCTCATTTCTGGCAAGTTGATAGCTATCCACTTTATCCTTAACCAACCAATTACTTCCAATGTAGGTTAAAAACATGGTGGAAGGAACCAGCACCGCTAATAAGATGGCCATTGCCACTAAGAACTCTACCAATGAAGCCCCTTCTTCGTCATTCCACCACTTCATTCGGTGATCCTCCAATCTAATACACCTAACTCTTGTTGATTTGATGACAAAATTGGAATAATAAAATCCTTAGGTCGTTTACTTAGGTCAAAAATTCCTTCTCTTATCCAATTTTTATAGGTTGTTGGGGATTCATAAAATTCAAATTGATGGGTAATTACCGTACCATGAATTTCACCCTTAACTTCCGAAATACCGGTATTGATATAAGCACCACGAACCAGAGCACTAGAATCAATAATGTTCTTAAAGTCTGAGTTTTCCGCTGAACTCATAGATTGATGAATACTAAATACCATTCCATCTACAGTTGATTTCCCAGTAAGTAAAATTGGAGCTACTTCTTCGAAATTAGTAGGATTGAAGTAGCTTAATACTATACTTGGGTAATGCAAATAAACTTCATCTGAAATTGAAATTGGACCATTTGATATGATTTGTCCTTGTAGTTCAGCCGTTTTTTTAATGTTGATGTAGGCTCCAGCTTGAAAAACTAAATGATCCCCATTTACATCCGCCTCAATCTTCAAGCTATCCCTCACAATTAATTTTGTGAAGGCTGGTAAAGATAACGGCTCCAAAATGGTTGCATTCCCTTCAACCATTATTGTATGAACAGACCTGTCTATATTTACTAAATCAGAATCATCGACTGAGTCTTTAAATACATATATTTTCTCCTCCCTATCTAGCTCAGAATATTCACTATTTACCAGCTTGGTTAAACTATCCAATACTGGAATAATCAATTCAGCATTAAAAACATCTGATGTTCCCACTACATTAGATTCAATGTTACCGGTAAATGCTACTCCCTTAAAATTTTCGGTGCGATAGCCCTTAGACCCTAATTTCATATCTCCGTTAATTAACGGATTACCGGTCAGCGTTAACGCTGAAATTGTATCTGTTAAAAAAATGGAGTAGTTAAACTCTTCATCCGCTTTGGCCCCAATCATAGTTTGTATTGTAGTACCGGATTTAGACGCGGTTACTAATGAATATAAACCATGCCGTCGTTCTGTCACACCAGCATTTATTGCAATCAACTCATTTACTTCGCTCAAAGAACCTTTACTTTTAGAAAAGATATATTCGCTGAGCATCTTTTCTGTTTGATATATGGCTTTTGTTTGTTCTATATCTCGCTGTATAAATCTGCTCTGCAACACCATAGCTGAAAGAATGGCTCCAATTGACACCAAAATTATCGTGGAAATTACCAACACTGAGGTTAGTGCAGAACCTTCTTCAGACGATGTAAACTCTTCGAACCAAACTTTTTGCATGTACTCAACTTACAAAATCATTCTTTGCTATTATAAGCCCTTATAGCCTTCTCGGTTAGATTTTGCTTTGCAAAATGGGGGATCCAAGAGCTGAAACCAACAACGCCCAGCCCTAGTACTGCCCCTGTAAAGTCAGGCTCCTCTTTATCTGCCTGAGCACTTATGGTTGATGCCGCCAATGCTACTCCTCCAACGATACCTATCACCTGCAAGGCAGTAAGTCCGTCGCGTTGATTTAAATACTGCATACTGGTTGGATTATCGTAGAGCTCTTGTTTTAAGTTCCTCGCATTAGCTTTCATTATTGGACCGTCATTTTTGGAAAAGAATTGCATATTACTGCCACCTGAACTGGGCCCTATGTAGGTCATTGTTCCGTTTGGACCGGGAATCCAAGTTGGTCCGCTACTGGGTACATAGCGAGTAAACAAATCAATATTTCCTTCCTGAATTCTACGAGCAAAAGCATCCCCGAATCCACCGTGCATACGTACGAAATATCCTTCACTTGATTGATATTTTTCCACCTCTTGCATAAGGATGGTTGTGGTATCGTTTAGAATGATGCGAGATTTTTTAAGAAACGGTTCCTTTACTTCAACTTTACCTTCATAGCGTGTTCCATTCTTCAATTCTACAAAGTCGGTGGATTGGCTAAGACCATTAGTAGAGAATAGCGCAAAAAATAGGAGTCCCAGTTTGGTGATTTTATTCATTATTCATATCCGAATTAAGCAATTAATTATACTTAGCAAGAGTATTAAACAAAAGATTTGTTTCAAAGTTTTTTCGGGTGTGAAATCGTGTATATATATGTCGCCACTGAAGCACTTAACAACGGGTTAGGTGATAATCATACTTTTATGATCTACCCTAAATAAAAACAGTTCGATTACATTTCACCTCGATCACGTTTTAACAAAAGTGATTCTATACCCACAACTAAACTCGAATTTAATCTTTAAAAAAAATTTATAGGAAAATATTCTCTCTATGAGTATAATGGGTGTATTATTTGAGTATAGTTAATAGGAGAAGCTATGAGTACAAAGAAAACAAAACGATTGAATATCAACCTATCAGAATCATCTTATAATGATTTACAAAAATTGGCTAAAGAAAATAATACTACTATGACCGAACTAGTGAAAACTTCTTTTGGACTACTAGAGATAGCTTACAAAGAAAAGAAACAAGACCATATCATGGCAGTTGCTGATCAATATGGTAAAGTTTTAAAAGAAATCGTGGTTAAATAAATACACAATTATGGGGGCTTATGAGTGGGGTAGATGAAGAAAATGGGAAAAAAGAAAAGAAAGAAAAGCGGGTTGATGAGTCAACAGAAAAAAATGTAGAATCTATTGATGATTTAGAAGGTGAACCTGAAACAATTGAGTTAAGTGAAGAACCAATAAATCTCGAAGCTGTTGAAGATTTTTATAACGAAAACTTATTTAAGCCCTTTAACCCAAAAAAGTATAAAGCAGAAGCGGCAAAATGGGTGGCGAAAAGTATAGTTATCATTTTTGGTGCTACACTGGGAATTATATTTTTATTCTACATAATCATTGCATTTTTAACCACTTTTACTCAAAACCCACATGATCCTGTTACACATTTACAACAATATATAGAAACGTTCATTTTATTAATTGAAGCAACATCCGGTTTTGCCTCGGCGATTTTTGCACCGCTATTAGCCTTCATTTTGGGATACTATTTTGGTACCAATGAGGATAAAGAGTGAACCTTGTTTTTCTAAATAGTGTTTATTTAAGGGACGTACCTTTGACCAAATAGCCTCAATTAAATCCAATGAACGATCATTTAGTCAAGTTAAGTTTAATCATTCTGTAATAGCAATTAGCAAATAAAGTTGATTGCTTATCCACCCTTCAATAAGCTCAATAGTTCATTAAGTACGTACAGAATATTATCTAACCAGCCTGGCATTTTCTTTTTTCTCTTTTTTAAGAAATCCTCAATACTGTCTTTGATGGTTTTTCCTGCACTGGTTGCATCATCGAGGTCGTCTTGAGATACATAATTTAATTGATCGAATTCGATTAATCGATTAAAGAACTTCATCTCCTGTGTAAGCAGATTCACCATCATTAAATCATCTTTCAGATCAATGCTGAAATCAGGATGAGCCCCCGAATTAATTAGTTCTTTAATGTCGGACTTGGATCGATCAGTTAATTCTTTGAAAATAGTTTGTCTGATGTTTTCTAACTCTTTATATGCTTCACTTCTTTGTTTAATCTGTACTTCACATAGCTTACTTAGATTCTTTAAGAAGCTTTCCCAGTTTATTAGAAAGTTTTTCGTTGATTCATCACGCATACACTTAACCTCCAGCTATATTTATAATCACGGATAATATCGCACTTGCAATAAACACTCATAGACTGATTTACAAAGGCGAATCTTGCTTCCTAAAATGGCCTAGCACTGGCAAAACCGAATTTAGCCACTAACCCAAAGGAAATATTTTTTCCAAACTGATTGTCTTCATTACCATCAAGAAAACCATCGCTTTGTAAATATACTCCTCCCATAAACTTTCCGGATTCTCCGTTTAGGAAGAAGCTTCCAAATCCGAGAATGTGATTGTTTTCCAAAACGTCCGATTTAGTATTCAAGTTAAATCTGGCGTATGGTCCAAATAGTACATATTTGTCGTTTTTTCCCAAAGCTTTCGAATAAAGTGCATCAAAATGAATTCTGAATCTTCCCAATTTATCATATTCCCCTGAATAGGCTTTTACACTTTCTGTAGCACTTAAACTACCGGATGAGATTGTAGTATCAACAACCGTATAGCTATAATTTTTTTCATCTAACTTTGAAAACGTATCGATCCCCTGATATCCAATATTTAAACCGACATATGTTCGACCAATTCGTGCCGATCCGCCTAAAATGACGGAACCAGTAGTATAGACGGTATCTACGAATCTACTGTCAAATTCAGTTATCCCATTTCCTAAATCATATTTGAATTCTCTGGCATCAAATCCAACCTTTCCGTAGAATAAGTATTTTCGGGACACAACCTTTGGTTCTTTATCTAGATTATCTATCTCTTCCGATACCTTATCTTGTTTTTTCCGCGTAGTTATATAGGCATTTAGCTCATTACTATTCAAGACTTTCTTCTGGAAAGAAATAAATAATTCACGCGCTTTTTTGGAGAATCCGGTGGTGTCAATTTCCTTAAATTTTTCAATTAGATTTTCGGGATTAACCTTACCTAGATCTATAGATTTCAGTTTTGTGGCTGCCTTAGTCGGTATGGTAAATTGATCTTCTAAAAACAACGCGCTTCTGAGCGAATTGAATTTGGTATTTAACGTGTTGAAATCTTCGTTAACCTTTATTGCTAACTCATCTTTTCTTTTTCCAAGTTTAGATCTCTTAGCAGCAAAGTCGCCTAATCTACCTTTATACCAATGCCATCCTATAGTAGCACTTACAGAAGCTTCGGGATTAAATTCACCTTCATCAAACAAGCTTGCTGTTCCGGATGAGTTTTTACCCTGTGCATCAATACCAAACAACCAACCTTTTCTGTTATTGAATGGAGTGTAATAATTAAACTTTAATAGCTCTTTACCAACATCTATCCCAATTTCACCACCCGGCCATACAATTGAACTCTCTCCCTCAGCATCCTGATTTAATATTTGGGAAAATGCCGACGTAGTGATAATCGACATGCAAAATAGGAACTGTATGAATCTTTTCATTTTACCAATTAATTGAGTGAAATTTGTCATAGATCTCTATGGAGCCTGTTATCGTCTTATCTATGGGAAATGGAGTAATCTTTTTATACTCACCCGTTGGAACATAATTGGTTTCTCCTTTCTTATTCTTCTCTTCAATAAGTTCAATAACAGATACTTCAAGCTTCCAGTTACCGTACCCTCCTAATTCCAAGGCTACATTTATACGATCATTTGCATCAGCTTCTTTTATCACACCTTCCCAAGTATTTGAACCACTACCTTGCAATTGCTTACGTTTGCCCCCTAATTCTATATAGGTGAGTGTATCAACAGTATCATGAGTGGTAAGTTTATACTTCGCGTTTACTTTTAACATATTAACCTTCGGTTTGAGTTGTAGATTTACCAATTTTTGCCCTGATTTCACGGGCTTCTGCTTCCGACTTTAATGCTTCTATGTTTGCATCTCTTACTTCTTTTCCCATTCGTAAATATCCTTGAAATATGGCTATAGCACCGGCACTACCACCTGCTAGAATAAACGCAGTGAGAATGATACCGAGCCAGCTCCATGAAGGATTTTTAAATAAAATTTGAAGAATATCGAATTTATACGTGAACGCAATCGAAAAGCTGACTATCAAAGCTATATTCTCTTTCGCTGCGATGTATCTTCTTATATCTCGCTCCTTTTTATCTCGCGAACTTTGGTTCGGAAATAATAACATGAACCACTTATGTTCATAAAGAAATGCGAGCGCACGTTCTAAAATGACAGATATTGTTACTAGTAGCGCCAGTGCCCCTAGTACTTCAATAAATTCATTGTATTCTGAAGTTTGAATTATTAACCCAATCATAGTTTCCCCTTTATTTTAAAAACTGAACAGAAATGATTTTACTCCCCTCCTAAATCATATAATATATGCTGCTAAATTTAGGTGATAATCGTTACCGATACATGGTTACTCATTATCTTTACTGTATCAATTTTTTTCTACTGAATGTTCTTCATTAACTACGGTAACATAATTAATGATCTCTAATGAGTATTTCACCGCATGAATGGGTGGAAATCTCATACAGAGAAGGAGTAAAGATCTTCTTTCAGCTTGTTTCCAACCTTCATGTTTCGCATTTATCACTAATACTACCGATGCCTCGGTTTTCAAAAATACTAACGAGTTTAATACAAAGTTTGCGAGTTCAAAGACAGAGAAACTTGTGCTACGTTCATAAAGTACAGGAACCGTTGGCTTTATCTTAAAACAAAAAGACACCATTCCGAAAGCCTTCGGGATGAACCAGATTTTGTTTTTTTAATTACTCAAATCCTAGCGTAACCGTCCGCTTGAACACTTACAATTCCATATTTAGTAACCTATTTCCACATCAATTAACCCTTCTAAACTACATTGCGAGGCCGGAGCTTCGGTATGAAGTCAATATTTAAATTGGATGTTTGATCGCAAATACTATATCCTATTTTGCGATTCGCGAATCACGATATTTTATCAAAATAATATTAGGATGAAAGAGCATACCGGAATGCGCCCTCATGATGTGGTAGTATTATTTGGTGTACTAGTGCAAAAGAACAATGAATGGTATATGAATGACTTAGCAACAAAACTTATGTTAAGTCAAAGCGAGATAAGTTAATCGTTGCACCGTTCTATGCAGGTGCAGTTAATAGACCATCAAAAAAAATGGTGCAGCGATTAAACTTAAAGGACTTTTTATTTCATGGATTGAAGTTTGTATTTCCAGCTATTCAAGGTACCATTGAACGGGGAATTCCAACTGGTACATCATCCACTCCATTTCAAGATCAGGTGCAAACTAAAATTCCAATAGTTTGGGCTCATCACCAAGGTCAAATCGAAGGTATTTCAATTACGCCCCTATATCAAAAACTCCCTGAAGCTTGCCAAAGGTGGGATAAGTTACACCATATATTAAGTGCAGTAGATTTAATTAGGCTAAATAAATCATCCAGAGAAGTTAACATTGCTAAAGAATTTCTTACCCAAGTATTATGAATAGAGCACCAATAGGAGAGCAACAACTTGAGGAAATTGCTCACCTACTTTCTCCAATTATTAATGAGTTAGCTTTTGTTGGTGGTGCCATACTTTTTACTTATTTGCCTACAGCAAAAACACTACAATTGCGCCCAACCTATGATTTAGATGCGTAGGTGTTTTGGCTTAGTTTGGTACCTACTGCATCTTAGGTGTGTCTACTTTTTTGTTGTAATTCCATAGTAATTATGACACACTCAAATAAACAGTATAGATAGTTCTTACTTGAGTGGTTCTTTAATCTCCATTATACGTTTTGGATCTGTTACCCTATCAATTTCATCATTAATAAAATTCAAACTATTTACTAAATCTTCATATTCAGTTAATACCCCTAGATAATCCACTAAATTATCTTTGTATCTAGCTGATCCTTTGGCTCCAGAGCGATTATCTAAGTAATCACCTGCCAAAATAAGCTCTCTTTTTTTAATTGGTAAAGCCACTTCTATATTTTTTTTAGTAATTAAAAGACTACTATGATAAGCACCGATGTCAATATCCTCATATTCAGTCATCATTGGTGATTTATTTTCTAAATCACTAAAAACATCTTCTAATATTGCAGACGCCATTTCTTCTAAGAGTTCGAAGCCTACATCTTTAAAGTTTTTCGGCGTATCTAGAGATATATTTGATGGATCGAATACAGTCTCTAATATTTCTACTAAGTGAGATGATTCTTTAATAAATATATCAGGTTTATAATCGGGTGAATTATATTTTCTGGAAATATTCAAAAACCTTCTAATGTTTCCTGGATTTATTACATCATTTGATTCTTTACCATCAGGGTCAATCTTAATAATTGGGTTGTTATTAACAAAATTGTAAGGTGAATGGAATTCTTCTGCAGGATCGATACTCCACCATCTCCCAACAGACGAATCATAAAACCTCCAGCCATAATGGTACCAATCCAGGCCAAATTCGTCTTCCAGTTCTTTGCCGTTGTAGGTGAATTTGTTTTCAGCAGTGCCGGAGGCTATGTAACTATAGCCGCCCATTTTCATCCCGAAGGGGTAGTAATCATCAGCCTGTAGGATAATACCCTCGTTATTATCGTTGTAATAAAAGGTAAGGCGAACATTACCTAAATGGTCGGTGAGGTTAAATTCATGGCGCCACGTAGCGGCAACTTTGCGAACGGTTCCCTCGCTAAATGGGAAATAGGCTAGAGTATTGTCTTCGTACACAAAACCATCAGAGTATTGGGTACTCACACCTGCTCCACCCCCAGACGGATAAGTGTGTTGGCTTAGTTTGGTTCCCGCTGCATCGTAAGTATACACAATTTTATTCCCTGAGCTGAATGTAATTACCTCCGGTAGGTTCATGTAGTTGTATGTGATGTTACTGATACCCTTGTTGGCATCGGAGATCATATTTCCATTTAAATCATACTCGTATTCCAACGTACTTTCTGCCCCATCATCAAAACCCGCCCCATATCCATCCGGGTGGTCATCATCAATACTGGTAATTTGGTTTCCCACGCCATTATAAGCATAGGTTAAATCATCTAACGCATAGTCTATCTGATTACGAAAAAGACTGACAATATTACCGTTTGCATCGTAGCTGTATTGAGTTTTAAATGATGTAGTATATTCACCTCCAAAAAAATCAGCTTCGGTTAGTTGGCTTAATCGATCGTATGTGTAATCGTAGGTTTTAACATTAGGCTCTCCGCTAAAATGGTTATATATAAATGCGGGTTTTCCCCATTGTATGGCGGTAATATTCCCGTTGTATAAATTACCGGTTCCCCCACATTCATTGGCATCATCATAACATAATTCATATCCAAAGAATTGTTCAAACCAATCATTTCCTATCGGAGTTGAACTTGGGTCATTAACCGACTTAAGCCACCCACGTTCGTGGTATCTAAAGCCTAAATTTTGTTCATTTTCGTTATAAGCAGGTGGAACTAATTTTTTATTAATTAATTGCCCCATTTCGTTGTAGGTAAATTCGGTGAGTTGCAGTTCTGGATTGGTTCCAATTTTCTGGTATTCTTTCACCAGCCTACCCTGGGTGTCGTATTCAAATCGGTTTTTAATCTCTAAATTTTCCGATGCCGAAGTATGCCGGGTGATGGTTTCTGCAACTAAACCATCAAAAGTAAATAAGGTCCACGCTTTATCTGTCCCTCCAACATGATTGGTACTCTTAGTGTAAATGGCGTTTCCTCGTTCATCGTAAAAACTAACGCCTTCCAGCCACGTACCGTTTTCATGCGCATTCATTACGGTACTGGGTACTGCTACATCATCAAAACTACCCATTTGAACTTTCTGCCCAGGTTTTGTCCTAAAACCGGGATTAAGAGTTATTTTAAAGTTCGAATATTGTTTCCCCATATAGTACACTTCATCAGCTTCGGTGGGGTGCCCATTACCATATTCAGCAACTACATCTTCAAAAATTTGTTGTTGTTCTAATATTCGGGTTTTACTTCCTGTAACCATTCCATCGGTTCTAAAAGCAGCATGTTTGTGTGGCAACAAGTTATTTCCGGATGGGGTAATTGGATAGTTGGCAAATACTTCATCGGGCGTACCATCATTATTAAAATCATAATCGTCGTAATAGGTGATACTCCAATATATCACACCATTTTCAGTCCCTCCCGTTGGAAATACTCTGTGATTACTATACCCATGCTTTTTATCAAATTCAGGTCCGCTTTGTAACTCCGTTTGCTCCCAGTACATACTTTGAGAGCGAACGTGGGCTTGCATATCCTGCCTGCTTTGGCGCGATGGTTCGGTTTCTTTATACACACCGGTAATGATGGCGCGCCCTTGTATATCGTATTTGGTAAAAAACCAGTCGTTAAACAAACGCATATTACCATCTTGCGTTAAAGCAACACGTCCAAGATTATCATATACCGTATACACCCAATCAGCTTCGGGTATTTTCTTTTCAATGACTCTTTGGTATTCATCATACCGCATTTCGGTGAGCCAATTATTTCGAACGGTATTATACTCATCTAAGGTTAGGCTAGAATTGGTACCAATACTTTCTACTGCTTTGGGCGGAATAATAAACCGTAAGTTTCCGAATTTATCATACACATAATACGTTTCAACCGGTTGTGTTTTATTTGCCCCTAAATATCCTCGTTTTAACACTTCGTGCCCGGCGCGATTTACAAACACTTCACTTACGTTACCATCTTCATCCGTGGTTTCGGTAATACTAATTTCTTCTACAGCATAATACCCATTGCCTTGAGGGTCCCCTCCGGATGTTATGTTCCAATAAATTACCTGATCCGTAGAGTTATTTACTCTAGTCTTTGTTTTTATAGTTCTTCCACCGCCATCCGGTTGGTATGTGGTGCCCACAGCACCTTGTTCTTTAACCGTAAGTAAGGGACTTTTTTCTGTTACAGTAACGGAATACGGATCTTGAATACTAGTGACACCATTATCGGGGTTTTCATAATATCTTTTTTGAGCTTCTATACTTCCAACCTTGAAGTTTTCATTTGCGCTACCACTTGGGTATGCAAGATAAGAGGTGGTTTGCTGCCCAATTTCGTTGTAATGCATCGACGAAATCATATGATTTCCAGAAGGGGTACTATTCAGTGAAATGCTTTGGCGAGTTTTACCTAGTCCATCTACATAGGTTATCGATTCAGTGGCATTTCCATTGCTATTGGAAAGTGAGTTAAAGGCTGATTCGGTACTGGCTGGTACCCGAGCTACTTTTGTACGCACATAATTTAATGAGTAAACACCGTCTATGGGCTCACTTATTTGTAAGAGTGAAGATTCATCACTTAGCGAGCCCCCACTGGTTTGCGTGGCTACTAGTTTATAATCACCTGTGGGAAACCCAGTATGAATAACTAAATCACCATTCGCATTTAAATCTGCCGGGTAACTTTGTGAGTTGGATTGATTAACCAATTGTAGTGAATAATTGACATTAGCGTCAATTTCGATTTCCAAAGTTTGGCCATTCGTATATTGACCTCCACCAGGTTGGATAATTTGGAGTTTATCAGCTTCATTAATTTGGAATATCGAACTTTCCGTCCAGTAGGCATAGTACAGCCCACCACTTTGAGCTTGGCCAATTCTGATTGTATAGCTCCCTATAGCTAAATTTGCCGGCACTGTCCAGTTATAAGAGTCGGCACTACCTACATTACTCGTTTTATCTACAATTGTAACCCAAGAACCATTGGCAATTTTATATTGAATACGAATATCTGGTGTACCTCCCCAAATATACCAGGTAATTGTGCATGTTTGATTTTGCGTACATACAGTATTAGAGTTTGGAGAATTGATTACTTGGCCTTGGGCTAATAGTAATTTAGAGTTAGCATAAAGAGTTATAATAATTATGATAAATAGATTTAGTTTTTTCATTTTTTACCCCTAATAAATCGTAGCTGATATTACAGTTGAAGTTGTACTGTTGTTTGGATCTGTTGCTTCAACTTTAAAATGATACGTACCAGGTTGTACAGTAAAAGAAGGTGATGTACCAGAATACCCAGAACCATTTACTAGATTATAAATTGAGGATGACGTACCCTTGTAATACCATTTATAATCAATTGCTTCACCATCATGTTCTGCATAAAGCGTAATTAATCTGGAGTTTGATCCAACTTGAGATTGTGAAAAGCTGAGTGTGATCCAATTAATCGAATTATTTTCGGGAATAACTTTTAATTCAATAATGGATTTTTGATTATTACCATTATTGTCAACTGTTAATAAGGATACCGGATAAACACCAACAGAAGAAAAGGTATTTGAAACAGTGCTTAGGTTTGTACTTTCGATTGAATTTCCATCTCCAAAATCCCAAATATAGGTTTCGATTGTACCATTAGAATTTAAAGTTACTGGTGTAAAATAAACCGTTTCATTTACCTCTGGGTTCTTGTTATTGACTGTTAAATAATGGTTATCAGCAAATCCATATTCATTTTTCGACAAGATATTCCCCTCGAAATCCTTGGTGTATATTAACCTCCCTGCTTCATCGTATTCATAAAACGTGGTTCTATGATCTGGACCGGTCATAGCAGTCACTTTCCATGTTAAAGGATCATAGGCGAAATAACTTATGCTAGCATATTCAGGGATTATGGTAACGTCATCAATATCAATTTTGTCTATGGTTGATAAAGATTCACCCGGATTTAATAAAAGTTGGG
The DNA here is from genome assembly GCA_024742815.1 of bacterium. Classification (GTDB taxonomy): domain Bacteria; phylum Bacteroidota; class Rhodothermia; order Balneolales; family Balneolaceae; genus HXMU1420-13. The sequence goes on from JANSXX010000011.1 coordinate 74,086, forward strand.
CGAATTTCCATTGATCATCTGATTGTGGTATGCTAACCCCATTAGCATAATTTGGATCTTGTGATTTGTACCAAAAATTAACTTTATATTTTCCTCCATGACTAGGTGGATTACTTGGGGCTGTTACTATATTTCCGTCAACATATTCACCAAACCCGGTACCTGTTCTGGCATTAGCAGCATTACCTAGCGTATTAAATCCATCATAAACAACCTCATTCAATTTTGCATTTGAGGCAACTGCCAGTACTAAACTGTTATTAGTTGCATCCATGATTACTGAATTAAAGGATCCGTCTTTATTAACAGATTCAATGACATGCCCATAATGATCATATTGAACTATGTTCGATGTCATTTCCCATGGGTTTGATACATCCGCTATAGTATAATTATTCCCCGAGTAATTGAGATCATTAGTTGGTTCAAAAGAATTAAAACCAAATTTTGGAATCAATTCATAGGTGTCATTTTTCCTCCAAACATCATTACCCCAATTTTTCCATGTAGTGATGGTACTAGATAATAAATCAGTTGAGCTAAACGCATAGTTTTTTAACCCTCCTACATTTGAAATATTAATAGGTGCTCTATAAGAAGCACTTTCGAACGTTTGAGTGAGCATGTTTTTGCTATACATATCCGAATACTTCCACCACGCAGGAGTTACTCGGGAAATGATTGACTCATTTACATTTTCTGTTTGCGAAACACTAATTAAAGGCTGCCCGGTGTGCATATCAAAACCAACTGTTTTACCAATTGTTTCAAAAATGGACGCTGGTATTAACGAATTTGGACTATCATAGAAGTATTCAATCGAGCTTTGCCCCACATTAAATACATTTAGCTTTTGCAAATCAAGTTCAGCAATAAATGTTTGATGGTTGGTTTCAACTGAAGAGATATGCTTTTCTTGAACTATTCCAAGTTCGCCATTTTCATTGTTGTGACCTTTTCTAATAATATTTGCTCGCGAGTTTAGGTTTGTTGAAAACACATACTCACTTGCTGTTTTAGATACAGGCCTAAAAGCTACCTCGCCATCTATTTCTATTTGTTCGTAATAAGTGGTTGCTTTTGGCATCCCGTAGATCCCCGAATAATCCTTCCCTTGTATTAAATTTGGAATGCTTGTGACGCTAGCCTGATACACAACCGACTGGTGTGGGTGATCTTTTGAGGTATAAAACTCAAACTCAGTCATTCCAGAAATAGGATCATCACTTTGATCTACATTTAGCACCTGAACTTTCGAATAAATTACAGATGGTGATGGCCGATTAAACGACTTTTCTGATTCAAGATATATGCTTGTATAATCATCCGGTTTAGAGGTAATACCATCTGCAACAATAGGATCGTCGGTAGGGTTTGAAATTGATGGAGTGGTTCCACTAGATAATCCTCCATCTTTATAGGTGTAAATTGTTTTTAATTTTACTGTACCATCATTTGTCGAAACTGCTTTCACTCGAGATCCTCCCCCATACGTTGCTGCCGGTGAATACACGAGTTCATATGTATTTCTGATATCTATAAAATATTTGCTATCAGCATAATAACAATCAGTAAGCCTATAAAAATCAATTGGATTCTCGAGATATAATGTACCATTATTTCTATTTGAAACATCTAATCTGTGTAGAAAAAACAAACTTGAACCTTCTGTTTCTTGTAAATAATTCTGATTAGGATCAAATAGTGAACAACTACTATAAGGGGGAGGAATACCCTCCATTTTCCACCAAAATCTATGCAGCAAAAACACACTATGCTCACCGGTTGGCATATCTGAGGGCCAGTTGGTGATCTGAATATGAGTATCTTGGTTATTCCATGAACCGGAAATTGGCAACTCCGAGGCATACTGAAGATTTACCGTTCCATTCAAGAAAAAGAAATCGTCACTTTCATATTCAATATCAATCGAACTACCGGTAGGTGTAGTAATTTTATTTAAGTTCCATGCTTTAACATAATTAGCTTTCGATTGTTCTCTATGCGTTGTACGTACTCTTGGGCCTCTATCATTATCATTGTATCTATAGCTTCCCCATTGATCGATATCATCAACATGATAGTCGGGGTTATACAATCCGGTTGGATAATCAAATCTATATGGCGGTGAAGTCGTTGTATTATTTAAGCCTTTAAATTCAACCTTTCGCAGTGTTAAAGCGCCATTAATTGTACCATTATCATTACCAGCGCTCGAACCATTACTATTCCCTCTAAGTGTATAGTCATAATCAAATTCAACTGCATTTAATACCTGTCCGCTCTCCTTTTGAACAAGTTGAACTCGATCTAGTTTTTTATCTCTTGAAGTGTTATCAGTATGATCTTCTATTGTATTTTGTAATTGGAATGTACCATCAACACTGTAGTTACTGGAACATACATTATTAAAATTTACTCTAACTAATGATTCATTGGTTGACTCGTTATAGCTGTTAACTGTAACATATGTTGAACTAATATAAGTATCTGTACAAGATGGGTCACTATTATCCCCATGATCTCTAACAAAGTTTGAAAGTCTAAATATTTGAGTTGTATATGGTAGTGTATTTACCCATCGATAATCACCTTCATATTTAAATTCAAAATATCCTTGGAAAGAATACACCGGTGACTCAGACCGAACCTTTGGTTGAAATAAAGCACCGAAAACATTCGATTCAGAAAAAACGTCATCATTTGGCGGTCTACCATTCTTAGAAAGTGAAGACGTAAATTCAGCGCGATGAGTTTTAGTTTCAATTTCTTGTAAATAATATTTTTCATTTATGCCAAAACTTACTTGCTCAGCGGATTCATCCCCAACAGCAGCTCTACCTTCATAAGGTGCACGCCATAGTTGCAATTCCGGTTCTTTTGCATATGAAAACTTAACCCAATACCCCCAGTCATCATCCGAAATCCCAGCAGAACCTCTATCAACATAATCAGGCCCTTTAACTGCCGTCAATAACCATGTATTTGCAAACTCTCCTCCAAGTGAACTCCAATTTTCATAATTGTTAGATTCATTTGACCAAGTTTTACTGAATTGATAATAGGTATTTATTGGTCGATTAAACTCATAAGTCATACCATCCGTTTTGGTAATAGTAAACCCAATTATTTTACCTGTGCTTGAAAAGGTTGGAACAATTTTTTTCCCTGAATATTCATCTAGATCTAAAGGCTCATAATTGTCACCAAAATTTTCTTTTGTTGACCTATTCACGAAGTTGTACCCTTGGTCACCTAAAAACCTAAATTTGGGTTCGTTATTTAACTCAGCATTTCCATCCCAATCTGTAACAGAATTAATTATTCCTTTTCTATTTACCTCCTTGTAATCATTTAATCGATATACATATTCATCAACACTTGTAAATACCCCGCTTAAACCTTGTGTAGATACATTAAATGCATCTTTAGATGGTACAAGCACATTATTTACCAATTGACGCTCATTAACATTGTTATAATTCGTTCCATAAAACTTATACAATGAACCGTATGCTTTTTCTGATGTGGTTTCATCTAACTTCCACTTCCACTTTGAAAACCCAAAATTAATCCAAGCATTTCCAGGGAGTGGAATTCTACCTGTTGAAAAGCCACTCATTGTTGTTTTTCCTTTACCAGGTGAACTTGAACTTACAGAACTAAATCCGACCCCACCGATCTGAAAATTCCCTCCATTAAGTTGGTCAATCAATGAAGTTGCCGCTGAGACTTGCCCATACACTGGTATCAACTTTTTAATATCATTTACTGATTTATTAATCGAAACACCGTTTGTTCCTGCACTGATACCAACTGAACCAATCATATTAGAATATCCGGCACTCCCATTAGCACTAAATCCATCAGTTCCGTAACTAGCTGACAAGTTCCCAATATTGTTTGGTAACGAGATACCCACCATGGCATTAATTCCAACTTTTCCCGATTCATGATTGTAATTCATATTTAAACCAATTGGACCCCAACCTCCACCAACTTGAATTGCCCAACTACTATTTTCGCCTTGATGATGGGTGACTACCTGATCTCCATTGTAATCATCCGGATAGCCACTCAATGTCCGATTAACTGCTCCAGGATTCAACGTCCAACCCAATCCAACCCAGGTTGCCGGCTGATTGGGGCCAATGCCCGAATGGTAGCTAAGTACAATGGGATAATCACCGGCTGGGCCCGGTACGTTCATAATCGGGATCGTATACACAAAATCACCGGTGGCGAGGTTAACCACATCGGTTACATCTACCGGTTCAAATTGCATGGCCTCCGGTTGTACCGGGCCTTGAGCCATAGCATTATTTATACTTAACAAACCAAAGATGAAGAGTGCCCCAAAGCTTAGCTTATTATATTTCATGGTACCCGTTTTATAATTAAAAAAAGTGTTTTTCATTTCAGTAATGTTTTAAACCCCGGTAAAAGCAATGGTTGGATACGGTAACTCTTGGCTAAAAAATACTTTACCCGTACCTAATCCAAATTCACCAATTTCAAGTATTATGCGGCTTTTTTCTAGTAGATCTTGTTCATTAAACTGCCGCGGAAAAGACAATAGGAAGGACCGTGAAGGTGAAACCCCGTAATTTCTATCCATCTGGTAACTCGCTAGAGGCACTTCTGTACCATCAGCTAATTCAAGATGTATTTCTTCATGCAACCCAAACAACAACCGCTGCAACCATTGGCTGTAATTATCAAAGCCCTTGGAAAGTTGTGCATAAACTAAATCGGATTCATCGGTAGGAGTAAGAATGAGTTTATACTGAATCAGATTTGCGAAACTTTGTTTGTATGCGTTCAAATCTTCGCGTTGTTTTTGAATCTGATACTCAGATTTACCCTCACTTACCATTTCTTGTAAGTACTTGTATTCGTGCAACAGCAACAATTCGGTGGGTTGGTAAATCAATTCGAATCGAATTCCGCCTTGTTCAATTACCGCGCGGTACGGGCTTTCCTCAGCATATGCCAGCTGCTCCAGCTCTTCAATACTTTCCACCTTAATTTGTGTGCAGCTTACAAAAGCAATCATGCTAAAAAGCACCCCAATAAAAGTCACCCTAATTCTACTCATCACCCTCCAGATATCTGATAAATTCCCAGGTTACATTTACCGCCTCGGTGCCATATAAAATATTGCCACCCTGAACCGTACCAAACACAATACTGTAGCCTTCTTCTTCTCCAAACGCTTTTATCCTGTTGTTTATGCTTGCATAGATAGGCTCCATTAATTCACTTTCCAACTTAGACGCTTGTTGGTTCACTGCGTTACTATATCTGCCTAATTCTTGTTGCTTCAGCTGCATATTTTCTAAGTGAGCTTCCCTTTCGCTTGTATTCCAGCTTTCTGCTTGTTCAATGAGTGTGTTATTTAATACTTCTAACTCATTTTGTAGAGTGGTTACATTGGCCGACCATTCTTCGATTTTTGTATTTAATTCTTCCTGCGCTTCTTTAGATTCGGAGTATTCGGTCAATAACACATTGCTTTCTACAAAGGCTATATTGGTTGGCTTGGTTATTGTATATCCCGTAATTCCCACAGCAGTTAATGATAGAATAATACTAGCTATGACCAATGTATTTGATAGAGATGAATTCATTTCTTTGATGTACAGTCCTTTTACTTGTTAGCTTGTTTTAGATGCTCTATTTCTTTTCTAAGCACCTGATTTTCTTTGTTGATCTCAATAACGTGCAGCGTTAGCTCTTCAATCTTTTGAAGTAATTGAATCTGCAGCTCCCCTACTTTTACTCCTTCTTCAATCATTTGGGAGGCCGGAGCGATACCCGGTAAATGTTTGTTTTTTTGGATAAATGATTCAATTTCGCCTAAGGTGGGTAAATCATAATTTTCTTCAAAGACGAAATCAGCCCCAGCGGTTTCTTCTACAATTATTTCTCGGCTACTGATGGTACCCGCTACAGTTAGTTTGTAGTCAGGGTTAGCTGTACCAATTCCCACTTTCCCATTATTACTGCCTTGGGTACCGCCAATGAAAAGCGCACTACCATTAAATTTAGTATCCCAAACCGAGCCAAACGTTAATGTTGGGCTCGAATCTTCATCTGCACGTAAAACTTGGTCGCCACCGGCATAAAATTGGAGATCATCACTCTGAAATCTAACATAGGTATTGGTGTCGTCATTGTGTCGTAGATATTGACTCACTCCAATATCACCAATCACGTCCAGTTTATAGGTTGGTGAGGATGTACCTATACCAACATAACCATTGCTATTATTAATGGTCATTCTTGTTGAACCAGAGGTTCTGAGATAAAGATTTTCATCGTAACTACCGATATATCCCGTGTTGATCCGAATTTCTTTATCAAAGTAAAACCGTGGTCTATCCGTATTAAAGTGAGCCCAGTTAGTATTCTTAGGACCGATATCCATATAACCATAACCAGTGCTTATTCTGAGTGCCCCAGATTGATTACCTCTGACACTTCCATTTATATGTAATGCTTCTTGAGGTGATGTTGTCCAAATACCTGCATTTCCATAATTAGGAAATGTATTTTGTGCATTTAAGTTTATAACAAAAGTTATTAGTAGAATTAAAGCTAAAGTTATGGTCTTAATCATGGTTTACACCCCTAAGTATTTCGATTTCATGCTTTAAAGCTTTTATCATTTCAGACTGATCATTAATTAATTGCATTTGTTGTTGATTTACTTTGTTTTGTTGAATCATATGCAAAGTTAGTTCTTCAATTTTTTGAAGTAATTGAATCTGCAGCTCGCCTACTTTTACACCTTCTTCAATCATTTGGGAGGCCGGAGCGATACCCGGTAAATGTTTGTTTACTTGTACAAAGGATTCGATTTCTGTTAAGCTTGGCAGATCATAATTTTCTTCGAAGACAAAGTCTGCTCCTGCTGTTTCTTCGACTACTATTTCTCGGGAGCTGATGGTACCTGCTACGGTTAGTTTGTAGGCAGGGTTAGCTGTACCAATTCCTACTTTTCCGTTATTACTGCCTTGGGTGCCGCCAATAAAAAGAGTACTTCCATTAAATTTTGTATCCCAAACCGAGCCAAATGTTAAGGTAGGGCTCGAATCTTCATCTGCACGTAATACTTGGTCGCCACCGGCATACAATTGGAGATCATCACTCTGAAATCTAACATAGGTATTGGTGTCGTCATTATGTCTTAGATATTGACTCACTCCAATATCACCACTAACGTCAAGTTCATAGGTTGGTGATGAAGTTCCAATACCAACCTTTCCACTACCTTCAATTATCATATTCGTTACACCTGCTTTACGGAAAAGGATATCTGCTTCATCATTATTCCATCCATTTTCGATCAATAATTGATTATTATCAGAACCAATTGTTGCATAACCTATTGTTCCTGTTACCATTCCTCCATCTTGAATTAACTGTAATTGTGGGTGGTCATCTTCACTTCCAGAATTATCTGTATCAGACTCGATTTTAAGAATAGTATTACCGGTTGCCCCTCCACTAATGTGCAAATTTGAGGTAGGTGTTGATGTCCCAATACCTAATTTCACATCTGTAAACCACGCATTTACAGTTCCATCACCGCCATTTATGGTTAACCTTGTATTTTCTGCACTACCCAAAGCAGTTCCGGTTTTAATAACTACCTTGCCAAATGGAGTGCGGTTTGTTAAATATGGGTAGCTACTGTTGTTGGTATAATCAAATTTTAAAGCATATCTGGTTGCTGGGCTATTGTTTTCAACAGCATTGTAAATTATTCCTTGATCTTGATTAGTCCCATTGAAAATCAGACGGGTAGAATTTTTTAATTTTATATCACCAGAATTATTATTTATCAAAGTATTAGTACTCAAGTCCCAATATTGTGCAAATCCAAATTGAGCAATACCCAATAAAAAAATGGTTGTGAGTATGATTTTTTTCATGTGACCTTTTTTAATTATTTTGTTCTAGATGATTGAATTTTAGAAAGCTTGATATTTCAGCATGAGCTTTACTTTGAGCACTATCTGCTTCATTATTCTCATCCTTCTCTAATGCTCTATAGATTAGAAGTTTAAGACTTGATAAGATCTCCAATCCGGTATTCTGATTATCTAACAATAAACCAGCATCCCCTAAACATAGTCCGGAATCATTTTTAAACATATAAAAATGCTGAATAAACTTATAGAAAAAAGAAGTGTTAGTTGCCCTTTTTGAACTGCTAACGCATTGGTATGCAGATATCAGACTAGATATTTTCAGATATACCCAAACCCTTTGCACTCGTGGAAAGAGAAAGTGTGATGCAACAAAACTAAATTGTTGCTTGGCATTGTGCCCCGAAATTGTATTAAATATCATGAGTGATTTATCTAAGAAGTTATTCTTTCGATAGTCACTGCCTTATTTGAACCTATTGCACAATTAAAAGCTAAAATTTGTATTGAGCAAAAATAAAATTAGCCCCAAACGATAGTGTTAGAACAGATATAAGATTAAATTTTTATCTTCAAGTCCAATAATTGAGAATATTAGCGTTACACTTACAAAAAAAGGTGAAACGGGTATCTGTGTTTTTAAATTTCCTTTTTTCAATAAAATAAGACCACTCCCAAACAGCCCTGCACAAGGCAAAGATAGAATTAGAATTGCCAGTACACGTTCATTATAAAGTGCGATAATTAGCAGCAGTAATTTTATATCCCCCCATCCAAACAATCTCTTTTTAAATAACTGTATGGATAGCAATTGAGCACTTAGGGTAATAAATGAAAGTGAGCCAACTTTTATCCAATTTAGTGTAAACTGCTGAAGAGCATACCCAATTATTCCAGCTATAATGATTATTAATAATATCTTATTGGGTATAATTTTTGAATAACTATCAATAAGCGCAATTTGTATCAAATTAATTTCGATAAACACTCGAAAATAAGAATCGTTTAACTCGTTAATTCTGAGACTTAACCAAAACAATGATACCCCTACCCCTACAATAAACAATAGTACTTTTTCAGTAAGCTCAATTTCAGATTTGATATTTTTAGATAACAGCGAAGCTTGAAATACTGAAAAATAAGTGGCAATAACCGAGTAGCATCCAAGTAAAATTAGCAAAACTAATCAGCTATTATTTGTTCAATTGCTCCTTTTTCATCCACTTGCCATTTATTAAACACACCATCGTTGTCAAAATCTATAATAGATGTTGCTGTAGCTATATACGTAGATGCATCTGCTGCTGCTATTTCAATAATATATCGAGCTCTACCACCTTCAGTAATCATTTTTTCATGTTCAAACCCGATAGCATCAAAATTAGTTGAATAACTATCATTTTCTAAGTGGTATACTTTCTGTAAGGTATGTAGAAAAGATAATTGCGTACGTGCTTCCGTTGCCTTTGCACGAGTTGTTACATTTTGATAAATAGGAACTGCAATCATAATTAGAATACCAATAATAGCTAATACGATCAGTAGCTCTGTTAGCGAAAACCCATCTTCTTCGCGGATAAATGTATAGAATTGCTTTTTCATCCTTTTAATTATTTAGCTTTAGTATAATATTGTTATTTTTGTGTTTAAGCTTTACAGAATCTGAATAAACTTTTTCGAGCACTATATTATTTATAACAACTTCACCAGCTTCTCTGATTACTGTTTGTTTATTATCAATACGTAAGATACCGGTGGCTCCCATTATCCCGATAAGCTCAATAGTCGGCATTTTTATCACTTCAAATGTTTCAGTTTTATCAATCAAAGGTTGTGGAATTTGCCTTATTGACCTTGGTTGAAAAGGATCACGATCACGTTCCTTATACACATATGAACTTTTTTGTGGCAATTCCACTTCGATTAATTCTATGCTAGTATTGGAAACTAAGTTATCTTCTTGTTGTGCCATTTTGGTGAAATTTACCATATTAACTCCCCATATTAGTATCACTACAATTATCAAAAGTATCCTACCAGCTGATGTTTCTAGAAACTGTATCATTTCTCTGATCTATATTTAACTAATACAATAATCGAGCCTTCAATCTGGTTTGATTGATCATTCCGTGTCAGATCAAAACTTTGCACAGCTATATAGTATTCACTGTTCTCTAATTCCTGAATAAACTTAGCAATCTGATGATACCCGGTAAATAAGCGTATCTCTATTTTCTGCTCACTCCCATTCTCACCAACTATCATATTACCTTGTTCAAATCTCTGAATATCAATATCTAAAGATTGAGCATACTCAAACACTTTTTTTGTTATTAAATGCGACTGATGTATTGTTAAAGAACTTGATTCCATTTCTTGAATAGCATCAGTTAATACTTGGTTTTGTTGAGCCAAACTTGAGTGACGATCTTCCCAATTATTAACCAAAGAAATTCTTTGTCTTAGTTCCTTTCGAACTTGATTTTTCTCGACCGTATTTACTACATAAGGTAAAAGCCCAAGCCAACATACTAACCCGAAAACAATTAACAATAATACTGCTGCGAATTTACCATAATATGTTTTATAGCCTGTCTTCATTTGAACACCACTTTAATACTAAACTTAATATTTGAAGTAGCGATACCATTAGCATTGATGAGTTCAGAGGATAGTAATTGAACAGTTGATGTAGATTCATGATTTTGAAATCTTCCCTGAAAGGTTGAAATCGAATTACTTTCTGTACTTACACCTTCCAGAAGTGCTTCAATTTGCCCGTCAGTTAGCTTAGCTTGGTAATCGGTAATCCAAACTTCTTCAGGGATAATTGTTGCTAGCGTTTCAAACGATTTGGTAAAATAAATTTTCTCTTCTTCACTCGATTTTAAGCTTTGAAATTCAGCTTGCAATGTTGCTGCTCTTTTTTCTTCAACATCTATAATGTCAAGATTTCCAGATACATGCGTGTTTATTTGATTAAGCTCAAATAAGGAAGTTTCAATAATTTTATTTGCAGCAAATGTGATAAAAGAAAAAAAGATAACTGGTACAAACAGTAAAATACTTAACCTGATAAGCTCCTTTTTTTCATATTCCCATTTTACTTTATTCGAAGCTTCCTCTTTAAAAGGGATGTGGTCTAGTTGAGGAAAAGCAAGTTTCATTACGATTCCCATGCATGGTACATAGCAATCTGACAATTCGTTACTTCCTGAAAACTTTGAGAACTCGAATCTTTTTATGGGCCTCTCTAATTTAAAGTCTTCAAGTTTATACCTACTCAGAATTGGGATTGAATCTAACGGTATATCATTACTGACCTCTTCAGATTTTAGGATAGAATCGCATTGTTGTAAAGTTAAACTGTTTGAATCTGACTCACCAATCTCATGCACCTGAAATGTCTTTCCTTGTTTATAAACGACTAAATAAGAATTCTTTTCAGTTGTATAATAGGTGGAACTAAATCCATCTATAAATTCAGGATTTAATATTTGTGAATAACCGGATTCTAATAAACCCGAAGTAATATAAAGTGGGATCAGTTCACTTTGCTCAAAAATGGTGAGTAATTCAGAAATTCTTCTTGTGTCTAAAGTTAGATTAATTACTCTGATCAAATCCTCATCAATATCAACAAACTCGGTTACAATGGTTTTATCCGTATCTGATTGTTTGGATGCACGCTGTTTAGAATAGCTTTGTATCCATTTTTCGCGATCATCATCTAAAATAGTGACATCTTCTATTTCAACATTTGTAAGAATTTCGGAATATCCTACACCTAAATAGTAAGCATCACTTGAGATATGATTCTTTAAAGATTCGACAGCAGTCTCAACAGATTCTTCAATTTCGATGGAACCATTTGATACTATTGAAAGTCTTGAACCAAGTTTATTTACCTCTATCCAATGTAGCGATGTATTAGTAATTTCAACACCGACAAAAGTCTTTTCTATGAAAGGAAGCTTTAGCATTTAATTGTCAATACTAAGCTCAAGATCATCCCTTACCTCATTCCATCGATACGAATCAGATCCATCCCCATAAAAAACGTAAGGAGTTACAAACACAACCAATTCTGATTTTACGGTACTCGTACTCTTATTCCTAAACAATCTTCCTATTAATGGTATATTTCCCAATATTGGAATTTTATTTTGATTTTCGATATCAGTTTCCTGAATTAATCCACCAAGGATAATAGTTTCCCCATCTTTTAAACGAACCGTAGAATCTAAAACTCGGCTGTTAATGGTGGGCGGTACTTCTGAATTAAAAGAACCAACCGGTGTATTAAATTCGGGTCTTATATCTACTGTCACATCCCCAGAAGCACTTACCCATGGAGTAATTTCGAGTAATACATTTGCTTCGATTTGTTCAAAACGTTGTGACTCTTGAGTTACAATTTGGTTGGGTGATTGAAGAGGTGTTGTAGATGTGAAAATGTAATATTGAGTTGTACCTATTTCAATACTTGCTTTATGGCCATTTAACGTAGAAATTTGCGGTCTAGATTGCACTGTAACTAAGCCTTCTTGGTCTAAAGCCTGAATTTTGAAGAAAAAATCTTTCGGAAGTCTGCCTAAATTTCGAATACCAAATAAGTTACCACCAGGCGAAAATGCTGCATTAGCATCTACCCCACTTCCTTGAATCGATAATCCCCCATTTTGACTTTCTCCACTACCAAATAATATCGTAAAAGGGTTAAAAAACGAACTATCAGGTTCTCCACCGCTTGCTAACGTAGTGCCTAGTTGGTAAATATCATTTGTATTTACATCTACTACCAGTGCTTCAATCATAATCTGTGGAGTCGGGAAGTCAATTTGCTGAATAAAATTTTCGAGTTCCACGATCACATCGTTAGTACCGATTACCATTAATCCATTTTGTTCCTTTATTACCTGAACTGTTGCATTATCTAAAACGCTAGAGGGCAGTAAATCGATTACCACATCAGAACGTATATGTTTCAGTCTAATTAGTCGATTTGATGCAATTCCACTTGTTGATTTATCACCGATGATATAGATCTCCCCTTCTTTTCTAAAGGTGTATGAAGTACCTCGAAAAATGTAAGTAAGCGCTTGTTCGATCGTTAAGTTGTTAGTCTTTGCTGTAATCGAGTTCTCTGGCAAGCCATAAGTGATCATATTAACTTCACTTTGATAGCCAATTTCTCTGATGATGTCAGTAATTTTCGCATTCACGACATCCATACTTACCAAGTCATCTTTTATTGTAATCCAGAAATTTCCGGTACTACCATCCTTATTTGATGCGGCATATCCCAAACGATCAACCACATAAATACCGTTGTTATCTCTCAACGAAAACCCATTATTGACTAAAATTGTGGAAAGTCCGGTTTCGAAATCAACCTGATTTAAGTACCCAGAAATTGAGCCACTAACCCCATTTCTTATGATAATGTTATAACCCGTTACTTGAGTCAGTTCACGAGTAAAATCATTCAACAAAACTTGTTGTAAATCAACTGATAACAATCCATTTTCAAAACTTATCTTTGGAGCAACCTCTACTGGCGCTGGTTCTTGCGCAACATATTCACGAATCCTTAGTACTTGACCTGCTTGAGTAATCATTAGCTCGTTATCTTGAACTACCTGAATAAGTACTTCAATTACTTTTACTTGTGATAATCGGAAGGTAAATCGACGATTTAGGCGGTTATCTACTATAATATTAATATTATACTGCCTACCAAGTGCACGAAGAAAATCCCTAGCATCAATATCCTGTACATTTATTACATCATTGACATCAGTAAAAACATTCTCGGGTAAAGATTCCAAGTTTAATTGAACCTGATTCGTATCAATCAATGTTCTCAAATATTCGAAGTAGTCTATTTTAACATCACTCTTGGTAGAGTCTTCCTCTGTTGAAATATTTTGCGCATATAAATTGGGCTGAGCGCATATTAATATTGCAATTGCGACAAAAATAACCCCAATTAATTTCTGAACATTAAACAGAAAGAAGCAGTTTAACTTCGAATTTATCAATGTAACCCGGCTTAATTTTTATTTACAAGTAAATACTTTCCATTGAGAAAAGAATAAGATGAATGTAATAGATATAGATGTCTGGTACTAGTTACCAGAAAAAAAATGTGATTTTCAAATAATAAAAAAGCACAATTTCAAAAAATCGTCTCTTGTCTTATTTCCTCTAAGGTAGTTATCCCATTCTGCACTTTTAACTCACCAGCATGTTTAATTTCCTTTAAACCCATTTTAATTGCTTCTTCTCGAAACCTATTTTCATTATACATATCGCCAATTAAATGATGCAGTTCATTATTAATCTCTAACACTTCAAATAACGAAGTTCTTCCCTTAAACCCTGTTTGATTACATTGATTACAACCAACTGCTTTTACTGATTGATCCTCTTTGATTTTACATTTATTACACAATTTTCTTACCAGTCTTTGAGCAATTATTAATTTCAAAGAAGCAGCAATCAAAAATGAAGGCACTCCCATATCAATCAACCGACTAATTGCCGAAACCGAATCATTGGTGTGAAGTGTTGAAAACACCAAATGTCCAGTTAATGAAGCGCGAATAGCTATTTCGGCAGTTTCTTTATCCCTAATTTCCCCGACCATAACTACGTTGGGATCCTGCCGTAAGATTGACCGTAATATTCCCGCAAAAGTTAGTCCGATTTCCTCATGAACCTGAGACTGATTTATCCCTTCTAAGTTATATTCTATCGGGTCTTCAATGGTGATAATGTTTTTATCTTCGCTATTGATCTCATTAAGAGCCGAGTACAAGGTTGTGCTTTTCCCAGAACCGGTCGGACCGGTTACCAATATTAGGCCATATGGCTGATTTATTGCATTCCTAAATAATTCCAGCTCTCTTTCCTCAAAGCCCAGCGATTCAAGGTCTAGTTTTAAATTTGACCGGTCCAAAATCCTAATCACGATTTTCTCTCCGAATTGTACCGGTAAAATGGAGATTCTTAAATCAATATCATTCTGCCCATTTTTTAGAACTTTGATTCTACCATCTTGAGGTCGTCGCTTCTCAGCAATATCGAGTGATGCCATCACCTTTACTCTGGATATAATGGCATCTTTTTGTTGAATTGGTATCTCTGCTACTTCCAGCAACCTTCCATCTAATCGATACCTAATTCTTACTTTTTTTTCATAGGGTTCAATGTGGATATCACTCACACCAAATTCGATGGCGTTTTGAATTAAAGTATCAACTTGTGTTACTACAGATCCTTTAAGGTTTATTTTCATGATTCATGCTAATTAACTTGTTGCTATGATAACAAAGTTATGAATTTATAAAAGGGTTGTGTTTTACTATGTCTTCTGAGTTTCTAAATGTAGTTATTAGGATTATTTGCGATAAAAGCACACTAACTTAATTTACCAATCGGTTAGTTGTTTGATCAATCAATAATACTTTTGTTAAATATTCGAGATTTAAATAATTCACTAAGTAACAATTAAAGTGGTACAAATTTTTAGCTATTGAATCAAAATCATAATGGTTAAGCTACCGTTAGTACTCGATTACCTTTACTCATCTCAATTTAACTATTTCAACAGTTCGGTTACCATGTCTAACGGATATACAGTCTGACAGATGTCAAAAATGAACACACTGTTTATTCTCTTCTTTTTTATAAGATTGGGTGATACTGATAAATTGTAGTATTAGAAGCTAGAGCTTCTGAACTGCGTTACCCAAGCCGGAACTTGTGAACGAAAGGAATCCTGTTGTAATGCCAAAAGTACGATGAAGAAAGCTAGAGTTTCGTCACAATACTTAAAAATTAAGTCGTAACCCCATCCCATAAGTGTTAGTGGTTGGGTTTATGACAGGTGAAATCTGCACCTTCTTCAAAGACTCATTACGTTTTATTACCGATTTGCGAACTCCAACAAAATCCTTGATCGTAGATATCGTATAGACTGAAATCCCTACAAAGAAGATGATTCCCCCAATTACTTGCGCAGTTACTGATGTTAATAATGTACCATAATCATTATCGGAAGAGGAGTCATAATTGGTAATGTGAGATCCTAATGCTGCTAAACCAACCCCTGAACCACGTTCAAATAAACCTTCAATGAAGGCTCCATAATTTTTTGAGTGAAAATAACCGAAACCGGGCCCAGGAGTGAGCGAAATCAAAGCAATGGTATTTACATTTAAGGAACTATTCGAACTTATAGCATAAGAAAGGATGGGTAACAGTGTCGAAGCCAATACAGATGTTAAAAGCGCAGAATCAGGATTCTTTAATTCAGGAGTATCGTCTTGAAAAAGTGTTGTCTGCGACCAATCCACATGATGAAGAGGTAAATTGTATTGGGCAGTAGCATAATCCAGTGAACAGCAAATACCCATCAAGAGTAGTAATAAATATTTCATCATATCCAGATCTTATTAGTTCGAAGATAGAAAACAGTAAGTTAAATGGATACCCTTAGTTCAGTTTTAAAAGGGGTAGAGCTTCTATTTGGTTTTATGGTGTGGAACCAGGAATGAGGCTAATATAATATTTGCAGATCCATCAGTCGTCGTGCACTCCTTCTTCTGGATGACTTTGTGAGAGATAGATTCTATTATTTCTCTATTCACGTTAAATTTTCGACTTCAAACTATATCTCTGGCACTATCATAACCAAGCAGGGACTTCAGTCCTGCTACTTGAACACACTACCCAAGCCGGAACTCAGAAGTGAGACTAAAATAATATTCGGCAGATCCATCGATCGTCGTGTACTCCTCTTTCTGGATGACTTTGCGGGACATAGATTCAATTATTTATTCTATTCACGTAAAATTTTCGACTTCAAACTATATCTCTGGCACTATCATAACCAAGTAGAGACTTTAGTCCTGCTCCTAGTATTAACATTGCACAAATACACAATTCAACATTGCCTTGGCGATTTAAAAGCCCGACCTTTCCCACCGAATTCATCAATCTGTTAGAATGAGCGAAAGAAAATCACTTACTAAAAAAGACTATCAATTTTTAAAGGAACTCGAAGAACTGCTATACGAACGGAAGCATGAAATGCCTAAAGGCTCGTACACCACTTCTATGTTTAAAAAGGGCCTGGATAAGATCGCACAGAAAGTGGGCGAAGAAGCCGTTGAAACCGTAATAGCATCCAAAAACGAGGGCGACAAAGAAACCATTGCCGAAGCTGCCGACCTGCTTTTCCACTTGATGTTACTCCTCGCTGAAAAGGAAATCCCCCTCCATAAAGTGATCAAATTATTACGCAAACGTCACGACCGCGGCAATCACAAACACATTGGCGAATGATTAATTCAAAAGTTTAAATTTAAAATTTAAAATTCGCGAAGCGTATGAAGGCGGTTCTTTTTGATATGGATGGCACCATGATCGACAATATGATGGTGCATCATAAAGCGTGGCAAACAAAGCTGAGCGAAGTGGGAATTGAGCTATCGCTGGAGGAAGTTCATCAGCGTATTCATGGCGTAAATGTGGAACTGCTTGAACGGGAATTCCCCGGCAGATTTACGCTCGAAGAACGTTTCCAAATCTCAAAAGAAAAAGAAGAAACCTATCGCCAAATCTATGCTCCTGATTTGGCTCTTTTAGCCGGGCTCCCGGAGTTGCTGTTCGAGCTCAAATCAAAGAATATCCTGCTTGGCGTTGGATCAGCTGCTCCGCCTGAAAACGTAGATTTTGTGATGAATTCCCTTGATTTGCGGCACTATTTCGCATCAGTTCGTCACTCTGAAGATGTCCAGCGAGGTAAGCCCGATCCTCAGGTATATGAATTGCTCATTGCCGATTTAGAGGTGAAACCGGAAGACTGTATCATTTTCGAAGATACTCCAACAGGTGCAATGGCTGCCTCAGCCTCCGGTGCACAAGTGATTGTGGTTACAACTACTCACCAAAAAGAGGAATTCAGCAATATTCCGGGTATTAAACTATTTATATCAGATTTTACAGAAATCACATTCGCTACCCTATCTACCCTCTAGGTTTTATTTGCAACTAGCCCCAAATTCTAATGGCATCATGGGGTAAAAATTTGGATTATGCATACCAATTTAATCTTTGGGTAAAATTATGCGAATAATTTTTATTGGCTTAATCGCTCTGATTGGGGCAACATCACTTCAAGCACAGACAAATGATCAGATTTATCAAAAACAGCAAAAATTACTTGAATACAGTGTGTTTCAAGCTCAACCGGATGTTGTAAAAAAACCGAGCAGAGCTGTCTTAATTTCTGTAGGTGCAACATTGGGTACATTTATTATCTCACCTATTTTATTGAATAATGATGTGTTATACCCTACATCTCTTTTTACCGTATTGGCACTTTATTCATTCGCACCCGGAGCAGGTTACCTATATATAAACGATCGAAATCAATTTTTTAAGGGCGGAATACAACGTGGCCTTTCTATACTAGCCATGGGTACAGGCGGCTTAATTGTTCTAATCTCCTATTTTGAAGTCATATTTAGTGAAGACGATAATCCTAACACTTTAGTCACCGCTTTTGGTTATGGACTAATGCTATATGGTTTGGGATTTTATGTCTACACTTCCTTCCGTGATTTTATTGGTGTTCATCGCGACACAAAACGGTATAATGAAGAAAGAAATTTGAGCTTGAAAATTCTCCCGGTTATAGATCCAGTTCACTCGGTATATGGCGCCGGGCTACAGCTCAGGTTTTAAGTTTTCCATCATGTTCTAGTAAGATTTTCCATATTTTAGTGCAAAAATCAGATCAAATTTTATGGATGTAAAGGTAAATGTAAACTGGATGGGACAAGGCTTTCACATGGAAGCCGAAAACGAAACCGCAGGTAAGATCCGCATAGACGGTAACCGAACAATTGGAGGTTTAGAAGGTGGAATGAGCCCAATGGAAATGCTTCTTGCAGGCGCGGCAGGATGCTCGGCCATTGATGTAATCTCCATTTTGGATAAACAGCGGCAGGAGCTCACTGATTTATCAGTTGAAGTAACGGGCGATCGTGAGAAACTCAAGGAAGGATATTCGGTGTATAATTCCATTCATCTACACTTTGAATTGGCTGGAAATCTGGATGAAAAAAAAGTAGCACGCGCACTTGAGCTTTCCATTACCAAATATTGCTCGGTGTCTAAAGCATTAGAAAAAGGTTCAAAAATTACCTACGACTTCACAATTAAAAATTAGGAATAGACAACACTCAATATTCAACAAGGAATATTCAGTTTACAATTATCAGAATACTATAAGCACAATATGTAAGAGCCAATTTATTGAAGAGATTAAAGGTGGATGAGCTTGTCGAATCCAACCAGAATTGACTATACCGATCGAAATAATATCTCGATGCTTTTTTGTAGTTCGGCACTTCATATATTGATCAATTCAGAATAAGGTGCTAACCTCAACTAAAATCGCGTTGTTATCTGAATATTCCTTGTTGAATGTTGGATATTGAATACCAATCACTGATAGGCATATAGTTTTCTTAATTAAATAAAAAGTAATCCATCGCAATAACTGCATCTAAAATCACCTGCACGCTATTCTTATAAAACTCTTGCGGGATGGTTTCAAACTCATCGGTTGGCTGGTGATAATGTTCGTGATCTTCTACCCCAAAATAAATGAATGGCACCCCTTTCCTGAAAAACGCACCGTGATCGGAAGCATACGTCCAGTCTTGATTTCCATCCTCTGGACGATCATGTCCAAATAATAAATTAATTTCGCCCGTTTCAACCTTTTCCAGCACCTGCTTAAATTCTGGAAAGTGATACGTCCCCACAGCATACAACTCGTTCTCTTCATTTTGTGCAATCATATCCATGTTGATATTTAGCACAACTCGTTCTATAAAGGTTGAGTCGTTTGCAAGAGCCACTGCCCCATTTAGCCCGCCTTCCTCAGCGTCGAGTGCAGCAAACACCATGGTGTGATTTGGCTGTTTTTGTGAAAAATAATCCATCATCGCCAACAAACCGGCAGTACCCGAGGCATTATCGTCTGCCCCATTATAAATCAAACTGTCTCTGATACCTAGATGATCGTAATGTGCTGTTAGTAGAATTACTGAATCGGTTTTTCCTGTAATGCTTCCAATCACATTTACTCCGGTCAGCTCTGCTCCTCGCCGCATAAAAGTAAATGCATGCTCAAAGGATCCCTGAACTGGTTGTGCGCCATTTTCTGTAAACCGCTCTACTAAAAAAGTACGTGCTTTTTCGCTTCCCGGTGATCCAACACATCTACCTTCAAGTTCATCAGAAGCTAAATATTCAATATCAGAGATTAAACGATCAGTATCTAAGGTAACATGGTTTTGTGGGGATGAACACGCCAAAAGCCCAATGAATAGCGTGTAAAGTAGTGCAGTATTTTTCATAGTGATTTTTTATTTCGAGAAAGGTAGCTACACTATATAATTTGCCCAACAGCGCTACCTGTTTTTACATCTTTATCGCAAAAAAAAAGCTCATCCAAAAAGATGAGCTTTTCAATGTTTGAAGTTAGCTTAATTAGCCAATTCTTTTTACCAAGTCGGCAGTGCGATGTGCATACCCTGCCTCGTTGTCGTACCAGCCGATAACTTTAACTAAATTACCGTCTACTTTTGTAATCTGAGAATCGAAGATGTTTGAGTGTGGATCACCAACGATATCTGAAGATACAATTGGCTCATCGGTATATCTCAAAATCCCTTTTAACGGACCTTCAGCAGCTGCTTTAAACGCTGCGTTGATTTCTTCAGCGGTAGTTTCTTTTTCTACTTCGCAAACAAAATCAGTTAGAGAACCGGTTGGGGTTGGCACTCGAACAGCTCCACCATCTAGTTTTCCGTTTAAGTGAGGAAGTACTAATCCTACTGCCTTAGCAGCACCTGTTGAAGTAGGAATGATGTTTATTGCCGCTGCTCTAGCACGACGTAAATCGCGGTGAGGAGCATCCAAAATTCGCTGATCACCGGTGTAAGCATGGATGGTAGTCATGAATCCTTTTTTGATTCCAACTAAATCATCAATCACTTTTGCCATTGGTGCCAAGCAGTTTGTGGTGCACGAAGCATTTGAATAAATCTTTGTCTCAGCATCAATTTGATCGTCGTTCACGCCAAGCACTACGGTTTTAACATCGCCTTTTGCTGGTGCGGAAATAACAACTTTCTTCGCTCCGGCTGTAAGGTGCTTTCCAGCAGCGTCTGAATCATTAAAAAATCCGGTAGACTCGATTACAACATCAACCCCAAGATCGCCCCAATTCAAGTTTGCAGGATCGCGTTCTGCAGTAACTTTGAATGATAAATGATCGATAGTGATGGTATCTCCATCGGCAGCAACGTTACCAGCGTATGTGCCTTGTGATGAATCGTACTTAAAAAGATGGGCTAATGTAGCTGTATCGGTTAAATCGTTTACGCCTACAATATCAATATCATCTTTGTAATTAGCTATAATGGCGCGTGTAACCATTCGGCCAATACGACCAAAACCATTAATTCCAACCTTAATTTTTGCCATTTCTTTTCCTCTGTTTATTAATTGAATGGATAATCTTTGTATTTCAATTCCGAACGTAAGACTATCATGTAAAGTTCTTATGAAGACTTTAAACTACCACTCCTAAGTCCCATTTTCAATGGTTTTACAGCATCATAACATACCATTACACTATCTTTGAGATGGGAGCGCTTTTCTGCGTATATTTGGAGCCTGAAATCAATCAAAAACGAACAAAACTGAGAATAAAACGGAGTTAAAGGATACACGATGTCTGATTTGACCTTAGAAAAATTTGAAAACGAAGTTTATTTAGACTTCAACGACCCAACCATCGATGCTGCGCAGAAGAAAGCCATCGAGGAAGCCCGCGCCGGTTTTGGCAAAGAACATGATATGTATATTAATGGCGAATGGGTGAAAGGCGACTCAGGCACATTCGAAAGTATCAACCCATCGAACACCGACGAAGTAATCGGAACCTTTCAACTTGCCAGCACTGCACAGGCATTGGGTGCTTTAGATGCTGCTTGGGATGCATTCGAAACCTGGCAATATACTCCCGCTAAAGAACGAGCAGAATACTTATTAAAAGCTGCCGATGTAATTAAGCGCCGAAGAATGGAGATTAACGCCTGGATGATCAGCGAAGCCGGGAAAAACTATCTGGAAGCTGACGCCGACACCGCCGAAGGCATCGACTTTTTGATTTACTACGCCTATGAAGCTATGCGTTTAGACGCCGGAATGCCAGTGAAAGACAGCTGGGGCGACGCCAATAAAACCATTTACATGCCGCTGGGCGCCGGGGTTTCTATTTCGCCATGGAATTTCCCATTTGCTATTACACTAGGTATGGCCGCTGCTCCAATTGTAGCAGGAAATACCGTTGTTGCAAAACCATCGCCTGACACTCCAAAAATGGGACATATTATTGCAGAGATTTTCGAAGAAGTTGGATTACCCAAAGGCGTATTCAACTTTGTAACCGGAGAAAATATTGAAGTGGGTGAAGCACTAACTACCAGTCCTAAAACAAGATTTATTTCATTCACAGGCTCTAAAGCAGTTGGTCTGCACATGGCTGAAATCGCAGGAAAAGTGGTAGAAGGTCAGCATTTTCTTAAGCGTCTTGTTTGTGAATTAGGTGGAAAAAATGCTACGGTTGTTGATGCTGATGCCGATATCGATTTGGCTGCTGAGGAAATCGTAAAAGGTGCTTTTGGTTTCCAGGGGCAGAAATGTTCGGCCGGCTCCAGAACTATTGTAGTTGAAAGTGTGTACGATGAATTGCTCAAGAAAGTGGTTGAAAAAACCAAAGCGCTGAAAGTGGGCGATGCCAAAGATAATTACCCAAATGGTCCGGTTGTGAATCAGAAAGCCGTAGATAAAATCATGAGTTACATCGAAATCGGAAAAGAAGAAGGACGTTTACTCGCCGGCGGTAAATTAGCTGATACCGAAAACCCGGGTTTTTATATCGAACCAACCGTTTTTGCTGATGTAGCCGAAGATGCACGCATTGCCCAGGAAGAAATTTTTGGTCCGGTAACAGCTTTCATCAAAGCCAAAGACACTGATGATGCGCTTCGTATCGCAAACAGTACACAATATGGATTAACCGGAGCTTATTTCAGCCGTAATCCTAAGAATATTGAGAAAGCGCTCCGCGAATACAAAGTGGGGAACTTGTACATCAACAGAAAATGCACCGGTGCTTTAGTTGGTGCTCAGCCATTTGGTGGATTTAACATGAGCGGTACGGATGCCAAAGCCGGTGGTCGCGATTACTTGTTGTATTTCTTACAACCAAAGTCGATGACAGTTCGCCCGCATGAAGGCGTAGATATGAGTCTGCCTCAGTTTAGTTACACTAAGTAACTGAGTGTCCGGTTTATCTAAAAAAAGCCCGCCAGTGATTAACTTGGCGGGCTTTTTTAATTTCTGATGATTATTACTCAAAGTTAATCTAACTCTTCGTCTATGTCGTCGGGGGCGTCATCATCGGATACTAAGTCGTCCACATCTGGTGTGTCGTCGATCAAATCATCATCGTCGTCGTCATCATCAATAACTTCTGCCTTCTTCTCTTTCGAAGGTTTTGCCACATAATTTGCGCCCGCTCTTTTTAGGATAATCGCAATATCATCCTGTTCGTTTTCTGTGGCAATGTTCATGGCTGTATCGTTGTTTCTGTCTTTCAAAAACAAATTCGCGCCCTGTTCCAGTAGATATTTTACTACATCTACATGTCCATCTTTGGCGGCAACCATCAGTGCTGTGTGTCCCCATCGTTGTTGAAAATCAACATCTGCACCTTTTTCTACCAATAATTTAACCGCTTCCAGATTTCCATATCGAGCGGCCACAATTAATGCAAGCGAACTTACTTTCACGCCTTTTGAAAAGAAGTAGTTCATCATTTCGAGGTTGCCCACTTCAGCAGCACGTTGCAGAGCTGTTCCTCCCATTTTTGTTTCGATGCTTAAATCTGCGCCATTATCTCCCAGGTATTTAACAATATCAAAGTGATTTTTTTCGGCTGCAACAATAACCGCACTTGCACCACTGCTGTTTACTTCATTTAAATCTGCACCTTCTTTGTGAAGACGTTTTACGGTGTCAAAATCTCCGCTTCGGGCTGCATTTACTAGTTCTACTGAATTCATCTCTTTCCTGTTTTTAACTTTGCGAGATAATAAAAAACCGATTTACGAACTCAAACTTTTAATTCACCTATTTCTTAATTAAATGAACCGACCGGATACACTATTTCCGGCCAAAAACTCGTCAGCACTCATTCTTCGTTTCCCCGGAAATTGCAATTCGAGCACTTCGATGGTACCGTCTGCGCATCCAACCAAAAGTTGATCGTTTTTGATCAGTATCTCTCCTGCATCAATATGGGCATCAGCTCCCGGTTTCGCTTTGTAAACATTAACTTTTTCATCCTTTAGCATCGCAAATGCTGTGGGAAATGGACTTAATCCGCGGATGAGGTTATGTACTTCATCTACATTTTTGGTGAAATCGATATGACAATGCTCTTTGAATAATTTGGGGGCCGGTGTAGCCTCTGCATCGTTTTGAGCTGCTAACTGATAGGAACCGGAATCGATTAAGTGAATGGCATCCACTAGGGCATCACTTCCCATCAATCGTAACCGTTCGTAGACATCACCGGTTGTTTCTTCCCATCCAATATCAGTTTCCCGTTGCAAAACTACTTTTCCGGTATCTACTTTTTCATCCAAAAAGAAAATGGTGCACCCGGTTTTTTCCTCTCCATGCATAATTGCCCAATGAATTGGAGCAGCGCCACGATATTTTGGCAATAGAGAAGCATGCAAGTTTACAGAACCGATTTTAGGAATTTTTAGGATGGAAACCGGTAAAACTCGGAATGCGACTACCACCAGTAAATCCGGTTCGAGTTCGCTAATTCGTTTAGCAAACTCTTCTGATTTCAGATCCTCAACTTCAATAACAGGCAAACCTAATTCCAGCGCTTTTGCCTTTACAGGTGTTGGAGATAGTGATTTACCGCGCCCACGACGTTTGTCAACATTTGAAACAACCGCCGAAATAGTATGCTTAGTGGCATGGAGTTTTTCCAAACTGGGAATCGCAAATTCTGGCGATCCCATAAAAACGATATTCATAGGATTATTTTGGTTTTACCGGATAGCTAGTTTCCCGGTTTCCGCTGTCAATTTCTTTAAGGTCTTTTTTGTGCATTCGTCGTCTAAAAGCACTTAAATAATCAATAAACAGTACTCCTTCCAGATGGTCAAATTCGTGCTGAATCACACGAGCAACCCAACCGTCAAATTCTCTGTTTTGTTCATTAAACTCACCATCTCTGTATTTAACTAATACTTTTTCCGGGCGCGATACTTTATCTGTTACTTGCGGAATGCTGAGGCAACCCTCATCCATGGGAATTTTTTCTCCCTTTTTTTCGATAATCTCCGGATTGATAAAAACCATCGGCCCAAAAGTTTCCTCATCCTCATCTGCCATAGGGTCGGCATCCATCACAAAAATACTATGGTTGGAACCCACCTGAGGAGCTGCTAAACCAACGCCATCCGAATTGTACATGGTCTCAAACATGTCGTTTATAAACGATTGAATTTCAGGAGTTAAATCCTCAATTGGAGTGGTTTTTTGGCGTAAAATTGGGTCGTTATAAGTAACGATAGGCAGAATGGGCATGAACTAAAACGCTTTCAATAATTTGATTCCATATATCGCTGTAAGATAAGGGCTGCCGCAATTCTATCCACGCGTTCTTTTTCTCTTCGTTTCTTTTTTGAGATGCCTGATTGCATCATTAAATCTTTAGCTTCAACGGAGGTATATCGCTCATCCATTTTTTTGATAGGAATATCTGGGAATTGTTTTTTTAAGCGATTGATGAATTCGTTTACACGATTTGTAGCTTTTCCTTCTTCTCCCTGTGTGGTAAGTGGCCATCCCACTACAAATGCATCTATGGTAGCGTTAGATGCAATATCTCTCAAAGCTGTGATCACTTCTTCGTGCGAGAATGTGCCAACCGGCGTGGCAATAGTTTTTAGCAGATCGGTTTGGGCGATACCGATGCGTTTGTTACCAACATCGATACCGACCAACCGTGAATATGTCTGCAAAATGCTTCTGTTTATTTGTCTTCTAGAGGCTGACGCAAGAAAGACTTGAGCAATTTACTTGGCTTGAAATGGGTTTTACGGTGCGCAGGCACATAAATCACTTCATTTGTTTTTGGATTTCTGGCTTTTGGTTTCGCCTTAGTTTCTTTTACCTCGAACACCCCGAAATCACGAATTTCTATTCTACATTCGGTGTTTGCAGACATCATGATCTCGCGAATCGCAACAATCACTCCATCTACCCATGGTTCTACTTTGATCATCGGTTCGCCTTTTGCTTCTGCAACGCGTCGAACGATGTCTCGTTTGGTGTATGTCATCATAACTTCTAGTCTTTAGATTTATGTGCTTTTTGCACGTTTTATTTATCCTTCCAGTTTGTTGTACGCTTCTTTTTTTCCTTAAGCTGTATGTTATAGCGTAAAAACAATTTTCGATAATATACTTAGTGGTTAAATCTATTGCAAAATAGATATAAGCTCATTTATTCATAGCGCATCACGGTTTTAACGCCTTCTACCCGTCCTAAGCGTTTCATAATTCTATCCAAATGTGAGAGTCCATCTACATACAAAGTGATAATCCCTTCGAACATACCTTCATCACTTGAAACATTAATGCTTTTCATATTAGTAGATAAAGATTTTGAAAGTACGTCGGTAATATCGTTAATCATTCCTACTCTATCTTCTCCAATAACCCGCACTGCGCCCAGAAATTTATTCTCGATATTTTTAGCCCATTGCACATCTACGATACGATGTCCTTCGGTTTTTAACAAATGCTGTGCGTTGTTGCACATAGTTCGGTGGATTTTAACATCTCCGTTCCGGCTGATAAACCCTATCACATTATCACCGGGAATTGGATTACAACAATTGGCATACGAGTATTTTACGTTGCTTATGTCATCATCTAAAATCAGCGCATTTCCAGCAGCAATACTTCGTGCGTTGCTAATATATTCATCTTGAATTTCTTGCTCTGATTTCGCCGTTGTCTCCGTCGCATCTCCATCAATTCGGCCGGTACTTTTATATTTTTTAACCTCTTTGTACACGGTATTTACGTCGAGCGATCCGGTACCCATCTCATAAAACATATTTTGGGTATCATTATACTTAAATCGCTTGGCTATTTTTGTGAGTTCCTGATCCGAAATTTCCACATTTCCACGATCTAAACGCTTTTGCCATAATTCCCGACCTTTATCAGAAACAATACGCTGCTTTTGTTTGATAAACTGCCGGATGCGCGACTTCGCCTTATGCGTTACCACATCATCAATCCAATCCGGATTCAGGTTCACTTTATTACCGGTGATGATTTCAACCTGATCGCCGTTTCGAAGTTTTTGACGCAATGGAGCCATTTTTCCATTCACTTTAGAAGCCATGGCTCGCTCTCCTATTTCGCTGTGAATTTCGAAAGCGAAATCTATTGGTGTGGCATCAACCGGCAGGGTTTTAAGTTCGCCTTTAGGAGTGAACACATAGATTTCATCCTGATACAGATTCAACTGAAAATCTTTCACAAAATCCATGGTTGAATCCGGGCGAGGATTATCTAAAACATCTCTTACCCAATTTACAAACCGGTCTAAGGATTCCGATCCTGCTTGCTCGCCCTCTTTATATTTCCAATGCGCGGCAAGACCTTTTTCTGCAATATTATCCATCCGCCGGGTACGAATCTGAATTTCAACTTTTTTCCCTCGGTTTGTAATTACGGTAGTATGTAGCGATTGGTATCCGTTTGCCTTTGGAACCGAAATGAAATCACGAAACCGTTCGGGTATGGGTGTGTACCAATCGGTGATGATCGAATACACCCTCCAGCAATCTTCTTTTGTGTGAGGGTCTTCTAAAATGATACGAATCGCAAATAAATCGTAAATCTCTTCGAAAGGCTTCTGTTGCCGTTGCATTTTGCGATAGATCGAATAAATATGCTTTGGTCTGCCTTTTATCTCGAAACTAAATTTCTGTTTAATGAGCTGTCTGCCGATGGGCATCATAAACTCATCGATGAACGATTCGCGAGCGTCTTTCTTCTCTCTCAGTTTTCGAGCAATGAACTTAAAGGATGTAGGATCGATAGTTTTGAAGCATAAATCCTCAAGCTCATTTTTGATGTTGAATAATCCAAACCGATGCGCGAGCGGTGCATATAAATCCATCGTTTCGGCTGCAATCTGAATCTGCTTTTCTCTTCGCAGATGTTGAATTGTGCGCATATTGTGTAATCGATCGGCGAATTTAATCAGGATTACGCGAATATCTTCTGCCATTGAAAGCAGAAGTTTCATAAAAGCTTCGGCTTGTTTACTGTCCCTACTTTTAAACACTCCCGCAATTTTTGTAACGCCGTCAATGATTACTGCAACTTCATCACCAAACCAAAAACGGATGTCTTCCAGTGTTACGTCGGTATCTTCGACCGTATCGTGCAATAGAGCAGAAATCACAGAAATATCATCAATATTGATTTCCTGAGCTACAATTTTAGCAACCTCAACCGGATGATAATAATAAGGTTCGCCCGAGGCCCGTGTTAGCCCTTGGTGCGACATAAAACACAACTTAAACGCTTTAGAGATTGCTTCTTCATCCAACGTATCCATATGCTCACGGCATATTTTTAATAGCTGCTTAAGATCTTCGCTTTGCGCTTGTTCGAGTTGATACTCGTCGAGATTATATTTTTCCAGAATCGATGCCTTGTCCATAACAAATGATTAACCTGTACTTTAGCTAGGTTATCTTTTTAAAACAAACTTTTTTCTCTCTTTTTAAGCTCTAAACGTACAAAAAATGCGATTCATTATTTTTGATGGAAAAGCGATTGAGTTAGTGCATAATTAAGTTGTATATTTGCACCCCTTGAAAAGCCGCGGTGGTGGAACCCACCTGCATCCACAGATTACGGTGGGCAGGTTGGTAGACACTCACCCTCGGCACTCTTATTGAATTTTTAACGCCGCGGTGGTGGAATTGGTAGACACGTTGGACTTAAAATCCAATGGCAGTTACAATTGCCGTGCCGGTTCGAGTCCGGCCCGCGGTACTAGCCTGATTTCTTAATTGAGATCAGGCTTTTTTTATGGATTAATTTCCCGAAAATGAAGCCGAACGAGAACCCTATTTGAGTACAAATCGTACCTCGTAACTCTACACTCGCTTATTCAACACTCTCCTGCTTCTCGCAGGACTAAAGTCCTCGCTTGCTTATGCTCGATATCGATTCTAAGTTCCAAAACACATATTTAGTTATTGTCTAGATAAATTTTTAATCGGAAAACTATTTTTTGTGCAGATTTACTCAACTAAATTCAAAAAATAAAATTCAACCTTAGTTGATTGAAGCTGTAATCAGGAACCAACAATTCGTACCTCGTAACTCTACATTCGCCTATTCGTAACTCTCCAGATCTCTCATTCCATTCGAGATGGCAAAGAGGAGTGTTTGTGATCTTAAAGTGAGATCGAAGTTCAAAGTTCAATTGCTCAATGTTCAAGTGTTCGATGTTCCCCAGCTTCTCGCAGGATTAAAGTCCTCGCTTGCTTATGCTCGATATCGATTCAAAGTTCCAAAACACATATTTAGTTATTGTCTAGATAAATTTATCGTCGGATAACTATTATTCGAGCAGATTAACTCACATAAACTTAAAAAATTTCTGCGTAGGTTGATTGAAGCTGTAAACAGGAAACAACAATTCGTACCTCGTAACTCTACATTCGCCTATTCGTAACTCTCCAGATCTCTCATTCCATTCGAGATGGCAAAGAGGAGTGTTAGAGATAACAATTTGAATTCGAGGTTCAAGTGTTCGATGTTCGAAGTTCATTTGTTCAATTGTACGAAGTTCGATTGTTTTCAATCAACGAAGCAATACTGCGCTCAGCAGCTTCGAACTGTGTACTTTAGCGTAGTTGATCGATGTTCAGTTTGTCAACTCCGCTTCAGTCCAATTCGGCCTCGTTCCAAATCCAGCGAGATGATTTCTACTGATATAATATCACCAACGCCTACTACATCATGTGGGTTTTCGATACGCCGACCGGATGTGCTCATGTTTGAAATATGAAGCAATCCATCCTGTTTCACTCCAATATCCACAAAGGCACCGAAATCGACTACATTTCGAACGGTTCCTTCCAGTTTTTGGCCTTCTTTCAAATCGTTCATATCCATCACATCGGTGCGGAGTAATGGTTTTTGGAGATCTTCACGAGGGTCTCGTCCCGGTTTCATCAGGTTTTCGATGATTAGCTCAAGTGTAGGTACGCCAACTCCAACATGCTCAGCCACCTGCTTTAGGTTGATGTTAGATAACTTTTGCTCAATCTCTTTTTTCTGAGAAGCTAAAGTAGTCACATCAATATTGTACAGATTGCATAGCTTTTCGGCCGCTTCATAACTTTCCGGGTGAATGGCTGTATTATCGAATGGATTATCAGCTTCGGGAATTCTCAAAAATCCAGCAGCCTGTTGGAAACGTAAATCCCCCACGCCGGCAACTTTTTTAATTTCATCGCGCGACATAAAGGTACCCGCTTTTTCTCTTTGCTTAACGATGCTTTCAGCTACTTTTTTACTTAATCCGGATATATGTGATAGCAATGGAGCACTTGCTGTATTCAAATTCACACCCACTTCATTCACACAACTTTCAACTACATCATCCAATTTGGATGCTAACTTAGTTTGATTCAAATCATGTTGATATAAGCCTACCCCAATCGATTTTGGATCAATTTTCACCAATTCGGCCAGTGGATCGAGCACTCGTCGGGCGATGGAAATGTTACCGCGCTGAGCCGCATCCAAATCCGGAAACTCTTCACGAGCTATCGTGGATGCAGAATACACCGAAGCTCCAGCCTCATTCACGATTAGATAACTCAGTCCTAATTCGGAGAAAGTATCGCCGCTTTTGCGCAGGAAATCTGCAATAAACTGCTCCGTTTCTCGGCTTGCTGTTCCATTTCCTATCGCAATTACATTAACTTTATATTTTTTGATGAGCGCTTCAATTACTGCTTCGGCTTGAGCAACTTTCTTCTGCGGCGGAGTTGGGTAGATGGTTGTTCCTTCAAAATATTTCCCTGTTTCATCAACCACGGCCACCTTACATCCTGTTCGGTATGCGGGATCAATTCCCATCACCACTTTGTGCTGCAATGGTGGTTGCATTAACAAATTTCCGAGATTGGTAGCAAAAGTTTCGATGGCATGCTCGTCGGCTTTTTCGGTGAGTTTGTTACGTAATTCACGCTCCAATGATGGAAATAACAATCGTTTAAAAGCTTCCTCAACTGCATCTTGAATTTGTTCTACGAAAATAGAATCATCGTTTTTGATCACCATATCGTCGATGGTTTCCAACGTACGCTCTTCCCAAATTTCCGTTTTAACCGATAGTATTTTCTCTCGCTCACCTCGATTAATCGCCAAAATTTGATGCGGCTTTAGCTGAGTTACTTTAGCCGAAAAATCGTAGTAGTCTTCGAAGTTGGTGCGCTCTTTGGTCTTGGAGGTCTTTTTAGTGCTAATCGTGGCATGATTCAAAAAGATATCGCGCAACTTCTCCCGCACTTCCAACGACTCATTGATCCACTCGGCAACAATATCGATTGCTCCAGCCCAAGCGTCTTCTACCGTTTCTACCTCTTTTTCTTTGTCGATGTATTTTCGGGCAAAATCATCAGGAGTTCCCTTGGTGATTTTTTGATCCCACACCAACTGGGCTAACGGTTCTAGTCCTTTCTCTTTGGCTTTGTCGCCGCGTGTTTTTCGTTTTTGTTTGTAGGGAAGATAGAGATCCTCAAGTACTGCTAAATCTTCACAAGCTTTGATCTTTTTCTCTAACTCAGGCGTAAGTTTACCCTGCTCTTTAATCGACTTTAATATCGTTTCTTTGCGCGACTCTAACGCCTTTTGCAGTTCTAAAGCATCTCTGATCGCACGCAATTGTTCCTCGTCTAACCCACCGGTAGCTTCTTTTCGATAACGGGCAAGAAACGGTATGGTAGCTCCTTCTTCTAACAAGCTCTCTACGGTGTTAATCTGGTGTTGAGCAATATTTAATTGCTTAGAAATACGTGCGGTTATAGCTGCTGACATTTATTCTTTTTCAGTTGATGAATTCTTTGATCAAAAAATAGGAAAGTGGTGAATCAAATTCGTTAACCTGATTTTTGAAATTCAGATTATTTGCCACGGAAGCACTAAAACACAAAAATGTTATTGGCTTCAACTCGTAATTCGAAATTCTTTAATAGTACTTCGTAATTCCTTATATCTCTCTCTTTCCTGCAAGGCTCATCAGCATTCCATTAAAAACAAAGCCATGCGCCGGAAAAACAGCGTACCAATAGAGTCGACCTAAGATTCCTTTCGGGCGAAAAGTAGCTCTTTGATGCAAAGTCTTTCCTTTAATCTCAAATTCCAGCCAAGCTTCGCCGGGTACTTTCATTTCGGCAAAAAGGAGCAATCTTTTTTTGTCACGATCGGCATACAAAACTCGCCAAAAATCGAGGGCATCACCGGCTTCTATGTGATCGGGATTTGTTCGTCCTCTTCGTAATCCCACACCACCCCAAAGCTTATCCAGAAATCCACGAATTTGCCATAACCAATCGGCGTAGTACCAGCCGGTTGTGCCCCCGATCGACCAGATGCGTTCTAAACTTCCTTCTACATCATCTATTTCCGTTTCCCGATAATCACGAAAACAGCCATATTCAGGAACCTTCACATATTCAGAAATATTCTCGTTAAATCGCCCGCTAATCAACGAATCTTTCCAGCTTGAGATAACCGCATTTTGCTCAATTTTAGTAAATGCTCGTTCTAATGAAGTTTTGTAATCCGCCGGTTGATGATCAAGGATCGCATTTATTTCGGTGGATGAAGCTACCACATTCACTTTCATGCTGTTTACTAAGGCAACGGCTAAATTGTAGGAAGTGGAAGTAACAAAAAAGAGCCAGTACGATGATAATCTGGGCGTCATCACCGGAACTGTGAAAATCCAACGCTTCAGATCCCGTGTTTTGGCATAGCCCATCAACATTTCTTTGTAGGTAAGCACATCGGGTCCGGCGATATCGAAATAAGAATTGTACGTTTCGGTATTTAAGAGTGTGCGTTCTAAAAAGGTAATCACATCACGAATACCAATGGGTTGGCATTTAGTATTCAACCACCGAGGAGCAATCATAACCGGGAGTTTTTCCACCAAATCACGAATAATCTCAAACGAAGCGCTGCCCGATCCCACAATAATCCCCGCTCGAAGCGCGGTAAAATTAAATGCTGCATCGCCCAAAATTTCTTCCACTCTTTTTCTTGATTGCAGATGTTTGGACAGCTCCTCGTCATTAACAATCCCACTCAAATAAATCACATGCTCCACAGTGGTAGATTTCATCACTTTCACAAAATTTTCAGCAACCTGTATTTCGAGTGATTCATAATCAGCCGTAGCCGACATCGAATGCATTAAGTAATAGGCGGCATCAATATTTTTCGGAATTTTAGAGAGGCTTTCCGGTTCCAGAAAATCAACTTCCAGCATACTTACCTGATCTTCGTAATCCTCAGGAATAACCATCCTGTTTTTATCCCGAACGCAGCAAAACACATGATGTCCAGCACGTAATAATACCGGGAGCAAACGCTTGCCTATGTAGCCGGTTGCGCCCGTGAGTAGAATTCTTTTTGTAGTTTCCATAGTTGTGTTTACACTAAAGCTTTGTGAACAGCAGACGTTCCAACGTACAAATTAAAGCATCAATTTATCCCATGACAAAACGAGTACTTACAATAACGATGAATCCCTCGGTAGACATCGGAACTGAAGCTGAAGAAGTAATCACCGATCAAAAAACACGATGTGCTGCTCCAACCATTGATCCGGGTGGAGGAGGAATAAATGTAGCCCGGGTTCTTACACGATTGGGCATTCATAGCGATGCGCTCTTCATTAGCGGCGGTTACACCGGAAATCTACTCAAGCAACTAATGGCAGAAGAAGAGATAAAGTCTATACCAATCGAATCGCTGGATGTAACCCGACAGAATATCGCCATCATCGATAATAGCATTGGCAAGCAATATCGTTTTGTTTTACCCGGACTAGTTACCGACCCCACTACTTGGCAAAGTGTGTTAAATCGCATTGAGCAGACAATTGCTAATTATGATTTTGTGGTTGCAAGTGGAAGTTTACCCAAAGGTGTACCCTCCGACTTTTACAGCAAAGTTTCTCTTATCACTCAAAAAGCAGAGAAACAATTTGTCCTCGATACTTCAGGTGAGGCACTGTTTGAAGGCATAAAAAACGGAGCGGCCTACATCAAACCGAATCAGGAAGAGTTTGCCGAAATGAAAAAAATCTTTGGTGCTGACACAGACGAAGCACTTTGCACGATGTTATTTGACCGAGGCATCGAACATATTGTACACACTTTAGGCAAAGAAAAAACATTGCTCATTACTGCAGCCGGAACCGAGGAGTTCATCCCGCCAAGCATTAACGTGAGAAGTACCATCGGCGCCGGTGACAGCTTTATTGGTGGATTGGTTGCCGGACTCATGCATGGTTTAGATCAGAAACAAGCGGTAGGTTACGGCATATCTGCTGCTGCAAGTACTCTACAAAGTGAGGGAACCGATTTATGTGATGCCGATGAAGTGGCTGAGATTTTCGAAGAGAATTTCAGGTAAAAATACTTTGCAAACCTGATTCATTTTATTGGTGGGATAGCTACCTTTGGCGCCGAATAATTATCCCCATAAAAAATTAATGCGCAAAAAACTTATTGCACTCATCGTGCTGATACTAGGCTTCACTTCGGTACTAATTGCTCAAAGCACCACAATCATTACTACAAAGTTTTTAGCAGAAGCAGGGCTGCATTACGGCGGCGAAGAAATAGCAATTATTGAATTCGAGGATGGTGATGAACAAGAAATGTTGGCGGGTCAGGGCCTTACAATTGCATTGGGTGGTGAATTCTCGTTACCATCTTTTCGATACGCCTTACTTAGAACAACCATTGGCTTTAAATACAGTACTACCGCCGCCGACAACGCTAATATCATGTTTTTGCGATATCCACTAAATGTGATGGTTTACGCTGCCCCTAATACGGATATCAGAATTGGAATAGGTACAACCAAACATTTAAACGCAACACTCAAAGGTGATGATTTCTTCCCCGATGTGGATTTCGAAAGTTCGTTGGGTACCCGACTAGAAATTGGTTATAAATGGGCTGCGTTAGTGTTTAATTCACTTACTTTTACGGATGATTTTGGTTTTGAGTACGATGGCGGATCGATTGGAATTACATTTTCCGGGAAGTTTTAAGTTCGAGATTTATCCAAGCAAGGCTTTGTAAACGGTTTGGTAATTTAGAGATGGTGTTGCTCCATCACTTCCGGCCACAAACGCACCCATGGCATTGGCAAAGCGTAAGGTTTCCTTCGATGATTTTTGTTCAATCATGCTGTAAATCGCTCCACTAAGAAAAGCATCACCTGCTCCTACGGTATCTTTTACCTCAACATTAAATCTGGGATGATGTACAAATTCACCCTCGAAATAGATTGAAGATCCCGCTTCTCCCAGTGTAATAATTGCTCTATCTATTCCGTACATATAGCATAATTTTGGAATTGCTCGTTGGTAATCACTACTCAACCCAAACCACTCAGCCATTTCTTCAATTTCTTCGTCATTTACTTTCAGTATATCGGTGTAGCCGAGTAACTCTTCAATCAAAATTTTTGAATAAAACGGTTTTCGGAAGTTCACATCAAGAATTCTTTCCCCTTTTGCCCCTTTCAGCATTGCTTTTATGGCGGTTGCTGATTCCTTATTTCGAAATGCCAAGCTCCCAAATACTACAAAATCTGCGGCCGTTACCAGTGCTCGTGCTGATTCTGTAGCCGAAATAAAATCCCATGCCCGTTGTTCATGAATCACATAAGATGGGATTCCTTTTTCAGATAGCTCAACTTCAACTAAGCCGGTTTCAAACTTATTTTTTTGGATGTGGTTAGTATCTAATCCTCGCTCTTTAATTTCTGAAAGCGCTTGAGCTCCCAGATCATCCTCTCCTACTGCACTAATAATAGAACTATCGACACGCAGATGGTTTAGATTTATTGCGACATTTAATGGCGCTCCCCCTAAAAACTTCCCATGTGGAAGTGAATCCCATAAAACTTCTCCAATACAAACAACTTTACTCATGATAACTCAATTTTCATTTTGTCATTTCTTGTGCTAATTCTTCCAATGATTTTCCTTTTGTTTCTGGAAGCATTTTTAGGGCAAACAGCAATTGCAGCACCATCATAAACGCAAAAAATGCGAATAACGGACCGGGATTATCCCCTAACAAATCCATAAAAAACAGTGTGAATAATGTAATCAGAGCCGCAAACACCCAGTGCACGCCAGAGCCAAAGGCCTGCCCATAAGCCCGCACATGATTTGGAAAAATTTCGGAAATAAATACCCAAATAATTGCTCCTTGCCCAGCGGCGTGAGATGCGATAAATCCAAAAACACCGAGCACCACAACTATACCGCCTGCTCCGGTGTAAAACGCCCACGATACAATGCTTAATGTTGTGATGTATCCGATTGAGCCATAAATCAATAACGTTTTTCTACCTGCTTTGTCGATGAGGTAAATACCCAGCATGGTGAATACCAAATTCACTGCACCGATTCCCACAGAAGATAGTAACGCTGTACTAGCTGCTAATCCTGCCGCTTCGAAAATGCGTGGCGCGTAATAAATCACAAAATTTATACCCGATAGTTGATTAAAAAAGGCTAGTAAAAAAGCTAGTAATATCGGCCATTTATATCGCCCTGAGAAAAAGCCATTTCCCGAATCTGCCCGTTCTGTTTGCTGGATTTCAACCAGTTCAACATCCGGATCAATAGTATGATCTAGTTGCTGGATTAACTTTCGAGCCGTTTCAATATCGTTTTTTTGGATGACCAACCAGCGCGGGCTGTTGGGAATTCTCACAACTAAAATCACATAAATAAGAGCGGGAATGGCTTCGATGCCGAGCATCCATCGCCAGGCATTTTCTCCGAGACTGCTGCCCACCAACCAGTTGGATAAGAACGCCACCAAAATTCCTAACACAATCATAAACTGATATAAAATCACCAGCCTTCCTCTTTTGTGTGCCGGGGCAATCTCAGAAATATAGGTTGGTGCAGCTACTGATGACGCACCTACTCCCAATCCACCAATAAACCGAAAGAATGAAAACAAATACGGCTCGGGAGCGAGTGCCGATCCTAATGCTGAAACCAAGTAAAGAATACCAATCCAGAAAAGTGTTTTTTTGCGACCGAATTTATCACAAGGAATTCCGCCAAATAAAGCTCCGATTACGGTTCCCCACAATGCCATCGACATGATGAAAGTGCCATGAAATAGAGGAGAAGTTTGCCATAAATCCTGAATGGGCTTATCGGCACCGGAAATAACTGCAGTATCAAATCCAAAAAGCAGACCTGCTAGCGCGGCAACGATGGATGCAAAAAGTAGTGAAGAGCTTTTTTTCATTCCCGAATTTTAGCTCGGATATTAGACAATCCGAGTGAATTCTAAAACTGAAGTTTTTTTACATAAATCTGGAGTGTTTTAATTTCATTTTTGGTTTGGCAGGCAACGACTTATCAAGAGCTAAACTATTCATGATCAAACGAATTCATTTACTGATACTATTTTTGTTGCCAATTACAGTGGTTGCTCAAACCGGTACACTTACGGGCGTAGTTACCGATGCTAAAACAGGAGAACCACTTATTGGTGCCACGGTAATTCTAGAGGGAACATCCATTGGTGATGCCACTGACGAAAACGGCAAATATTTCATCAATCGTATACCTACAAAATCATATAATATTATTTTTTCTTTTGTTGGCTATACACCAGTTACCAAGTTTAATGTGGTAATTCGCTCGGAAGGTAATCCGGATTTGAATGTAACATTAGAAGAGGATGCCCAACAACTTGGCGAAGTAGTTGTAACTCCAAATCCATTCGAAAAACTGCAAACTACTCCATTATCTATCCAAAAATTCAGCCAGGAAGAAGTGGCTTCTTATCCCGGTGGAAATAACGATATCGCGAAAGTTGTGCAATCACTTCCCGGCGTTGGGGGCAGCGTTGGAGGTTTCCGAAACGACGTAATTATTCGCGGCGGAGCCCCTAACGAAAACGTTTATTATCTGGATGGAATTGAGATTCCAAACATCAATCATTTTGCTACTCAAGGAAGTGCAGGTGGACCGGTTGGCCTACTTAATGTTTCCTTTTTTGAAGGGGTCACTTTATCTGCATCTTCTTTTGATGCGCAATACGATAATGCCTTATCCGGTGTACTTCAATTCGATCAACGTAACGGAAACGCTCGTGAATTTACCGGCAACTTTCGATTAGGCTCTAGTGAATCTGCGCTAACGGTAGAAGGTCCATTATTTAAGGGAAATGTGACTGAGGCAAACACTACTTTTATAGCGTCAGTACGACGCTCATATCTGCAATTACTGTTTGAAGCCATTGGGTTACCTTTTCTTCCTGATTATTGGGATTACCAGTATAAAGTGAATCATCAGATCGACGACTTTAACAGCATATTGATAACCGGAGTGGGCTCAATCGACAATTTTGCCATTAATGAGCTCGAAGAATTCGATGCTGAGCAAAAAGCCATTCAGGAACAGGTTCCCATCATCAAACAACAAACGAATACTGTTGGAGCAACGTGGAATCGCAGGTTCAAAGATCGTTCAGGAAGCCTGCGATTAACCCTGAGCACAAATAGGCTGGAAAATGAATTTTCACAATTCGAAGACAATGTTGCCAAAGAAGGCCTCTATTTCAGAAATGATGCCGTTGAACAGGAAATAAAGCTAAGAGCCAATGTCACCAAATTTATGGGAGATTGGATTACCAATTATGGAGGCTCTGTTCAAAATGCGCTGTATTCGAATGAAACTACCGATATTGTTAACACTTCAACCTTCAGTTCCGACATTAACTTTTACCGCTATGGACTGTTTGCGCAATCATCGAGAAGCTTTAGCGACCGTACCACCTTTTCGTTTGGAGTTCGGTTTGATGGAAACACGTTTACTGATACAGGCAATGAACTCTGGCGAACATTCAGTCCGCGTATTTCTAAATCGTTTAAATTAACGCCCGATGGAACATGGACGCTAAACTCTTCGCTTGGTCGCTATTTCAAGATTCCACCATACACCATTTTAGGCTTTGAGAATAATAACGGGAATTTCATCAATCGAGACGCAGAGTATATTCGAACTGATCATACTGTTATCGGAATCGAGTACTTAGTAAACGATCGCTCGAGAATCACTCTCGAAGGTTTTTATAAAGATTATGGTAATTACCCGGTTTCCTCCCGCGATTCGGTTTCCTTAGCTAACAAGGGAGGCGGATTTGAAGTGTTGGGCAGCGAACCTATCCAAAGTATTGGCGATGGCCGAACTTATGGAGCAGAACTATTATTCCAACAAAAATTTACCGGTAGTTGGTATGCCATAGCTGCATTTACTTTCTACAAAAGTGAGTTTACCAACGGATTTTCTGATCAATACCGTCCATCCGTTTGGGATAATAACCTGTTGATTTCGCTGTTGGGTGGATACAAACTTGGCAACAATTGGGAAGTTAGTGCACGCTATCGATATCTGGGTGCATCTCCATACCCACCTGTAAACCGAACAGCTACTTTGCAAAATTATCCGGCTATTATTCGCGATTTTAATCGGATTGGAGAAGTAGAGCTTTCAGCTTTTAGCCAAATGGATATTCGAATCGATAAAAAATGGAGTTTCCAGCGCTGGAGCCTTGACGTATTTTTGGAAGTTCAGAACGCTTTAGCTCAAAAAAATCCGGAAGAACCCCAATTTGGTCTTGCTCGTAATGAAGCTGGTGAAATTGAAGAACCAAGACGATTGGTTCAGGTTAACCTCGAAAATGAAGCCTCTGTCCTACCATCGATTGGATTGGTGGTTAATTTCTGATTAATAATTTCTAGTCAAAGAAGGACAAAATCGCTGAACTTCAAACACCAAGGCTAAAGCCTTTGCTTGCTTATGATCGTGGTCTTACCAAAACCATAAGCAAGTGGGTAGTTCGCTCAAGGTTAATTGATATCCCGTGGCAATCTAGCTCAGTTCGCCTTTCATAATTTGCAAACCGTTATTCATACCTAAGATCCCGGCTTTCGCTGCGGGATGACGTAGGTTCTTGCACAATAAGCTTAAAACACCAAGGCTAAAGCCTTTGCTTGCTTATGATTGTGGTCTTACCAAAACCATAAGCAAGTAGAGAGTTTACTCCCGGTTAATTGATATCACGTGCCAATCTAGCTCAGTTCGCCTTTCATAATTTGCAAACTGATAATCAAGCCTAAGATCCCGGCTTTCGCTGCGGGATGACGTAGGTTCTTGCACAATAAGCTTAAAACACCAAGGCTAAAGCCTTTGCTTGCTTATGATCGTGGTCTTACCAAAACCATAAGCAAGTGGGTAGTTC